>NZ_CP104208.1:0-1315694 GCF_026230175.1 Desulfovibrio mangrovi
GCCGATGATACTGCCAGGGAGCTGGTGGGAAAGTAGGCCGCCGCCAAGACTTATTTCCAAAACGAAAAACTCCGGTAACCGATGAGGGCCGGAGTTTTTCTGTTTTGGGGGTAGTGCCTCATCCTTCCATCCTTTCTTCTTATCCCTTCCTATTACTTTTACCTTTGTCATGTATTGCGAACTGGGCCTTGGTAAGTATTATCTAGAGTAGGCTTTCACCGACTACATTACGCCTTAGCTAGCTTTGCCCGTTGCCGCCTTCAGCGGGACCAGAAGGGCCTCAGCCGGTCAGCAAGGCCCCTCTGGACTCCCCTGCCTCGCCCAAGCTGTCCATTGAAAGGGCACCCATCCCGCCGTGGAAGCGGAGCGCTTCCAATCGGCCTTATGTTTTGTGAGGGAAAGCAGGGGCATTTTCCCTTCTTTGCTTTCCCTTTGAATGTGTCTGGGGTGGTGCTGTCTGCTTGTGATGTCATGGGAATCCTCGACAGCATTGGGTTGCGGTATAAGCAGTGAGTAAGGTGTACTACTCCTTGCGAGCACTATTCAGCTGGATACAACGCTTGCTCATAATTTGTAGGATGAAATGAAAAAGGCCCCAATGGGGCCTTTCAAGCATTTAATTGTAATAGCCTATTTTTCGGCCGCATATTCCAGAATGGCGCGGCAGAAGTCCGGCAGGTCGGATGGGCGGCGGCTGCTGATCTGGTTGCGGTCGACAACAACGGACTTGTTTTCCCAGATGGCCCCCGCATTCTCAAGGTCATCCTTGATCCCGGGAGTGGATGTGCAGCGATAGCCCTTCATGATCTTGGCAGAGATCGGGATCCATCCCGCGTGGCAGATGTGGGCAATAAGCTTGCCTGCTTCATGCATTGCGCGGGTAATCTCCAGCACCTTGTGATCGCGGCGCAGTTTGTCCGGGGCGAATCCACCAGCCAGCACGAGCATGTCGAAGGTGTTATGGTCCATATCTGCAATGGCGGCATCGGCTGTGCATGGATAGCCGTGCTTGCCAGCGTAGGTGTGGCCCTTTTGGGGACCGGCGACCACAACTTCCGCGCCGGCTTCCTCCAGACGAAGCTTCGGATACCAGAGCTCAAGGTCTTCATAAACATCGTCCACGAACATAAGGACACGTTTGCCTGTAAGGGTCTGCATGGTGGGGCTCCTTGCATGTGTTGTAGGAAATGAACAGGCTGCCGAACACTGTAGTTTCTGCGATAAAACGCAGTAAAGAGCAGTGGGGAAAACGTCAGCGTAATAGCGAGGAATGCCTTTAATGACATTCTGCCCTGCACGTCAATGAGACGAGGGATTTTCTCAGGCTATCGCTATTTATAACGACGAATGCAGCATGATCTGCGAGACGGTTTCTATCTCAAGGTGCAGGTTGGCAATGGTTTCTTCCAATTGCTGGGGCGTGAGTCCGAGTTTCTCCCAGGAGAGCTGGGAGACTGTGGGGACGTAGTAGTCGCCTCGGGCATAGTAACCAAGCGCTTTGGCCATCGCATCTGCAAGGTGGATGATGTGATGATCGTCGATGTCATCCTCCGGCGCTTCATCCGGCGTATGATGGAAACGGACGGCATGGGTCGTGGCAGGGCTTAGATTCCATTTGTCGAGTATGTTGGAACCGATCTCCACATGGCTGAATCCGAAGACAGCATCTTCGGCCAAATGCAGGGACAAGCCGCGGCCGATGGCATAGTTGTAGACGGTCTCGGCCTCGTCCGGAAAGCCGCCCAGAATGAACAGGCGGCCGATATCATGAAGCAGACCGTCAACAAAGTAGCGTTCGGGCTCAGTCCTGCCGGTTTGCTCAGCCAGCCGTTTGGCAATGGAAGCGCAGGCAATGCTGTGCAACCAGAATTCTTCAAGCGAAGTGCCGTGCAATTGCTTGTTGAAACCGCTGATAAGCGTCGCCCCCATGGCAAGGCTGGCCAGAGGCCTGAAACCGATGATCGCAACCGCTCTGGAGACGGTCTCCACCTTGGAAACCAGTCCGTACAATGGGCTGTTCACGAGACGTAGCAGAGAGGCGGTAAGCTTGACGTCGTTGCTGATGATTTTGGCAATGTCGCTGGCTGAGACCTTGGGGGAATTAATCGCTTCCTGTAGCTGAACGACCAGTTGCGGGAGTGCAACGAGGTTGATGCGCTGCTGAAGGATGGAGTCCATGGTGAACTTGCGGGAGAAGCTTGGCGGCATCAGGTTTTCCGAAGGTGTCGGCGGCTCCGGAATCTCTCCTGTATCAATGCCTTGGGCGAGGCGTTCCAGCAATTCGCTGTATGCAAAACGAATAAGTTGCGCCACGAAGGGATGGTCGTGGTTTGTATACCTGAAGCGGAGCTTGAGAGACGTTTTGGCCTTTTCGCGCGCTTCGGGAGAAATGGATTCCAGTATTTCTTTCGTGATCATGCAACTTCCATGTACGAGGCTTAAGCCCCTAATCAATCTGTTCGGTCCGCATCCAGTTTATGGTGCGGTCGAGACCTTCTTCAAACGGTACAGTAGCTTTGAATCCAGTTTGCCTCGTAAAGCGGGAAATGTCAGCCTGTGAATGGTAAATATCACCGGCACGGCAGGGGCCGAACAGGATGCTGCTGCCCTTGCCGGTATTGGCTACTACCTTGTCGGCGAGTTGCTTGATGCTGATGGAGTTTCCTGTGCCCACATTGAAGATGCCACCAAGCGGTGCCGTGCTGCCTGTGGAGGGAGCCGGAACAATGCCTGCTGCTATGAGGTAGGATTGCACCACGTCTGAGACATAGATGAAGTCGCGTGTCTGACCGCCGTCTCCGAAAATGGTCATATCCTCTCCGGCCACAGCCTGCGTGATGAACTTGGAGACAACGCCGCTATATGGACTGCTGGGATCCTGCCGCGGTCCGAAGATATTGAAAAAACGCAACGAGCAGCCGAAACCGCTTTCCTGCATGAGGGTGGAGGAAAGGTACTTTGAACGACCGTAAGGACTGTTGTGGACGGTTTCCGCCGTTGCGTATTCCTCTCTGAGGGGCAGGCGGGGATCATCGCCGTATTCGGCAGCGGAACCAGCAAAGATGAACGCCTTTGCGCCCGCCCGCATAGCCTCCTCATGCAGCGCCTTTGTTGCGGTATAGTTGGTGGCCATGGTCAGTTCCGGATGTTCCATGGAAAAGGCAACCATGACCACGGCAGCCAGATGAAAGACATACTGAATGTCGGGACAGACGGCGGTTGCCGAGGCGAGCACTTCGTGATGGGTGATGTCCCGCTCCACATAGTGGAACTGATCGTTTTTGAAAGCTTCCGCAAGGTTCCTTGCTTCGCTTGCGGGGCGGATATCAACTCCGACAACAGAAAATCCCATTGCAAGCAGGGTATCGGTCAGGTGGCTTCCTACGAAGCCTGCGCAACCGGTAACAAGGCAGGCAGGTCTGGATGCTGAGGGCATGGTATGTCCTTGCGAGAGTGGGCCGAGGTGCCGAGCGGGTGTTAACCGATGGGCTGGCGGGCAAATGTTATATATTCAAGGTTGCGAATGTTCCAATCCAGTAGCCAGTATGCGGCAAACAGGGCCACAAAGCAGGAATAGCAGTAACCGTAACCGTAGAATCCGGCGCCCATATTGGTGGTGATCCAGCTGAACAGGCCGTTGGCAACGAGGAACAGCGAAGAAACGATGAGCACTTCCTTACGTAGGTCAAAATAAAACAAGATGATAATAACAACAGACAGCAGTACCTGCAAGAAGGCGCCGGTCAGGGCTATGCGGTAGACTGGGGTTTGTATGGGGGAAAGCTGGGCCATGGCGATGATCTCTGGTGCAAAGGCAATGCAGAGCGTTGTGATGGCCCCTTGAATGATGAGGATTTCTCGCAGCGAATGATGCAGCGAGTCAACAAGGCGTCCCTTTTCTTCCAGAATGGCGTAAAACGGAAGGTTTTCAAGAACCTTGGCGTAGTAGCGTTTGTAGTGGTCGTAAAAAGACGTTTCCACTTTCATGAGGAAGATGGCAAGCGTGGGCACAATGGTCAGATAGGCAAAGAATATCGGTCCTTCATACAGGTCGTGCGTCCTGAAATAGGGGACGATGGTTCGTGAGTCAGGCGCAAACCAGAAAACGATTTTATCTATCCATATGGCCAGATTGTAGATGATGCCTATGACTGCGAGTTCCCAGTATTTTTTGAAATAGCTGAACAAGGCTCGGTCGAAAATGGCCCCCACTTGGAATTCGGCAAGAAGTCGTGCGAAAAGCCAGTAGAAGATGATGGCTTGTCCGATGAGATAACCGAGCATGTGCCCTTCGGCACCTAGCGGGTGGCTGAGCCATATCGCCCCGGCAATGCTGATGGCTGTGCCGATGGCAAAGGCCAGAACGATCTGGATGTAGTCCTTGACCGACGAAATGAAAACCATGGCGAGCCAGATGAGGCTGACCACGGCAAAGAGCATGACGGCAAGCAGTTTGTAGTAACCGGAAATCTCGAATCGCAGGTACGCGGCTGTCGCGAGCGGTACGCCCAGGCAGAGGATTGCGGCACAGCAGCTCCAGAAGGCGCGCATGGTCGATTCCACCCTGCCGAGGAAGAGTTCGTCCGCAAGGTAGCGGGTGGAAATCAGTTGGAAGAACCCCACGAATACGAGCGAAAAGGCATAGGTATAGATGATGGTGGCCCGGAATATCTCGTGGTCCACATTGCTCAGGGTCTGTTCCCGGAACAGCCCGAGCACAGAAAGCGTGAAAATACTCATGAGCCAAGGGCCGGAGGAAATGAGCGCGGCGTACAGGTAGGCGCCCAGTTCGTTCAGGTAGGACCCCTTGCCGAGTATGCGTCGCAGTTCGAAGCCTATTCCCGCCATGATTCCTCCTTTCCAGAAGGACCGGTGCCGCCGGGGCCGGACCAGTCGGGATGCTCCATGAGTTCCCTGTACAACGTGTCATAACGGGCATTGAGAGCAGATTCGCTGTAAAAACGGGCGATACGCTCCCTGCCGGCGTGGGTCATGCGGCTGCGGGTTCTGCTGTCGCCAAGTATGCTTATGATGCCGTTGGCGGTTTCTGCCGGGTTGGCAACGCGGGTCACAATACCGGAGAGGCCGAGCGAGCGGTCTTCGGCTACGCGTCCTTCAAGCAGTTCGCGGCACGCGCCTACGTCGGATGCCACAACGGGAATGCCGGCGCAGTTGGCTTCCATGACGACCAGAGGTTGCGCCTCGCTGATGGAGGTCAGCACCACGAGATCGAGTTTCGGGTAGTATTCGCGGACGTTGACACGGCCAAGGAAGGATACCGCGTGCTCAAGCTGCAGTACTTTGACCAAATCAACGCATTCTTCATAATACGCTTCGTCCTCTTCAGTCGGCCCCATGATCCAGAACTGCACGTTGCTCATCTTCAGCGATACAGCCTTGCAGGCACGGATGAAGGTCTTCACATCCTTGATGGGAACCACGCGGCCTACAAAGCCGACAGTAAAGGTTTCCTGTGTTTCAGACGGGTAGTCGGCGGGTTTCAGGTGCCGGAACCCGTCAATGTCAATGCCGTTGGGGATAACCTCCGTCCTCCAAGGGTCCGCGCCATCCTTGAGTTGTATCTGCCTGTTGCCTTCATACAGGGTGACGACGCGCTCGGAGTAGCGGTAGGCAATTCTGCCCAGAGCGTAAAATGTTTTGACCCAGAGCTGCTGGTACAGGCCCAGATCCTTTTGCACCCGCAGGCGTTCATCTTCCTTCTGCGGCAGCGATTCGGACTGGGCTATCTCGATTTTTCGTTCCTTCGTATAGATGCCGTGCTCGGTGAGCAGGAGCGGCCGCGCCTGTGTGATGCGTGCCACAGCGCCAATAAGGCCCGCGTAGCCCGTGGAAACGGAATGGTAGACGCGTGCCTTGGGCAAGTCCACACCAAGGGCTTTGAACATGGGCAGGTGCGTAAACCTGTATGTCCAGAAATAGTTCATGAACGGGGCGTCGGGTACGTTGGTCTGCACCTGTTCGACGAGAAATTCCCATGCCTTCGGGCCGTGCATGAGTTCCCACAGGGGGTAGCGGTCATTCTGGAACGCATCAATGATGGCTTTGAGATCGTCGTGCGAAAGAGTGCCTATGGCTTTGTGGAACGATCTGATCTCTTCCATGTGCTTCTTGCTGAACCGTTTGAAAAGCTTGCGGCGAGGCTTCTCCACGTCATGAATATAGAGCACCTTGGGTGGCAGAAAATTATCCGGCAGCTCATATTTGTAGGGATGCTGTTCCTTTTCGGAAGGCAGAATGCAGAGCGCTGTGAAGGTGAGGTCCGGCAACCCCTTGATGAGGTTGTGCACCCATGAGGATACCCCCCCCGCGACAAAGGGGTACGAGCCTTCCAATATGAAGCATACGTCAGCTGTCATGCCCGTGCTCCCGCAGGGCCTTTGGATGGCTGATCCTGCTGGGCCCAGAATACATAGAGGGCCCGGTTGAATTCATCGGAGTCGCGGGTGTCGGGTTTGTTGACCCGCATGGTGTACATCTCGCGCCGAAGCTGTTGCCAGTCGCGCATGTCATAGTACACCCAGCAACGGCCCAGTCTCCCTTCCAGATGGGTTTCCGGATAATCGAGTGCGAAGGAGAAGGTGTTCAGTGCGGCGGTGTGATCCTTCAGTTCTATGCATATTTTGCCGATCTCGATGTGCGTTGCGTAATCCTGTTTTTCCTTGTCCAGATACTGCCGGAACAGCTTGCGGGCCTCTTCAAGGTAGTAGGTCTTCATGCTGGCTTCCGGCAAACCGCTGTGGGCATAGTCGCGGCAGGTGACTGCATAGTCCCGGATTGCCCTGCTGTCGCCGGAGGCGGCCAGTTCTTCGGCCTTTTCAAGTCGTTCCATGGCGTCTTCTTCCAGTTGGGAGAGCGCCGTGTGGGCAAAGAAGCGTACTTCCGTGGAAACATCGGAAAGGCTTTCCTTCAGCAGTCTTATGGCACGCGGGCTTTTCATGCGTTTGAGCAGCATGATGGCACCACGCTTCAGGTCTTCGTCTCCTCCCAGAAGGATGTCCACAATGGGCTGCGTGGCGAGTTCCTCCCGCAGAAGATCGTCCATGGAGCGCCGGATGGCGACCTCATCCTCGGCGCTGAGTTTCAGCGTATCCCTGTCGAAGTCGTGCGCAAGTCCTTGGGAGTGTACGAACCGTCTGGTGATGGCTATGGTCAGGGGCATGCCCACAATGCCGATTACAGGCAGAAACAGGGCAATCAGCCCGGTGAGCTTGGGCAGATACCAACCAGCGCCCGGAAAGCTGTCCGGTTTGTAGGCATAGAACAGGGGCAGGGCGGATGATGCAAGATGCAGTGCGGCTGCAAATATCCATTGGCGGGGCGTGGGGGGAATGGATTCAAGCAGTACGAAGCAGGCAGCTCCTTCAAGGGCCATGGCGACAAGGCACACAACCAGAAGGAATGTGTAGGCCCGGGTGCGCTGCCGTCTCTTCCTGATATGTTCGTTTGTGAGATCAGGCTGCGATAACGGCGTCATGAATGTCCTCCGTCACTGCTGCCAGAAGTTCGTCCATATCATTAGTAGCAGCCGTCATGGCTGCCGTTCCGACCCGCAGAGCCATGAGGTTTGCTTCAAGTTCAAAGCTCATGATGACAAGGGCCTGATATGCACGGGCGATGTTGTTCACCACCACCTTGGCCCCCTGCAGGGGGGTGGTGGGCAGCACGACAACAAAGGCCCCCGGTTGTTCATGCAGGAAGACAAGATCAATATTGCGCAGATGCGACTGCACCACGGCGGCAAAGGCGATAAGCGTTGCCTGCTGTTCCTCCGGAATGCGCTCGGTAAACCCCGGAATTTCGAGATGAATCAGGGAAAGCTCAAGGCCGTACCGCTTGGCACGCTGGAATTCCTCGTTCAGACGGCGGCGCAGATATTTGTAGTTATATACGTCCGCGATTTCGTCAGTGATGAGTTTTTCCTTTGTGCTCCGGTGGAGCAGGGCGTTTTCAAGGCTTGCTCCGCACCAGTCGGCGATCAGTTCCACCATGCGTATGGAGGCGGGGTTGAACTTGAGGAACGGCATCCGTTCAACAACCAAAACTCCCACGGCCTCAAGCCCGCTGCTGGAGAGCACCGGAGCCGCGATGAGCATGCCTGCGTTGTCGGATTCGTTGCGCAGGGCAGCATCGATGGTGACGGCTTTGCGTTCCTTGTAGACGGTGTAGAGCGGTTCCGTTTCCGGTCCCAGAATGCCTTTGGGGCGGGGTGAGGTTGTGCGTTTCGAGGCCTTCAGTTGGAACGAGTTGTTTTCCATTATGTAGATGGAACACTCCTCCACATCGAGATACTGGCGCAGCAGATCGAGAATGGCCATGTAGATGGAGTCCGCATCAAGGGTGCGCAACGCCTGAGCCGCCTCATAGATTGTGCTGAGGGTGTGCTCCTGCGAGAATATGCGCGTATCCATCTCCACTTTGGCCTGTTCAAGGGTTTGGAGCTCCCTCTTCTGTTCGTCAGCGACTTGGAGGCTTTCCTTGAGAGTGGTCTGCACGGCGTCCAGTTCCCGCATGTGTCCCTGACGGATTTCACCCAGAGCCATGCCGGTAACCCAGAACAACAGCGGCGGGCCCCATAGTTCAATGGAGTGCAACTCCAGCAGGGAGATATCCGGAATGGTAGCCGTCTTGAACAGCAAATAGAGCATGCCGGACATGAAACCGGCGAAGAAGCCGGGGAAAAAGCCGTAGCGCACGGCAATAAGAATCACCACTATCCAGTAGGGATGCGGCTGTACTTTCATGAACCCTATGTCGGTCTTGAACAGCAGTACGTTCAAGACCGTGATGAGCATGAGGCCCAGCAGAGTCTCTACAATATAGATCAGGCGGCCCTTGCCGGATTCCGCTTTCGGATTGAGTCGGGTTACTGCCATGGTGTTCTAGAACCGGAAGATTATGGATGAGGTGATGGCCTTGGCTTCTCCGCCGCCAGCCTGTCCCGTGTCGCTACTGTATTCCGCGCCAACATCGATATCAGCCCGTTCTCCCAGCCGTATGCGCAGGCCTGCGCCTGCGTTGTAGACAGGGGAGAGGCGGAACACATCATACCCCGCCGAACCGAATGTACGCAACCCGATATATTCATTGTACCAATGAAGCATGTCGAGCCTCAGCGTATGGATGTCTTCCTTGTCCACCAGATCCACGGGACGATCGGCGGGATCGCTTTGTCTGTAGTGCTGGCGGGTTCTGGTAAAGATGTAGGATGCCGAGATGTCGGGCAGATAGCGGATGCTGCGGGTGAGGGCGAACTCTTCACGCTCCTGCCATGAGTAACCGGAATTGTTTTCCAGTGAATAGCGCTGAGCCCCTGCTGAGGCGCTCATGGTCCAGAAATCGTTCAGGGCTTTCTCATATCGCGCCGTATAGGTGTCGGTGGTACCCTCTCTGTCCACCGCATCCAGTGTGGAGAGCCACGGGGTGCTATATTCCCCTGTCAGTTGGAACGTGCCGCCCAGAAGGGCCCTTCGCTCCACCCCGGCCTCAACGCCAAGACCCTCTCCCTTGCCGGAGAAGAAGCTGACCCCGCTAAGGACGGTCCATTCCGTGTCAATGTCGTAGCGGGAACGCAGGGCGTGGCGCAGCACTTCGCGGCCTATGCTCGGAGTTCCGTCGCTTGAACTGCTTCTGTCTATACGGGTGCGCTCTTCGGATGCAGCAAGGCGCCACGAAGGGGTTATCTGCTGGCTGTATTCCGTTTCCAGCGTATTGATGGAAACGTTTCCGGTCTGGGTTTCGGAGCGGAAATCAAAGCGTAACTGCGGGCAGCGGTCGCGATAGATGGTTTGGATGACTTCAGCCGCGTTTTCGTCCTCGGGGTTGGCGTCATATATCTCGCTGAATCGTTCAAGGGCTCCGTGCCAGTCGCCCGCATTGAGGCGCGCATAGGCATAATCCGCCTGAATGCCGGTATCCTCGGGGGTGCGTTCGAGAACGGCCTCCAGCCAAGGATAACTTGCTTCGTAGTTCCCGTTTTCCTCTGCCAGAAGCAGGTACAGCCGGGCTGTCTGCCTGAGGGCGTCAAGGCTGTCGGGACGTCGTTCTCTCCATGCCGCAAGCTCTTTTTCGGCTTCTTCCCAGCGTCTGCTTTCAATCAGGGTTTCAGTGTAGCTGGCAAGAATCTCTTCCTCCGGTCCGTACTTGGAGAGGAGTGTCCGGTACATGGCGTACGCCTGATCAAGGTCTCCCTGCCTGAAGGTGCTTCGGGCAATGATGAGTTCCGCCTGTTTCGAATCGGCTGTGAACGGGGTAAGCGGAGCCTCTTCGTTGCGCACGGCGGCCTCCTGCACGGTTGCAGGCGGTGTCTGCTCGTATTGCTCAATCGTCGGAGCAGTCGCCATGGTTTCCTCGTCCTGTCCGGGAGCGGAGGGAGGTGCGCTTTCCGTATCAATGGCGGATATGACCGGCTTCGGGGGCTCTGCAATGGACTGTTCGGGAACTGATATCTTCAGGCCTGTGGTGTCATGCAGCTGCTCGTCGGAAACTATCCGGGAAGTGCGGAGCGTGGCGTCAAGAGAACGCACCAGAGGTGTGCGTCCGCTTGAGCGCAGGAATGCTGCGGCTGCCTGCCGTGCCGCGGAGAGGTTGGGGGTGGCGGTCAACTCCACCACGTACCATAGGCTGTTGCCTGTTCCGTACAGCAAGAGCAACTGGGCGTCGGTCTGTCCTTCCTCGCGCAGGCGGAGGACTGCTGCAGCGGCTCCTGCCGGGTTGCGTGCGGAGTCTGTTTGCACGGACCATATGCGGCCGGACGTGGCATCGGCATCTTCCGCACGGGAGTGCACCGTGCAGAAAAGTACAGCCAGCAGAATGGCCGAGAGGCAGAGTATGTGAGGCGTGCGTACTGGTATCATTATGTATTCCGCTATGCTGGAGCCCTAGGGCTGCAACGCTTCCTTACGGGTGCGACCATCCTGCCGGACGGTCATATCGGGGCGCAGGATGCGCTTCAGCAGTCGGGCGGCTATCTTGTATTCCTTGAGCGCGTATTCATTCTTTCCCGTTATGGTATACAGTTCGGCGAGCCTGAAATGAGCGTCTCCGTCATTGGGGTAGCGCCTGTTGTATTCACGGAACAGGGTAATGGCTGCCCTGATGTTGCTGTTCTCGGCGTGGATCATGGCAGAGCCCTTGAGGGCTGTCGCATTATTCGGAACACTCTCAAGTACTTTGGAAAAAATCTCAAGTGCGGGGCCGAGATGGTCTGCAAAAAAAGCTTCCGCACCGAGGTTTGCAAGAAAATCGGTATCGTCCCCGTATGCTCTGGCGAGCTTGCCGTACAGGGAGGCTGCCTTCTGTCGCTGCCCCGCAAGATTGAGCAGGCGCGTGATGGCGAGCGCGCGTTCCTTGGGCAGAGGATCTTTCGCGAGAAGCGGGCCGAAGAGTTCAAGCGCCTTGGCCGCGTTGCCGGTATTGCCGTATGCCTCGGCAAGAGTCAGGCGATCCTCCTCCTGCAGGGCATTCACGCCGTAGGCTTCATACAATTCCACGGAGCGTTTGTACTTGCCGGAGTAGAGCGCATTGCGGGCCGCTTCGAGCATGGTCGGCCGATCCTGCGGGTTGATTGCGAGGGCTTTTTCGAAATAGGCAAGCGCCTGGACCGTGTCGCCTGCTGCAGCCCATGCGGTGCCTGCGGCAACGGCTGCGTCGAAATTCTTTTTGTCCGTAGCGACTATGCGGGACCATATTTCGGCAGAGGTCTTGTAATGGCCTGTGTCGAAGGCCAGTCCCGCGACCTTGCGGGCGAGCGCCGGATCGTTCGGTGTGTTTTTGTAGATCTGATACCAGAGGCGATATGCCTGTTCTGTAATGCCTGCGTTTTCAGCGATAACTGCCCATCTGCGGAGTTGGTCCACATTCTTGCCTGAGCCTGTGAAGCGGCTGAGCAGAGCCTCGAATGCCGCGGTGTCACCTCTCGATGCAAGCGCCTGTGCGGAAGCCATGGCGATGTCTTCATCATTCGGCCGCAGCTTTCCGGCAATCTGCAATGCCTGAAGGAGGGCCGCCTGCTCGCCCGTGAAGGAGGCGATTTCGATCATGCGCAGCACCTGCCCCTTGTCGCCGCGGGACAGTCTGGCAGCCTTTTCCGCATAAGGGAGAGCCTTGGCGGGAGTATTCACCCACAGGAAGATCTCGGCGGCCGAGTCAATGACCTTGAGCGAAGCGGGGTGCAGGGCCGCAGCGGTTGTGGCGGCATCTTCCACGGTGACCGGATCGGCCGTATAGCCTGCCATTTCCAGTATGCGGATGGCATCCTGCTCAAGGCGACCGGCAACGGCAACCTTTTTCAGCAATCGGTAGGCCTCGGCAGGCTCGTTGACCGCAAGCAGCGCATCGGCTCCTGTTCTCAGGAATTCGGTATCATCCGGTTCATGGTAGAGGGCAAGGCGGATGGCTTCGAGTACTGTGGGCGGATTGCCTGTCGCCTGCGCCACGTCGAGCAGACGTTCAAGCTGGTCACGGGATGGGGTGGCCTTCTCCATCTGCGCCCGCAACAGGGCGTAGGCCTTGTCGGGTTCGTTGAGGGCAAGGTGCAGTTCAATTTTTGTCTCGACAATGTCCGCCCTGTCGGTGGGGTATTGCACCGCCTTTTCAAGCGCCAGACGCATGGTCGATTGCTCTCCGCTGAAGAGGGCTGCCGTGAGCATGCGGCCGAGAATATGGAAGGTGTCCAGTGCGGAGCTGAGCAGTTTGTCAAACAGGTTGAGGGCCTTGTCCGTCTTGTTTGACTCGAGGTAGACCTCGGCCAGCTGCTCAGCGTAATCGGGGTTGTCGGGGGCCGTTCTGGTCAGATTCTCAAGTGCGTATTCAATGGTGTCTCTGTCTGAGATCCGGCGTGCTACGTTGCCGAGCGCGAGGAGCACCTGCTCGTTCCCCGGAGTCTGTCTGTCCACTTCCTTGAGATAGTTGAACGCTTCCCGGATCTGGTTGTTCCACTGCATGATCAGGGAATAGCGCAGGCGGGCGGCAACCCCACCCTGGATGGTGTCAACCTTCAGGGCAAATTGGGCACCTTCCTGCAATTTTCCGGTGCGCAGAAAATGTTCAAGACAGAGAGTGGTATATTCTTCTTCCGAAACAGTCTCACCTTCACGCAGTGCTTCATTCAGGCGTTCCGAGACCACGAACAGCTGCTGCATGAGCAGGTCGCGCAACGGTTCGTACTCTTTTTCCAGACGGATTTTGGCAAGGTTGAGCAATTCGTCCCGCAAAACGTTTTGCACTGTCAGTCTGGGAGGGGAGGCGTTTGCGCTTTCCAACAGGACAAGGCGGGCAATGGCATGGCTCTCCTTGTCCGGCATGCCGTAATAGCGGTAGTGAGATACAAGGGTGCGCAGCGTGTCTGCCCGCGCCGGGGTGGCCGCGACAATGTCTTCGTAGATGGGAATGGCCTGCAACGGCTGCATGTTCCATTCGTAGTACCTGACAAGCCGTTCCAGCATGGCAAGGTTGCGGGGTTTCAATTCGTGGGCTTGTTGCAGGAGAACTATGGACCGCTCCGGTCGGCCAAGCAGGTGGTAGACTTCGGCTGCCGTCATGAGCAGGGCATAGTCTGCACGGTTGTCCGCCAACGCTTTTTCGACGATGGCCTTTGAGCGTTGTATGTTTCCGCTTTCGAGATACAACTGCGCCATCTCCCGCTGGGTGGGATAGATGAACAGCGTCAGTACAAAGACCGAGGCAAAGAAGCAGAGAACGTAGAGCGGGTTGATTCTCACGGGAAGCGAATCTCCACGTCACCGGTGACAACCTCTTTCAGGGCCAGAGTGCCGTCTTCGGTTACAGATGTTCTGTTCTGTCCGGTTGCGGTGGTTACTGTAACGGGCATATCCGGAGAAAGGCCGCCAAGCGTCACGCTCCCCTTGCCGAAGCCATCATAGCGGAAGCGGATGCCGTGTGCGTTGCTTGTGAATGTGTGAATCCATCCTGTGGCGCTGCGAACGTATGGCGTTGCGTTATGCGGCGAATCGCCGAGAACAATGCGGGCTTCCGAAGTCCCGGGTGCGAGATGGACGAAAAGACCCTGCGGCTGCACGTCATACCCGAGTACATTGGTGCAGCGGGCAAGATCGGGAACCCTGTTGGTGGTGTCAAAGCGTACGCTCAGGCAGGTGCCGTAGTTTTTCAGGACGTATGTGCTGCCTTCCCGTGCAAGCGTGGCGGAAACAAAGTCCTGCACCATGGGGATGTAGGCGGAGGTGAAGATGCGCGCCACGTCCTGCGTCCCGATCCAGTCGTACACGTCCAGCAGGGCCTGCAGCGAGGCGTCATACTCGGCGCTGTAAAAGTGGTAGTACGCGTTTATGGGCATGAGGCGGCGCGGAGAACCGGTTCGCTCCATGGTGCGGGTGATGTAGCGAAACGCGTGGAAGGGACCGGTCCATAGGTTGGTCAGGATATTTTCGTTGGCCTGGCCGGTGAACACCTGCACATAGGGGCCCACCTGTTTGTACAGGGGAGAGACGGTGGTGAGGGAATTGTTGCGCTCGTCAAAAATGGTGTCGCCGCCGTTGATATTCATCATTCCCGCTTCGGCAGCAATGCGCATCACCGGTTCCTTGGGATCGCATGAACCGGACCACTGGATGAGGCGGCAGGGCTTGCCGGCCGGCGCAAGATGTTCACTGATCCATTGGCAGGAATCCACGATTTCACGTTTCGGGTCGAAGGAATAGCCTTCAACCGGAATACCGTATTGGTCCAGTCCCAGTTTTTCCTGGAAGAGCATGGCCTTGGCTTCGTCGTCCGCATCCCAGTAGAATGGGTGGCTGAAACTATGCGAGCCTGGCTCTACGTTGGGCATGGCGAATATGCTGCGGGCGGTTTCCATCAGATTTTCGCTGCCTTTGAGTTGCGGGTCCACCTCTGCCTGAATGACGGACACCGTGACAGGAAAGTCTACCTTGGCAAGCACCTTGTCCCGGATGATTTCTGCGCAGTTTCTGGTCTTGTCTACATTGGTGAAGCCGTTGAATCCGTCTGCATCAATGTGTGAAAAGGCTATGCGTTTGCCGTTCAGCGTGGTGGGGGTGAGGGCTGGCAGGCCTGCAAGCCCCAGAGAATCACTAAGGAAGGCAAAGGGATCCAGGTATAGTTGACGCCGGAAATCCGCGGGGTCCATCCATGATATGTATTCCGGCAGAGCCATACCTCCCGCACTGGAAACGGCGACAGCTACGCCTGTAGTGCCCTCTGCCGTATTTCGTATGCTGAGCCACGGGGTGATGCCCTCGCTGCGCACGGGTGTTAATCGCTCAAATGCCGGTGGGATGGTAGGCAGGGGGCGCTCGAAATTCATGTTGCCGCCGACCGTGTCGTAGGCAAGCAGGTTACCAGCCGTGGTGGACTCCGGTGAAAAGGTCAGACCTATACGCGCCAGAATGCGGTCCAGACGGTTGCGGGTTTCCTGAGAGGCTTTCTCCGCTATATCCGTGGGGTGGTTGAGAAAGATGATACGTATTCCCTGAAGGGAAACGGTGTCGAGCCATTTGATGAATGCGTCAGGAGCCTTGATGGCCTGAGCATTGTAGGCACAGACGACAGCGCGCCATTCAGCCGGGTCAAGCTTTTCAGGCAGCGGTTGGTCAATGTCCCGATAGACGGACAGCATGCCAAGATAGTTGCCCGGCATGGCAAAGCCGCGGCGCCATATGTTGTCGCTGGCAAGCTGACCGGAGCTTTCACTGTAGAACGCCAGGATCTTGCGTGCGACAGGCTCACTCGCTGCCTCGCTGCGGGCATGGCTGCAGAAAACAGCTATGCCTGTGATGCACAGGCATAGCAAAAGATGGCGTAATCGCTTGAGGATGAGGGGAGAGCGTTCTTGCATTGTGCCCCCGGCAAATTGTCCTGTTGCGGGCTTATTGCTTATTCGCTGCTGCGCTCAGTTCCTGAACGGCCTTCTGGCAAAGCTCCTGCGTCAGCATATTGAGCGAAGTGTCGCAGCCGTAGAAACAGCCACCGCTTTCGGTCATGGAGGCCGCCCAGACCACTTCTCCGGTCTTCACATCCATCATGCGGATGTTCACGCCGACCACGGGGCTCTGGTCCAGTCCGCGCTTGTAGCGGAACTCGCTGACCGAACCGTAGAAAACAGTGTCTACGCCCAGAGTCTGACCTGCACGGCGTGCGACGGTCTTGTCCAGAACGTATTCAAGGTCTTCTTCGCCGCCTTTGAATGATTCCAGCATTGCCGTGGATTCAAGGAAGGTATAGCCCTTGAGCCCATAAAGCTCCGTGGAAAGAATGTCGCTCACGATGCGGCCCGCGTTGGGGTGGGCAGTCAGGTTGACCAGCGGCAGCACCGCAGCCGTGCGTTCACCGGATGGCATGGCGGCTGTGTTTACATAGTGCTGCTGGTGCGAAGCGGTACATGCGCTCAGCGCTCCGAGCATAAGGACTGTTATGATGCAGCGTATGATAGTGTTCACGGTTTTCCCCTTGTCTGATTCTGATGTATAATTCATAGCTCCGGTAGATTATATTTGCAATAATATTAGTATAACAGATGGACTCTTTGCAGATGAAGCATTTACTGGCATTGGATGATGCGTTTTGCGTGGAGCATGAGGAGTGTGGGTATGGTGGGCAGATTCAGTTTGTCGTGCGCAATTCTTTTTGCGGTTATTGTTGTTATTTCAGCAGGATGTGGCGGTGTTCGGGAGTCGGCAAAGCATGGGGAGGAGGGGGGCACGGTGAGTGATGCCACTGAACGTGATGTGCAACCAGTGCGGCAAGTGCGTATAGTCCCCCGTCCGGATAGCTGGGCCATATGGCTGCAGAAGGCGCAGCCGCAGGTCGTTGCCGCCTCGGCAACTGATCTTGTCGTGGTGGATTATTCCGCGGATGGAACGGATGCCCATGCCTTCACCCCTGCCGAAGTGGCACTCATGCAACGCGGCGGACGCAAGGTGCTCTGTTATTTTTCCATAGGCGAGGCCGAGAGCTATCGCTTCTACTGGAATGCACAATGGAAGGAAGCGCCTCCCGCGTTTCTCGGTGCCGAGAATCCAGACTGGCCGGAAAACTACAAGGTAAAGTACTGGCACGAACAATGGTGGGATCTGGCGCTCAAACCCTACATGGACAGGATTCTGGCTGCGGGCTTTGACGGTGTGTACCTCGATATTGTGGACGCCTACTGGTATTGGTTCGAGCAGGGGCGCGAGCTGGAAACGTGCGCATCAGACATGATCCGGCTGGTTGTCCGGATCGGTAACTACTTGCGCCAGAAAGGAGGCGCAGACCTCATCATCTGTCCCCAGAATGCAGAGGGAATTTTCAACGACGCTCCCGAGGAGGCTGTAACCCGCTACCTGAAGGCCATCGACATGATCGGGGTCGAATCGTTGTTGTTCAATGTTACCCCCGAAGACAGCACCTATCGCACCGAGATGCTTGCCAGAGCTGCGAACGCGGGCAAGTTTGTGCTGAATATCGAGTATATTCCGCTGGAGCGCATGGATGAGTACCGCCGTGCCCTGTCCGCCTTGCCCTTTGCGCCGGTGCCATACCGTGCCGAGCCTGACCGCGCGCTTGACGGCCTTGCTTCGCAACGCCCCTGAGTCCTTCTAACATACCGGCATTCTTTTGACTCCCACCGGAAAGTATTTCCGATGGGAGTTTTTTATTGTGGCGTAACATAGCGTAGTAATTTGAGGTCACTTATTGAGAATGATTCTTGCATAGTTTTTGCCGGCAGTTTTGCCGGGAGGGGATCATGCAGATATTGCAGCGAGATGATGCGAATCAACAAAGTGCGCTTGCCAAGGCTGAGCGTATTGTTGCGCGTCGTTTCCGTTTTTTTGACGCGCACCCTGTGGGCAGCAGGGACAGGGAGCTTGTGGAGTGTATGCGGCAGGTTGCCGTTGATGACGCAGAAATCATGCTGCAGCTGGATATGGATGCTTACGGAATTGAACGGCCTGTTCTGGATGCGCTTCCAAGGTCCGGGGGCTTGTTGCGGGGGCGTTATACGCCGGAATCACTTGTGCAGGGGCGCTTCAATCTGGCTCCCATGCCCGGCGCTCTGGCAAGCCTTGCCGAGTTTTCGCGACATTCCGCAGGCAGCGCAGACGCTCTGGCCGATATCATCAGGCACGATATTGTGCTCACATTGGCCTTGCTGCGTCTTGTGAACAGCCCTCTTTATGCATCCGGCAGCAATCGCCAGAATTCCGTGGGCTCTGTTCGCGATGCAGTCGACATGGTGGGCAGCAGACAGCTCGCCAGTCTGGCCTTTGCGGCAGGGCAAATGAGCAATCAACGGGCCGTTTCCAACGAATTGTCCATGAGGGAATTCTGGCGGCACTCCCTGATGGTTGCCGGTCTTGCCCGCAGCCTTGCCATTCGTGCGGGTTTTGCCGATCCGGAGCGTTTTTTCACGGCAGGTCTTCTGCACGACGTGGGGCGGCTCATGCTGGTGGAACGGCTCGGGCGGGAGATCATTGGTATTTACGGCGAGGCCTCAGCACAGGATATGCCCTTCCAGATGGCAGAGCGCAATGCGCTCGGCTTCGATCATGGCGCTGTGGGAGCAGCAGCCCTGCAGGCGTGGGGGCTGGATGGCCGTCTGGTGCAGGCAGTGCGGGAACACCACAGTCAGGACATGTCCTCCGGTTATCCCGAATATGCCGCCGTGGTCGGCGTTGCAGATTTCATGGCCCGGGCTCTCGGCTACACCTATTGGACTGACGAGCATGTCATGCCGCCCGCCAACGGCGCGTGGCGCATGCTCGGAATTTCCCTTCGCGATCTTTCGGACGTGGCACGTGACGCCTACGGTGAGATGGAGCGCGCGTTGCATATGTTTGCCCCGGATGGGGGGGGCAACCGGCATGCCGCATAGGCGGCTGCAGGATTACCTGATCACCGGGCGCTGCGGCGGCACGGAAAAATCAAAGGGGCGCGAACCATACGGTTCGCGCCCCTGCACACATTCGATACCCCCCGTCACTTGGGTATTTCTGGTGCTATTTGCTCATCTCGAGGCCGCGTTGGCGGGCTTCGAGGACAGCGTCGATGATATTGCCGCGCACTGCCGTACGGTCAAGATGGTTAACGGCGGCGATGGTAACGCCGGCCGGGGAACAAACCATCTCGCGCAGAACGGACAGATGCTGGTCGGACTCGTCAGCGAGCTTCACTGAGCCCTTGAAGAGTTTGATGACCATATCCGTAGCGTCCTTCCGTGTAAAGCCTACGGTTACGGCAGCTTCCACCACGGCTTCCATGAAATGGAAGACATAGGCGGGACCGCAGCCGGCCACGGCAGTGAAGGCGTTGAACTTCTTCTCTTCCAGCACCAGCGTCTGGCCGATGGCGGAAAAGATGTCTTGAACGGCTGTACGCTGGTCGTCCTTCAGGTCTGCATCTTCGAAACACAGGGCAAAGATGCCTTCTCCCACCATGGCGGGGGTATTGGGCATGCAGCGCACAACAGGGCACGCGCCCTTGCTGTATTCCTTGAGCGCCGCCTGCGAAACGCCTGCAGCGATGGAGATGACGACCTTGTCTCTGGTCAGGGCCTGAGCGATCTTGCCAAGAACCGCTTCAACCATGTCCGGCTTGACGGCAAGCAGGATGTAGTCCGCCTTGGCGGCGACATCCAGTTCGGAGTCCAGAGGCATGAAGTCCATGACGTCCCGAAGGGCGGCAAGCGCGTTTTCGTTACGGTCAAAGCCCGCAAAGGCCAGACCTTCCTTTCCCGCAAGTCCCTTGAGGATGGCGGAACCCATGTTTCCGCACCCGATACAGCCGAATGTTTTCATTAACCGATCATCTCCAGAGCGTTGAAGAAGTAGCTGATTTCGAATGCCGCGGTTTCAGGGGCATCGGAACCGTGCACGGAGTTGGCTTCAAGGTTCACTGCGAAATCCTTGCGCAGGGTGCCTTCGGCCGCGTTGGCAGGGTTGGTTGCGCCCATCAGTTCGCGGTACTTGGTAACGGCGTCTTCACCTTCCAGCACGGAGCAGACGACGGGACCGGAGCACATGAACTCAACGAGGCTGCCGAAGAAGGGACGTTCCTTATGCACGTGATAGAAGCCTTCGGCCTGTTCACGGGTGAGACGGATCTTCTTCATGGCAACAACGCGGAGACCGGTCTTCTGGATGCGGTCGAGAATGGCGCCTTCCAGATTGCGTTCGGTCGCGTCGGGCTTGATGATGGAAAAGGTTCTTTGCAGCATGACAGATATTCCTCCGATTGAATACGTATTATCGTAAGGGCATCCGAAGCAGCGATTGCCGGATGCCGTTCCCACATCATTTCGGCGAAAGCGAACCCACTGTGACAACTGTGACTGCCTTGTTGCGCTTTGCCTCCCATTGTTTGAGAGCGGCGAGCGTTTCAGGCAGCGGGTGGCCAATGGCAATGGCCTCTCCCGTTGTCAGGGCAATGCGTTCCGCCTTTTCGAGCTGGTGCACGATGCTGGAAACGTCGCGGATAACGTCTATGAAGACGCTGCGCTTGTATGCGCGGAGTCCGGCGTTTCGTGCCTCGGCAAACAGTTTGGACTTTGAGTGTGTCCAGCTGTCCAGCACGAACAGGTTGTGCTTGCGCAGTTCTTCCATTGCAGCCTGCACGGCTGCGCGGTTCTGCGTGAAGCGTGACCCCATGTGGTTGTTGATGCCCACGGCTTCGGGAACCTTTGTCAGGTTGTCCGCAATGACCGTGTGAATCTGGTCCGGCGTCATCTGCACGAACACGGTGCCCGGGCCGGGGCGTACCTCAGGGTAGCCTTCCGGTTCCATGGGCTGGTGAATGATGATCTCCTCTCCATGTTTCGCGCCCAGTTCGGCCACTTGCCGCGTGTGGGTAGCACGGGGCCAGATGGCAAAGGTCACGGGGTAGGAGAGGGCGACCAGCTTTCGCGCCGCGCTCACGCTTTCGCCAAGGTCGTCAATGACAATGGCGAGTCGGCCGGACCCCTTGGGGGTCTGGTGTGGGTCGGGGGCAGGTCCGGGAGCCGGAGTCGTGCCATATTCATCGGACGGAGGAACCGCTGAATCTGGCGCTGGTTGTGGTGTGGTGGGTTCCGGACCCTGCAAAGACGTTTCCTGCGCGAGGGCTAATTCGTGCGTGGTAACGCCGTGCACGGAGATGGAATAGGTTGACTCGGTGCTTTTGGTCAAGGTGGCATTTTGTGCCCATATGGCGAGTGATGTCGCTATGGCATTGGCAATGTCTTCATTGGGCGCGCCGGAAAGGCGTATGCGCTGGAAATGGTACTCCTGACTGCCTGCACTCCGTAACTCGATTTCTGCGAGTTCAATGGAGTCCTGGTTGAGCGCAAGGCCGCCGAGTGCCTGCAGCAGGGCATAATCGATTTTTTTGACACCCTCTTCCAATGGAGCGTCCAGAGCTTCTTCATAGGGCAGGCTGGAAGCATCCACCTGCTCCCGTACGGCAGTGCCGTTGACCGTGGTGCGGGCCGGGGAGGGCTTGTTCTCCAGCATGCCGGTATCGCGGAGGGTTTTCAGCCCCAGACCGAGCGCTACGATGAGGACAAGGCAGCATATTGCGCCCATGACGGGCAATACCCAGCGGGGAATGGAGGAAGGGGTCGGTTCGGTCATGAATTTCGTCGATGTCTGTTCTGCTGCGTGGCCCGCGTGAGGGCCGGAGCGTCATATGAACGGGGCGCGGATAACCGCGCCCCGGATCAAGTCGTATCTCAGTTGCTCTTAGTGAATGGTCTGGATTCTGGGCAGGGAGCGGACCAGCTGGAGCGCGAGGCGCAACTGGTTGTCGCGGCCGAGAGCCTCGGTGGCTTCTGGGCTGCGCTTGAAAGCGGGTTTGCCGCCCTCTCCATCGCCGTTGGGGTTTTCCAGGTGCCCGCTCAGGTCCTTCTCGCGCATGGTGCGGCGGGGGAGTCCTTTTTCATCTTCGCGGGGTGCTTCAAAGGGCATGAGAATGTCGGGCTGAATGCCTTCCGCCTGAATGGACGTGCCGTTGGGCGTGTAGTAGCGGGCAATGGTCAGCTTCACCGCGCCGCCGTCGTTCAGCGGAATGATGTTCTGCACGGAGCCCTTGCCGAAGCTGCGTTCGCCCACGAGCAGGGCGCGTTTCTGGTCGCGTAGGGCACCGGCCACGATTTCCGAGGCCGAAGCGGAGCCCGCGTTGATGAGCACGGTCATGGGCACGGTGATGTCGGAATCCTTCGCGGTGGCGTTGAATTCGCGGCTGTCCTTGCCACGTCCGCGGATGGAGACAACCACCCCTTCGCTCAGGAAGGCGTCGGACACGCTGATGGACTGGTCGAGCAGGCCGCCCGGGTTGTCACGCAGGTCGAGAATGATGCCCCGCAGTTCGTGGTTCTTGGTGTAATCGGCAATCTTTTCGTAGAGTTCGTCGGTGGTGCGTTCGGAGAAGCGCATGAGACGTACCCAGAGATAGCCGTTGTCCAGTTCGCGGGTCTTTACGCTGAGAAGCGGAATAACGTCGCGGACGAGTTTGACTTCACGTGGTTCTTTGTCGTTCTTGGAGAACACGGTCAGAATCACCTGCGTACCCTTGGGGCCCTTGATCTTGGAAACGGCTTTGCCGAGGGACATTTCCTGTGTGGGCTCGCCGTTCACTTCCAGAATCAGGTCGCCGCTCTTGAGGCCGCCCTTCCATGCTGGGGTGTCTTCGATGGGAGCGACCACCTTGAGGATGCCGTTTTCATCTTGGGTAATTTCTATGCCGATACCGAAGAACTCACCGGAGGTGGTTTCCTGCATCTCCTGATGTTCCTTGGGGTCCATGTAGGTGGAGTGCGGGTCAAGAGACTGGAGCATGCCGCGCATGGCACCGTCGATCAGATCCTTCCGGGTGACGTCGTTTACGTAGAAACGTTCCACCATGTCGAGCACCTGGCTGAAACGTTTGAGAGAATCGAATTTACTTTGGTCTTCTGTGGCCAGACCGGGCACGCAGGAGAAGGCGAGAACTGCCAGAGAGGCCGCGGAAGCGACCCACATTGTCATGCGCATTACAGATCCTCCGAGAGACTGTATTGTATCTAATTTAAAGCTGTTAGCCACGGTTCAGGGTTAATGGCTTTTTGGTGAAAACGCAATTCGAAATAGAGGCCCGTGCCTTCCACGCGAGGAAAGTAACCTGCTGTTCCGAGCGTCTGACCTCTTTTGACATCTTGCCCTACTGTGAGGCTGCTGTCAGCAAGATATGCATATAATGAGTAGTATTCAGCATCATGCATGACGATGACAACACGGCCGAAACCGCGCAGTACGTCGTTGTGCACCACCTTGCCGGGAGCCACGGTCTGCACGGTGGAGCCGCTCATCAGCGCCATGCCCAATCCGCGGGTGGGCGGATTGCCTTCCGGTGCATACCGCAGGGCCAGCATGCCGCGGGCCGGCCACGGCAGATTGCCTTTGTTCAGGGCGAACTTGCCCTTGAGTTCCTTTGAAGATTCGAGACGGTAGTTGAGATTCTGGATGAGCGAGAGCACGTTCTTGAGTTCGGCTTCCGCGTCCTCCTTCTGTTTGCGTACATTCTTGAGTCTGCTGTTGTAGGCAAGTTTGTCCCGCAGAATACGGTCCTTGGATTTGTTGACCGACGCGAGGCGTTCACGGGCCGTGCGTTCCAAGTCCTCCTGCTTTTTCAGAACCGAGGCAATTTCCTGCTGCTGTTCGGCAAGCTGCCTGTTCTTCGCATCAATGGCCGCATATATGTGGCTGGACCATTCAAAACGCCGGTCGCTTTCGTGCCAGTCCGGCAGGTTCACCCCGCGTCCGGCACGGCTTTCGATGTAGAGTGGCCACATGGCGTTCAGCAGGTCTTCCAGTTCCCTTTCGGTCTTGCGGCGTTTTTCCAGCAGTTGGGCATGGCTTTTTTCAGATTCGGCCCGCTTTTGCTCAATGTCGCTCAGGGCGGCTTCCTGTTTGCCCAGATCGCGTTCAAGCGATTGGATTCTGTCTTCTGTTGCAGCGAGCTCCTTGTGCAGGGTGCGTTCCTTGTCCGTGAGCTTGCTCAGGGTCTTTTCCGTGCTTTGGGCCTTTTTCTTCTGGGCCTTCAGGTTGGCCTTGATGTCGGAAGGTTCTGCCGCGTGCAGCGGAACAGGGAACAGGAACGTCAGCAACAGAAGCAGAACGGCATAGACGCCGCAATGCGAAAGATCGCGCCGGAGCGGCAGGGAAGCCGTTGGGGAAGGCTGGCGCATCATGGCCGGTCTCCTTCCAGAAAGCTTCCAAGGGGGCACTCCTCGCAGCGGGGGCTGCCCTTTCTGCACCACTCCTTGCCAACGCGGACAATGAGCGCATGGAATTCATTGAAGAGGGCGACATCGTGGGGCAGAACATCCATGAAGAAATCCCTCAGGGTATGGTAATCCGTGTCTTCGGGGACAAGGCCATGGCGCGAGAAGATGCGCAGCGTGTAGGCATCCACCACGAAGGTGGGCAGGCTTGCCGCATACAGTGCAATGGAATCCGCCGTTTCCGGGCCGATGCCTTTGACCGAGAGCAGGGCCTTGCGGGCCGATTCCGCGTCCAGATTGCCGAGTCTGGTTATGTCGCTTTCACAACATTCCTGCAACCAGAGCAAAAAAGCCTTCAGACGCTTGGCTTTCATGTTGTAGTAGCCGGAGGGCCGGATGAGCTCTGCAAGCTCGGCATCGGGAAGGGCGAGCATGGCATGCGGCGAAAGGCTTCCGCTGGCAGTGATGTTGGCTATGGCGCGTTCCACGTTGCCCCAGTTGGTGTTCTGGGTGAGTATGGCGCCTACGGCCACTTCAAACGGAGTTTCGCCGGGCCACCAATGGCTCGGACCCAGCCGGTCGAGCATGGACTGGTACATGTTGAGGAGGAGGTCTGCGCGGCTCATATGGGGTGGCATGCTATCTCTTCCTGACACGCGTTGCAACAGGCTCATCATCTTTGCGGCGGCGAGAGAGGGGGTTGCCTCCTGTCGGATACGGTATTACTTTCCGGACTCCCATTCCGCATGGTCACTGCTCCTGCCTCCCTTTTGCGGGGGGATGCGGGGTAAGAGCATACGCTTTGCGACAGCAGCGAAGATGCGGCCAACGCCTTGCGCGGATGACGAGTTCATCCGTTTCTTTCAGAGGGTTATGTGAAGCTGTTCAATCTGTTTGCGTCGCGGAAGTCTTCGAAGGATGCTCCTGTTGAAGAATCCGTGTCTGTTGCCGCATCAGGCGGTTGTTCCTGTAGTTCCGAAACCGAAAACGGGGGCTGCGCCTGTGCCGAGGCGGCCGGCTCCGAAAGCACGGCCTGTCTGTGCGCAGAAAATCCGGCTGCCGCGCCTTCCGGCTGCGCCTGTTCTTCCAAATCGTCTCCGACAGCCGGTGGTAACGGCTTGCAGTTGAAGCCCTATGACCCCTTTACTGCGCAGGGAGCAGCTCCCTTTGTGAGCGAGGCGGCCAAACCGGCAAAGGACAACGCTCCCACGGAAAAAACGGCAGACAGTTCCGATGATGCGGCTTCTGCCGGTTCGGGCTTCTGCTGAGCACCGCCCGCAGGGTCCGGTTTCGGATCCTTGGAGCCCTTTACGATGGCCGGGCAGGCGTTTACTGTGCAGGATTCCGGCCTGTGCTGCAGTGAACCGTCTCAATCCGCACCCGTTGCAGCAAAGGCGGCGACCGACGTGGCGTCCTGTTGCGCGCCGGGTGCGGCTGCTGAACTGAAACCTTTGCAGCCTGTGGGGCAGGCGGGGTGCAGTTCCGGCTCGCAGGTTTCCGGTTCCTGTTGCAGCGAGCCTCCCAAGGCTTCGTCATGCTGCGCTCCCGATCCCTTCATTTCACCCCTTTCCTGCGATACCGCCTCTCCGGACGCGGAACCCTGCTGAGGCCCGCCCCCGCGACCTGAGGCCAGGTCGTTCGAGCGTGCGGGCTACTCCGTATATCCGTGTGTCACGCATTTCATGGAGACACCGGCGGGCGATGTGCCGTGTATTTCCTCTAAGTGGGGCTGGCAGGATTGGGCCGGTACCGTATTGGCCAGATTGGGCGTTACACGCAATAATTACGCCGTGTCCCCCGGGCTGTACGCTGTAGGGAGTCCCGACGCGGATTCTCCCGTGATTGTTACCGCCAACTACAAACTGACATTTGATATAGTGCGCGAAGATCTTGCCGGACAGAATGTCTGGATGGTGGTGCTGGATACTCGCGGCATCAACGTATGGTGCGCCGCCGGCAAGAACCTGTTCTCCACGGCGGAGATCATCAAGCGAGTGCAGCGCGTAAGGCTGGACAAGGTGGTGAACCACCGCCGCATCGTTCTGCCGCAATTGGGCGCTCCCGGCGTGTCTGCGAAAGAGGTGCGCCGTGCAACCGGCTTCAGCGTGGTCTACGGTCCCGTCAGATCGGCAGATCTGCCCGCCTTCTTTGCGGCAGATCTGCAGGTCACGCCGGACATGCGTATGGTGACTTTCCCGCTCAGGGAGCGCGCCGTGCTCATCCCCGTGGAGATCATGCTGCTCTGGAAGACGCTGTTGCTTGCCTTTGCCGTCATGTTCTTGCTTTCCGGCATCGGACCGCACATCTTCTCGTTCTCCGCAGCGGCGGGCAGGCTCGTGCCCTTTGCGTGGGCAACGCTGTTCGGCGTGCTGGCGGGACATGTGGCTGTGCCGCTTCTGCTACCCAAGCTGCCTTTCAGGCCCTTTGCCGCCAAGGGAGCCCTTGCGGGCGGTGTGGCCGTGCTGCCTATGCTGGTAGCCGTGTGGCCGCAGGCAACGTGGCTTGAACTCGTGGTGCTGAGTGCATGGACACCGTGCCTTGCTTCCTTCCTGGCCATGAACTTCAGCGGGTCCACTCCCTATACGTCCGGCACGGGCGTGGAATGGGAAATGCGCCGGGCTGTTCCGTTGCAGATTCTAACCGTTGCCGTGTGCCTCTGCCTGTGGGTTGCGGCGGCGTTTGCAGGATAGGGGGCGTCATGAAGGAATTCCGTTATATCGACGGCGTGGTGACCATTGCGCTGGACGCCAAAACCTGCGTGGGCTGCGGCTTGTGTGTGCAGGTCTGTCCGCATCAGGTGTTTGTCGTGCAGAAGGGCAAGGCGTTATTTGCAGACCGTGATGCCTGCATAGAGTGCGGCGCATGTGTGAAGAACTGTCCGGTAAACGCCCTGAGCGTTACCCCGGGTGTCGGCTGCGCCTCGCTCATGATCAAGCGCTGGCTGCATGAAAAGGGTATTCCGGTTCGTTTTGGCGGTACCGGGTGTTGTTAGCCCGGCCGTAGACAACGATCGTTAGCATGTAAGAAAAGGCGTTGCAGGTATTCTGCAGCGCCTTTTTTGTTGCTGTAACCGGATTACTTCGGCCTATCCCTGCTGCATCCGTTTGGTTACATGCCTCGTGGGCTGGGCCGTTGTCGGGTCTTCGGGCCATGGGTGTTTGGGATACCTGCCGCGCATCTCGGCGCGGACCGCGGGGTAGCCGTTCTTCCAGAAGGAGACGAGGTCGCGGGTTACCTGCAGCGGCCTTCCCGCCGGAGAGAGCAGGTGCACAAGCAACGGGAAACGGCCGTTGGCAATGGAGGGTGTTTCTTTTGCGCCGAACATTTCCTGCAGTTTCACCGGTAGAATGGGGCCGCCCTCTTCTGAATAGTCCAGTCGTATGCGTGAGCCGGAGGGCACTTCCAGATGCGTGGGTGCTTCCCTGTCCAGCCGTTGTTGCATGGGCCAGTCCAGCAGGGCCGCGATGGCGGCTGTGAGATCCAGCGACTTGAACTGGCTGCGGCGGGTAATGCCGGAAAGGAAAGGGCCGAGCCATTGGGGCAAGGTTTCGAGCAGGACTGCGTCAGACAGGTCTGGCCATGGGGAGGCGCAGGTTTCGGTCTGTCCGCTCCTGTCATCAGAGTCACAAGCTGTGATGTCCAGCATGTGCAGGAACATGATGCGGGCGCGCAGGGCGTTGGCCTCGTCCGTCCATGGCAGGCAATGCAGGCCGATGGAACGTATGCCCTCTATCACGGCATCCGTCATGTCCGTACCTGTTGCCGTAGAGAGGGGGGCGTCCGCGAGAATCAGCGTTCCCAGACGTTTCTGAGTGCGGGCTGCCACGGCTTCCGTCTTGCTGTCCCATATCACGAAAGAGCCTTCCGTTATGGAGCTGGCGAACATCTCTTCCAGAACGGTGCAGGAGACGGGGGCGGCGCGCCAGATGCGGGCCCGTGCCGCGTTGCCGTCCAGTTCGGCCACGGCAAGGAAATCTTCTCGGGCAAGTGGGTCTTCAGGCGGGAGATACGCTGTTTTTCCGCCGGATAGCCGGAATATGCCGTTGCCACGCTGCTGGGCTATGCGGTCGGGGTAGGCAAGTGCCATACATTCGCCCGCTGCTTCCGGTTCCGCCCGCCGTATCGGATGGTCGGGCAGGGTCTGGCGGACAATGTGTGCGATATGTTGCACGGCGTCCGCAAGACGACTCTTCCGCTTTCCGGTTGCCGGTTGTGCTTTGCCTTCAACCATGCCGGAACATTCCGCCACGCGGTGGCGCATGTCCGCGCCGGTCTGGCTGCTGTCGCGGTCGGAAAGCAGGGCGGCTATGACACAGGCCGTGCCGCCTTCGCCGTGCCGTGCGGCAGTGAGAACCATGTGGGCAAGGCGGGGATGCAGGGGCAATGCGAGCTGTTCTCTGCCGTGCGGGGTGATGCGCAGCCCCTCGTCCAGCGCCCCCAGATCGCGGAGGAGCGCGGATGCCTGCTGAAAATTGCCTTGCGGGGGCGGGGTGAGCCACGGAAGGGAGCGTGCGCCTTCATATCCGGCCACTCCCCATGCGGCCAGTTCCAGCACCAGCGGGGCCAGATCGGCCTCTGTAATCTCCGGCGCTGCGAAGGCGCGCAAGGAGTGTTCATCGGCTGCATCCCACAGGCGGTAGCATATGCCGGATTCCAGACGTCCTGCACGGCCTTGCCGTTGCGTGGCTGCAGCAAGCGATACGCGTTCCGTGACAAGGCGCGTCATGCCGCTGTTGGGATCGAAACGGGGCAGTCGTGCAAGTCCGCTGTCCACGACAACGCGAACGCCCTCAATGGTCAGGGAGGTTTCCGCAATGCTGGTGGCCAGAACGACCTTGCGCGTGCCTGCTGGTGCCGGAGCGATGGCGGCGTCCTGTTCGGCGGCAGTGAGATCGCCGTAAAGCGGGTTGACGGAAACGTCGGCAGGCAGCGTGCTCTTCTCCAGCAGTTCCCCCACGCGGCGAATCTCGCCTGTTCCGGGAAGGAAGACGAGTACGGACCCCGTTTCCTTGGTAATGGCGTGCCTGATGACAGCGACCATATGTTCGGTATCCAGATATATGCCTGCACCCTGCATGTGGCGTCGTGGGGCGGGGGTGTGCCGGACCTCCACGGGGAAGGAACGGCCTTGACTGGAAATGATGGGGCAGGGGGCTCCCTCCTGTCCGAGCAGGGCGGCGACGGGCGAACAGTCGAGCGTGGCGGACATGACCAGCAGGCGCAGGTCGTCGCGGAGGGCTGCCTGTGATTCGAGGCACAGGGCCAGACCGAGATCCGCATGGATGCTGCGTTCATGAAATTCGTCGAAGATGACGATGCCGTAGTCTGAAAGTTCGGGATCAGACTGCAGCAGGCGGGTCAGCACGCCCTCCGTGACGACCTCAATGCGGGTTGCGGAACAGACGCGCGTTTCATGCCGTATGCGGTAGCCCACGGTGTTTCCCGCCTCTTCGTTTAGCGAGCGGGCCATGTATCTGGCCGCAGACCGTGCGGCAAGACGGCGGGGCTCCAGCATGAGAATGCGGCGTCCGTTCAGCCAGGGGGCATCCAGCAACGCAATGGGCACGCGGGTTGTCTTGCCTGCGCCGGGCGGGGCATGGAGCAGGGCGTTGGGGGTGTGGGCTAGACTTTCCAGCAGTTCGGGCAATATGGAATCAATGGGAAGCATAGGCAATGGCTACCGTTTTGTTCGGGTGATGATGGGGGATACCCGAAACACGGCTGCCTGAAAAGGGCGCTGATGTGCCCTGCCGGCGTCCGGTTAGTTCGTGTAACGCCGGACAATGGCGTCCACTTCTCCCTTGGCCTTCAGCGTGTTGAACGTCTCACGGAATGCCTGCACGATCTTGGGGTTCGTATCCCAGTTGAAGGCGAAATAGAGATCAAATGCATCAAGCAGGTAGACTCGCTCGTAGTCGTCGGGGTTGCTTCCCGCCTGTCTGATGAAGTAGCGGGCAACGTTTTCATCATAGGCCCATGCGTCCACCCGGTCTCTGTTGAGCATGGCAACGATGCTTGTGGCGTAGGGATTCTTGACGATCTTGCTGTCCAGATACCCATGTTTGAGCAGCATGCTGTGAGCAATATCATCCTGAATGGTGGCAATGGTGTAGTTGTTCAGTTCGTCAGGCGAGCTGATTCTGATTTTCCGGTTCTTGCGGGCGAGTACCACGATGGTATTGGGGGCGAAGGGGCCGACCCATTGGAAAAGGTGTTCGCGTTCAGGACTTCTGTTCATGGCAAACAGACAGGTGTCCGGCACTTCCAGCACAGTCTTGTATCCCCTTGCCCAAGGCAGGAGGCGGATGCGTTGGTCGTTTTCCGCCACGTTCATGTTGTTGAGCACGGCTTTCAGAATTTCGATGGACATGCCCTTGAGTTTGCCTTGCTCCACGTAATTATAGGGAGGGTAGTCTTCAGTCATGAAAACGATGTCTTTGATGGAGGTGGCATGTGGTCCACGCGGGGCCTGCGGGGGGATCCCGTCGGGGGAAGCGGCTGATGCGCTCGCTGCAAGGCATAGGGCGATGAATATGGCGACGAGCAGACAAAGGCCGGATCTCTGTATTGTGGTGGCAGGCATGACAAACCTCAATGGTAAATGGTTTGTCCTACTATAACCTGAAAAAGGGGGGCTTGGGCAACGCATCAAACCGGATGAGTGAAAAATATCATCCCTGCAACCGGCTGGGCGGTGCGGGAAAATGAAGAGCGTTTCTTTACGTGCGGGGAGGCTGGTCAGGGAATGTACCGGTGAATAATGGCATCAACCTCGCCTCGGCCTTTGACGGCGTCAAAGGCCGCCTGAAAGGCTTCGACAATGGCCGGGGAAGTTTCGGCGCTGAAGGCGAAGAACACTTCGGACTGTTCAAGAACAAACACCCGTTCGAAATCCTGCGGGTTGTGTCCAGTCTTCCGTATGAAGAAGTCTGCAACGGATTCTTCATAGGCCCAGGCATCAACACGATTGGTGAGCAGCATCTCGACAATGCCCTCGGCATAGGGATTCTTGGTGATCTTGTTCTCAGGGTATCCGTTCTTGAGCAGCAGGGAGTGGCCTATGTCGTCCTGCAGGGCGGCGATGCTGTACTTGTTCAGGTCTTCAGGTGTGTTGATCGTTATCCTGGAGTTTTTTCTGGCTATGACGGCGATCGTGGTCGGCATGATGGGGCCTACCCACTGGAACAGGTGTTCCCGGATGGGGCTGCGGGTCATGACAAAGAGGCAGGAGTTGGGGGTGTTTTGCAATATCTTGTAAGCCCTGGCCCAAGGCATCAGCCGGACTTGCCTGGAGGAAACCGTTGCCTTCATCTCCTTGAGCACGGTGTTCAGGATGTCGACAGATATCCCCTTGAGCTTTCCCTCTTCCTTGTAGTTGAAAGGCGGATACTGTTCGGTCATGAAACGTATGTCGTTGATGGTTGCTTCGGCCAGAGGATGTTTGGGAGATTCAGATGATGCGACGTCAGTGGGTGTGGATGTGCGCGGGGCGGAAGCGTAGGATGCGACAACCATGCATAAGGCAAGGGCAAGGGCGGGAACTGCCGGGCGGAGTATCCGATGTGCGATGTGCCAGAGGATGTGCATGAAATTTCTCCGGATTAGCATGGAATGTATACTATATATTCACGTAATTCCCGATTAGTGCAACGGTTTTGATTGTTGGTGTTTTCTGTTGAATGATTGGCGGTGGAACTGCAGGCGGTGCGAGTGTGCCGCTTTTTTTTGTGGTGCGACCTCTTGACGTGTCACTTGCACAGGTGTACTTGGTTGGTCACTCAGTCAGTGGGCATAATCATTTTTTCGGAGGAACGTGCAATGGAACTTCCCATTCTCAATAATTTTCTTGTCCCGGTGGACGGCGGCGAATCTTCCCGCCGCGCCAAGCGGTATGCGGTGGCTCTTGCGCAGAAGTGTGGCGCCAAGGTCATCCTTTTCTATGCACATGGTCAGGTATCCGGCCGCATCGGCGCAGAAGGCCGTCAGAAGATCGTGCAGAAGAATCTTGAAGGCATCGATAAGGTATTCGGCATCTACGAAGACGGCTTCAAGGAAGCCGGCGTGGAATTCGATACCATTGTGGCAGCCGGTGAACCTTCTGATGCCATCATCAAGGCAGCCTGCGAATACAACTGCGGCATGATCATCATGGGCGCCAAGGGGCAGACCGGTGTGCGCAAGGTGCTCGGTTCCGTGGCCACCAAGGTGAGCTCTTCCAGCCCCATTCCGGTGCTGGTGGTGGGCACCGAGTGCGATTGCACCAATTCCTGCGGCAAGGAGTGCCTGTGGAAGTGGCGCTTTGAACCCGTGCCGAACCTGCAGAAAAAGCCCTGTAAGCGATAGCCACTGGCAGTATGGCTTTACATGCGCCCGGAACCGGAAGGTTTCGGGCGTTTTTTTATGCATTGAATCCGGCTGGCTGTGAATATGAGTTCAAAAAATAAAAAACAATTGATGAAATTCGTTAAAATGCTGGCGCAAAGTTGACGAAATCGGTTCGTGTAAGGTAGGTGTAAACCAGCTTGCCCGCGTTGGGGTTCCGTTGGGTCTGCGCAGGAAAAACGTGGTCAGGCTGCAATGAAGTGATCTGCTCATTGTCGGCACTTCCGTCATTGTGTTACAGTGTCCGGAGTGTTCCCGAACCGGAAGGCCGATGCCACGCTTTTCTTTGAAGGAGACGAGTGTATGCTGCTGGACGTTAACAACATCAAGATGTTGGACCCCAAGGATCACCCGGACTGGGAAGTTGCCCAGGACGCGGAGACCCGCATGAAGACCATATACAAGCTCGGTGACGAGATGGGGCTTGAAGAGCGCGAACTGCTGCCCTATGGCCATTACATGGGCAAGATTGATTACCGCAGCGTGCTCAAGCGCCTTGCGAACAAGCCCAACGGCAAGTTCGTGAACGTTACCGCCATCAACCCCACGCCGCTGGGTGAAGGCAAGTCCACCACCACCATCGGTCTTGTGCAGGGGCTCGGACGCAGGGGCAAGAAGGCATCTGCAGCCATCCGCCAGCCTTCCGGCGGTCCCACCATGGGTGTGAAAGGCTCAGCCGCGGGCGGCGGGCGTTCCCAGTGTATTCCGCTTACTCCGTTCTCCCTTGGTTTCACCGGCGATATCAACGCCATCATGAACGCTCACAACCTCGCCATGACCGCGCTAACCGCGCGCATGCAGCACGAGCGCAACTATTCCGACGAGAAACTGCTCAAACTTTCCGGCATGCCCCGCCTGAATGTCGACCCCACCCGTATCGAGATGGGCTGGGTCATCGACTACTGCGCGCAGGCACTGCGTAACATCATCGTCGGCATGGACGGCGTGAACGGCGCGCAGGACGGCTACATGATGCGCTCCAAGTTCGACATAGCCGTGTCCTCGGAAGTCATGGCTATTCTCGCCGTTTCCAAGGACCTGAAGGACCTGCGCGAGCGCATGGGCAAAATCATCATGTGCTACGACAAGTTCGGCAAGCCGTTGACGACCAAGGATTTCGAGGTGGACGGTGCCATGACCGCATGGCTTGTGGATGCCGTGAACCCCAACCTCATCCAGACGCTGGAAGGCCAGCCCGTCATCGTTCATGCTGGCCCCTTCGCCAACATCGCCATCGGCCAGAGCTCCATCATCGCGGATCAGGTGGGCCTCAAGCTTTCCGATTATCATGTCACGGAATCCGGCTTCGGTGCCGACATCGGTTACGAGAAGTTCTGGAACCTCAAGTGTCATTACAGCGGTCTTGCTCCCGATGCTTCCGTGGTTGTGGCCACGGTGCGCGCACTGAAGTGCCATGGTGGTGCTCCCGTGCCCGTGCCCGGCAAGAAGCTGCCGGAAGCCTACACCACCGAGAATGTGGAATGGGTGGAAAAGGGCTGCGCCAACCTGCTGCATCATGTGAACATCGTGAAGAAATCCGGTGTGTCCCCCGTGGTGTGCATCAACGCCTTTGTCACAGATACCAAGAACGAGATCAAAAAGATTCGTGAGCTGTGCGAAGCCGCCGGTGCCCGCGTGGCCGTTTCCCATCACTGGGAACACGGCGGCGAAGGCGCGCTTGAACTGGCCGATGCTGTCATGGACGCCTGCAATGACAAGACGACGTTCACCCCTCTGTATGATTGGTCCATGCCCATGCGCCAGCGCATCGAGAAGGTGGCCACGGAAGTTTACGGAGCGGATGGCGTGGATTACTCCTTTGAGGCAAAGGCACGATTGGAAAGTATTGAGAACGATGCCGAGCTTTCCAAGCTTGGCCTGTGCATGGTCAAAACGCACCTTTCACTCTCCGACGATCCTGCCCGAAAGGGCGTGCCCAAGGGCTGGCGCCTCAAGGTTCGCGACGTGCTCACCTTCGGCGGTGCAGGGTTTGTTGTGCCGGTGGCCGGTTCCATCTCCCTCATGCCCGGAACGGGTTCCAACCCCTCGTTCCGCCGCATTGACGTGGATACGGATACGGGTCGCGTAGAAGGATTGTTCTAAGAGGTTGCCGGGGACAGGGTGGTTTTCTGCCCCCGCAAGTATATGGGCAGGCCGGTGTCACCTCCTCACACACCGGTCTGCCTCCCCCTTTGCTCTTCGGTGTCACTACCGCTACGCCGGAATTGATGGCATATAAATGTATGGTATTCCGGTGCATGGTGGGGAATGGCTGAATATCCTCCCTCTGGTCGTTGGGGCAGCTGCGGCTGCTGGCTCGCAGCCTGCAAGCAGCCGACAGGTTGCAAATCGAACCATGGAAGGGAAGACGCCTTTCCCGTGTTCTGTCCATGAGATTGCGGGTTGACAGGGTGCCGTGTCTGGGCAATACCGTGCGCGGCACATCATCAATATATTTACGTCACGGGAGCCTGCCATGAGCGCGGAAATTATCAGCGGCACCGATATGCGTACCGCCATTCTGGAAGAGCTGGCCTCGGAAGTCGAGGCAATGAAGGCCAAGCACGGCAAAGGGCCGGGGCTGGTCACCATTCTGGTGGGTGAGAACCCCGCCTCCGTAAGCTACGTCACCTTGAAGGTGAAGACTGCCCTCAAGCTGGGCTTCCATGAGATTCAGGACAACCAGCCTGAATCCATCAGCGAGGAAGAGCTTCTCGCCCTCATCGAACGCTACAATCAGGATCCGGATATCCACGGTATTCTGGTGCAGCTACCTCTGCCCAAGCACATCAACGAAGAAAAGGTCATCTACGCCATCGACCCCGACAAGGACGTGGACGGTTTCCACCCCGTCAACCTCGGTCGCATGGTCATCGGTGGCGATAGCGGCGGCTTTCTGCCCTGCACGCCTGCGGGCATTCAGGAAATGATCGTTCGTTCCGGCACGGAAACCAGCGGTGCCGAAGTTGTTGTCGTGGGCCGTTCCAATATCGTGGGCAAGCCCATCTCCATCATGATGGGGCAGAAGGGCAAGGGCGCGAACAGCACCGTGACCATGGTGCACACCCGTACCCGTGACCTGGCCGAACACTGCAAGCGTGCAGACATTCTCATTGTCGCAGCAGGTGTTCCCGGTCTGGTGAAGCCCGACTGGATCAAGCCCGGCGCTACCGTCATCGACGTCGGGGTTAACCGCGTGGGCACCAGTTCCACCGGCAAGGCCATTCTTTCCGGCGACGTTGATTTTGCCGAAGCCTGCAAGGTTGCCGGCAAGATTACTCCCGTTCCCGGCGGCGTCGGTCCCATGACCATCGCCATGCTGATGAAGAACACCGTGAAGTCCGCCTGGATGCATCTTGAAAAAAAGACCGCTGACGGACAGAACTGCCGATAGCATTCCTCCGCGCCGCCCTGTGCATGCAGGGCGGCGTGTTCTTTTATTACCGGAGAGCCGATGAGCTGCTGCAATCATACGCATGGCGTTGCTGTGGGCTGCTGCGGAACCGCTGAAACAGCATCCGAAATCACCCCCGACCAGTGGGCAGAGGTGCATGCCGTCATTGCCCGACACAAGGACACTCCGGGCGCGCTCATCACCGTGCTGCGCGAAGCACAGGACGTGGTGGGCTATTTCCCGCCGGAGCTTCTGGACTGCATTGCCGAAGGCATGAACATTCCCGCCAGCGACGTGTTCGGCGTGGTCTCGTTCTATTCCCTCTTTTCGCTGAGTCCAAAGGGACGTCATACCATCAAGGTCTGCACAGGCACTGCCTGCTACGTGAAGGGCATCCGTGAGGTCATCAACCGGATAGCCTCGGAGTACGGTATCCGCGAGGGCGAAACCACCGAAGACCGCCGCTTCGACCTCGAAGGCGTGCGCTGTCTCGGTGCATGCGGCCTTGCGCCTGTCATGGTGGTGGGGGACGATACGCATGGGGCCGTATCCGCCGACAAGGTCCTTGAACTTCTGAAGAAGTATACCTAGGGGGACGGCATGACGGTACATACGGATACCACATCCTGCAGCAGGACTGCCCGTCGTCTGGGCGTGGCCGACCTTGCGACCATGCGCGAAGAGTATGCGGCCCGCCTGCATGCGCCGAACATGCGGCATATCTTTATTTGTGGCGGCACGGGCTGCCACGCCACCGGCAGCATCGCCGTGAAGGACCGCCTTGTGGAAGAGGTCGCGGCACGTGGCCTTGGCGAGACGGTGCGCATCGTCGAAACAGGCTGCAACGGCTTCTGCGCGCTCGGCCCGCTGCTGCTGGTGCATCCCGACAACATTTTCTACCAGAAGCTCTCTGCTGACGACATTCCCGAACTTGTGGAAGAGCAGCTCGTGCACGGCAGACAGGTCGAACGCCTGCTGTATCGTGACCCGCAGACGAAGAAGCCCATTCCGCATTTCGGCGATATTCCCTTTTTCGCCCGTCAGCAGCCGTGGACCCTGCGTAACAAGGGGATCATCAACCCTGAGTCCATCGAGGACTATATCGGGCGTGACGGGTATCTCGGCACGGCCAAGGCCCTGCTGGAGCTGACGCCCGAATCCATCGTGCAGGAAATGCTCACCTCCGGCCTTCGTGGCCGCGGCGGAGCCGGTTTTCCCACGGGCATGAAGTGGCAGTTCGCCCAGCGCAGCCCCGGTGACGTGAAATACGTGCTCTGCAACGCTGACGAGGGCGACCCCGGTGCCTTCATGGACCGCTCCATTCTGGAAGCTGACCCTCATGCCGTGCTGGAAGGGATGATCATCGCGGCCCGCGCCATCAACGCGCATCAGGGCTACATCTATTGCCGTTCGGAGTATCCGCTGGCCGTGCGCCGTGTGCAGATCGCCATTGATCAGGCCCGTGCCCTCGGTCTGCTGGGCAGGGACATCCTTGGTTCCGGATTCGATTTCGACGTGGAAATCTATCAGGGAGCCGGTGCCTTCGTCTGCGGCGAGGAAACGGCACTCATGCGTTCCATCGAAGGCAAGCGCGGTATGCCGCGTCCGCGTCCGCCATTCCCTGCGCACAAGGGGTTGTGGGAAAAACCCACCATCCTCAATAACGTGGAAACCCTCGCCAATGTTGCGCAGATCATGATCAACGGCGGCGCGTGGTATGCCTCTGTGGGCACGGAAAAGAGCAAGGGTACCAAGGTGTTCGCACTCTCCGGCGATGTGAACAACATCGGCCTTGTGGAAGTGCCTATGGGCACCCCCCTGCGCAGCATCGTCTATGACATCGGCGGCGGCATTCCCAAGAAACGCAAGCTCAAGGCCGTGCAGCTCGGCGGTCCGTCCGGAGGATGCATTCCGGAGGCCCACCTTGATGTTGTTGTCGACTATGAAGAGATTGCCAAGGTCGGAGCCATCATGGGGTCCGGCGGTGCCATTGTCATGGATGACCGCACCTGCATGGTGGATATGGCCCGCTTCTTCCTCGACTTCATTCAGGACGAAAGCTGCGGCAAGTGTACCCCTTGTCGCGAAGGCACCCGCCGCCAGCTGGAACTGCTGGAAAAGATTTGTGCGGGCAATGGCGAAGAGGGCGACATAGCACTGCTTGAAGAGCTCTCTGCCATGATCACGGAATCCGCTCTGTGCGGGTTGGGGCAGACCGCCTCCAACCCCGTGCTTTCCGCACTGCGTTACTTCCGCGATGAGTTCGACGCCCATATCACGCATAAGAAGTGTCCTGCCAAGCGCTGCGCCGCGTTGCTCGACTTCACGGTCAATGCGGAAAAATGCAAGAAGTGCGGCAAGTGCTACCAGACCTGCCCCGTGCAGGCGATTGCGTGGCAGAAGAAGGAAGTGGCCGTCATCAATCGCGATATCTGTGTGCGCTGCATGAGCTGCTTTGAGGCCTGTCCTTTTGACGCCATTGATTAGGGGCGGAAGCTCCAACTATAAAAACGCTCTTGGAATTCCGTATGAGTAACACACTGACACTGAACGGCATTACCTGCGAGTTCACGCCCGGTGAAACGATTCTGGACGTGGCGCGGCGTAATTATGTGGATATTCCCACACTGTGCCACCTGAAGGGGACGACGCCCACGGGTGCGTGCCGTATCTGCGTGGTGGAGGTAAAGGGCGCGCGCAGCCTTGTGGCGGCCTGTGCCGCACCTGCCGGTGCGGGCATGGAGATTCAGACGGAATCGCCGAACGTGGTGCGTTCCCGCCGGATGAATCTGGAACTGCTGCTTTCTTCGGGCACGCATGACTGCCTGCTCTGTCCGGCATCGGGCGACTGCACCCTGCAGGCGCTGGCTTTCCGCTACGGTGCAGGTGGCAAGCGTTTTGCTGTCCGAAAGCCTGCTCATACCCCGGACGTGTCCAATCCTTTCCTCATTCGCGACTTTTCCAAGTGCATTCTGTGCGGTCGCTGTGTGCAGGCCTGCAAGCAGGTGCAGGTGAATGACGCCATCGACTTCGGCTATCGCGGAGCCAAGACCAAGATCATCACCCGCAACGACCTGCCGCTCGGCCAGTCGGACTGCGTGTTCTGCGGTGAGTGCCTGCAGGTATGTCCCGTGGGGGCCATCACCCTCAAGGATGCCCGCAAGAAGCCGCGCCTGTGCGAAACGCAGGCAGTGCGCACCACATGTGCATATTGCGGGGTGGGGTGTCAGGTGAATCTGCATGTGCGTGACAACAGGATTCACATGGTAACCGGTGCGGAGGCGGCACCCAACCATGGCAGCCTGTGCGTGAAAGGCCGTTTCGGGCTGGAGTTCATCAACTCGCCGGAACGTCTGACAACGCCGCTTGTCCGCAAGGATGGCGAACTTGTCCCCGCATCATGGGATGAGGCGCTGAATGCAGTGGCGCAGCGACTGTCTGCCGTGTGTACTCAGCATGGTGCGGATAGTGTGGGCGTGCTGACATCGGCCCGCTGCACCAATGAAGAGAACTACCTCATACAGAAATTTGCCCGCGCGGTGGTCGGCACGAATAACGTTGACCACTGCGCACGGCTCTGACACTCCCCCACGGTGGCCGGTCTGGCCGCCGCATTCGGAAGCGGAGCTGCAACCAACCCCATGCATGATGTGATCAACGCCGACGTGGTGCTGATTACCGGTTCCAATATTACGGAAAACCACCCCGTGCTGGCGGCGCAGCTGAAGCGTGCCGTGAAGTTCGGCAGGCCGGATGGCCGCAGAACCCGCCTGATTGTCGCGGACCCGCGCAAGGTGGGCATTGCCCGCCATGCGGATATCTGGATGCGCCCCACGCCGGGAACGGACGTGGCGTGGATCAACGGGCTTGCCCATGTGATTCTGCGCGAGAACCTGCACGATGCCGCATACGTGGCCGAGCGGACCGAAGAGTTCGAGGCTTTCCGTGCGGCGGTGGCGGCGTTCACGCCGGAGCACGTGCAGGCCGTGACAGGCATTCCCGCCGCACAGGTGGAAGAGGCCGCACGGCTCTATGCCTCCGGCAGGGCCCTCATATTCTACTGCATGGGCATGACCCAGCACGTGAGCGGCACGGACAACGTGAAGGCGCTGGCAAACCTTTCCATGCTTTGTGGCAACATCGGCCGCGAGGGCGGCGGACTCAACCCCATTCGCGGGCAGAACAATGTGCAGGGCGCGTGCGATATGGGCGGTCTGCCGGACAAGCTGCCGGGCTACCGCAACGTGGCGGATGCCGAAGCCCGCGGTGCCGTGGGCAAGGCATGGGGAACCGTGCTGCCGGACGGCAAGGGCATGACCTCACGCGACATGTTCCATGCCATGGAGCATGGGACGCTGAAGGCGCTGTATCTGGTGGGCGAGAATCCCATGGTGTCCCATGCGGACCTCGGTCATGCAGAGCGTTGCTTTGATTCTCTCGATTTTCTGGTTGTGCAGGATATCTTTCTTACCGAAACAGCTCGCCGTGCCGACGTGGTGCTGCCTTCTGCATGCTTTGCGGAGAAGGACGGCACCTTCACCAATACCGAACGCCGCGTGCAGCGCGTACGCAAGGCTGTAAATGCCCCGGGCGAGGCCCTGGCGGACTGGCGAATCGTATGCAGTCTGGCCAATCGCATGGGCGCACAGTGGTCCTATGCCTCTCCCAAGGACGTCATGCGTGAGATTGCGGCGGTAACGCCCTCCTACGCGGGCATTTCCTACGACCGGATTGAGGAAGAAGGGCTGCACTGGCCCTGTCCGGATGCCGCGCATGCAGGCACGCCCATTCTGCACAAGGAGCAATTCGTGCGGGGCAAGGGGCGTTTTCATGCCGTGGCCTTCGTGCCTCCGGCGGAGCTGCCTGATGAGGCGTATCCCTTCATCCTGACCACGGGACGCGTGCTGTATCAGTACCATACCGGCACCATGACCCGTAAGGCCAAAGGTCTGGCGGCCAAAGAAGGGGAATGCTTCGTGGAGATTGCCCGGGAAGATGCCCTTCGTCTGGGCATAGGGCAGGGAGCGGACGTGCGCGTGAGCTCGCGTCGTGGTTCCATTGTGGTGAAGGCCCGCATTTCCCCCAAGGCGGTGTCTGGCACCGTGTTCATTCCCTTCCATTTTGCGGAAGCGGCAGCCAACCGGCTGACTCACGATGCCTCTGATCCCGCATCCGGCATCAGCGAGTTCAAGGTTTGTGCCGTGCGCGTGGAGCCTGCGGCATAGCACCCGTTGAGCAGCATTCTGATCTGAAAAAAAAGCCCGTCCGGATCGCCTTTGCGGCAGCCGGACGGGCTTTCTGGTTGTCCTGAAAAATGTCGGCTATTCCGGCAGCGTGTCAGGATCAAGGATGTAGGGAGCCATCATGCGGGTACCCTTGTACACCACAAAGCTCTCAACAGACAGGATGCCTTCGACCTTGGACATTTCATTGGAGTAGAACTCCAGCAGTCCGAATCCTTCCCGTAGCAGCAGGGTCAGGATGATGTCGAATCGGCCGGTTACCACGGCGGAAGAGATGACGCCCTTCAGCTCGCTCAGTTCCTGACATTTGGAGAACAAGTCTCTCTCGCTCAGACGTACGCCCGTGTAAACGATGGTGTGGCCGGGAATCTTTTCAACATCCAGACGCCCGACAATGTCCATTACGCCGTCTTGCTGCATCTTGTTGATGCGCGAGCGCACGGTGTTTTCCGCAACGGAAAGCTCCTGTGCGATTTCCCTGTAGGACTTGCGCCCGTCAAGCAACTGCCCCGCAATCTGGAAGCTCAGCTTGTCGATTTTCACTATTTCCTCCGGTAGGCTCTGGTGCGGCGGCTGCATTTTTCATCAGCACGAACGCCGCGCAGGGGTGAGGGGAACAGGGCGAAAGCCCAATCAACCACGCAATGTCGTCAATAAGCACGTCTGGGTACTTATCGGAAATTACAAAAAAGTTCAATTCCTCATCTGGATAAAGTGATTTTTGCGGAAAATTGCAAATTCACCGGTCCGTAACTATTGGACAAATTGAAGGACTGCGCACGTTAGCAAGCGCTCTTCGTCACTTTATGGGCAAGCTTTGCTCGTTTCCTCACCCCTTTCGGATGGTGCAGAAGAAATCAGCGGAATTGCGGGGTGGATGCTTGTTTGGCCGAGTGTGGCTGCGTTTTAATCTGCAATGGCGCTTCTGTTTTTGGACGTGCTTGCTCGTGCTCTGGCTGCGCCGAACAAACAGGAAAGGAGGATCAGCGGCGGGCGCGCTCGGCCCGTGCCTTGTATTTGGCAGCGGTGAAGGAGCGGATTGCACAGGGGGAATTGCGCGCGGACTTGTAGCGCGTGCAGATGGCTTCTGCGGCCTGTCTGGATGCGCCCGTACCGGCGAGCAGGCTGTACCATGCGCGCTGGCGGGTATCGTACAGCACGATGACCTCTGCGGTGAATCCTGCTGCCGAGAGTCTGCCGCGTTCGGTAAATGCTTCCGCGCGTGATTGGTAGCTGCCGGTATGTGCCAGCCAGAGCGTGCCTGTGGCAGCGGCGGGGCGTATGGCCGGTAGCGTGGTGCGGGGCGTGTTTGGTTGTGAAGCGGCAACGGTTGCAGGCTTCGATGCTTTGGAAGAGGGGGGGACAGTCTTTACCGGTGTTGCAGCGGTTTTGGCTGCCGTTTGTTTTGTCTGCTGTTCAGTAACGCGATGGCTTGGAACAGCGCGGGCTGGGGGGGCCGGAGGGGCCGGAGACGATGCGTTGGCTGCAACAGCTGTTTCGGTTTGTGGAGCAGCCATGGTTGCTGCCGTAGTCTTGTCACTTGTCCTGTTAATCGTCTTGTCCGGCGACTTGTCAGGCGTCTTATACGGTACTGTTTTGTTTTGAGGGGCCGCCTCCAACGCTTCGCCGGTCTGTGCTGGTGCAGCATCAGGAGTACCGGAGAACTGTGAAGGCAGCGGAAACATGCTGGCCAGAGTGGCGGTTTCCGGCAGTTGTCCTGCGGATTTCTTGATGGACGTTTCCACGGGACCGGCTGCCGTTTCCAGAACCGGTTCGACCGGCTGTCGTGAGCCATCGTCCGATGCGGCTTCGGCGGGCGTTACGATCATGTATTCTTGCGTGAGGGAGGAGGTGGCAGGGGAGGCTGTGTCGTCCGTCCGCGAATTCTCAGAGGGCGCGGTTGCAAAGCTGCCGCCTGATGGAGGAACAAGTGCCGGCTCAACGGAAAAAATTATCCATTTGGCCATGATGGCCGTGGAAATGAAGGCCGTGAAGAGCATGGCGGCAAATCCGAAAGTCAGGTGTGACCGTGTGGATCTGTTCATGGCAGTTGTGCCCTGTTTCCTTGTATCCCGTTTAGACCTTGTCAGCGGAAGGTCCGCTGTCAGTCCGACTCGCCCTCCGACTGATAGCAGGCGGTAACATCCGGATATTCTGTAACAGTATGGCACGGTCAGGGTTTTGTGGCAAGCTTTGCGTGTCTAATGCCTGCCGCTTCACGATGTTATCGGCAAAAGGGGTGTCAGCCGATGATCTCCCGCACCCTGCCGATGAGGCCGCTTTCCAGCCGCACCTTGATGCCGCGGGAATGGTAGGGGGCCTTCGTCAGCAGGTTCTTGACGATGCCTTCCGTAAGTTTGCCCGTGCGCTGGTCCTGCTTGAGGACTATGCGCACTTTAAGTCCTGGATGAATGTCGCTGCGGTTGGTGCCGTCCATGGTGTTCCTTTGCGTAACGGGGGCTGATGCAAACCGTCATGTACTGACAGTGCGGATTAATCTTCTTTTGCCTGCTCTTCAGGCGAATCGTCTGGGGAGAGGTCCTCTACACGCACTGCAGGCACGGGGTCAATGACCCGGCGGTAGTAGGAGAGGCAAAGAACTGTCATGGGCAGGGCGATAAGCAGGCCGAGCAGACCGAGCAGCTTGCCCCACACGGAAAGCGAAAGCAGGATCATCCACGGGGAAAGCCCCATGGCCTGTCCCATGATGCGCGGGGTGAGCACGGCGTCCTGAATAAGCTGCACCACGGCGAATACCGCAAGAATGAGCAGCATGAGCATGGCAAAGTTGATGTCCGTTTCCAGCCAGTGAATGATGCCCAGCAGGACCGCGGGCACAAAGCCCAAAATCTGCAGATAGGGCACCATGTTCAGCGCGCCTATGAACAGACCGAGCAGGATGGCCAGAGGCAGGCCGAGTATGGAGAAGCCGATGGCAAAGAGAACGCCCACAATGGCGGCAACCAGGGCTTGCGCCCTGAAATAGCGGTTCATGCCTGCTTCGAAATCGTTGACAAAAAGTTCGACCGGAGCACGCCATGACAGGGGAAGCATGGTGCGCCAGTCGGTCTGCACCTTCTGGAAATCCATGAGCAGAAAGACAGTGTAAAGCACGATAATGAGCAGGCCCATGATGCCCATGATGAGGTTGCCCGCGCCTTTTACGGCACCCCACAGGCCGGGGAGCAGCTTCTTGGCGGCAGTTTGCACCATGTCCAGTCCCTGCGAGGAAGTGAAGAACTCCCGTAGGTCGCTCTGGTTGAGCACATCCTTGAGCACTGCCCACACTTCGGCAGGCAATTCCTGCGAAGCCTTGGCTGCGAGGGGGGAGTTGCCCGCAAATTCGGTGACAAGCCTGCCCATGTGTTTCACTTCGGCGGTGATCATGGGCACGATGAGGGAAATCAGGCCGCAGAGAACGCTGATAATGAGCAGCAGGGTCAGCAGTACCGCCACCTCCCTGCGCTTCACGTAGGTCTGGATGCGCTGGGCAAGAGGATGCATGAGGTAGGCGAGGATGAGTGCGACCACGAAGGGAACAAGCACATCGCTCAGGTACCCCAGCACGGTGACGCCGCCCCACAGCAAGCCGATGGTGATGGCGATGCGGACGACTCTGTCGAAGGTGAAGGGCTTGTCGCTGATGACCATGGTGTTTCCTGCTGACGTTGCGTTTTGGGGGCCGTCATCATGGTGGTGTGGTGGGTTGTTATCCCTGACGGCGTATATTTCGGGCACAGTACCTGTCTTTTCAGGCAGATGCAACGAGGCGGGCTTTCTGGCTGCAGTATGTCTTAAAAAGCCCCGCCTGTAAGGCGGGGCTTTTTCGATCATGAACTCCGGGAGTTGTTGCGATTAGCGGGTGTGCACTGTGGAGATGACGCTCATGCCGATGCGCAGGTCGGGTAGGTTCTGGTTGGTTTCATCCAGTACGACTTTTACAGGCACACGCTGCACCACCTTCACGAAGTTGCCGGAAGCGTTCTCCGGCGGGAACAGGGAAAAGGCAGAGCCGGTTCCGGCCATGAGGGATTCGACGGTTCCGCTGAGCGTGATGTCCGGGTAGGCATCCACTTTCATGGTGACATGCTGGCCCACCTGCATGTGGGTGAGCTGGGTTTCCTTGAAATTGGCAGTGATCCACAGACCCTTCTTGTCCAGCGGTACCACTGCAAGCAGCATCTGGCCCGCGGCGATTTGTTGACCCGCTTCCACGTTGCGCTTGGTGACATAGCCTGCGGCAGGAGCGGTGATGCGGGTATAGGAAAGATTGAGTTCGGCCTGCTTCACCCGGGCGAGGGCAAGCTCCACGCGGGCCTTCTGGGCAAGGGCCTGCTTGTCGTCTATGCGGGCCTTGTCGTGGCCGGTCTTTGCAAGCCGGATGCTGGCCTTCAGTCTGTCCACATCCTGCTGCAGCGAACCGCGCTTGTGCGTCAGGGCCAGCATCTTGGCCTGCGCGGACCCAAGCTCGGCCTGCGCGGTCTTCAGTTTGGTCAGGGCATTGTCATAGGCCGACTGGGAAACCACCTTGTCCGCAATAAGGGTTTCATAGCGCTTCATGTCCAGCGCGGCCTGCTTTTCCACTGCGGTTGCCTGCTCCACGGCCTTGCGGGCGGCTTCCTCTTCTTCTGCGGCCTGTTCAAGGTTCTTGTAGAGACCGGCAAGCTGGGCGTTGGCCTGCGTGACTCTGGAATCCGTCTCGCTGATGGTCAGCGGAGCCTGCATTTCCAGTGCCGCATACTGGCTTTCCGCCGTGGAAAGATCGGCGCGCGCCTGCGCAAGGGCTACCTCAAGGTCGGTGGGGTCAAGCTCGATCAACAGTTGGCCTGCTTCCACCTGTTGGTTGTCCTCGACCAGCACGGAATTCACGAAGCCCGATACGCGGGGGTTAACGGAATAGATGTGTCCGTCCACAAAGGCGTCGTCGGTTTCTTCTTCTCCCCAGATGGCCCAGACATAGCCTGTCGATCCGAGAAGAAGGAGCAGCAGGGTGAGCATGACAATGGTCTTCTTGCGCTTGGCCTGTGCAGGCGTCAGTTGTGCCGAATCCGTCGATTTGTTTTGAGCTTCCATGATCGTTTTCCGTAATCTGTATCGATGTTGAAGAATGGTTGTGTCTGGATGACCGGTCTGTCTAGTGGGCTGCTATCGGACCGGCAGCTCCCTTGGTCTTGCGCAGGATGAATACTCCCGCGATGCACAGGGCGCATATGACGGCGAGCCATCGGAATATGTCTATGAACGAGAGCAGCGTGGCCTGCTCAATCATCATCCTGTAAATGGCGGCAAGGGCGCTCTTGTGTTCCGCACCTATGGCAACCTGTCCCTTGAGAGCCTCTGTCAGCCCTGCGGCATATTGGCGGAACACCGGATCGAACTGCGAGGTATGCGCGGCCAGATGAGCCTGATTGGCCTGCGCTCCGCGTGAAAGCATGGTGGTAACAATGGAAATGCCCACGCCGCCGCCTATGTTGCGCATAAGGTTGAATATGCCTGCGGCGTTGCCCATTTTTTCCACGGGCAGGCCCCCCATGGCGGTGGTGGTGAGGGGCACGAACACAAAGCCCATGCCCAGCCCCATGACAACGTTGGGGATGATGATGTCACCCATGCCTATGGTCATGTTCAGGCTGCCGAATTTCCATGAAGCTGCCGCCAGCATGGTGAATCCGAAACCAATGAGCAGGCGTGAATCCACCCTGCCGATGCACTTGCCCACGATGATCATGGACAATACTGCTCCCATCCCGCGGGGGGAGAGGGCCATGCCGCTGTCCAGCGCAGGGTACTGCAGCAGGTTCTGCAGGAAGAGCGGCAGCATGGTCACAGTGCTGTAGAGCACGATGCCGACCATGAAGATGAGCACGGTGCCGGCGGCAAAGTTCTTGTCCTTGAGTACCCGCAGATCGACGATGGGATGCTTCACATGCAGTTCCCAGAAGACGAAGGCGATGAGCGAGAACACGCAGATGCCCGTGAACCAGCGTAACCAGAGGGCGGAGAACCAGTCCACCTGCTGTCCCTGATCGAGAATGATCTGCAGGGTGGCAAGGCCCACGGACATGAAGGCAAAGCCGATGTAGTCCACGGAGCCGTTGCGCTGATTCTTGCTTTCCTTGAGGTAGGGCGGGTCTTCAATGAAGCTCTGACACATCATCAAGGCCAGCAGGCCCAGCGGCAGGTTGATGTAGAATATCCAGCGCCATGAGTAGTTGTCCGTGATCCAGCCGCCCAGCGTGGGGCCGATGATGGGCGCCACAACCACGCCGAGGCCGAATACGGCCATGGCCACGCCGCGTTTCTCCGGCGGAAAGCTTTCCATGAGTATGGCCTGCGAGAGCGGTTGCAATGCACCGCCTGCGGCTCCTTGCACGATGCGCGCAAAGACCAGCGAGCCGAGCGTGGGGGCGGCACCGCAGGCCCCGGAGGCGATGATGAACAGGATAACGCAGCCGAGCAGGAAGCGCTTGCGGCCGAAGGTGGCCGAAAGCCAGCCTGTCATGGGCAGTACGATGGCGTTGGAGACCAGATAGCTGGTCAGCACCCATGTGGCTTCTTCCGTGCTGGCGGAAAGGTTGCCCGCCATGTGCGGCAGGGCCACGTTCGCCACTGAGGTGTCCAGCACTTCAAGAACAGTTGCGAGCATGACGGCAATGGCAATGAGCCACGGGTTCGCCTGCGGCTTCCACGGAGCTGTTGCGGAGGGGGCTGTCGGTTTGGATGCGTCGGGCATTGTCGGGTTATCGGTAGGTTGCTGGTGTGGCGGAGTTCGTCATGCAGGCTAGCAGGCCGGGGCAGGCGTTTTCAGTCCGGCAAGGACAAAGCGCATGATGTGGTCTTCCAGCGTTTGTGTATCAAACGTGTTGTCGCCGTATATGAAGGCGGAGCGGACGAATCCGGGAATGAACCGGGCGCTCAGTTCGGGGTGCGGATCGCAGAACATGCCCTTGGCAATGCCGGATCGGATGATGGCTTCGAAGATGGTGGCCAGTTCCAGTCGTATGGCGGCGCAGTGTGCAGTGTCGTCCGCTTTGGCATGTGCCTCGCGCAGCAGACGGAAGATGTCAGGATTCCCGTAGGCATAGCGCACCACTTCGCCGATGGCGTTGCGTAATTGCGTCTCGGGAGAATCCGTTTGCTCTTCCAGCTGGGTTCTGATGCGCTGGATGACTTCGTGAAAACCGGCGTGGACAACGGAGCGGTAAAGGTCGTCCTTGTCCTTGAAATAGATGTAGACAGTCCCCTTGCCCACACCTGCTTCCGTAGCCACGTCCGTGAGGAGCACCTTGTGGAAGGGGCGGGAGGCAAACAGGGCGCTGGCGGCTTCCATGATCTTTCTGCGCTTGTTTTCGTCGGGAGTCTGCATTGTATTTATTATAAATAATTATAGCTGGTTATTGTTTGTGTCTGGTCAATACTGACCGGCCAGTCATTTTTGCTACGCCTGTTTTAATGCATGGTCAACTTTTTTGCGTATCGAGATTGCAGGGGGGAGCACGGACTCATGTCTTTGCCGTGACATGAAGTGGTTGCTCTTGCGTATGGTACGGCTTCCCGATATGGTGGCCCTACCAATGCTGTTTGATCATCCGATTGGAGGCAGTCGTGGATAGTACGCTCTGGGCCCTGATGGGCCTTGCTTTTTTACTGGTCATCACGCCCGGGCAGGACACCATGCTTGTCTTGCGCAACGTGATGCTGCGCGGCAAATTCGCAGGCATTGCCACGGGAGTGGGCGCCTGCTGCGGTCTTTTCGTGCATGCAACGCTTTCCGTATTCGGCCTGTCCGCCGTATTGCTGTATTCAGCCACGGCGTTTTCCATCCTGAAGATCATGGGCGCATGCTATCTGGTCTATCTGGGCGGGCGCTCTCTGTGGGGAGCCTGGCGCGGCGAGGCGCTTCCGGACGGTCTGGGGATGGAAGGGGCTCAGCTGCTGCGCGGCAATATGGGACAGTTGCGCAAAGCCTTCGGCGAAGGCTTCATGAGCAACGTGCTCAACCCCAAGGTCGTGATATTCTATTTTGCCGTATTACCGCAGGTCATCGGCGATCCCGCGCTCATCATCCGTGATACGCTCTTTTTTGTGGGCTTTCAGTTCGTCATCGCCGTTATCTATCTGACTCTGCTTTCCATGTTTCTCGGCCATGTACGTCATGTGTTGTTGCGTCCCGCCTTCAAGCGCAAGCTTGAAACCGTTACGGGCGGCCTCATGGTTGTGTTTGGCGTGAGTCTGGCCTTGGAGCAGGCTCCGTAAGGAGGGTGAGAATGCACAGAGTATTCGTTTTTGCCATGCTGAGCGTGACGCTCTGCCTGTTTGTTCTGACCGGCTGCGGGCCGCGCCAGAGTTCCGGCGGCATGGAGGCCGCAGCACCGGCTGCTGCAGGGACGGACGATTCTTCTGCGCGTTATGTCATTGATTCCGGTAAACTGTGGAAGACCTGCGCCGCACGGTGCATGCAGGAAGATCTTTACGGGATTCTGACCCGCAAGGGGTGCCTGACGGGGTGCGAGATGGCAAGAGCAGCCCGCCCCAACAAGGGAATGTCGTATCATGATCTTTCCTGGTGCCTGAAAGACGTGGAGCGCCTGAACATTGCGGACCATGTGGAGACGCTGGGCAAGCAGTGCCGGGATAGCTCGAACCACCTGTACAGGCGGCGTGGTTGCAGGGATGCAGTCAAAGAGTATTATGCCGGATGGAACACGGAATTGTGCGTGGTGAAGGAAGAGTCGACCCCGGTCATCACCGGCGAGGAGGAGCCTCTCATCGCCGCCAAGCCTGCCAAAGGCAAGGAGTGACAATGCACAGTTGCAGTCTGAAATCGTGTAAGGACATTTGCAAAGGGCAATTGGCCTTCTTCTCCGACGCAGAGGTACCGATTGTTTGCAGCCACCGCGTGGAAGGTCTGGGGCCCCGCCCGTGGCTGCCTGCAGGCACCTTACTGCTGGGAGACGAAGGTACACCGCTCTTCAGGGTAGTGCAGAACGTCTCCCTGCCCGTACCGGATGCACAACATGCTGTGAAGGGCTTCTGGGCCGAGGCGCTGACCGATGTTTCCGAAGCCGAATCGCTGGCCTTTTCCGCCATGCGCAAGGGACTGAGCCTTGCGTGGGTGACGCTTTCCGATAAGGGGGCGGCAGGCGAGCGTGTGGACGAGAGCGGGCCGCTGATTGAGCGGCTGGTGCGCGAATCTCTGGATGTCGGGTATGCACAGGGCTACATCCTTCCCGATTCCATTGCCGAACTGAAGCAGACCGTCATGGAACTTGCCCTGGGGCAGGGGTATGATGTGATTCTCACCACGGGCGGCACAGGCGTGGGGCCTCGCGATACAACGCCGGAGGCCATAACCGGCCTGCTGGAGAAGCGTCTTTACGGTTTTGAGCAGGCCATGATGGCTGCAAGTCTTGCCAAGACGCATAATGCGGTTATTTCAAGGGCGGTAGCAGGTACGCTGGGGGGCTGCCTGATTATTACCCTTCCGGGCAGCCGAAAGGCTGTGGCGGAGAATCTGGAAGCCGTGCTGCCTGCGGTAGCGCACACGGTGGCCAAACTGCAGGGAGATCCTGCCGACTGCGGCAGCTAGTTTCTGCAGAATGACGCTGTCTTGGCAGCGTCAAAGATGAGATCATTTCGTTGGGGAGATTCATGCAGGTCAGACTCATAGACCTCATTGGTGTATTATCGCGCGCACTCGACCTTGTATCCCGTACCCTCGGCAAGCACCATGCCCATGTCGGCTGCATGGCTGCGCGTATTGCCGGACGCATGGAGCTGAGTCCTGTCATGCAGCGAGACGTGCTGCTTGCGGGTATGCTGCATGATGCTGGTGCTGTTGCCCTGCATATCAATCTGGAATCGCTGGGCTTCGAGGCGGATATTCATACCCATGCCCGTGCAGGCCAACTGCTGTTCGGCAATTTTTCCGGACTGGAGTCGGTTGCCGCCATCATCGGCGAGCACCACACCTCCTGGGCGCATCTGGCTGACTCCGGCATGGAGAACGAGCTTGCCCTTGCGGCGGCTATCGTGAATCTGGTCGATTTCGTTGATGTGCGTCTGGACCGCACCAAACCCTATGACGGGCAGTTTGCTCGCGTGCTTGAGGCCGCGCAGCGCGAGGCGGGTGGCAAATTCAATCCCGACTGCGTGAACGTGTTCCGCGACATGGTCGCCGAGCCGGACTCGTTGAGCGGTTTGTTCGCGCCGGAGGAGTGCCTGTGTACCGACGCCCACGAGCAGCTTGAGACGATTGTTCTGAATGCATGGGAAGTGCTGGGGTTGTGCGGTCTTTTTGCGCAGGTTATTGACTTCAGGAGTCGTTTTACGGCAACCCATTCGCGCGGTGTAGCCATCGTGGCGCAGGACCTTGCCCGATTGTTCAATTTTGATGTCGATGATCGTCACGCCATGTACGTGGCCGGACTGCTGCACGACATAGGCAAGCTGGCGGTGCCCAGCAGATTGCTGGAAAAGCCCGGCAAGCTGGAAGAGGACGAGTTTCTCGCCGTGCAGGATCATGCCGTGGTGGGCGAGTATATTCTTGGCGGAGTACCCGGACTTGAAAAGGTGTGCGAGTGGGGCACACAGCACCATGAACGCCTTGATGGTTCCGGCTATCCTCTGGGGCGCTCTGCGGACCAGCTCAGCCTCGGTTCACGCATCATGCAGGTGGCTGACGTCTTTACCGCCATTACGGAAGACCGCCCCTATCGGGATGGTATGAACGCCGAACAGACGGCCAATGTATTGCGCGCGCAGGTGGACAAGGGAGCCCTTGATCCGGAAGTGGTGCAGGTGCTCATGACGCATCTGGACGATATTAATGAAACCCGCATGCGGGAACAGCGTCGCGCCAAACAGGAATTCGAAGCCTTTGCCGAGGCGGTGCACCATGCATCCCTCAGCGAGATCGAAGACAACCTTTCATCAGTGTGTATCGCCGGAGGAGCATGAACCCCTTAGCCAAATTCGGTGCGGTTTGCCGCATGATCAAGATAGAGCACTCCGTGTTCGCCCTGCCGTTTGCCTATATCGGAGCCTTCATGGCTGCGGGCGGCATGCCCGATGTTCTGACCCTGCTGCTTCTTACGGTAGCCATGGTCGGCGTGCGTTCCTTTGCCATGGCCTTCAACCGGGTTGTGGATCTTCCTTTTGATTCAAAGAACCCCCGCACGCAGCAGCGTCCGCTGGTGACCGGTGAGATTACCCCCGCGCAGACATGGGCTTTCATCGTCATCATGGGAACGGTGTTCGTGCTTGCCTGCTGGGGCCTGAATCCCCTCTGCCTCAAGCTTGCCCCGCTGGCATTGGCGGTTTCCGCCATTTATAGCCTGCTCAAGCGGTTTACGTGGCTCTGTCACTTCTGGCTGGGCGCCGTGCTGGCCCTGTCTCCCCTTGCCGGCTGGATTGCCGTGGACCCGCAGTTCACCGTGCCTGCCGTGCTCTTTTTCTGGGGCATTGTCTTTTGGGTGGCCGGATTCGACATCATCTATTCCTGTCAGGATACGGCGTTTGACAAGTCCATCGGGCTGCATTCCGTGCCGGAGCATTTCGGCATCCGTTCCGCACTGATCATTTCCTCCTTCTGCCATGTGGTGACCTCTGTCATGTTCCTCATGGGGGGCTGGGCAGGCGGGCTTTCCTGGCCTTACTATCTGGTCTGGGCCGGTGTTTCCGGCGTTCTGTACTGGGAACATTCCATCATTTCCGCAGAAGACATGAGCCGTGTGAACATGGCCTTCTTCACCCTGAACGGCTACATTTCCGTGGCTTTGTTCGCCGGTGTGCTGCTGGGCATCTATCTGTAGCGTGCCGTATCTTCCGGCAATCTGATTGCCGTTCATATGAACCGGTTATTCCACGCCCCCGCAAGGGGGCGTTTTTCATGGACGTCAAACCGCCTTGATAAACAGCACGTTGGTGCCGGCGCGTTATTATTCAGCCATCAGTCGTCCTTCAGGTTGCATACTCCTCGGCCTGTGCTACGATTGTTCCCAAACCTTACGGATTAAAGGGCAGGGAGTCTTCGTATGCAGCGTTCCCGTAGCTGGACATATCTCTTGCTGATTACAGTGCTGGCTGTGCTTTTGTGCGGCTGCGAGCAGGAGGGCAGGCGTTCCAAGACCTCCTCTCCGGCGACGGTCGAGCAGGTGGCCCGTGCTGCCGGTCTGGATGCGGATGTACGCTACGAATTGCGTGAATGGCTTGCCGCAGGGCAGCACAAGGCCTTTGCCGTGGACCCCTTTGACCGCCACCGCTATCTTTCCGCCATAGAGCTTGAAACCCGTGAACAGGCCATGCAAGAGGCCATGCCTGATGGAGGGTTCGTCCTCTTTGCGATCGATGATGTCGTGGTGTGGAGCGAAGAGCTGGCCAAGCATCTGGCTTCGCCTCTCGGCAAGGGGCGCAGTCAGTATGAGGATGGGCGTTACGAAGAGGCGGCTGTGACGTTGGCACGGGCTGCGGCGGGTGCCCCTGACGACTGGTATGTGCAAAACAGATACGGCTGGGCGTTGTTCATGGCCGGAGACTGGCAGGCGGCTGTGGAGGCCTTCGGCGTAGCAACGTCGCGTAATCCTGCGTCCGTGGGCTCATGGCAGGGCCTTATGCAGGCGCAGTATGCCTTGGGCGAATATGAGGCAGCTGCGAAGGCAGCCATGCGGGGACGGGAAGTTGCTGCTAGCGAAGCACAGAAAAATACGTTTGCACTGAACGCCGCCTATGCCTTTGTGGCGCAGGGCAACTACAACCGTGCTTCCGAGCTGGCGGGCAGGAGGCCCGCACTTGGCATGCAGGTTCAGGGAACGTTGAAGGGGCTGACCGTGGCCACCGTGTTCAAAGGGGGGCCTGCCGATCTTGCAGGCGTACGGCAGGGGGACGTGTTGCTGCATTTCAACGGAGGAAAGGTACCCGTATTGCCTCAGGATTTTATAGAAGCAAATCTGCGTGGGGATATGTTCGGGCAGTCGCTTCCGTTTCGTGTTGTCCGTAACGGTGATACGCTTGCCGGAGAGATTGTGGTCGGCATTCCCGCTGACTTGCCTGAACGGTATGATGCCAGCAAGGCCCTCAGGCCCGAGTAGCCCGGTCTCAGTGCTGATGGGATTTCAGGCTACAGAGGGCAAGGTTCGAAAGAAAAGCCCCGCACCATGGTGCGGGGCTTCTGTATGCTGAGTTGCCAGCCGGTTTTGCCGGTCTTCTTCGTCAGATTAGTGGTCGCAGGCGTTGGTGCCGACCAGCAGTTTGCCCTGCAGGTACTGCGTCACCACGTCCACAGGGGTGCCCCCCTGCGCGCCGCAGACAACGGCAATGCCTTTTTCATAGAACTGCTTCAGGGCCTTCTGGCCCATGCCGCCAGCGATGACCAGATTGACGCCGAGACGTTCCACGAAAGCAGGCATGACATTGGGTTCATGCGGGGGCGGCGTGACCAGTTCGCTGCCCGTAACCGTCTTGGTGTCCATGTTGGCCGTGACAACGGCAAGCTGCTCGCAATGTCCGAAGTGCTGGGTAAGCTGGCCTTTGGCGAGCGGCACGGCAATCTTCACCTCGCCGCACAGGGTGGGTGCTGCAGCGAATGCTGCGGCGGCTTCGGAACCGGATTGCGGGTCCGGCAGCAGGAGAAGGGGCTTGATGATTTTCTGGATAGCCTTGGCGGTGGGGCTTTCCTGCTGCACGCGGAGGAAGCAGTAGCCTTCGTCGCCGGAGCGGACCACTTCGGGGTCCAGCGGAATGTCGCCGAGGAAACGGACACCCACTTCCTGCGCAAGGCGCATGCCGCCGCCCTTGCCGAAGATGTTTTCCACGTGTCCGCACTGGGAGCAGACAACACCGCTCATGTTCTCCACGATGCCGAGTACGGTGTTGCCCACATCGCCCACAAAGGTGACGGAGCGTCGCACGTCGTCAATGGCCACGCCCTGCGGGGTGGTCACGATGACGGCCTTGGCGTCCGCGCCCAGCATCTGCATGACGGAGAGCGGCTCGTCGCCGGTGCCGGGAGGGCAGTCAACGACCATGTAGTCAAGGTCGCCCCAGGTCACGTCGGAGAGCAGCTGCTGGATGAAGCCCTGCTTGACCGGACCGCGCCAGATGACGGGCTGATAGGCGTTGGGCAGCAGGAAACCCAGCGACATGACGGAGAGGTTGTCGCTCCATGCCACGGGCTCAATGTGATTGGCGTCAATGTGCACCTTTGCATCGCGCAGGCTGAGCAGGCGAGGCACGCTGGGGCCGTGCACGTCCACGTCCAGCAGGCCGACCTTCTTGCCTGCGAGGGACAGCCCCACGGCAATGTTGGTGGCCACGGTGCTCTTGCCCACGCCGCCCTTGCCGGACATGACCACGATCTTGTGCTTGATGCGGCGCAGGGTGCGGTTCATGCGGTCCTGTTCGGGGGCCAGTTCCTTGTGCCCGCCACAGCCGCCGGAGCCGCAACCGCCGGAATGGCCGCCATGACCGGAATCGGGGGAACAGCCGCTGGAAGAACAATCGGTGCTGGTGCAGCCGCAGGCTTTTTCACTCATCTCGGAAGTCTCCTTTATGTCGCGCAGGAACGCTGCGTAACAATGTATGATGTATCAATATCCGCCATAGGGCGGCGATAGAGGCTACGCCGGGAGAGGCTGGCCGCCTTGCGTCAGGGCGAGCATGTCTCTCCAGAGAGATTCGAAAACGGGGAGCCACGCCTCCCGCCTGAACTCCACGAGGGTCAGGCCGAGCAACTGGGCTCTGGTACAATCATCCGACCAGCCGAATTCCGCAAGCAGGGGGATATTCGCCTGACGGCACCAGGCGCGGACTTCATCCGCAAGACCTGCATGAATATCCGCCTTGTTCAGCACAACCGCGGCGGGGACCCTGAAGTGGCGGGTCAGCTCCGCAATTCGTTCCAGATCGTGCAGCGCCGAACGGGTTGGCTCGGTTACTAAAAGGGCCAGATCGGTATTTGTCAAGGAAGCGATAACGGGACAGCCGATACCGGGAGGGCCGTCCGTGAGGATGATCTCCAGCCCCTGTTCCTTTGCCACCTTGCCTGATTCGGTGCGGACGGTGGTGACCAGCTTGCCGGAATTCTCCTCCCCGATGCCCAGCGCGGCATGCACCATCGGTCCGAAGCGCGAGACGGAGTGGTACCATTCCCCGCAGAGCCGTTCAGTCATGCGTATGGCCCCGGCAGGGCACACATAGGCGCACAGCCCGCAGCCTTCGCAGAGTTCCGCGCGGTGGCGGACGCCGCTGCCGATGGCGTTGAAACGGCATTTTCCCTGACAAATCCCGCACTGTGTGCAGAGTTCGCTGTCGAAAACAGCCCGCTGGCCACTGTAGAACGGTGTGGTGGCCGTGTCGTCGGGGCGGGCAATGAGATGCAGGTCCGCTGCGTCCACATCGCAGTCAGCAATGACCTTTGCCGGACCGGAGGCGGCAAGGGCGGCAGTTATGGTGGTCTTGCCCGTACCCCCCTTGCCGCTGATGACAAGAATTTCACGCATGCAAGGAACCTCCCGTCGCTCTGGTCATCTGGGTCAGTACTTCTTTCCAGAGTGCGTCATAACGTGCTGTTGTTTCCGGTAACGCATCGATAAGCAGGGTTCCTTCAGCGCATGCCGAGGCTGCCGCCCGGCTGTAGGGGAAACGGGCCAGCACGGGGATATGCTCTTCCAGCAGCCAGCCGTCCAGCACGGTTCCTTCCTGTTCTGCCGACATGCCGTCTCGGTTGACCACCACGCCGAAGGGCTGGCCAAGCAGACGCAAGGTCTGCACAGCAAGACGCAGGTCGTGCATACCGAAGGGCGTGGGCTCTGTGACCAGAATCGTGTAATCCGCTCCTTCCAGCGAGGTGATGACGGGACAGGATGTCCCGGGAGGGCAGTCCCGCAGGACGATTCCTTCCGTGTAGGGAGGCGATGCCGCCTCTTCCAGAAGGGAGCGTATGAGAGGGGGCGACATGGCCTCGCCGATACGCAGGGTGCCCGAAAGCATGCGCAGCGAGCTTCCGTTGCCGGTATCTGCCGTTCCGTGGTTGATGATACCCATGACACGGCTTGCTTCCACAATGGCGCCAGCGGGGCATGCCTCCATGCACAGGCCGCAGCCGTGGCAGAGTTCCGGGAAGTCCATGACCTCCCCCATCCATGCCAGAGCCTTGAAACGGCATTCGTTGACGCAGATGCGGCAGTCCGTTCCGACGCAACGATCCTGAATGATGCGGGGAACGGGGGCGTGTGCTTCATCCGTCCGTGTCCACGCGGGTGACAGGAATATGTGGCTGTTCGGTTCTTCCACGTCGCAGTCGGCAAGGGTCACGGTGTGCCCTGTGCGGCAGAGTCGGGCGGCAAGGTTGACCGAGAGCGTGGTCTTGCCTGTGCCGCCCTTGCCGCTGGCAATGGCTATCTGCATGGCGTTTCCTGTTGTTCGCCGGCTGTGGCGTCCTCTTCGGCAAGAGAACTGTGGGGGGCCGGAATAACCTTCTGAGGTGCGTCTGCCTCTGCGTTTTGGTTCAGGCAACTACCATCCCGCAAACGGCGGCGCAGCCTTGCGTCCATGCGAAGCTGCCATTCCACTAGGCTATTATCTGCAAGCGCCCTGCAATCCGCCTTTCCATTCCCGCTACTGACTCTCTGGCAGCCATTGCGGCAGCAATGAGGTGGCGTGGCATTGCCGTTTCTGTTCTGCATTCTGTTACGCATGGTTTCCTCCCTTGAGTTTACCAGTGTCCTTCGCGGTCCGGGGCGTCGGCGCGGGCCAGTTCGCCGCGTTTGAAGGCTGCAAAGGCTTCAGCCGCCGTGGGTGCTTCGGAATAGTAGACGGCAATGTTGCCCTTGCTGAGAGCCGTGAAGGCCTTGGGGCCCACATGGCCGGTGATGAGCGCCTGCACACCCGCATCCGCCACATGCATGGCCGCCTGAATGCCTGCGCCCTGCGGCAGGTTGAGGTTCTGGCTGTTGTCACGGTACTCGAGGTTGCCGGAGGCCGCGTCCAAAATGAGGAACCCTGCGGCACGTCCGAATCGCGGATCAAGAGGGCTGTCCAGTGTTGTTCCCTGTGCGGTGATGGCGATCTTCATGGTATCTCCTTGATGATTGGTATCGGGTTGCAGGAAGAGGGCAGATGGGGCGTCCGGCTCGAGTGCAGGACTGGGCGCCGCTTGCGCACGGCGGCAGCGGCTTTGCAAGCGCCATCCGGCTCGTGTGCGCAGGCTGTGACAGCCGGGCATGGTCAGGGCGTCGAGTGTATTGTGGCGCAGAGCCTCCAGCACTGCGCCGGATGAGCCGCAGACCCATGGCCTGACCGTAATGCCTGCCTCGCCGAGTACGCGCTGGTCGCAACCGCATATGGCTCCGCAGACAAGCATCGCCACACTGTAGCGTGTGAGCAGTTCCAGACGTTCCTTTCTGCCGAGATCGGAAACAGGCACAGTCCCCAATTGGCGGGTGCCGGACTCCTGAACCTGATGGATGGCATAGATGTTCGATGATTCGAACAGGGCTGCAAGGCGGTCGTGGTATTGCGCGAGACAGACGATCATGATCCTTCCTGTGTGGTTTGCACGACAGGCCGGTTCAGGACATTCGCACCTCGCGAAGGTTGACCGGCCGATGCTGACCGGTCTTGAGCACGAATAATGCCAGTTGCTGAACTGCGTTGAATTCAGATGGTTGTGGCGGTGTGGTGGGGTGGGGAAAGATGATTTGGGCTAAAAAATAGCCCTGATTATTCCTGTTGTGGGCGAATTATTCGCCTTGGCTGTCGTTGGGACAGCGTTGCAGCAGGCTGCGCAGGGTATCTTTTGTGATGTCCAGTTCGCGGCAGGCGGTCATGCGGCGTCCTCCGTTACGGGCAAGGGCGGCATGGGCGGCGCGGCATTTGATTTCCGCCATGGTCATGGGAGCATCCGCCTGCAGGGGAGCGGCCTTTGAGATGTCGTGGAGTGCCGTGGCAGGCTGCAGATATTCCGGCAGGTGCTCCACCTGGATGAAACCGCCGGACGCAAGAATGAAGGCGTATTCGAGAATATTTTCCAGTTCTCTGATGTTGCCGGGAAAACCGTGGCGCATGAGGATGGCCAGTACGTCTTCTGAAACCCCCTCGATCTCTTTGCCCTTGAGCGTGTTGAAACGTCGGATGAAGTGGTCGGCCAGCAGGGGGATGTCGCCGGTGCGCTCCCGTAGCGGCGGAAGATGCAGCCGGACCACGTTGAGGCGGTAGAAGAGGTCCTGTCGGAACCGTTCTTCGCGCACCCGCTGCTCAAGGTCCGCGTTGGTGGCGGCAATGATGCGGGCGTTGGTTCGTTCCGCTGCGACGGCCCCAAGCGGTTCGTAGCTCCGTTCCTGCAACACGCGCAGCAGTTTGACCTGAACGGCGTGGGGAATGTCGCCAATCTCGTCAAGGAAGACGGTGCCGTCCTGAGCCAGCTTGAAACGGCCTGCCTTGTCGCGTTTGGCGTCGGTAAAGGCACCTGCCTTGTAGCCGAACAGTTCTGATTCCAGCAGGGTTTCAGGCAATGCACCGCAGTTGACGGCTACAAAGGGATCTTCTGCACGTGGACCGATGTTGTGCAGTGCGCGGGCGATGCGCTCCTTGCCGGTGCCGGACTCGCCGGTGATGAGCACGGTGGCGTCGCTTTGGGCAATCTGCGGCAGGATGTTCAGGATACGGCGCAGGGCAGGGCTTTTGCCGATGATGTCTTCAAAGGTGAAGGCGGCTTCCATCTCCTTGCGCAGCAGGGTGATTTCCGTGAGGTCGCGGAAGGTTTCCACGCCGCCGATGAGTTCGCCGGAAGCGTCCTTGAGAGGAGAGGCGCTGATGGAAACGGGCACCCGTGTTCCGTCCGTGCGGACGATGAAGATGGATTTGCCGGTGATGCTGCGTGAATGCGCAATGCAGTCTTCCAGAGCGCATTGGCCGTCGCACAGGCTTGAGCGGAGCACTTCCCAGCACTTGCGGCCAAGGGCTTCGGAAGCCGGAATGCCGGTTATGGCTTCAGCCGCCTTGTTGAAGAAGGTGACGTTCCAGTCCCGGTCCACAGTGAAGACCCCGTCAGCAATGGACTGCATGATGGCTTCACATGGGATATTGCCGGGAAGGGACATGGCGGCTCCATGAAAGAAGTCTGCCCCCGTGGTTAGCGGGGGCAGGCCGTTAGTTTCTCTTTTGGTTCAGTGCGTCCCGCAGCCAGTTGTACCAGCCTTCCAGACCTTCGCCGGTGCGGCACGAGGTGAGGAATACGGGCATGTCCTTGTTGAGGTGGGTGGCAAAGCGCGTTGCACGTTCCACATCAAAATCCACATAGGGCAGCAGGTCGCTCTTGTTCAGCACCATGGCGGAGGACTTTTCGAACAGCACAGGATATTTCTCCGGCTTGTCGTCGCCTTCCGGCACGCTGAGCAGGGCGATCTTGAAGTCTTCGCCGCAGTCGAATTCCACTGGGCAGACAAGGTTGCCCACGTTTTCCACGAAGAGGATGTCGATTTCTTCGAGATTGAAATTCTCAAGGGCGGCCATGATCATGCTGCTGTTCAGGTGGCAGCCGCCGTCGGTGTTGATCTGCACGGCCTTGGCGCCGGTGGCGGCAACTCGTCGGGCGTCGTTGCTGGTCTGGCAGTCTCCTTCGATCACGGCCATGGTGAATTCGTTCTTCAGGTCGGAAAGGGTGCGCTCCAGCAGCGAAGTCTTGCCCGCGCCGGGGGAACTGATGAGGTTGAGCACAAGAATGCGATGACGCGTGAACAGCTCTCTCAGCTGGTCGGCCATCTTGTCATTGGCTTCAAGAATATTGCGGATTACGGGAATTTCCATGAGCGTGCTCCATTATTCGGCTTCAAGGTGGTCCAGATACAGTTCCTTTCCGGTCAGCACCTCGTGCGCGAATTCCCTGCCGCAATGGGGGCAGGGCATATAGAACAGGTCCGGATTGTCCGGAGCGAATTCCTTGCCGCAACCGCCGCACGCCACAGTTACCGAAATCTCTTTCATTTCCAGCGTGGCGGCTGCAAGAGGTGTGTCCTGCGTCTGCACTTCAAAAGCAAACTGCAGTGCTTCCGGCACGATGTTGGTCAGCTTGCCGTGGCATACACGCGCCATGAGCAGTCTGGTTGCACCGTGCTTGTTCAGCTCTTCCTGAATGATCTCAATGAGACTTGATGCGATTGCCATTTCATGCATGGCGGAAACCTACTGGAAAAAGAAACGTCCGTCCAGTGGGTTAGGAGTGATGTTGTTGAGTGATCAAACGGTTTACCCTAAGGATTTGCATCCTTACTCCTCTATGATATAGGTATGATGCGTGTGTATGGCTCAGGGGGGAGCTGACGTGCGTTTTTTTTCATAAGAGCGTTCCTCGTCTGGGAAACGCCATAGACAACGCGGGGGCCTGGATGGTGAGTTACAAGATGGAAAAAGGTGGCATTTATTCCTCAAAAGGTACCAGTTGGATAGGTTCTGGAACCACCAAACGCAAGGTGGTTTCCAAGAAGTTCTGGTTTGCCTTCGAGTTACCCGACGGCAGCTACAGGGTTCAGCCGCTGACAAGCAACATGGTGCCTGCCGGATCTCCCCGTGACGTGAGCGTGCAGGAGTTCCGAAGCAGCTATGAATTCGAGCCGGACTTTTATGTGGACCCGCAGCGCGTCATCTCGCTTATGCCGGAGAAGGACAGGCCGCCGCTGGACGCAGAGCCAGAGATTCCCACGCTTCCGGATGAAGAGCCTGTAGCGGCGGAGCCGTCGGGCAAAGGCCGAAAAGCTCTGAGTGAGGAAGAACTGGAGCGGCTGGAGACGGAGGTTCGTACTGATTTCGGCATGGGGCTTACCTTTTTCAGGACCGGCAATACCCGAAAAGCCTTGGAAATTTTCAACGCCATACCCGATATGGATGTGGACTGGCAGCCGGAACACAAGCACATGTTCTCGGAATTTGGCACGGGATTGCGTAAAACTCGCTTGCTTGATGTGGCTCTTAAGCATTATTTCAAGGCGTTGGAGCTTGCACCAAAGGATGAGAACCTGCACCACAACATTGCTCGTGTGTTCTACGAGCAGAACAAATACGATAGTTGCAAGGAATGGTTGGAAAAATCCCTGCAGATTAATCCGCAGCTTGTTCCTTCCAAACAATTCCTGAGCTTTCTGCACAAGTCGGGAAAACTGCCTTCCTACCAATTCTGATCTGCGATTCCGGCGTGATGCATGCGCCGGTCGGGAGAACGCGTTTTGGAAATAGACAACTTTCGTGGCGTTTATTCCTCCCGGGAAACAGACCACACTTCTCAGACTCCTGGTGCGACCAGAACGCGGAAGCGTTACTGGCTGGTATGGGACGATACGGACGAGACCGTTCTCGTGCAGCCGCTTTCCGCTTCGCTGGAACCTTCCGGCGTCAAGCGCATTATACCCGTTGAGGATCTCGATACTCTTTACGTGGAAGAGCCCTCCGTGGTTCCCTCCTTTTCCCAGCCCCATCTGACCGAGCCTGACGGCTGGGAGAGGATTACCGCTGCTTCCGTGCCGGATTCGGGGGTGGAAGGGATCGACGGCGAAGGAGAACGCGCCTCCGGCGATGATGTCATGAAGCTTCCCCGCGAGGTGCGGCGTCAGGCCATAGATCTTGATGATACCGGTTTTCTTGCGGGGCTGGAGGAAGAGACGCCTGCAAGCGGAACGGACGATGCCTTCATTACCGGACGAGATGCCCGCCGTCAGCCTGCTGCCCCTGCCGATGCCGCAGCAGATGAGAAGGAACGAGAACTGCGTGCTGCTTTCGGCCTGGCGCTTATGGAGTTCAAGCGCGGCAACCGTGCCAAGGCGCTTCGTCTGTTTGAGGATTTGACGAAAGAGAGCGGGCTGGTTACCGCACACAAGCATGTGTTCACGGATTTCGGCATCAGCTTGCGCAAGAGCAAGCTTTTGGATATGGCGCTGAAGCATCATCTGAAGGCCGTTGCATTGAGCCATGATGATGAGAATGCGTACCATAATGTCGCCCGGATATACTACGAACTTGGTGACATGGATAATGCTCTACGCTATCTGCAGAAGTCTCTGGAATTGAACCCGTCCCTGATCCCCTCTGAACGGTTCATGCGTTTCATCCGCAGGAAACAGAAAGGTGACAGGACCTTGAAGCTCGACATGTGATTAACGCGTAAACGAGGCATAGATGAATAAGAATGTCGCCATGCTCATCCTTTCCGTGGTGCTGCTGGCAATGATTCTGATTGTTTTGAACCAGTGGGCGTTTGGTCCCGCTTCCGCGCCGCAGGGCGGTGCGGAGTTTTCCGACATCCTGAAGAAGTCTCCTGTGGTCAAGGTGCCGTCGGATGCTCCCGGCGTGCGCATTCCTGTGGGCAACCAGTCTGAAGCCGAGCCTGCGCCTGTTGTGCAGCCCGGGGCACAGGATGTGTCTGATGTGCCTGCCGCAAGTGATGCGCCGTCTGCTCCTGCTGCCATTGGAGCGGGACAGGCGCAAGACGCAGTGCAGTCTGCGCAGGTGAAATCCGAGCCCGCAGCTGTGGAACAGGTGCGTCCTGAGCCGCTGCAGCCTGCTCCGGTGAAGCCCGCAGTTCCCGCGAAGAAGGAGAGCGTGCAGGCCGTTGCCGCCCCCAAGGTCAAGGAAAGCGCAAAGAAGCCTGAGCCAGTGAAAGCTGCTCCGGTTCCTGTCAAATCTGCTCCTGTCAAACCTGCCGTGAATGCGCTGCAGTCCATTGTCTTTACTGCCAGCGGTAATACCGGTGTGCTGGAAGTTGTCGCGGCGGGTGCCTTTGACTACAAGGTGTTCTCGCTTAAGCAGCCGCAGCGTGTGGTCATCGACCTGAACGGCAATTTCGAGAAGCTGGCAGTGCCTTCCGTCAAGTCCAATGCGCTTGTTACGGGGGTACGGCTCGCCCGTCATGAAAAGAGTGTGCGTATCGTCATGGATATTGCCGGAACAGCCCCCCGCAGTTGGGATGCCCTGCAGGCGAAGAGCAATACGCTACGCGTGAAATTGAAGTAGGCTGTTGGACAGCAAGCATAAAAAAAACGAGGCCCCAAGGCCTCGTTTTTTTGTTGGTTGAGCCATTTTCTATTCGGGAACATCAAAACCGATGTTTTCAATGGCTGCGCGAATGGCATTGACGTCCACGGGGGCGTTTTCCGTCCACGTTGCTTCGCCCTTCAGCAGATCCACGTTCACGGAGGCAACGCCGGGGACTTTGGAAACGGCTTCGGTGACGGAAGCCTTGCAATGGTTGCAGGTCATGCCTTGTACTTTGATGCTGGGCATGGTGGTATCTCCATTGTTAGTGGTTGTCTTTTCAGAGTTGTTCCTTATTGTATGTACTGGGAACTGATTAGGCAAGCAGTCCCGATAATTCGTTATTTCTGTCGCGCATCATGGTTCGGTTTGCTCCGTATGATGTACGGCGACCCTTCAGCAGAAACGGACGTGATTATGAGTGAAAAGGAATCCGGAACTCCACCGCCACAGGTGCAGGATGCCGTTGCAACAGACCGGAAAGGTGGCAGAACTGTGCGTATGCCTGTTCGGGGCATGACCTGTGCCGTATGTGCCGGGCGGATCGAAAAGGTTGTGGGCAGAATGGAAGGGGTGGATTCGGCGAGCGTCAATCTGGCCTCGGAACTGCTTGATGTGCGATTTGATCCTTCTGTCCTGACCCCGGAAGCCATTGCCGAGCGGGTGCGCTCTATAGGCTTTGAGGCGCTTCCGCCTGCTCCGTCCGTATCGGAAGGCGAATCCGACGTTTTGCGTTTCGGCATTCGGGGTATGCACTGCGCCGCCTGTTCCACCCGTATCGAGAAGGTTGTGGGCAAGATGGAGGGCGTGGAAAGTGCCGAGGTCAGTCTGGCAACGGATTACGCCACTGTCCGTCTCGGCTCGGGTGTATCGCATCGCGACATGATAGACTCCATCGTGCAGCGGGTTGCAGCCTTGGGCTTTGAAGCCGAGCACATTGCCGAAGGGCAGGATGATGCTGGCTCCCTGTGGGAACTGCAGCAGGAAGAAACCAGAAACCGGCTTGCACTCATGCGCGCGCGCCTTGTGCCGGCATTTCTCTTCGCGCTGCCGCTTCTTGTCCTCTCCATGGGCGAGATGGTCGGATTGCCTATGCCGCAGGCGATTTCCCCGCATCATGCTCCGTTGACCTATGCACTCGTACAGTTGGCGCTGGTGCTGCCCGTCATGTGGTCCGGCAGGGATTTTTATCGTATCGGCTTCCGTAATCTGGCGCAGCGTGCGCCGAACATGGATTCCCTTATCGCCGTGGGTACCGGAGCCGCCTTCATCTACAGTCTGTGGAACACCGTTGAAATTGCATGGCTCGGACCGCACGCGGAACGCAGCATGCAACTGGTTATGGACCTGTACTATGAATCCGCAGCTGTGCTGATTGCTCTGGTTTCCCTCGGGAAGTATTTTGAAACCCGTTCGCGTGCCCACACCTCCGATGCCATCCGCGGGCTCATGGAGCTGACGCCGGATACGGCCACCCTGCTCAAGGATGGCGAGCAGACGGTTATTCCCGTATCGCAGGTGCATAAGGGCGACATGCTGCTGGTCAAGCCGGGAGAGCGTATCCCTGTTGACGGTACGGTACTTGAGGGGCGTTCAAGCGTTGATGAATCCATGCTGACTGGTGAGTCCATGCCTGTTTCCAAGGATGTCGGGGAAACGGTTGCAGGCGGCACCATGAACAGGAACGGTGCGCTGACCATCCGTGTGGATCGCACGGGTGGTGATACCGTTCTGGCACGCATTATCCGGTTGGTGCAGGATGCGCAGGGCTCCAAGGCTCCCATCGCCAACCTTGCCGACAGGGTGAGCCTGTATTTCGTTCCAGTGGTCATGGGACTGGCATTGCTTTCCGGCATTGCGTGGTTCTCCAGCGGGGCGGACTTCACATTTTCCCTGCGCATTTTCATATCCGTCATGGTTATTGCTTGCCCCTGCGCCATGGGCTTGGCCACGCCTACGTCCATCATGGTCGGTACCGGGCGCGGAGCGCAGTTCGGCGTGCTGATCAAGAACGGAGCCGCGCTTGAAGCGGCTGGCTCCGTGCAGACGCTGGTCTTTGACAAGACAGGCACGCTGACCCGAGGTATGCCGGAACTGGTGGAGGTTGTGGCTCTGGCTGATATGCCGGAAACACAGGTGTTGCGCTATGCCGCCTCGCTTGAATCCGTTTCCGAGCATCCGTTGGCGGAAGCAGTAGTTCACGGCGCTGCCGCGAGAGGGGCTGCACCTGTTTCCGTGCAGGATTTTCAGTCCGTGACGGGCAAGGGCGTGCAGGGCGTGGTCGATGGGATGCTGGTCCGGGTGGGCAACGCCAGTTTTGTGCTGTCCGATATTTCCGGAAATTCGAAGAATGCCGAAGTACTGCGTGCCGGAGAAATCATGGCTGCACAGGCGGAATTGGGGCGCACCCCCCTTCTTGTTTCCATAAGGGATATGAATGCCGCCCCGCAGACCGCGAGGGCAGTGGCCGTGCTGGCCATTGCCGACCGGCTGAAGGATGAGGCGCCTGAGATGGTGCGCAGGCTTGAAGCCATGGGCATTTCCGTGGTCATGCTGACCGGCGACAACGAGCGGACGGCCCGGGCGGTGGCTGCGCAGGCGGGAATCAGGAATGTGATTGCCGAAGTTATGCCTGATCAGAAGGACGGCACCGTTGCATCGCTGCAGGCTGAGGGAAAGATTGTCGGCATGGTCGGGGACGGTATCAATGACGCTCCGGCCCTTGCGCGTGCGGATGTTGGCATAGCCATGGGCACGGGCATAGACGTGGCCGTGGAGGCGGGGGACATTGTGCTGATGAAGGGCAGCCTGGATGGCGTACTCACCGCCATAGCCCTGAGCCGGGCTACGGTGGCCAACATCAGGCAGAATCTGTTCTGGGCCTTCGGGTACAACGTGTTGGGTATCCCTGTGGCCATGGGGCTTGTGTATGCCCTGTTTGATGGTCCCACCCTGTCGCCGATGATTGCAGGTGGTGCCATGGCCATGAGTTCCGTTTCTGTTGTGACCAACGCCCTGCGGTTAAGGTTCTTCAAGCCCTGAGAGCAGGGGAGTCCCGCAGAGGTGGCATATTAAAAGAAAAGCCCCGCCATTCCGGCGGGGCTTTTGTGTTTTCTACGAGTGCTGCTCAGTATTGCTTGATATATTCGTCCAGACTTTCGGCAGAGCAGTTCTTGCTGACCCAGAAAGCCGCTGCCCAGACCATGAGGGCGGTTGCCTGTGTGTCGTCCAGCCGTTTCAGCTTCGCTTCCAGACTCGTCTTGCTGGCACCGTGCTTGAGGTGCAGATTCTGCACTTCGCAGGCGTCTCGCGTGCGCAGAAGGAGGTAGTCCAGCCGGGTGTTTTCAGGAAGAAGCTTGATGTCCTTGTGGGCTTCGACGATGGTCTTTAGTTCCGGAGCAGAAAACTGGCTTTTAATCTGCATGGTTGCGCGGAAGAATGTGTCTACCGCCCAAGGCAGGATGAACTCCGCGCCGGCGCTCTTGGTGCGGAAATAATCTTTCAGCCACTTCTCCTGATCGTTGGTGATCCGTGCAGCAACTTGTGGCATTCGCGGGCCCCCCATGCTTATGGGTAGGAAATTCTTAGGAATTTTTCCTCCATGTCCCCCCAAGGGTCATGGTATTTTGCCCAAAGACTATACCATATTTTGTTGATACTCAAGAAAGTATCTAGAGTAGGTATCAAATTCGTCAGGAAAATATCATCACAATACTCTACATTTCATCAGCTACAGCAAAGAAAAAGGCCCGTCCAGACAGCTGGGCGGGCCTCTGTGGGTACAATATAGCGTGCTATTCTATGGTGATATCGTGATCGATCTGCATCCCGGCAGGCAGGCGCACCGGCATGGCGGAGAAGTTGCGTATGGTTACGTCGCCTATGATGACGATGTCCTTGCCGAAGACCACGTCGCCCTGCACTGTCAGCGACTTGCATGCGGCCAGCTTGGGGGCCCCGTGGGGGAAGCGCAGCTCCAGTTTGTCAATGGTGCCATAGTATGCCTTGTCCAGATCAATGACTATGGGCGGCAGCAGGCGGGCCGGATTGGGGATGAGCGTGGCATCCTTGCGCATGACGAAGCAGTCGGACATGACCGCAAGCAGATCGGAGCAAGTTTTTACGGGCAGGAAACGCTCGCGGGATGTCACGATGGCCTGCGCGCCGGGGAAGCTGGAGATGGCTGCGCCCATGGCGCTTTCTACCTGAAATACCTTGTCGGAATGCTGGTCGCGCGGGTTCACGGTCTTGGGGTTCAGAATGATGGGCAGCTTGAGCAGTCCCTGGCGGCGTATGTGGTTCCGCAGCGCTTTCAGATCTATCCAGATGTTGTTGGTGTTGAACAGGCCGTAGCGTTCAATGTTCTGGAATTTGTCCAGGTCGTCCGCAGGGCACTGCGCCAGTTCGCGGAGAATGAGACTGCCATCGGGCTTGCGGGCAAGATGACCGCCCTTGCGGTCGGAAACTGTGCGCGGGGCCGCTTCAATCAGGAAGGGAATGCCCTCTTCGGCAATGTAGCCGAGAATGCGCATGTCCAGTGTTGCCCCGAGGTTGTCGGAGTTGGAAATGAAGGCGTAGCGTCTGCCTTCATCAAGCAGTCTGTCGAGTAGTCCGGAAAGGGCGAGAGCGGAATACAGGTCGCCATGGCCGGGAGGATTCCACTCGTGGCCTCGGTTCTCAGGGTATTCTGCGGGCCGCAGGGTGGCGCGGTTCACCTTGGGGAATTTGTGCTGCATGAAGCAGTTGGGGATCACATGCTCCGCATCAAGATTGCGCAGAGCCTCGGCGGTATCTGCGTCCGTACTGAAGCTGTTCATGAGCGCGAGCGGGACGTCCGTTTCGCAGGCATCCCTCAGGGCAAGCGTCTGGCGGACGATGATTTCCAGAAATGACCGGCCGCTGCGTACAGGAATGAGAGATTTTGCATAGGTCATGCCCATGCTGGTGCCAAGGCCGCCGTTCAGTTTGATGACAACGGCACGGGCAGCTTCCTCCATGCCCCTGTCGGCATAGCGTTCAAGCGCAGTGATGCTTGGCAGGTCTTCCGCGCCAATGGGATTGATTTCCGAATCGGGGATCAGCCCTGTGTGATTGTTGACGATTTCGTCGTAGTAGGCCGCAAAGAGCGCTATGAGTTGGTGCGGCAATCCGTGCTCGGTCATTTTTTGTGCAAACAGCGCGAACGGATTATCGTCTTTCCCCTGAACCAAGGCTGCCTCCGTGTGGGAGTAGCGCGTGTGCATGTGGGGATTGGGCCGGTTGTGCGTTCCTGTAACGCTTTGGCTCATAGTGCTCTCCATGTATGAGAGTTGCATGTTAATGCACATTACCGGAGTAATGTGACGAACAAGCTGCGTTTCCACGACGTCTTGCTGCCCGGAATGATGTGCAAAAACCGTTCCCTGCAGGGGGGAGCAGAAGGAACGGATGGGGCTGGCTCGTTGGCCTTCTCGGCAAGGATTAATTCAATACCACGTCTGAGATTGCATGGATGTTATATTTCCGTTCTGCCCATGAAAAAAGAAGGCGGCCTTAGGGCCGCCTTCAAAATGATCAGCAGGCGGAACCGGTTACAGGATTCCATGCAGACAACCGCCCTTGGCGGCAAGTCTGTCCACTTTTTCCGTAATGGCCGGATCTTCCTCCAAGGCCGGAGCGTGGAATGATTTGAGGCGGGCGTCAATGATGACAGGGCCTCTGCAGCCCCAGTGCTTGCAGTGGGTAAAAGCGCCGGCACCGTACATGTCGGTGGCCGGGTCTGAACGGGTGAACGTGACCCACAGGAAATTGTCCCAATCCTTGGCCGTGAAATCGGCGTCGTCCGCCACAACGAAGAGGGGCAGGGGCGAGAGATCCGCAGACTGGTTCTGCAGATGCTCGGCCAGTTGGAACATGGCATCTTCGTGCTCGTCGCGAGCCGCAGTATGCTTGGGCCCTTGCAGAACGATGACACCGGGGGCGAAGACGCGGGGGGCGCTGAAGCCGTCCGGCAGCGTAAAGCCTGAAGGCAGGCTGTTCCCCAGTGAGCGTTTTTTGGGGCCGCAGGCTGCCCAGATGAGCTTGGAGCCCTGGTTCAGACTGATGCCTGTGTAATCGAGCGTGTCTATGGTCGTACGCGTGATGAAGTGCAGATCCCGTTCAAAGTCCGTACGCTCCAGCATGTGCGTCAGGAATTCCCTGAAATTGTGGGTATGCAGCGAGGGATTATCCTCGTGGGCAGCGATGATCACATACTTGGACAGGGAGGTCTGAGTATTGCCGAGCAGGGAAAGCCCGCAGGTTATCAGCTCCTGCGGCTGACGTTCCTGTGCGTAGGGAACATAGCGTTCGCTGCCGATGGCGAGCAGCAGGGGGTGCACGCCCGCCTGGTCCACTGCATGTACTTCCCGCACGCCGTTGAAGACGGTGGGTACGAGATCGGCGGTCAATTCATGGATGAATGTGCCGAAGACCGTGTCCTCCTGCGGGGGGCGGCCCACCGTGGTGAAGGGCCATACGGCATCGTTGCGGTTGTAGACCGCGTCCACGCGCATGAGGGGGAAGTCGTGGGCGAGGCTGTAGTATCCCAGATGGTCGCCGAACGGTCCTTCCGGCTTCTGCTCGCCCGGATGAACCGTGCCGCAGATGCAGAAGTCCGCTTCGGCGAGGATGGGAAGCTGGCCCTTGCGCTCAATCATGGGAATGCGGAATCCGGCCAGCGCGCCGCCGAACAGGATTTCGGCAATGCCTTCCGGCAGGGGCATGATGGCTGCAAGCGTCATGGAGGGCGGGCCGCCCACGAACACGTTTACCTTGAGCGGTTCGCCCCGGCGCAGGGCTTCTGCGTGATGGTAGCCGATGCCGCGATGAATCTGGTAATGCAGGCCCACTTCCTTGTCCGGTTCAAAATTGGGACCGGTCAGCTGTACACGGTACATGCCGATGTTGGATTTCATGAAGCCGGGGGAGTCCGGGCTTTCCGTGTACACCTGCGGCAGTGTCACGTAGCCGCCGCCGTCCATGGGCCAGGAATGCAGCTGAGGCAGCTTGGTCACAGAGGTGGTGTTGTCCAACACGGGGCCGGTTTTCACCTTCTTGGGCAAGGTGGACCAGAGGGCTCGCGGAACTCCGGCGTAATGCCACGGCTGCTTGAAAAAGTCGAACGGATTGACCTTGAGTTTGAACAGGCCTTCCAGCGCGCGCAGGGAGTCGCGGAATATCCAGCGGGTGCGTTCCAGTGTGCCGAATACGTTGCACACCATGGGAAAGGCCGTGCCCTTGACCCGGGTGAAGAGTATGGCCGGTGCTTCTGCGCGGTAGGCCCGACGCTGAATCTCGGCCACTTCAAGATATGGATCGACCTCTTCCGTCACTCTGACGAGCTGGCCAGTCCGTTCAAGGTCTGCCAGCAATTGCTGCATATTCTGATATCGCACGATGGGAATCCTTGTTTCTTTTCGTGTTCGGTAGGCCGCACGCAGGTGCGGCGAATGCGAAACGTGCTGTATTTTGCCTTGAAAGGCAAGCCAAGGAAAGCCCGTGAGGATATTTTTCTGACGGAGGGAAGGGGGTTAGGGCTTGAACATGTATCCCTGACCGCGCACCGTGTGCAGCACCTGCTTGTCTGTTCCTGCATGCAGGCGGGAACGCAGGCGGCAGGCCAGTACATCTACAAGATTGGGTCTGGGGCGCGCGGTGTAGTCGAAGAAGTTGTCCAGAATGAATTCCCTGCTGAGCACTTCTCCGGGAGAACGCATGAACGTTTCAAGCAGCAGGGTCTCTCTTGGGTGGGTACGCAGCGATCTGCCAGCTTTGAAGGTTGCCCCGGTTGAAGGCGCCAGCTGGATGTCACCGGCTTCAAGCACTTCGTTCGGCTGGCCGTTGATTATCCGTTTCGACCGTCGGATTCCCTGATGGATGGCGTTGATGCAGAATGGTTTGCGAACGCGGACTGCATGCGGTGGCGTGGGCGGCTCATGCGGCTCCACATGTTTGCTGTTCACCAATACAATAAGGGGAATGCCGGCCAGGGGGTCAGACTGGCGAAGCGTGTCAAGCATAGTGGATGCATGTACATAATCAAGGTCAAGCATGAACGCAGACTGTTGTTCCGGTTGAGAGGAAAGCATCTGCACTGTCAGTGCGTCTGGGGCGCTGATGACGGACAGTTGCTCGCCGGATTTTACGAGTCCGCGAGAAACAAACGATATGATCTCTTCTGATGAACATGCCAGATGGATATACATGTGTGTATGTGTATGCCGAGAAAATTGGTCTGACAACCTCGTTAGAAAAAAATTGGTATAAGGTTTAAAAAAAAGTAAAGGGAGGCCGAAGCCTCCCATTTTGTTTTGGATATGTGGACGTTATATTTGCGCGGTAATCTCCGGAAACACGAGGTAGAACATGATGTATGCCATGGTCAGCGTGAGCACCAGGTTGAAGGACTGACCGCACACGTACAGCACCAACGGCTTGCCTCCCTTGAAGTAGTGGGCCAGTTCACGGAAGTTGGTCGCAAGGCCGATGGCCGCAAACGAAAGGGCAAAGAACCACTCTCTGAAGAGGCGGGTGAACCCGCGCACCACACCGTGGTCGACCATGGTGTAGCCCATGTCGCTACCGAGGCTGCCGTCAATGAAGGAGAACAGAACTGATGCGGACAGGAAGCCAAGCACGAACTTGGGGAAGCGGTGCCAGATTTCCATCCAGCCCACTGACTTGCCGGCTTCACATTCCACACGCGTGCACCAGTATACGGCTACGCCGAATGCGGTAACACCGATCAGTACGTTCTGGATCATCTTGATGGTGGCAGCAACATAGAGGGCCTTTTCACCAAGGAAGGCGCCCGCAGCAGCCACGGCGCCGGTTGCGTCAATGGTACCGCCCATCCACGCGCCGCCAAGGATTTCCGGAATGCCTACCGCCTTGATGAAGGCCGGCATGGCGATCATCATGATGGCGGTGAAGACCAGCGAAAGCCCGATGGACAAGGTCAGTTCTTCCTTCTTGGCACGGCAGGCCGCTGCCGTTGCTATGGCCGCAGAGGTGCCGCATACGGACATGTCGGCGGAAATGACGATGTTCAGCGTCTTTGAAGGCATCTTCAGAATCTTCTGACCGAAGATGAAGGTGCATATGAGAACGATGGGGGTAACCACCCACGCCACGAATATGCCCGGTATGCCGATGGCCACGATCTTGTTGAAGAGCACTTCAGCACCGAGCAGAACGAGGCCGGTCTTGATGAAGTATTCAACTTCACAAGCCTTTTTCGCAAAGTCTGGGGTGCCTACCGTGTTGGCAATGAGCATGCCGATGATGACGCCCCAGGCTTCAGCACCAACTCCGTACTGTTTTGCCACGGACTGACCGCCCATCAGGTAGGCGAGGGTCGAAACGCCGAAAACGACCGCGAAGCCTTTCAGGAATCCTGCGGTATCCTTACCCATGAACTTGATGCCGATGCTGAAGAACAGGGCAAAGACCAGACAGAGCACCACAAGCGTGGGAATGCGGTTGTATGGCTTGCTGGAAACCTTTTTCTTGGCATCGCTTTCCTTTTTATGGGCGGCGCGCCAATCGGCTATTTGGGCTTTCGCCTCATCGTTCAGGGCAACGTCCTGAAAATTGGCGGCAACTGCGGCAGCTTCCGCTGTCTGAGCAAGGGCAAAGGCTTTTTCGGTCTTGGCCTTTGCTTCCTTATACTTGGGCTTTGCAGCGTCATTTTTGGCATCTGCCTGTTCCTGGGAAAGGATCAGGGCTTCCAGCGGATTGGATTTCCATGAACCAGGGGCCGCAGTCCAGTGTTTGAAGAACTTGCCAAGGGCGCCGTCTTCGGCCTTCAGTTTGCCCTTGGCGTCTTTGGCCTTGTGCCATGCGATGGTCTTGAAGGGGGCTTTGGCCGCCTCAGACTCCATGACGGCATTCTGCTGGGCGATCTTGTCCTGGAACTCTTGCGTGGGGGAAAAATTGAAATAGAGGAAGAAGGCGGTTGCAATGATGAAAAAACCGAGCCAGATGGCCCAGTAGTCTTCCTTGGTCCAGAGGTCCGATATGGAAGATTTGCCCTTGTCGACAACAATATTCGAATCCTGAGACATTTCAGTCTCCTCCCATGTTACACAACCTGTTGTCCGATGGGGTGAAACCCCCTCTCGTCGCAACGCGATCCACAAAATACGGTCACACAATGCCACTCGAACGGTTGCCCAACACAGTTAAGGGCTATGGGGTGTTGATCATAGGCCATTTCTCCTTTTTTCAGGTTCGTGCGGTCTTCAGGCGGTCATGTGCTGTCATTGCCATGTCCGTCTGTGTACCGTGTTCCGTGCCCGGCGTTTTCGTATGCGGGGCACTATGAGCCGTGGCCGTTTGCAATTCCTGTGCAGAACATGAATGTTGTCATAACATGTTGAATGCCAAGGGGGTTCATCCATGTCATGATAAAAAAAGGTGATAACACCCAATAGCACTGATAAAAGAAGTTTGCACTATAAATGCAAACAGATGTTGTCGTTGGGGGAGGAGGAGGAGGAGGAGGAGGAGGAGGAGGGAAGTAAAAAGCGCCGGAGCTGATGCTTCCGGCGCTTTAATGCTTCTAGAGCTTTTCGCGAACTGTTTCGAACCATTCGGCGAAGTGCGTCCTCGCCCGTTCCGCGTAGAGGGCCTTGCGGTCCTTTTTCTTGGCCCGCATGCCGAGTTCGGGCATCAGGCCGAACTGGACATTGGACGGCTGGAAGTTCTTCTGCTCCGTGCGCAGGTGATTGAGCAGGCCGCCGAGGCAGGTTACCGCAGGCGGAATTTCCACTTCCTGTCCTCTTGAGCGGGCAGCGAGAATGATGCCCAGCCACATGCCGCAGGCTGCGGATTCCACATAACCTTCCACGCCGGTGATCTGACCGGCAAGAAAGACGTTGGGCCGGCTCTTGAGAGACAGGTCGTTGTTCAGCGTTTTCGGTGCGTTTACATAAGTATTGCGGTGCACGCTGCCGTAGCGGACAAACTCTGCATTCTCCAGCCCCGGAATCATGCGGAAAATCCTGTCCTGCTCGCCGTACTTGAGTTTGGTCTGGCAACCGACGAGGTTGAACATGGACTTGTTCAGGTCTTCGGTGCGCAGTTGCACAATGGCGAAGGGGCGGGTGCCGGTTCTGGGGTCGGTGAAGCCGACCGGCTTGAATGGGCCGAAAGCGAGAGTCATTTCTCCGCGTTCTGCAAGAGCTTCGATGGGCATGCAGCCTTCGAAGTGGATTTCCTTTTCAAAATCCTTGGTGGGAGCCTTTTCTCCGGCCACCAGCGCGGCATGGAAGGCGAAATATTCGTCCCGCGTCATGGGGCAGTTCAGATAGTCCTTGTCCTCCGGCATGTAGCGGGAGCCCCAGAACGCCTTGGTCATGTCGATGGAGTCTGCGCTGACAATGGGCGCGATGGCATCATAGAAATACAGGTGGGTGCTGCCCACGGCCTGTGCGAGTGATGCGCTCAGGCCTTCGCTTGCAAGGGGGCCGGCAGCGACAACAACGGCATCAAAACCTGCCAGTTCCGGCGCGTCAAGGGAAGCAATCTCCTGACGGACAAGAGTGATATTGGGATCTTCTTCCATGGCGCGGGTGACATATGCGCTGAACTTTTCGCGATCAACGGCCAGCGCTTTGCCTGCGGGCACACGGGTTGCCTCGGCTGCCTCCATGACAAGGCTGCCAAGCTCACGCATCTCCTGCTTCAGCAGGCCCACACCGGATTCCAGCTGGTCGGAGCGGAGCGAGTTGGAGCAGACGAGTTCGGCCAGTCCTTCCATCTGGTGTGCGGGGGAATACCGGTGCGGTTTCATTTCAAAGAGGGTGACAGCCACCCCGGCACGCGACAGTTTGCGCGCGCATTCGCAACCGGCGAGACCGCCGCCTATGATGGCCACCTTGGTGAGGGAACGGGAAGTATCGGACACGTAAGCCTCCTGCATGGAATTGGGCTTTCTGGTAGACCATCGGGTCTGTGAAGGCAAGAGAATTGCTGTTCTGCGGGGGCGGAGCACGTCTTTGAGACGGGCTTCGGGATGGCCTTTGGAGAGGTTAGTTGACGCGGGGCTGGACTGATATCGGATTCTTGGCCGTTCCGTTGCGGGAGTCGGTCGGGAGGTAGGTGTCCATGAGTTTTGTGTGCAGCTCTTTGATTTTGCCTGAAGCCTTGAGCTCTGCCAGCCGGGAATTGAAGATATCCAGAAGTGCCTCCACGCTGGGGTGCGTAGGGTTGAAGCATACGTATAGGGGCTTGTTTTCAATATAGGGATGCTGCACGCCAAGCGCCGTGCCTTTGGCGTCGATATGCTTCCGGTAAAGGTAGAGGGCGGTCAGCGGATCGCCGATGATGATATCCACCCTGCGCATGAGCAGTTTGCGGACGTTGGTCAGATCATCCGTCGAGAAGTCCTTGAGCAGGAAGGTGGCGGCATCGAATTCCTTGAAATTGATATAGCCGGAAACGACGCCGATTCTATACCGTTTCAGGTCTTCAATGGATTTGTAGAAATGGGGATCGCTTGCTCTGTGCATGAAGGTCAGAGGTCCTCCGGGGAAGGGCGCTGAGTAGGTGCACTGCCGGCTGTCCATATCGGGGTCGTAATATTCGGGTAGATACCCCGCAATTTCCTTGCGGGTAATGTAGTTGATGGCTCGTTGCCAAGGCAGGTAGACAAGCTCCACCGAGTATCCGGCGGGCAGAAAAACTTCGCGCAGGAGTTCTGCAACGTAGCCTTGCTCCGGCAGGTCTTTGGAAATGTATGGCGGCCATTCAAGCGTGGCAAATCGCAAGGTTTTGGGGCCGGGGCTGTGCAGGGGGAGCTGTGAGTAGCTGGTCAGGGAAGGGGGCGAATCCGGTCCGGCATAGGCAATAGAGCAAGCCAACGTCAGGCTGAGGAAACAGAGCAGAACTGTTCGGGAGAGTGTGCGCATATGGTTGTCCCGATTGCCGAATCGACAGGTGGTTCAGAAGGGCAGGGCGCGCGGGACCGCGCCCTGCATGGTTTGCAACAAACGAGTGTCCTACGAATGCGCCCAGCGGATAAGGCCGAGCGAGTGCGGATCCAGAAGATGCGGGTGTGCAGGCACGGCGCGTACGGTGTACCCGAAGCGACCGGCTTCGGGCGGGGTTGCTTCGCCCCGGTAACGCATCCAGCCATCTCTGACTTCGGACACGGGAGTCATGGGGGCAATCTCGCGGGAGGCGAAGCTGCCGTCCTGTTTTACAGGGCCGAAATAGGATTCTACAAGAATATGCTCCGGAGGCAAGCCGTTGAGGTGGAGATCCGCTTCGATGACGAGTTTTTCGTTAACAAACAGATTGGGAGCGTCCACGGTCTGCACGTTGCGGATTTCCACGGCGCTCCATTTGGTCATCATATCCATGCGCCAGGTGGCCAGTTCGCGGGCTGCCGCGAAGCCGTTTTCGCTCAGGCGCAGGTAGTTCTCATAGGCGGGAATATAGGTCTTGTTGACGTAGTTCGTGACCATGCGGTGCGAGTTGAATACGGGGCCCAATTCCACGAATGCCTGTTTCATCCGGCGTATCCATGCCCGGGGCAAGCCGCCGTGGCCGCGGTCGTAGAATTCGGGAATGATTTCGTTTTCCAGCACATTATAGAGCGTCTGGATTTCCACGAAATCCTGATAGTCGGGATCGCTGTATTCTTCGCCCTTGCCGATGGCCCAGCCAAGGCTGTTATCCGGCTTATAGGCTTCGTCCCACCAGCCATCCAGCGTACTGAACTGGAGTACGCCGTTGAACACGGCTTTCATGCCGCTGGTGCCACAGGCTTCCAGAGGCCGACGGGGGTTGTTGAGCCATACGTCGCAGCCGGAAATCATGTGTTGTCCCACTTCCATGTCGTAGTCCTCGAGGAAGACCATGTTGAAGCGGCACTCGTGCGAACGGCACAGGGTGATGAGATCCTTGATGAGCTGTTTGCCGCCGTTGTCGGCGGGGTGCGCCTTGCCTGCGAATATGAACTGGATGGGGTGCTTCTTGTCGGCGATGAGCCGCATCAGTTTGTCCTGCTCCTTGAGCAGCAGGTTGGCGCGCTTGTACGTGGCGAAGCGGCGGGCAAAACCGATGGTGAGCGCTTCGGGATTCAGCACCTCGTCGGCGTGCTGCAGTTCCTTGCGGCGCGCTCCTTGTGCCTCCAGTTGTTTGCGCAGGCGCATGCGGGCAAAGTCGATGAGCCTCGCGCGCAGGCGTTCGTGCGTGCGCCAGAGTTCCGCATCGGGAATGTTGATGGCCTGTCCCCATGTGCGGGTGCAGTCAGGATCCTCGCGCCAGTTGGGGCCGAGATAGCGGTCGTTCAGCTGGCCTACGTCTTCAGCCACCCATGTGGGGGCATGCACCCCGTTGGTCAATGCACCGATGGGGACGTCTTCCACCGGATATTGGGTCCAGACCTGTTTCCACATGTTACGTGACACTAAGCTGTGCAGTTCGGAAACGCCGTTGCTGAAGCGGGAGAGCTTGAGCGCCAGCACGGTCATGCAGAAGTCTTCATTGTCATTGAAGGGGTTTTCGCGGCCAAGGGCCATGAATACCTTGAAGGCAAGGCCGATTTCCTGCGCGTATCCTTCGAAGTAGCGCCGCATCATTTCCATGGGGAAACGATCGTTGCCTGCGGGGACGGGTGTGTGTGTGGTGAAGATGGAACTGGATGCCGCCACTTCCTGCGCCGCCTCGAATGACAACCCCTGCTGCATGAAGCTGCGCAGTCGCTGCAGTCCTGCGAAGGCGGAGTGGCCTTCATTCATATGGATGACCTTGGGGAAGAGTCCCAGCACTTCCAGGGCGCGCATGCCGCCGATGCCGAGCAGGATTTCCTGCTGGATGCGCATCTCAAGGTCGCCGCCATACAGACGCGAGGTGAGCGCCTTGAATTCCGGCGGGTTGTGCGCGGTATTCGTATCCAGAAGATACAGGGCTATGCGGCCTATCTGGGCCTTCCATATCTGTACCTCCAGCGGGCGTCCTCCCATGTCGAGGATGAAGCAGGCGGGTTCGCCTTCCGGCGTTGTGGCCCGTTGTATCGGCAGCTGTTCGAAGTCGTAGTCTGGGTAGCGTTCCTGCTGCCAGCCATCGGGGGTCAGGTACTGTCTGAAGTACCCTTGCTTGTAAGCGAGGCCCATGCCCACGAGGGGGATGTTGAGGTCGCTTGCGGACTTGAGGTGGTCGCCTGCCAGAATCCCGAGCCCGCCGGAGTAAATGGGCAGGCATGAGGAAATGCCAAATTCGAAGCTGAAGTATACCAACGCAGGATTGGCCTGCGATGCCTGTTTGAACTGCAGAGACGAGGGGCGGGAAAGATAGTTGCGGGCCTTCTGCAGCGCCTCGTTGAGGCGCTGGATGTAAAAATCGTCATTGGCAAGCTCGCGCAGGGTGCCCTGCGGCAGCTTGTTCAGGAACCGCACAGGGTTTTTTTCCGTTTCACGCCACAGTGTCTGGTCTATCTGGGCGAACAGGCTTTCGATTTCTCCGTTCCATGAAAACCACAGGTTATAGGCGAGCTCCCAGAGCCCGTGCAGTTTTTCCGGCAGACGGGGAATGACACTGAAGACCTTGAGCGGTTGCATTCGCTACCCTCCGTATTGGCTGGCGAAAGATGTCCTGTCATATGCCTGCTTCGCAATGTGGCGAAGCGATTTCGGCTCGCGAAATAGTATCGTGTCCTGCCGTTCAATCAATGAGATATTTTACCTCTACCGGCAAGCTGCGGCAATCCTGTGACATCACTTTACTTGAACAACCGTCTGGCATATCAAAGTGCGACCGTCTGATTCCGGATGTGCCGGAGCGTTGCGGAGTAGAGCGGCCCGGCATGTAGCGGGCAGGCATATTATGTAATGATACAATGTTGCACAGGAGAAAGGTAGTGACAAGCGAAACTTGCAGACACGTCGGGCCAGCCCGTATAGGGGTTCGGGTGCGTTTCCTTCGGGATGCGCAGGACGTGTACGCCAACGGCGGCGGGGAATCCGGCGACACCGGACTTGCCTATGCCACGCCGTGGTCGGCCGGTTTGGACTTGCGTGCCTGCTTTGCAGAGGAGAGCATCACGATCCCGCCCGGAGGACGACACGCCATACCCGTGGGTGTCGCCATTGAGCCAGAGGCGCTCAATGTAGCGGGATTCGTGTACTCGCGAAGCGGCCTCGGCACGAAACGCGGTCTTACCGTGAGTCAGGGAGTCGGTGTCATCGATCCTGACTACCGCGGCGAGATCATCGTTTCGTTGCTGAATACGTCCGGCGAAGAGCGCACTGTCACCCGTGGGGAACGTATTGCCCAACTTGTGTTCCAGCCCTTCTATCAGGCGGACATTACGGTGACGGAAGAGCTCGGCGATACCCAGCGCGGCGCCGGGGGCTTTGGACATACCGGAGCCATGTAGTCCTCTGCGGAATGCAGGGGCGTCCCGTTTCGGGGAGCCGGATACGGCTGCCCGGGAGATGAGTGGTTTTTACGGGAGCCTGCATGCCAAGGAGTGTATGGCTTTTCTTTCCAACCGATTTGTTACCCGATTTACGCGAAACGTAACGGTCAGCAGGATACAAATTACATGAGCGAGACCTTTGACGCCCTCAAGAAACGTGAAGAAGCGTTGTTGTGCCGCACCTACGGGCGTTACCCCCTTGCAGTGAAGTCTGCCAGCGGGGCCCGTCTGTACGATTTCGACGGCCGGGAATATATTGACCTGCTTGCCGGCATAGCCGTGACCAACGTGGGACACTGTCGTCCCGAACTGGCTGATGTGGCCGCGGAACAGGCCCGCAAACTGGTGCACGTGAGCAACCTCTTTTATCAGGAGGAGCAGCTCGTGCTTGCCGAGAAGCTGCTTGCCACCAGTCACTTCAGCAAGGTGTTTTTCTGCAACTCCGGCGCGGAAGCCAACGAAGCCGCCATCAAGATCGCACGTCGCTACGCCCAGCGCGTAAAGGGCCGTGACGCAGGCGAGATCATTACCTTTACCGGCGCGTTCCACGGCCGTACGCTTGCCACCGTGGCCGCCACGGGGCAGACAAAGTTCCAGGACGGCTTTGCTCCCATTCCTGCGGGATTCCGGCAGGTGGAGTGGGGCAATCTGGAGGCGCTGGCCGAGGCCATGGGACCGCAGACCGCTGGTGTCCTTGTGGAGATCGTGCAGGGCGAGGGCGGCGTACGGCCCATGACTCGCGAGTTTGCGGAAGGCATTCAGCAGTTGTGTCGTGAACGCGGCGTTCTGTTCATGGTGGACGAGATCCAGACCGGTCTGTGCCGTACGGGCAAGTTCTGGGCCTTCCAGCACTTCGGGCTGGAGCCGGATGTGGCCACCTCTGCCAAGGCATTGGCCAACGGCCTGCCCATGGGAGCCATGATGACGACCGATGACGTGGCGCGCGGCTTCGAGCCCGGCAGCCATGCCACTACTTTTGGGGCAGGCGCCACAATGTCTGCCGTGGCGGCAAAGGTCATCGACATCATGCAGGATGAAAAGCTCGCCGAACGTTCTGCGGAACTGGGTGAGTATGCCATGGGGCTTTTCAGAGCCATTGGCGAGCGTCACCCCGGCACTATAGCCGAAGTTCGGGGGCTGGGGCTGATGATCGGCGTTGTGCTAGCTTTCCCCGGACAGGATGTCTGGAAGGCGCTGATGGAGAAGGGCTTTGTGCTCAACCTGACCCAGGAACGCGTGTTGCGCCTTGTGCCCCCGCTGGTGATCGCCAGAGAGGATATTGACGCGTTTGCCGCGGCTCTGGAAGAGTTGCTGGCTGCACGTGCGGCTTGATCTGCATATTAAATGAATATGAAAGGGCACCCCTCGGGGTGCCCTTTTTTTGTGCAGCAGCACAGAGTGCTTGGTCGCAGTCGGCATGATTTTCTTCTTGCGGTCCTGTCCAACTATTATGCTTTTCGGTAGAAGTGGTTATAGTAGGTGTATATCTCATGTCCGATCAAGGAGGGGAGACCATGAACGGCATGTCCACTTTCGCTGCGGGCGGCATTACCGACCGCAGTACCTTTGGCGCGGCAGTTGTCGCAAAGACGCTGGACTATATGAACAACGCGAGTTCCGGGCCTGCTCCCTTTGACAAGCAGACCTTCGGTGCTGCCGTTGTGAGCAAGACCATGGACTACATGAATGCTGGCGGTCCGTCCCGGAACAGGTATCAGTTCGGCATGGAACATACCTATCAGTTCGGCAAGGACATACTGAGTGCCTACACGGGCAAAGGGGGCATTGCCGACTTCCGTGTCTAGTGCCGGCTTGTTTCGTGTGTGTTCAGTCTTTCATCTGGCTGCGTAGTTGCAGGCAGAAACACTACTGTTGTGTATTTTTGTCAAATTCAGTTCCAAAGTTGCACATTTCATGCGCCGAAAAGGTGTGATTCTGAAGAATTCATTTTTTTGGCTATTTTTTGAACGTTCGCTCAATCCCCGTTTTGCTAGGGGGAAATGCTCCTTCCGGGCAATTCGCCTGTTCTGTGAAGGGGCTTCTTTTGTGTATAACTGCCTGTAAAGATGTTGTTTTGACAAAAGTGTAAATTGTTTGTCTTGACAGCCGTACCTCCCCTTGTCTACAAAAACGATCAAACTCCACTGATTTGTCACCGGAAACTGATGATTTCGGCTAATCTTTGAAGAGCCGTTGTAGCTAAACGGAAACTGTGCAGAGCCGCGCAGCTTCTTTTTTGTGGTGCGGGTTCCGGGTTCACACACCTGTCCTCCGTTTTTTGCGGTGGGACATCTGATTTGAGGGATTGATAGGTAGTTTCATCATGGCGATGATCGAGATTAAGGATATCCATAAGTGGTACGGCGATTTTCATGTTCTCAAAAATGTAAGTCAGAACGTGGAAAAGGGCGAGGTGCTGGTCATCTGCGGTCCTTCCGGTTCGGGCAAGTCCACCTTTATTCGCTGTATCAACCGGCTTGAGGAGATTCAGAAGGGCGAAATCCTTCTGGAGGGCAAGAACATCCATGACAAGGATGTGAATGTGAATGAACTGCGTACCGAAGTGGGCATGGTGTTCCAGCAGTTCAACCTCTATCCGCACCTCTCTGTGCTGGATAACGTGACCCTTGCTCCCACTAAGGTCCGCAAAATGCCCAAGAGTCAGGCCGAATCCATCGCCATGGAGCTGCTGGCCCGCGTGGGTATTCACGATCAGGCCAAGAAATACCCCATAGAACTTTCCGGCGGTCAGCAGCAGCGTGTGGCCATTGCCCGTGCGCTGGCCATGAAGCCCAAGGTGATGCTCTTTGACGAGCCCACCTCGGCTCTTGACCCCGAGATGATCAACGAAGTGCTCAACGCCATGAAGGATCTTGCCCGCGACGGCATGACCATGCTCTGCGTAACCCATGAAATGGGCTTTGCGCGTGAAGTGGCGGACAGAGTCATCTTCATGGATGGAGGCGCGATAGTGGAGGAGGGCACTCCCGAGCACTTCTTCACCAATCCCCAGCACGACCGTACAAAGGCTTTCCTCAAGGAAATCCTTTAGGATAACTGGCATGGACAGGGCAGTGCATTGTGCACGTCCGTAACAGCTTACTCGTGAGGGAGTTTAGGCATGAAACGTTTGATACTGATCGCAGTGACTCTTTGTCTGGTCTTTTCCAGCGCAGTTGCCTTCGCCGGCAAGATCGATGAAATCAAGACCCGCGGCACGCTGCTGTGCGGCGTGAAGGACTCTGTTGTTCCCTTCGGCTATGTTGATGAAGCTTCCAAGCAGCTTGTCGGTTTTGATGTCGACATCTGCAAGGCTCTTGCCGACAAGCTGGGCGTAGGTCTTGAGCTGAAGACCGTTACCTCCGCTACCCGTATCCCCATGGTAACCCAGGGTTCCATTGATATCGCTGCCGCTACCATGACCCACAAGCATGAGCGTGACGAAGTTATCGACTTCTCCATCACCTACTTCATGGACGGCCAGAAGCTGCTGGTTGCCGCCGATTCCGGTATCAACTCCGTTGCCGACCTGAAGGGCAAGAAGGTTGCCACCGTTAAGGGTTCCACTTCCGAAAAGAACATCCTTGCCGCTCAGCCCGATTGCAAGGTTCTGGCCTTTGACGAATACCCGCAGGCCATGCTGGCCATGAAGCAGGGCAAGGCCGCTGCCGTGACCACCGACTCCGTTATCCTCGTCGGCCTGAAGGGTTCCGACCCCGAACCGGCAAAGTGGTCTATCGTTGGTGACGCCATCTCTGCTGAGCCTTACGCTCTGGGTATTGCCGAAAACGATTCCGATTTCCGTGACTTCATCAACAAGTCCCTGAACGACATGTGGCGTTCCGGTGAATACAAGGCCGTCTACGACAAGTGGCTCGGCCCCGACACCAAGTACTACATGCCCCTGACCTGGACCATGGAACTGTGGCCCTAGTCCTTGACTAACCAACGGGGAGTGCGGATCTCCCGCGCTCCCCGTTTTTCATGCTTTCGAGGCTCGTTTTGAATTATCAATTCCAATGGAATGTTGTCCTGTCCGGTGAGTATCTGGACTGGATCATTAAAGGGGTGGTGGTTACCTGCCAGATTTCGGCGGTATCCCTGTTTCTCGCCCTTGTCATAGGTACCGTTATCGCCGTTATGCGCCTTACGCGGTTCAAACCCTTTGTGTGGTTTACCGCTGCGTATACGGAGTTCTTCCGCAATACGCCGTTGCTGGTGCAGATTTTCTTCTGGTATTTCGGTTCGGACGGGCTTCTTCCCCGTCCCGTGCTGCAATGGCTTTATGAGCGGGATTTCGAATTTGCCGCGGGCGTTATCGCGTTGACGGTGTATACCTCCGCGTTCATTGCGGAAGAAATCCGTTCCGGCATCAATTCCATTCCCAAGAATCAGCTGGAAGCGTCCCGTGCCTGCGGTCTTTCCTTCGTGCAGGCCATGCGTTACGTCATTTTGCCGCAGGCTTTCCGTATCATCATTCCGCCGCTGATTTCCCAGTCGCTGAACCTGATCAAGAACTCTTCGCTGTGCATGACCATCGGTGTTGCAGAGTTGACCTACATGGCGCGCCAGATCGAGTCCTACTCGTTCCGAGGTTTCGAGGCGTTTACTATCAACATGTTGATATACCTCTCGATCTCTTTGCTGGTTTCACTCGCCATCAACCAGTACAACAAGCATTTCCTGCGCATGGCAGGCTAAGGGGGTACTGGCATGCAATGGAATGTAGTGATCGACAACTTTGACTACCTGCTCTTCGGCGCCTATCCCGAAGGGCCTCTGGGCGGCATAGCCCTGACAATCATTCTGGCCCTTGTGTCCATTTTTGGTGCGTTCTGGCTCGGACTTGCCGTGGGCCTCATGCGTCTTTCCAAGCGCTGGTGGCTCAAGTATCCCGCGCTGGTGTATATCGAGATCGTGCGCGGCGTACCGCTGCTCATGCTCATTCTGTGGTTCTATTTCATGTTTCCCGTGTTTCTCGGCAAAGCCTTGCCGGAGTGGGATTCGGTCATCATTTCCTTTATCGTCTTTACGGCGGCATATGTGGCAGAAATTGTCCGCGCCGGCGTGCTGGCGTTACCCAAGGGACAGATGGAAGCCTCCCGCGCTACGGGCCTGACGCATTTTCAGGCCATGTGCCACGTCATTCTGCCGCAGGCACTGCGAAACATGATTCCTTCCTTCGTGAACCAGTTCGTCTCGCTCACCAAGGATACCTCGCTTGCCTATGTCATAGGCGTTGTTGAACTTACCCGTGCAGCGGAGCAGGTGAACAACCGCACGTTGTCCGCTCCCATGGAGATATACCTGACAATCCTTGTGATGTACTTTATCATCTGCTATGTGCTCACGTCCTTCAGCCGCAGGCTGGAGCGCAAGATGGCACGTTACCAAGCACGAGGATAAATACATCATGGAAAATCTGATCAAGCTGGACATAACCGTTCCCGAGGAAATGCAGGACCTCGCCACCGTGGCGCTGGTGAGCAAGCTGCAATACGGCTGGGAGGAAGAAACCCTGCCCACTGGCGATATACGTTATCGTGTGTATGTGGAGAACCCCGCCTTCTGCGAGGAGTTTCTCGCCGAACTCAGGAGCTTCGTTCCGGATGCACAGGTTGACCGCGACGAGGTGGAAAACCAGAACTGGGCCATGGCGTGGCGTGAATATTTCACTCCCGTCAAGGTCGGCAACCTGTTCATGGTCATCGCTCCCTGGATGACGGATATGGAGCTTGAAGGACGTATTCCTATTGTTATCGAGCCCAAGACCGCCTTTGGTACCGGGCATCATCCCACCACCGCCCTGTGCCTTGCCTGCGTCTCCAAGCTGGCGGAAGAAGGCCGCCTCCGTGAAGGCATGAGCTTTTTCGATATCGGCACCGGTTCCGGCATTCTCGCCATCGGCTGCGCCAAGCTTGGCCTCAAGGGGCTGGGCGTGGATATCGACACCCTTGCAGTCGAGAACAGCGAGGAGAACCGCGAGATCAACGACGTGGCCGCACATTTTGACGTTGCCAAGGGGAGCGCGGACTACACGGCCGAATCTTTTGATGTGGTGCTGGCCAACATTCTCGCCCAGCCGCTCAAGGATCTTGCCGCAGACATCATTGCCCGGGTAGCTCCCGGCGGTTGCCTCGTACTTTCCGGCTTGCTCGCAACGCAGGCCGACAGTGTGGAAGAAGTCTATGTTGCGCAGGGACTGCCTGCCGCCCGCCGTGAAATCGACGGTGAGTGGGCTGCTCTTATCTGGGAGCGCCTCTAGTTCGCATCGTTTCTCCACCACGCGAATATGCCTGATCAAGCGCCGGTTCATCCGGCGCTTTTTTTGTGCCCCCCCCTCTCTCTCCCTCATGATCGGGACGGCTGACTGGCAACGCAGACGGAAGGTGTTCTGCTCACTGCATCAGGTGAGGCAACTCATTTTATGATGACTCGGCATAGCAGCAAAATGTGGCGGAGCCTCAAAAAAAGTGTGGTATGCCTGTTGTTTTTGAATTGTTTGAATATTCAGTTTTTTTGCTATGTTGCAAAACGAGTCAAAAACTGGCCTTATAATAATATGCTGATTTCTTTATTTATAATAATTTTCACAAGTAGGTTGACAGATTTTGCCAAGTAGGAGATAGGGTGCAAATATCAGTTTGAGCATGCAAACAATTTTTGGCGCATGGCTCGACAAGCACAAAACAACGGGTGAGGATTATTACCATGATGACGCTATCTCCGCAGGAATATGTGGAAGCGTTCTTCGGCGAGGGCTGCGCTGAAAGCGTAGCGGGTGGAGACTGTCAACCTGCCGGAGCACGCAAGACCATGGCCCTTCAGGCCGCTTTGGACAACTTCCGTTACGAAAAGGAAATGTACTGGAAGAAGTCTGTATTTTTCTGGACCTTTATCGCGCTTTCTTTTTCCGGCCTTTTCGTAACCAACGCCACCATGCAGAACCCTTCTTTTCATCAATTCATTGTCTGCTGCATCGGTGCCGTCATTTCCTTTGCGTGGGTAGCTATCACGCAGGGCAGCAAATACAACCAGCAGAAGTGGTGCCGCATTGTGCATACCCTTGAAGACGGTGCCTTCGGCCCCTTGTTCAAGACGCACACCATGGTGAAGCGCACTGACGCAGGCGTGAACCGTCTGTATCATCCTTCCAAGGGCGTTGTTACCGATCCTTCTTCGTCTTCGTACGAACTGCGTCCCTTCTGTGTTTCCAAGATCAACGACTATCTTTCTTTCTACGTGGCATGGACCTGGGTATTCCTTGCCGTACGCTACTTCGTGAAGACCGCGCCGGAACTCGTTTCCGCTGTCATGCCCGTGTTCACTGATCCCGCAATGGAACAGAGCTTCATCTCCTTTTCCTTCCTGGCGTTTTCCGCCTACTTCCTCCTGATGATGTTCTTCCGTTGCCGTACCAACCCGAACGAAGTGAATTGTTCCGACGAGAGCTTCTTTCAGGTTTCCAAATTCAGCCGGTAATGATTCGAGCGCACCATGTGATGTTTCGTTGGCAGCGAAAGTCGGCATAGTCAGGCGTTTTGTCGGTTAAGGCATTATCCCCTGCGAAAGATATCTGCCTGCCTGTCCGTGCCGGACATCACCGCGCCCGAATTAGAATACGCCCCCGGGAACCGACCCTCCCGGGGGCGCCTGTATTTCAGGACCTGAAAAGGCGCTGCTGTGCTTCGCACCTGTCTGCCTGTTTACGGCATTCGGCAGGTTGCAATTGACGGGGGCGCAGTAACCCAGTATCGCTGGCAACACATCATATATGGAGTGACGCGTGCATTCAGCCCATTCAGCCTCCCCGGTATCTGCCGGAGAGGTTTCTCTCATCAATATCAATCCTGCCGACGTGCGCCGGATTCTGGTTTGCCAACTGCGCCAGATAGGTGACGTGCTGCTGGCCACGGCATCCATTTCGCTGCTCAAGCGCCGTTTCCCCGATGCCGAGATACATGTGCTGACGGAAAAGAAGTGCCTGCCCATGCTGGAAAACAATCCGGATGTGGGCAAGGTCTGGGCCATAGACAAAGGTCGGCTGAACACCCTGTTCAAGGAGCTGGCTTTTTATTGGACTGTTGCGCGTCAGGGTTATGATATCGTCGTGGACTTTCAGCAGCTTCCCCGCTGCCGGTGGGTGGTGGGCCTCTCCGCTGCTCCGGTTCGCCTGAGCTACACGCCGGAATGGTATAACCGCTGGCTCTTCACACACACCGTAAAGCCTCTTGATGGCTATTCTGCCATGGCCAAGGCCAGCGTACTGAGGCCGCTGGGCATAGAGTGGAACAGTGAACCGCCGCGCCTGTATCTTACGGACGCTGAACGTCGTTTTGCCGCCGATTACCTCGCTCGTTACGGGGTGACCGAGGAGCACCGCGTTATCACTGTGGACCCCACGCACCGGCGCGCCACCCGTCGTTGGCCTGCCAGATATTATGCCGCTCTGATTGCCAAGGCGGCAGAGGCGCATCCCGATTTGCGGTTCCTGCTGCTGTACGGCCCCGGCGAGCTGGAAGATGCCCGTGCCGTGCTGGAGGCCTGCCCGCGTCCTGAAGCCGTCATCCTTCCGGATGAGATCATCTCTCTGCGCGAGATGGCAGCCTGCATCGAACGGGCCGTGCTGCACATCGGCAACTGCTCCTCGCCCCGCCACATTGCCGTGGCACTCGGGGTGCCTTCTTTCATCGTGCTGGGTGCTACCAGTCCTGCGTGGACCTTTCCCGCTCCGGAGCATACGCAGGTGTCTCTGGGAATGGACTGCCAGCCCTGCAACCGGAATTCCTGCGAGAAGGGCTATGCCTGTCTTGAGGGGCTCTCTCCCGATGTAGTGTGGGAAGCCATGCAGGAGCATATGGTGCGCTGCGGCTTGTAGCTGCTCTGTTATTTCCGAAACGTATAACGCCGCCGGACCCCATGGGTTCCGGCGGCGTTTTTTTTGGCAGACGCTACGTCTTTTGCAAAGGCATGCCGACTGATGGCGGCCTGTGCGCGTCAGTTTTCGCCGAAGGCATCCTCAAGGGCCGAGTCGGCAAGTTCTGTCGTGAACAGGTCGCGCAGGACCACTGGTTCACCGGCTCTGCCGCCTTTGGGGAACAGGGCCACAACGGGGATGGATTGCGACCCCAGTGCGTTGAGCAGTGATTGTCCTTTTTCATTGGGACGGGTCAGGTCCACCTTGATGTAGGTGATGTCGTACTTTTCTGCCCAGCGGGCGCGATTGTTCGCGGTGAGCACCGTATGCTCCAGAATCTTGCAGTTGGGGCACCAGTCTGCGGTGAAATCAATCATGATGTTTTCGTTGCCCAGTGCAGCGAGAAAGCTCTGCTGCGTGAAAGGCTTCCATGGTTTGACCGTTGCGGTGGGGGTATTGCCGTAGGCCAGCGGAATGGCGATAAGCGCCACACACAGAGGTCTGATGAGGATGCGCTGCAGGCGTGGTGCGTTGAAGTCGGCAAAGTTGCCCCAAACCCACGCTGCAACGGCAGTGACCCACAACACAGCCAGCAGGAAGGGCAGTTTTTCCGCGGGCAGGATGGTCAGCAGGTACCCCGTGGTGCCCATGAGGAAGAATCCCACAAGGCGTTGCAGCACAAGAGTCCAACTGCCGGGCTTGGGGAAGTGGCGGACCAGTGAGGGAAAAATGGCCATGCCTGCATAGGGAATGGCCATGCCTGTGCCCACGGCGAGAAGGATGGTCGCAACCACCAGTGGCGGTTGCAGAAAGGCCCAGCCCAGCACGCCGCCGAGGAAGGGGCCGCTGCACGGGGTTGCCAGCAGGGTTGCCAGCAGGCCGGTTGAAAAGGCGCTCCATTTGCCGTTTTCCTGCGAGGCGCTTCCGTGCAGATTGAGCATGGGCAGCTCGAAGATGCCGAAGGTGGAGAGCCCCAGTGCGAACATCAGCAGCATCAGCCCTGTTACGAGGCGTTCGTCCTGAAATAGCTGGCCCCATGCGGTGCCCGCTGCGGAGAAAATGGTCGCCAGCATCAAGAACCAGACCATGATGCCCATGGCGAACCATATGTTGTGTTCTCTGAAGCTGGCCATGCGTTTGCGTTCATCAATGATGCCGGAAGCGGACACCAGCGAGGAGAGCTTGAGGCTGATGACGGGCAGAACGCAGGGCATGAAGTTGAGGATGAATCCGGCGAGCAGACCGAACGCGATGGCAGTGCCGAGCGTGGTAACCTCCAGCGACTGGAGATGGTAGCGCGGGGAAAGTGCATACCCTTTTGTTTCCGAGAAAAATGGGCTTCCGTCTGGCGCTGAAAGGCTGTTCTTCAATGGTACGGCAGTAACGGCATTGCCGGTTTGGGCGGGAGTCTGCAATGTGCCTGATTCAGCAGCGGAAGAACCGAGGGGCGATGTGCCGGAGGCGGATGGCAGGGCCACGCCCAGTTCCTTGGCCAGTCCGGTTGCGTTTTCAGTTTCATCAGAGGCTGTCTGGCCCCCTGCGGTTGCTGTCACGGCCTTGTATTGTGCAAGAGTGGGCCACCATGGCTGGGATTCGGCCGTGGCAAGCGCAGTTGTGGAATCGTCCCATTCAATGGTCAGTTTCTTCTGCACCGGCAAGCAGTTGCTGTCGGAGCAGAGCAGCAGGCGGACTGTGATGGGAAGTGCGCCCTTTGCGTCATACGTGGGAAGGTGAATGAAGAACGGTGTGGCTTCTTCATGAATCATGACCGTGGCCGTGGGATCAAAGACATCCTTGGCTGCGATACCTTCCGGATACAGAATGGTCATGTCCTGTTGGAGGCTGTCTGGTATAAGTTCCGTCGGGCGCCCAGTGTCGCCCGGGTCGTTGGCATAAAAATGGTAGCCCTTGAGCGGAGTGATCCAGACCGTTGCAAGAATGCCGGAAGCGGGGAGCTCCGCTGCCCTGTCTTGTGATGCGGGCAGGGCGGCGCCGGAAACGGGAAGCGGCGTTTCGATCCGGAAGACCTCTCCCTTGAACGTTACCGGCAGCTCTGAAGATTGGGCAGCCGCGTGCATGGGGAGAGCTGCCTGCAGCAGGAAAACGAGCAGGGCTGAGATGATGCTGTATTGGATTGTTCCGGCCAACCGGCCGGAAACCATGGCGGGAGTAGGGATTGTGAGTGGTTGTGTGCGTCGCATGAGTCTCTTATGGGGTTTTTGCAAAAAATTTGCAAAATAATGTTGACAGAAACGGGTCTTCCACATAGGTTCCATCTCCGCCGCGGGTCGAAGAGATTCAGCCGCAGCGGCACAAATAGCGTGGGGCATTGGCTCAACGGTAGAGCAGTTGACTCTTAATCAATTGGTTCGGGGTTCGAATCCCTGATGCCCCACCACGCTTACAACGCCTTTGGCGACACAATAATATTTTGGGGCATTGGCTCAACGGTAGAGCAGTTGACTCTTAATCAATTGGTTCGGGGTTCGAATCCCTGATGCCCCACCACATTTAAGGCGCCTCGCGGTAACGCGGGGCGCCTTGATTTTTATCTCCGTTCTTCCCTTCCGGTCAGCGTTTCTGCTGATCAAACACTTCTCTGGCTGCAGTGATGCCATTAAGGGCGGCAGGAAATCCCGCATAGATAGCCATCTGTACAAGCAGTTCCAGAATGGCCTCCTGCGTCATTCCCACATTCAACGCCGCCTGCACGTGCACCTTGAGTTGCGGCAGCATGCCGCCACGACCGCAGCTTGCCGCGATCATGGCTATTTCCTTGTGCTCAGCGGAAAGAGCGGGGCGGCCGATGACTTCGCCGTAACTGAAGTCAACCAGCAGGTCTGCCAGCAGCGGAATGGTGCCCTGCATTGCCCGTAGCACATTTGTTCCGGCCTCTCCGCTGGTCGCGTGCAAGGTTTTGAGTCCCCTCCGGCGTTTCTCTTCGGGGGAAAGCGTTTCCTCCTTGGGGGTGAAATCCGGCGTGTGGGTGGCAAACACCTCGCCTGCCACGGCAATGGCATTCAGCGCAGCCGGAAAGCCTGCAAATACGGCAACAAGATAGATGACATCCACAACCTGCTGCGGCGTCAATCCGCAGGCCAACCCTCCACGTATATGGACGGCCAGCTGAGGCGCGGCATTGCCCATAGCCGCCAGAACAGCGATTGTGGCCACCTCCCTGCTTTGCAGATCAAGCTGCGGGCGGGCAATGACGCAGCCTCCGGCCACATCGATGATAAAACGGACCATGTCCGGCGCGACGGGGCCAAGTGCTGTCTTCAGTTTTTCCGGCATGTCCGGAAGCATGGCGTTGAAGATAGCTATTCCCCGCTCATGGTCTGATGCGTCCGTCATGGATGGGGTTGTCGTAGATGCTGCTGCGGTGTTCGTTTTCATGGATACCTCCTGACTGGGTTTCATTGCACAGTGCTCGTCTCTCTGTTATTTATCCAATACCGTTTTTCTCAATCTGTAATACATTTCATGTATGGTGACCGTGTGGAACTGAGGTTGATGGAACAGTTTGTCGCAGTGGCGGAAACCCTGCACTTCGGGAGGGCGGCGGAACGATTGTACATGTCGCAGCCGCCGCTCAGTGTGGCCATGCAGAAGCTGGAGGCGGAAGTGGGTGTTGTCTTGCTGGAACGGAACAGGCGCGGAGTGCGTCTGACAGCCGCCGGAGAGGTGTTTCTGGCAGAATGCCGCCAGATTCTTGCCGGTGTGCAGCAGGCCATGACGCTCACGCGCCGAACAGCGAGAGGCGAAGCCGGCGTATTACGGCTTGGTTGTATGGGGCCGGCCGTGGCGGCTGGCTTGCCGGATGTTCTGCAGAAATTCCGGCGGGAGCATCCGCATGTGCGCGTGCTGCTTGAAGAGGAGCTCTCCGTCCGGCTGTTATCCATGCTCAGGGAGGGATCGCTTGGTCTGGCTGTGGTCAGGTTGCATGGCGCATTGCCCGCCGGTGTGCAGGTGCGCCTGTTTTGCAGGGATGCCTATGTGGCGGCATTGCCGGAAGAACATCCGCTTTCCGCATCGGTGGGCATCGATATGGCTGACCTGCGCGATGACTCCATTATCCTCTTTCCTCGTTCCATGGGGGAGGCGTTGTATGATGCCGTCATAGCCGCTTGCCAAGGTTCGGGCTTCAGCCCCCGAATTGAGCAGGAGGTCAGCACCAAATCAACAACGTTGGCGCTTGTTGCCGCCGGAGTGGGCGTAGCATTTGTGCCGGCTTCTCTTGCGCGGGCGGGGTATAAAGGGGTGCGCTTTGTTCCCTTGCGGTCTGCGCTGCCCCCTGTTGAAATGTACTGGGCATGGCCTGCAGGGAGGAGTAACCCAGTGGTTGAGCGCTTTATGGAATATCTCGAATCCGGGGCGGCCTAGCGGCGGCGACAGGAGAGCATGATAAAGGGCACGCATTGCTGCGTGCCCTTTTGTATTTCGTAACATGAGGGGGCTGGGAAAGCCCTGACAGGACTACTCCACACAAACCATGTCGTATTCATCGCCCGTGATGCACGCGGCGCCGTTCTCGGTGATTTCAAACGTGTTCTCCACGCCCACCATGCCGATTCCCTCAATGCCAATCTTGGGTTCAACAGCCATGACCATGCCCGCTTCCATGGGCGCGTCAAACTTGTTGGCCAGCACGGGAAATTCGTCAATGCCGAGCCCTATGCCGTGTCCCACGAAAGGAACCTTGCCTTTGCCCAGCGCCATGAAGCCTTCGGCAAATCCGGCCTTGTCGGCCATCTGCACCGCCTCACGGTAGATCTCGGAAGGAATGGCTCCCGGGCGCATGCGTTCCGCAACATGGTGCTGAATGGCAATGCTGGTGTCATGGGCGCGGCGCACGCTGTCCGGAATGCTGTCGGCCTTGCCGGACCAGTACAGCTGGGTCTTGTCCGTATGGTAGCCCTCAAGGCAGAAGCCGATGTCCACGGCGAGGGGGGAGCCCTTTTTCCATACCGTGCCGGAATAGCCCATGTACGGCGTGGCGGGATGCTCGCCCTTGACGCCGAGGGGGCCGTTGAAGTGGTTGGGATAGTTCCCGTTTTCACCGGCAGAGACATGGCCGAGGAATATTTCTTCGCCAAAGGCGTTCATGCGCAGGATGCCGGAATGGCCGCGCGCAAAGAATACATCCCACGCGCGGTGCGATATTTCGCGCTCGTTCATGCCGGGGCGGATGAGTCTGGGCAGTTCCCTGTGCAGGCTTTCATGGTGGCGTTGACCGGCAAGACGCAGCTTGGCCAACTCCCATGGAGTTTTTACCGAACGGGCCAAGGTGAGAATGGTGTCGCAGGAAACGAAGGTTTTGTCGGCGAGCTTGGCGCGCAGCAGTTCACCGAGCTGCCATGTCAGGCCGGAATATTCCACGGCGACCGTATCGCCGAGGGGAGAATCTACTTCGTGCAGGACCTTGGCAATGTCGCCGTAGGAACGGAAGCTGTGAATGTGCTCCAGCGGGCTTTCCAGTCTGCATCGTTCAATGCCGTGGCGGACGAGCAGAACGGGGGCTCCTTCCTTCGGCAGCCAGAACAGGCCGTTGCCGAGAGTGCCTGTGAGGTGATAGATGTTCACCCGCGCAAAAACGAGCATGCCTGAAGCCTGCGGGGCGTGGGTTTCCAGCAGGGCGCGGCAGCGGGCATGGCGTTTTTCCAGTTCTTTTGACGGGATGACTTCTATGGCGGTATGTCGGGTCACAATATGCTCCTTGCGTTTAATCGTCGTGGCAGCCGGTGCGCTTCGCGGGTTGGGCTGCAATGCCTTGCGGGGCTGTGGCCCTGAGACGCCAGTGGAGCTGTTGTAAGTGATGCCTCATGAAATCGCAATGCCCGTCTCCTGACGGCGCAGTATGTATTCATATTGTATTGCTGCAATGTGGTCTGAGGGCTGTCGGTGCGATTGCGCTTCCCCGCACTGCGGCGTATGCTCGGCTGCAAGATGGATTGAAAAGGAAAGTAAGGTTGAAGGAACGTTATGCTATTTGACGACACCTTGCGCGATGCTCTGCGGAACGTCCGCACCATTGCCGTTATCGGGGCCAAGGACAAGGCGGGACAGCCTGTGGACATGGTCGGGCGTTATCTCATCACGGCCGGTTACACCGTCATTCCGGTGCACCCCATTCGCAAGAACGTGTGGGGCCTGCCGACCTATACCTCCATTCTGGATATCCCCGTGCCTGTGGATGTGGTGAACCTGTTCCGCGCATCCGAATTCTGTCTTTCACATGCAGAGGAAGTCTGCAGGCTGGCAACGCTGCCCTCGATTTTCTGGATGCAGTCGGGCATCCGCAATCAGGGTGCGGGCAGGCTGATGGCGGAAAGGGGGGTGCGGGTTGTCGAAGACAAATGCATCATGGTCGAGTTGCAGCGGCTGGGCATAAAAGGTCCGGCATAGACCGTTTGGCACCAATCGTTTCCGGCGCGTAGCATGACGAATACCGTTCTTTTTTGTCGATAATTCTTTTGATTGCTGTTATTTCAGGAAGTTGAATCATATGAGCTTGAATGACGATATGACCATGGCAGGGGAAGCGGAAGCCTTTGACTGCAAGATGTGTGGCCACTGCTGCCTTGGCGAAGGCGGTATTGTGGTGAGCCCCAAGGATCTGGACCGCATTGCCGACCATCTTGGCCTGACCCCTGAAGAGTTTGCGGAACGCCACGGCGTGCGTAAGGGGGAGAAGCTGTTCATCCGTGTGGGAGAAGACGGCTACTGCACCTTCTTTGTGCAGGGCAAGGGATGCGGCGTGCACATTGCCAAGCCGGACATCTGCCGTGCGTGGCCTTTCTTCCGTGGCAACGTGGTCGATGCCGATTCCCTTGAGCTGGCTAAAGATTTTTGCCCCGGTATCCGAAGTGATGTGAGCCATGCGGAATTTGCACGTCAGGGCCGCGCCTACCTCAAGGAAAATGGCCTGCTGGCTTCTGATCCGCGCTGCGAGGCACGTGCGCTGATTCTGGACGAATAGGGAAGAGCCTCAGGCAACGGAGCAAGGGGAATGGCCGTACGCGGCCGGAACGATCACGGAGGGGACGTGACGCTTAAGGAATGCTACAGGATACTCAAGCTGAAAGAGGGCGCAAGCGTAGACGATGTAAAATCCGCCTACCGCAAGCGTGCGTTCGAGCTGCATCCCGATCTGCATCCCGACAAGCCCGATGCGGCCCGTCAGTTTCAGTTGCTGAATGAAGCCTATGTGATGCTTACGCGCACCGGCAGCACGGAAGAAGGCTTCCGTACGCAGGCAGAGCAGGCCTATGCAAAGGCGAAGAAGGGATTCGACGCTTCCCAGTCATCCCAGTCGTCTCAGTCATCTCAAGCCGGTCAGTCCGCCCAATCCTCGCAGGAGCAGCGGACCAGGGCCTCGGAAGCCTATTCCAAAACCCAGTCGCAAAAGGCGGGCGGTTCGGCAACTGGGGCCCGCTATACCTCATCCCGACAGCAGGTTCGGCAGGAAGACGTGCTCAACGACATCCTCAAGGACCCCTTTGCCCGACGGGTGTTCGAGGATATCTACAGCCAGATCCGCCGGGAGACGGGGAAGGCTCCCTTGCCCAGGAAGCGCAAGCTGAGTTTCGAGTGGGGAGATTCCAAGCTTTCCTTCGATATGACCCACGGGCTTGCCGCAGGCGTGAAGGGCTGGATGCGCAAGCAGATGGACGATGAACAGACCATCCACCTGCCGCCGCAGAGTCTTGTGCCGGGGGCGCGCGTGCGCATCACCCTGTCGCAGGGCATGAACGAGGAGCCCCGGCAGATAGAAATCACCCTGCCATCGGACTTCGTGGTGGGGCGGCCCATCCGCTTGAAAGGGCTGGGCCGCAAGATAGGGCCGTGGGTGGGCGACCTTTACCTGCGCATTCTCGCCAAGCTTTCCTGAACAGGCTTTTCCGTCCGCTTATCTCGGCAGGAGTGTCCTGCGCCTTGCCACACCCTTTGCGACATCCGCTATTTCAGGCGTTGCAGGCCGTCCCGCATGCACATGGGCACAATCCACTTGTGGAAGGGGCGTACGACGAAAAAGTACGCGCGGCCCGTGGCGTTGTTGAAACGCACACAGGTGCTCAGCGAGATGGCGTCTGTTCCTGCAGGGACGCTTGTTCCGGTTTCCCCCTTCTTCCGTTCCAGAGCGATGACAAAGTCGAGATGGCTGTCCGATTCCTTGAAGAGCAGCAAGTCATCTTCCATGTGCACGAGCTTGAAGATGCCGATACGGTCGCCTATGGCCGGTTCGGAAACTTCAGCTCCGGGCTTGGGGACGCCTGTGCCCTTGGCGGTTTTCAAGCCCAGCGGTGCGACAAGCATGTCACGCAGTTGCATGAGCCGGAAAAGCAGCTTGGGCGGATGGGCAAACATGGCGTGCGCCAGCGCGTGCAGAGGCATATCGAATCCTTCGGGCAGGGGAGCCGAGAAGGTGTCCTGATAATCGATGCGCGGCAGCAGGCGGCGTATCTGTCCGATGTGCAGAAGTGTTTCGCTTTGCACTACGTCAGGGGAATATGTTGAGCTCTGCATGTCTGGCGTGGTCATGGTCGTGTTCATCCTTGGTTTGGGGATTAAAACTCCCGATCCAGAATCAGGTGCGAAAGATAGCCGATAACGGCGGCGGCATAGTAAGGCAGGGTTTCTTCCCATGATGTGCGGAAGAAAACCCACGGCAGTGCCATGATGGGCAGGGGAACCAGCAGCATGGCCCACCAGGTGTGCGTCCAGCCGCGATGCTTGCCCAGCGCGGGCAGCATGGCAAAGAGGCCGAGAATGCTGGCCCATTTGTAATGTTCGTGAATGATCAGCGTTATGTCTGTGACCGCCATGATGGCATAGAAGAAGTTCTGCCCCTTGGACTCGGTGTCGCAGTCGGGGAACAGGGCGGCCAGCGTGGAGATGGTGACCAGAATGGCAATGTATATGGGCTCGGCATCGAACCAGCCCATGTACATGGAACCGGCTATGATGCCGCCCGCCATGCCGGCTCCGGCGAGCATGTGTGCTTGGTATCCGGGCATCAAGTATCCTTTTGGATGGGTATTGTGGCGGGAGAATAGGCAAAAGGGCAGGCAAGGTAAAGCCGCATCTGTTGTTTTGTAAGGTGCGGGAGGATTGTCTCCGGATTGTGTGCCGTCTCAATTGACACGGTGCACGCAGGGGCGTAGCCCGTTCTTTCATATCATATCCGGAAGGTATTCATGTCGCGCACATCTCGCCCAGACGAGCAGAACGTTCCTTCATCCCCGCCAGCTTCCAAGCCTGCTTCCGCCGGAGCGGACAGCCATTGCGCGTCTTCGGCCTCGGTTTGCGGTTTGCCGGTAGACGATCAGCGACGCAATGCCATCGCGGGCATTCTCTTTGCCCTGTGCGCAACAGTCATCTGGTCCGGCAATTTCATTGTGGCGCGCGGGCTTTGTGATATTGTGCCTCCGGCCACGCTCGCCTTTCTCCGTTGGATCACGGCATTTCTTTTTCTGCTGCCCATAGGCTGGAAAGCCGTCATGCGCGAGCGGAAGGTGGTGCTGCGGCGCTGGAAGTATCTTACCGCCACGGCCTTTCTGGGCATCACCATCTTCAATACCCTTGTGTACGCGGCAGGCCGCAGCACGGCGGCGTTGAACATGTCGCTCATCGCCATTACTTCTCCCCTCTTCATCATGCTACTGGCGCGAATTTTTTTAGGGGAAAAGGTCACCACAGGCCGTGCCGTGGGCGTTTCCGTTGTGGTTTGCGGTGTGCTGCTGCTGGTCACGCGGGGCGATCTTACCCGCCTTGCCGGTCTGGAATTCTCCATCGGCGACGTGTGGATGTTGTGCGCGGCCATGCTTTTCGGGGCCTATACCATTCTTGTCCGGCGTATGCCGGAGCGTATGGAGCAGGCAGCCTTTCTGCTGGTTACCTTCGGCCTCGGAGCCTTCATGCTCATCCCCTTGGTCGCGTGGGAACAGGCACAGGGGCTGCATTTCGAGTTCACCCCCTCGCTGTTTGCCGTGATGCTGTACGTGGGCGTGGGCGCTTCCCTCATCTCCTTCTGGTGCTGGAACAAGGCTGTGAGCCTTATCGGCCCTTCGCAGGCGGGCATTGTCTACTACAGCCTGCCGCTTTTCTGCGGGGTGGAGGCTGTTCTTCTGCTCGGCGAACCCGTCAGCTGGGTGCATTTTGCAAGCGGGGCGCTCATTCTGGGCGGTATCCGCGTGGCTACACGAAGTTAGCCTCCGGTTTTCTGTCTTCACATGCTGCCCCTCGCGTGAGGGGCAGTTTTTTTCCTGCATCTATTTTCATTTTCTTCGACTCCTCTTTGACAAGAGGCTGCCCCATTTGTATATCCTATCAGGAATCATTTTCATCTGTGAGGATTGCATATGAACGCAGCGGATCTGTTCGTCCGATGTCTTGAGGCGGAGGGCGTGACCCATATATTCGGTATTCCCGGTGAAGAGAATCTTGCCTTTCTGGAAGCTCTACGCACTTCCTCCATCAGGTTGGTTCTGACCCGTCATGAGCAGGCGGCGGGCTTCATGGCCGCTACCTTCGGCAGGCTGACGGGCAAGCCGGGGGTGTGCCTTTCCACGCTTGGCCCCGGGGCCACAAATCTTGTCACGGCGGCATCCTATGCCCTGCTGGGCGGTATGCCCATGGTGCTCATCACGGGGCAGAAGCCCATCAAGAAGAGCAAGCAGGGGCGTTTTCAGATCCTGGACGTGGTGGGGGTGATGGAACCGGTAACCAAGCTTGCTCGGCAGGTGGTGAGCGGCAACGCCATTCCCGCTCTTGTTCGCGATGCCTTCCGCGTGGCGCAGGAAGAAAAGCCCGGTCCCGTGCATCTGGAACTGCCGGAGGATATCGCTGAGGAGACGGTTTCGGTTTCTCCCCTGACCGTTGCCGAGCCGTATTTTCCGCAGGCGGACAGGGCCGCTATCATGAAGGCGGTGGAGCTTGTCCGTGCGGCGGAACGGCCCCTGCTGACCATTGCAGCCGGTGCCAACCGGCACAGCGTTTGCGAAGCCGTGGAAGGCTTTGTGGATGTGACAGGCATCTATTTCTTCTCCACCCAGATGGGCAAAGGGGTTGTGGATCAGCGGCATCCCCAGTCGCTGGGCTCCGCTGCGCTCTCCGATCACGACTATCTGCATTGTGCCATCGCGCGGGCGGACCTCATCATCAATGTGGGCCACGACGTGGTGGAAAAACCGCCATTCTTCATGGAGCCGGATGACGGCAAGACAGTCATCCACATCAACTACTCGGCTGCGGAGGTTGATCAGGTCTACTTCCCACAGCATGAGGTGGTGGGTGACATTGCCGAAAGCCTGTATTCGCTGACCGAGGCGCTAGGCTGCTGCCGCAAGCCTTCCTACGAGTATTTCACCCGCATCAAACAGGAAGTGGAGCGCAATGTGTACGGCAACGGCCACGCGGCAGACAGTTTTCCGCCCACGCCGCAGCGCATCGTGCATGATATGCGTGAGGCCATGCCCGACGACGGGGTGCTTTCGCTGGACAACGGCATGTACAAGATCTGGTTCGCCCGCAATTACAAGGCGTACCGGCCCAACTCCCTGTTGCTGGACAATGCGCTGGCGACCATGGGGGCGGGGCTTCCGGTCGCCATTGCGGCCAAGCTGCTGTATCCTGAGCGTACCGTGGTGGCCTTGTGCGGGGATGGCGGATTCATGATGAACTCGCAGGAGCTGGAAACGGCTCTGCGTCTGAAGCTCGATCTGGTTGTGATCGTACTGCGCGATGACGGGTACGGCATGATCAAGTGGAAGCAGGCCGGAGCGGGCCTTGCCGTGTACGGTCTTGATTTCGGTAATCCGGATTTCGTGGCGTATGCGCAAAGTTACGGCGCTGAAGGCCACCGCATTACCGAGAGCGGCGAGCTGGGCGAGGTTCTGCGCCGGTGCTTTGCGCAGGGCGGGGTGCATGTGATAGAACTGCCCGTGGATTATTCCGAGAACGAACGGGTGCTGCTGCAGGAGCTGCGCAGCAAGACCTGCCTGCTGTAGGAGGTGCGGTATGTCCGCTATGCTGGAAGTGTTCAATCCCTATGATCGCAAGTCTGTTGCATTCGTGGAGACCGTGGACGAGGCACAGGCCTTTGCTGCGCTTGAACGGGCGTATGCCCTGTTTCGCGACCGTTCGCGGCATATTCCCGCGCATGAGCGGATTGCCATATTGGAAAGGGCTGCCGCGCTGATGCGTGAACGCAAGGAAGAGCTGGTTCGTGATGCCGTGATGGAAGGCGGCAAACCATGGGCTGACAGTGTGGTTGAGGTGGACAGGGCCATCAACGGGTTTGCCGTGGCTGTGCAGGAACTGGCAGCGGGCCACGGCAGCGAAGTGCCCATGACCGCAACGCCTGCCGCCGCAGGGCGGCTTGCCGTGACCATGCGCGAGCCGCGTGGCGTGGTCATGGCCATCAGCGCTTTCAATCATCCGGTGAATCTCATCGTGCATCAGGTGGTGCCCGCTTTTGCGGCGGGATGTCCTGCGCTGGTGAAGCCTGCCTCGGCCACTCCTGTTTCCTGCCGTAATGTGGTGAATATCCTTCATGAGGCTGGCTTGCCCGAAGACTGGGTGCAGTTCCTTCCCTGCGGCGGAGCCGTGGCGGAAAAACTGGTGGCGGACGAGCGTGTGGCCTTTCTTTCCTTCATTGGTTCGGCCCGTGTGGGCTGGATGCTGCGATCGCGTCTTGCGCCCGGGGCCACCTGTGCGCTTGAGCATGGCGGTGCGGCTCCCGTTATTGTGGATGCCACAGCCGATCTGGATGCCCACGTGCCCGCACTGGTCAAGGGTGGCTTCTATCATGCCGGGCAGGTCTGTGTTTCCGTGCAGCGTGTGTACGCTCATGCCTCCATTGCAGGCGAGCTTGCCCGCAAGATGGCCACGGCGGCGGAACGGCTGGTGGTGGGGAATCCGCTTGATCCCCGTACCGAGGTGGGGCCACTTATCAGCCCTGCAGAGGTGGAGCGTGTGGAAGCGTGGGTGAACGAAGCCCGTGAGGCCGGAGCGCAGGTGCTGTGCGGCGGCGAGCGCTTTTCTGATACCTGCTACAAGCCTACCGTGTTGTTCAATCCCTCTGATGAGGTGCAGGTTTCGCAGAAGGAGATTTTCGGCCCTGTGGTCTGCGTCTACAGCTACACGGACCGCGATGAAGCCATAGCCCGAGCCAATGCCCTGCCGTATGCCTTTCAGGCTTCGGTGATTGCGCAGGATATAGATGCCGCGCTCTATGCCGTGCGCAGGCTGGACGCCACGGCCGTCATGGTCAACGATCATACCGCCTTCCGTGTGGACTGGATGCCCTTCGGCGGGTACCGCCATTCCGGTATGGGCGTTGGCGGCATAGGCCATTCCATGCGGGAAATGAGTGTGGAGAAGTTGCTGGTGATCAAGTCGCCGTCGCTGTAGGCGGCGTATGATGTTTTAGCCGGGCTACGGTTCTTGCCGGAGTTTATTCGACAACAACTTGCAATCCGCGGACAATCATCCCGACCCGGGGTGGTTGCCTGCGGATTCTTTGCAGGTAATGTATGGTGGGGGGATATTATTCCCCGATCAGATCGTAGAAATAGGAGCGGTAGGCGAGATAGGCTGCATCGGCGCGGGCAACGACTAAATTGATGGACTCCCTGTCCGCACCGGTTTCCAGCCGTTCGAGCAGGTTTTCCAGCGCGGTGGCAAGCTTGAGGCTGGTGGAGCGGGCCACGGGGTTGTGCAGGCTGTTGGGGGCATCTTGGAGATAGCCGATCATGGCCCATGCCCGCATGGTCATGCCGGCATCCAGTTCGCCGTCTTCAAGGCAGGCGTCCAGCATGGAACGCATGTCCTCGTCGTCGATGATGTCGGCGGCTTCGCGAAAGTGCTTGATATCGTACCAGTTAGGGTCGGTGGGTGCATCGCGGTCGTTTTCCTCAGCCTTCTTCAGGACGGCGAACACCAGAAAAAGCATGCTGAACACGAGCAGTAGTATAGTCAGATGCATAACCTGCCTCCAATGATGCAACTATTCGATACTATTGCCTCTCTGTCAACCCGCCAGTTGTTTTGTCGTAGTTGGTTTGCTTGCAGCGCGTGACGGACAACGGGGGGGCATGACTGTTCTGCCCCTGTGGGATCGTTCTTTGTACCTGATCTGGAGGGTTATTTTCCCGCTCCGGAAAGGAATCCTCAAGGATCGGAAATTGACGCGGCATGATGCGCCCGTTACTCTGACCCACTGCCGATATGCGCGAGTATGTTCCCGCATTGCATTGGCTGCCGTATCTTTTCAGGAGGGTTCCCATGCCCTGTGCAACCGATTCCGCCACCGTGCGCTTCTGGCGCGATGAGGCGCTGGACGCCGTGGAGGTGCGCTATTCGCATTTTGACGGCTACCGTTTCCCCGCGCACGTGCACGATACGTGGTCCGTGGGACTGGTGGACGAAGGGCACAGCGTGTTCCGGCTTTCCGGCCGCTCGCAGCCCGTGCGGGCAGGGCAGATCGCCATCATACCTCCCGGCATGGTACACGACTGCAATCCCCGCGAGGGGGCATGGACCTACCGCATGTTTTATGTGGATGATGCCCTGATGCGCTCGCTTGCCTGCGGTCTTTCCGGCGTGCAGCGTGATGCGGCGGGCAGCGGTGCTGATGTGGCGGCGTTCGACGCACTGGTCATTGATGACGTCGAGGTCTTTGCCGCGCTTTCCGGCTTTCAGCGGCTGGTGGAGCAGGGGGCGGAACCGTTGGTAAAGCGTGCCGCCATGACCGAGGCCTTTTCCCTGTTGCTGTTGCGGCACGGTTCCGTGCGGGAGGAGCAGGGGCGCAGCGGCGATGAGCGTCTGGCCGTACGGCGTGTGCGCGGGTATCTGGCGGATAATCTGGCCGAGAAGGTCACGCTGGATGACCTTGCCGCCGTGAGCGGCCTGAGCGCCTGTCACCTGCTGCGTGTCTTTCGTGCAGAGACCGGCCTCACGCCCCACCAGTGGCAGACCCAACTGCGCATTAATCACGCCAAGCAATTGCTCGCAGGCGGAGCTCCTATTGCGGATGTGGCTTTTGCGGCCGGATTTACCGACCAGAGCCATTTTACCCGCACGTTCCGTGCGGTAACGGGCGCAACTCCCCGCTTGTACCGGATGGCGGAATAGCGCGTCCTGCCTGCCGGAGCCACAGTTCCTCTGATGCTTCAAGAGTAGGGCGGCTCGGCGTGCTCATGCTCCGGCATCTCCCCTCCCCTTTCTTATCTTCCTTCAACTGATGGCAGGCGTTTGCGGGCAATTCTTGCAATTCCCCTTATCCAGCTACCAATGAAACACGAGCGGCAACTGCGGTCTGAAGTCATGCGTCATGCCATGTGGCGTGTCATCAAAGAACAGCTCCAGCAGGTGCGACGCTCCGGTGGTGATCTTCAGCTTCCCTGTCTTGCAGACCTGTTCGACCGTGGCGGAGAGCGGAACGGAGGTTGTGGTTGTCAGCCGCACGCGGGTAACCCGCTTCAGGCCGCAGGGGTGGTCCAGCGGCTCTCCGCTTTCCGTGTTGTCCCTGCGGGTGATGAAATCTAGGTACACGTAATTGGGTTCGGCCACGCCGTTGTCGGTGGCAACCTGCATGCAGAGCGGAGCCGGCAGGTACTGCGGATGATAGAGCGCATGCTCGGGCAGGCTTTCTTTTCCATGTGCCTCTTGCATCGCCGCTTCCGGCCGGAAGATCAGACCGAAGGGGGAGCCATCCTCTTTCAGGGCGTCAAAGCGTTCCTTGAGGCGGATGGGGGCGGTACCTGCCGAAGCGAGTTCGGTTTCGTCAGAGGCCCAGAGCAGTTCCAGCATGAAGTTATGAAAAAAGAAACGCCGGTTTGCGGTGCCTTGGCCCGGATGCGTATTGGAGGAACCTTCCCGCAGGCCGAAGCGGAGGAGGCTGTCTCCCACCGGAGCCAGCATGTCAGTGCAGATGTATATATGATCGAGTTCCATGTGCTGCCTCCCTTGCGCATCAATATGGGGCGAGCGGCGCTGAGCTTGACTGTTGTTGTGCTGTATCATGCTGAATTTGCAGATCTTAGCTGTGTTTCTGCTTACCCCTGCCTCGGATGCAAGTAAAGCGGAAGCAACGCTCATCGCAATATTCTACCAGACCGGGTTTCGGTCGTGGGATAGGGTGCCTGCCAAATATGAACGGAGGCTTTCATGACCGCAGGCAAGAATTCGAAATGCGTTTTTGTAATTGATGCTGATCTGCCCAAGGGGCTGGCTGCCAATACGGCGGCTGTGCTGGCGACATCTGTAACCGCGAAGGTAGGGGATATGGTCGGCTGCGATGTGACCGACGGCGGCGGATGCTGTCATCCTGCCATTACGCAGGTTGCCATTCCTATCCTCAAGGCTTCCGCAAGCGAGCTGACAGAGCTGCATACGGCGGCCCGTGCCGATGCGGAATTGCTTGTAACCGGGTTTAGCGATGCGGCACAGCGTTCAAGAAGTTATGATGAATACGCAGCCCGTATGAGCGGGCTGCAAACGGACTCCGTGCGCTTTCTTGGCATAGCGTTGTTCGGGGCTCGTAAAAAGGTTGCCTCGCTGACAGGGCAGTTCGGGCTTATGTAGCCCCATATCGTTTATCCCCCGGTTCCCCTTTGGGGGAATGTTTGGTGAAACCACTGTTTAACATCTATTTGCTTGTCCTGCGCCGCGTAACCGATTACGCAGAAACTGCTGTCCCGCAATGCGGTAAAATGCCGGTTGCGCGGCGGGATTCGCTTTATCGAAGGGGCTTTCATGTTCTCCCGTAACTCGGCTTCGCTGCTTCCCACGCTGGCGCTTCTTGCCGCTGTCTGTCTCTGGTCCAGTTCCTTCGTGGGCATGAAGATCGCCCTGCGAGAGATTGCACCGCTCACTATAATCTGGATGCGGCTTGTCTGTGCTTCCATCGTGGTTCTGCCCATGTTGCGGCGGGGTATGGGGGCCAACCGCAAGCCGGGGGACGGGAAATGGCTGTTCGTGGTGGCCCTGTTCCAGCCCTGTCTCTATTTCACACTGGAAAGCTACGCCCTGCAATTCACCTCTGCCTCCGAGGCGGGAACCATTTCCGCGACAATGCCTCTGATGGTGGCAGCACTGGCCGCGTTGTTTCTGGGAGAGAAGGCTTCCATGACCATGCTGGCAGGGCTGCTTCTGTCCTGCGGCGGCGTGGCATGGTTGACTCTGGCGGGAACCCCTTCGCCGGATGGCCCCAATCCGGCTCTCGGCAATGCTCTTGAATGCGCCGCAATGGTGGCGGCGGCTGGCTATACCCTTGCCCTGCGCAAGCTGGAAGGGCGCTACGGTCCGTGGGCCTTGACCGGCCTGCAGAGCCTTGCAGGGTTTGTCTGGTTTTTTCCCGGAGCCATGGCATCTGGTTTTCCCGATGTAACCGACCTTGCCGCCGTCTGGCCGAGCCTGCTGGCCGTGTTGTACATGGGCGTGTTTGTCTCGCTGGGTGCGTTCTGGTGCTATAATTATGCGTTGGCTTACGTGCCTGCGGGCAGGGCTTCTGCCTTCATCAACATGATTCCTGTCATTTGTCTTGTCCTCGGGTGGGCCGTACTTGATGAGCGTTTGAATCCCCTGCAATACGCGGCCTGCATCGTGGTTCTGGCAGGCGTGTGCCTGAGTCAGGAGCTGGTGCCGTGGAGACGTGCGGCGCGTGCAGTGTGATTTTTTTGTGTGTCCATCTGCGCAAATCATGGTGCGCGACGGGGTGTTTTCTGCATGCGCACGGCCTCTTGATGAAGTTCCCGCCATTCTTCTTACGATTCGTGCAAACTGTTTTTTCCTGTAATATCCTGTCTTGCTTGTGATTGAGCGGAGAATGGAGTATTGATTGATTGACTAATGAATTTGATGTGTATCATAATGGAATCATTTATTTAAGCCTTCCCCCTAGGGGGAAGGGGTTGTACTGTTGTTGAATTACCTGTAAGCGCACTCGAAGTATTGAGGTCGTGCTCGCAAGGATGAAGGTGTCATCCTTGTTTGGCTTTTTGATGACCTGCGCCGGGGGCTTCCGGCCGGGTCCGCGCTGCGGTGAAAATTGCAGCTGCGAAATGAGTCAGGCACGGAACCCTGTGACCGATAGCCATGCAAACAGAACCATGCCGGATGTAGTTGAATCTCCCTGTCGCCCGCCGTGTTCATACCGAACAGGGCTCAAGGCGCCCTCCGCCCGCAAGGCAAGCTGCCATGCGGACGGCAGGTCTGTGCAACGGGGCAGGGTGCTTTCGCTTTCGGTCATCGCAGCCGGTTATCCTCCACCTTTTCCCTTCCTGGTCGAATCGACCACCGTCGCTCCGCCCTGACCCTAAGGGCGCGACACCGGGTTAGTGCCGCCATCTGTCCCTAACCTTCTTCCATTGTCATATCGACGACCGCCAGCCTGTCTGGTTCTGTGCGGTTTGTGTATTCAACCGGATTACCTCAGGGAACAAGCATGAAAACAATCTCTCTGCAGAAGCCGGACGTTCAGTTCATCCGCGAAGTCAGGGAACGCAGCGGTCAGGAGCCGAGCCACTGTTACCAGTGCGGCAACTGTACCGCGGGCTGCCCCTACAACTTCGCCTATGACATTCCGGTGAGCAGGATCATGCGTCTTCTGCAACTCGGAAGGCGTGAGGAAATTCTGCAAAGCAAGTCGCTGTGGCTGTGCGCCACCTGTCAGTCCTGCACCACCCGTTGCCCCAACCGCATTGACGTTGCCCGTGTGATGGACGTTCTGCGCCACATGGCGCGTGAAGCCGGATACGCCACCGAGCGTAACGTGAAGGCTTTTGGCGATGCGTTTCTGGAGTCCGTGGAAAAACACGGCCGCGTGTACGAGGTGGGCATTCTCGCAACCTACGTGAGGAAGACCGGACGCTTTTGGACCGATGTGGAGCTTGCTCCGCGTATGCTGCCCAAGGGCAAGCTGAGTCTGAAGCCCCACACCATTCAGGGAGCGGAGCATATTGCCCGTATTTTCCGCCGTTATCGCGGAGAGCCTGATCCCGTGGCAAAGAACGGAGGCGAGAAGAAATGAGCCAGCGTATAGGCTACTACCCCGGATGTTCCGGTGCCGGAACCTCCATGGAATATGATGCTTCCACCCGTGCCGTCTGTGCGCGTCTGGGCCTTGCCCTGCAGGAAGTCCCGGACTGGAGCTGCTGTGGTTCCACCCCCGCGCACACCGTGGATCATGTGCTTTCCGCGGCGCTTTCCGCCCGCAACCTCGAGCTTGCCGCCGAGGCGGGCCTTGAGACCGTGACCACCCCTTGTCCCAGCTGTCTGGCCAACCTGCGTGTTGCCGGACACAAGATGGAAAAGGAAGGGTTCCGCAATCAGGTGAAGGCACTGCTGGAAACCGAATGTGCGTCCCTTGCCACCGTAAAGTCCACCCTGCAGGTGCTGCTGGAAGACGTGGGGCCCGAGGCTGTGAAGGCCAAGGTTGTGCGTCCGCTCTCCAAGCTGCGCGTTGCCTGCTACTATGGCTGCATCATGAACCGCCCGCCGGAAGTCATGCAGTTTGACGACCCCGAGCACCCCATGTCCATGGATACCCTCCTGGAAGCCTGCGGTGCCGAGGTGCTTCCCTTCCCCCTGAAGGTGGAATGCTGCGGCGCTGCTGCCGGCATGCCCCGCAAGGACATCGTGACCGAGCTTTCCGGCAGACTGCTGGACGTGGCCGCGGGCATGGGCGTGGACGCCATTGTCACCGCCTGCCCCCTCTGCCAGATGAACCTTGACCTGCGTCAGGGCCAGGTGAACTCGGCGCGCGGCACCAGCCACGCCATTCCGGTGTTCTATTTCACGCAACTTATGGGACTCGCCATGGGCCTTTCTTCTTCCGAGATGGGCATATCCAAGCTGGCCGTGGACCCCAAGCCCTGCCTTGAACAGGCAGGCGTGCTCTAGCAAGGAGATGAAATCATGCGCATAGGCGTTTTCGTCTGCCACTGCGGGAGCAACATCGCCGCCACCGTGGATTGTCCCAGTGTGGCTCAGGCGGCCAAGCTGTTCCCTGACGTGGTGTTTGCCTCCGATACCATGTACGCCTGTTCCGAACCCGGACAGGACGCCATCATTCAGGCCATCAAGGAGCACAGGCTCGACGGCGTTGTCGTCGCCTCCTGTTCCCCCCGCATGCACGAGCCCACCTTCCGCCGCGCTCTGGAGCGCGCCGGTCTGAACCGCTACATGCTGGAAATGGCCAACATCCGCGAACACGTTTCGTGGATCGGCAAGAACAAGGAGCTGAACACGGTAAAGGCCACCGAACTGGTGCGCATTGCCGCTGCCAAGCTGCGTCTGAACACCCCCCTCTATGCCAACCAGTTCGACGTGACCAAGCGCGTGCTGGTCATCGGCGGCGGTGTGGCCGGTATTCAGGCTGCGCTGGACTGTGCGGATGCGGGCATTCAGGTCATCATGGTGGAACGCGATACCAGCATCGGCGGCAAAATGGCCAAGCTGGACAAGACCTTCCCCACCGTGGACTGCTCTTCCTGTATTCTCGGCCCCAAGATGGTGGACGTTGCACAGCATCCCAACATCACGCTGTACGCAGCCTCCGAGGTTGAGGAAATCAGCGGCTACGTGGGCAACTTCGACGTGAAGGTGCGTCGCCGTGCCACCTACGTGAACTGGGATGCCTGCACCGGCTGCGGCCTGTGTATGGAAAAGTGCCCCAGCAAGAAGAGCTACGATGCCTTCAACGAAGGTGTGGCCCCCACCGCTGCCATCGGCATTTCTTTCCCGCAGGCTATTCCCAAGAAGGCCTCCATCAATGCCGAGTTCTGCATGAAACTGCAGAAGGGCAAGTGCGGCGTGTGCGCCAAGATCTGCCCCACCAAGTGCATCGACTTTGAACAGCAGGATACCATCGTTTCCGAGAAGGTGGGCGCCATTGTCGCCGCCACCGGTTACGACCTCTTTGACTGGACTGTTTACAACCAGTACGGCGGCGGCCGGTACCCCGACGTGGTCACCTCGCTGCAGTACGAACGCATGATGAACGCCTCCGGCCCCACCGCAGGCCACATCAAGCGTCCTTCTGACGGCAAGGAACCCAAGCGCGTGGTCTTCATCCAGTGCGTGGGCTCCCGTGACAAGGCCGTGGACCGTCCCTACTGCTCGGGCTTCTGCTGCATGTATACCGCCAAGCAGGCCGTGCTGACCAAGGACCACATTCCGGATTCCGACTCCTACGTATTCTACATGGACATCCGTTCCCCCGGTAAGGGCTACGACGAGTTCACCCGTCGTGCGCAGGAACAGTACGGCGTGCAGTACGTGCGCGGCCGCGTGTCCATGATCTACCCCAAGGGCGATGTGCTCGTGGTTCGCGGCGCGGACACACTTGCCGGTACGCAGGTGGAAGTGGAAGCCGATCTCGTGGTACTTGCCGTGGGCATTGAGTCCTCCAAGGGCGCTCCGCATCTCGCGGAAAAGCTGCGCATTTCCTACGACCATTACGGTTTCTTCATGGAAGCGCACCCCAAGCTCAAGCCCGTGGAAACCAACACCGCAGGCGTGTATCTCGCCGGTTGCTGTCAGGGGCCCAAGGACATTCCCACGTCCGTCGGTCAGGGCAGTGCGGCTGCTGCCAAGGTGCTCACCCTGTTCGCCAAGGACAAGCTGGAAAGCGATCCGCAGATCTCCCGCGTGAACCAGAACCGCTGTGTCGGCTGCCTCAAGTGCACCATGACCTGCCCCTTCGGCGCGGTGAAGGACGTGAAGGACCGTGCCGGCAACACCAAGGCCGAGGTTGTGGAAACCGTCTGTCAGGGCTGCGGTATCTGTACCGTTACCTGTCCCCACGGTGCCATCCAGTTGCAGCACTTTACCGATAACCAGATTCTTGCGGAGGTGAATGCCTTATGTCAGCCCGAAATGGAGTTCTAAGCGATACGCGCGAACTGCGCGTGGTCGGCTTCCTCTGCAACTGGTGCTCGTACGGCGGTGCGGATACGGCAGGCGTGGCGCGCTTTGAGCAGCCCACCGACCTGCGTATCATCCGCGTTCCCTGCTCGGGTCGTATCGACCCCCTGTTCATCATGCGTGCGCTGGTCAGCGGCGCGGACGGCGTGCTGGTTTCCGGCTGCCACCCCCGCGACTGTCACTACGCAGAGGGCAACTACTACGCCCGCCGCCGGCTCGAACTGCTCAAGCAGTTCCTGCCCATCACGGGCATTGATCCGCAACGCTTTGAATATACGTGGGTTTCCGCCTCTGAAGGTGCTCGCTGGCAGGAAGTGGTGACCAAGTTCACCAACCGTATCCACGAGCTTGGCCCCGCGCCGCGCATGCAGGGCGGCAGCGGCTATGACGAACTCTGCCTCAAGCAGATCGAGGAAGGCGTGAAACAGGGGCCCGCCTGCCCCTGCCACAAGGAGAGGGCGTTATGAGTACGCTTGAACAACTGAAGGAACAGATCCGCAAGGCCCTGCCGGACCTTGACGTGGTCATCGGCTGGGAGCAGGGCTACGACGCCATGCACGCCACGCCGCTGTTCATCCGCACGGAAGAGGACATCGACCGCCTCATCTGGAGCCCGCTGTGCGTGCACAGCCTCGGCACCTATCTGACCGGCCTGACCAAGACCCCGAACGTCCGCAAGGTCGGCCTTGTGGTGAAGGGCTGTGATTCCCGCGCCATCGTGCAGCTTACTCAGGAGCGCATGATTCCCCGCGAGAACATCGTTCTGTTCGGCGTGGGCTGCACCGGCTGTCTCAGCCATGCCCGCCTTGAGTACAAGGTGGAGCAGGGCGGTCATTACGTGGAAGACATGCACTCCATCACATTTAATGGTGACAAGGTGGAAGTTGCCGTGAACGGCGATGTCGAAAGCTTCGATTTCGACACCGTGTGTCTGGAAAAGTGTCTGACCTGCCGCTTCCCCAACGCCATTGCCACCGAGCATTTCGCTGGCGAGCAGGTGCCCGTGGCGCCCAAGTGCGAGAAGGCTCCTTCGCTGGAAGCCTTTGAAAAGCTCTCTCTGGAAGAGCGTTTCGCCTTCTGGCAGGACCAGATGCGCCGCTGCGTGCGTTGCTACGCCTGCCGCAACACCTGTCCCATGTGCGTGTGCCGCGACCACTGCATCTCCACCTCGCGCAACCCGCACTGGGTATCGCAGGAGACCAGCTCGGCCGAGAACTTCATGTTCCAGATGATCCACACCATGCACCTTGCCGGTCGCTGCATCGAATGCGGCGAATGCCAGCGCGCATGTCCGGTTGATCTGCCCATCATGCTGTTCCGCCGGACCATGGTGCATGCGATGAAGGATACCTTCGGCTACATCAGCGGTGCGGACCCCGAGGCCACGCCGCCTCTGCTCACCTTCAAGGTGGAAGAGGACAACATCAAGGAGAGGGGCTGGTAATGGAAGCGAAATTCATCAGCCATGACGAAACCACGCTCTGGCTCGACGAGCTGGCTGAGCGCCACGTGGTGCTGGCCCCCATGTGGGACAATACCGTGGTGACCTTCCGTCCGCACGTGAAGGGCCGCGTGCCTGTGCTGGACCGTATGCCGGTCATGCCTCCCAAGGACGGCGTGTTCCCCCAGAATGAGGTGCTGCTCAAGTACAAGCATGAGAAGGACCCCGAGAATCTTGACCGCACCACCGTGCAGGTGAAGGAAACCCTGCCGCAGGAAACCGCTGTGGTGGTGGGTGCTCGTCCCTGTGGAACGCGCGGCATGCTGGTCTTCGACCGCGTGTACGACTGCGACAAGATCCGCGATCCCTATTACGTCGGGCGTCGTCAGAACACGCTGTTCGTTACCGTGGCCTGTACCCGTATCGAATCCACCTGCTTCTGCCATGACGTGGGCAGCCATCCCGCCGATGCGGAAGGTTCCGACGTGCTGCTGGTGCCCGTGAAGGGCGGCTATGTGGCCGAAGCGGTGACCGAGCGCGGCGAAGAACTGCTCAAGGCCTCCTTCTTCAAGCCTGCTGCCGCCAAGGTGCAGGAAGCTGAGGAAGTGAAGAGCGTGAACCGTGAAAAGCTGCCCGAAGCTCATGACTATACCGGCTGCGGCGAAAAGCTCATGGCACGTTTCGATGACCTTGCGTTCTGGACCGAACAGTCCGCCAAGTGCATCAGCTGCGGCGCATGTACCTACCTGTGCCCCACCTGCTACTGCTTCAACATCACTGACGATTCCGTGGGCCTTGCTGGTAAGCGTCTGCGTACGTGGGACAACTGCATGTCCTTCCAGTTCACGCTGGAAGGCAGTGGCCACAACCCGCGTCCCACCAAGGCGCACCGTCTGCGTAACCGCGTGAACCACAAGTTCGCCTACTATCCGGAACTGCACGGCGTCATCGCCTGCTGCGGTTGCGGACGATGCATCAAGAGCTGTCCCGCTTCCGTGGACATCCGGGCCATCGTGAAGGCGGCACAGAACTATACTCCCAAGCAAGAAGAGGGCGGCGATGAGCGCTAACAATCCCATCCTTCCCGATATGGCGACCATCCTCGAAGTAGTGGATGAAACGCCCAATATCCGTACCTTCCGCGTCCGTTTCAACGATGAGAAACTGATGCAGGACTTCACCTTCATGCCCGGTCAGGTGGGACAGCTTTCCGCCTTCGGTTTCGGTGAAGCCACCTTCGTTATCAACTCTTCCCCCACCCGCATGGACTATCTGCAGTTCAGCGTCATGAAGGTGGGCGAAGTGACCGGCCGTCTGCACACCCTGAAGGAAGGCGATTCCATCGGCGTGCGTGCTCCGCTGGGCAACTGGTTCCCCGTGGACGAGATGAAGGGCAAGGACATCACCTTCGTTGCGGGCGGCATCGGCATGGCACCGTTGCGTACCCTGCTGGTCTACCTGCTGGACAACCGCAAGGACTACGGTAAGATCACCCTGCTGTACGGCGCGCGTTCGCCCCGCGATATGGCCTATCAGGAAGACGTGCGCGAATGGCGCGACCGTGACGATCTGGACGTTGTGCTGACCGTGGACTCCCCTGCGGAAGGCTGGGGTGAATCTCCTGAAGAACGCGTCGGCCTCATCCCCAACGTGCTGATGGACATCAACCCCTCGGCCAAGAACGCCATCGCTGTAACCTGCGGCCCGCCCATCATGATCAAGTTCACCCTGCAGGCCCTGAAGAAGCTGGGCTTTGAGGATGACCAGATCATTACCACGCTGGAAAAGCGCATGAAGTGCGGCGTTGGCCTGTGCGGACGCTGTAACATCGGTACCAAGTACGTGTGCGTGGACGGCCCCGTATTCAAGTACTCCGAACTGAAAGATCTGCCCGACGAACTGTAGGGCGAGGAGGCATTATGGCCGGTATTTTCAAGGCAGGCGATATCATTCGCGCTGCGGAGGAGATCGAATCGCGTGGCGAGGCATTCTATCAGCGTCTTGTCGATGCCGTCGGCTTTGACGGTGACTCTTCCGCCCGTGAGGTGTTCGAGTTTCTGCGCGATGAAGAGGCAAAGCACCGCGAGGTGTTCCGCGCCATGGGCCAACGTCTTGCTCCGGTGATTCTGCCTGCATGGGCGACCGAAGAGGAATACGTGGCCTACATGAGCGCCATGCTCGATAACCATGCCCTGTTCAGGGAAGGTGATTCTGCCGGTGGCGACCTGTCCCGCGAGGATGCCATCCGCCTGGCCATGCAGTTCGAGAAGGACACCATGTTCTTCTTCCGCGAAATGCGTGAGTTGGTGCCGGATTCCGAAAAGGCGGCTGTTGACCGCTGCGTGGACGAAGAACGCACCCACCTGATCAAACTGGTGGCTCTGTTGGCCTGATGTTGCCGTTTGAAGCCGCTGCCTGATGCAGCTGCCTGATGCAGCTGTCTGATGCCCTTGGCGTACTTTGTACGACATGAAAACGAGAAGCCCGGAACCGCAAGGTTCCGGGCTTTTTTCCGAGTTGGGCGCAGATCGCCCCTGTTGGCTCTCTATTCCTTGAGCGTTTCAAATCCGGCCGCAGTCATGGTCGGCGCAAATTCCGTGATCTCGTATGTGGCCACCTGTTCCCTGTGAAAGGGGTCTTCCGCAAGGTGTTGTTGCAGGGTTTTCATATCGCACCCTCTGGCCAGAATGATGCCGCCTGTTCTGGGCACCTTTCTGCCGGAGGCTATGAAAACGCCAGCGTCATATTTTTCGTGCAGAAACTGCACATGCTCTTCCAGTAACCTGTCGATGCTCTCAAGGGGAGCCGTGTACGTAAGTGATACAATATACATGCGTAATACCTCGCAAGCCGTTTCTACTCCTTTAGGGCGGAAACGCAAGGCAGCGAGGGACGAGGATATCTTGAAGCATAACCTTGTCGTGTTTTCTACTGCACTTGAGACAGGCTGTGAGGATATTTCATGTTGATATTGATGATTTGTGCAATGTCGCTTGGAAAATAATGGGATATTGTTGGCGTATCGCGGGTTGATGATTTACAATCCTCAGAGGTATCAGTGTAACCTCAGGGGTCGTTTGTGGATATTACCTACCGCTTTACGCTGGACACAGGGCAGACGGAGTTATTCTCCCTGCGTTTCAAGCCGGATACGCTTGATGCGGATTGGCCGCTTCCTGACGTGCTGCCGGATTGGGCTCTTTTGCCGTTCCATATTTGCAGCCACTGCCGCTTCGATGTGGATGCAACAGCGTATTGTCCGCTTGCCGCCCGGCTGGTGGACATCATTGCCAGACTCGGCCACCTTATTTCGTATGATTCACTGCTGGTGGAGGTGGAAACGCCTGAGCGGAGCATCAACCAGCGCACCACGGCCCAACGTGGCGTAAGTTCGCTGCTGGGGCTTATCATTCCCACATCTGGCTGCCCCTACACGGCTTTTTTCAAGCCCATGGCGCGTTTTCACCTGCCTTTTGCTTCTCCGGACGAAACCTTCTACAGGGCAGCCTCAATGTTCATGCTTGCCCAGTATTTCATGCATGACAACCCCGAGGCGGTTGACCTGCATATGGAAGGACTGTCGCGCATTTATTCCGATATCGAGATTGTGAACTTTCAACTTGTGAGCAGGTTGCGTGCGGCGACACAGGCGGATTCCTCGGTCAACGCCGTGATCATCCTCGATCTGTTTGCCAAGTCCATGCCCTTTGTGCTGGAAGACAGGCTGGAGGATTTCCGCCATCTTTTCATGCCGTTCCTCAACGGGAAACCGTAAAATCCTGTATTTTTCGCTCTGGCGATTAACTATGAAGGCCCGCCGGATTGCTCCGGCGGGCCTTTTACTTGCAATATGCGTAGCTGGTACAGCCTACATGACGTCGTTGGCGTCCAGCTCGTTGATCTGCTTGTTGATGGCTTCCTGCAGTTCCGGGGGTAGGCCTTCCATCTCCACGTTCAGGAAGCCGCGGACGATGGTTGCGGTTGCTTCATCTTCATCCAGACCGCGTGCCATGAGGTATTCGATCTCTTCCTGAGCGATCTTGCCAACGGCGGCTTCGTGAGAGAGCTCAACGCCGTCGATGGTGGCATCCAGTTCCGGAATGGCATGGATGCGGCCGCCGCCGAGGATGAGGCCCTTGCATTCGAGGTGGCCGCGAGCGGGCACGTTGCTTGCGCCAATGAAACCGCGGTTGATGATGGTGCCGCCGGTGGTCAGGGTGCGGGCGATGATTTCAGCACGGGTGTTGGGCGCGTTCAGCTGGATGCGGTTGCCGGAGTCCACGTAGGAACCTTCCGGAGCCACGATCACGGAGTTGAAGCGTGCAACCGCGCCGGAGCCGTTCAGGGTCAGCGAGGGATACATCTGCAGGTCCTTCACGGGCTTGAGCAGCACGTAGTTGCTCAGGAACACCGCGTCTTCTTCCAGAACGCCTGCGGAACGGGGACGGACGGCGGTGTCTTCGCCCCAGTTGTGAATCATGGTGAAGGTGAGCTTGCCGCCCTTCTTCACGTAGAATTCTGAAATGCCCATGTGAGCGGTTTCCTTGGCGCCGTGAGCCGTTGCACAGCCGGTGATGATGTGCATTTCCGCACCTTCTTCAACCACCACGATGTTGTGCACGTTCTGGGCAAGGCCGGAGTCCTTGATGAACAGGCAGGACTGTACGGGGTCCTTCACCTTGGTGCCAGCCTTGGCGCGGATGAAGTAACCGCCGTGCAGGTTTTCGTAGGCGGTCTTGGTGAACTCGTCCTTGTCCTTGTCCACCAGCTTCCACCAGTATTCGGGCAGGCCGTCGTATTTTTCCAGCGCAGCCTTGATGTCCATGATCTCAAGGCCTTCCTGCTTGGTCTTGCAGTGTACGCCGGAGTGGTTCATGTGCATGAAGGAGCCTGCGCGGTCCTTGCGGTCAACGTCGATGCCCGCGTAGAGGAGGCGTTCCTTGTCCTCGGGGGACAGGGAGGAAAGATCTTCGATGGGAGCGGCGGAACCGCCGTCGAACTTGTATTTCTTCAGGTCGATTTTCTGCATGTTAGTATACCTCCCGGAAGTCGGCGAGGTCGATCTTTTCTCCGCTTTCGGCGCTCAGGCAGCGCAGGCATTCCTTGTAGCCGTGGCGGGAGATGTGGTCGAGAATGTCGCGGGGACGGGCTTCGCAGCACAGCTTGCCGTTATACATGACCTGACCGCGGTCGGCGTTCACATATTCGAGAATGTAACCGGTGTGGGTAATGATGAGGCCGGAGGTCTTGCATGACTGCTTGGCCATCTTCATGGTGCAGGATGCGGGCTGCATGCCATCCAGCAGTTCGCGGGCGGTCTTGCCGATCAGAGACATGTTTTCAAGGTCAACGCCGGACTCGGGTTCGTCGAAGAGTACGAGGTCGGGGCGCTGAGCCATGAGCTGCAGCAACTCGGAACGCTTGATTTCACCACCGGAGAAACCGGAGTTGATGTCGCGGTCGAGGAAGCGGGTGAAGTTTACCTTCTTTGCCAGTCCGTCCACGTCCACAGGGCGGCCCTGACCGCACATCTGTACGAGGTGGCCGGTCTTCAGACCATGAATGGTGGGCGGGCGCTGGAAGGACATGCCGATACCGAGGCGGGCACGTTCGTACATGGGCGCGTGGGTGATGTCCACGCCCTTGAAGAGAATCTGGCCTCCGGTCACGGTGTAGTTACCAAAGCCCATGAGGCTCATGAGCAGAGTGGTCTTGCCGGACCCGTTGGGGCCGAACAGAATGAACGTTTCACCTTCGGAGATCTTCAGATCGATGCCCTTGAGCACCTCAACGTCCCCGATGTTAACGTGTAGATTCTTTATTTCAAGCATGAGAAGTCCCCGTCTTGCGGTATGGAATTACAGACGCCTTTGCGTCTGGACGCACCGTTATGCGGCATGAATCCGGCTAAGTCAATGCAGGTACTTCGAGGTGACCGGATTTCAGGTAATGCATATCCATAATGATACACACACGGCGCGCAGAACGGGCGGCCGTGGTTTGGGCGGATGATGCAGTGGGCGGGGATTGCGGGAGATGGGGGGCGGTTCAGTCTTCCTTGGTCTCGTCGCGGCGGGCAGCCGGAGGAACCAGCGGGTGATGCGGCCGTGTGATGACAGCCTTGTGGGGCGGAGTGCCTTCAGGGATGCGGCAGTAATAGCAATGTCCCTTGCGCCGGAAAAGTGGCAGCAGGATGATGCCGGCCACGAAGCCTCCTGCATGCGCCCACCATGCTATGGTTGCGCCGCCTCCCTGTTGAACCAGGGAGCCGAGTCCGGAAATGACCTGCATGGCGAACCAGATGCCGAGATACAGCAAGGCGGGCAGTTCGAAGAACAGGGGGATGATGACGATGGGAATGAGCGTTGTGACCTTGGCGTGCGGGTAAAGCAGAAAATAGGCCCCCATGACGCCCGCAATGGCGCCGGACGCCCCCACGATGGGGACAGTGGCCGAGGTGTCCGAGAGCATGTGCGTGAGCATGGCCGCAAGACCGCAACACAGGTAGAAGAGGGTGAAGCGTACCGGCCCCATCACGTCTTCAATGTTATCCGCAAAGATCCAGAGTGACCACATGTTCAGCAGCAGGTGGCTCCAACTGCCATGAATGAACTGGTGCGTGATGAAGGCGAACTGCCCGTAGGCGGGATAGCCCACGTGTGCGGCCCACTCCGGAAAGGCGTAACGCGCGGGCACGACTCCGAAGGTATGCAGCATGAGAAACAGGTCCCCGCTGGAGAGGGCCTGCTGGTACAGATACACCAGCACGTTGATCGCGATGATGGTGTAGACTGCGTAGGGGGTGTGCACCCGTGGTATGCTGTCGCGGATGGGAAACACGTGGGCCTCTGCCTATGCTGAAGGGTTCGGGCGGTTATTCCTGAAAGAGTGCGGTCAGGCGTTCCTGCAGTGCCTTGCGCCGGTCATCGCGCCTCCGTGCGAGGGAGTCGAGCAGCTTGTCCGCGTTGGCGGCCAGCGCTTCCGGCGTGCCGCTGTTGTCCACCACAATGTCGCAGGCCCCCATCTTGTCCTTCTCCGCCCACTGCCACGATTCCATGACAGCCAGCGTTTCCTCGCTCCAGTTGCGGTGTTCGGCAAGGCGTGCTGCGCGGATATCCCTTGGGCAGTTGACGCCGACGAGAAGGTCGGCATCCCCGTGCCATCCCGTTTCCAGAAACAGCGGGATCTCTGCCGCGGCAGCGGGTGCGTCTGCGTGCCGTTTCCAGAAATCGAGAAGATCGTGGCGCACAATGGGGTGGACGCATCCTTCCACTTCCTTGCGGATGGAAGCTGATTCGCACATGGCCTCGAAGAGAGCCCGTCTGTCCACGGGGCCGTCTGCAGGAGCAAAACGATCTCCGTAGCGTCCGCGCAGGAAATGCCAGCCGTCTCCGTCCTTGGCATAAAGGGTATGCACGATGCCGTCTGCCGTCCAGACGGGGAGCCCCCGTTCTTCCAGCAGGCGCAGCAGGGCTGATTTGCCGCAGCCGGGCATGCCCGTGAGTACAACCCGCTGAGTGTGGGAGGAAAGGGCGGTGGCAAGCTGCATGAAGTCGTCCGGCGGGGGGCAGACAAAGCGCATGGCTTCGCCGGAGACGGGATGGGTGAATTCCAGTTTCCACGCATGCAGCATCTGCCGGGCGGCCAGCACGGCGAGAGGCGAATCATCAGGCACGCCGCCGCCATAGGTGGAGTCTCCCCACAGCGGATGTCCGATATGGCTCATGTGCACACGGATCTGATGGGTTCTGCCGGTATGGATGCGTACAGCAACAAGGGCGTAGTTGCCTGCGTTGTCGGCATGCAGCACGTGGTAGTCCGAGTGTGCCTTGCGTCCGCCCTGTTCCAGCTTCACCGGGGCCATCTTCACTTTGATGGTAGGATGGCGACCTATGGGCGTATCCACTGTGCCGCTTTCGCGTTCGGGAACGCCGACGGTCAGGGCGAGATATTCCTTGTGCATGCTCCGCTGGGCAAAGGCCTGTGAAAGGGCTAGTCTGACCGCTTCCGTCAGGGCGACGACGATGATGCCGGACGTGTCCTTGTCCAGCCGGTGCACGATTCCGGGACGGAACCCTTCCATGGAGGCGAGTTCCGGAAAATGGTGGAGCATGCGGTGTACCAGCGTGCCGGAGGGGCAGCTGGGGCAGGGGTGCACGGTAAGACCCGCCTGCTTGTTGAGCACCACGAGATGCTTGTCCCTGTAGAGCACGTTGATGGGTGCATCTTCCGGAACCAGCGAAGAGGTGTCGAAATCGATATGCATCTCGATCTGCATGCCCGTGCAGACCTTGGTGTTGGGTTTGGTGCAGCGTCCGGAATTGACGAAGACCTTGCCTTCCTTGATGGCTTTCTTGACTCGCTCGCGGCTTATGGCGTGCTCGGTCAGGTTTTCCGAGAGGTATTGGTCAAGGCGTGTGCCGTGCGCATCGCGGGAAACTGTAAGGGTGACGGTGTTGCCGTTGTCAGGATCGTCAATATAATTAGTCATTTTGGAGAAAATTTTCCTTGCGCTTGACCAAAGTGGTTGGTTCGGGCTAAATCATCAAAGTTTTGGGCGGCCAAAAGGCCGTTTTTTTTCAAGTACTCTTCAAGGAGGCCAGAGTGGCTGTTTACGTGGTTGACCATCCATTGGTCAAACATAAACTCGGGCGTCTGCGCGAAGTCGACGTCACCGTGTCTGAGTTCCGCGCCCTTTCCAATGAAATCTGCCGTCTTCTCACCTATGAGGCAACCAAAAGCCTTGAGACTGAGAAGAAGACCATACAGGGTTGGGCAGGACCTGTCACTGTTGACCAGATCAAGGGTAAGAAGGCAACCGTTGTACCGATCCTGCGTGCAGGTCTTGGTATGCTGGATGGCCTGCTGGACATGATCCCCGGCGCCAAGGTGAGCGTGGTGGGCATGTTCCGTAACGAGGAAACCCTTGAACCCGTAGAATATTATGTAAAGCTCGCCAAGAATATTGACGAGCGCACCGCCATCATCATTGATCCCATGCTCGCCACCGGCGGCACGCTGGTCGCCACCATCGACCTGCTGAAGAAGGCTGGCTGCAAGCATATTCTCGGTCTGTTCCTTGTGGCTGCGCCCGAAGGTATCGAGCGAGTCACCAAGGCGCACCCCGACGTGGATATCTATACCGCATCTGTCGACGAGCGACTGAATGAAAATGGGTATATTCTTCCCGGCCTGGGCGATGCAGGCGACAAGATTTTCGGGACCAAGTAGGGTTTCGAACCGTTTTCGAACGGACAGGGCATTTGCCTTTGGTTTTTTTGCCTCCGGTTTCCGGAGGCAATAACCAAGGGGCGGATGCTCTTTTTTTGGGCTTGCTGCTGCCGGTATCATCCGTGCGGCAGCAGGGAAGCTTGCCCCCGCAGGCATGGCCGGTTCATCTGAGAACCGGTTGGAAGTGCGGGGATGCGGGCTTTGAGTGACCTGTGAATCGGGGCTCGTTTTTTCCGGAGCACCGGCCTGTGGTTCCCGTGAGGGAGTAAGCCGACCGCGAAGGGGGCGGGAGGCGTAAGGATAATTTGTAACCGTTACTTGAGGAGGGCATGGTGTCCATTTCCAACACCGAGTATTCCTTCAGACTGAAAGACAGTCTTGTAGGCGCACAGATGTTGTTTGTCGCGTTCGGCGCACTGGTACTCGTACCGCTGCTGACCGGGCTCAACCCCAACGTGGCTCTGTTTACCGCAGGCGCCGGTACGCTGCTGTTCCAGCTTGTGACCAAGCGTAGCGTTCCCGTATTTCTGGCTTCCTCGTTCGCGTTTATCGCACCCATCATTCACGGTGTGCAGACCTGGGGCATTCCCGGCACCATGTGCGGTCTTGCCGCAGCCGGTCTGCTTTATGCCCTGCTTGCCCTGCTCATCAAGTTGCAGGGACCCCAGATTCTGGAGCGCGTTCTGCCCACCATCGTGACCGGTCCGGTCATCATGGTCATCGGTCTCATCCTTGCCCCCGTGGCTGTTTTCATGGCTCTGGGCAAGACCGGCGATGGCGCTATCCAGCTGATTCCGCAGGGCCCCGCCCTGTTCATTTCCATGATTTCTCTGGGCACCACCATTTTCGCTTCCCTGATGGGACGCGGCATGATCAAGCTTGTGCCCATTCTGCTGGGTATCGTGGTTGGCTACGTAACGTGCATCCTCTTCGGTTATGTTGATTTCACGCCTGTTCTGAACGCTCCCTGGCTTGCGGTTCCTGCGTTCACCTTCCCCGAGTGGAACCTTGAAGCCATCTTCTTCATCGTCCCCGTTGCAATTGCACCCGCCATTGAGCACGTGGGTGACGTACTCGCCATCGGTTCCGTCACCAACAAGAACTATCTGGACAAGCCCGGCGTGCACCGCACCCTGTTGGGCGACGGTCTGGCCACCTCTCTTGCCTCCATGCTTGGCGGCCCTCCCAACACCACTTATTCCGAAGTAACCGGTGCTGTTGCGCTGACCAAGGCCTTCAACCCCGGCATCATGACCTGGGCTGCCATCACCGCCATAGCCCTTGCCTTTGTGGGCAAGCTGGGCGCGCTGCTGCAGACCATTCCCGTCCCAGTTATGGGCGGCATCATGATCCTGCTCTTCGGTGCCATCGTGGTTGTGGGCATGAACTCTCTGGTTCGCGCCGGCAAGGACCTGATGGATCCCCGCAACATGGCCATTGTTGCCATTATTCTGGTGTTCGGTATCGGCGGCATGGCCTTCAATGCCGGTGAGTTCACCATCAAGGGTATCGGCCTTGCCGGTATCGTGGGTGTGGTGCTGAACCTCGTCCTTCCCAAAACCAAGGCGCATAAGTAGCACTTAGCAGCCAGCTTAGGTTTTCAAGCCCCGGGCATATGTCCGGGGCTTTTTTTGTTGCGCCTGTAGATGATCTTCTATATTGAAAATCTATCATTCTATAACGTATGGCAAGCAGGAGGACGGCATGGAACAACGCAATCATGTGGCGGTGTTGCGGCAGCATACGCCGGATGTGGAAATTCTCGCAGAAGAACTGGATGTACAGGGCAGGGCCGCCAAGGCTGCGTTGTCGCTCACCAGAGAGAGGGATTGCAGTGAGATGGACGATGCGCAGCAGGGCATTCGGATGCATTGTCTTCAGCGCTTGCGGGAGGCCAAGGGTAAGGCAGAAGCGATTCTGGATCGGGAGCGCTATGCACGTGCCGAATATGCTGCCTTCAATCCGCTCGGCAGGCTCAAGGATACGATGCACAAGTTTGAGAGTGCAGTGCAGCATGCCACCTTCGGGCGTCGTAACGAACTGCGGAACAGCTTTGGCAAGGTCGTGGAATTGCGTATGCAGTTGTGGAAGTTACGGCAGGACAGGGGGTATGAGCGCGATCCTCAGCCGCAGGGAAATGTGCAGGCTGCAGTAGGCTGGCTTGTGGTGGCGGTGATTCTTGAGACTTTCTTCAACGGCGTTCTCTTCGCCGGCGGCAGTGAAATGGGGTACGTAGGGGGGCTGACGCAGGCCTTGTTCATTTCACTGGTGAACCTGATCCTTTCGTTTGGAACGGGCTATCTGCTCAAATTGCGCAATGCCCTGAACGGTTGGCGCAGGTACGCGGTAACGGGCGGTCTGCTTTCGATGCAGCAGGCTATCATCGGTCTGGTTAACCTGAGCGCTGCGCACTACAGGTCTGCCGTAGCCGTGCTGGAAAGCTTTGAAAGGGCAAACCGGCAGTTTTTGAGCCGGGTGTTCACCCAGCCTTTTCAACTGGAGTCCTTCGAATCCTTCGTGTTGCTTATCTTCGGTATCATCATAGCCCAGTACCTGCTCTACAAGGGCTACACCTTTGGCGATGTAGACAAGGAGTTCGGCAAGGTAGGGCGTGAGCTTGCCGAGGCGGAAAAGGACTATGAAGAACTGAAGCTGAACGTGGAGGAAGACATCAAGCTCGCCCGTGCGGATGCCGACCGTGAGGTAGGTAGGGACGTGGGCGACTATTCCCGCATTCTGGGGCTCTACAAATCCAGCCTTGCCATGAGCCGGAACATCCGTGAGGAATATGGCCGCATTGCCTCTGAGTGGAATGATGCCCAGAAACTTCTGCTCAGACAGTTCAGACGACTGCTGGGAGGTGCCCCTACGGCCTGTCCGCTCCCCGGATATTGGGATACCTACAAGGATTTTGCAGAGGGCGAAATGCAGGTGACCTTGGATCTGACCGATGACGAAGCAGTGCTTGCCCGCATGGTTGTCCTTGATGATGTGGTCAGCAAGGGGGAGGAGATCAAGCAGATCGTGCATCAGCGCGAATTGGAAGAGTCCCGTAGTCTTGAAGCGTTCTTCAACAGCATAGAGCGGAAGAGGGAGAAGGGCGAGGACGGAGCCTCAAAGAATGCAGCCGGTGAACCCGGTGAGGATTCTGCCGGACCAACGGGACCCGGAAGCCGTTTCGATGCCGAAAACGGTAGCGATGCGGGGGATTCTTCGTCCGCAGAGTATGATGATGCCTCTTCTTTCAGCAGTGACAACGGCAACGGGCCTCACGACGACATGGGAGACTATCATGGCCAGGCAGAAAGGATCTAGCACCGGATTGAAGAGCTTGCTGAAGCGGGAAGGCCGTAAACAGCAATCTTTTCCGCATCGTTATGAAGACAGAAGGCGTGGCGACTCCAGAGGCAGGAAGCCGGAACGCACCGGCAGCCTGAAAGGGCTTCCTGTTGTGGCTGCCGCATTGGTTCTCATGGTTGCTCTTGGCGTTATATGGAGAGAAGTCACGGCCGCGCCGAAGACGCTTGCCTACCATCTTGTGTTGCTGCTTGACCGTTCCGACCCATTGACTGAGACACAGCAGCAGGAATTGCGCAGCATTATGCAATCTGTGGAGTGGGGCACGCCGGACGGCGGCAAGGTTTCGGTCTTTTATCTGGATAATATGTCCGGTTCGTATCTGGAACCTGTGGCGAGTGCCGTTGCCCCGCCGCGCCATCAAGGGAATTTGTTTGGAAACGAGCGGATTGCCGAGCAGCGTTTCAGGCGGGATTTTCTGCCGGTGATTTCGGATGCCGTCATGGACGTGCAGAATGCCACGGACGTGAAAGGAACCGCCATTGCCGAAATCGTTGCCAAGATCTGCAGGCGGCCAGACTTCTCGGACGCGGTTGCCCGTCGCAAGATATTGATCTTCTCGGACATGTTGCAGAATTCCGGCTTGTGCAGCGAGCACGCAAGGGAGCAGGAGCGCAAATGCACCCCGGGTAAAATCGGCAGGGCGTTGCCGGATTTGAAGGATGTGGAGGTGGATATGCTCTATCTGCGGCGGGATGCCTACAAGAAGCTGCAGACCCGCGAGCATGAAGGTATGTGGATAACCCTGCTGCAGAATGCGGACGCCCGTGTCCGACTGGATGACGTCTATTGATCGTGGAACTATGTGACGTGGTCTTTTGACGGGGGCGGTTGCCGTTCAGACTGCCTGTCTTGCGTATGGGATCTGGCTGACAGTTCACATCAGCTCCGGCTTGAATGATGCAACGATAAGAAATGATAAGCCCCGGCTTCTTCCTGGCATGGAGGAGGCCGGGGCTTTGCTTGCGTTTTGCGAGACGGTTAGGCGTTTGCCTTCACGTGGCGCATGATTTCGTTGAACACGCCGTCAATGTCCAGCGTCGTCGTGTCCACGATGACGGCATCTTCAGCGGGCTTCAGGGGGGCTATGGCCCGGTTGCGGTCCTGATCGTCGCGCTGGCGGATCTGTTCCGTCAGTGCCTCCAGATCGGGCGTTTCGCCCATGGCTACCAACTGGTCGAAGCGCCTGCGGGCGCGTTCCTGCGGTGAGGCATCAAGGAATATCTTGCAGCGGGCTTCAGGGAATACCACCGTGCCCATGTCGCGGCCTTCTGCCACCAGCGGGGTTGCTGCGCCCATGGCCTGCTGCGCGGCTTTCAGTGCAGTGCGTACGGCAGGCAGCTTGGCCACGATGGAGGCAAGCATGCCCACTTCCTCTGTGCGGATTTCCTGTCCTACCGGTGTGCCGTTGACGGATAGAACCGTGTCTGCACCGCTGCCGGAAAGCGAGAACGAGAAAGCGGCAAGCCGTGCGGTAAGCTCAGCTTCGCTGAGGGAAGCGGCGTCCGCGCCGAGCTTCCAGCCCAGTGTGCGGAACATGGCGCCGGTATCCAGATAGGCGATGCCCAGAGCCTGTGCCGTACGTTTTGCCAGTGTGGTTTTGCCCACGCCTGCGGGACCGTCCAGCGTGACGATGTTCCGCTTAGCGGTCATGCAGAATCTCCTTGAAGGCGTTGATGAACACCTTGTTTTCGTGCGCATTGCCCACGGTCACGCGCATGTGGCGCGGCAGGCCGTATCCCTTGTTCAGCGGGCGCAGAATGATGCCCCGGCGCAGGAGCTGCTCGTGCAGTTCGGTACCGTCAATGGGGGCCTCAAACATGATGAAGTTGGCTTTGGAAGGAAATACGGTGCAGCCCAGTGCGGCCAGTTCCCTGTTCAGATAGTCGCGGCCTTCTGCGGTGACACGGAGGGTCTCGTTGTAGAAGACCGTGTCGTCAAGGGCGGCCATGCCTGCATGTTCGGCGAGAATGTTCACGCTGAACGGCGGGCGGATGCGCTTGAGATAGTCCGCGAGTTCCGGCTGCATGGCCCCGAAGCCGAGGCGCAGGCCCGCAAGCCCCATGCTTTTGGAAAAGGTGCGCAGCACGCATACGTTGGGGAAGTCCGCAAGGCGCGGCAGCATGGAATAGGCATCCTTGTTGCCGGTGAAGTCCATGTAGGCTTCGTCCACAACCAGCAGGCACTGTTCGGGAAGACGCTTGGCAAGGGCCATGATCTCTTCCACGGGCGGGGTGTAGCCGGAAGGGTTGTCGGGCGTTGTCACGAAGACGATGGCCGTGTTTTCGTCCGTCAGCGAGACAAGGGCGTCCCAGTTGAAGGAAAAGTCGTTGTTCAGCGGCGTCTGGCGCAATTCCACGCCGCACAGGCGGGCCAGCACGGTGTACATGGAGAAGCAGGGATCAAACGCTACGATGTTATCTATGCCGGGGCGCGCCTTGGCGCGGATGAGCAGGTCAATAACCTCGTCCGAGCCGTTGCCAGTGACGATGCATTCTGCGGGCAGGCCGAATAAATCGGCAATTTTCTTTGCCAGACGAGGATTGCCGGACTGGGCGTAGCGGAATACGTGATCGGCATGGGAGCGGATGACCTGCTGAACCAGAGGAGAAGTGCCAAGCGGATTTTCGTTGCTGGCGAGCTTGACGACCGTATCGAGGCCGTAGCGTTCCTTGATTTCCTGGATGGAAAGTCCCGCCGAATAGGGGGAGAAGTCCATCACTTCGGGCCGCACCTGCGAGGTTGCGCGGCAACGTTGGGAGGTCATGCGATGCTCCTTGCGCTGATGATGTGGTATCGCCGTGAAAAAAGGGCGATCCTTTCGGACCGCCCATGAATAGACTACGAGGGGGGCTGTGCGCAAGCGGACAATGCGGTTGCGTAAGGCCGGTTGTCCCTACGCGGCATTTCCGTCAGGCTGCCGGAGCACTTACAGTGCCGGAGGACGCACGGTGAGCACGGGGATGTTCGCGCCCTTAACCACCTTTTCCGCAACGGAACCGAAGAGGATGCGGTCAATGCCCTTGCGGCCATGGGTGCCCATGATGATCATGTCCACGTTTTCCTGTTCGGCAGTGGCCAGAATTTCTTCCGCGGCATAGCCGGTGACAACCTTGCCGGAAGCCTGCAGTCCGCCGAAGTTTTCGGCAAGGAACGCGTCCATGGACTTTTCGGCGCCGGATACGATTTCGCCCACAAAGCTTTCTATGGAGTTCGGGGGAACGTGGAAGCCCACATACTGACTCAGGGAGGGCGCTGCGTACACAACTACCAGCGCGGCATCCAGCTTGGTTGCAAGGAGCTTTGCGTAGTCAGCTATGTACTTGCTGTGGTCAGAGAAATCGACAGCGACGAGGATCTTGTTGATGGCAGTCATATTGGCCTCCTGTGGCTATATTGCATGCACAGTCCGCATTGCGCGGTATTCATTCTAATCTTACTTAATCTATACACATTTCACGGCGCATAGACAAGGAAAAGGTTGTGAAGTAGGTTTAAGCCCAGAGACGGGCATCTTTTTCCCCGTGCGGCAGAAAATGCCCCGTGTGTTTTTTGATTATTTCATTAAAATCAATGCATTGAAGTTTTTATAAGGGTTGGCAGGCTTCTTGCTCAATCTGGTCAAAACCCTAAAAAGGGGTGCGCCGATGAAGATTCGTTCAGAACAGGTAGATGCACTTCAGCAACAGGAAGAACTCCGCAAGCGGTCCAAGACGACCGGCGAGGGGTTCGGTGATCTGTTTGCCGAGGAGCTGGGGCGTCAGGATGAGGCCTCGAAAACACAGGCAACCGTGCCTCCTGTGGGAGCGCGGGCCATGGTTCTGGATCCGTTGCTGATGGCGAACCCGGTGGAAGAGGCCGGAGCGGTTGAGGGTACGGGAACGGAGGCTGCCGCGCTTGTCGGCCAGCTGGATGGCATGCTGGACAAGTGGGAATTGTATTCCCGCCAGATCGGTGCCGCCGGTGCTCCTGACCTGAAGGGCGCGTATGGAACGCTGGAAAGCATTTCCGGCGAACTGTCGCAGCTCAAGGAGCAGAACCCGGAACTTTCCGCACGCTATCCCGATCTGGGATCCGTGGTGAATGAACTTGAGGTGATGTCGTTCACCGAAAGGTTCAAAATCAACAGGGGCGACTACGTGTAGTAGCTGCTCCGGAGTCGGCAGGCTTGCCCTGTCCGAAATGAAAAGGGACGGATTATTTCCGTCCCTTTTTCTATGTCATTGCGCTTCAATCAGGGTGGTCAGTTCCTGCACGGCGGCTGCGACTGTCTGTAGCCGTACGGCATCGCGATTGCCGGAAAACACAAAGCGGCGCACGGCAAGGGCCTCGCCCGCACAGGCAGCCAGCCATACTGTGCCCACAGGCTTTTCCGGTGTGCCTCCGGAGGGGCCGGCAATGCCTGATACGGCAACGGCACAGTCCACGCCGAGCACGCGGGTTGCTCCGCGCACCATGGCCTCCACGGTTTCACCGCTCACGGCACCGTGGGTCACAAGGGTATCATGCGGCACACCAAGCACCTGCTCCTTGATTTCGTTGGCATAGGCCACCACGCCGCCGGCAAACCAGCCTGAAGAACCGGAAACGTCGGTGAGTGCGGCGGCGATGAGGCCGCCCGTGCATGATTCGGCCGTGCCGAGCAGCATGCCCCGTTTTCTGAGCATATCCCCAAGATTGAGGATGGATGGGTGCAGGTCTTTCATCATGATATTTCTCCTTTGCAGGGGCTGTCTTCGTTTGTGTCGTGCCGCAAGGCAGAGGCACGTGCAGGCTTTCATATTGCCACCACGGAGGTCTGCTTGCAATGGCAGCGTTGTATGTATACTGTCACCGGATGGAAAAAGGGCGGACGATACGCGGCGCTGATGCCGGACTGGAAGTGAGGGCATGGTGAAGCAGGAATCTTTTACTTCCTTGCTGCATGACGAGGTCATGTCGGAGATGGCGGACAATTTTTTCAGTGCCCGCAAAGCCATTGATGACGAGATTGACCTGTTTGAAGCCAAGGAGGCGGACGTTGCGCTGGCCGGGCAGCGCGCCCTGTGCAGTTGTGCCTTGCTGTATGCCCTGTTGCAGGGAGAGGAGGGGGCGCAGGCCCTTTTCGATGCCATTGGGGTGGACGTTGCCTCTTATGGTTTGCACTTCAAGGTTCGCAATGTCGAGCCTTGCCTTTTTCTGCGTCTTCCGTGGGGCATTACCCGCAAGAGGCGCTTTGCCGGACTGCTGGTGCGTGTATACCAGCATGTCTACAGCGCTTTTGACCGGTATCTGAACGGCAGCGGCTATACCAGCTACCATGCCGTGCAGACGTATGCCTTGCCCGAGACAAAGGGCTCTGGTCAGGAGAACGGTGCATCGTCCTTTGACAAGATGAGCGGCATGATGGGTAAGGTGCGCAGCCGTACCGTCGGCTGGAAACGATACATCGCATGGTGCGACGAGATTAATGCCCGCATAGAAGAAGTGAACCTGAACCAGCCGCCCTCGCAGGTGCTGGGGATGGCGCGCTCCATGGATGTTGTCGGACTCGCGCAGGAGAAGGCTTCCGGCGGCGGTGTGGACGGCCTTGTGGCTTCCATGGACAGGACGCTCTGTCTGCGTCCCATTGCCTGCCATCTTGCCGGGGTAGGGTCGCTTCCCGCGTTGCCTGATCCGGAAGAAGTGGAATCCGCCATCAGACAATTTGCCATGTCCTTTTATACGCGGGAACATCACGCCGTGGATAAAACCATTGCAGATCTGGAACGGGCGCTGGATTGCATGCTGAATCCCGATGCTTGTAGTTAACCCTACAGTCTTTTGCTAATCTGCCGATATGATACGGAAGAACGCCAACACTCAGGAGACGGTCATGTTTCTTCGCAATGCCTTACGCGGTCACGCCGTAGCCATATTGCTGAGTTCCGTATTGCTGTATCTCTTTGCCGCAGTTCTGCCTGCCGCGGCAGAACCGCCCATGAAGGTCATCTACGGATTCGACCGCGAATATCCGCCGTTCAGCTTTGAAGAGGCTGCAGGCAAGCCCGCGGGATTCGATGTGGATCTCATCCAGGCCGTATTGCAGGACGAGAATGTGCGGCTCATCATGCGTCCACTCACATGGGATCAGGTGCAGGTCGAGCTTTCCGCAGGCAATATTCAAGTCTCGTCGGGCATGGCCGTTACCAAGCAGCGACAGCTTCTTTACAAGTTTGCCGACAAGCCCAGCATGCCTCTGCAGATCAAGCTGTTCACCAAGCCTGCTGCGCGCGTGGGCAACGTGACCATGCTTCGAGGACAGACGGTGTCCGTTGAGAAAGGTTCATACCAGCAGCGCGTGCTGGAAGAGTTCGGCGGCCTGAACATCAAGCTTTACAAGAGCAAGACGGAAGCTCTCAAGGCGTTGTACAACGACGAGGTCGTTGCCTACGGCGGGCCTACCCAGACTGCCTACTATCTCATCGACCGCCTTAAACTGGGTACCATTACGGCTGTGGGGACGCCTTTGGTTGTTTCCGATACCTATTTTGCGGTCAACCGCGATCAGGACAAGCTGCTTGCCATGATCAACCGGGGCATGCTGCGTGTTATCCAGAGCGGTGAATATGACCGTATCTATCGCAAATGGTTCGTGCCCACCCTGTATCCTGAAGAATACTCCGCCCTGTATACGGCGGCGCGGAACGCGGCCATCAATGCCTATGCTCCGTATTCGCGTTACCCGGTCGGTGCAGCCGTGATGACCCGTTCCGGCAGGATCGTAACCGGCTGCAACGTGGAGAATGCGCTCATGAGCGAAACGCAGACCGCGCTGCGCACAGCCATATTGAAGGCTGTTTCCGAGGGGGAATACGAATTCCGCGCGGCGGTAGCCGTAGCTCCGGACGGGAGCGTGCAAGCTCCTTCCGCAGCGGACAGGCAGTTCCTCTTCGAGTTTGGCCGCGGGGTGCTGTGTGCCGTGCAGCCGGAGAAGGGCAGGGTTGAACTGAAGATGGTCTCGGAGCTCCTGCCGTATCCGTATGAAAACAGGCCCGAATCCTACCAGTATTAGCAGGTTGCATGAACGCAATCATTCAAAAAACCACCGGTTGCGAAACGGTGGTTTTTTGCGTTACAGTTCCGCATGATAGTTGATGGAGCGTTCGGATCGCCCCTGAAACGAGCCCACCGAGGAGCTGGTATGCCCAACAGACGTAAGCGCAGCCGTGTGCGCGGGAGTTACGACGGTATTCTTGTCGTGCGTGGCAGGGAGTGGCCTGTGCAGACGAGGGATATTTCTCTCAAGGGGGCTCTCATTTCTGCTGCCGTATTGCCTCCGCTGCGTGAAGAGTGTCGACTCAGAATAGCCCTTGCCGATGCCATAGGGCTGGAGATTGAGGGCATTATTGTTCGTGTGGGAACGGATGACGCTGCCATGAACTTCACGGGTATGGATGAAGAGTCCTATGCCCATCTTTCCACCATGGTGCGGCTGCGGATGCAGAACGCCGATATGCTGGACCGCGAGGAGCTTGCCGAACCGTTCGAGTAGAGCTCCCGGCATTGATGAGAATTGAAAAGCCGCCGGATACAGTCGTATCCGGCGGCTTATTTTACCTGTCGGATGCCGCCCGGGCTTGTTGTTCCGAGCTCCCGAACAGCCTGCGCAATCTGCGTTGGGCCGCATCAAGGTATATGTAGTAGACGGGCGTGAAATACAGGGTGAGCAACTGGGAGAGCAGCAGTCCGCCTACGACGGAAAGCCCCAGCGGTCTGCGGGCTTCAGCACCGGCTCCGAAGCCGAGGGCGATGGGCAGTGTGCCCATGAGTGCGGCAAGGGTGGTCATCATGATGGGACGGAAGCGGACCAATGCGCCTTCGCAGATGGCCTTGCGGGCGTCCATGCCCTGTTTGCGCTGCGCTTCCAGTGCGAAGTCGATCATCATGATGGCGTTTTTCTTTACGATGCCGATAAGCATGATGATGCCCACGAAGCCGTAGAGATTGAGATCCACCCTGAAGATCATGAGGGTGAGCAGGGCCCCGACACCGGCGGAGGGAAGACCGGAAAGAATGGTGAGCGGGTGTATGAAGCTCTCGTACAGAATGCCCAGCACAATGTAGATGATGAGCACGGAGAGGATGAGCAGCAGGGCCAGACCCTTCATGGAATCCTGAAATGCCTGCGCTTCACCCTGGAAGCTGGTGGAGACGCTGGAGGGAACAACCTCTGCCGCTACGGCTTCCACTTTGCCCATGGCGGTGCCAAGTGAGATTCCCGGCCGCAGGTTGAAGGACACGGTGGTGGAAGGGAGCTGGCCGGAATGGTTGATATACAGCGGACCCACGCCCATCTTTCGTTCCACCAGAGTATCAAAGGGCACAAGCCTGCCGTCCCTTGACCGGATATGGAGGAAGGCAAGCGAGTCCGGATTCGCCTGGTACTCGGGCGCAAGTTCCATGAGCACCTTGTATGTGTCGTTGGCGGCATAGATGCTGGTGACGCGTCGTTCCCCGTAGGAAGCGGCAAGGGCATCCTCGATCTGGAAGGCGCTTATGCCCAGAGCTGCGGCCTTGTCGCGCAGAATGGTCAGTTGCAGTTCCGGGCTTTTCAATTCCATGTCCGAACTTACGTCCTGCAGTTCGGAGATGCCGCCAAGGCGTTCTTCCAGTTCTGCTGCAACGCGATACAGGTCATCGGTGTTCGGGCTTTGCAGGGTGTACTGATACTGCCCCTTGGAGGCTCGCGCGCCGATGCGGATGGCGGGGGGATTTTGCAGGAATATCTTTACCCCGGGCACCTGCGAGAGCTTGCCCCTCAGGCGCTGGAGCACTTCGTCGGCCGTTTCCGTGCGTTCCGCATGAGCCTTGAGCGTTATCATCAACCGTCCGGCGTTGTTGGCCGAGTTGGGACCGCCGGAACCGGCAACGGACATGTACCCCTGCACGGCCGCATCCCTGCCCAGAATCTCCATGACTGCCTTCTGGCGACGTACCAGGGTATCGAAGCTGATGCCTTCTTCGTAGACCAGTGACGCCTGCAGGCGGCCCGTATCTTCCTTGGGCAAAAAGCCTTTGGGAATGATTGCGAACATCCATGCGGTCACTCCCAGCAGGATGATGGAAACCCCCATGGTCAGGGCATGGTGGCGCACGCACCAGTGCAGGGTCACGTCATAGAGGCGGTGCCATGCGTTGAACATGCGCTCCATGAAATTGTAGAACCGCCCATGGCGATCATGCGTGTTGGGGCGCAGTATGAGGTTGCAGAGCATGGGGGTGAGCGTGAGCGATACCACGCCGGAAAGCAGGATGGCGGCGGAAATGGTCACCGCGAATTCGTGGAACAGCCTGCCAACCACGCCGCCCATGAAGAGCACGGGAATGAACACCGCTGCAAGGGAGATGGTCATGGAGACGATGGTGAAGGCGATTTCCTTCGAGCCGTCCATGACGGCCTCCCGCACGGTCTTGCCCATCTCCTGATGCCGGACGATGTTTTCCAGCATGACGATGGCGTCGTCCACCACGAATCCCACGGACAACGTGAGCGACATGAGCGAGATGTTGTCCAGACTGAAGTTCATGAGGTGCATCACCGCAAAGGTGCCTACGATGGACATGGGCAGGGCAAGACTCGGGATGATTGTGGCGGAGACCTTGCGCAGGAACAGGAAGATGACCATGACCACAAGGCAGATGGTCAGCACAAGGGTGAATTTTACATCTTGTACGGAGTCCCTGATGGATTCTGAGCGGTCATAGAGTATCTCAAGATTCGCGGAGGCGGGCAGCATGGCGCGGAATTCCGGCAGCAGGGTGCGTATGGAATCGGCCACGGCCACGGTGTTGGTTCCGGGCTGGCGCTGGATGGCAAGCACCATGCCGGGAGTGCCGCTGTACCAGTTGAGGCGGCGGGTTCGTTCAACGCTGTCGAGCACGGTGGCCACTTCGCCGAGGCGTACCGGTGCTCCGTTCCGCCATGCGATGATCAGCGGCCGGTAACTGGCCGCGTCCATGAGCTGACCGGATGAGCGTACCGTGTATTCCCGTGCTGAGCCGCTGATGGTGCCCACAGGCAGGTTCACGTTGCCGCTGCGGATGGCGCTGGCCACTTCGTCCACGCCGATTTCCTTGGCGGCCAGCGCTTCGGGGTTAAGCTGTATGCGTACCGCGTATTTCTTGGAGCCGTATACCATCACTTGCGCCACGCCGTTGATCATGGAAATGCGTTGGGCCATCATGCCTTCGGCGTATTCATTCACGTCCGAAAGGCGCATGGTGGGTGAGGAAATGGCGAGATACAGAATGGGATAATCCGCGGGGTTCACCTTGCGGAAGGTGGGGGGCGTGTCCATGTCTTCCGGCAGGTTGCGCATGGCTGCGGTGATGGCGGACTGCACGTCCAGCGCGGCGGCATCGATCTCCTTGTCCAGATTGAACTGCAGGGTGATGCGGGAAGTGCCCATGCTGTTGACCGAGGTCATGGAGTCCAGCCCCGCAATGGTGGAGAACTGCTTTTCCAGCGGCGTTGCCACGGAAGAGGCCATGGTTTCGGGATTGGCTCCCGCAAGGCTGGCGCTCACCTCGATGGTGGGAAAGTCCACGCTTGGCAGGTCGCTCACGGGCAGCTTGAAGTAGGCCATGATGCCGAAAATAAGCATGGCCAGCATGACCAGTGTGGTCATGACCGGACGGTTGACGAACAGGGCTGAGGGATTCATGTGCTACTGCGCCTTTGCCGGTTCCGCTCCGGCGGGGGAGGGGACTGCCTTGGGTTCGTTGCGTACCTCGACGCTCATGCCGGGGGCCAGACGGACCTGGCCGTCAAGCGCCACCCGTTCGCCCGCTTTCAGACCCGCGGAGACAACGGTTCGGTCTCCGACAAGAAAATCCACGGTGATGAGCCGGTCTTCGGCCTTGTTGTCCGGAGTGATGACATACACATACGAGCCGTTGATGCCGTCCATGACCGCAGCGGTGGGAATGAGCACGGCGGCGGGCTCTTCACGCAAGACCAGTCCGGCCCTGACAAATTGCCCGGGCCAGAGTTTCTTGTCGGCGTTGGAATATTGAGCCCGCAGCTTGATGGTGCCCGTTGCCGTATCCACGGTGTTGTCCATGGCGGTGAGCGCGGCGGCAATGGAGTTGCCTGAACTGGAGGCGCTCTGGCTGTCGTCCGCTTTGCCGGTGGCAGGCGTGATGTACACGGTTACCTCTCCTGCCTGCCGCATGGTCATGACTTCCGGCAGATATTTTTCCGGCAGGGAGAAGGAAATGGAAATGGGTTCCAGCTGGTTGATGACGCAGAGGGTGCGGTCGTCGTTGGCCTTGATGACGTTGCCCTCGTTGACCTGCACAATTCCCACGTTGCCCGGAATGGGGGCGCGGATGACCGTGTAGCTGAGGTCCAGCTGCGCACGTTCCAGCGTGGCCAGATTGAGCTGTATATCGCTTTCCAGCGATTTTGCGTCGGCGTAGGTCTTGTCGTACTGCTCCTGCGCCACGGCGTTTATCTTGTTGAGCTGGGCATACCGCTTGAGATCCTTGTTGGCTTTTTCCAGCAGAATGCGGTTACGCCCGAGTTTGGCCTGTGCCTCGCGGATGGCAAGCTCGAAGGGGCGCGGGTCCAATCTGAAAAGCAGGTCGCCAGCATTCACGCTCTGGCCGTCGCGAACCCGCTGTTCCACAATGGTACCGCCAACCTGCGTCTTGATGGCAACGGTTGCCTGCGGTTGGACGTTGCCTACGGCGGAAACCACGAACTGGGCTGGTTCCTGCACCGCTGTTGCAACGATAACGGGGACGTCGCGTTTCTTTTTTCCGCTCTCCGGCGCATTGCCGGAGCAACCGGCCAGCATGCCGAGGCAGAAGAGCAGAATCAGGCAGGGGAGATATACGAGGCGTGCATACGCCGGATGATGGACCATGCGATTGTCTCCGTGTACGTGCATAATCGGAAGCGGCGGGCAGTACGTTTGCGAACTGCGCGTTTTGAACTCGTATGGATGTTTGTCAGAACCGAGGGATGAGTCAATAAGAATCTTGGCCTGTTATGCCTTGCGGGAGAATGGGGTTGGACTGTGTTTGGGCAAGAGGTCAGACCAATCAGGCGGTTACGATGCGTGCCGGCAATGTGATTTACATGCAGAGGGAAAATCAGCATAATGCCAGACTGTCTGGACCATGGGACGGTCCATGGCTTTTGCAATGAACTGAGTGTGTCGGGCGGGTTGAATCCGTGCCCTGAGGAGTTGCCGTGATTGTCGATACCTTGGAAAACTGGCGGACGTATCCGCTTGGACCTACGTGGGAAAAGGCCTTTCTGTTTCTGGAATCGCTGACGCCCGAAATGGCCGTGGGGAAGTATGCCATAGACGGTACGGACATCTTTGCCGTGGTTGCGGAATACGAGACGGTTCCGGAGAACAGCAAACCCTACGAGTCGCACCGTGAGTACATGGACGTGCAATTCCTGCTGCGTGGGCATGAGTGGTTTGATTATGCTCCCGTGAAGGCGCTTGCCGTGACGCAGGACTATGATCCCGCCAAGGGGGACGTTATGCGTTATGCCCGCGATGGAGCGCCCACTACGCGCATAACGCTGGGAGACGGCGTGTTTGCGGCCTTGTATCCTGAAGACGGACATGCCCCGGGTGTGGCCATGGACGGAAAACCTGCCCCCGTGAAGAAAGTGGTGGTGAAGGTCAGGGTGTCCCTGCTGGCAGGACGCTGATTTTTCCGAGTTATATGAATGGATAACGGCGACAGGTCTGATGACCTGTCGCCGTTTTTTGTATCTTGTATGGAGATCCGCAGACTAGTGCGTTGCGGGCTGGTGCAGGGGCAGACGGATATGGAAGCTGCTGCCGCAGCCTACTTCGGAATTAATGGTGATGTCGCCATGGTGGCGGGTGATAACTTCGTGGGCGTAGAAAAGGCCGATGCCCGTGCCTACGTGTCCCTTGGAGGAAAAGAACAGGGTGAACATGTTGTCGCGGGTTTCCCTGTCCAGTCCCACGCCGTTGTCTTCCACTACCATGTGCGCGTATTCGCCGTTGCGCCAGACGCGGAATGTGACGGCATGTTTCGTCTTTGTTCTGTCGAAGAGGCAGGCATCCACGGCGTTATCAAGAATGTTGGTGACGGCTGAAGCGAGGGACAGCGTATCCGCTTCAAAGGAACCTTGCGCCTGTTCCACATCCAGCGTCAGGGCGATGCCGTTGGTTTCCGCCTTGTGGCGTATGGCCTCGAACTGCTGAACCGCAAATTCCCGGAGGTCTGATTGGCCGAGTTCAAGCTCGCGGTTTCTGGCGTAGTCCAGAATATCGAGCGACATCTTGCGCAGACTGCCGAGCTTTTCCCGTACCTGCGTCCAACCTGATGCGATGCGCTCGATGTCTTCCTTCCTGAGGCCCGCTTCCAGTCTGTAGGCACCGCCGTCTATGGCCATGAGCAGGCCCTTCATGCCGTGCGACATGGAGCCGAGCATGATGCCGAGGGAGGCGAGATGGCTCTGCAACTGGCGGATCATGGTGATATCTGTGGAAAGCTCGATGACGTGCGTCAGTTCGCCATGTTCATCATATATGGGAGCAGTCTGGACAAGGATGTTGCAGGGGGTGCCCTGATTGGTGGTCACCTGCTTTTCCGCCTGATGGGACTGGCCGTCTTCAAAGGTGCGGACGATAGGGCATTCCGCGCAGGGTTCCGAGCTGTGCCTGTACAGCTCATGACAGCGTGCACCCGGGGTGTAGCTGAACTGCTCCTTGAACCGGCGGTTGGCGTCCACCACCCGCAAGTCCTTGTCCTGCACGGTGATGAAACAGGGGGCTTCGTCAAAAAGTTTGCGATACTGCTTCTGCACGGCAAGCAGCTTCTGCTGCTGTTCCTCAACCTCGGAAACGTCTACGGCAATTTCCAGCACGAGATCGTATTCGCGTTCCGGTCCCTTGATGGGGAAGGTGTAGATGAGGGAGGGCAGTTCTTCGCCGTGGGCAGTGAAAATTGGTTCGCATCGTTTGCAGGAAGCGCCGGAAAGGAAGGTTTCCTCAACGGGGTTGATCCATCCTTCATTGCCTGCGGACTGGTAGACGATGCCTTTGGCGCTATTGATTGCGTCGGTGCAGAATCGGTCACGGAATGCATTATTGGCGGCGACGATGGAGCCGTTGCGTTCATGCAGCGCGGCATGGGTGGGCAGTTGGGCCACATACTCCGCACACTTGGCGTCTTCCACGGCTTCCAGCATGGCGCGGGAAAGGCCTTCCACAATCATGCCCGCGGCGGCGATGCGTTCGTCCTGCAGCATGGCTGCGGCCTGCTCGTGGGCAACCTTGCGGCTGTCTTCCTGATAGCGCCTCAGCTCGTGGCGCATTGAGGCGTCGTCCCATGCCTTGCGGATGGTTGCGAGCAGCAGGGCGGGGTCATACGGCTCAGGCACCATGGCGGATGCGCCTTCATCCAGAAGGGTGGCGACGTCGGAAAATTCTTCGGGGTACGCCAGAATGACGATTTCGGAGTCCAGAAAGTCCGGCACGGTGTGCGGACGGGAGAGGATAACCGTGGGAGAGGCCATGCCGACAGGGGTATTCGCAGAAAGGGAAGGGCGGCTGCACAGCCCGCCGAGCGTTCTCTGATCCGTCAGGACGTTGAAACCGGCTCTTTCAAGCAGGGCCACGACATCCGGCGCATCAAAGGTGACAAGCACGGAAGGGGTGTCGGAAGTGCCACTGAAACAACTGGCGGATGGGAATGGGAGCATGAACATCTCTTCCGGCGTTTTGCTGAGCCGTTCCGGTTCTGGATATGAAAAAAGCCGTGCGATGGGGTTTCCGTCGCACGGCTATCACGATTCAGGATACCCTAGGCAATACGCTCTGCAACCGTGCTAAGAAGCAGGGATACATCAACGGGTTTGGAAATGGTGGGAACACCCTTGCGCAGCGCCGGAGGACGGGGGCCCACACCGCTGACGACCACTACGGGCGTATCCTTGATTTCCGATTCCTTACGCATATTCACAAAGAACATGGTGCCGCCCTTGCCGGGCATTTCCATATCCAGAAGCACGAGGTCAGGCTTTTCCTGACGTGCTTTTTCAAGACCTTCCGCACAGCTGTAAGCGGCGCAGGTAGAGTAGTCGTGATCGCGCAGCAGGTCTTCGAGGAACGTTACAATAGTCGGGTCATCATCAACGATGAGGATCTTCTTGGCCATGGGGCCTCCCTGTTCAATTCGTCCGGACGAGTCCGTTTTCGGGTGTTGCTCCAACCGTCCGCGCCGCTCCCTGACGGATCGGTCTGCGCGCAGCGTGCGCAGAGGAACGGCGCGGCCGGAAGGAGTAGTTGTTCTTTTTAGGCGTTCTTGGACTTTCCGAGGGCGGAAAGCAGTTCAGCCATGATACCGAGAGCCTGCTTGGAGTCCTTGCTGTGCAGCTGGCCCACCATGCCGAGCGGGCTAACGCTCTTGGCATTTTCGATGTCAGCGTCGGCAAGGCGCTCGAGCAGACCGGCCATGTTCACCAGAGCGGTGCCCATACGGCCGAACTCTTCGGGGGTGTACTTCTGGGTGATGTTACCCATGGAATCGCTCAGAGCGCCAAGCGCCTTGAACACGCCCTTCTGATCGAGTTCATCGAACTTTTCGATGGAGGCGATGAAGGTGGGCTTGATCATGGGTTCGCAGGTGCGCCACAGCTCGATGATGTTCTCAAGAGATTCCATCATCCAGGTGAGGTCGCGAACGCTCATCATGAAGCGCTTGGACAGTGCGCCAAGGTCTTCAAGGGTGCAGCGTTCCTGCACATCGCTGAAGCTTTTCAGCATCACGTTGTTCATCACGTCCCGTACGATGGGCGTGACGGTCTCCTGAAGATCCTGCATGGTCTCTGCACGGCTGTGCATCATGCTGATCTTCTCCTCGAGAGACTCGAGGCGTTCGAGAATGCGTTCTTCGTTGGTCATTGCACCGCCCCTAGTCTTTCTTGGCTTTGCGGACGTCGAGCTTGCCGGCCATGTACATGTCAGGTTCGAACGGCAGTTCGTGGCCCTTCATCATCAGGTTGAAGTAAATCCAACGGAACATCAGCTTGCCGTAGTAGTTCATGCGGCTTTCACCGAGCAGGTCGAAGGGGCCAACGCCGGGCAGGGGGAACTTACCGGGCAGGGGCTCAACAGTGTAGTTGAAGTCGATGAGGGAAGCCTTGTCGAAGCCGGTAACGATGAAGCAGTTGGAGTGGCCGTCGAAGTGGTGATGGGGCTCATGGCCTTCGATTTCGGCAAACAGGTTGGCGCACACGATGTCGCACTCGAAGTGGGCCACGGAGCCGGCCTTGGAGGTGGGTACGTTGGTGGTGTCACCAAGAACGTACACGTTTTCCATCTGCTCGGCCTTCAGGGTGGCGTTGTCGGTGGGGATGTACATCATGGCATCGCCCAGACCGGAGTCTTCGATGACCTGCTGACCGAAGTTCGGGGGAATGGATACGAGCATGTCGTAGTCCAGTTCGTTGCCCATAACGTCGGAGATAACCTTGTTCTCGGAGTCAACGCTGTCGAGAACGAAGTTGGGAACAACCTTGATGTTCTTGTCGTCACACAGCTTGCCAAGCACTTCGGCGGCAACGGCCTTGGTGAAAGCGCCGGTGAGGGGAGTCACCAGTTCGATTTCGATGTCCTTGCGGACACCCATCTTGGTGAAGAACCAGTCGGCCATGTATACGAATTCGAGAGGAGCAACCGGGCACTTGATGGGCATTTCGGCGATGTTGAACACCATGCGGCCCTTCTTGAAGTTGTGCATCTGGGGGCACAGGGCCTTAGCGCCATCGGGGGTGTAGAAGTCGAAGATGTTCTTGCGCCAGCCTTCGGACATGCCTTCGATTTCGTCGGGCATGATGCGGCAGCCGGTGGAGATCACCATGTAGTCGTAGTCATACTTACCCTGCTTGGTGGTAACCACCTTGGCGGCGGGGTCGATGTTCACGATGGTGTCGAGAACAAAGTTTACGCCCTTGGGGATGAAGTCGGACTTCGGCTTGACGCAATCCTTCATGGTGTAGATGCCGAAAGGCACAAACAGCCAGCCGGGCTGATAGTGGTGGATGGGATCGCGGTCAATGATGGTGATGTCCCATTCGGACTCCGCCAGCAGTTTGCGCATCTTTGCTGCAACCATGGTACCGCCGGAACCGGAACCGAGAATGAGCAGTTTTTTCATGCCAGGTCTCCTTTATCGAATGCTATGTTCTAAGCACGTTATTGTTTGCCCCCGCCTGAGCGGGAGAGCGTATTCAAAAGCTGTGGCCTTTCGGCCTTGCCTACCCCCTACGGGAAAGGGGTATGCATAAGTGCATTGCAACGCCGGCCCTTCTCAGGGCATGAAGGTGCATAATCCTGCCTGCGGCAGGGCGTTGCCATATGCCTTTCGTGTGGTTTCGCCGACTGAACGTCTGCCGATCTGACCGAAACCGGGCAGGGTGAACCTGCGTGTCCGGGTTACTGGCAGGGGTAGGAGTTCAGGTTCTCCTTCATCAGGTCAGCCAGCGTGATGGATTCCAGCGTCTGCTCCAGAGCTCTGGTTACAGAGTTCCAAGCCGTGCGGGCTGCGCAATCGTGTTCGCCGCACTGGTTGTCGGGGCAGCACTGGGGCGGCTGAACACCGCCTTCAACAACGCGCAGCACCTGACCGAGCGTCACTTCCTCGGGGCGGATGCAGAGCATGTGGCCACCGGAAGCACCGCGTACGCTGCGAACGAAGCCCGCAGTCTTCAGGGGACGGATGATTTTTTCGATGAACTTCACGGAGATGCCTGTGCTGTCGGAAAGCACCGCAGCCGGAATGGGCTTGTCGGTTTCGTGCATGGCGAGCTGTGCAAGAAGGCGGGATGCGTAATGCGCAGTGGTGGAAATTCTCATGGGCTTCTCCCGGGAGAGGTTCATTCGTTCAGGAATGACAATCGCGAGTTCTGGGCACGCGATCTGTAGTCCTCGTGTTCAATCCGGAGTATTGTGTTCTGAATTAAATTAATCTGGGAATGATTTAATTCCGATTAAAATGATCTGGATTGTTCGAGTCAGGATTAATGCAAAGTGAAAAATGTGTCAAGCGCGGCTCTTTAGAAAAAAGTCGCGCTATTTTAGTATGTTGTGATGTGTTGTTGAAAAAGCGAAGTGATTGGTTGCTCAATTTGGAAGATATCTCACTCTCATTCTTTGCGGCGAGCTGAGCGAAAAAACTGTGAGGGAGTGGGTTTTCTTCCAAAAGGTTCAGGGAACCGGGAGCGGGATGGGAGAAAAAGGGAGGGGTTATTCCGGCAACGTTACATCGCCGTTGATGAGATCCTTGAGCGAGATGGAATCCAGTTCCTTCTCAAGGGCTCGGGAGGCACGAAGCCATACAACGCGGGTGAGGCAACGGTCGGTTCTGGGGCATTCCTTGGCAATTTCATCCTGACAGCAGTGAGTGAGCTCGATGCCGCCTTCCATGATTCGGATGATGTCGCCGATGCTGACGGATTCGGGATCGCGGGTCAGCATGTGTCCGCCGGCGGCTCCGCGCACGCTTGCGACAAGACCTGCCTTTTTCAGCGGCTTGAGAATCTGTTCGATGAACTGCACTGAAATGCCTGAGACTTCAGAAAGCGTTGTGGTAGTGACAGGATTTTCACTGTCCCCGTGCTGGGCAAGGTCGAGAAGAATTCTCGTGGCGTATCGTGTGCGTGCAGAAAGTTTCATGTACGGCGGTGGTTGAGTGAGAAAGTTGACGTGCCGTGCTCGACACAGGATTCACACGTGTAATGACATCCCTACATGAGGGCTAGGCGGGCGTCAAGGAACACTCGTTCCTGATGCCCGGCACGTGTTTATACACCTTCATGTCGCAGAATGATAGGCTTGGTAGAGCCGTGTTGGTGAAACGGGATGCCCTTGTGAAGGAGGTTATGCATCCCGTTTCATCCACTCGATACACACGTATGTGTTTGGCTGCTGATTTCTGCCGGTCCCATGCCATTGGGACCGGCAGATTGTATCAATGTCTTGATGCCTTGTTGCGGCTTTTGCTGCCGCATCATGCATCCGGTTTCAAGGACGATCTACGTATGCCAGATTCGTCGTGCTGCCGGCGCAGGGTCGGGAACCGTCGTGCTGCACGCCGTCGTAGAACGTTTTCATAGCCGGATGATGCGGATTACTGTTTGCGGAAGGGTTTCCACATGTCCCAGTCCATGGGACGGTTAACTTCTTCCTCAACTTCCGCGGGCTTCGGGTTCGCCTGGCGATCCTTTGCGCGCTGTTCCCAGCGCTTCTTGTTGAAGCATGTCCACATATCCCAATTCATTGGCTTGTTGGACTCATCCTGTGTCTTGTACCCCAGAGCTGTCATGGCCAGCCTCCTTCACTAAAGGTTTTGAAACCACTCCTTATCCATCTCCTACCTAACAGGTAGGAATTGTGCGTACTGGAATCCCTGCTCGGGTTTTCTTTCCCCGGCTGTGTTTTTCATACTTTTACCCCGTAGGGGTTATTGTGAGAAAAACAAACAGTCGTTCGGCAGGGGCGGCAGCGGTTTCCAAAGGGGCTCCTCCGTGCACCTGTCGTATAAAGTATAAGACAAGTGCGGGGCATTGGCTCCATCTGTGGCAGATTTTTTTCAGAAATGCCGCAGCGTGTCCCTGTGGTTAATTCATACCTATTTTGTATGTTTTAGGCAAGCTTTTCCTACAAAAAAGGTATGAATTTAAAAAATAGTTTTGATGCTTGGGAATTGTGGTGTTTTTAATTGAATTAAAACAATGTATTACAGATATTGTTCTGGGTGGGGTCAGGGGCGGAAAAATCCCGTGCAGTTTCGGCAAAGGGGTATTTCGGCCTTGCGATTTTGCAGCATGAGTTCCTTCATCTGTTGTCTGACCGGAGAAGGGGCAATGTCTCTGAGCGGGGTTTCGTGCAGGGTGCCGATGACTCCCCGGGCATTCAGATCGTTGCAGCATACCGTGACAGATCCGTCCGGAAGCACCACCAGATTGTGTTCCAGCAGATAGCAACACTGGCCTGTATGCCGTTCGGCTATATTTCTGTAGCTTGCGTCATTCACGCCCAGTTCGGCGCTGCCATCCCAGTTGTGCGGGTGGCGCAGGGAAACTGTGTCGATATTGGCAAGAAGGGCGGTGAACTCGTCAGAGAAGGGGGTGTTGTGTCCTTCCGGCACCATGCATATGGCTTCAGTACGAATGGGCTGCAACGCCTTGGTGTTCAGCTCGCAGAATCGGGTTACGTTGCGTACCAGTGTCTTCCAGCGCGCCCCGACCCGGATTGCTTCGTACTGTTGCGGGGAACCGCCGTCCACACTGAACCGCAGGCAGTCAACGGCACTGCTTTCTATGATCTGGCGGGATTTGCGTTCCGTAAGCAGCATGCCGTTGGTGAGCAGACGTATGCGTAGGTCGGGGGTCTGCCGGAGCAGGGCGGTTTTCCATTGGCTCAGGACGGCGAGCATGGAGCCGAGGTCCGGATGCAGAAGTGTCTCGCCGCCGTTGTGCAGATCAAGCCGTTTGAGTGCCGGCAATGCGCCTTCAGCCAGTTGTGAGAGCAGGATGTCCAGTGTTTCCGGCGACATGACTGTGCGGGGGCGGCTGTGGTCCAGCGCGCACCAGCGGCAGCGCAGGTTGCACGAGGAATTGAACTCGACATTCAATATGGCTATGCGGTCCGGCATGTTTTTCCTGTAGAAAATGGGCAATGCTTGCAGTATGTTGTCGTGACTAGTATGCAGTACCCTGTTCAATTATTGACGCAGGGAGTCCTGAACGGGATTACTGCACGTACCATGCCGGAGATATCGTATAGCCCCATGACAGCCAAGCCCTTCTTCTTTCTGCATTTACCCAGGACAGCCGGGACCACTCTCAATGCCATTCTGCGGGACAGCTTTGGCAGGGAGGAGATTCTCAGCGTCTATTCCGAACAGGAGTATCGCGAATTTCGCGAGATTGAAGCGGCGAGACTGGACGGCATCCGGCTTATTCAGGGCCATTTGTTTCTGGAGGAATATGATCCTCCGCGCATCTACTCCCGCGACGTTTCGGTATTCACCTTTCTGCGGGAGCCTGTTTCGCGGCTTGTTTCCGAATACCTGTTTCTGAAGTCCTGGCCGGAAAACCACATGTACAGCTATCTTAATGAAAACAAAGTAAGTTTCAGAGAGTATCTGGCAAGCGTGGAGCCGCGTCTGGTGTTTCGGGGCAAGAATTTTATGACCCGTTTCTATACGGGCCTGCATTTTGATGTGAACGTCTTTCCGGCAGAAGCGCTGGAGGTTGCCAAGCACAATCTGGAGCATGTGTTCGGCTTTGTGGGCATTCAGGAACGCTTTGACGAAAGTCTGTTGTTGCTGGGGGACTTTCTGGGATTGAAGTCCTTGTGCTATGAGAAGCGTAACGTGCTTGCTGCGGAAAAGCGCGAAGCCGTGAGTGATGATGACATTGCTCTTGCGCGGGAGCTGAACGCGGCTGATGTGGAGTTGTATGCTTTTGCCCGCACTTTGTTTGAAAACAGGATCGCCTCGCTTGGGCGTTTGTTTGCTCTGAAGGTGCGCGAGTTTGAATTGATAAATACCAAATACCAGAAAATGTGCAGCGCCATTTCCACTGAGTTGGTGGGAGAGCAGAACGGGCCGATCATATTACCCAAGTAAGGCATCCGGTTTTTGTGTGTCTGGGCGATCCGGTGGGAGTTGCACGGTGTTACATGCCATGGGGGGCCATGGGGGGCCATGGGGATCATGAGGGAAATATGGTAGTTTGTTCCACTGTGAGAGAGGCCTATGCCTCAGTGGCGAAAGCCGATGACGTATTGAAGGGGTGGCCTGCGGCGTGGGCGGTCTGGAATACGCTGGATGAGGCGTTCAAGGCAGACCTGTTGTCGGCTGCCTCCGATCATATCGATGCTCTGCCTTTTCGTTTCGCCAGAGTGGAAGATGGGCAGGTGCGGGCTTTTCCCCTGCTGTGCAGCGGGGAGGCGATTGGTTGTGAGGAAGCGGAGCTGGCCTGCATTCTTCAGGCTGTGCATCTGGTCATGAATCTGGACCAATTGGCAGACAGGGGGGCACCGCTTGCAGTACGGGAGATCAAGTCTACACAAACTGTCTGCTACGAGGACTCCGGTGATTGCGTGTTGTATTCACTCGGGGCGATGCTGGTGCTGGAAGGTTTTGTGGACTTGTCCGATCTGAGTGTCGATGAAGAGTGAAAGCGAGCCCCGGCGGAGCCAAAAAAGGCCAGAAATGACTTTGTCAGCAATGTAAACGGGCCCCTCGGGGCCCGTTTTTTATTACGATTGTTTTGCTGCTGTCAGTTGGTGGTAGGTTACCGGAATGATGAGCAGCGTGAATAAGGTAGAGGCGATGAGTCCGAAGATAAGGGCGTAGGCAAGCCCCGAGAAAATGGGGTCCAGCGTGATGGGCCATGCACCCAGTGCCGTGGTTGCGGCCGTGAGCAGAATGGGGCGCATGCGCGTTGCCCCGCTTTGCAGCACGGCGTCCCTCAGGGGCATGCCCTGTGCCATTGCTTCCTGAATGAACTCGATGAGCACCAGTGAATTGCGTATGACGATGCCGCCAAGGGCAATCATGCCTATCATGCTGGTGGCCGTGAAGAACACGGGGTCGTCATAGCCTCCCACACTGTCGCCGAAGAGCAGGTTGAGCAGCCAGAACCCGGGCATGATGCCGATGAGCGTGAGCGGAATGGCAGACATGATCAGCAGCGGCAGCCCGAAGGAATCCGTCTGGATGATCAGCAGCAGATAGATGCCAAGCAGCGCAACGCCGAAGGCGATGCCCAGATCACGGAATACGTCCAGCGTGATCTTCCACTCGCCTTCTCCGGCCCATTCTACGGTGGTCGAAGGCGGCATGGGGTTGTCCCTGAGTATGCCGGACATATCCAGAACGGCCTCTGCCGGTGCGCGTCCGGCCATCTCCCCGAACACGTACACCACGCGTTTCAGATTCTTGTGATAGATGGGCTGGTCTTCATTCACGAGACGGAAGCTGCCCAGCTCGCCTAGCGGAACCATATGGCCCGAAGAGGACTTGAGGGGGATTTCTTCCAGCATCGCGGCAGAGGATCGCTGGTCGCGGGGCAGCATCATATGGATGGGCAGTGGTTGCCGTTCGTCCGGCAGATGCAGGGTGGCAGGGCTTATGCCGCCTACCGCCATTTGCAGGGTGTCCGTTATGGCGCGGGCGGAAATGCCGTGCAGGGCCGCTTTTTCCCTGTCCACGGTAAAGTCCAGACGCTGGCGACGTGCCTCATAGGTGGCGTCAATGTCCGTCACGCCCGGTTCTGCGCGCATGACGTCCTGAATATGCCTTGCCGCCGTGATGAGCTGCTCCGGCGTGCGGTCGGGACTGCCGTATACTTCTGCAGTGATGGTGGAGAGCACCGGAGGTCCGGGCGGAGTTTCCACAAGCTTGAGCCGTGCGGCATGCCTGTCTGCTATGGCCTGCAGCGCGTCGCGCATGCTCAGGGCAAGGGCGTGGCTTTGCATGTCGCGCTGAGACTTGTCCAGCAGGTTGATGCGGATATCCGCCTGATGCGAGCTGTCGCGCAGATAGTAGTGGCGAACCATGCCGTTGAAGTCCATGGGGGACGAGGTGCCCGCATAGGTGGTGAAGTCCGTGATCTCGGGAATGGTGCGCAGGTAGGCTTCCATGTCGCGAATCGCACGGTCCGTGGCCTCAACGCTGGAACCTTCCGGCAGGTCGAGCACGATCTGCAGTTCGTTCCGGTTGTCAAAGGGCAGCATCTTCAGCGGTACGAACCGGCCCGCAGCCAAGGCGAGGCTGAAGATGAAGAGCAGAGCGGTGGCACCCGCAAGGCCCAGTCGCGCAGTGCGCGAATCCAGAAACGGCGTCACGCAACGGCGGTAGCCGTTGACGATCCATGCGGGGGTGACCTCGCCTTCCGCAACCTCTCCGGCTCTGTGCTTCAGCAACTGGTAGCTCAGCCACGGCACCACCGTCAGTGCGCAGACCGTGGAGAAGGTGACGGTCAGGGGCACGTTCACGGCCATGGGAGCCATATAGGGGCCCATCATGCCCGTGATGAAGAACATGGGAGTAAAACAGACAATGATGGCCAGCGTGGACATGATGACGGGCGGCAGCACCTCGCGCACGCCCCGAAGTGTGGCGGGCATGGGGGGCAGCTTGCCTGCCCTGATATGGCGCTGGATGTTGTCCACGTTGGTGATGGGGTCGTCCACCACAAGGCCCAGCGACAGGATGAGCGCAAACAGGGTGACGCGGTTGATGGTGTAGCCCGCGAACCAGTTCACGGCCAGCGCCAGTGCGAAGCTGACGGGAACCGCCACGGCGACGACCAGCGCCTCGCGTCTGCCCAGTGTGAAGGCAAGCAGAATGACCACGGTGACAATGGCGAAGCCCAGAGAGGAGAGCAGATCGTCCACCTTGGCCTGCGCCGTGGCCCCGTAGTTGCGTGTTATGCGAATATGCACCCCGTCAGGCAGAATGGTGGCTTTGAGCTGTTCGGCCGTGGCGATGACTTCTTCGGCAACCGTAACTGCATTCGTGCCTTTCTTCTTGGAAACGCCCAGCGTCACGGCGGGCAGGGAATCACGGACTTCCGGCAGGCCGTTGGCCTTGCCGTAAGCGTCTGAAAATCCGATGCGGACGTAATCGCGCGGTTCCTGCGCTGTATCCGCAACCTCGGCCACGTCGCCCAGATAGACAGGTCGGCCCTGATAGGCGCCCACGACCAGAGAGCGTACCTCTTCCGTGGTACGCAGGAAGGAGTCGGAGGTGACGGTGAATGTGCGGTTGAGGCTGTCCATGCTGCCTGCAGTGACGGAGGCGTCAGCCCCGGCCAGGGCCGTACGCACATCAAGGGCGGAAACGTGGTATGCGCCAAGCGCTTCCGGCGAGAGGGAAACGCGAACCTCGCGCGGCATGCCGCCCGTTAGGGTGCAACGGGAAACGTTCTCCACCTCGGCAAGGCGGTGGAACATCTCCTCACCCATGCGGCGCAGTGCCTGCGGACCGTAGCCGGTATGCGCATCGGCATAAAGGGTCAGGGTGACGATGGGCACATCGTCGATCTCGACCGGCTTTACCACCCATCCCGTCACCACGGAGGGCACGAGGTCCTGATTCTTCATGATGGTGTTGTGCAGCCGGACCAAGGCGTTTTCCCTGTCCTCACCCACGTGGAAACGCACCGTGGCAAGGCAGGCGTCTCTGCGGGACATGGAATAGACGTATTCCACGCCGTCGATCTGCCAGAGCAGTCGTTCAAGCGGTGTGGCGACCAGTTTTTCAACTTCCTGCGCAGAAGCTCCGGGCACCTGCACCATGATGTCTGCCATGGGCACGATGATCTGGGGTTCTTCTTCGCGCGGCGTGGCGAGAATTGCGCCTATGCCGAGAGCCAGTGCAAAGGCGAGAAACAGGATGGAGTTCTTGCTTTTCAGGAACTGCCTGACAATGCCGATGATGACGCCAGCATCAACTCCGTTCGCAGCTTCCATGGGCTGGTCCGTGGGGTGGTCTGTGGGGTGGTCTGTGCTGCGCGGCTGGTTCTGGCTGTTCGGATCACTGGACATTGGTGCGCTCCAGCAGCAGGGTTTCGCCGCCGTTCAGACCCGAAAGCACCTCAACCTCGTCGTCATGGCGGGGGCCGGTCTTTATGTAAGTGGTGGTAACGGCTCCACCATTCTGCATTCGCACGGTTTCAAGCTGGCCTACGCGTGTGACGGCGCGTGCCGGTATGAGCACGGTGCTGCGTTCGCCGACGGGAATGAAGGCGCGCCCGAACATGCCGGGGTAGATGGTGGCATATGCGCCAGTGTCCGCGGGCAGGCCGATGCGAACTTCGAAGGTGCGTGAAAGGGGATCCGCCGCGGGGACAACCTCTTCCACCACGCCTTCCAGCGGCGTATCGCCAATGGCGCTGATCATGACCGTGAGTCTCGTGCCGGTGCGTACCTGTCTGATGAGTCCTTCACGCACCTGCGCATCAAGTCTGAGCGACCCGCCGGTCTGCAACACGAGCAACGCTTTGCCGGGGAAGGCCAGATCGCCGGGCTCGGCTTCGCGGCGGACGACTTCGCCATCGTCAAGGGCGCGGATAACGCCGTAGTCGAGGGCGATGCCCGCCTCTTCCAGCATGTTGCGGGACCGGGCTTCCGACGCCATGGCACCGCTCACGCCCTCCGTGGCCTGCTTCAGGGCGGCCTCTGCCTGCGCATAAGCAGCCTCTGCCTGATCCATCTCGCTTTTGGCCACGGCGTTGGTTTCATACAGGGCGCGGATGCGCTTGTACTGGGCCTCGATTCTGGTGAAGGCGGCCTGCGCCGCAGTCTTTGCCTGACGTGCCTGCTGGGTTGCCGCGTTGGCGGATGCTATGGCCTGCTGGCTTTGCTGCCTGCGTGATTCAAGCTCTCTGGTATCCAGTACCACCAGAACATCCCCCTTTTTGACCCGCGAACCCGGTCGAACGCGCATTTCCAGTATGCGTGCGGTAATCTGCGCTTCTATGCGGGTTTCCGTGCGGGGGCGGATGGTGCCCACGGCCTGCTGCGTTTCCGTTACCGTTACCGTGCGGGCCGTGACGGTCTCCGCTCCGGAGGGCGGTTGCGTTGCATCTGCCGCCAAAGCCGTTAATGGAAAGCAGACAAGAGAAAGCGCCAGTATCAATGTCGGGGCAAGGCGGTGAGGAAAACTCTTAATCTGGTGGGGGTTGCGCATGCTTGTCTCCGGTTCTTTCAGTGAGTGAGTACTGTTGTCTGTGTACCCCATCGGGGTTTTGTTGAAAAGCATATGAGAGACTCCAGCGGAGACTGCCGGAGCTTTTTCTTTTGGCGTGTGGTGCGGCGTGTTGATGGCGATTGGCATCTGAAAGCCGTGGTTGCGGGCTTTGGGACGTGTCGGGCTACAAAAAGGAAGATTTCTAGCGGGGTTGCAGGAGGACAGGAACTTGCGCTATGTGTGCCGCAACTGGTGAGAAGGAGACTGCGGGAAGCATGAGCGGCAAAAACATCTATGGTCCGTATCGGAATGAAAGCGTTCTTGTGGTGTCACAGAACGAGCGGCATGTTTCCGTGGACCGGAAGATGCTGAAGAACCTCGGCTATACCAACGTCACTCACCGCACCTCTCAGGAGCTCGGCCACGTCTATCTGGAAAAGAGCGCTCCGGACCTTCTCATTGTCGGCGGCACGCTTGCCGATGCCACCGGTCAGGAATTCATCCGCTCCGTCCGCAAGACTTATCCGGATATGGTCATCCCCAGCGTAATGGTCACATTGCGCAACCGCAAAAGCGATGTGCTTGAAGCCATCAGCGCAGGCTGTGCGGGCTACGTTCTCCGTCCCTATTCCATGGATACCATCACGCGGCATCTTGCCGCGGCGCTTGAGTCTTCCCGTTTCGACGAACTGGATAACGAACAGCTCATTTCTGCGCGCAATCTTGTTTCCGCAGCCTGCTTTGACGAGGCCATTGAAGAGTTCAGCGAGCTGGTTCCCCATGAAAACGAGGCGGACCGGTATTTCTCCATGGGGACGCGCGCGCTCATGGAGGGGAAGTTCGGCAAGGCCATCATCGCCTTCAACAAGGCGCTGGCCCTGAACGCCCTCTACGCGGAAGCCTACAAGGGCATGGCGGACGCCTACAAGGGCAAGGGGGATATGCGGAAGTATCAGGAGCACCTGAAGAATGCCGCTGATATTTATGCGCAGCAGAACAGGCATCAGGACGTGAAGGATTTGTTTATCGAGATCCTGCGCGTGGACCCCGATGCCATGAATCCCTACAACAAGGTGGGCATGCGGCTGCGCAAGGAAGGTGACTATCAGTCCGCCCTGCAGATGTATTTTCAGGCGCAGGAACTCTCGCCCGATGATGAGCATCTCTGCTTCAATATCGCCAAGGCCTACATGTATCTTGAGGATATCGACAGCTCCTGCCGCTACCTGAAGGAATCGCTCAAGCTCAATCCCGACTTCGAGCAGGCCAGCGCACTGCTGGAAAAACTGCAGCGAAAGAAGCGCTGACGTTTTCTGCGCGGGAAGCTTCTCAAAAACGCAGGGTTGCCCGCAGTCTGTCCGTGTGCAGCAGCAGGTCCAGCCCGTCGCGGATATCCTTTACCATCACCTGAGCCGCTCCGAGTGCGGTAGTGGAAAGTCCTTCATCTCCCAGAACAGCCACGGAAAGCGCGGCATGCTCGAGCATGAGCGCGTCGTTGCGCCCGTTGCCGAAGGCGGCGCAGGTGGCTGCACCGCGTTCTTCCAGAACATGGAGCTTTGCAATGTCTTCCGTTTCGCCTGTGGCAGGGCTTGAGGCCTTGATGACCGTCACCTGCACGGGGAGCCCTGCCGTTTTGCCGGCGACGGTTCCGTGGGTGTCGGCGGTGAGCACGATGATCTGCATGTGCCTGCCGAGTTGCTCAAGCCGTTCGGCCACCCCTGCAAGCAGGTCCCCGTCTTTTGCCAGCGTACCGTTGTAGTCCAGAATGAGGGTGGAAAGAACGAGCGGCTCTTTCCCCGGAAGTTCTATACGCAGCATGCGGCGTCCTCCAGCATGAGTTCCAGCGTTTCGATGTCGGGCAGCCCGACCTGTCTGTCCCCGACCGTTCTGTCCCATTGATGCCGGATGCGCCCGTTGCCCATGAGCACCAGCCTGTCTGCCAGCCGGAGGGCTTGCCCCAGACTGTGCGAAACCATGATGATCGGATACCTGCTCTTCAATTCCTTCAGCAGGGTCTCAATGGTTCTGGACGAAACGTTATCCAGCGAGGCCGTGGGTTCGTCGAGCAGCAGCATGGCGGGGTGCATGGCAAGTGAACGGGCAAGGCAGAGCCGCTGCTGCTGCCCGCCGGAAAGCGTTTCTGCCGGAGTGTCCAGCCTGCTGTGTACCTCATCCCACAAGCCCGCATCGCACAGCGCTCGTTCAACGCGAATATCCATGACCGACTGATCAAGGCCGAGGGCATACTGCAGGGGGAGCGTGATGTTGCGGCGTATGGAAACCGGCAGCACATCCGGCGTCTGGAATACCATGCCCACACGGACCCGCAGACCGGCGGGGTCGCGGAATCCGGAATGGATATCCGTAAGCCTGCCGTCCAGCAGCACCTCCGCATGGCCCGTCGTGCGGCAGTCGGGAAAACACTCGTTCAGCCGGTTGAGAGAGCGCAGCACTGTGGTCTTGCCAGAGCCGGAACGGCCTATGAGGACGGTTACGGCATTGGATGGCGCTTCGAGCGATACTTCTTTGACCACCTGCTGTTTTCCGAAGAAGACACTCAGGTTCCTGATACGGGCCGCAAGGGGCTGTGCGGGAAGCTGTTCATTCGGGAGCGGTGCGGAAGAGGCTTGCGCAACGTCTTGTCTGTCAGGCGTACTATGTTCAGTAGTTTTCACGGGTTCCCTGCCATCGTTGTTCCAGAGTGCGTTGCAGTTTCGAGGCACCTGCCAGCAGGGCGAGCGAGAGAGTCAGCAGCACCAGTGTGGTGGCGAATCCCTGCTGCAGCTCCAGCGCATCCCGATACTGCGATGAGCGGTAGAAAATGGAGAAGGGCAAGGCCTCGAAGCGTGAGGTGATGCCCGCCGGAAGGCCTGCGTTGGCCACTGCGCCCGTCAGCATGATGACGGCGGTGTCTTCTGCAGCACGGCCTGCTGCCAGCAGAACGCCGCCCAGTATGCCGCGTGCCGACGAAGGGAGCAAGATATGTCTGATGGTCTGCCACTTGCCGAGTCCGAGCGCCGCCCCTGTAAGATGCAAGCGCAGCGGGAGCGCCTCCAGCGCCGCGCGCGTGGTGGATACCAGAACGGGGAGCACAAGCAGGGCAAGGCAGCATGCTGCCAGCAGCAGCGAGGCACTGGCCTGCGGGGCAATGGTGCGCCGCAACAGAAGCAGCATGGTGAAGCCGAACAGACCCATCACGATGGAAGGAATGCCTGCCAGAAGATCAATGGCGAAGCCCAGTACGGCTTTGATTCTGGTGGGGGCGCAGGTGGCGAGGTATATGCCGCAGCCGATGCCGGGACCGAGGGCCAGCAGCATGGTGAGTGCGAGAAGGGATACGGTGCCTGCGCAGGCGGGCCATATGCCGTCCCAGACGGGGATGCGGCCGGTTATGGCCGCAAGGGCGGGGACGCCGCCGAAAAAGAGGTCGACGTCAAGGGCTCCTGCTCCCCGGACGACCAGCACCCCGGTCAGCGCGGCAAGGGCAAGGGGTACGAGGAGGGCGGCAATCCAGACCGCTGCCCGCAAAAGATGCAAACCGGGTTTGTTCATTCCGTCTTCCCCGTCTTCAGACAGAAACGCAGACTCAGCTGCACGGCTACGTTGACGAGAAGCAGCAGGCAGCCTGCCACAAAGACCGAACCATAGGCCGCGCTGTTGCTGTCCGTGGCCAGTACGAGTCCGATGTGGGCGGTAAGTGTCCGGATGCTGTCAGACGCCATGGCAGGCCATTGCGGCGCATTGCCGGCCAGCATGAGCGGAATGAGCGTGTCGCCTACGGCGCGCCCGAAGCCGAGAGCTGCCGCTGCAAACAGGCTCTTGCGGCAGGCAGGCAGCACAAGGTGGGCCAGGGTCTGCTCCCGGGTGAATCCCAGAGCCGCCCCTGTCAGGCGCAGGCTCTTTTCGGTCTGGCGCATGCCTGCATCCATGACAAGGGCCATGGTGGGCAGAATCACCAAGGCCAGCACCAGACTGGCCGTGGCCCAGTTCAGGCCGGAACCTCGCCCCAGCGCTTCACGCATGATGGGGACCAATAGAAAAAAGGCGGCGAAGCCGTAGACCACTGTGGGAAAGGCCGTCATGCCGCGCAGCATGACAAGGAGAGCGCGTCCCAGCGGGCGGGGCAGAAAGCCCCGGATGCCGCAGCAAAGACCGAGAGCCAGCGGCCAGCCTATGGCAAGGGCCGACAGCGCGACGCACAAGGAGGCTGCCAGCATGGGCAGAATGCCGTACTGGCCCTTGAAGGGACTCCACTCTCCACTCAAAATGGCAAGTCCCTGCCCGCCGGTGAAGACGGGCAGGGCAAACAGGAAGAGAAAGATGAAAATGGCCGCCACGGCAGTGCCTGTGATAAGGGCGGAGGCCGTGAGTCCGGCCTCCGCCATGCAGCCTTTACGGAAGTGCATGCTACTTGGATACGGGAATGTAGCCGCTTGCACGGATGATTTCTGCGCCTTCGGGTGTGAAGATGTATTCAATGAAGTCCTTCACCACGCCCTGGGGCTCGCCCTTGGTGTTCATGAAGAGCTTGCGGGTGATGGTGTAGGTGCCGTTGGCGGCGTTTTCCTGCGTGGGGACCATGCCGTCCATGGAGGGGGCCTTCACGGTGCTGTCGATGTGGCCGATGCCCACGTAGCCGATGGCGCCGGGATCCTGTGCGATGGCGGTCTTCATGGCGCCGTTGGAGGGCACCACGTTGGCAGAGGCGGCAATGTCGCCCTTGGCGAGCAGCTTCTTGAAGAATACTTCACGGGTGCCGCTGGCTTCGTCGCGGGTGTAGAGGGTGATGGCACGGTCTTCGCCGCCCAGCTCCTTCCAGTTGGCAATCTTGCCTGCGTAGATGTCTTTCACCTGTGCGGCGGTCAGGGCATCAATGCCGTTGGCGGGATTGATGACCACGGCCACGCCGTCAATGGCAAAGGCAAAGCTGACAAGGCCGTACTTGGCGACTTCTTCGGAGGAAAGGCCACGGCCGGTGTTGCCGATATGCACCAGTCCTTCGCCAACCTGCTGTACGCCCACGCCGGAGCCGCCGCCGGCAATGCTGATGCGGACTTCGGGGTTGGCGGTCATGATGCGCTTGGCAGCTTCCTTCATGACGGGAATATGGGCGGTGCCGCCTGCGATATCCACGGTCCCCTGCTTGCCCTTGAAGGCATCAAGCGGTGAGGCCCATGAAAGGGAGGCGGTAACAGTCAGGGCCAGTGTCAGGCAGACAACCATCAGCAAGCGCAGTCGATTGAACATGTGAATTCTCCTTGGCATATTGGGGTGCGGATATTCTGCTACAAATCCGGATTGTTACGGTTTGGTGACAATATGCGGGGGAAGGGGATGGGGCAAATTGATTATTGCAATGGAACTGCTTTGTATCCATTGAAAATTCCAATGCAAATTGGCTGCGGAGGCTGTGACCGCGAGGGCGTTATTATGTGGGCTGCCGATGGGTAGAATGCTGGAAAATGGCACTTCAATCTCATGTAGTGCAGGAGGCTTGGCTTTATCTTCGGTTCCAAGTAAGAATCATACGATTGATTGGAGAAGCCATTCGCTCCATTCGATGCCAAACCTCCCGTAACCAATCTCCCATAATGGAGGATAGTATGATGTCATCATTGACCCGCACTGTGATTTCAGGACTGGCCCTGCTTTTTCTGGCGGCAACATCCGCCTGTGTCGGCGCGAAGCCTCAGACCAGCCCGCAGGCTGTTCTCGGAACCACATGGCAGTGGATTGCCACGATAACTCCTCAGGAGACCGTAAAGGCGATCGAACCGGAACGGTATACGTTGTTGCTGGACGAAGAGCGCCTTGTTGCACGTTTTGACTGCAACCGTGGCGGCGGTCAGTATACCCTTGAAGAGGGCAAGCTTTCCTTCGGTATGCTTATGTCGACCCGTATGATGTGCCCGCCGGACTCACAGGACATGCTGTTCATGCGCGATCTTGAGCGCGTTGCCACGTTCCGTGTGGAAGACGGCGTGCTGCATCTGGGATTCGCCGGTGATGGCGGCGAGATGCAGTTCCTTCCGCTCCCCTAGCACATGCGACTCTGTCTTTGTGGTAGGTCGAAAGACGGATAAACAAAGCCCCCGCATATGCGGGGGCTTTTACTTTGTAGGAGGGGGCATGGTGTGAAATCGGAAGGGACAGTGTATGTTGCAGGCCTAACCTGCATTGGACTTGTCGCTGGCGGGTAACGCTGCATGCTTTATAGGCATTTTAACTTTTCTCCGAAAATGAATTTGTGAGGGAAAAATATCCTATTCACAAACGTTATTATAGAAAAGAATAATATTTATCCTATGTGGGAGGTTAACATGGCTAAAATTCCTTTGTTTGCAAGCGGCACCATAAAGGGACGCCTTCATAGCTTCATATGCTCCTTCATGTTTGTTTGTCTTATCCTTGCGCTTGTTGCGCTTCCCTATCAGCTGGATATTAAAGCTCGAAAAATGTCTGTGGCTGTAGCCCTTGCCGATGACGATGGTGGAGGAGACAGCGATGGTGGAGGAGACAGCGATGGTGGAGGCGACCGTGGTGGTGATGACGGCGGAGATGACGGCGGAGATGACGGCGGAGATGACGACGGCGATGACGATGGTGATGACGATGGTGATGACGATGGTGATGACGATGGTGATGACGACGGCGATGACGATGGTGATGACGATGGTGATGACGAAGGTGATGACGACAAGGATGACGATGGTGATGACGACAAGGATGACGACAAGGATGACGACAAGGATGATGACAAGAGCGATGACAAGGGTGATGACAAGGGTGATGACAAGGGTGACGACGACAAGGGAGCCAGTGACAGTAGCAGAAGACGGGGTGAGGGTGGTAATGTTTCTGGTGCAGTAAACGTTGGCGGCGTGGAAGGGCTTTCTCCCGTGTCGGAAGATGAAGAGGCCGGTTTGCTGGGCAACTGGGGCGAAGCTGGCGAGAAATGATTGCGAGCAGTTGTTCGGGAACTTGATATGTACTGAATATGTGGAACCGCAATATTACGAGAAACAGCGTAACGGGAAAGGAGCTGCTGAAACTGGAATTGATCAGCCTCCTTCCCCGCTTGCGTAGGTTTTCCAGAGGATTGGCACGAGACACGGAAACTGCCGATGATCTTGTTCAGGAAGCCTGCGAGCATGCTTTGGGGCGACTGGAACAGTTTCATCCGGGAACACGTTTCGACAGCTGGATGTTCCGAATTCTTCATACGCGATGGCTGGATCGTTTGCGCAAGGGCAAGGTCAGGGCCAATTATTTAAGGCTTGTCAACGGCGGTGCTGAAGAGATTTCCATACATAACGGTGCGCCGCTTGGAGTTGAGGACGCCATGGACATGAAAACAGCATTCGGGTCTCTGTCAGAAGAACAACTCTCTGCAATCATTCTTGTTTGTGTTGAAGGGTATTCGTATGCCGAGGCAGGCGAGATTCTCAATCTGCCGTCGGGCACTGTTGCGAGCCGTGTTGCCCGGGGAAAAAGGGATCTGGTTAAGGCCCTATATCCCGAACTGTCTGATAAGTGACGCTGCTTGCTCTAATGAGAGAGGTATTCATGAACAGGACTTTTGATGAAATGGAGCTGCAAGCCTATATTGAAGGTGAATTGGATCTGCAAGAAATGGCGCGGAATGACGCCCTGATCGCGCAGGACGAGCAAGCTCGGGAATATGTCATCAAAACTGTACGGTCTGTTGCAATGCTTAAGGCGGAGATGAATCGTGTGCTTGATGAACCCATTCCGTTACGGCTTTTGGAAGCGGTCAGGACAACGCATCAAGAAAAAGGGGCGCGTGGCGGGTGGTTCCAGTTATCGCGAATAGCGGCCATGTTCCTGCTTGCCGCCATCGGGTTCGGCGGAGGCTTGCTGGTCGAGCGTAACGAGGTTGAGCATGAACGCGCCCCTTTGCTGATGGGCTATGTTCCAAGCCAATTCAATAATGTGGTGATGGATGCTCTGGAGCATTCCGTGCGGGGAACATCGCGGGAATGGGTGTCTGCCGATCAAAGCAAGGCAGTGAAGGTGACGCCGGTGGGAACCTATCGGGACAGTAAGGGCGGGTATTACCGCCAATATGTGATGGAGATGACCATGGAGCGTGAACGCCAGATACTTACAGGTCTTGCCTACAGAGCACCGGATGGGCAGTGGAAAACGCGATCTCTGCAGTTCGAGGTTGCTGATTCAATATAGTTTACTATCGGGAGGTGCTGATGAAAATTCCGTACACAAGTTCGATCGGATATGTCTTGCACGTCATTATGCTATCGTTTCTGATCACTGTATCAGCGGGATGCAGTTTGCATGGGACTTTGCCGCAGGAAGGTCCCGAACTGCAACCCGCAGGCTTGCCCTTATATACTGTCGGCACAACCTTTGTGTATTCCGATGGAACTTGGGAAATGGTTGCGGACGCCTCTCCCGGAACGGTGACATGGAGAAATCATCGAGGGCATGTTTCCACCGGGTCTCCGGATTTTATCCAGAAACGTACATACTGGGAGACGAGTAAGCGAAAGGGTGAAAGAGTGATAGTCCGGCGCGATTGGCCTTTGTTACCTGATGCAGAGTCCATATGGCCCCTAGGGAAGGGGGCTGAATATTATTATACGGAACAAGGCGCATGGAGCATGGATGGTGGACGTGTAAGGACATATACCTATTATGGCGACGCCAAAGTGATCGGTACCCGTCGGGTCTCCGTGATGGCTGGCGAGTTTGACACATGGGTCATTCGGGTGAAGCGCTATGCAAGCAAAAAGCGTTTGCGTGAAACCATAACGTGGTATTACGCACCCGTCGTTGGTCATTATGTCCTGATGGAATCCAAACGCAGTAACCCCAGAGTGCCTTCTCGCCGGTTGGAACTATTGGCTGTGATTCCTCCTCAGGGCCAGATGCTTCCCGCTTTTCACGAGGTGGCCGAGAAGAATCTTCAGCAGGCTCTCGAGTTCAGTAGGAGCGGGGTGCCGGTTACTTGGTCGGATGACGTTTCCGGGCTTTCAGGAAAGACAACTCCGACGGCGACGTTCAGGTTGGATACCGGCATGTTTTGTCGCAGCTATGAACAGGAACTGAATTTGCCCGGAGAGCGGAAGGTGTATTATGGCATGGCATGCAGGGATCAGTCCCGCGGCTGGATTGTTCCCCGCAAGTGACGAAAGTTGGGCGGCGGTTGTGCTTGGTTACGCAGCCGCGTGCCGCCTGCAGGCTCAGGTAGGTGTCGGTGAAAGTATGAATGCCGTAAAAGGGACGGAGTGTGTGGATTATGCAGCCGCTCTAAGTCTCCGGGAGCGGCACTTGTAATGCCTGTATCGCCGTAGAAGGCATAGTGGCATCCTGCGTTATCAAAGCCCCCGAGATCTCGTATTCTCAGGGGCTTTTCTTATGGTCTGTCATGATAGGGCAGGAAGGGCCTTGCCTATAAGTCGGGCACATCCTGCGGATTGTCAGTGACAATGCCACTTACGCCCCATTCGATAAGCTGCACCATGCGGGCGGGATCGTTTACTGTGTAGGGGGTGACCGCAAGGCCTGCGTTCCGAACATGCGCGATGGCGGCCTGTGTCAGGCGTTTGTGTCCGGGGTGCCATGCGTCGGCCTTGATGGACTGTGCCAGTGCGGCGGCATCGCCGGTGTAGGCATGCGGGGTGAGCATGCCGGTGAGGATGTGCGGCGCGTGCTGTTTGCATTCCGCCACATAGGCGAGGTTGAAAGAAGAGACAACAACGGACTCTTCCATCTTGAGTCTGGCAACAACGTCCAGTGTGCGCAGGACAATCTCCTTCGCCATCGGCCCCGGCATGGCGTTGGAGACATCCTTGATCTCTATGTTCACCCACAGGCCCAGTTCGGCGGAGCGGCGCAGGGCTTCTTCCAGCGTGGGGATGGGCTGCACCCCGAAAGAGGTGTCCGTTCCCCAGTCTTTTCTGCCGCAACGGCGGCGGGGGAATATGCCTGCGTTCAGCGTCTTCAGCTCCTCCAGCGTGAAACGCCACGGCAGGGCGGGCGGATTGCTTCGGAACGTCTCGTGTTTGGCGGCATCCGTGGTGCGCAGCAGGTTCAGGTCGTGCAGCAGCACCGGAATGCCGTCTCTGGTCAGAACAACATCCAGTTCCCAGCCGTCGGCTCCCTTGGCGTGCGCCAGTTCCATTGAAGCCAGCGTGTTTTCGGGGGCCAGAGAACGGCAGCCGCGATGCCCCCAGATCAGCGGTTTGTCGGCGTTCAGCATGAGACGCACTGTGCATGCTCCATCGGGGTGAGAAAAAGGCACCCCTTCAATGTATATGGTTCCGCGCCGTGAGCGTTTCGTCCCTTGCAAGGGGCTGAGCTACGCAGCGTGATGAATCGTGTGCAGACAACTCCGGCAGCAGGGGGACAGGCGGAAGCTGCACGGCATCCGGAAGCTTTTCCCCCAAGGTGCAGCGGTACGCCTTTCCTAGTGGTTCAGAATCTGCTCAAGGAAGGTGCGGCAGCGTTCCTCGCGCGGCGAGGTGAAGAACTCGTTCGCCGGCGCGTATTCCACGATCTGCCCCTTATCCATGAAGACCATGGTGTCGGCTACCTCGCGGGCAAAGCCCATTTCGTGCGTCACGCAGAGCATGGTCATGCCCTGGTCGGCCAGCTCGCGCATGACGTCCAGCACTTCCTTGATCATTTCAGGGTCAAGGGCGGAAGTGGGCTCGTCAAAGAGCATGATCTTGGGCTGCATGGCCAGTGCGCGGGCAATGGCCACTCGCTGCTGCTGGCCGCCGGAAAGCTGGCCGGGGAATTTGCGTGCCTGTTCGCTGATGCCAACGCGTTCAAGATAGGTGAAGGCGATTTCCTCCGCCTCCTTTCTGGGCATCTTGCGTACGTGGGTCGGGCCTGCCGTCACGTTTTCCAGAATGGTCAGGTGCGGGAACAGGTTGAACTGCTGGAACACCATGCCCACGTCGCGGCGGATGCGCTCGATGTGCTTGATGTCGTTGGTGAGCGGGGTTCCTTCCACCGTGATCACGCCTTCCTGATGCTCTTCCAGTCTGTTGATGGTGCGGATGAGCGTGGACTTGCCGGAACCGGAGGGGCCGCAGATGACCACCTTCTCCTGTTTGCGGACCTGCATGTGGATGTCCTTGAGCACGTGGAACTGGCCGTACCACTTGTTCAGGCCCTTGATGTCTATAACGACGGGGGCGTCGCCGAGATGGGTTGCCGTATATGTCTGGGTATGCATGTGAGTCCTCTATTTCCCTGCGGAGGGAATCTTCCGTTCAAGGTGCTGGCTGTAGCTGGAGAGCCCGAAGCAGAGCACCCAGTACCAGAAGGCGATAAAGACATAGGCTTCTTCCAGCCTGCCGAACCACTTGGGGTTGGAGGTGGTGGCAAAGGCGATCTGCAGCAGGTCCACAAGGCCTACGATGCCGACCAGCGAGGTGTCCTTGAGAATGCCGATGAAGTTGTTCACCATGGGCGGGATGACGATACGCAGTGCCTGCGGCAGGATGACCACGCGGATCTTCTGCCAGTAGCTCATGCCCAGCGCGTCGGCCGCTTCGTACTGTCCGCGGGAGAGTCCCTGTAGGCCGCCGCGGATGTTTTCCGCAAGGTAGGCTGAGAAGAACATGGTGATGCCCACCATGGCGCGGAGCAGCTTGTCCAGTTCCATGTTGGAAGGCAGGAACAGCGGCAGCACCACCGAGGCCATGAACAGGATGGTGATCAGGGGCACGCCGCGGATGAGTTCAATGTAGGCCACGCAGAAGGGACGTGCGATGGGCATGTTCGAGGTGCGGCCCAGCGCCAGCAGGATGCTGATGGGAAACGCTGCGATCATGGCCACCACGGCAAGGAGGATGGTGAGCATCAGTCCGCCCCAGTAGTGGGTGCCTACCTCGGGCAGGCCGGTGATGCCGCCGCCTCTGATGATGGCAAACACCAGCAGCGGTGTGGCCAGCCATGCCGCCCGCAGCCATGTGGCGCGGCGCAGCGGCCGCAGCAGGCTGAGCCCGACCATGGCGAGAACAAGGCAGAGTGCCAGCAGAGGCCGCCAGCGTTCTTCCGCAGGATAGATGCCGGTCATGAATACCGGCCACATGTCGCGCAGAAAGCCCCATGCCGCGCCGCTGTGCTGCTTGGCTACCGCCGGATCGAGCGAGATGCTCGCATTGACCACGGCCCAGTTCCAGAAAGGCACCACGGCCTTCCATATAAGGTACAGCGAACCGGCAGAGAGCAGGGCGTTGTACCACGGGCAGAGCAGGTTGGCCCGTATCCAGCTCCATACGCCTACGGTGGCGGCCGGAGGCAGTCTGTCGGGAATGTCGTGTGCCATGACTACCTCTCCACCAGTGCTATGCGTGCATTGTAGACGTTCATGGCGAACGAGATGCACAGGGAAATACACAGATACACGCCCATCCAGATGCCCACGATCTCCACAGCCTGACCGGACTGGTTGAGAATCGTGCCGCCGACGCTCACGAATTCCGGATAGCCGATGGCTACGGCCAGCGAGCTGTTCTTGGCGATGGCGAGATATTCGCTGGTCATGGGGGGGACGATGACGCGCATGGCCTGAGGCAGGATCACGATGCGCATGACCTGTCGCTCATTCATGGCAAGGGCGCGGGCTGCCTCACGCTGTCCGCGCGATACGGCTTCTATGCCGGAGCGGATGATCTCTGCGTTGAAGGCGGAAACGTAGACGGTCAGACCTACGACCAATGCGGTGAATTCGGGGGTGAGACCGGTGCCACCCTTGTAGTTGAAGCCTTTCAGGACGGGGAATTCCAGACCGAACGGCGTGCCGCCCAAAAGCCAGGCCAGACCGGGCAGGCCGATGAGAAGCAGCAGGCAGGGCACGAGGCGTTTTCCTGCTTCGCCTGTATCGTCACGCAGTTGCTTTGCGCGGCGCAGCACAAGCCAGCAGCCGCACAGCGCAGCAACGATGGCTCCGCAGAACAGCCATGCCCCTTGGTGGGGGACCAGTGCGGGCAGAAAGAGGCCGCGTTTGTTCAGGATGAGCCAGCCGCCGAGGTCAATGGACTGCTTTACGCCGGGGAGTTCCTGAAACACCACGAAATACCAGAAAAATAACTGCATCAGCACGGGCAGGTTGCGGTTGAGTTCCACATACCAGCGGCAGAGGCTGCTGAGGAGCCAGTTGGGGGAGAGGCGTCCCAGTGCGATGAAGAGGCCGAGAAATGTGGAGGCAACGCAGCCGATGACCGCGACCTTGAGCGTGTTGGCAAGACCCGTGGCCAGCGCCATGACGTAGCTGGAGGATTCCGTGTAGTGCGCAATCTCCACGCTGTTGCGGAAGAGGAACAGGGTTGCGGCGGGAATGCCTATGCTGAGCAGAAGGCAGAGACCGAACCATTTCGTGTTCAGCGGGGCATTGGTGCGGGCCTTCATATGCCGGGTCAGCATGCGGGAGAGCGCAAGGCCGAGGGCAAGGCTGATGAGGAAATAGAGGAAACCGCCTTGCGGCAGCGGAATGCCGGTAACCTCGCCGATACGGAAGCCGGCTTCGGAGTGCAGAAAACCGAAACCGGAGCTTATGCCGCGCGTCTTCAGATTCTCCAGCGTGTTGCGATACATGCTGACGGCCAGCCAGAGAAACGAGCCGAGCATGACAGCCTGAAATGCCCACGCTCTTCCGGTCGGGCTGCGCCAGAAGGGAACTCGCGGAGGGGCGGAATGGTCAGTCATATCTTATCCTAAATGTGGCGGTCGTGGGGCGATCCGTGACCATGGAGGATACGCAATGCCCCTTCAGGAACCGGAGTTCCTGAAGGGGGGAGGTACGTATGAGCACCGCAGGCGAAAGAGCGTGTGGCGCTTGAACGACTAGCGGAAAGGCGGAGCGTAGATCAGGCCGCCCTTGTTCCACTGCGCGTTGGGGCCGCGCTCAAGACGCAGAGGGGTGCTGGGGCCGAGGTTGCGGTCGAAGATCTGGCCGTAGTTGCCCACGGTCTTCAGCACGCGTACGGGAGCGCCCTGATCGAGGCCGAGGTCCTGCCACAGGGTGCCGGTCTTGCCGAGCATGCGCTGCACTTCAGGGTCGGTGCTTTCTTCGTACATCTTCTCCACGTTTTCTGCGGTGATGTCGAACTCTTCAGCGGCCATGGTCAGCCATACAGTCCAACGAACAATGTCCCCCCACTGGTTGTCGCCGTGGCGCACAACGGGGCCGAGGGGCTCCTTGGAAATCAGCTCAGGCAGAATGACGTGCTCTTCGGGCTTTTCCATGAGGGAGCGCTGGGCGGCGAGGCCCGAAACGTCGGTGGTATGCACGTCGCAGCGACCGGCGTCGTATGCGGCGCGAACGTCAGGCTGCTTGTCGAACACCACGGGGGTGAAGGACATGCCGTTCTTGCGGAAGTAGTCGGAAATGTTCAGTTCGGTGGTGGAGCCGGTCTGCAGGCAGATGGTGGCGCCGTCCAGTTCCTTGGCGCTCTTGATGCCGCTGGACTTGCGAACCATCATGCCCTGACCGTCGAACAGGGTGATGTTGGTGAAGTCGAGGCCGAGGTTGGCGTCGCGGCTCATGGTGTAGGTGGTGGTACGGGAAAGCAGGTCGATTTCGCCGGACTGCAGGGCGGGCAGGCGCTCCTTGGAGGTGAGCGGGGTATACTTGATTTCCGGCGTGTTCACCGCAGCGCCGACTGCGCGACAGAAGTCAACGTCAAAACCGAAGCGCTGGCCGTTGCTGTCCAGCGCGGAGAACCCGGGGTTCTCGATGTGGGTTCCACATTTCAGAAAGCCGTTCGCCTGCACATCCTGCAGGGTACCGGCCTGCGCTACGGAAGACGCAAACAGGGCGCCAGCCGCGGCAAGGGCAACCAGAATAGAACGCATAGCAAGTTCCTCACACCCCCGAAGACAAGCGGCGCAATATCGCGGGAGATTCGAATCCTGCACATGGCATGCAGGTTGCGCCGGTTCATACAGCACGGGCCGCATAGTATAGGACCACCCTCTTTGCTATTCATCCGGCAACAGATGGAATCGCCAAGCTGTGGCTGCTCCGTAGATACACGGATGTCGGGACTTGCGCAACTGGATTAACCCAGATGAAAAGAGTGTTTGTCAATTCCGCCGAAGGTGCGTAGATAAACACCTTCGAAATCCTATGCGTAGAGATGTCCTGTTTGGCTTGTAATTATACACTTTCGGGCGGGGGTCATGGCGGTATTCCGATATTATCAGATAGTCAGAAAGCACATCCTCAAGCGCATCGAATCCGGTGAGCTTTCTCCGGGAAGCCAGTTGCCCTCCGAGCGGACGCTGTGTGCCGAGCTGGATCTCAACCGCAACACCGTGCGCCATGCCCTGCAGTTGCTGCAGCGCGAGGGGCAGATATTCAGGCTCGAGCGTAGGGGATGGTATGTCAGCACCAGACGGTTGGTATACAATCCGGCAAAGCACGTGAACTTTGCCCGTCTTGCCTCCTCGCAGGGATTCGAGGCCCGTTGGACCACCAAGGATAACGGGGTGATCGAGGTCTCTCCGGAGATGGAGGATGAAGCCGGTTTCCCTTCCGGAACAAACGTTTATGAGATGGAAAACGACTTCTTTCTGGACAACCAGAAGGTGGCACACGTTGTTTCCCATCTTCATGCTGAACGGTTGAAGGATATTGTGCCCAAGACCGTATCCCGCGCCTTGACGCAGGTGGTGCAGGAAGAATACGGCATTTCCCTGTTGCAGCGCCGTTTGCTTATCCGTCCTGTATTGCTGCATAAGCAGGTGACGGATATGCTGGGGCTTTCGCTTGGTGCGCCCGGGCTGTATGTCCGTCGAGTCAAGACGGACGAACGGGGCGCGGTTTTATCCGTAGAGCAGGAATACTGGCGTTACGACGCCATCGAACTGCGTGTTGATGCCGAATAGCTGTACGGTGCATTGGGTTTGTCGTAATAATAGAAAGCGTTCGATCTAGCTGTTTATTTGAGGGGCAATTTTTTGTCAGCTATTGAACGGCGGGATGTTTGCTTTTATATCTAGTCGTAGTCGTTGTTTTTTCCTGCCGATTGATATCTTGAACTGATAATGGCGATGACAGATGCGACTTGTCCGCCGTAGCTTTTTCGGCCTGTCTGCCTGACTGGCGCAAGTGCCGATGATCAAGGAGATGTTTCGTGCTGATCCCCGTTATTTTATCCGGTGGTTCCGGTACCAGACTGTGGCCGCTTTCCCGCAAGCTGTTTCCCAAGCAGCTTATGCCCATGTTGGGTGGAAAAACCTCTCTGCTGCAGGCAACGGCTGGGAGAACGGTCGCCAAGGCGGGCATTTCCTCTCCCATTCTGGTCGTCAACGAAGAACACCGCTTCATGGTTGCCTCCCAGATGCAGGAAATCGGCGTGCACCCCTCAGGCATCATCCTTGAGCCGGTAGCAAGAAACACTGCTCCGGCCGTGGCGGTTGCGGCTCTCACGGCCATGCAGCAAGAGGATGACCCCATATTGCTGGTGCTGCCCGCAGATCATTACATCAAGGATAACGAGGCATTTCTGGCCGCTGTGGATATCGGCGTAGCCAGTGCGCAACAGGGCAGTCTTGTCACCTTTGGTATCGTGCCGGACAAGCCGGAGACCGGCTATGGTTACATCAAACGGTCAGCCGGAGGTGCGGGTGAAGGGGCTGCTCCCATTGAGCGGTTTGTGGAAAAGCCGGACCGCCCCACCGCTGAAGAGTATCTCGCCTCTGGCGATTACCTCTGGAACAGTGGCATGTTCATGTTCAAGGCATCCGTATTCCTCGCTGAACTTGAGCGCTTCAACCTGTCCATGCTTCAGGCATGTCAGGCTGCCACTTCGGGCGCCAGACTGGACCTCGATTTCGTGCGTCTGGATAAGACCGCTTTTTCGGGATGTCCTTCCGACTCCATCGACTATGCCGTTTTGGAAAAAACGGACAAGGCCGTGGTCATTCCGTTGTCCTGCGGTTGGAGTGACGTGGGGTCGTGGTCCGCACTGCAGGAAGTGCGCGAGAAGGATGCCAACAACAACGTGTGCATCGGTGATGTGGTGGCCGAAGATACCAAGGGTTGCTACCTGCATTCCACCAACAGGCTCATCGCCACGCTGGGGCTCGAAAATGTGGCCCTTGTGGAAACCAAGGACGCCGTGCTTGCCGCCCCCCTCGACAGGGTGCAGGACGTGAAGAATATTGTTGCCACGTTGAGCCGCGACAATCGGGAAGAGGTGATAAGCCACTGCCGCGTATTCCGTCCGTGGGGCAACTACGAGGGCATAGACCTTGGCGAACGTTATCAGGTGAAGCGCATTACCGTGTATCCGGGGCAGATTCTTTCTTTGCAGAAGCACTTCCATCGTGCGGAACACTGGGTCGTGGTCAAGGGAACGGCCCTTGTCACCAGAGGTGATGAACAAATTCTTCTGAGTGAGGACCAGTCTACCTATATTTCTCTCGGCACCGTGCATCGTCTTGAAAACCCGGGCAAGGTCAACCTCGAACTCATTGAGGTGCAGACAGGCAGCTATCTGGGTGAAGACGATATCGTACGATTGGACGACGTATATGGTCGCAGCGGCGATGCCGCAGTGAAGGGGGAGGAGTAATGTCTGACCGGTTGGGGTGCTTCAAGGCCTATGACGTGCGCGGCAGAGTGCCTGACGAGCTGAATGACGACATCGCCTACCGCATCGGGCGTGCGTATGCAGCTTTTCTCAAGCCTTCGCGGGTGGCGGTGGGACACGATATCCGCTTGTCCAGTCCCGCCATGACGGACTCCCTGATCCGGGGACTCACGGAAGGCGGCGCAGACGTCTTTCATATTGGTCAGGGTGGAACGGAGGAGATATACCACGCAGCATTCGACATGAATGTTGACGGTGGTATAATGGTCACTGCCAGTCATAATCCCAAGAATTATAATGGGATGAAGTTTGTGCGTGAAGGCTCGCGACCCATCAGCGGCGACACGGGGCTCAACGAGATCGGCCGCATGGCTGCGCTGAACGAGTTCCCTGCTGTTTCCAAGGTCGGGGCCGTGTCATACCACGATAACTCTGAACGCTATGTCGAGCATCTTTGTGGGTATGTGGACGCTGCCAAGCTCAAGCCGCTCAAGATCGTGGTAGATCCCGGCAACGGCGGAGCAGGCAAGATCATCTCCCTGCTGGAAAAGCACCTGCCCTTTACCTTCATCAAGATTCATTTTGAGCCGGACGGCAATTTCCCCAACGGGGTACCCAACCCGTTGTTGCCCGAAAACCGTGCTGCCACGGCTGCGGCCGTGCGTGAGCATGGTGCGGACATGGGGCTTGCCTGGGACGGAGACTTTGACCGCTGTTTCTTCTTTGACGAGCAGGGCGAGTTTATTGAAGGATACTACCTTGTAGGACTTCTCGCTCAGGCTTTTCTGCAGAAGGAGCCCGGTGCCAAGATCATCCATGATCCCCGCCTGACGTGGAACACCGTGGATGTTGTGGGGCGCAACGGTGGCATTGCCGTGCAGTCCAAAACAGGGCACGCCTTCATCAAGGAACGTATGCGGCATGAGGATGCCGTCTACGGCGGGGAGATGAGCGCTCATCACTATTTCAGGGAGTTCGCTTATTGCGACTCCGGCATGATTCCGTGGCTTATGGTGGCTCAGCTCGTAAGTGTAACGGGCAAATCCCTGTCTCGGCATGTTGAGGAAGCCATGCGGGCCTATCCCGCCAGCGGCGAAATCAACCGACGGGTGCAGGACGCCAAAGCCTGTATCCGTGCCGTGCGCGAGGTGTTTGAACCGCAGGCTCTCCGCGTGGATGAAACCGATGGCATCAGTCTTGAGTTTCCGGAGTGGCGGTTTAACCTGCGAAGCTCCAATACGGAGCCTGTTCTCAGGTTGAATGTGGAATCTCGCGGAGACAAGGCCCTGATGGAAGACATGACGCGCCGGTTGCTCGAGATCATTGACGCTGCGTAGGGGCGCAGACGATACGCTGATAGAAAAAGCCGCTGTCCGTATGGGCAGCGGCTTTTATTTTTTTCTGAAATGCGACTACAGGCAGAGCCTGTTGTAGAGGGATTCGTATTGCTCGAACATGACCGATTGTGCGTAACGCTGTTCCACAACCGCGGGAGCCTGTCTGGCAATGCTGTTGCGTAAGGCGTGGTCTGTGATGATGCTCCGCAGTGCCTTTGCAAGGTCTTGAGGCGACTCCGACGAAACCAGACAGCCGTTGCGGCCATGTTCCAGAATTTCTGGAATATGGCCAACACTGGTGGATATTACGGGTTTTCCGGCTGCCATGGCTTCCAGCAGGGCAAAGGGCAGCCCCTCGGAGCGGGAGGGCATGACAAAACAGTCCAGTGCTGCGAGTATTTCCGGGATGTTGCTGCGGGCACCTGCAAACACTACTTTTTCTGCCAGCCCCAATGCGTGGGCGCGTTCCCGCAGGGGGCTCTCCATGCTTCCCGAGCCGGTCAAGACAAGTCTGGCTTCGGGAAAACTCCCGGCGATGTCCGCAAAGGCTTCAAGCAGAATGTCCGGCCCCTTGATATGCTCAAGTCTGCCTACGGAACCTATGAGGAAATTCTCTGCCGATGCGGCTATCTCTGTACGGAATCGTGTGCCGTCGGCCCGCTGCATTGCGTCAATATCCACCCCGTTCACGATGGTCAGTATTTTTCGGGGGGGGATACCGTCTTTTCGGGCGGAGGCTTCCGCCAGTTGGGGGGATACTTCCGCAAGGGCATCCAGCCCGTACGCAAACAAACGCTTTTCCCAGCGCCTGCGGGCGCGTTCGTCCAGATAGTGCCTGCTGTGCTCGGTCATGATGACCGGAATGCGACATATGGTGCCAGTCGCGGAGGCGTAAGCCATGCTGGACAGATCGTGGGCATGGAGAAGCTGTATTCCGTTGTCCCGAACAAAGCGGCATAGCCCCCGAAATACCTTCCAATCGAAGACCATGGGACGTCGGGGAATGTGGTGTATGCGAATGTCGTGTCTATTCAGTGTGGATGTGTCGTAATCCTCGCCGTCGAAGCAGATAATGGAGGCTTGAGCCCCCCGTCTTGCGTGCTCCACTGCAAGGTCATGGACGAGCTTCTCCGCGCCGCCAAGGCGCATGGCGAGTATCGTGTGAGCTACGTGGGGGAGGGGTGAAGGCATTGGGCAACAAGAGGTGTTAATGTTTATCTGCAAGTGGTGATGCCAAATTACGATACACGCGGTTCCGCATTTTTCTTCAGCAACATTTCAACAGGCCCGCCCTGCTCAAGAAGACAGCGGAGCATGTCGTTGCTGGCAGGATCTGTCATTTCAAAAATAGCCCCTACATGCAGTTCGTCACCAATGGGATCTATTCGTTTGGCTTTGCAGGAAAAACGGAGAGGGAATTTCTCCTCGTCAATCGCGAAGAAGATTTCGAAGTTCAGCGTGTCAGCATCCCGGTTGCCTAGCGAGCCCCCGAACGCACTGGCCTTGCAGGATATTCCTAATCCTTTGTGTGAAATATCCCGTATGGTTGCAGCCTGATACTTTCCGTGTGTTCCGGATATGTCCATGATGTAGACCATGGCTGGAATGGACAGATGCATGCGATTGAAGGCGCGCTGATCAGATCCGTGAATCTTGGAGAGGTCGCGATAATACAGGTACTGATCGACAATACCCTCCAATAGTTCCTGTGCGGCAATCCCCATCTCCTCAGCGGCTCTTTCCAGCCGTCTGCCAGTCTGGTCGCTCGTCTTGTATGTGTAATCGGTGGTTTTCACACGAACTCCTTTGCGAAAATACAAGGAACGCTTCATTGGAAGGATATATGAAAAAGCCGTGCCATAATGCTTTGTGAAGGTTGTATTGTTTTATAACTGTTTGATATTGTGATTTTTATCTGTTTATTTAAGAAGTCTGGGGAGTTGGCGTTAAAGAATGATGTGTCAGTATTTCAGTGTGTTGTATTGTTTGTTCGGTTGATTGTGTGAAAGGTGCAGGTCTTCAGTTGTTGTTATAATCCGGAAATTATGGATAGATCAAGGCGGCCCTTGATGTTTTACGGTATTTTCGGACTTGTAGTTTTCTGTATTTATTGCGAATGCGCTGTGGTGGAGAGGGTGTCGTATTGTTCCGGACAATAGTTATTTTTTAATTCACACCTTGGTGCTTTTTTGGCATATTGGTAGAGTAGTAATAGGATTATTTATCTTGTGTTCTCCGAAAAGCCGAACCAATCGTGAGGTTGGGGGGAAAGCCGGCGGATATCGGGGGGGAGATGGCCGGGCTGCCAGAGGCGCGCCAGATGCTCCTGGCTTCATGGGGGATCTGGTCGCGACAGTCTTCTTTGCACAGCGGGCCATTGCTTTGGGTGTGCTACAGGCAAATACAGCAAGTCGTGGACTTCGATGGAACGAATACACATCATAGACGATCGCAAGGATTTTTGCGTTGCATTCACATCCATGATCAAGCGCATGGGCTATCCTTGCGAGGTTTCCAATTCCATTAGTGAAGGTATGCAAAGGCTTTGGGATAAGCCTGGTGAACTTATCTTCATTAATGGGAATCTGCCGGAAGGCAGCTCCCTTGATTACATCGGTGAGCTTTCGCTTTCTCCGGGAACGCCGGATGTTGTTGTCATCACAGCCAACGGCAACAGCGATAATGCCGAATCGGCCATCCGTGCCGGCGCATGGGATTATCTGGTAAAACCCATTACCTATGACAAGCTGGAAGAAACGGTCACCCGTTGTCTGACTCATCGGGCCGCGCGAAGGGATTATGAACTGAAGGCCGTATTCGACAGGGGCAGCATTATCGGCAGCAGTCCCCGTTTCGAACAGGTATTGCAGAAGCTCGCAATCGTATCGCGCTCTATCGGTAATGTGTTGTTGATTGGGGAGACAGGCACCGGCAAGGAGCTTCTGGCCAAAGCCATTCATAAGAACAGCGACAGGGCTGATAAGGCCTTTATTGTGGTGGATTGCACCAATCTGCCGACAACCCTTGCCGAGAGCATTCTGCTGGGGCATGCCAAGGGCGCTTTTACCGACGCCAAGGAGGCCAGCGACGGTCTTTTCAAGCAGGCGGACGGCGGTACCATTTTTCTGGATGAGATAGGCGACCTTGATCTTTCCATCCAGAAGTCCCTGCTTCGAGTGTTGCAGGAACGTTCATTCAGGCCGCTGAAATCCCTCAAGGAAGTGCAGAGCGACTTCCGCGTTGTGGCGGCTACCAACAAGAATCTCACCGAGATGGTTGAAAAGGGCGAGTTCCGCAGGGATTTGTACTACCGTTTGAGAACCAACGTGGTTGAGGTGCCGCCTCTCAGGGAAAGAAGAGAGGATATTGAACCTCTTGTAAGACACTTTGCAGATTATATCTGCGAGCAGCTGAAGATGCCGGAGAAAAAGATTTCCCAGGATTTCATTAATGCCATGGAGATCTACGATTTTCCGGGGAATGTGCGCGATGTGATTAACATCATGCATACCGCTGTGAGCAATTCCTTTGATGTCGGCATGTTGTATGTACATCACCTGCCCAGAGAAGTGCGCGCCTTTCTCATGAAGCACTCTCTGGCGGGAGAGGAGACCCAGAACAGGGGCGATGTGCTGGATATCACCCCCTCGGATTTGTATTATGGGGAAGATTTCCCGACCATAAAGGAAGTCCGTCGGCAGGTGGTTGACCAGATGGAATCCGAGTATCTCAACAGACTTATTGAGCGATTTGGTGCTGATGTTGCGGCCCTGTGCAATGTGTCGGGTATGTCACGGGCACGGCTATATGAATTGCTGAGCAAACACGGCATGTCTCTTAAAAAATAGCCAGGCAGAAAGGATTCAACACAACGTGTAAGCCCCGTTTTACGGGGCTTTTTTGTCAGGGCAGTCAAGGATCGCTTTGAGGTGGGTTCAGAAATTGTTTGATTACGCGGTCGCCCCGGAACTTTCAGTCAGTTGCTCCAGATGTTCCGCACAGAGCAGGGGAGCATCATAAGTTGAAATGATGTGTTGCATCGTGCGGGCGTTGTCGCTGAATCGTGGCGAGCCGAGAATCTGCTGGACGGCATCATGCAGGGCCGTTGGGGATGTCTCGAATGTCTTTTGTGTGACTGTCAGCCCTGTGCCGAGCGCTTCCACTCTGCGCATGTTGAAGTGCTGATCCGGAATTGTGGGAATACCGATTACGGGAACGCCCTTGCCAAGCGCCTGATAGATGGTGCCGTTTCCGCCATGGCAGATGACTATGGCGCTTTTCTCCAGCACATGATTACCGTCTATGAATGGTGTGACCCGGATATCCGGATGATCCTGAGGCAGATCCTCCTTCTGGCCGCCGGTCGCGATAACGCCGCGCATGCCGTTGGCATCAAGCATGTTGAAGGCTGTTTCAAACAGCGCCGGAATGGCGGTGGAACCCATGCTGACAAAGACAAGCGGCCTTGTATCCTGAGCGTTTGCCATGTCCTGCCACCACTCTGGGGCGGGAGACGTACCGTTCCATACAATGGGACCCACGTAGTGGTAATGGGACGGCAGGCATCGTGTCGGGAAGTATTCAGGGGTATCTGCCAGCAGGGTCAGGTCGCCCCCCGCAAGGCAGTTTGTTGCTGTTGCCTGCCTGTGCAGTCCGTATCGCCTTGAGCGCTTGGAAAAGGCGGGCATGGCCATATTGAATACCGCCATCTCCAGCCAGAGGTTCAGATTGTCCAGCCACCTGTTCCATCCTGTAGATTCTGCGGCACAGGTTGGTGAGTGGTGGGCGCAGTCACCGGTGCGGGAGGGGAACAGCGGTACATACGGGTTGGCGCGATAGGCTGTTGAAGAGACGTTGACGATGGCCGCATGGGGGACCTTGGCAATGTATGTGGATATTCTGGCCGAAAAACGGCCGTCCGTTAGAACCACATCCGGGCGTACGGATTTGAAGAGCTCCACGTCTGCGTCAATCATTTTGTCCAGTGTGTTTTCATCAACGAAGCGAAGCTTGCCGTCACGTATGTTGTCGAAAAGCTGCTTTGGGTCGGGTTCGAACAATGGGAACGTATTGAATCCTTCCTGTTCAAGTATCCGCATCTTCGGGCTTTCACCTGCAAACTCTACCAAATGCCCACGTTGCCGAAGTGTTTTACCGGCCTCAAGCACTCTGCTCAGGTGTGAGTACGTGTGGGAGTATGGGATGCAGAGAATGCGCATGGCAGCCTCCTTGGTTCTGATTGGCGGTTCTAAAGGATCTGCTGAAAGTGTGTCGGTATTGTTTGCAGAATGCGATTATTATATGTCTGATCAATATGTTGAGTGCAGGGGGCTTGCAGGCTGTTTGGTAATACCGACCTTGTCCGGCTTTGACCGGGAAAGCAAAACAAAGAGGCGCAGACCATGGTGGTCTGCGCCTTTGTTATGCTTCTTGGGAGTTTATGAAGCTAGGCAACCTGATTCCTGCGGCAGAAGAAGCCCAGTACGAGCAGGCCGAGGCCGCTGAGCAGGATGGTTGCAGGTTCAGGAACGGTGCCGAAGGAGCTTGCGCCATCAACTTCGAAGGCAAAGTCGCCGGGGCTGCCGTCCCCGTTGGGGTAACCGTTGATGTGGGCGTAATCACCGTTGCCAGCCAGCAGGAGGTAGTCAATGGGGATCGTGCCGCCAGCCAGAGTCTCGATGCCATCGGGGGGATCGATGTGAGTGAAGGGGACACTCTGCGTTCCGACAAAGTCCAGAGTGATGAAGAGAGACTGGGCAAGAAGGGCAGCAAGGGTTTCTTCATCAAGGGTGAAGTAGCCGTCAGCAAGGAAGTCGATGAGCATATTGGCCTTTGTACCACCGCCACCTTCCATGGCCGCGACATCGGGCTGTGCAAGGGTGCCGTTAGGGTAGTTGTCAAGGTAAGGAACGATGTCGCCGGCGGTGGAGTAAGTGGAGGTGCCGAGGCTGGTAAAATGTCCGCTGAGGATAAGCGTTCCATCAGTGGTGTGGTCGAGGCTGCCCGCGGTGTCGATATACACTTCAAAGTAGTTAAGATCGGAAGGGAGCAGATCAAAAGAAGCAAAGCTCAAGCCGGGCAGGGTATAATAGGTTCCGGTTTCCGAGAACCCAGCTATTGCGTTGATCTCATATGCTGGATCAAGACTTGCCAAACCACCGGGAGTCAGGAGGTTCGACAGGGTGGACTGCAGATATACATCCGAATCCCATGTCCAGCTATCTTCTGCGCTGAAAATTACAGAGTCCTTTGCCACACCTGCGCCAGGAGCCCAGTCAAAACCGGTGATTTCAATACCGCCTCCGCCACCGGTCGGGTCAAAGAAAATTTGCGCATGGGCTGATAAGCTCCCCGCGAGGACCATCAACGCAACTGCGATTGTAGCGATTAGCTTTTTCATTTTTTCAACCTTCCTTAGATTTTTTGGAGGGGAAAAAGACCCCTGGCAAATTTTGATGATACGGTTTCGAAGCTAATTGTGCACGGAGTGTGCCATTTGAATATCGTTTTGAAATTTAAGGTAAAAATGCGATTCCCAGGGTGGTTGTTATGGCGTGGGGCTTTCAGATGTGACAGGTTGTCCGACAGTTATCGACAGACCTTACATACGACCGGCCGGAGGACGGATGCGGGGCAGAAAAAGCCCGCTGTGTCCTGAGGACAAGCGGGCTGTTGTTACTGAAATTTCTTTATCTGATTGGTAATTACAGAGGGGGGCTACCAGAACCACCACTGCTCGTACCGGATGACATAGAGTCCCAGCAGCAGGTTGGTTACGGCGTGCGAGAGAATACACTGGGCAATGCTGCGTGTTCGCCAGTAGATGGTATTGTATGCCAGTCCGGCGAGAAAGCCCGCAGCCACGGAGTGGTGTTCCAGTGCAAAGAGGAGGGCTGTGCCGAAGAAGGTCAGCGGAGAGATGGTACCAATGGGGAGGGAAGTGAAATCTGCTTTCTGCAGATAGCGGATGAGAAATGAGCGCCAGAAGAGTTCTTCGATTATCGGAACAACCAGAGCAGCTCCTGCAAGGCGTACAGCAATGAGGGCTGTTCGTGGAACGCCTTCAGGGACGGCCTGTGGCGTGAAGCTGGTCTGCGGTATGGACAGGACGGCCCAGGGCTGGGTCAGATAAATCCATAGTCCGAACACCGCTATGCCGAGTGAAATGCTTAATGAGGACTGCCTCAGCTGAGAGAGTTCTCTCCATCGGATTTCATTGCAATGTCTGTAGAAAAAGAAAAGAGTTGCCAAGGCGCAGGTTATTTTAACAGGATACAGCAGTGTCTGGCTTTCCGGCGAAAGCAGGGATGACGTGGCTGGAATCAGGGCGATGATCTCGCTGGTTGCCACAAAGAGCATGTACACCGCGAAAGGGGCTACGCGCGGAAGGTATTTCGGGAAGTTCATGAGGGCAAACCCTCCGTGAATGTGGCGTTATGGTGTTGCGGAGATGAACACGTCCATGCGAAGGCCGCTTACCAGCGGGCCGGGGGCATCCAGCGTCACAATGATCTCCAGAACCTTTCTGTCCATGGTTTCTGCGGGATCACCTGAAAAGATTTTCTTTCGTCCCATTATCTGGCTGATGCGGGTTATTCTCCCGGGAAAACGCTGCTCGCCAAAGGCCGTTGCCGTTGCGTAGGCGGGCAGGCCAACCCGCAGATGGCCGATGTCCTTTTCGTCCACCTCTGCCCGGATATTCAGCGTGCTTATGTCGCCAAGCGCTATGACGGGACTGTCAAACAATATGGAAACCGCCTCGCCGCCTTGACGCAGCAGTCGAAGCACCGTGCCTGCTATGGGGGCGGTCAATCGTGTCTTTGCCAGTTCGGCTTCAGCCTCGTGCAGGCGGGCTTTGCTGGCATTTACGGAAAATGCCGCCTTTTTGATGTCTTCGGAGCGGAAAGGCCGGTCGGCCAGTTCAAATCGGGCCTGGGCTTCCTTGTGGGCTTCTTTGGCTACATAGTATTCCTTCCACGCTCTGTAGACTTCTTCGGTCGCAATATGGTCATTTTTCTGAAGGGCGTCTCTGCTCTTTGCTTCCCGCAGATTCTGCTCCATTATCATTTTGGCCTGCTTCACAGCGGCCCATGCTTCATTTCGTTCCTGCTGTCTGCCGCCGGAGATCTGTTTGCGGTATTCCGTTTCGGAAATACTGTTTTCGGCCCGGGCATTCTCAACCTTGGCAAGGTAGGAATCCTGCTTCAGTCGGGCCAGCAACTGCCCCGCCTTGACGCTCTCGCCTTCGGATACAAGCACTTCTTCAATCAGTCCGCTGAGCTCGAAGGAAAGCTCAAGTTCTTCTGAAACAGGTTCAACAACGCCTGAGGCAACGATGAAAGAGTTGTCGGCGACCGCTATATGCTGCGCTGCGGGCGTGACTGGCAATTTCACCTCTGACGCGGCAGCCATGTGCCTGTCCAGATAAACATATCCGGCTCCGGCTGCGAACAGGGATAAGAGGATGATCACTAAGGCTTTCATGCTTTATCTCCTCCGGTCGCTTTGCATTGCTGAGGTGCTGTGCGGGCAAGCGGATTCGTGGTGTCGTCGTAGTCGGGACCGATGAGGTGCCCGTCTTCGATGCGTAAAATCCTGTCTGCGAACTCCGTTATCCGGTTGTCATGGGTCACAATCACGACCGCGCGGTTATGTTCGCGGGCAAGCTTTCTCAGCAGGTTCATGATGATTGTGCCATTCTCCGAGTCCAGTGCGGCCGTTGGTTCGTCGGCGAGCATAAGCGTGGGGTTGCCTGCAAGCGCACGGGCTATGGCAAGCCGCTGCTTTTGTCCGCCGCTTAGTTTGGACGGGTGGTTTTCCAGTTTATCGCCGAGCCCCACGCTCTGCAGATGCATGGCTGCCTCATCCTTGGCTTTCTTGCCGCTCTCTCCTCTCAGTGCCAGCGCTACCTGGACATTCTGCAGGGCTGAAAGGCTGGGAAATAGATTGTACTCCTGAAAGATGAAGCCGATATGCTGCAGCCGCAGTTGCGCTTTTCGGGATGAGGATACGCCGGTCATGGGGTGGCCCGCGATGGTAATTTCTCCTGACGTCGGGCTGAGGATGCCGCCCATGATGGAGAGCAGGGTGGTCTTGCCGCTTCCGGAGGGCCCCATGAGCATGACGATTTCCCCTTTGCTCACAGTGAGACTCACGTTTTTCAGGGCGTGGTGGACAGTGGTCCCTGTCGTGAAGCTTTTACTTATGTTGTCCGCGATGAGAACTGTCTGCATGGTCAACGCCCCTTGAATACGATTGCAGGATCAATGGTCGTGACCTTGCGAATGGATATGAACGAGGCGGTCACGCACATGATGATGGTGAGGCCGAGCATGCCGAGAGCCACGTCCTGCGGCAGCAGAATGGCAGCATCACCGCCGGTGTTGAGCTTGACGATATACATGCAGATGATCATGCCGCAGCCGTATCCCAGCGATGCGCTGATGATGGCCTGCAGAATGAGTATCTTGTAGATGAAGCTGTTTGGAGCGCCCATTGCCTTGAGCGTGGCGAATTCCGCCATGTGGTCGAGCGTTGTGGCGTAGAGGGTTTGCGCTACGACCACCATGCCAACGATGAAGCCCAGCAGAGCGGCCAGAAGAAGCGACACGCCCGCTCCGGTGCTGAACATCCAGTAGTGCTCCGTTTTCTTCGCAAATTCCGCGGAGGTGAAAACATCCACATGTGGCACTTGCTGCCTGATTCTGTCCCTCAGCGTTTCCGGTGAAAGACCTTTTTCCGCTTTAACCAGAACATAGGTCAGCTGTTCAGGGGTGACAGGGGTGTACTTGGGGGCGTTCTTGAATGCCGTGAACACGTAGGGGGATGTGGTGAAGGAGCGTATGCCGGAGGTCAATCCCACCACTCTGGCTCTTTTTCCTTCGATTTCCGCTTCCTGTCCGATGCGTTCCACGCCGAGGCGTTCAAGGTACAGGTGATCCAGAAATACCGTATCCGCGGCATCAAGCATTTCCGTATGTCCTTGAATCAGGTTCCATGGGCCACCCAGTCCCGTTGTCATGTCAAACCCGACAACTTCGATGGATTCCTGTCCGCCCCCCTTCTTTTTCCATAACGCGAAGTGGACAATCATGGGGCTGGCCTTGGCGACTCCGGAGACGGATCTGACCTCATACAGTTTGCCCTCGCTCATGGGCATGGCGATGTCGAAGTTCTTCACTCCCTTGGAAGCAACCCATACGTCTGCCCCGCTGTGTCTGATGACTCCGGAGATGGTGTCCACGAACCCCAGAAACAATCCGACCTGAACCGTAATGAGGACGACAGCGAAGACGATGCCTATCAGTGTGACTGATAGCCGGATTTTGTCGTGGAAGAGGTTTTGCCAGGCGATCGTGGAAATCATGATGGTCCTGTGAGCGCTGTGCTGCTTTGTTAATGTATGGCTAAATCGGGCCGTCCTCACTTGGTGGATGCTCTGCTGATTTCATGTCTGATTCAATTTTTTCACTGTAGAATCGCTGAGTTAGTTTGTTCCTCTTGGGTTGTTTGTGCCGAGGGCTCCGTTTTTTTTCAGATATACTCCTCAGAGGTCGCAACCTCGCGTATTGTGTTCATGCATGAAATGAACCGGTTGTAATCCGTGGAAGAACTGTGACGTGCAATTACAGTGGGGAGACTTGTCCATCATAGTAACATATGAGGATAAAATATGAAACTGTCGGTAAATTTATCAGATTGGGTTGAACGGGTTATTCAGTCCAGAATTTGTGGACAGAATCATGTGAAAAGTACGGGCGGTTGTAAGGAATAGTGACAGTATGAGCGGGCAGTATTGGTGAAAGAAACAAGTATTCCAGATCGTTCATCCCTGTTGAATATCTGTCGGAATAGTTGGCATGCCTTTGGCAGTGATTGGAATGATTAAAACGTCGGAAGAGACTTTGTATGAGGCGAAGCCTTCCGGGTGAACGGTGTTCACCGCTAAACATTCTCATGGGAGCAATCATGGCTTTCTTCCGAACTATCCTTTGTGCTCTTATTATCCTGCCCCTGTTTGTCTCCGGTTGCGCCGGCGACAGCAGCAAGGATTTTTTCAAAGAAGGGGAACAACTGCTCAAGGACGGGAATTCCGGAGGGGCCATAGTTCTGTTCAAGAGTGCCCTTGACCTGGATCCGGGGTATTACGATGCCCGTTTGAAGCTGGGGATTGCGTACATGTACAGCGGCAAACCCGAGCAGGCAGAGAAGGAGTTGCAGAAAGCGTTTCACCAGAAACAGGATGATCCGGCCCTGCTGATTGCCATGGCTCGTTTGTATACAGCCTGGAATAAGGGGGAAGAAGCGCTCGTCCCGTTGAAGCGTCTTGAGAACCTCTCCAAGGTCAATGCCGAGAGCGAGGAGTTGCTCGGTCTGGCCAAGGCCATTCTGCGTGATAAGCCGGAGGCCATAGCGGCGTTTAAGCGTTCTCTTGAGATTGACCCCAAGCGTCAGTCGGCCCGGTTGGCGCTGGCCCGTTATTACTTCTTCCAGCAGATGTATGATGATTCGCGTTCCGAGCTTTCCCTGCTGACCGAGGAAGCGCCTGACGATGTTGGCGTCCTCAAGCTTGCGGTTGATCTCGAAATGAAGGTCGGCACCGCGGAAACCCAGATGGTTGCCTTGCGCAATATGCTCAAGGTCAAGCCTCAGGATGTCTATGGCAGGTACTGGGTTGGCGTTCTGCTCCTGCGTGAAGGAGACTTGAACGGTTCACAGGCGATGCTCGCTTCCATGAAGCAGGATGCGCCTGAAGATTATTATACCCGAATGCTCGAAGGGGTTCTTGCTTTCAGGGAAGGTGATTACCTCACCGCTTTGAACCAGTTCCAGAAATGTGTGGCCATACGGCCAACCTATGATGCCTATTTCAAGTTGGGCGTCGCCGCTAATGCCAAGGGGGATGTCGAGACGGCACTCAGTCATTTTCAGGTTATCGTGGACTACTGGCCCAACGACGAGGCTGCCCGTCGCATGATTGCGACGATACTCATGAGGCAGGGGCGTCTTGAAGAGGCCGAACAGGTTACCGAAAAGCTGGTGGAAATTAACCCGGAGAACGTCTGGGCCAACTTCATGCTCGGGAACACCCTGATGGCCAGAGGCGAACTGGATAAGGCTGAACAGGCCTTTGATGCTGCCATTGCCAAGGAGCCGGGGATGGTTCTGGCCCACTTGCGCAAGGGGGCTATCTACAAGGCCAAGGGTGAGACAAAGGCCGTGCAGAGTTCTCTGGAGTCCGCTGTTGATGGTGCGCCTGATAATCTGCTGGCCAGAACGGCCTTGGCTAACTTCCATATACAGCGTCGGAACCTCAAGGAAGCTCGAAAGGTATTGGAAGGCGGGTTGGGTGCCGGCGGTTCTTCCGATGCGCAGGTGTACAACCAGCTTGCCTCGCTGGATATCGCTGAACGAAATAAGGTTGAGGCGATAAAGCATCTCGATAGGGCGATCAAGGCCGATTCCAAGTTCGAACCTACCTATTTTGACAAGGTCAATCTGTATCTCGCAGACGGGAAACAGGAAAAGGCCTTGGCCGAGCTGGACACGTTGCTGGCGGTGAATCCTGAATCCGTCAGGGGACTGATTGCCTCAGCAGCCCTTTTGGACGTTCTGGGGCGGGATGATGCGGCTGAAGCGCGATTGCTGAAGGCCCGTTCCATTTCCCACCAGCCCATGGCGTTGGAACTGATAGCCGTTCGCTATCTGCGCATGGGGCGCACGGATGAAGCTCTGGCTACGCTTTCCTCTGCGGAAGGCGGGCCGGGTTCCGAGCCGCTTGTCAATCTGCGGGCGAATATCCTCATGAATTCCAACAAGCCGGATGAAGCTCTGAAAGTGTATGAGTCTGTTGCCAGCACCATGCCTATTCTTTCCCGTGCCGGAACGTACCGGATTTACAGCCAGACCAAGCAGTATGACAAGGCTCTGGTTGTTGCCCGGGAAATTGAAACCTTTGCCAGGACACCCGCAGAGGCTCAACTGGGCATCATCTTCGCCAGCCGTTCTCTTGAGCAGCAAGGAAAGAGCAAGGAAGCCTTTGAAGGACTTGAACAGGCTTACAAGGCGACACCTTCTCCCGAGTTGCTGCTTGAGCAAGCTGCCATGAGCACACGCCAGAAGAACTTTGAGAAGGCGGAAACGTATCTTTCGGCCTGTATCAAGCGATATGACGATTATGCGCCCGCCAAGAGCGCATTGGGTAACCTGTATATTCTGAAGGGACAGAGAGAAGAGGCAATCAAGGTGTACGAGGGGCTGGTGCAGGGCGGTGCCGCAGACCTCACCGTGCTGAACAATCTGGCCATGCTGTACATCGACTCGAACAGCAACAAGGAACAGGCTCTCAGAATCGCCTATGCCGCATACATGAAGGCTCCTGCCAATCCTGCAGTGCTTGATACGCTGGGTGTGGTGCTTCTGGGCAACAACAGGGCTGCCGATGCTGTTCGGGTGTTCCAACGGGCTATTGCCATCGTGCCGGACCAGCCGTCTCTGCGCTACCAGCTTGGGCGCGCTCTGGCTGCTGCCGGCAAAGTGGCCGAGGCGAAGAAAGAGCTCAAGTCTGCTCTGGAGATGGGAACTTTCCCTGAATCGGACAAAGCCAGGAAGCTTATGGGAGAGTTGAATAAGAGCTAGCGGCCTTTATCTGGGGAGAGGAGGCTAATATGGCTATTTCATTAATAATGTGGGACGGCTTGTGGTTTGTCGCAGGTGTGTTGGTCGGTGGCATGCCGTTGATCAATGCTCTGGGAGCCGATGCAGACCGCGCCATACTGGTTATGGAATTCTCGGTGTTCTGTGCCGTTGTGCTCTGCGCTTCGGTATTTGCCAATACCTATGTGGCAGGCAGGAATAACAAGGATAAGGAATACGACATCTTCTTTTCTACCGGCCTGCTCATGTTGATCTCCACAAGCGTGCTGTTGTTGTTGAATCAGCTGGTCGGCATGTTCAGTCAGCACGCCTATCAGATGCTCGTCGTCCTGTGTTGTTTCGGACTGTTCCGTTGTGGAGTGGAAGTGTTGAGTCAGTATTGGCTGTACTTGCCTTTTCTCGCGCCCAAGGTGCTTGTCATTGGTAACGGTGCGCAGGTGAGCCAGGCTGAAGATCTTGTGCTCAGGAGCAATGGTCGCTTCCGTTTGAAGAAGGTAGTGGATTGCTCTGACGTTACCTGCGACCAGAACGGGCTGTATGCCATAACCAATGGCACGGAGTTGCACGAATACCTTCGCAGGGAAGGGGTCGACAAGGTCATCGTTTCATTCTCGGAGCGGCGCGGGGCCTTTCCCGTTGACGAGATCCTGCAGTGCCGCATGAGCGGCATCGAAGTAGTGGATGCGGTTACCTTCTATGAAAGCGTGAACAAGAAGCTGTTCATAGAGAACATCACGCCGAGCTGGTTCATTTTCTCTTCCGGCTTCAGAATTTCTACCGCGTACCGTTTTTGCAAGCGTGTGCTGGATATCTGCGGGGCATTGTTCGGTTTGGCAATCTGTCTTCCGTTCTTCCCGCTGGTGGCGCTTGCGATCAAGCTTGATTCCCCCGGTCCCATCTTCTTCAGGCAGGTTCGCGTAGGCGAGGGGGATAAGCTATTTATAATATTCAAGCTCCGTACCATGCGTCAGGATGCTGAAGTAGGAACCGGAGCTGTCTGGGCCAGCAAGGATGATCCGCGCATTACCCGTCTTGGCGCGTTTTTGCGCAAGTCCCGCCTTGATGAATTGCCCCAGCTTATCAACGTCTTGCGTGGCGAGATGAGTCTGGTCGGCCCCAGACCTGAGCGTCCGGAGTTCGTGAAGAATCTGAAGAAGGAAATTCCGTTCTATTCCGAGCGGCACTACATGAAACCCGGTGTTACCGGTTGGGCGCAGGTTCGGTATCCCTATGGTGCATCCTTGCAGGATGCCGTGGAGAAACTGCGCTACGACCTGTATTATATCAAGAACTACAGTCCGTTGTTTGATGTATGGGTGATCCTCCTGACGATTGGCGTCGTGGTATTCCGAAAAGGGGCGAGATAGTATGAAAAGAGCCTTTGTTACCATCATGTTCTTTCTGGCTATGGCAGTGATTACGACTTCGGCGTTTGCCGGCGAGTATCGGCTTGGTGCCGGTGACGCGGTTGCCATCAACGTGTGGGGCGAACCTGACCTGAATATTCAGGCCGCCATTCGTCCTGACGGAGTGATTACCATGCCCGGCGTGGGTGAAGTGGCTGCGGCGGAGAAGACGCCTAACGAGCTGCAGAAAGAGTTGGTGGACAAGCTGAAGACTCTGGTCCGTAACCCCATAGTCACGGTCACGGTTCTTGCTTTTCGTAACAACTCCGTTGTTGTCCATGGTCAGGGTGTGGAACCCAAGGTGGTGCCCCTGGATGGCCGCACAACCCTGCTTCAGCTGCTTTCATCCATTGCCCCCGGCAATATGGCCGACCTGAAGGGGGCATATGTGATGCGCGATGACAAAAAGGTGGTTGAGGGCTTTGAGGAGTTGTTCCTTCGCGGCGAAACCTCCCGCGACATCGTGCTCGAACCCGGCGACCGTATATTCATTCCGTACCGGGAAGACCGTTTCGTCTTTGTGCTCGGCGCAGTGCAGGCTCCGCAGGCCATTCCCTTCTATGAGGGCGTGACCATTCTTGAGGCGATTCTGCAGGCTGGCGGATTCGGAAAATATGCTGATGAGAATGACACGGTCATTATCCGCAAGGTGGCAGGCAAGACTTCCACGATCAAGGTGAAGGGAGAAGACCTCATCAAGCGTGGAGATCTTGAGCAGAACGTAAACTTGGTTGCAGGCGATTACGTTATCGTACGCGAAGGACTTTTCTAGGGAATGGTGGTTTGTCATGCAAGGTCTTGATCACAGTCGGCACGTCGTCAAACGCATTGTGAAGCTGCTTGTGGACAGGATTGTCCTGATTTCAGCGATCCTGTTTGCGTTCGTTCTGGGGGCCGTCGTCCTCAGCTACTCGTTGCCCAAACGCTATGAGGCAAGAGGGACGGTGTACATTGAGCAGAGTGTGATCAACGACCTTGTGCGCGGCATAGCCATTACCCCATCCATGTCGGCCAAGATCAAGGTTCTCAATGTGACCATGCTGAGCCGGGCCATGCTTCTCGAGGTCATCCGGGAGCTGGATATGGATGTCAATGCCGACTCTGAACCGGCTTTGGATACGCTCATCAATACCGTGCGCAGCAAGGTGGAGATATCTCTCAATGAAAGCAAGGGCCTGTTCTTCATCTCCTATGTGGATGAGGATCCGGCCCGCGCCCGGGACTTCGTGAATACGCTGATCCGACGATACATTGAGGAAAGCACCACCTCCAAACGCGAAGAAGCCTTTGAAGCCACGCGCTTTCTGGCAGACCAGATTGAACTGTTCCGCAAGCGTATCGAGCAGGCTCAGGTTGATATCGACGACTATCTGTCCCGTAACGGCAAGGCGCTCAATGCCAACGAGCAGATATTGCGGCAGGAAATCGAAATGGCTGAAGCCAAACTGCAGGGGCTGCGCATCAGAAAGAATGAGTTGGTGGCCAAACGCAGTCTGCTGGTTCGCAACACCCCGCTCAGAAAGCGCCTTGAAGATCTGGAGGCAGGCCGTACTTCCCTGCTTGTGAACTATACGGAGAATCATCCCAGAGTTCGCCGGGTGCAGGAAGAGATCGTTGCGGTCAAGCACGAGATATCGCGCAACGGCGAGAGCGAGAAACGGGCTGTCTACGGGACTGCAGAGTATCAGGAGACCAGGGTTGAGCTGGAAGCCATAGCGCAGATCGAGCGGGGGCTGGAGCGCCAGATTGTGGACGGTACCGACCAGCTCAGGCGTATTCCGGCCATGCGTTCCGAACTGCAGGAGCTTGAACGCAAGAAGAAGAAAGAAAGCATAATCTACGAGCAGCTTGTGGCCCGTTATGGTCAGTCAGAAGTTTCCAAGCAGATGGAGCTTCAGGATAAGGCTGTGAGCTTCAGGGTGATCGATCCCGCAACCCTGCCGGTGTATCCGATCAGCCCCAACAGGGTGCTCATTCTTCTTGCAGGCTTGTTCCTCGGGATCGGGGGCGGGACCGGACTGGTCCTGCTGCTCGACTTCCTTGATGGCAGAGTGAAAGCGTATCATGAACTGGAGCGTTTCGGCATTCCGATCATGGTCGTGGTGCCGGACATCGACAGCCTCAAGAATGATGACGGACTGCTGCGGGAGCACTGGCGCACACTCTCCGTGCTTGGCGGTATTCTTGCCCTGTTTATCGGGATGGTCGTCATTGAAGCCCAGCAGCTCACATACATAGAGGATGCCGTGAACACCTTGGTTCGGATGGTGTCGAACATCGTTTAGCGGGGAAAGGGAGGTTCTGTCATGAGCAGAATTGAACGTGCCCTTGAGCGGGCGGAAAGTCTGCAGGCCGGAAAGACTGCTGCCGAGGGGGAGGAAAAGCCTTCCATTCTGGAGCGGGCTGCAGGAGCTGCCTCCGAACGGAACAGGACTCCGGAGCCGATGCAAGGTGATTCTGATGTTGCGACACCTGCCTCCGCTGGCGCAGCTCCCGGCAGGGTGGCCAAGCATGTGGCCCCACGGTTGAAATTATCCGGAAAGTCGACGCTGGTGCGCCAGACGCCCGAGATAGATACATCCAAGATCGTTGCGGCTCAGGGGCTGTATTCTCCTGCCAGCGAAGAGTATCGCAAGCTCAAGGAACAACTGGTCAAGTTGACCAACTCCAAAGGGTTCCAGAATACGGTTCTGGTCACCAGTGCAACTGTTGGTGAAGGCAAGAGCATCACCGCCGTCAACCTTGCGGTGAGCCTTGCCATGGAGTTTGACCACACCGTTCTGTTGATTGATGCTGATATCCGTCGCCCCACCTGTCACAACTACTTCAATACGGCAGTGGAGCCGGGGCTCGCAGAATGCCTGCTGGATGGTGTCGAAGTGAAGGACGCCCTTGTTGCCACAGGGATAGGACGCCTGAGCTTCCTGCCTGCGGGCAGGCCGGTTGATAACCCGGTGGAAGTCCTGAATTCCTCTCTCATGAAAGACTTTCTGGCAGAGATCAAGAGCCGTTATCCAGACCGTTATGTCATTATTGACACGGCGCCCGTTCTTCCTTTTGCAGAGGCGCGGGTGCTGAGTCGCTTTGTCGACGGCACGCTTCTGGTGGTCCGTGAACGCGCAGTTTCCGTGAGAGAGGTGCAGGAAACGCTTCAGGCGCTCAGCGGGGCTAATGTTCTGGGTATTGTGTACAATGGCGCAACCAAGGCCAATTCCCCCGGCTCGTATTATTACGGCTACCATTATGGGCATAAGATCTAGAAGGGGATAGAGCGTGTACACCCACTACTTCGGTTTACGCGAAAAGCCCTTTGAATTGTTGCCGAACCCGGGCTTTCTGTACCCTAGCAGGGTGCACAGGAAGGCTCTTGCCTATTTGGAATACGGACTGAGGGAGAGGTCGGGTTTCATTCTGCTGACCGGCGAGGTTGGCTCTGGCAAGACAACCATCATACGCAACCTGCTCAAGCGGGATTTGCGAAAAACCGTGCTTTCCAAGGTCTTCAATACTCGGGTCGATTCCACGCAGCTCATCTCCATGATCAACGATGACTTTGGTCTGGAGGTGGGGGGGCGGGATAAAGTCGCCATGCTGCGTGACCTCAATGAGTTTCTCATTGATCAGTTTGCCGCTGGTAACAAGGCGGTGCTGATCATTGACGAGGCACAGAACCTCACCTCCGAGTTGCTTGAAGAGGTGCGGATGCTCTCCAATCTGGAAACGGATAACGCGAAGTTGCTTCAGATCATCCTGGTGGGACAGCCGGAGCTGAAGAAGACGCTGAATTCGCCTTCGTTGCGGCAGTTGCGGCAGCGAATTCTGGTTCAGACGCATCTGGCTCCCCTTACGGATGACGAGGTGGCCGAATACGTCCTGTACCGTCTGGAACGGGCGGGAAACCGCAGCGCGGTCCGTTGGGGAGAGGGTGCTCTTCAGGAAGTGCATGTGGCAACGCAGGGTATTCCCCGGCTTATCAATATTCTTTGTGATTATCTGTTGCTGGATGCGTTTTCCGACGAGCGGATGAGCATCGGTCTGGAGAATGTCCGCAGCGTGGTGGATGAGATTGATTTCCGCCACGTGTATTTCCCCGGGAGCGAAGATGAGATCGTTTCCGATCAGGTGGTTCAGGGAGGGAACGGGAGCAATGGTGAACACGCCATTCCCGAAGGCTGGAACGGTGCCGGAGTGGATAAGGGCACGAACGAGCGGTCCCGTGAGGCGGTGCACAGGATGATGAAGATGCTGCGGGAGATGCAGCAGCGACTAGAAGTTCTGGAGAACAGCATTCCACGTGTGGATGAGGGCGATATTCTGGAGATGAACGAGCGGTTGCAGCGGCTTGAACTGTTTTATGAGGAGTCCGCTTTGCAGCTTGGGCGTTTGAGCCTGGCCTTTCCAAGGCTGGAAGCCAGAATGAATGAAAAACCGCTGGCTCTGCTCAGGGAAGAGAAAACAGAACAGCGTGGCTGGTTCAGAAAAATGTGGGGGGCGTAACGTCTCTATCAGTATCTTGGGTTTGACCTGAGCTTTACAATGGTTTAATGTTCCGGGTAATTTGTGGAAGATTGTAGTGTAAAGATCAGTTGTACATCGAACTCAATGGATGTTGATATGTTGTTATCCAGATCATTCATGCTTTTCTGCACGTTGTTGCTGCTCACTTCTCAGGCTTTTGCCGGAGACCTCTCTTTCAAGCCCGGGATAGGTGTTTCCGAGGAATACACGGACAACGTGGATGAAACTCCGGAAGGTAAGACGGATTATATATCGCACATAAAGCCGTTGATGGAGTTGGAGTACGACGGGCCGCGATTGCAGACATCTCTCTCCTATGCAGGGGACTATCAGATGTATGCATCCGGCAAGAATACTGACCTGATTCATGATCTTTCCATGGAATCACTTGTCACCCTGATGCAGGACAGGCTGTTCCTTGAGGTTACCGAAGATTACGAATCGGTCTATCTGGACAGCACGCGTGGTGAAGTTGCGGATGATGAAACCGGCAACTACCGTGTGGACAGGAATACCTTCGGCATTTCGCCGTATGCCATGTTCGATGTGTCTGATCAGGGCATTCTGACCGCAGGCTACAAATTTCTCGATGTCCGCTATACTTCCGGTGATGAAGGTTCGGACAAGCAGGAGCACAAGGGGTACACCTCTCTCGACTATAGCCTGACGGATCGTCTGGGCCTGCTTACCGGCTACAGCCTGACCGCGCAGGACCAGGAAAACAAGACCGGATTGAAACGCCATAATGCCTATGGCGGTGCCCGGTACGCCTTTTCGGAAACGTTTGATGTGACTGCCCGTCTGGGTGCCGATTACACGGTGTTCAACAGCGGCGGCGACGCGGTGGATCCCTTCTGGGAAATTGAAGCGACCAAGCGAATTTCCAGACTGACGTTAACCTTGGCATCTGCAACCGCCTTTACCTCGGACCCGGACACCGAGGGTGACCTGAGAACCACCAGTTACTCTTTGAAGGCGGACTGGGATCTTGATCGTACCAAACTGCGGGGAGGCCTGAGATATTCTGATTCCGACCAGGGCGGCGGTGCCCGTTCCGAGGAGCTCAGGGATTCTTCCGGCTATGACGCCCAGACGTTTACTCCCAGCGTGGGGGTAACCCATGAACTGACGGACAGATTGAGCCTTGATGCGGATCTCCGCATGGATTTTCAGGATAAGAGCGGCGACTATGTGCAGCGTTTTTTTGCAAGCACGGGCCTCTCTTACTTGTTCACAGAAGAGGTAAGCAGTTATCTGAGGTACAAGTTCAAGGATTCCTACTCGGGTACGGACGAGGACAGCAACTACAGCGTAAACCGCGTAGAGCTGGGAGTGGAGGTCAAGTTCTAGATCCCCCTTTCCTGCGCGGTGTCGCAGGAGGATGGGGGGCATGGAACAGGGATACTTCTCCGGAACGACGGGGCGGAACCGTCCCCGTTTACCATCGCAACGCATCGTTTTTGATGCGCAGGCCGAATCTGGCGGCCTGACCAATGCTCTCACCGTTGATGTGGAAGACTATTTTCATGTCAGCGCATTCGAGAGTGTCATTTCTCCTTCCGACTGGGATGGCATGCCGCATCGCGTGGTGGGTAACACCATGCGGGTGCTTGAGCTATTTGCCGAATACAAGGTCAGCGGAACCTTCTTTGTTCTCGGCTGGGTGGCCGAGAAATATTCCTTCCTTGTCCGTCATATTGCTGAAGCCGGACATGAAATAGCAAGCCATGGCTGCTCACACCGGCGACTGCACCATCTCGAACGGGCCGAGGTGCGCGAAGAACTGTATCGTTCCCGCTCCCTGCTGGAGGATTTGTCCGGCATGGCTGTTGTGGGCTACCGCGCTCCCAGTTGGTCCATCTCTTCTGCAACCTTGTGGGTGCTCGATGTACTGATCGAGCTTGGCTACCTCTACGACTCCAGCATCTTTCCCATCTATCATGATCTTTACGGCATTCCCGATGCACCCCGCCTTCCTTACGTGATTCGCCGCGAGCGAGGCGAACTTCTCGAGTTTCCCCCGACCACCGTGCCGTTTTCACTTGGGGGGCGTTCCTGGAATTTCCCCATTGCCGGAGGCGGGTACCTGAGGCTGTTGCATCCGGGACTGGTGCAACGGGGCATCCGCTATGTGAACCAAAAGGAGGGCAGTCCTGCAGTGCTGTACTTCCATCCGTGGGAAATAGATCCGAAACAGCCGAGAGTGCGTGTCGGAGGCAGGTCCCGTTTCAGGCACTATCTCAATCTGGACAAGATGGAACAGCGCCTGCGCTATCTTTTGAGCCGCAATCGTTTTTCAACCATGGGTGATGTTCTGCAGAAACGCGTTCTGGCGGAGGCGGAGGAAGGGCCGTCTTCCGGAGTTGGTATCCGGGAAGATGCCCCCGCTGAAAAAGGAGCGGTTCCGCAGCAGGAGGGGCTGTAGCGATGAGGGTAATGAGCGTGGTTGATCAACGTGGTTACTATTGGATGCTCTTGCCGTTGCTGGCGATGGCCTTCATGTATTTCGGCATTGTAGGCGGAATGGTTGATGACTGGCTCAATGACGAGAACTATTCCCACGGCTTTATTATTCCGGGAATTGCGGCCTATTTCCTCTGGCGTTCCCGAGTGGAGCTGGTGTCATCTCCTGTGGCTCCTTCCTTCTGGGGGCTTGTTCTCGTGATGATGGGCGGGGCCATGTATCTTGCCGGCACCGTAGTGCAGGAATATTTCCTCATGCGTACGTCCCTCATCGTCATTCTTGCCGGTTGCATCTGGAACCTGTTCGGCTACCAGATTCTGAGGCTGGCCGCCTTACCGATCGCGTATCTCATTTTCATGGTGCCGTTGCCATATACCGTGTATAATTCATTGGCTTTTCCCCTCAAGCTCTTCGTAGCACGGGTGGCAGTCTTCCTGTTGAAGTTTTCCGGCCTGCCCGTGCTGCGTGAAGGTAATGTGATCATATTCCCCAATATCACGCTTGAGGTGGTTGAAGCCTGCAGCGGCATGCGTTCTCTTGTAAGCCTTATAGCCATGGGGGTGGCTTATGCTTTCCTGGCCTTGAGGTATCCGTGGCAGAGAGTGCTTCTGGTGCTGAGTACCGTTCCCATAGCTGTGGGAAGCAATGTGCTGCGGGTCTACGGCACCGGAGTGCTTTCACGGTATTATGGCGCTGAAGCGGCTGAAGGTTTTTTTCATGAGTTTGCCGGCATAGCCGTTTTTCTGGTCGCGTTGGCTGGACTGGTTGTTTTTGGGGCTGTGTTGCGATTTGTCGGAGGGCGCTTTCATGCGAAATAGGGCCATTCTTCTTTCCTTGCTGCTTGTTGCTTTCGGTGTGCTCGGGGGAATGCGTTCTGCGGTATCCACTCCCTCCTACATTCCGTTTGCCACCTTTCCCGCCCAGCTTGGGGAGTGGATGATGCAGAGAAGTTTCAGCATGACCGATGGTGAACTGCGTATTCTGCAGCTTTCTGACTACATGCTGCGTCGCTACGCGAGCAGGGACGGTGCGGTTGTCGATCTGTATGTCGGCTATCACGGGGGTGGAGAGGAGACGGGGCCTGTTCATTCTCCCAAGAACTGTCTGCCGGGGAGCGGCTGGCTGGAGCAGAGAATCGATACGGTCTCTCTTGCTCTGGAAGACGGTCAGAACATTACGGCGATGCGGGCGGTCTATGGCAAGGACGGCAATGTCGTTGTCTTTTACTATTGGTTCGATGTTCTCGGAGTCTCATACGTGGACGAGTTTTCACTGAAGTTTGCCGAGATCATGGGAGTGCTCCTTCATAACCGTCGCGACGCACTGCTGGTTAGGGTGTCTGTTCCGACGAGCGGTGATGTGCAGGTCGATAATGAGACTGTTCAAAGCTTCGTGCGGGAGTTCTATCCCGTATTGAGGCAATTCATTCCGGTTTAACGGGCGGGAGTGATATGTTTGGCATCATAGAAGCTGGAACAGCGGCCATATTGCTGGTGGTGTTGGGTGGAATCAGACTGCGCAGAGGGCGTAGTGCCATCTGGAGCCTGCCTGCCTTTCTTGTCAGCGGCATTCTTATCGGACTTGAGCAGGCATTGCTGACCATGCCGGAACTTGCCGACCGGCTTCTGCATCCGATCATAATCATGCATGCCCTGCTGTGTCCGGCGTGGCTGTTGTTCAGCTACAGCTATGTCCGTGAGTTCAGCCTGTCATCGCTGAAGGGAAGAAGCGGTGTGTTCTTCTACGGTTCCTTCATTCCTCTTATCGTGGCTGTGCTTAACAAGCCTGATGCCTTTTTCTATTCTCCCGATTTCAGGTTTGATCAGGCGCTGTTCCTGGAACCTCTCTCATTTTTCTTCTATCTGCAGATTCTGTTGTTCTTCTTCATAGCCATCGGCAACATTGAAGTTTCTCTGGCCTCTGCAGAGCATGGCGTGCGCTGGAAGGTGAAATATGCATTGCTCGGCGCAGGCACCATCATAGCCGTCCATGTTCTGTTCTACAGTCAGGCGCTCATAACACGGATGATCAATATGGATTACCTTACCCTGAAGTCCTTCGGGGTAATCATCGGCTGCGTCTTGTTCTACTATAGCGAAGCCGTCCGGAACGGCTCCGGCGTCATGCTGTCCGGACGAAAGATGGCACGGTCCGCAGTGAGTATTCTTGCGGGCGTGTATCTGCTCGGTTTGGGGGTCGTTCTGGAGGGATACCGGTATTTCGGAGCCACTTTTTCCAAGTACGCGTTGATATCGTTGCTGTTCTGTGTGGCCCTTGGTGGCGCCATCATGCTGTTTTCCGACAGGATACGGAGAAAGCTGCGCCTGCAGATGTACACGTTATTCTTCAAGGAAAAATACGATTACAGAAAGCAGTGGATGGAACTGACCAGAAATATGTCAACCGCCAGAAATACATCTGAATTGTTGCATATCGTTCTGGTGCACATGTGTGAAACGTTCGGTTTTGCAGGGGCGGGCTTTCTGCCGGCAGACCGTACGGACCCCTGTACCCTGCGGACTGGTGTGTTTCATGAACTACCATTGTTTGCGGATGTTCCCCGTGATGACAGCAAGGCCCTCTTTGCCATGGGAGGTGAAGCTCTTCCGCTGGCCTCGCTTGAAGGCAGAGTTTCTCCGGAAACCTACGAACGGTTGGTGCTGGCGGAAATATCCATGGTGCTTCCTGTTCATGCAGGCACTGAACCTGAGGGCCTTCTCCTTTTCGGCCGCGGGATTGACTTCAATGAAGAACATGGGCCGGAGGACTTCCAATTGCTCGCTGTGGAAGCGCAGCAGGTAGGGCTGACGGTGCGGAGTTTCCGCCATGGCGAGGAGCTTGCCGTGGCCAGAGAGATGGAGGCCATGGGGAGAGTAGCGGCCCTGATCCTTCATGACCTGAAGAATCAAGTCTACCCGCTTTCTCTGATGCTCGGCAATGCGCAGGAGTTCATGGATAACAAGGAGTTTCAGGACGACCTTCTCCGTACGCTCCGCAATACCGTGAATAATATGATGAAGCTTATCCGCCAGCTTACCGAGGTGCCCGACAGGTCTTCCTTGTCCAGAGAGCCGGTTGAACTGGCCGCACTGGCGGAAAGTGTCGCCGCTCTGGTGCCGCAGGCCACCGTTGTGGTTCGGGGCGGGCCGGAGGAAGTGCTGGGTGACAAGGAGCAGTTGGAGAAGGTTATTCTCAATCTGTTCACCAATGCCATTGAAGCAGGCGGAGAGCCATATATTGACGTGGAAGTGGGAAGAGACGGTCTCTCCCGTTTTATCAAGGTGTCTGACAGGGGCGGCGGAATCGATGAGACCATTCTGCGGGAAGGGTTGTTCACTCCATTCCGTACCTCCAAGAAGCGGGGAATGGGTATCGGGCTCTACCACTGCCGCAAGATCATGGATGCGCACAACGGCAAGGTGCTTGTCGAGAACAAGGCCGGAGTGGGGGCTACCTTTACCCTCTCGTTCGGCTCTGTCCCCGGACAAAACTAGAAGATCGTGCTGAAACCGAAGGATGCAGAGGGGTATGAATATGCATGCTCTACTCATAGTTGACGATAATCAGGATGTGCGGAGCCAGTTGCGCTGGGGGCTTTCCAAAGAAGGGTATTCTCTGCATCTGGCAGGGGACGGGGAAGAGGCCATGGCGTTGTTCAGGGAGCATGCCCCAGGCGTCGTGACGCTGGACCTTGGCCTGCCTCCGGATCCTGACGGAACCAGTGAGGGCTTTCGGCTGCTTCAGGAGATGCTGAGTGAAAAGCCGGAGACGCAGGTTATTGTCATAACGGGACATCATGACAGGGAAAATGCGTTGAAGGCCATTAACTACGGTGCATACGATTTTTGCCGAAAACCAGTGGACCTGTCGGAAATCAAGGTTCTCATCAATCGCGGTTTCTATCTGCACAGTCTGAGAAGCGAGAGTGCGAGAGCGTCTCTTGTTTCGGCCTCGCATACGGGCGGGGAAGATGACTGTATGGATGGCATCATCGGCAAGTGCTCGGCCATGAAGGATGTGTATTATGCCATTCGCAAGGTGGCGGCCACCGATGTGCCCGTGCTGGTTACCGGCGAGTCCGGAACAGGTAAGGAGCTTGTTGCCCGGGCCATTCATGCCGGAGGGCTGCGCAAATCTGCGCCCATGGTTACGATCAACTGTGGGGCCATACCGGAGAATTTGCTGGAAGCCGAGTTCTTCGGTCATGAGAAAGGCGCATTTACCGGTGCCATAAGCAGAGTGCAGGGGAAGGTGGAGTTTGCTGATAAGGGCACCCTGTTCCTTGATGAGATTGGCGACATTCCTTTCAACATGCAGGTGAAGTTGTTACGTTTTCTTCAGGAGATGGTCTTTCAGCGGGTGGGAGGCCGGTCGGATATTTCGGTCAATACCCGCATCATCGCCGCCACCAATCTTGATCTGGAAGAAGCCATGCATAACGGCAGGTTCCGTGAAGACCTGTATTACCGCATCGGGGTTGTGAGCATTCATCTTCCCCCGCTTCGCGAGCGTGAGGACGATGTGCTTCTGCTGGCGGATATGTTCCTTGAGCAGATGTCGCACGAGAACAATGTCGCCATGAGCGGGTTTACCGCCTCTGCCCGCAAGGCGATGCTGCATTACAGCTGGCCGGGCAACGTACGCGAATTGGAAAACAAGGTCCGTCGTGCCGTCATTATGGCAGGCGGACAGCGGATATCTGCCGAGGACCTCAATCTTGACGAACGGGCTCCGCAACCCAGCGGGCAGGCATCGAACCTTACGTTGAAAGAGGCGCGGAATGCGATTGAAAAGGAAATGGTTGATGCCGCGCTCAAGCGGTTTTCCGGCAATATCGTGCAGGCAGCCAAGTCCATCGGCGTGAGCAGGCCTACCTTCTACGATCTGCTCAAGAAGCACGATATCTCGGTGTAACTGTTTCAGGCAGGGGTTGTGATGTGTTGAAGTGAAAACGGGTGTTCTGGTCCCGAGGAGAAGGGAATGGATATCACAAAGGCCAGTCTGGCTCTTCCCGTTTTTTGGGGTGGGGTGCTTTTCCTTCTGCTCTCGACAAGGAGCAGGGGCAGGTTGCTGCCTGCACGTGGCATTGAACTGGACAAGGATTTCACGAACACGCTCAAAGGAGTGGCAACCTTTCTTGTCCTCTACCATCACACCTATCTCTATCATCCCGATGCGTATTGGTATCTTTTTGCAGGAGGCGAGTTCTTCAGCGGCGTCTCTCTGTTCTTCTTTATCTCCGGGGTGGGGCTTGCCCTCTCTCAGGAGGCCCGGCCACGAGGCGTAGCGGCTTTTCTGGCCCACCGTTTCCGGGTGCTGGCTCCGGTCGTCTTTTTAAGTCTGCAGGCACGAGCGCTTCTCGGTCCGCTCATGGGCAGGGATATGGCGCTTGAACTCTCCCCCCTGACGCTGCTCGGAATGCGGGAATGGTTTCTTGTGGCCATCTGGGCATGGTATCTTATCTTCATCCTCTCCGCATGCATTGCCTCGAAACCATTGAGGCACGCTGCGATAGCGCTCACAGGCGGCGCTCTCTGGGCGGTTCTTCAATGGAATGCGGACCAATATTTCATGGCTGCAATGTGGTTGCGCTTTCCCCTTTCATTCATGCTGGGCGTCTTGCTGGCAGACAGAATGAAGACGGTTACGCGGTGGTTGCAGGCGGCCGGGAACGGTTTCGTTGCTCCGGCTGTCATGCTTCTTTGCGGGGCAGGGTATTTTCTGATCGCGGATGGCGTGTATCTGCAGACCCCGCTCGGGTATGCCGCGATGGAGGTTCTGATCATCCCCGCGTCATGGGCCTTGTGTGTACTGCTTCTTAAGTATGTGGGCGTTTCACGGTTTTTGACGTTGCTCGGAATCTACTCCCTGCCCATCTATCTGCTGCAGGTTCCCCTGCTGCGTTACGGCGTGTGGTTTTCTTCCGGGAGCGGTGCGCTGTCGCTGCTGGCCACCTGGGCAGGGATCATCGCACTCGCCGTTGCGTTGCAGGAAGCGGTCGACTTCCTGCGAAAGGCCGCCTCTTCCCTCTCTCCTTTTCGTGCAACCGCAACGGGCAGGCTGAAGTGATGCATCCGGAACAGACACATTTCAGGGGGCCGGTGCTGTTTTATGCCTCACTGTATCCGGGGACTTGGAATCCCGTTCACGGACTCTTTGTGTATGAGCTGCGCAGGGCGCTTTCCCGCTTGTGCGCCGTTCCCGCCATCGTTCCGGAGAACGGCTGGCGCAGGTTGTTCGCATCGCAGCCTCCCTTTTCCTTTGCGGCAGAAGGGGAGCAGGATGTGCTTCGCCCCACGTTCTGGAGCATCCCCAAGATCGGCTCCCGTTGGGCGGGACGCATGATGGCAGCCTGCACCCGCAGGAGTTTTCGGTGGTCTCTCTCGTGCAATCCTGTTTTGGTGCATGCCCATTATGCCTATCCGGAAGCGGAGGCTGCAGCCACGTTGGCGGATGAGGCGGGATTGCCTCTGGTTGTGACCGTGCACGGGTCGGACATCAACATGCTCGCATCCTGCCCCGTCCGGGGAGAGCGCATTGTACGAACATTATTGAAGGCTGATGCCGTGGTCGGCGTTTCGAGGGCGTTGTGCGAGAAAGTCCGCTCTCTGGGTATTGATCAGACAAAGGTGTTTCATATTCCCAACGGCGTAGACCTGAACTGTTTCCGCCCGCAAGCTGCGGAGACGGACACGTTGGCGGATAGCATCGACTCTCTCGTCAGGGGAAAGCGGGTCATTCTCGCAGTAGGCAGGCTGGAACCGGTCAAGGGCTTCGACAAGCTGCTGAAGGCGGTTGCCATGCTTGATCAGGATTGTGCGTTGGTCATTGCCGGTGAAGGAAGCCAGCTCGACCGTCTGCAGGAACAGGCCGAGTTGCTGGACATGCGTGGGCGGGTTCATTTCCTCGGAGCGATTTCGCGTGAAGAGCTTGCCGCATGGTATCGCAAGGCGATGGTTCTGGCTGTTTCGAGTCATAGCGAGGGCTGGCCCACGATTATTTATGAGGCCCTTGCCTGCGAAACGCCTGTTGTTGCGCCGGCTGTGGGCGGCATCAGAGAGATTTTGCACTCCCCCTCCCTCGGCGTGCTGCTTTCTGACAACGCGCCTCGTACGCTTGCGCAGGGACTGCGTGATGCCCTTGCGACCCGATGGGACGGCGCTCAGCTGTATGCCGAGGCGGAGCGCAATTCCTGGGACGCCATTGCTGCAATGTATGTCGAAATTTACCGGAAGGTGGCATGATATGACGTTGGATAAGGTCCCGGCAGACATCCGGCCAGCAGTGGAGGGCCATCGCGGGGATATTCTCATGTTGTGCCACCGTATCCCCTATCCTCCGGATAAGGGGGACAAGATTCGGTCGTATAATATGCTGCTGCATCTCGTGCGCTCCGGCTGGCGGGTGCATCTCGGGGCGCTGGTGGATGATCCGGCCGACATGGAGCATTGCGAAACCCTGAAGGCTTTGTGCGCTTCTGTGATGCTGGTTCCCGTTTCCTCTTTCGGCAGCAAGCTGATCAGCTTCTTCGGTGTGCTGCGGGGCAACTCCATGAGCGTGGAATATTTCCGCAGTGCGCAATTGCAGCGGTGGGTTGATGAGAAGGCCGCGTCTTTGCGGCTGCGCGCGGTATTGTGTGTATGCGCTCCCATGGCCGAGTATGTTTTCCGGAGTCCGGCTCTTTCATCTTCCTCCCGCCCCTCGGCCCGGGCAGAGAGCAGACACCTGAAGCTGCTGATGGATTTCATGGATGTCGATTCAGAAAAGTGGCGGGATTACGCAGCGTCTGCCGGTTTTCCCATGCGGCATGTGTATGGATTGGAGGCGGCGTTGCTTCGGCGCTATGAGCAGAAGATCGCCGCAAGGTTCCACCATGTTCTGTTTGTTTCGGAGGACGAAGCCGGGGTGTTTCGTGAGCGGGTTTGTGCCGCGGAGGGGGTTTCCGGGCTTTCGAACGGTGTTGATATGGATACCTTCGCGGCAATGCCTCCTGTGCGGAACCACAGAATGTTTTTTTGCGGCGCCATGAGCTACCTGCCGAATGTTGACGCTGTGGAGTGGTTTGCCCGTTCTGTTTTTCCTCTGGTTCGGGAAGTGCTGCCGGATGCGGAATTTTTCGTCGTGGGCAGCAATCCTGCATCGCGCGTCCAGCATCTGGCTGCGATTGACGGGGTGACGGTGACGGGCAAGGTGCCGGATGTGCGGCTCTATGCTCGTGATGCGGCTCTTTGTGTTGTGCCGTTGCGTATCGCACGGGGATTACAGAACAAGGTGCTTGAGGCCATGGCGATGGCAAGGCCGGTTGTTGCAACGCCGGAGGCAGTGACCGGCATTGCGGGCAGGGCGAATCATGACTTTGTGGTTGAAAGGGCGGATGCCGAGGCGTTTTCAAGCGCTGTTCTTGCGCTGCTCAGGGAGCCTGAGCGCGCAGAGGCTGTCGGGAGAAACGGCCGCAGGGTTGTTGAAGAGAAGTATCGGTGGTCATCCTGCCTCAAGGGGTTGGACGATCTGCTTCAATGATTCCGGCAACGTAACGGAGCCTGTTTCAGGGAAAGACGATGCATGATGAGTTAAGAGCATTGATGCCGGAAGAGCGGCCGATCTGGGATGCCTATGTAAACCGGCATCCGGCTGCCGGTCCGTACCACCGTACTGCCTGGCTGGAGGCTGTCCGGCGTGCGTATGGCTTTTCTTCCGTTCCTTTGAGCTTGTGGAGGAAGGGGGCGCTCGTCGGCGTTATGCCTCTGGTCCGTCATGCGGTTCCCGGGCGTAATCCTGTTTTTACCTCACTTCCCTTCTGTGACTTCGGTGATGCGTTGGCTGATTCGTTGGAACTTGTTGTGAAGTTACGGGCGCATGCCCTTGAGCTGGCTCGCGGCGCAGGGTGCGCCCTGGAGCTCCGGCGGCCGGTAGATAACAGGGAAGAGGGGACGCATGGCGTCGCAGCCCTCGACGAAGATGAACAGACGGCACATGGCGCGGAAACTGATCCGCAAAAGGTGCTTATGCGTCTACCGCTTGCCACAACATCCGAGGTGTTATGGCAGTCTTTTCGATCCAAACTGCGCAATCAGGTGAACCGTCCCGTGAAAAAGGGAATGGCATGTCGGATTGGTGGAGCCGAGTTGATCGAACCATTTTATGGAATCTATGCCCGTAATATGCGGGACCTCGGGTCGCCTCCTCATGCACGGACATGGTTTGAGGAAGTTGCCGCCGGGTACGGAGACGATGCAAGAGTGTTCGTGGTGTATCAAGCTTCAGGGCTGCCCGTGGCGGCATCGGTGCTGTTGCTCAACGGCACTTCGGCAACTGTGCCGTGGTCTTCCTCCCTGCGTGAGTGGAATGCACAGTGTCCGAATATGCTCCTCTACTGGAGCATGCTCGAATATGCGGCGCAGAACGGCTATGGCCTTTTTGATTTCGGCCGTTCCACTCCCGGAGAGGGAACCTACCGTTTCAAGGCGCAATGGGGGGCGGAGCCGGTTGCCTTACGCTGGGAGCGGCATTCTCCCGATGGAAGCATGGACGTAGCTACCGGAAGTGGAAAGGGCTCTGCATCCCGCAGGTGGGCCGTGGCTTGCTGGCAGAGGTTGCCTGTTGCTGTCTCAACTTTGGCGGGCAGTGTGCTGCGCCGTTACATATCTTTATAGGGCGGTAATCATGGGTTTGCTGCACAAGATTTGGGACGGCGTCTGGACGGGGACGGTTGCCTCCATCTACGAGGCATTGATGAAAATCCCCCGCATGATGGTCATGACACGCATTCTCGGACCGGAATGGTACGGCCTGCTGGGGTTGTTCGGCATGGCACGGGATGTGGCGGGCACCTTTGCCCAACTGGGAACGGGAGACGCCATCATCCATCACCTTGCAGCAGCCAAGGCCGCTGATGATACCGAGCGGATGGGGGCAACGCTCGGCGCTGCGGGCATTATCCGGCTTTGCACCCTGTTTGTGCTTGTGCTGGGGGTGGTCCTTTTCAGGGCAGAGTTCGTGGAATTGGCGCAGGATTTGCCAGCGCTGGCTTCCGTCCGTCCTGATACGCTTGAACTGATCATCGTCCTGTTGACGATCGGGGTTGCCGTTCAGATTATCGAAGGCCCCTTCGGCAATGCGCTGCAAGGAGCGCAGGCCTGGCGAGCACTTCTGGTTGTCCGTATTATCAATATTACCGCTTCAACCATTCTTGCCATTGCAGCTGCTCTTCTCGGGCTGCATCTGATCGGCATTGTGGCCGCACAGCAAGTGGGGTTCATCATTACTGCCGGCGTGGTTTTCTGGTTTTATCTGCGTTACGTCCGTTCCACGTTGAAAAGCCCGACCTTCAGGCAGAGTCTGGCCGAAATGCGCCCGGTATTGCTTTTCGCCCTGCCCTTGGTTCTGGGGCAGCTGTTCCGGTATATCTATACATACACCGACCAGTTGATGCTGGCAGCCATAGGCAAGGCCGTGGCGGAGCTCAGCTACTATGAGGTTGCAAGAAACGCTGCCGGCATGCTGGCCTTTGTGCCCACCTTGCTGCGAAGCGTCATGTTTCCCGCAGCATCGGAATTCAAGGTGGGGCGGAGTCTGAGCGAGCTTGAGGCGCTGTTCGCCTTCATGTCCAAGCACCTGTGCTGGATCATGGCGCCTCTTGCCCTGTGGATGACCGCCGTTTCCTCCTTGGCGATCCGTGTTGTCGCGGGGGAACAGTATGCTGTTGCGGCTCCGGCGCTTTCCTGGCTCGCGGCGCTCATGGTCATCAACGGATTCGGCGTTTCGTTGTTCACGTGTCTTGTGGGTGCGCTGGGCAGAACCCGCGAGCAGTTCGTCATTGAAGCTTCCGGTGGCGGTTTGAATGTCGCTCTGAACTACCTGCTGATCCCGGAATATGGCTTCATGGGCGCGGTATACGCAACCGTGACTGTGAAAGCATTGGGACTCATGCTCGGCTCCTTCCTTCTTTCCCGCCACATGCGCCTTTTGTTTCCTGCCCGTCAGGCTCTGGTCTGTCTGGTCTCGGCGACTGCCTTGGGCGGGGTGCTTTGGTGTGCCATGCAACTCTCCGACTGGCTGGTCTTTCTTCTTCTGCCGTTTGTGGCGGCGGGATACCTGTGGAGTACCGTACGGTTCGGCGTGCTGGACGCGCAGGATCTTGAGTATGTCAACCGCCTTGCCGGCAAGTTGCTTGCGCGTGTTGCCGTGTTGCAGGGGTTTGTCACACGGCACGCTGTGCCCGTGATGGATAAATACAGAATCTAGGGGGGCGCTTGTCTGATCATGCCATGCCTGTCTCTTCCCTGCGTGTAGGATACCTGCTTCGGACATTTCCCATTCTTTCGGAGACGTTTGTCACTGGCGAGATACGGGGGATCGGCAGGCGCACCGGCTTCGTGCCCTATGTCTGCTCGCTGTATCGTCCTGCGCCGGAACATGCAGGGGGGTGGGATGAGAGTGCGGACGGCCCCGTAACGTGGTTCCGCGATCTGGATAAATCCAGACTGCCGGAAATGGTCGGCTATCATAGCGGCAAAGTGTTGCGGCATCCTTTCCGGCAGTTGCGATTCTGGCTGGACCAAGGCCTTGAGTTGCCAAATGCCGACAGATGCAAGCTGGCTATAATCGCCATGGAAGTGCAGCGTGCCAGGATACGGCACATGCATACCCACTTCGCCTGGGAGCATGTTGATTACCTACGTGCCCTGAAGATGCTGACAGGCATTCCGTTCAGCGTGACCGTGCATGCGGCGGACATCTTCATCGATCCGGCGGTGGCAGCCCACCGCCTGCAGGATGCCGCGTTTGTCACGACTATCAGCGACTACAACCGGAACATGCTGATTGAGCGACTTGGTCTGCCTCAGGAGAGGGTGCACGTGGTGCGTTGCGGCATAGATTGGCTTGAAGAAATGCCGGGGGCAGCGGATGCGACTGGCGATGAGGGGGCGGAGGAAGCCCCGCTGCGCATACTCAGTGTGGGACGTATGGTCGAGAAAAAGGGGTTCGATACCCTTTTGTCCGCGTTGCAGGCATTGCGCGAGAACGGCGTAAAGTTTGAGGCCGAAATTATCGGTAACGGACCGTTGCAACCGGATCTGGAGCGGCAGGCTGCTGCGACTGGTCTGGGGGATATGGTGCGTTTTTCCGGCGCGCTGCCTTCCACCACGGTGCTGGAGCGTGTGCGAGCCTGTGATGTCTTTGCGCTCTGCTGCAGGGAGGCGGCCAACGGCGACATGGACGGCATTCCCGTGGTGCTCATGGAAGCCATGGCATGCGGCAAGCCCGTGGTTACCAGCCGCATCAGCGGTATTCCGGAATTGGTGGATGAGCAGTGCGGTTTTCTTTCGCAACCGGATGACCCCGCGCAGGTGGCGGCGTTTCTCGGTAGTCTGGCCGGAAACAGGGCGCTGGGAAGGACCATGGGAGCGGCGGGAGTGCGCAAGGTCAGAGCGCAATACCTGCGGAGCAGGCAAGTGGACGATCTGCTGAACCTGATATCCGGTTTGCAGGGAGGCTGCTGATGCGAATCCTCATGCTGTGTGCTGATTGGGGCATCCCCGTGGGCGGCAATGCGGGGTCGTCCGTTCACTTCCGCTCCCTTGCAAGGGCTTTTGCAGATCTGGGGCACGAGGTGCGCAGCGTCGTTACCAACGGCGGCGGTGATGCTGTGTTGCCGGTGCCTGTCATAACTGTGCCGCATGGTACTGTCTGGCCAAGAATGCGTAATGGTGTCGAACGGTTGAGGTGGCGTGCGGTGCGCCCGCAACCTGTTGCCGGAAAGGTTGTTCCGCAGACGGATGAGGCATCGCAAGACAGAGTGCACGCGAACGCATCCGCTGAAAATCCCGCTGGCAAGCCCGCTGACAAACAGAAAGGCTCGCTTCTTGGCCGTCTGTATTATGAAAGGCTGCCTGCCGTAGTGCACCTTGCGGAAGAGCTTGTCTGGCATCGTAAGCGGTTTGCCCAAACCGTTCGCGGCGTGTGTGAGCAGTGGCGTCCGGACTTCGTGTACGAGCGGTATGCGCTTTGTCAGACTGGCGGCCTGCGCGTTGCTGAAGCTCTGGATATTCCGCTGTTTCTTGAGGTCAATTCGCCGCTTCATGACGAGCGATGCCGACGTGGGCTTCCCCTTGGCTTTAGAGCCTTGGCCCGTCGGGACGAACAGCGGTTGTGGGCGCGGGCGGACAGGGTCTTCTGCGTATCCGAGGCCCTCAAGACGCGCATCGAACCGTTGCGTCAAAGGGGCGGGGAAGTCTTTGTTACCCCGAACGGCGTGGACACCACCATGTTTACGCTTGACCGGAGAGCGGGAGCATTGCGCCGCAGGCTGGGCTTGGAGGGTGAGACGCTGGTCGGCTGGCTCGGAGCGTTATCGCCTGAGCGGGGGGCGGAAGAGTTTGTTTCCATCATGGCCGGTGTATTGGCTCAGCGGAATGACGTGCATGCCGTTCTCATTGGCGCGGGGCCGATGGAGGCGGAGTTGAAACGCCGGACTGCCGAGCTTGGATGCGCCGGAAGGATGCACTTTACCGGAGGGGTGGCGCATGAGGAAGTTCCGTCTTTGCTGGCGGACCTTGATATCGCGGCGGCTCCTTATCCCAAGTTGCCCAATTTCTATTTTTCACCAATGAAATTATATGAATACATGGCAAGTGGCCTACCCGTGGTTGCCGGAAATATGGGCCAGATTGAGGCTGTGGTGGAACACGGGGCAACCGGTTTGCTGCTGCCGCCTCAGGATCAGGAAGCATGGGTGCATGAGATCGTTGCGCTGTGTGATGACCATGAACGCAGGGCTGAACTGGGTGCCCGCGCACGGGAGCGGGCTTTGGCCTTCGGCTCGTGGCAGGGGAATGCCTCGTTGATTCTTGAGCAGGCACAGGGCTTTTGCGGGAGGTCTGCATGACGCTTCCTATCTCCGGGGCGGAACTCGTCCTGTTCTCAACTGCCGGCATGGCCGCCAGAATGACCGGCGGAAGGCGGGATCGGTTGCGGAGCATGCTTGCCGACGGTCCCGACATGGCTTTTCCCATGCTGCGTGTGAAGTCTGAGGACTGCGCAGCCGTGCTCCTTTGTTGTTCCATGGGGCAGGACTTGGTGTACCTGAACGGGCTGCCGGTTGGAATACCCGCCCGTGCCATGCACGGTCTCGGGAACATGTTGAAGGCTCTCTGGAGAACCGCTGTCAACGCCCCGCCCGTATCTCTTGCAGACGAACAGGCTGTCAGGCTGGACAACATGCTGGTTCTTCGCTTGCCGTCATCCATGACCGTGGCGTGGGAGAACGTGCTCAAACTGCGGATGATGGATGTGTCACCAATGCTGCTGCCGGTGTTTTCCGATATGGCGGCTCTGGAGAAGGCGCTTGATGCGATGCCGGAGGGGGCTGTCGGTGGTGAGTACCTTGCCTTGAATGCGCAGGGGAATGTGGTCCGCAGGTTCAAGGATACTGAACTCCGCGTTTCTGAGCGTACGGAGTCCGTTGAGCGTGGCGTGGAAGACCGGATTCACGCTCTAGGGCTTGCTCTTACACGCTTTGTCGTACCGGAGGGGAGCTGTGTTCCTGTTGAAAGCGGCTGCCAGCCGCAACGGGGGGATGTGTGGTCGTTCTTTGATCCGCAGGATGGCGGCTTCCGGCTGTGGGGCTGGCGATGGGACACCGGCATAGTCCTTGAGGCGCTTGCAGTGGCTGCCCGGGAAAGCGGCGATACGGCCATCCTTGATGCCGCGATTGCTGTCGGCAATCGCATGCTGGGCTGCCAGCTCACGGCCCCTGACTGCGCCGGAGGTTTCCCCGAGTGGGTCGACTTCCGGTATTCGGAAAGCGACTCGATTATTACCGAGTGGGTGGCGCCCTTCAATGCCGCGTTCATTGCGGCCGGTCTTGGCGAGCTTGCCGATACGGTGGGCGGTGCCGAAGGCGCACGCTATGCTTCGGCCGCAGCGGCAGGGTATGATTGCCTTGCAACCAAGGGGTTGACCGGTCAGGGGGGGCTGTTCGGGTACTATTTCACCTCATCGGGCCGCTGGCAGTATCTGGGCCAGATCAACGATTCCTTCATAGCGGGGCGTGGTCTTTCCCGCTGTGCCGTCGAGTCGCGGGAACACTATGCGGCTATTGCCGCGCGCATGGCTCTGTATATGACCGGCAAGGCGCAGCAGCCGGACGGGCATGTCCGCCGCGCATGGCATGATCCCGTAGGGGCCGCTCCCGTGGGAGCCCCCTTGTTTCCTGAATGGAACGAGTTTCCTGACAGGGTGGTTGAAAAGATTTTTCTGCGCGGTCAGGCATGGGCGCTCTTCGGTCTTGCGGGTGTGTGCAGGCTGCTGCGGGGCTTGGAGTCTGACGACGCCGTATGCATCCGCGAGCGGACCGCGACGCTTGTCCGCTATCTGCTGCAGGTGCAGCGCGAAAATGGTTCATGGTTGTACAGCCAGCTGCAGGAGGAACTTGGGGAATGCGTGAAGGGGACGGCGGCGATAGCCTCGGCCCTTGCGGAGTATGCTGCCGTGACCGGTGATAGCACGGTGCTGTCCGCCATACGTCGCGCCCTCGATTATCTTGAACGTTCCAGTGCCGGTAACGTGGTTCCATCCTCGCTTGCGGTGTTGCCCATGGACAGCTCCGAAGAAGGGGGAATCATTTATTACCGGAACAGGCCCATGGTCTGCGCCTACGCAGGAGCGCTGGAACTGTTGGCTCGCGTGCGTCTGGCCAGGCTGGAGGAAACGGCATGAGAATCGTGCATGTATGCAAATTCTTTTATCCGGTGGTGACAGGCGTTACGGCCTATGTGCACAGCCTTTCCTCAACGCTTGCCCGCAGAGGGCACGAGGTAACCGTGCTTACGTGGGGCGATGCTGATGAGCAGACCCTTATGAACGGCTTTCGTGTTGTTCGCGTGGACAAAGGCAACAGGGACGGGCTCGCAGCGGCGTTGACGGCTCTGGCCGGAGAGCATGGCGTGGATGTGGTGAACACCCACGGCATATGGGAGCATGTTCCTGTGGTGTCAGAGTGGTGCAGGCAACATGCTGCGCCGCATGTGGTGACCATGCACGGTACATGGATGTTTCTGCATACGACGGACGCGTATGCGACCCTGAAGGGCAAAGTCTGGTACGGTATCGTGTACCGGAAATTCCTGTGGCCCCGCATCATGCGCAGAGCGGCTGCCGCAGTGGTGCTGAATGCGCAGGAGCAAGGGCTTGCCGAAGGCTGGGCGGTGCCGGAAGGGAAGATTCATCGCATCCCCAACGCGGTGGATACCTCGTTGTTTGTTCCCGTTGCGCAATCCGCTGCGGATACTGGCACAAGCCCGCAGCTCTGGCCGCATTTCAGGGCGGCTGATGGGGCGTTGCGGGTCATGTTTGTCGGAGCATTGCAGCGGCAGAAAGGGGTATTCACCGTCCTCGGGGCGGCAAAACGGCTCAAGGCTTCGGGTGTGCCGGTTCACTGGGCGGTATGCGGCAGGGGGCCGGATGAGCAGCAGCTGCGGGCCGAGATCGCCGCCAACGGTCTGGAGACCTGCGTTACGCTGGCAGGCGCTGTTGCCCGCGAGCATATGCCGCAGGCCTACCGCGATGCGGATGTTGTCGTGCTTCCGTCGTTTGGTGAACCCTTCGGGACGGTCTATCTTGAGGCTATGGCCTCAGGAATTCCCTGTGTGGGCTGCAGAAGCGGCGGTACGCCCGAGATCATCCGCGAGGGGGAGGCCGGCTACCTGATTGAGTATGATGACGATCAGGCCTTGGCCGACAGGATTGCAAAGCTTGCCGCCGATGCGGATCTGCGCAGGCGGATGGGGGATGCGGGCAGAAAACGGGCGGAAGAATTCTTTGCATGGGACGCGGTAACCACGCGTCTTGAGGGGGTCTATGCGCAGGTTATCAGCTGATGTCCGTCGTTGCCTGACCCTTGCGGGGCTGGCGCTCGCTGTGTTGCTGAGCGTTCCTGCCGCTGGGTACTGCGCCGTGCAGGTGGCGGTTGCGCAGGTGCTGACCCCCTGTTCACCGTTGACGGACTGCAGACAGCCTCAGAATCACGAAGGCATTGTGTTGCGCGGAGGTGGCGGAGAAAGCGTAACCGTGCAGCTTGTCATCGGATTCGGATCGCAGGCGCTCAGGGATATTTCCTTTGTTTTCGATGTGGATGGCCTTCATACGGCGCATGCGTGGCGCGCATGGTCCATCTGGAATGTGCCGGAAGTTGCCGTGCCGGTGCGCATGCAGCTTGGCGGGGCCGATAGGGCGTCCGTAGCCGGGGGGGCGATCGAGGATGCGGTTGTCCCGCGTTTTGATCTGCCGGATGTCAGAGAGGGAGCAGCAGGAGAAGGCGCGTTTGTCTCCTGCCCCGTCTACGTGGAGTGCGAGCTGCCCCGAGGCAAGGCCGGACAATATGCGGGAACGCTCACCATGCTCTCGGAAGGGAGGGCGGTTGCACAGATTCCCGTGCGGGTGGACGTGTTGCCGTATGATCTGCCCATGGTTCCCGACTTCATTGTGGAGATGAATTCATATGGCGACTGGACGCGGCTGCTTGCGCCGGACGTGGACAGCTACCTCGCCATTCACAGGCTGTTCAGGCGGTTCAGAACCACGTTTACGCAGGTTCCCTATAGGCAGGATGGCTCGGCGGTGCTGCCGTTCATGGAGCCTGTGGTGACCGTGCATTCCGGTGGGCTTGCTGCGGACTGGCAGGCTTTCCGCGAGGCCAATGGGCCGTTGTTTGACGGGACAGCCTTTGCGGATGGTCAGCCGGTGACGCACTTTGTCTTGCCGTTCCGCTATGGCTGGCCTGCCAAGTCTGACCGGGCGGCCAAAGAAGGTTCCGGCAACCAGAAGCAGAGAGAAGCGGCGAGGAATGACGGGCTGCGGCAGGCGGTGAAGACTTTTCTGATTGAGCAGGGGTGGCTTGCCGCAGACGGAGGCGTAACGGGCACGCGGTTTCAGGAGTTTCACAACGAGAATCCCGAACATGGTTCCAGTGCGCCGTGGTTTCTGGATGAGCCCAGAACCATGAAGGATATGGAGGGGCATGGGCTTTACACGGGACTGAGCATCGGTGGTTTTTCCGCCTACAGGATTGATGTTTCCGATTGGCGACGGGTTCGCGGCGGACTGGAGCGTGTGGGAAATCAGGTGGATGACTGGTTTGTATCGACCAATCCTCTCTATCTGAACAAAGAGGCCATCGCCTTCTTTCATGGCCTGCAGGCGCGGCGGGAGGCTGGGCGGCAGGCAACTGCAGGCTGGCTGTTCGGTTACGGTGAGTTGCCCGGTTTTGTCAGAGAGGGCAACGCGGTTTCGTGGGCAGCGTTGGTAGCGGAGCTTTGCCGGTACTGGAGCATGGGGCTGGACGGATACGCCCAGTGGATCACGGATGTATGGAAGCCCGCCAAACGACCGGAACTCCCCCTGTACGCCCGACCGTTGTTTTTTGCCAATGCGGGGGGCGCGCGTACCTTCTTCTGGCCGGGGCGATATCTTGGCGTAAACGGCCCTTTGCCCTCTCTGCGACTCTTTGCCGTCAGGCAGGCCGTGCAGATGACGGATACGGCTGCATTGGTGTGCAAACGCTATCCCGAGCGCTGCGCAGACGTGCGAGTACGGATGGCGTCACTTTCTCCCCAAGATGAACGCGATGTGATAGCATGTATGCAGGAGTTGCAGAATCTGTTGTCGGAACACGGGGAGCAGTGACCGCATGACGGAAGAAACCAGGGAATACTCGATGCAGGCGCGGTGCACCCGCCTTGCGCGCGGCATTGCCGACTGGCTTGCCTCTCTGCAGGTTGCGGAGGCGGGGTATGACCTTGGCGGCATTCGTGATCCGCTTTCCGGCGTTGTGGCGGGTGAGCATTATTCCGCAAGTCATTTCGCGTGGGTGCAGCTTCTTTTGAGCCGGCAGGCCGGAGAAGAGCCTGAACGGGTGCGGGCGGCAAGGCTGGCTCTGGATTTTCACGTGCGGACTTCGCCTGAGGAGTATGCGCCCAAAACGTGGGATTATCATTGGGACTTCAATAACCTGGCCTTTGCAGCCGCTTTCGGTCTGTTGGGGGATGCGCTGAGCGTAGAGGAGCGTGACAGCTACATTGTCTCAATGATGACGTGGCGCACCAATCCGCATCATGCCGTCAACTGGGTTGCCATGCGCTGTCTCGGCGCAGCCATGCGCCATGCCTTTCTGGGCTTGCCGGAAGATGCCCTGCAGGCTGTGCAGTGGCTTGATTTTGTGTTGGATGCCCAGTTGTCCGACGGCGGTATCGAGGATGTGAAGGGAGAGAGCCTTCCCAGCCAGTACCATGCCTACACAGCCTGTCTGCTGCATCTGCTGCTGGAGCCTGACATGATACCACGGCGGGAGAAGGATTCCCGGGTTGGCACTGCTGAGACTCCGGCGTCATCCACGTTGGCCGGGATGCTGGAAGGGGCAACTTCAGCCCCAGTTGAATCCCGTGTCCGGATGGCGGTGGTTGCTGCCGCCAGATGGCTGCTTGCTATCTGCGGGCCGGATGGGGAGATGAACGTTCTTGGACGCGGGCAGAGACAGATTTTCGGCTATGCCTGTGCGGTCTATCTGTTCCGTGCGGCCATGGCGTTGGATGCCGGCAGGGCCGGAGAATACCGCTGGGCAGCCGAATCGGTTCTGGCAAGGCTGGAACGCCATGTCAGAGAGGACGGAAGGCTTCCTCTGGTGTTGAGCGGACTGTCGGATGCCGAACGCGCCGGTTGGTACGATTATCATCACGGCACCGTCTACAATGCCTTTGCCGCCGTTTGGTTGCAGAAGGCCGCTGATTTGCCTGTCATGGAGGACGTGTCGTCAATGCTTCCTGCCACCGGCGTGACGCACCTTCACGACTCCGGTCTGCTTGTCCTTCGCACCGGAGCCTATTTCGCCCTGTTCAGCAAGGGGCACGCAGGGGCTGGATATGCGACCGAGGCGGGCATCACGCCGCATCTGCTGATGGCGGATGGGCAGGTTCTTTTCAGCTGTCCGCTGGGACCTCTTGCGGGAAAATACGGTGAGCGTTGTCCTCATAATGGGCAGAGCGCCAATGTATGGGCTCCTGTCTGGGCGGTGCCCTATTCGGAAGAAGGGGCGTTAGCCGTTGCGTCAGCCGGAAAGCGGAACTGCAGTTCGTGGGTTGCCCCGACAGGTGAACACGGCAGCATCGTCAGGCATTCGGAGCATGTCTGGACTCTGCGGTTGCAGGCGCATGGCGCAGTATGGGAGCGCCGTCTGGCCGTGGGGCCATGGCACCTTGAGGCCAACGACACGCTCACGCTTTCCGGACATGAAGGTAACGGTGCCGTGCTGGTTCGTCCCATCAACATCAGCCTGCCTGCTGCCATGCCTGTTGACCAAAAGGAAGGACCGTTCCGTCTGGCCGTGTTTCCTGACCCCATAGCACCGCAGGAGAAAGTGGTTTCAGCAGGGGGCGTGATGCAGGTGCTCGCATCGGAGAGGCTGGTTTCCATTGCCGAAAAGACGGAAAGCATCCGGTCCGGATGGCGGCTCAGACTGCGTTCGGGGCAGGGGGGCGACGGCAGGATTCCGCCTGTCGTGACCTTGAGCTGGGACCCGTGGAGCCGCCTCTGGAAGAGAAAGCAGAGGCTCATGCACTCGCTCTGGCAGCGGCACGGGCTTGCGGTTTCCTATGTGGAACCGGCTGTGCGGATGGCGGATGTTGTGGCCCACGGCAGAAAGCTGGCCGGTAATGACGAGTACAGCAGACGGCTTCGCCGCAGCCTGTGGCCGTTCGGCACGTCCGTGGGTAACGGACTTTCCCTGTATTCCCTTCTGCTACCCTTGCCTTTTGCACGAACCTTCCCGTCGTTGGCGGCTGCCAATACGCGCTACTGGTTGCGTCAGGTAGACAGGGTGGTGAAGAAGGCTGGTGCGAAAGAGGGCTACGTTCTCTGGGTGTATCATCCGTCGCAATTGGAGGCCGTGGAGGTTTTCGGTGCCGAGGCATCACTTGTTGTTTACGACTGGACGGACGACTGGGTGGCAGCCTTGCCGGATTCCTTCTCGGAAGACTACAGGGCTGACCTGGCAAGAAGGCAGGAGGCTCTGTTGCGCCGCGTGGATGTGGTGTTTGCCGTTTCAGAGGAGCTGGCAAGGCGCGCTTCGGCCTATTGCCCGTGGGTACACTATCTTCCCAACGGAACGGATACGTCGACCTTTGCACCGGTTGAACGGGAATGGCGGGAGGGCCGCCCCTGCATAGTCTATCTCTCCCAGATCACCGAACGGCTGGACGTGGCCCTGCTCAGGAATCTTGCTCTTGCCTCGCCGCAGTGGGATTTCAAACTCATCGGTCCCGTGGTGTGTGATCCGGCCATTGTCGCTCCCCTGCGGGAGCTGTCCAATGTGACGCTCGTCGGAGCCATGGCCTATGTCGAAGCAGCCAGCGCCACAGCGCACGCGGATGTCTGCATACTGCCTCATGTGGTGGACGCATTGACCGCCACGCTCGACCCCATCAAGATCTACGACTATCTGGCCACGGGTAATCCGGTGGTTTCCACGGCCGTGGCCATGCATCCGGCGCTCAGGGAGCATGTGCGCATAGCGTCCGATGCTGAAGCGTTCCGGCGGGCCATTGCGGATTCGCTGGCTGAGGATGCCGGTGCTCGCAACGTGCGCAGGCAGGCCGTTTTGGCGCATTCATGGGAGGCGAGGGCGGATGAACTCAAGAGCATTCTTTCCGGTTACTTCGGGGGTGGGGAATGCGCATAGCGGTGGATGGAAGGGTGCTGAGTCTGCCCGAAGCCCGCGGCATAGCCAGCTATCTTATGGAGATTCTCCGAGCGTGGCCGGAACAGCCGGAAGGGGAAGAGCGGGATGAATTCATCCTCTTTACGGAGGATGCAATTCCGGCCGAGCGCTACCGGTCTTCCGCTGATGTGCGGGTGGTGCATGTGCCCTCGGTGCGCGGCAGCCGGTTCAGGGTGTGGGATTGGTATTGTCTGCCAGCGGCGTTGAATGGCCGCGCCTATGATCTTCTGTGGACGCCGGCCAATGTCTCGCTTCCGGTGGGCGGGCTCAGGCAGGTGACCACCATCCACGATACCATCGTGCAGGAATGTCTTGTGCCCCGTTCGATGTTTGAACGACTTCTGCAACGGGTGGTGCTTCCCTATTGGTCAAGGCGTTACGCGGACAGGGTCATAACCGTCAGCGAATTTTCAGGCGGGCGGATCGCCAAGGTCTTCGGCTACAGTGCCGACCGGATATCAGTGGTGCCCAATGGCGCAACCTTTGCGGAACGCCGTTTCGGCGAGCGAGAGCAGGCGCGCGCCTTCCTCCGGGAAAAAACGGGGGTTGAGCGACGTTTCATTCTTGCACTCGGAGCTGAAAGCGCATGGAAGAACACGCAGGGTGCCATTGATGCCTTCACGCATGTTGCTCAGAAGCAGGCCGACATCGGGCTTGTGATCGCAGGGCTCCAGCCCCGGGTGCTTGCCGTGTTTTCCGAGCAGGTCAGGGCGGCCGGTCTGGCAGACCGGATCACGCTGCTCCCCTTTACGGACAGGGAAACGCGGGATGCATTGTATCAGGCCGCCGAGGTGTTTTTGTATCCGTCGCTGTTCGAAGGGTTCGGGCTGCCGCCGCTGGAGGCCATGGCCGCCGGTACTCCTGTGGTTGCCTCTGATGCGGCAAGCATACCGGAGGTGGTGGGCGATGCGGCGATACTGGTGGATGCCCGCAATGCCGGTGAAACCGCTGATGCTTTGCTGCACGTGCTGAATGATGCCGATGTCCGTGCGGCCCTGATCAGTGCCGGGGTGCAGAATATCCGGCGATTTGACTGGCGTGAAAGTGCTGCACGGCATAGAGCGATTTTTGCGGAATTGGCGGAAGAAAATCGGCATGGCCGCTGATTTCATAGGCATGAGGATGTAAGGGGAACCGTGATGAAGCGTAGAGTTCTTGTGGTGGAAAACGGCGCGGGCTTCGGCGGTGCGCTTACCAGTCTGGCATCGCTGGCGGCGGCCCTGCCAGCAGACCGTTGGGAGCTTCATCTCATTACGTCATACCCGCAGGATCATATCGGTGAACACGGGGCCGTGCGCAAGGTCGTGGTGATGCCCCGGCAACGGAGGTATGGGGCGGGAAGTTCTGACCAGCAGGCCCTTCAGAAGTTTTTGGGAAAACGGGCCGGAAACGCGGCGTTTCTTATTGATCACCTGACCACAGGCAGACGGTATGGCGTGAGGATTGCGCAATACATTCGGGATAACGGCATTGAGCTTGTGCACTGCAATAACGGCGTGCTCATAAACGACGCCGTCGTACTGGGAGCCCGCAAGGCGCATGTGCCCTGCGTGGTGCATTCCCGTGGTCCCGAGTATCCGGGGCGCGTGTCGGCATGGCTTGCCGGATTGGTGGACATATTCATGCCGGTGTCGGGATTCATTGCCGATACCGTGCGGGCCGTGGGCGTGCCGGAAGAACGTATAGTGGTCGTTCCCGAAGGGATAGACGCGGCAGGCTTTATGAAAGGCGCGGATGCGGAAGCGTTCAGGCGCGCATACGCCATTCCATCCGGCGTGCCTCTGGTGGGAATGGTGGGCTGTCTTGTTGGCTGGAAAGGGCACGATGTGTTTCTGGACGCCTGCACCCGGTTCATGTCCCGAAGCGACGCCCTTGCCGTTATTGTCGGCGGGGAACCCGCCGGGAGCGCAGGCGACGGTATGCTTGCCCGCCTGAAAAGCAGGGCTGCGGCTTTGGGGGTGGGAGAACGAGTCTTTTTTACGGGGCATTGCACGCAGGTGGCTTCCGCCATGGCGGCGTGCGATGTGGTGGTGCATGCGTCCACCATTCCTGAACCCTTTGGCCGCGTCATGCTGGAAGCCATGGCGGCCGGAACTGCTGTTGTATGCACCCGGGCGGGTGGCCCTGCTGAGGTTGTGAGGGACAGAGAGAACGGGCTTCTGGTTGCGCCTGCCGATGCCGCGGAAATGGCGCAGGGAGTCCTGCGGCTTCTTGAGAATGCGGACCTGCGTTCAGAGCTGGCGGCAGAAGGGCTCAAGACATGCGGGGAGTATTCCATTCAGCGGCATGTCGATCTGGTGGAGCGTGTTTACGGGGGGCTTCTGCAAGGGCGGTAGGGAAGCTATCCCTTCAGCAGCTTTTCAACGCGCTTGGCGTTGCCCTGCCATGTCCTGTCGTTCTGCTCAATGTCTTTGCGGGCGGCATCGCCGATGCGGCGAATCAGGGCTGGTTCTGCGATCAGTTCCATGATGCGGCCGACCATATTCTTCCAGTCGCCCGGAGTGAAGAGCAGGCCGTTTTCGCCGTCGGTGAGTATCTCGCGGATGTTGGCCTGAGCTGGCGCAACAATGGCTTTTCCGGCGGCCATGTATTCGAAGAGCTTCATGGGAGAGGCATAGGGGGGGGCGGCAGGCTGCAGGGCGATATCCAGTTTCGGCAGCGTACGGAGCAGGTCCTGCCTGCCGAGCGCCCCGGTAATGGTCACGTGGTCGGTAAGGCCCCGCCCGGCGATAAGCTCTTCAAGGCGGGGGCGCAGCGGGCCGTCGCCGATGAGCATGAGATGGACATTGCCCCGGAAGGCCCCTTGTTCATCAAGGGTAATGAGCAGTTCGCTCAGACCGTGCCAGTCCCGGAACCAGCCCACGAAACCGAGGGTGAGTCTGTCCGGGGCCTGAGAGGGAGACTGTGCAGGGGCAGGCGGGTATTCCGCAGGATTGACGCCGTTATGCATCACGGTGATGTGGTCGGCTCTGCCTCCTTCGGAAATGAGCATGCCGCGAAGGACCTCGGAGACGGCGATGGTCGTATGGGCGCTGTTCACCGCGAAGGTTTCGCAACGCTGGGCAAGCCGTTTGCAGTAGAGCTTGCCGTACTTGGCTTTTTCGTAGGCGAGGGGGGCGTTGACCTCCAGAACGAGCGGCGTTCCGGTAAGTCGGGAAACGAGGGCTCCCGCAAGATTGTAAAGGGAATAACGTTCATAGATGAACCGCGGGCGCAGTTTGCGGACGGCCAGATACAGGCGGAGCGTTCCCGGAATGTTGTAGCCCAGTTCAAGCAGTTCATACACCGGCCCGGGCAGCGCTGAAACTATGCGGCTGAGAAAGCCGGAACGGGATTCGCTTCCAACGGCTTCCTCATCATAGAGGGACACCTTGTGAACAGAATAGCCGATGTCCTTGAATGCCTTGTTCATCTCGTGGATATGGATGCCCTGGGCATCAACACCTTGTGTCCGGTGATGATAAATCATGATATGCTCGTTGGAACGTGGTGCGGGCATGGTATTCTCTTTCGGTTATCGAGTCGGCTCGTTTGACTGGTCGATGCTGTGTCTGACTGTCAAAACGGATGCGGAAATGGTTCTGGTATGCCATGTTCGGCATAATATGTATATATAGTCCATTGTTGTGCGATGCAAAAGAAACTTTTTGCGTGTAGTATGGAGCATAATGATGATTAAGTTTCTGTTGTATTCCATAGGGTCAGTCACTTTCAATGCCCCGTTAGTAATGACCATTCTTTTCATGGTATTCTATCTTGTTGTCGGGATTATGTCTTTCAGGCGTCCTGCGCTTGCCCTGATATTGTATTATGGGACAACGATAATGAATCCGCAGCTTCATTATCCGGTATTCACCTTGTTGCCCATGGCCAAGATTTCTGCGGGTATTTGCCTGCTTGCATGTTTGGTCAATGCCCGGTCCTTGAGCTTTTCTCTGCCGAAACAGTTGATTTTTCCTATTGTTTTCCTGCTGTTTTCAGTGGTCTGCACTATTTCAGCCATAGACCCTTCCCTTGCCGAGAAACGCTTCGATGAGTTCATCAATATCGGCATAATGCTGTTCATGGTCGTGTGGGCCGTGGAAACGCGCGATGACATCGACTGGCTGTTCTGGGGGGTGCTGTGTAGCTTCTGGTTCGGTGTTTTCAAGAATCTGGTCGAGACCCAGACCTTGGGCAAATGGTATGCCGTGGGTGGTACCGGCGGCTGGATTTCAGATTCCAACGACTGGGCGTTGGCCGTGTCCATGGCTGTCCCCCTATTCTACGCTTCCTGCTTTCATCCCCGCGTCAAGTCCAAGTTGCTCAGGGTGTTCATGGGGTGCACCCTCATGGCGGCTCTGCTTATCATTACCATTACCTCGTCGCGGGGAGGATTCCTTGCGACCGGTGCGGCTTTCTGCGCTCTCATGGTTACCGAAAGCAAGAGGATGCGGGCCGTGGCCGGAATGGGGGTAATCCTGTTGGTGGTCATTGCCTACATGCCGGATAGTTATGTGGGGCAGATCCGCAGTATTTTCGAGATAGGAGATACAGCTTCGGAGGTCTGGCACGGTGATCGGGAATTTGAAAAGTACACGGGCGGTGAGCGGGTATATTTCTGGCGGGTTGCCCTTGAAATCATGCGGGAGCACCCATTGACAGGCATAGGCTGGGGAAATTTTATCGAGCAGTTTGCCCTGCGTGAAGGGCTTGAGAAAGGAGTCGTTGCACATAGCACCTGGTTTCAGATTGCGGCAGAGGCAGGCGCTGTGGCGTTGTTTGCCTACGTGGGCATGATCGTTACTGCCATTATCTCATTGCTCAGGTCGTTGAAAAAGGCGCGGGAGCAGAATGACGCCGTGCTCGCGACTCATGTGAGAGCATTGGGGGCGGGGATTGTGGCGTTTGTTGTGGGGGGGAGCTTTATCAGTCGGGAAAATTCCGAGTTGATCTTTCTGTATGTTATTATGGGGGCGATGATTTCCCAGATACTGTCAAAGCAGGCCGCAGAAGCTGAACAGACGAAGGAGGCATATAAAAGGATTGAACACGCTGCGCCTGTTGCTGAATTGGGGTCGGAGGTGCTGGCCGTATCTCCTGCGGACGAGAGGCATGTTTTGTCAGAGAGCCAGTCGCGTTATGTGGCGCGGTTGCGGAATAAAACGCGATATGTGTTGAAGAAGGACAAGGCAAAGGAGTTGTAGTTCGGCGCGAGTAGGCTGCCTATGGGGCTATGTGGCATGCAGGGAGCTGAAGAGTCGATAGCGGCAGCCCGTTCATGGTTCCTTTGGGGGGGGGGCGGAATGTGCAGGAAGAAGACGTTGTTGGATCTGTTTTGTTCTTCCGGACTTGGTGTCGAGAGGGAAGCATTATGCGTGTTCGAATGTTGATACTGCTGTTTTTCGTGGTTGTCATATGTCTTGTTGGGGGGCGGTTGGGCAACAGTCTGTTGAAGCGACTTCATTCACTACGTGTTGAACCTGTTGCGTGTCCGTCCGCTGTGTTCCCTAATGCTTCGGCTGAATCTGTTTCCATTTTGATGTTGGGTGATTCGAGGGTTCAGCTTTGGAGGGAGCCCAAGGTTGGGGCGGGGTATTTCGTGATCAATGCTGCTGTGGGGGGGTATACGACGGCTCAGGTGAGGATTCAGACGGAAATATGTGGTCTTCCTGCTGCGGATTATGCCTTTGTTCAGGTAGGGATCAATGATGTCTACTCGTCTTGCTTTCTTGATGTTGACCGGGATGTCGTCGTGGCAAAGGCAAAACATAACATCGAAGAAATGGCACGTAAGCTTAGTGGAGTTGTTCGTGTGCTTGTTCTTTCTACAGTAGCGCCTCCGGGGACTCCGGATCTGATTCGACGGATGTATGTTGATGAAAGGCTTTGGGATGATGTGGCAGAGCTTAATAGGTTTATTGTTAACCTGTGCAGGCGTAATGGCTATCGTTTGATTGATTTGAATGGCCTTCTTTCTGGTCATGACAAACGTCGTCTGGACGAGAAGTTTGTTGATAGAGACTTTTTTCTGCATTTTAATGAAAAGGCATATGGTGTGTTGGATATTGAGTTTGGGAGGATTATCAAAGGAGAAGCTTGTGAAAGATAGGCTTTACCCTCTTGATTTGATGCGCGGTGTCGGTATTTTTTTAATTATTATATATCATTGTTATAAAAATATTTACATTTTTAGTGCGCAAAATTCTGAAGTTTTCAGATTGCTTTTCTTTACAACTGGTTTTTTTGTTTTTATTTCTGGGTTTACGGCTGCTGTTTCAGGTCGAGATATGTTGTCTTGTTGTGATTTGGGTGTTTGGAAGGTGTATATTAAGAAGAAGATTGTTAGATTTTTAAAGCTGTTTGTAATTGTTTTGTTTGCAAATATTTTTTTCGTTGTAATTTCTATGGGTGGTGTCGGTTCTGTTCTTGATAGAGTGTTGTCAGTTTTTTGTTTGTTTTATGTTGATAGATGGGATGTGTCTTATCAAGTGCTTGCTTCTGTTGGTGTGAGTGTTTTGATGTGTGCTTTGTATATGTATGTTTATAGTTTGAGAAGTAGGGTTGATTTGGCTTTTCTTGTTTTTGTTGTGTTATTGTGTATTGTTATGGATTTTTTTTATGGAGTAGTTCCATATCTTTGGAGGTTTGCGTTCCAAGGGGTGTTGGGATGTTGTGTTGGTGTTGCTCTTCGGTGGAGTGGTGTGGACAGGCTTGAGCTGTGGATTGTTATTGTGTCTTTGTTTTTGTCATTTGTAATGTTGTTGCTTGGTAGTCTATTTTCATATAATTTAATGTTTCAAAATAGTGTGTGGTTTGGTTTTGTATCCTCTGTGTCTTTTTTTATTACTTTTTACTTGTTTTCTGTTAGGTTTATAGGTTATGAGGGTGTTATTTCAAAATATATGCAGCATGTAGGTAGGTCGTCTTTGTTTTATTACATAGTTCAAGGTGTTGTTATAATTATTGTTGCAAAATTGTTTAGGTCTGATAGTGATGTGGTGGTTGTGGTGTCTTCTGTTTTTGTTTTGTTTTGTTGTTCTTCTATGTATGTGCTGGCAGAGCGATTGAGGCGTGTTCGTAGTATAGATCGTATGTACCGTTTTATTTTTTGTTGATTTGTTGGCGAGTTGTTATTTTCTATGACTTTGCAGAGGGTCACGACACTTTGTCAGGCGTTTCTATGCTATTTGATTTGCCGATAACTGTGTAAGATTTTTCGACATATGACTTGTTTTCCGACGTAAATATTCAGAGTTTGATTGCGGTGATCAGGGTGAAGAAGTGCCCGCTTTCGCCATTTTTTCTAGTTATTGCTCAGGCTTTTCACGTTCGGAGCGATAATCGAATGTCCTCGTGACGCGTACAGGCCCACTGGCATGGAAATAGCTGTCATAATTGTTGGACCCTCAGGGCTAACTTTGTGCACCTATTATTCATGTGAGGTGGCCTATGCAAACCGGACAAGACAGACGCCGTACCATCCGCATCCGCCGGTCATCCCTGCTGCAGTGCAAGCTGGGGAACATTGACCGTCCGGCCATAAAGATCGCGGAAGAGGCGGATGAATATAAGCAGGCGTTCCGCATCATCTATGATGAATATCTGAAAGAAACCTATGCCAAGCCTCACGCCAGCAAGATGCTGTACAGCGCATACAGCATGTTGCCAAAGAGCGTGACCTTCATCTTCAAATCGTATCTGGAGGTGTTATCAACGGTAACACTTGTTCAGGATACCAAGTTGTTCGGCCTGCCCATGGACAGTCTGTACAAGGATGAGATCCAGGCGTTGCGTGACTCTGGAAGAAAGGTGGCAGAGATCGCCAACCTGGCAACCAGAAGAGTGCACAGGTGGTCCAACTTGATGATCTATCTGGCAAGGGCTCTCTATAGGTATGCCCTGTTCTGCAAGGTAGACGACGTAGTTATCATGGTGAATCCCAAGCACGTGCGGTTCTATAAGGACATATTGCTGTTCGAGGATTTTGGCGAAGAGAAGCATTATGAGGCGGTGGGGGCACCTGCCGTGGCCTTGCGTGCGAACATGGACTCCTTCAGCAAAAGTCTGGCTGGGGCATACGCCGAAGCGGATTTTGAGACGGATCTCTACAGTTTCTTCGTCAAGATCAACCATGCTGAGAATGAACCGGAAGTGGAATATTCCGCAGAGAAGAACCGGCTGATGGATATGCAGCTTGCCAGTGAGCTTTTCGATGCCCGTCCGGATCTATTGCGAAGTCTCAATCCGAAGCAGCGGGAATACCTGGAGGTGGTTTACCACCAGGCGTTGTTTTGCGGAGGGCTCTTTGGGGAAGGAGAGATAATTGGACATGCCTGATGCAGGAACCGAAGCAAGGAAGAAGCTCTCCAGCCAGGGGCTCGATTGCCACGGCAGTTATGTGGATGCAGCCTTTTGCCGCAATCTCGGGCTGGTTGACTATGCGGGGCAGCAAAAACTGCATGGCACCCGCATAGCCATAGCCGGATTGGGCGGTGTGGGCGGTGTGCACCTTATGACACTGGCCCGTACCGGCATTGGGGCGTTCAATCTGGCAGACATGGATTCCTTCTCCGTGGTGAACGTGAACCGTCAGTTCGGCGCAACGCTCGACTCTTTCGGCAGGCCCAAGCTGGACGTGATGGTGGAGCTGGCCCGCTCCGTCAATCCCTGCATCTGTTTCAAGACCTTCCCTGACGGGATTTCCGATGCCAATCTGGATGACTTTCTGAAAGGGGTTGATATCGTCGTCGACGGTATCGATTTTTTTGCCTTTGACATTCGCAGGCGTCTGTTCAAGCGTGCCCATGACCTTGGAATTCCTGTCATAACGGCAGGCCCTTTGGGGTTCAGTACGGCAGTGCTGGTTTTCATGCCGGACGGCATGGGGTTTGATGAGTACTTTGATATCAACGACACCCTGCCGGAGATGCACAGGTACCTGCATTTCGCCATGGGGCTTGCGCCCCGGGCAACCCATCTTGCCTACCTCGACAGACAATTCGTGAATATTCATGAGAAGCGTGGACCTTCCTTGCATCTGGCCTGCCAGCTCTGTGCTGCCATGGCAGCAACAGAGGTTGTACGCATCGTGCTTGGCAAGGGGCGGGTGCGCGCTGTGCCCTGCTATGCCCAGTTTGATCCCTATGCAAGAGAGTTCAGGAAAGGCAGGCTGCTGATGGGGAATCGCAACCCCTTGCAAAGGCTCAAGATTGCGGTGGCCAAAAAGCTGTTCCTCGGAGGCGGAGGTAGGGAAGGACTTGTGGTTCCTCCTGTTCCATCATTGGTACAGAGAGGGGAGCCTGTGCCTGCAAATGCCGTGGAATATGTCATGCGCGCAGGCATGCAGGCTCCTTCCGGCGACAATGTGCAGCCGTGGCGCTTTCTTCCCTTTGATGGAGGGATTGATGTTGCACTGCACACGGAGGCTGATCACTCGTTCTTCAACTATGACCAGATAGCATCGCTTGTGGCATGTGGTGCCGCAGTGGAGAATATGCGTCTTGCCGCTGCGGCGACAGGCTTGGGCCCGACAGTGACGCTTGTGCCGCAGCCTGCTGAGCAATCCTCTCATCCGGTTGTGGCGCGAGTAGAGTTTTCACCGGATGGGCAGGAACGGGAGGATGTGCTTCACAGCGCCATGTGGCGTCGTTGCACGAATCGCAATATGTTTGGCGCAAAGCCTTTGCCGCACGAAGTGTGCGACAGGCTTTCCGGCATGGTGGCACAGGCGAAGAGCGGCTTTGATGATATCAGGCTGCACTGGGTTACCGGAAAGTCCGAGCGAAAGGCCCTTGCGCGGGCGATATTCCTTGCGGACAGGATTCGTGTCGAACGGCGTGATCTGCATGAATATTTCATGTCCATGGTGCGTTTTGAAAAGCCTTCGCAGAAGTATGGGGATGGTCTGCCTCTGAAGAATCTGTGCGCGGGGTTGGCAGGAGAACAGTTCCTGAAACTCGTGCGTCCGTGGACAGCCATGCGTATCGCGAACATGGCGGGCGTAGGCAGGCTTATGCCCATGCATTCCGCGCTGGGCATCATGCGTTCAGGCGGCGCCGGTCTGCTGACCATAGGCAAGGTTGATATGCCGTCCATACTGCAAGGCGGGCAGGCCATTGAACGCGTCTGGATCATGCTGGAACATATGGGCTTCGCCTTCCAGCCCATGACGGCGATAACCCTGTTCCGGCTGCGTGAAATGCTTGAAGGCGACGGCGCTTTTTCCGAACTCCACAGAGGCTTCATGAAAGAAGCTTGGGGGATTGTCAGCGCATTGTTTCCCGAGGCCAACGGGCGCATACCGCTCATGCTGTTCCGGACGGGCAGGGGGCCTCGCCTCAGATATGGCACGTACCGGAGAGAACTGCATACCTTGATGCTGCAGAGGTGAGAATGGCGTAATAGCCTGTTGCAGTTCGCGTGTTGGTGCGTTGCGGCAGGGCGAAAGGATACAAGCCCGCTTCCGGCAGGAGCGGGCTTTATGCATTCCGGGGGGATTTGAACTGGTCATCGTCAGCGCAAATGGCAGGGCCGGGAAGGAGCGTGGGCTTTTGCAACATATTGAGAGCCCCGGTTCATGAGTACAAGGTGCGCCGGGGAGCAAAAGCCCGCATCCATGCGGGATGGTGATTGCGCGCGGATACTGTAAGCTTATTCGACGCCTGCTGATCCTCCCTGTTCAGCACGTTGTTAGTGGACAGTCACACTCGGGCCGCAGTCTCCGTCAGTACAACTCATGATCCGGTTGCGCTCGGAATCTTTTGCTGCATCCAATGCCTTGGTCGCCTTGTCGAAAACTTCAATGGCAGAGTTGCATTTCTCGAAGCCCGTGCTGCATATCCCGAAGGCTATGGCGTCCGGAATCGTTGACTTTATCTTGCGGAATACGGACATGACCTGCGCATCCAGACGTCTCGCCAGAACCTGTGCTCCGATTTCGTCCGTGTTTGTCAGCAGAAGGGTGTAGTTGTTCTGGTCTATCCGCGAGAAGATATCTGTGGTGCGGATGGCACCGGCCACAATCTCGGAAAACGTTCTGTGTATGTAGTCCGGTGTCTTGCCGAGTTCCTTGGCCAACGAGCGCGCATTCACGATGGTGAAATGCACAATGGAGAGAGGTTGATCGTTCCGTTTGCTTTTGGCGAATTCCACATCCAAGGCCTTGAAGAAAAAGCGGTTGTTATAGGTTTTGGTAAGCGGGTCAACGAGGATCATGTCCTGAAGTTTGTGCTGGGAATAGACGTATAGGCAGACAAAAATGGTTATGTATGCTGCGGCGTACAGGAAAAGGGGCATGACGTTGCACGCGCCGGTTTCGGTGGTCGTAATGTATTTGATTGCAAGCCAGCCTACAGGGAAGAACAGGAGTGAGGCTCCCAGCACTTTGGCATTGCGGGAAAAATGCGGTGTGTTGAGCAGTGTTTTGATCATAAGCACAAGCTCCTTGTTTTTGGTAAAGGGGTGCTGTGCTTTTGCTTGCAACTAACATGCACGTTTGTTGCGATACATCATTGCATCGGCAAATTTTAGCAATTCTTCGTAACTTTCACCGTCGTCCGGAAATATGGCGAACCCCAATGATGCGGTTATCTGAATTTCGTGTTCGTCAATCATGTATGGCTGGTTCGTCATGCGCTGAATCTTGTCTGTAAATGTCTGGGCGCTCTCAGGGGAGCCAACTTCCGGCAGCAGGAAGATGAATTCGTCTCCGCCGTATCTGGCAACGGTGTCCGAGGCTCGGATCGCCCGTTCCAGTCTGTTGCCTACCTGACTCAGCAGCATGTCTCCCACATGGTGTCCAAACGTGTCGTTGACCTCCTTGAACCCATTTAGGTCCATGATCATGAACGTGAACCGTGATTGCGTGCGTTTGCAGCGTTTTATCTCCTGCTGGATTCGTTCTTCGAAGAGAAGGCGGTTGGGAAGTTGCGTGAGTTTGTCGTAATACGCAAGCTTGCGGATGTTGGCTTCAGCATGTTTCTGCGAAGTTGTGTCCTGAATGGTCAGAACGTAGCCTGCCAGCCCCTCGCTGCTGGGTACAATGTTGATGCGATACTGCACGTAGCGTTTTTCCCCGTCTATGTTGAGCCAGGAGTTAATGACCTGCTCGTTGCCCGCTCTGGCGTTTTTCAGTGCCTCCAGCAATTCGTGGCGTGAGATATTGCAGGCGTCCGAGATGATCCAGATGGGGTTGCCCAGCCGCAATTGCTCGGGCTTGTCCAGAAATTCGCCTGCAGCCGAATTGAAGTAGATGATGCCCAGATGCTCGTCGGTCCCGATGATGCCAGTCTTGAACGTATGTGCGAGAACTTTTTCAAGAAACGCAGCTCTGCCTTTGCTGACTTCGGGAGCGGGGACGGTGGCGTCCGTCAGGCTGGCCGATTGCCGTATGGGGCATTCGCAATAACCGGTAAGTATATCCTCGCGGGAGAGGGTGCCGATCGGACTGCCCTCAGCATTGGTAACCACAGCGATATCAATGGGTTTTAAAAGGAATGAGGAAAGGAAAAGGTGCAGGCAGTCTTTTCTCGGGAGCACCTGAGTGTCCAGAGCGACTTCCGAGGTTTTCGTGTGCCAGATGTCGCAGCCCTGTTCAATGAGGGAGCTGATTAATCTGTCAGTCACAATTCCTTCGGTGTGACCGTTGTCATCTACGACAATTGCGATTCGGCTATGTGTGTTGAAGAGCTTCTTGTGGGCTGTGTATATGCTCTCGTCTCGATGGACGATTTCATGCTTTTCAGACGAGAGAAGATGCTCTGTGTAGCACAGTTCACTGGAAAATAACTGCGCTATTATTGAAGTTATTTGTGTGTAGCCGATAGGAGAGCCGTTTTCGGTTACAACAATCAATGTGTCTCTCTGAATGTTTGTACATGTCAGATGAGCCAGTATGGTGTCTGACGCATCAGCCATGACAATGTCATTCATATCTGCATGTTCAAAGGACAATGAATCGTCTGGTGCATGATTGAGAAGCGTCTTTGCGGAAACTGCAACAAAACTGCCATTGCTGAGAGCTATGGGAATGGAGGATGTCTTCTGCTCGATGAGAATGTCAGCAATGGTACTTACCTGAGCATCGTGAGCAACAGGTGGGATGGCGTAAAGCTTTAATTCTTTTAGTGTTCTTCTGGCTATCATGGCGTATCTCCGTTTTCTGTCGGGGACCCTGCCTTTGGCTTTGTGTTGGCACAATAATAGCAGAAGATGGAGTACTTACAAGTAGGCGTTGGTTCTGATGTCTTGTATGAGCTTTCGATCACGTCCTATCTTCTGGAGATGATTGCACATGAGCCGTTCAGTAACAATATGCTTTGACTTGTCGGCGGACGAACACAGGGTGCTGCAATTTTTAGCCCAATCAGAGGGACTCTCTTCTGGCGGATACGCGCGTAATGTGATCAAACGGTACTTGAAGGAATCTGAAGGAAGCGAAGGTATCGGCCGGGAAAGGAGAAGAGATTTCAGGCAGCAAGTTTCTATTCCTGCAGTATCTCTTGTAAATTATTCCGACAATGTGTCGAAAAGTCATCCCGTGATAATCAAGGACATCTCAAAGAGCGGTGTGAATATCATATTCTCCGAGATGGACATTCCATTGCGTGACCTATTGCGGTCTGCAAAGGGATTTGAACTTGTTTTTACAGTACCGGTGTCCGGCGCGACCGTTGCCCTGTCATGTAAGGTAAGTCGAACAACCTTCGGGGCAAGTGTTTCCATGGCCGGTGAATTCTGCAACGCAACGCACCATGAGGTTACGGCTCTGGCTCCAATATTCCAGTAGTGCGCAGAAGGTTGCCTGACTCGTGCTGTAAACCTTTCAACCGCAAGGCGGCAGAGCAGATGAGTTGTGACGATGATGTATGGGGCAGTCCTTATGTGACCGCCCCTTGTTTTTGTGCCCCAAATGGCCAGCCCCCTGTTCCGGAAGGAAGCAGGGGGCTGGTTTTACGGGGTATGCTGAGAACACCCGTGCGGGAGAAGGGCTGGGCTAGCGATGAGTCCGTCGCAACCCTTCCTCAATCCGCAGAAGTTGGTTGTATTTGGAAATCCGGTCTGAACGGCAGAGGCTGCCGGTCTTGATCTGGCCTGCGTTGACGGCCACTGCAAGGTCGGCAATGAAGTGGTCGGACGTTTCGCCGGAGCGGTGCGAAATGACGGTCTTGTAGGATGCTTCCTTGGCCATTTCGATGGTATCCAGCGTCTCGGTTACCGTACCGATCTGATTCAGCTTGATGAGAATGGCGTTGCAGATGCCTTTGGAGATGCCTTCTGCAAGAATCTTGGGGTTGGTGACAAACAGGTCATCGCCGACCAGCTGAATGTCATTGCCCAGTTCGCGGGTCAGGTGGGCAAAGCCCTCCCAGTCATCTTCGGCAAGGCCGTCTTCAATGGAAATGAGGGGGAATCTGGAGCAGAGATCCTTATAGAAGTCGGTCAGCTCTGCTGCAGAGAACTCCTTACCTTCGCCGGCCAATACGTACTTGCCATTCTTGCGGAATTCGCTGGCTGCCACGTCGATGGCAATGGCAATCTCGCGGCCGGGTTCGTAGCCTGCAGCTTCAATGGCGCGGATCAGATATTCGAAAGCCGCTGCATGGTTCTTCAGGTTCGGGGCAAAACCGCCTTCGTCGCCTACGGAGGTTACCATGCCGTCCTTGTCCAGAATCTTCTTCAGGGCATGGAAGGTTTCCGTTCCCATGCGCAGGGCTTCGGCAAAGCTCTCCGCATGCATGGGCATAATCATGAATTCCTGTATATCCAGATTGTTCGGCGCGTGTGCGCCGCCGTTGATGACGTTCATCATGGCGCGGGGCAGTTTCTTGCCGTTGGTGCCGCCAAGGTAACGGTAAAGGGGAAGGCCCAGCATGCTTGCGGCTGCACGAGCACAGGCCATGGAAACGCCGAGCATGGCGTTGGCGCCGAGTCTGTTCTTGTTCTCGGTGCCGTCCAGTTCGATCATGGCAGCGTCTACGCCAACCTGATCAAGACCGTCCATGCCGGTAATGGCATCGGCAATGGGGCCCGTGATGTTGCCCACGGCCGTCTGGACGCCCTTGCCGTTGTAGCGGTTCGCGTCACCGTCACGGAGTTCGAGTGCTTCGCGGGTTCCGGTGGATGCGCCGGAGGGAACTGCCGCAAGGCCCATGTGGCCGGATTCAAGATGGACTTCCACTTCAACCGTGGGGTTGCCGCGTGAGTCCAGTATTTCGCGTGCCCATACTGTCTTGATTCTGCTCATTGCAAATCTCCTGTCGTGATACGAAGAAAGGTTCCTGATGTGCGGTGGAGATTGACCCCCTGCGTTGCCGCAGGGGATCCGCCATGGCTATTTCTGGAATACTTCAATCTTGTTGGTACGGGGTTCGGGGAGTCTGAGGTCTGCGGAGTGCGTGCTCAGAACTACCACGTCGCCATTGTCGAATTTGGGCGAGCCCAGCACAAAGTTCTTCAGGCGGGTGGTATGACGCGCCTCTTCCTCCGTGCACAGCACCGGCGTGATGCCCCATGCAAAGTTGAGCGCCTTCACCGTGGAGATATTGGGAGAAAGGGCGAACACATCGTGCAGGGGGCGGCGGCTGGAGATGTTGCGCGCAGTCAGGCCGCTTTCCGTATGACAGACCAGCGCCCTGCTGTTGAAGTTTTGCGCCAGCAGGCAGGAGGCGTAGGCCATGTGCTTGCCGTTGTTGGAACCTTCACGCGGCATCCAGGGGGTTTGTGCCCGTTCATGGAAGTAGCCTTCGGCCGATACGGATATTTCACGGATGGTTTTGACAACTTCCAGCGGGTTGGCCCCGATGGCGGTTTCTTCGGAAAGCATCACGCAGTCCGCACCGTCCACCATGGCGTTGGTGACGTCGGACGCCTCTGCACGGGTGGGAACCACGTTGTTGACCATGGAGAGCATCATCTGGGTCGCAACGATGACCGGCTTCTGTGCGTGGCGGCAGGCGCGGATGATTCGCTTCTGGATGGTGGGCACCTCAGCCAGCGGGCATTCCAGAGCGAGGTCGCCGCGAGCCACCATCAGGCCGTCAGCCAGTTCCAGCAGGGATTCAAGATTGTCCACGGCGTTCTGCCGTTCAATCTTTGCGATGATGGGAACCCGCTTGCCGCAATGTTCCATCTCGTCAATGAGATCGCGGATGTCCTGTGCCGTCTGTACGAAGGACATGGCAAATGCGTCCAAGCCGAGTGCAAGGCCTTCGCGAACATCCTTGCGGTCCTTCTCCGTTAGGGCGGCCACGGGGTGGAACTTGCCGGGGAAGGTGATGCCCTTGTTGGACGTCAGCGTGCCTTCATTTCCGGCTTCAAGTTCGAACAGCCTGTCTTTGACAAGCACTTTGGCTACCTTGAACTGCAGCAGGCCGTCTGCAAGGACGACGCGCATGCCTTCCTCAAGTCCTATCAGCAGTTCGGGGAAGTCCAGCGGGAGAAACACCTTGCCGTTTGCAGATGCCTCTTCCGCAGGTAGGCCCAGCAGTACGGGTTCACCCTTGGTGATGCGTTTCGGCGATTCTGCAATAGCGCCGATGCGGGTCTTGGGACCGCACAGGTCGCCCATGGCCGTGAGGGGCATGTCCAGCTCCTGCTCCAGATCGCGGATCAGGCCCAGCGCCTGTACAAAACCGTCTGCGTTGGAATGTGAGAAGTTGAGCCGGAAGATGCGTACACCGTTTTCAACCATCGCCCGCATGATGTCCTTGTTGGCGGAAGCGGGGCCGAGGGTGGCAATGATTTTGGTTTTCATGAGACCTATCCTTGTAATCATGAACGAGGTTCTGCGCCCTGCTGGAGCAATACGGCAGGCAGTTCGTGCCCGGGGGCAGCGGCAGGGGCAATGGTTTCAATGATGGCAGGCTGTTTCTGGGCTATCTTGCTGCCGTCGTACACGGTCTGCATGAAAACGTTCTGCAGAACCGAGAGACAGATGAAGCTGACAATGCCTGCGATGACCGGAGTGGTTACCCAGCCGCAGGCAATGCCGCCCACGGTTTTCCACCGGATGCCGCGGCCTCCCTTGAGCAGCCCCATGCCGACGACCGCGCCGACAATCGCCTGGGAGCTGGAAACGGGAACCAGAGGCAGCGTGGGCAGGCCCATGTCTCTGAGGAATGCTTCAAGGCTTTGCGAGGAGAACAGAAACAGCACAAGGGAGTGCGCCCAAACGGCAACCAGAGCCATGACCGGCGAGAGCTTGAATATGCCTCCTCCCACAGTCTGCATGGTGTGTCTGGAATAGGTGAACACTCCCACGGCAATGGCTATGCCGCCGATAAGAAAGAGTAACTGGGCGGAGGTAAGCGGCAGCAGTCCGAACAACGTCACGTCGCCGAAGGGGGAAACGGGAACAAAAACGCCCACAACATTGGCGATGTTGTTCGCCCCCAGTGAATAGGAGCCGAATGCGCCTACCAGAATCAGTCCGTTGCGGGTCCATTTGTCGAGCCTGAACAGACTGATCTTGCAGAACGGAATGAGAAAGCCCGCCAGCTTGTAAAAGATGATGGCCGTTATGGCCGCCAGTGTCGGGCAGGCAACCCAGGTCATGACGATTCTGGTCAGCTCAAAGGTGTCCGTGGGGGTGTTGGAGAAGAAGTTCCAGCCCAGAATGGCCCCCACGATAGCCTGCGATGTGGAGGCGGGGTAGCGCAGGCGTATCATCATGTACACGCTGGCCGCTGCGGAAAAGGCAACAACGAAGGCTCCGGCAAGAGCGTTTACCGCGCCGAGTTTTCCGAGGGTTTCGGAAGCACCCGCCCCGCTGATGACAGCACCCAGCAGCACGAAGATGCTGCAGCATATGGCTGCGGTATGGAACTTGACCATCCGTGAGCCCACGGCGGTGCCGAATACGTTGGCAGCGTCGTTCGCCCCCAGGGACCAGCCCAGAAACATGCCGCTAGAAAGAAAGAAGAGAGACACCGTGGGCTCCTAGAACGCGCGCTTGAGAACGTAGATGGCGAGGCTGTCGGCCATGTCTTCAGCCTGATCCGCAATGGCGTCCACGTGGCGGACGAAGGCGCTCAACTGGAGGCTTTCGCACAGTTCGAGGTTTTCCGATCTGAAAATGGCGGTCTGCAGTTTGGTTGAAAGCTTGTCCGCTTCGGCCTCCCAGTACGAGACCTTGTGCAGGTGATCCGACACCGCCAGAATGTTCTTGAAGAAGGAGCGGATGGAGCAGGTGACAGCTTCCACGGCTTCCACAACGCAATGCACGAGCTCGGTGAGGTCTTTCACGAGGCTTTCGCGCATACGCGGCCGTTCGATTTCAAAACGGAACATGGAACCCTTGAAGTGCCCGAGCAGCGAGTCCATGCCTTCAATGAGGCGGAGTACGTCGCCGCGCGATTCGGGAATGAGGGTGCGCCTGTAGAGCAGATCTTCGATGGAGCGGCGCAGTACGTCCGCCTGACGCTCCGTATCTACGATCTGGTCGAGGTGCGACTTGAAGGCTTCAAGGTCGTTGGATGTGTATGACTCGACGCCGCGTCTGTAGATCATGCCTGATTCGCTGACCAGATCGAGAAATGCATCCACCTTGTGTTCGATGCCGATTTTTTTCCGTAAAATTCCACCGTAAGACATGGTACGTCCCTTAGGATATTGCAAAAAAGCGTGTGTAATCAGAAGGCGTTCCCCACCCCGCCCGCAAGCGGGGTGGGGAGTTTCGCCTAGGCAGCAGTAGCGCGATGCTTTTTGACGATGTTGATCAGCGGAGGTACCAGCAGCAACAGGGTCAGAATCCAGAGTGCAATGGCCTGCGGGCTTGCAAAGAAGATTGCATAGCTGCCGCGGCCCATGATCAGCGCCTGGGCAAAGCCGGTTTCGGCGATGGGCCCGAGGATCAGACCAAGGATGAGTGCACCCAGCGAGAATCCGGTTTTCTTCAGGATGATGGCACCTACACCGAAGAGCAGGCACAGGTAGATGTCGAGCACGCTGTTGTGGATTGCGTAGGAGCCGAGCACCGAGAAGAGGCAGACGGCGGGAATAAGCAGTTCCACAGGGGTGCGGGAGATCTTCGCGAAACGGGGTGCCATGTACAGGCCGAGAATGAGGAATACGATATTGGCGAGGAAGAGCGAGAGGATGAAGGCATAGGTCATGGTTCCGTGCTTGGTGAAGAGCTCGGGGCCGGGAATGAGGCCGTGCACCAGCAGACCGCCCAGCAGTGCCGCAGCAACGCTGTTTCCGGGAATGCCAAGCGTCAGCGTGGGGACGAGCGAGCCACCCACGCAGCCATTGTTGCCTGCTTCGGCAGCGGCAATACCTTCAGGGTTGCCCTTGCCGAAGAGCTGTTCGTTCTTGGAACGGCGCTTGGCTACGTTATAGGAAAGGAAGGCTGCAATGGTGGCACCTTCGCCGGGCAAAATACCCACGATAGTACCGGTGATGGAGCCGAGGCCGATGAACTTCCAGAGGCCCTTGGGCATGGGTTCCTTCTTGATTTCGCCTACATCAGCAGAACTTTCCACAACGCTTTTCTTGCCGGTCAGTGCGAGCATCTGGGCAATGGAGAACATGCCGATGAGCGCGGGCATGAAGGCAACGCCTTCAAACAGGTCGGTCATGCCGGCGGTGTAACGAAGCATGCCGGAAATGGGGTCGGTACCTACCACGGCGATGATGAGGCCGAGCAGACCGGAGATGATGGATTTGATAAGGCCGCTTTCTTCGTCAGCCATGGAAACGATGCCCGCAAGGCCCAGCAGTGCCAGCAGGAAGTATTCCGGCGGGCCGAAGGAAAGGGCGAAAATGGCGAGCACGGGAGCCATGATCAGCAGAATGAAGGTGGAGAAGGTGCCGCCCCAGAAGCTGGATATTACCGAAACACGCAGCGCAAGACCGGCACGTCCCTGCTGGGTGAGCGGATATCCTTCCATGGCGGTGGCAACAGCCGCAGGTGTTCCCGGCGTGCGCAACAGAATGGCCGGAATGGAACCGCCATACATGGCGCCGCAGTAAACGCCACCCATGAGCACAAGGCCGATCAGCGGTTCAAGGGTAAAGGTTACCGGAATGAGCAGCGCCACGGCCATGGTGGCAGTGAGGCCTGGCATGCCGCCGACCACAACGCCGGAGATCGTGCCGATGACAATGGCAAAGATCGCAGCCGGGTCCATGAGTGCATACAGAGAATCGAGAATCATCATACTGTCTTCCCCTTAACCGAAGAGGCTGAATGAAGGCATGAACACGCCCAGCAGTTTCTCGAAAACGAGGTACACGAAGCCCAGGATTCCGATTGTGGTCAGCCCGATGGAAAGTATCTTTCTGGCGCCCAACAGCAACATGGCCAAGGGCAGGAACAGGCCGGAAGCCAGATAGAATCCGAGAATTTCAAACGTGAGACCGTAAATGACGAGCAGAATGAGGAGGCCCCAGAAGCGGATGGGCATGTCTGCCACAACCAGCTTCTTGTCTGCATTGTCATCCTTTTTGCCTTTCTTTTTGGCTCTGGCCGTGATCAGCACTTCGGCTACGCAGAGGATGCCGAGGCTCAGCCCCAGAAACCTGACGTATTCGGCCGTGGAGCCCTGAACGGATTGCGGGTAGGATGCGGTGCTGCTGTAAAGCAGCACCGCGAGTACCAGAAATCCGCCGAGAAGGATCAACTCAGCAAGCTTTCTAGTCATGATGCTTTACCAGGGGTTTTTGTCGTAGAACTTCTGGGTTTCAACCTGCAGTTCATCGAGGTAGGTGCGGAAATCCGGGCCGCTCATGGGCAGGCGGCTGAACACGTTCTTTTCGCAGTCGGCAATGTAGTCGGGGTCGCTGTTGACCTTCACGAGCAGGTCGTCAAGCTTGTCCAGAATGTCCTTGTCGATGCCGGCGGGGGTTGCAAAGCCGCGCACTGCGGTCATGGTCACGTTGTAACCCTGTTCCTTGGCGGTCTTCACGTCGGGCAGAAGGGCGGAACGTTCGGCGGTCATCATGGCGATGATGCGGGCGGTACCGGCCTTGTGCTGGGAGTGCATCTGGGAAAGGTTCATGAAGCTGGCATCGCAGTGGTTGCCAAGGATCATGGCCTTCTGTTCGGTGGAGCCCTTGGTGGGCAGCAGGTTGAAGGTAGCGCCGATCTGGTTTTCGAACTTCTTGGCAGCGATGAAGTCGTCGGAACCGATACCGTTTACGGCTACGGTCAGGGGCTTGGCCTTGGCAGCTTCAACGAAGGAAGCCAGGTCGGTGATGGGGCTTTCCAGCGGAACGGCGATAAGCACCGGGTCGTCAACGGTGTTGCCCATCATGTGGAAGCTGTCCAGAGTGTAGATGGAACGCTTGGCAACGATGTGGGAAACAACCTGCGTGGTGAAGAGCAGGCCGATGGTGTAGCCGTCGGTCTTGGCGCGGGCAATGGCTTCAAAGCCCTTCTGGCCGCCGGAGCCGGGAACGTTCTGTACTACGAAGTCGGCACCCTTCCAGTACTTCTTGGCAGCATTGATGAAGATGCGGGCGGTGGTGTCGGTGGAGCCGCCAGCCTTGGAAGGCACGATAATGGTAATCGGCTTTTCAGGATAGTCGGCAAGAGCATAGCCGGGGAAAGCGAACACCATTGCAACGAGCAGGGCCAAAAGTTTTTTCATAACTCCTCCTTGGATGGTTCTCAGCAATTGGAACCCTTGGGTGACTGCATCGACCGGTTGCCCATCAACAGGTCGAGCGTGCAGCAAAACGGGGTTGATGGCGGTGCTGTTACATCTTGTGGCGCTGCCATGGTTTTCGCTGCATGCGCTTCCCCTTAAATCAAGGAGCGTGCCAAGGTTTTTTTGCGGGCGTAACATTCTAAAATGGCAGTTGTTTTGTTCTCGGTGGCTGTCTGAGTGGCTGTTTCTGAAGGGGCATGATACGTGTCAATTTTGACTCATATGATCCCTTTTTGACCCGGGCAAACGGGTCGATGGAGACTCGGTCGCCTTTCCTGAAAGCTTTCTGGCTGAGGATGTGGTGTGCGTCTGTGCGAGTTGGCAAAGCTCTTGCGGTATGTAAAAGGGAAGGGGCACAGCGATTAAGTGTTGAAATTGCTGTGCGGGGTTTTATTTAGTTTTTATGTATTGATTCAGGGTTTTGTGTGCTTCTTTGTGTGGTCTGTCCGGTACGTTCTTCAGGCCGGCTGCGAAATGAATCATGGCAGGGTGCACGAGCTTTGCTGAAGCTGGACAGAGTATCCGGACAAGGTGCCTGCTGCCTTGCCTGCATCATTTGATGCAGGCGGTGTGATGTTTGCAATGCAGCTTGCGTGTTGTGTATGGAACGCGCATGAAGCTCGGCCCTGTTCTGGCGGCGATGAGCGGAGTGACGGAGGTTGGTGATGGGTATTGGGTTTGCTGGTCTGGTGTGGTCCCTGATGAGAGCCACGCTGTGTTATGTTGTTATTGCCATGGTCATGTGCGGAGGGACCGTTCGGGCGGAAGCTGCGCGCCTGCAGATTCTTACGTCGTTCTCACCGGCCTTTTACGAGCCGTTCATCAGCAAGTTCAATACGCTGTACCCCGATATCCAGGTCGCCATACTTAACAAGAAGACAACGTCTGCCATAGATGAGCTGCTCAGAGGCAACAGCAGGCAGTTCGATATTTTCTGGTCCTCGTCGCCGGATGCCTTTGAGATTCTGAAAAGCTCAATGAAACTGCGCTCTTCCGCTCTGGGCAGGCAGCACAGCACCATCGCGGTTGACGGGTATTCGGTGGACGATCCTGATGGCTATTTTTACGGATTTGCCTTGTCCGGTGTGGGCTGGATGTGGAACCACTCCTACTTCAGGAAGGAAGGCTTGAAGCCTCCGCAAAACTGGCTGGATATGGCGAATCCGGCGTATTACAACCATATGGCCATGTCCACGCCCTCCCATTCCGGTTCGACGCACCTTATTGTAGAAAGCCTGCTGCAGGGGATGGGGTGGGAGAAAGGGTGGGCGCATCTCATGCGCATGTCCGGCAATCTGGTCACGCTTTCGGCACGAAGTTTCAGTGTGACGGAGGGCGTGAAGAACGGACAGTTCGGCATGGGGCTGGTGATCGATATTCTCGGGCGGCCACAAGGGGTAACCCATACCTCGTTCCAATACGGGGAACCTGTTTTTCTGTCCGCCGCGAGCATTGCCGCTTTGCGGAACAGCGCCAACTCGGCGGAAGCCGAATTGTTCATCGACTTTGTCCTTTCGCCGGAGGGGCAGAACATCCTGCTCAAGCCTGAGATAAACCGGCTGCCGGTTTCCCAGTCCATGTACGAAAGCGGCAAGCTGGACTCTTTTGAACTGCTGAACCTGATAAAGGCGGGGAAATCCCGCCCGTATGATGCTTACACCGCGCAGTTGCGCTACAATTTGATAAACAGATTGTTTGATGAGCTTATCACCTTCAGACTTCCTGAACGACGCAGGATCTGGAAGCGGCTTATTTCGCTGGAGAAGTCGGGTGATGGAGCCAGCGCCGCTGTCAGGGAGCAGGTATACAGGCTTCTCGGGGAGGTGCCCGTGAGTGAAGCGCAAAGCCGCGATCCCGAATACAACAAGATGTTTGCGTCTCCTGTTGCCAGCAGGACAGCAGGCCCTGAACTGCAGGGGCAGATTACGTTATGGCAGAATTTTGTAGAGGAACGGCTCAGCCGCGCCAAGGAACTGCTGGATAGCATACCCGTCAATAAATGATGAAGAACATACCGGTATTTTATGGCATCTGGGCCAGATTGCTTATGGCTTTCGGCGCCATTGCGGCCATGACCGTGCTTGCGGTCATGACTGCTCTTTTCCTGTTGGAAAAATCCAGCGACATCTTTGCCACCATCACGGAGCGGCAGCTCCCTGAGCTTGCCCGCGTGGCGGGATTTGCGGAAATCGGCGGGCAGATCATGGCCATTGCGCCGAGCCTTGCCTCGGCGGCGGATGAAGAGGAACAGGCACGGATACGGGCCGATCTCAACGACCTGCTGGTGCGCTTCAAGCGTGATCTGGAGGTGCTTGAGGCAAATAACCCGCAGGTTGCCAGTGAGCTTGATCTGTTGCTGAACCAGCTTTCCGCCAACCTGTTTGCCATGCAGATGAAGGTGGCTGAGCGACTCAGGCTTGAAGCCGTGCTTCTGAAATACATGGAACGGCTGCGTTGGCTCTATTCGGACCTGCTCGGCGAGATTGAACCGTTGGGACAGGACCTGAACTACAACCTTGATGCCGAACTGGATCGCATGATCAGTGCGGCAGGGCGAGGAAACCGGCAGGTGGCGGTGGGTCGCCTGCGTACCACGCGCAATCTCAAGAAGATTGTCGAAGGCATGGGCAACAACGGCGACCTGCTCGTGAGTTTGTTGTTACAGGCGTCGTCCGTTCAGCGGGAGGCGCAGGTGGAGAACCTTGACGCTCTGGCTCGTGATACGAGCACTGCGCTGAAATTCGCACTGGAGGAGTTCTCCGAAGAGGCCAGCGCGCTGACGCTTCGCCACTCTCTGCAGGAAATCATGTCGTTGGCCGAAGGGCCTGAGGGCGTGTTTGCCATAAAGAAGCAGATTCTTGCCAGCGAGACGGACGGGCAGGCCATGTTGTCTGAAAACCGCCGTATCGTGGGCTTGCTGCGAAAGTCCATAGAATCCATTGTCGCCAACAGCCAGCAGGAAGCCTTCGAGGCTGCCGCCGTGACCAAGCGGAAGCTGGACCGGGCCACATGGGCCCAGCTGGGGCTGGTGTTCCTGAGTCTTGTCATTGCGGCCTGTGTGCTGTGGTTCTACGTGCGCGGCAGCATCGTTGCGCGGCTTAATGCCCTTGGCAACAGCATGCGCGCCATTGCCGCCGGTGACCTTGACCACCCCGTACCCGAGGCCGGGAGTGACGAGGTCGGGCAGATGGCCGCAGCGTTGCGTGTCTTCCGTGATACGGCGCGGTCCGTTGAAGAAGCCAATGCACAGGCCATCATCGATAATGCGGCGGCAGGTCTTGTCATTGTCGAACCGGACGGGGAGATCAGGTTCTTCAACCTCATGGCCGTGACCTTGTTTGCCGCTGATCCGCAGGGCATGACAGGGAGCTCCATCTTCTCTCTGCTTTCCGAGCAGGACAGAGTGCCTCTGCGCGAGGCTTTTGCCTTCACCTTCAGCGGAGGTTCCGATCAGATTCAGATACTCTGTCAGGGCGTCAGAAGCGATGGCGGAGAATTCCCTGTTGAAATGGTCATTCGTCCCATCCAGCAGCGCTCACAGCGGCGGCTCATGGTCACTATGCATGATGTGACCGAGCGCGAGAAGGCGGAAGAACTGCTGCGCAGACGCGTGAAGTTGAAGACGGACCACCTGAGCCGCATCAATGAGCGTCTCCGGCTGGAGGTTAAGGAGCGCCGACGCGTTCAGGATGAACTGGTGCAGGCAGGTAAGCTCGCGGCCCTGGGACAGCTTTCCGCAGGCATTGCCCATGAGCTGAACCAGCCGCTTTCAGCCATCCGTTACTACATTCATAATGCCCGCCTGCTGCTGCAGCGGGGGCAGCTTGATCTGCACGAGGAAAACATAGGCAAGATCAGTGAACTGAGCGAGCGGATGGCAAAGATGATTAACCATCTCAAGTCATTTGCCCGTCTGCCTTCCAACAAGCTGCAGCCGGTCGATGTGGTGACGGCCATTGATCACGCTCTTTCCCTCCTGAATCGCAGAATAACGGACGAGGGCATTGTCATAGAGCGGCGGTATGAAAACAGGCCTCATCTGATTCTTGCTGAAGATATTCGTCTGGAGCAGGTGTTGGTGAATGTTGTCGGCAACGCCATAGACGCCGTGGCCATGCAACCTGCGGACAACAGGACGGTTTCGCTGGATATTGTGGAGCGGGACGGCAACCTGTGCATAGAGGTGGCCGACAGCGGGCCGGGGATTCCGGCTGAAGTCCGCGAGGCCATTTTCGACCCCTTCTACACTACCAAGGAAGTGGGGAAGGGACTTGGACTCGGGCTTTCAATCTCGTACAACATAGTAAAGGACATGAGAGGGGCCATTGAGGCCACGGCCGCCGATACGGGCGGCACACGATTTATCATCTCATTCCAGAAGGTTGATGAGCAGGTATGACAACGATAGGTGAAGTTTTTCTGGTTGATGACGAGGCGGAGATCCGGCAAGCATGCCGCCAGACCTTTGAGCTTGAAGGCTACGCCATACGGACCTTCAGTTCAGCGGCGGAAGTGCTGGCGGAGATAGCGCCAGACTGGCTCGGCGTGGTTATCAGCGATGTGCGTATGCCGGGAATGGACGGTCTTGAGCTGCTGAAGCGGGTCAAGGAACTTGCGCCAGAACTGCCTGTGGTCATTCTCACCGGCCATGGCGATGTGCCCATGGCGTTGGAAGCCATTCGTCTGGGAGCCTATGATTTTCTGGAGAAGCCTGCGCCGCCGGAATATCTGATCGAAGTGGCCAAGCGTGCTCTTGAGGCACGCAGGCTCTGTCTTGAAAACCGCAGCCTCAAACAGCGCCTTGAAACAAGCGCGGACCTTGAGGGCCGCATTCTCGGCAACTCGCCGGGTATCAAGCAGCTTCGGCAGACCGTTGCCAGCCTTGCAACCATAGACGTGGATGTACTTCTGCTCGGGGAAACCGGCGTGGGCAAGGAGCTCACCGCCCGTTCCATGCATGAGTGCGGCAGCCGCAGGGCCGGGGCTTTTGTGGCGCTGAACTGCGGGGCCATTCCCGCCAATCTGGTGGAAAGCGAGCTTTTCGGCCATGAACGCGGCGCTTTCACCAGCGCATTGAACCGTCGTATCGGCAAGATCGAACAGGCTCAGGGCGGTACCCTGTTCCTTGATGAAGTGGAATCCATGCCGCTGGATGTTCAGGTCAAGCTTCTCCGCGCCCTGCAGGAGCGTGTGGTGGAACGGGTGGGCAGCAACAAGAGTATTGCCGTGGACTACCGTGTTATCGCCGCTTCCAAGATCGGCCTGCGGGAAGCTGTGCGCAGCGGCACCTTCCGTGAGGACTTGTTCTACCGTCTCAATGTGGCGCGTGTGGCCATTCCGCCGTTGCGTGAAAGAACTGAAGATATCATGCTGCTTCTCCGGCATTTCATGGGCATCATGGCGGAGCGTTTTCACAGGCCTGTGCCGGAGATTTCGCCCGAGACGTTGCAGAAGCTTCAGCAGTATTACTGGCCCGGAAACGTGCGTGAGCTGCGTAACGTGGCGCAGCAGCTGGTACTTGGTCTGCCGCTTGACCTGTCTGTCGCCCACCTGAGCGATGATACTCCGCAGATTTTTGGTCAGGCCGCGCCGCTTGACGAGATGATGGAGCAGTATGAGAAGCAGGTTATTGAAGATGCGCTGACCCGCAATGAAGGGAAGATAGAGAAGACAGCGCAGTATCTGGGTATTCCCCGCAAGCGCCTGTACCTGCGGATGCAGAAGTACGGGTTGCAGAAGTAGCGGTTTTCCGTCCGCCTGTAATGTAAGAAGAACGCCCCGTCCTGTGCAGACGTTGCACAGGGCGGGGCGTTTTGTTGTCAGATATCAGGTGAAGGCTATTTGCAGTAGGTCTCGAAGGCCTTGCGGATGGCAACCGCCGCCAGAAGCGTGCGCGGCACGATGGTGTCTGCCAGCAGATATTCGTCCGTGGTATGCAGTTTGCCGCCGATGGGCCCGAGACCGTCCAGAACAGGAATGCCGGTCTGCGCGATGAAATTGGCGTCCGAGCCGCCGCCTCGGTACATGCTGGCGACGGGGATAGCCAGTTCCTTTCCGATGGCTTCCACCACGTTGTAGAGTTCGAGGATTGCGTCATTGGTGGGCATGGAGGGGCGCATGGTCTTGATGGTCAGAGAGCATTCCGTACCGGGCGTTTGCGGAGCTGCTGCCAGTTTCTGGATGGCATCCCACATGCGTGTTCTGCTGTCTTCGTCCTTGTAGCGGAATTCGATCACGGCGGAGGCGTGCTCGGCCACGGTGTTAGCGCCAACGCCGCCTTCAATGCGGCCCACGTTCAGGGAAATGCCTGTCTGCGGATCATTCAGGGCTTCCAGCTGCTGGATTTGGCGGGCAAGCTCCAGAATGGCGCTGGCCTTGTCCGGTCCGGCGCTGCCTGCATGGGCTGCCTTCCCTTTGACGAGTAGTTCAAAGGCGATTCTGCCTTTGCGTCCGATGATAAGGTCGCCGTTGTCACCGGCTCCTTCCATAACAAGGGCGACATCGCTTTTTTGCGCTTCCTGCATAATAAGCTCGGAAGAATGCGTGGAACCGGTTTCCTCATCGGAGTTGCAGATAAGTGCAACGGGAATATCCTTGAGCATGTCGGCGGCAGCAAGCGCCTTCAGGGCATACAGTCCGGCAACAAGACCGGACTTCATGTCCGCCACGCCGGGGCCGTAGAGGACATTATCCTTGCGGATGAAGGTATTGAAGCCCATTTCCGGCGGAAACACCGTGTCCATATGGCCGCATAGCAATACGCCCCGCCCGCCGTTCTTTCGCGCCGCTGTTTCTATGATGATGTTGTCGCCCACTTCGTTGCGCGCTTCGCGGCGAACCGTGAAACCCGCGGATTCAGCGGCTTTGGTGATGATGGAGGCCACGGCGTCGGTGCCCGCCTTGTTCGGGGTGTGGCTGTTCGTCAGCACCAGCTCTTCGAGCAGGGCAAGCATTTCTTCTTCGTGGTCAGACAAATAATTGCGTATGGTGTCTATCATGGTAACTGCCTGTAATGGTTGGCTTGATGAGTGCGGCGGTGCGGAATTTTTCTGTCTGTCAGACGAGAATGCGTATTTCTGCAGTCGCTGTAAGGGTGCTCAATCAATCAAAATTCCTTGAGAATCAAGCTGAAAAGAAGTAAAGGTGAGTATAGTTTGAGTGAAATCACTTAGCAAGGAGAGTCCCATGCGTAAAAAATTACTGGCTACGTTTATCGCCCTCGCGCTGATGCTCGTCGGTGTTTCCGGTGCATTTGCACAGACGTTGACTGTGGGTCTCAAGGGAGAACCTACCTCTCTTGATCCTCATTTCCACAACGTTCACGCCAACAACATGCAGGCAATCTGGCTGTTCGACAAGCTTATTCGCCAGGATTCCCGCCAGAAACTGGAACCCGGTCTGGCTGTTTCCTGGAAGCCCGTGAGCGATACCGTATGGGAATTCAAGCTGCGCGAAGGCGTAACCTTCCATGACGGTACCCCCTTCACCGCCGAGGACGTGAAGTTCACCATTGAACGTATTCCCAACGTCCCCAACAGCCCCTCTTCCTTTGCTTCCATGGTGTCTGCGGTAACCAAGATCGAGATCGTCGATCCGCTCACCATCCGTTTCCATACCGATGCTCCCGCGCCCCTGCTGCCCCGCAACTTTGCTGCATTCAACATTGTTTCCAAGAAGAATGCTGAAGGCGCATCCACCGCTGACTTCAACTCCGGCAAGGCCGCCATCGGTACCGGCCCTTACAAGCTGGTGGAATGGAAGCGCGGCGATAGCCTGACTTTTGCCCGTAACGAAAATTACTGGGGCGAAAAGCAGCCTTGGGATACCGTCGTCGTAAAGCCCATCAGCAATGACGGTACCCGCGTGGCCGCCCTCAAGGCCGGTGACGTGGATCTTATCGACTTTGTGCCTCCGGCAGACGTGAAGCACCTTGAAACCGACGCCAAGCTGCGTCTGGTCAAGTGTCCTTCCACCCGTCTCATCTACCTGCACCTTGACTCCAACCGCGACGAAACCCCCATGGTTACCGACAACGCCGGTAACGTCATCAAGAACCCCATGAAGGATGTTCGCGTACGCAAGGCCATTTCCAAGGCCATTAACCGCGAAGCCATCGTGGCACGCATCATGGAAGGCCTCGCTGTTCCCGCAGCCCAGATGGTTCCGGAAGGTTACGAAGGCACCAGCACCACGCTGAAGCCCGAAGCATTCGATCCCAAGGGCGCCAAGGCCCTGCTGGCGGAAGCCGGTTATCCCGAAGGCTTCAAGATCACCATTCATGGTCCCAACGACCGCTACGTGAACGATGCGGACATCACGCAGGCTGTTGCCCAGATGCTGAGCAAGGTGGGCATCAAGACCGAAGTGAATACCATGCCCAAGAGCGTGTACTTCTCCCGCGCTTCCGCGCTGGAATTCAGCCTCATGCTCATGGGTTGGGCAACGGATACCGGCGAACAGTCCAACTGCATCGGTTCCCTGCTGCACACCTATGACGAAGAGAAGGGCTTCGGTGCTTCCAACCGTGGTCGTTACTCCAACCCCGAAGTGGACAAGCTGCTTGAAGAAGCGCTGGTGACTGTTGATCCTGCCAAGCACAACGCGCTGATCATCAAGGCCACCGAAATCGGTCTCAACGATGTGGGTATCGTACCCATCCACTATCAGGTGAACGTGTGGGGCATGAAGAAGGGCCTGAACTACAACGGCCGTACTGACAGCTACACCCTGACCCGTGAAATCTCCGTCGTGAAATAACGGATGGTTACGTGAGGCGCTTCGCGGGTTTGCCGCAGCGCCTTATTTCGGCTATACAAACGAAGATACATGACCGGAGGGGCGTGCTCGTCGCGCCCCTTCGGACTGTCTTCTGTCCGGAGCTGTTGCAGTTTCCGATGCATCGGAACTGCAACATTGTTTTCTCGATCTAATTTCGGAGCGTCATCTTTTATGCTCGCCTTCCTCATTCGACGCATCTCGCAGAGCGCTGTCGTTCTGCTTGTCATGTCCGTGCTGGTTTTTGTGGGCGTGTTTTACATCGGCAACCCCATCGACATCCTCATTGCACCGGATGCGACCCCTGCCGAGTATGCACGTGCCGTCAAGGAACTGGGCTTGGACAAGCCGTTGTGGGAACAGTATTTCGTCTTTCTGAAGGGTGCCCTGCAAGGGGATTTCGGAAAGTCCTTCGTGTATAACGAACCGGCGTTGCAAGTGATTCTTGCTCGCCTGCCCGCCACGCTGGAACTGGCCTTCACGGCCATGTTCATGGCCGTTCTGGTAGGTATTCCGCTGGGCATGGTAGCAGGCATTCAGTCCGATAACTGGATTGGCCGCAACATCATGCGTTTTTCCATTCTCGGTTTCAGCCTGCCTACGTTCTGGGTGGGGCTGATGCTCATCATTCTGTTCTCCGTGCAACTGAACTGGCTGCCATCGGGCGGTCGTGGCGAAACCGTGGACATATTGGGCTTCCCCGTCAGTTTCCTGTCGTGGGAAGGCTTCTCGCACCTCATATTGCCCGCCATGAACCTTGCGCTGTTCAAGATGTCTCTGGCCATCCGCCTGAGCAGGGCAGGGGTGCAGGAAAATCTGCAGATGGACTACGTGAAGTTCGCCCGGGCCAAGGGCCTGAGCAATACCCGCATCATCGGCCTGCACGTCATGAAGAACATCATGATACCGGTTGTTACCGTGTTGGGTATGGAGCTTGGCAACCTCATCGCCTTTGCGGTGGTCACGGAAACCATCTTCGCGTGGCCCGGCATGGGCAAGCTGGTCATAGACTCCATCGGCGTGCTGGATCGTCCCATAATCGTGGCGTATCTGCTTATCACCGTGACGATGTTCATCATCATCAACCTCGTCGTGGACATTCTCTATTCGATTCTCGACCCCCGCGTCCGTCTGGGGCAAGAACGATAGTTCCGCACAGGACAGCCATATGACGAATACAAATACAGCTACCGCGGCAGGGACCGCGAAGGAAGAATCCCTCTTCCTGCTGGCGGTAAAGGAATACTTCGAGAGCCGCGTTGCGGCGCTGGGTCTGCTGGTGCTGATCGCCATTGTCGTTGTGGCGCTGGCAGCTCCCTACATTGCCCCGCAGAACCCGTACGACCTCATGTCCATCGACATCATGGACGGCAAGCTGGAGCCCGGGAAATCATCCTTTGACGGTTCCATCACCTACATTCTGGGCACGGATACGCAGGGCCGCGACATGTACAGCTCCATTCTGTACGGTCTGCGCATAAGCCTTGGCGTCGGCGTGCTCAGCACGGTCATCGCGCTGGTCATCGGGGCCGCCATAGGCCTGTGGTCGGCGTATCTCGGGGGCAAGACGGATGCGTTCATCATGCGCGTGGTGGACCTGCAGCTGAGTTTTCCGGCCATTCTGGTGGCGCTTATCCTGCTGGCCATTCTCGGCAAGGGCGTGGACAAGATCATCCTGTCGCTGGTTATCGTGCAGTGGGCCTATTATGCCCGCGCCATACGAAGCAACGTGATCGTAGAGCGCCGCAAGGAATATGTGGAGGCGGCCAAGTGCCTTGCCCTGCCGCAGCGGCGCATCATGTTCGGGCACGTGCTGCCCAACTGTACCCCCGAGCTTATCGTTATTTCCACGGTGAAGGTGGCGGGTGCCATTGCGCTGGAAGCGACGCTTTCCTTCCTCGGCCTCGGCATGCCCATCACCCAGCCTTCGCTGGGCCTGCTCATTTCCAACGGCTTCAAGTACATGCAGAGCGGGTATTACTGGATCAGCTTTTATCCCGGCGTGGCGCTGCTCATTCTCATCGTGAGCATCAACCTTGTCGGCGACAGGCTCCGCGACGTTCTGAATCCGAGGTTGAAGAAATGAGTACGCCCCTTCTTGAAATCAAGGACCTCAAGACCCATTTCTTCACCCGTGCCGGTGTGGCCAGGGCCGTGGACGGCGTATCGCTGACCGTGAACAAGGGTGAGGTTATCGGCATTGTAGGTGAATCCGGCAGCGGCAAGTCCGTCATGGGCTTTTCCATCATGGGCCTTGTCGATCCCCCCGGCAGGGTGGTGAGCGGCAGCATCCGCTTCAAGGGCCGCGAACTGCTGGAGCAGACGCCCAAGCAGTGGCGCAGCTTCCGCGGTTCCGAAGTGTCTATGATCTTTCAGGATCCCATGATGACCCTGAACCCCGTGCTGCGTATCGACACCCAGATGATCGAGGCTGTCCGCGCGCACGAGAATGTTTCCAAGGAAGAGGCGCGCAGGCGTTCCGTGGAAGCGCTGGCCATGGTGGGCATTCCCTCTCCGGAAGAACGCATCAAGGCATATCCGCATCAATTCTCTGGCGGCATGCGCCAGCGTGTGGCCATTGCCACTGGTCTGCTGAACCGTCCGGATCTGATTATCGCTGACGAGCCGACCACGGCCCTGGACGTGACCATTCAGAGCCAGATTCTTGCCGAGATGCAGCAGCTTTGCCGCAAGACCGGCATGGCCCTGATGTGGATCACCCATGACCTGACCGTCATCGCGGGCCTCGCGCATCGTGTGGCGGTTATGTATGCGGGGCGTATCATTGAGGAAGGCAAGGTGACCGAGGTGCTGGATAGTCCCCTGCACCCGTACACCGAAGGTCTGGTCGGTTCCGTGCCCAGCCGCAACCATCGCGGCGAGGCGCTGTATCAGATCCCGGGCATGACGCCGTCTCTCATCAACCTGCCGGAGGGCTGTGCCTTCCGTCTGCGTTGTCCCAAGGCAACAGACGCCTGTCTGCAGGAACCGCCGATGACGGAAGTTTCTGCAACGCGCCGTGTGCGCTGCTTCCATCCCAACTTATGAGCCTCTCGCAGGACAGACAGATTATGAGCGAATTGAAAACTCCCTATCTCCGCTGCGAGAATGTCAGCCGTGTTTTTACCAAGAAGCTGGATTTCGCTGGACGCATAGCCCGCTCCCTCGGCTCCAAGCTGCGGGAAGAGCGGGTTCAGGCTGTGGATTCCGTCAACCTTTCCGTTATGCAGGGCGAAGTGATCGGCCTTGTGGGCGAGTCCGGTTGCGGCAAGTCCACTCTCGGACGCATGCTTTGCGGCATTCTGCCCCGTAGCGGCGGAAGCATCTATTACAAGGGCACGGATGTAGATCAACTGCATGGCAAGGCGGCCAAGGAATATGCCGTGAACGTGCAGATGATCTTTCAGGACCCCTTTGCCTCGCTGAACCCCCGCATGCGGGTGCGCAAGATCATCGGGGAAGCACCGTTGTACCACGGTCTGACCACCTCCAAGGAGCTGGATGCCTATCTGGACGAGGTCATGCTGCGCTGCGGGCTGGACCCCAGCTACAAGAACCGTTATCCGCACCAGTTCTCCGGCGGTCAGCGCCAGCGCATAGGCATTGCCCGCGCCATGGCCGTGCAGCCGGAATGCCTTGTGTGCGACGAATCCGTTGCGGCGCTGGACGTGTCCATTCAGGCCCAGATTCTGAACCTGTTCATGCAACTGCGCCGCGAACTGAACCTGACCTGCGTTTTCATCAGCCATGACCTTGGCGTGGTGGAGCACATTTCAGACCGGATCGCGGTGATGTACCTCGGACGCATCGTGGAAATCGCACCGGTGGACGCGCTTTTTGATGATCCGTTCCATCCCTACACCAAGGCGCTGCTGAACGAAGTGCCCCGCCTTGACCGCCGTGGCGTGGACTTTACCCCGCTGGAGGGCGAAATCCCCTCGCCGCTGGACCCGCCGTCCGGCTGTCACTTCCATCCGCGTTGTCCGCAGGTGATGGACATCTGCAGGCGTGAGCGCCCCGAAGACGTGGAAATTGCCCCGGGCAGGCGCACCTGCTGCCACCTTGCGACGATGAAGTAAGGCAAGCCCGCATCTATAAGATAATAAAAGCCCCGCCGGAGATCTGGCGGGGCTTTTTGTATTTTTCTTGGGCAGTTCGGGGAAAGTGTTTTTCAAAGCTGTTGCGCAAGGGGAGGGCTAGTACCCTCGTTTCCCCGGAATAACCCCGCGCACGCCCCCGCGCGGATTCTCGCAATCGCCTTTCCGCCGCGGAATGAGATGGATGTGACAGTGAAAGACGGTCTGTCCGGCATCGAATCCATTGTTGATGCCGATATTGAAGCCTGTGACGGACGGGTCCTCCTGTTGAATAGCTTCCCTCAATTGGTGCAGCAGATAGTCCGCGTCTTTCTTTTCATCGGCTGTGAGCGAAAAATAGTCCGGAGCATGGCGCTTGGGAACGATGAGCAGGTGACCATCCGTTACCGGATACTTGTCGTGGAAGGCGAAGCAAGCTCCATGTTCGGCAACGGGTGAAGCGGAGGCGATGATCTTGCAGAATATACAATCTGCTGAATCGTCAGTAGGGGCTGGCATGAGAACTCCTTGCCGTATCGGGGGATTATTGTGTGTGGGCGATTCTGTTGGGTCTTTTTGTTTCATGAATTGGGGGGGCTGTAAATCGGCGAGGCAGCCTGCGTTACTGTGTCTGCGTTGCTCCCTTGTGTGTTTGGGGTATTTGACTTGTCCGCTATTCGTGAGCACTTATGAATCTGTTCCGCTGGTTGGCGGGCTCATAACGTACCGTCCCATAATGGAGAAGTCATGCGTTCAGTCATAAAACGGATTTGTATCACTGCAGGTGTTGTGCTGCTTTCCCTGTTTGGCGTCTATCTTTTGGGAGCCGTCTCCGTTCTGGCAGATCTGGTTGCACGTATTCATCCTGAGCTGGCCCCGTGGGCCGTATTTTTGTGCCTCGTGCTTATCGCATATGCCGTATGGCGGGCTGCGACACCTTTTTTCAGGCCGCATGCCCTGATGCTTTCTGCAACCCCTGACGAGGCGGAACTTGAGGCATATAAAAAGGAACTGCTGGGGCGTTTGCGTACGAATGACTTTCTGCGGGAGCAGGGCGTCTCGCTGGAAAGCGAAGAGGATGTGCAAAATGCTCTGGTGTTGCTGCAACTAAAGGCCAATGAAGATATCCGGAAGACGGCAAAGCAGGTTTTTACGGGCACCGCTGTCTCGCAGAACGGTAAGCTGGACTCTTTGATCGTGCTGACTCTGCTGGCACGGCTCATCTGGCGGATATCCGCGTTGTATAATCAGCGACCGGCACCTTCCGAACTGCTGTCATTATATTCCAATGTGGCTGTTACGTCCTTTCTTGCTGCCGGTATTGAAGATCTTGGGGGTGAAGAAGCCATGGGCAGCATCATCGGTCCTGCCGTGGCCTCATCTGCGTTAGGGGCACTGCCCGGCGCAGAAGCCGTTGCTACAGCGGTGACAGCTTCGCTGGTTGATGGTTCTGCAAATGCTTTGCTGACGCTTCGTACAGGTATTCTGGCACGGAATTATCTTTCGGGCTCACTGTCTGCGCATGGAGGCAACAGGCGAGCTGCAACGGCAGAGGCGCTTTCAATGCTGGCCGATATCTCCGGCGAAACCATCAAGGCAGTCCTTTCCAAAACAGGTCAGGCTGCTGCTCAGGTTTGCGGTAAAAAGATCGGTGATGCCGTCAGCGCAGGTGCGAGGACAGCACGAAAGGCGGCAGAAGGTGTTGTCGACGGTGTCGGCGGCGCGGCCCGCACTGTGGGCACTGGAGTAGGGGGCGCTGCAAAGGCTGTGGGGACCGGCGTTGGTGGTGCCGCTCGCGCGGTGGGGGCCGGTGTACGCTCTGCGATTGAAACCGCTGGAACCGGCGTGAATGAGGGAGCTTGTGTCATACGTAACGGCGCTGTGGGAGCCGCTGCTACCGTGGGGAACTCCGCCTCAGTCTTTGGTAAGTCTGTGGCAAAAGGAGCGCTCGGTTCTGCACGGAGTATCGGTAGCGGTGTAAAGGAAGGCGGCCGAGTTGCATCCGGCTTGTGGAGCCGTGCCGGAATTCAGTCATCGAAAATTTGGCGACGAATTAGACGTTCGCGGTAATGTCGGGATGCCATTTTTTAGGCAAATGCGTAGCTAGTCGTTGAGCGAATACAGGGCACGCAGCGCCCGAACTTCGGAGCACAGACGTGGCACAAAAGCGCACATGGCAAAAAAAGCGGGTTATCTGCACTCTGATTGATGCGGATAACCCGTTATTCTATTTCATGGTACCGAGGGCGAGACTCGGAGTTTTGGTTGGGTTAACTGTCTGTTGTAACAGTCTTTTCTTAGGGGGCGTTCGGTCTTTTCTCTAAAATTGATCGCTGAAATGGATTAACTGTGTGTCCATGTGTAAAGGTGTGGTGAATTGTTCTTGAATTTTCAGTAGATATACTCAGCTTTCTACACCAAAAATTGGGGAGGGTAGAGGGCTCGGAATGTAGAGATCGGTATCCATTCTCAGTTCTTGGACTGAGATAGATGCTCTCCGCTTAACATGTCAGATCATCACTGTTGTGGGTTTACAACCAATCGGTGGCATTGTCCTGCGCTTCTTCAACGTTTGAGAACAGAATTTACCCAAGTCAATCGGAACGGATAGTTATGTTATGTCGCTCTACATAGGCGTTCTGTTGAGAGGCGTTTATTTGCATAGATGGAAAGCTGATTCGTTTTGGCTACTGGGAGTTTTCAGCTTCGTGTACGAATGTTGCGCTGTGTCCCTATAAAATCAATTACCCAAGAGCAGGTGCGTGCTAGGGTTGGATTAACCAGTATCAGGTTTATCGAACAATAGCTGCGAGGTTGCCATGTTTAAGAAGATATTGCTTGCCATATCGCCCAGTGTCCAGACGCAGAGTGCGCCGAAGGCGGCGTTCGACATCGCCAGACGATGCGGCGCGGAGCTTGTCATCTTCCACTCGCACCCGCTGCCCAAGGATTCGTGGATCAACATGGCTGACCTGATATCGGAGGAGCAACTTGTATCGGCCATAGCCAAGCGCATTGAGGAGGTTTACGCCGACGATCTGAAAACCCTGCCGGGTTACTCCATCCGTGTTTCCACGCGCTCTGTCGCAGAGGAGGTTTCGCCGCTGGTCTGCAAGGAGAAGGTGGATCTCATCGTCATGGGGCACCACACCAGTGACGAACGGCGTAAAAAGAAAATGTGGGGCATGGTTGATACGCATGTTGAAAGGGTCTGCAACGAGGCGACATGTCCGGTGATGGTGGTGACCAACGAGGCTTCCAGCATCGCCGCGGGCGTAAAGCGCATAGCCGTGGCAACGGACTTTTCCACACCGTCCGAATACGCCCTGCGCTTTGCTGCTTGGCTCGCCGCAGAGTGCGGCGCTAAGCTGGACATCTTCCACGTGCTGGACGTGGGCCTCTGCTACCCCAATCCGGAATACTATCAACAGGACATGGAAGTATTCGTAGCCAAGGCCAAGAAAAAGATGGAGCAGAAGTACGCCCGGTTCCTGAACGGGCTTGAATATGAGTTCCAAGCGTGGGAAGGTGCTCCGTTCGTGGAAGTGCTTAAGTTCGCCCGGTGGAACAAGTCCGACTTGCTCGTCATGGCGCACCACTCGTCCATCAAGGACTCCCATAGGGCACTCATCGGCTCCACCGTGATTCAGGTGGCACTCTCTCCGGGGTGTCCGGCGATCATCGTGAACTATCACCCCAAGGTCTGCATGTAACAGGCTGCCGACAAGTCCACGTTCTCAAAAAAACAACGGGCGCGGAAACCGGAAAACTCCGGCTCTGCGCCCTTTTTCGTATACACAAACGAACAGAAAGCAGGCCTCACCCGTGACCGCAGCTTCAAGTTGATGCTGTAAACTAAAAAACACTTGTCGAAGTTGGTTGTTCCGATAACATTTTAAAATAGTTGCCTAATTAATGAAAATTGAATTCCTGGTCCCTGGGGGGGTACTCTTCTTATGATGCATGGCGCTTCTGAGCTGCGCCAACGTCACCTTACCACTTTGAGCGAGTTTGTGAGTTTCTGTGATTATTGATCCTCGACAGGTTGGTTGATGGCAGTTTCTCCACGATTCCTTTGGAATGGTTATTTCAAATTCAACATGCTTCATGGCTTCCTCGACGAGGAAGTGAACCCGATGTTGTTTGTAGTAATCCTCTGGAATCGGGCTTTTCCCGAGCTGCTTGTGTCCGTATCGCTTGTCGATTTTTTGAGGAAGGGGAATAGGCGCTCTTCACCTGCGGATTTCATCTCTGACACATAGCTTTCGAAGCCCAAGGTCGTATGTACGTAATTGTGGACAGGGACTTTCCGCTTTGCCGTTGGGGTTTTGATACGTTTGTCTTCGTCGTCAGCGTTGATGTCTCGCCGTTTATGGACCGTACGGGAATATCCTCAAGGATGAGCTTGAGATGGTTGAAGCGGCGGGGGGGATCTTCAACATCACGTCCCGTCCATTATCCCGTCTGATTTTGAACCTGCAGTACCGATCAATGAGTTCGAACAGAGTGATTTCAGTTTCCGGCTGGAAGGCTGGTTGGGGGAGCGGGGCCGTTGGTTCCTTCATCTCATAGCGTTCCAGAATCGGTATTTCGAAGTCGTAGTCATCTTCGGAGCGTTCGAACAAACCACACCGACTCCGGCTATGCTTACTCTTTGACTTTGGGCCGCATAAAAAGAGGCAGGCACCAAGTGTGGAGGTGCCTGCCGTGGAAACGGTGGTCTGGGTCTGCCTGACCTACCGCATGAGGTATGCTGCAGATAACCGAAGTGCGAACAGGTGGCACAAGTGCTGTCCTGTTTCGGGATCGCGGTCTCCAGTCGGGGGGTGCAACATATCTCAATACCGTGTTTCTCCGCTGTGTGCGGGTAACGGAATAAGTGGGGTATGAAATAAAGATGCCTATGTTGTGTATATTGTTTTGTTTCAATGGGTTGGGTTTTGTTCTTGGGGAGACTTAGAGTGGTTTTTGCAAAAAGTCCGGTTTCTGTAGAGTAGGCAACTGGCCTGAAACGGTATCCCAAAGTTGTAAGGTTGTTGTGGAGACTTAGTGTCATGCTAGAAGAAAATTTTGTTCAGCGTTTTTGACGTTTTTCCAGATACATGTTTTTATCTGCAGATGCTATGAGTGATTCTGTGTTTGTACCATCTTGTGGAAAGAATGCGTATCCAATGCTGAATTCCAAGTTTATGCTAATTCCATGGATTCTTAATGGGTTGTAGAGGGAGTTTTTAATTTTTTCAATTACTGTTGAAACATCATGATCTGTTTTTACGCCATTTAAAATTATTGTGAACTCATCGCCAGCAAGTCGTCCTACAGTGTCGCACGCACGAAGATGTGTCGATACTATGCTGGAAAAGTGTCTGAGAACCTCGTCTCCAACATGGTGCCCATAGTTGTCATTTATCGTCTTGAAGTGATCAAGGTCTGCAAAAAGTAGTGCGAAGCTTTCTTTCGTTCTGCTGCAGCGGTTGATTTCTCCGGAAAGTTTTTCAGTAAAAAGTAGGCGGTTTGGGAGTCCGGTTAGGGCGTCGAAATACGCGAGCTTGCGTAAACGTGTTTCGGCGAGAGTCATCTCCGTTGTGTCCTGAATAGTCAGAATATAGCCTCGCAATTCATCGCCATCCCATACTCCAGAGATGGAGAGCTTTAAGTGAGAGTGTATCTCGTTATTTGGGCCATATAGTCTGATTTCGGGGTTTTGGGTTTTACTCAGGGTGTGGAGTTGGTTTTCAATGCCCGCTAGTGTTGGGAGTCTCTCGGCTACCACATTGATTGTGGCGTTTTCGATGTCGAACTCTGTGGTGTTAAGTATGTCCAGTGCTGCCTGATTGAAAGAATGGATGGTAAGCGATGTGGTGAATCCCAGAATACCTATCTTTAATGGCTGGTCCAGGAAATTGCATGAAGCTGGAAGTGTTGATGATTCATCGTTCGCGGCCTCTGGCGGCGTGTGTGACAAAGGCAATTGCTGTTTAATGTGAAGGCCGAGGGCATTTTCCAGCTGTTGCTTGGATATGACAGTCAGTGCCCCGGAATCAAGGGCGTAAAAAGCGAGTTTGGAACTGTCAAATTTTGTGAGGGCTGTGTGCGCATGATCTGATGATCTGAATAACGGTAGATCGGTCTCCGTCACAGATCGGACTGTCATATCCCATAAATTCTTCTGCTGTTGTATGGAGTTGGAAATTGCTGTCCGTGTGACAACGCCTAGCGCTCTTCCTTCTTCATTCACGGTTAGAAAGTGGATATTGTCGTGACTTAGCGCTTCTAGTGCATTTAGGCATGATGCAGAAGCGGGAATTGGCTGTTGCATGCGAACTGTTGTGCCTAGAATATTGCCGAGGCTGGTTCGTTTTAGCTGGACGAGGGTATTAAGGCGAATGGTACATAGAGAACGCAAAGCGCCTGTTGGAAAGTTGATGATAATGTTGTCTACCGATTCAAGCAGCTGTTCTGCGAGTAGGTCGATGACGCGAGCGGACGATGGATACATTATGAACCGCGAGGAAATCAGTTGGTTAAGCTGAGTTGCATCTATGCGGAGACTATTCTCTGAAATCTGCCGTATCAGGCCGGGTGCGTTCAAGATTCCGGATGGTACGTCTTCGCGCATTGCAACGACACAGGCCGTAGGTTCCTGTTTAAAGGCTTTGACGACATCTGTGGTCGGGGCATTCATGGGCAATGCAATGCAGGGAGAGCTAGATAGCTCTGCTAGTGTGGTATAGAAAGAGTAGTTGGTCATTGTTTTGGGTTAACGTTGTTTCGTCTTGAAAAACCGGAAATCTTCACCATGAACAGTTTGTTAAATAGGCGGTTGCCAATTTTTCCTTTTGAAATGAATGTGCGGAGGTGGCTGGCATAGATATGGCAAGAACCTGGCATGCAAATGTTAAGCCGTTTTTGCTTGTGACTGATTGTTGGTCATTGTCTGTAATGGTTTTGATGGGGGGGCTTGGTGAAATCTAGTATTACAGTCTGCTTTGAGCTGCCTGAGGCTTTGTACAAGGCGTTGAATGCGCTTGCAGTTGAAAAAGGAATTGTTCCTGAGGGGGTGTATGTAGAGGCGTTGCAAGCATACTTTAGGGAGAATGTTGCTCGAAAGTCTACTGAGCGAAGACGCCATCAGCGCGTGCAGGTCGGGGCCAAAGCTGTTGCCAAGGTGGTGGGAAAGGAGGCCGGTTCCCTTGTGGTAACCGGGCGCATTCTCGATGTTTCCCTAGGGGGACTTAGGCTGGAATGTTCAGAGCTTGAGTCTTTGCTTGGCGAGGGGGACATGCTTGAAGTGGTTTTCAGCATTCCCGGCATTGATATGCCAGTTTACTTTACCTGTAAGGTGTGCAGCGTGCTTCGTGGTGATCTTCCCGAATTGGGGTGCTCGTTTGTCGGGGCTGCCGGGGGGAGCCTGAATCTGCTGAAAGGGTATATTGGCTAGTGTGTTGCTGTGGTTGGCGCGTAACGACCTTGCTCTCTTTTCTATCTAATTGATGACGGCCTAGCAGGGCAGGGGGCTTCAACGTGCCGCCACGATAAGAAACCCCTCGCCGTTCGGCGAGGGGTTGTCAGCCGTCCGAAGTCGCCCTTAAGGCGGCTTTTGTTTTAACTCTTCAAGCTGAATCCATGTTTTTGCAGCAGTTCGTATAGTCTGGCACGAGAAAGGCCGGATGTTTCGCAGGCAAGCGTAATGTCCTGTTTGCAGCGTTGGAGTAGTTCGTACAGATATTCAGCTTCCATCTGTTCAATAATGGTCTTGCGGACTTGCTTCATCGACGGGAACTCATCCCCTCTCAGGACGCATTCGGGTATAGCGATGTCTGTGTTAAGTGCACTTGCAACATTTCCTTGTTCCTTGACAAGTTTCATTGCGTAATGCGCACGGATTTCACGAGGAAGGTGGTGGGGGTGGAGTGTGTTGGAGTCAAATGAGTTGGTTATGGCATGGTTGATGGCGTTTATCAGGTCTCGTACGTTACCTGGCCAGGTGTAGTGTTCCAGCTGTTGAACAAATTCACGTGCGAATCGTTTTGGGGCTATGCTCTGTTCTGCACTTAGCACTTCGTTAAAGTGGCGAGCTAAAGGTTCTATATCCTCAGGGCGTTGTCTGAGGGGAGGGAGCTCGATGGTATTTGTCCGTAACCGATAGTATAGATCTCTTCTAAAACGTCCCTCTTCAACCATTCTGCGTAGGTCGCAGTTTGTTGCGGCAATGAGGCGGAAGTTGCTCTTGATTTCACGCACAGATTTGAGCGGTCTGAAAGAGTGCTCCTGAAGGACTCGTAAAAATGATTTCTGGATTGAAAGATCCAGGTCGCCAACTTCATCCAGAAATATGGTGCCACCATCTGCTTGTTTGAAAAGGCCTTCACTGGCGTCTTTGGCGTCTGTGAAAGCTCCTTTCTCATGGCCGAAGAGAATGCTCTCCGTCAGGGTTGTTGGCAGGTTGGTGCAATCTACAACAATGAAAGGCTTATCTGCTCTTGTGCTGTTGTCGTGAATGGCTTTTGCGAAGAGTTCCTTGCCTGTTCCGGTTTCACCGGAAAGAAGCACGTTGCCTTGTGAGCGTGCGACTACACATAGTCGGTTAAGTGCTTGTTCCATCTTCGGGCTGGATCCAATGATTGGGCCGCGATCAATTGCTGACTGCTGCAGGAGCGTACGCTTAGCATCCCTGTGTTTCAGGCAGCGTGTTACTACTTGTTCCAGTGTGGCAAAATTGATGGGTTTGACAAGATAGTCCCATGCTCCGGAATGAATGGCGGTGGAAGCGCTGTCGCTGTCGCCGTTGGCGGTAATGACAACAACATCTGGCGTGCCCGGTGATTTTGTTATTTTGTCAAGATGGGCAAGCGCATTGCCTTCGGGCAGGTGGACATCCATAAAAACAATATCTGTCTGTTGGGCTTGCAGCTTCCTGAGTCCGTCTTTGAGAGAGTGGGTTGGCGTGCAAGGATATCCCATGCGGTTCAACATGGAGCCGAAAGCAAGGCAAAATTCTTTGCGATCATCAATAAGTATAATCTTGGTCATGGCTAAATCGAGATGAATGGACAGATTGATTCCTCAAGCCTTTTCTAGAGAAGAAAAGGTCCCCCCCTTAATAAAAACTTCCATGCTGCAATGTTCCCCAGCATTGCATTCAGCTCTCTCGTTGTAAGCCCGTTGGTCTGGTGAGAATCTTGGCTAGTCCCCATCACCCGATATCTGGTTGCAACGTTAGAGCTGTGGAAGTTCGGAATTAATGAATTCCACATCGATGTATGTCAAATATGAATGGAAATGTGAAGGTGTATTTTGTGAATTATAATATATATTTTTTTTTGTAAGGAAGGCAGTTGATAGGATCTGTAATTTGTCTGGAAAAACCAGATTCTCTTGAGGAGCGATGTAGTGGTGTGCTTGAATAGAATTTTTTGCGTAGCATTGCCCTTGTTGTGCTGTGTCGTGGATGTCATGTGGTAATGAATAAATGAATGGGTGATTCTAGTCTTTGTTTTCCGGATAATAAAGTGAGTGGCGGCGGTTATGTCTTTGAAAGTTCAAATATTGTGGATGGATGGAGTTGTGCTTGGAGGTTGGCATGACTTTTTCATATGGCGTTTGGTTAAGCGAATAAAGCTCAAGTGTTTTCGTGGGCGAAGCTAAACGGAGTTGTTGTATAAACAATGAATTGGCTTTGAAGCTGAAGCAAATCGCTGCTGAGCTGGGTATGAGCCCGCAGATAGTTCCGCGGGGGGCAGTATGTCTTCCATAGAGGGGGGCGAGTGTGGAGATGAAAACAGAGCCTTTGTGTGGGTGCGTCTAAGTCTGCCTGCCAGGGTTCATTTTGAGGATGAATTTAGCGTGAAGGGGCGTTATTCGTCCGGAAGGGTATGATACTTCCCTGAGGGCTGGGTATATTCTGCTCATATTCCCGTTCTTGCGGTAAGTTGGTTAATGAAGATGATCCAGATTGTCCGTTTGAACTAATGTTTTTTTGCTTCCAATGTGATGACTTTTTTCGATTAAAGTGTCGTTTGAGAATGATATGAATTGTTGGAGATGAGTTTCAAACGGGGGGGCAAATGCTGAGGGAACAGCCAGTGAGAGTGGTGCCATCTGGGCAAATGCTTTCATTTGGTGTGATCTGTCTAATGATAATATGATATATTGACTTAGTTGTGTGACTTTGCTTTGGTGACCGGAATTGGTTGTTTCGGCTTGCTTTCTGGTGCCAAAGACAAGTTTGTATAATTGTAATAGGAATCAGAAAGCGTAAGGAGACTTCCTTTGAAACGTTTGTACATTGGTATCGCTTGGGTATTTTTGAGTTTGATGATGAGCGCTGTGGGATATGCCGGACAGCTTTCATCTTTCAGGCTTGGCTGCGGTGACGTTCTGGAGATTGCTGTGTGGGGGGATGAATCTCTCACCCGCAAGGTTGTTGTTCGTCCGGACGGGAATATTTCCTTTCCACTTGTCGGTGATATAAAGGCGGCTGGCAACACTGTGGAGCAGTTGCGTACCGAATGTGCTAATAGGATCAAAGAGTATGTCCCTAATGCTCCTGTAACCGTGATGCTGCAAGAACTCGGCAGTGCCAAGATATTTATTGTGGGCAAGGTAAATCGCCCCGGTATGTACCTGATGGATGGTCCCTATACTGTTCTTCAGGCTCTTGCCTTGGCGGGTGGTATGACCCCTTATGCAGAGGAAGATGCTATTCAGGTTGTCCGTGTTTCGGATAGCGGAGAGCAGAAATACGTGGCGTTTGACTACGTAGAGGCTGTTTCCGGTAAGAGTCTTGAAAAGAACATTACCCTGATGCCGGGAGATACCGTTCTTGTTCCCTAAAGATAAGCTTGGTTTGAAGTGTACCGGCAGGGCCGGTTGTTTTTTTGTCGAGGAGTGCTGCGCTGCTATTGGGAACCGTTTATGAAACGTATTTCATCTCGTGCAGTCTGTGCAAAAATTGTATTGATGCTGCTTTTGTTCTGTTTCTGGGGATCTCATGCCAAGGCCGAGCGGCTTAAAATTGTACCGCAGGTTAACGCTAGAACCACTCAAGACGACAACGTGTTGATGAAGGGGGAAGGCGATACCGAGTGGCGTCTCATGCCGCAAATGTCCGCTGAATACGGACAGGAAGACTGGATGGTAAGTGGCGGGGCAAAGCTGGATATCATCAGGTACAGCGAGCTTACGCAGTTCGATCGAGAGAATGTTTCTGGATGGGTTAAGGCTAAGAACGAACTTGATGAACGTTTTTCCCTGACCATGGATGCCAAGTTCACTCAGGATTATACATTCGAGCGTGAGCTTGAGGAGTCTGGATACCAGACGGATAAAAGTCTGCGTACGGAGCAGTCTTATATTCCAGGGGTGGAGTGGAAGGTGACAGAGAAGGACGTGCTGTCCTTTTCCGCATCTTTTCTGGATGTTAAGTATGAGAAGCGGGAGTATGCAGACTACTGGGCCGGGGGCGGTGTCTTGGGATATTCGCATGCCCTGAACGATGAGCGAACAAGGCTTCTCGGTCAGTTTGATTATCGCCATCTCGTTTTTGATCGGCCAGATGGAGATACGCTTCAGGACACCTATACCTTGATGGGCGGTGTGGGCTACAAACTGACGGAAGTAATAGACGTGCGTGCTCTGATCGGGGCCAGCTACTCGCAGACGGACTATGACAGCAATGTCCGCGGGAATTCTGAAACGGATAACCTGATGAGTAGTTGGGATGTTGGTGGTACATATACATGGGACAAGTGGCTCTTCACTTTGTCAACGGACCGCAGTGAGAGCCCTTCCATCTATGGGGAGTCCACTGTGCGAAATAGAGTGCGATTTTCGGGGCGCTACAATTTCACCGAACGTTTTTCCGCTACGGGTGAGACCGGTTATTATACCACATCGACAGAAAACAATGATTCAGAAACATATTACGTTAATCCCAAATTAAGATACAACATTTGGGAAGACGGCTGGGTGGCTTTTGATTATAAGTATCTGAATATTTTTAATAAAGAGGATGACAGAAATACGGACCAAAACAGGGTCTTTCTGGAGTTCGGAGTAAGCTTTCCGGAGTTGTTCTAGTCAATACAGGAGGGGGGGATGCAGGCTCAGGAGAATGAACTTCTATTTTTTTTAAACGCGTTGCGACGCAGAAAATGGTATTTTATCGTACCGTCAGCAGTTACTTTCATTATCGCTACCGCAGTTACGTTCCTGCTGCCTGCAGTCTATCAATCTTCAGCAACTATTCTAATCGAGAATCAGGAGGTCCCGCAGGATCTCGTGCGTACAACCGTTACGGGTTTCGTTGAAGAACGGCTTCAATCCATAACGCAGGTCGTACTCAATCGAAATAATCTTCTGGAAATTATCAATAAATACGGGTTGTATGCTGAGTTGCGTGATTCCTCCACCACGGAAGAAATCCTGGAGAAGATGCGTAAGGATATCGTGATGGAGCCCGTGCAAGCCGACGTGGTGAATAGCCAGTCGGGTAGACCCACTACGGCTACCATCGCTTTCAAGCTTTCTTACGACGGCAAGGATGCCAACAAGGTATTGCAAGCCACCAATACGCTGGTCTCTCTGTTTCTGGAAGAGAACCTGCGCGAACGTGAAAAGAAGACACAGACGACGTATAATTTTATTGAAAAACAGCTCGAAACCCTTCGTGGTGAAGTGCAGGGGTATGAAGAGCGTATCGCTCGCTTTAAAGAAGAGCATCTCCATTCTCTGCCCGAATTGATGGAATTAAATATGCAGACTCTTGACCGTCTGCAGAAAGACATCGATGCCCGGCAGGAGAACATTAAGACCCTTATCGATCGTAAGGTGTATCTGGAAGGTCAGTTGGCTACAGTTGAGCCCGTGGGCTTCGTCTTGTCCGGAGATGGCAGGCGGGTGATGGCACCTGAGGATGAACTGAAGGCATTGCGAAGCCAGTATATAAGCCTTGTTTCGACCAAGTCGGACAAACACCCCGATGTACAAAAGCTCAAGGGGCAGATTGCTATGCTTGAGTCGGAATTGAGTACCCGCGGCGATATGAAAGGGGTGAGCCATGAACTGACCATCCTTCGCGGCAGATTGGATGATCTGACCAGGCGGTATTCGGATAAACACCCAGATGTTTTGACAACTCGAAGTCAGATAGCTGCGCTTGAGTCAAGGCTGCAGCAACTCGACGAGAAGCAGAAGGTTCTGAAACACGAGGTGGATCTGGAACCTGATAATCCGGCTTATATCAATCTCCAATCGCAGATACATGCAACGGAACTTGATTTGCGGAATGAGCAAAACCTCATTGCTGAATTGCGTAGCAAGTACGCACGGTCAGTCCAGCAGATAGAGGAAACACCCAAGGTCGAGCAGGAATATCGCGAGATGCTCCGCGGGTATGAAAATTCAAATGCCAAGTATCAGGAGACATTGCAGAAATTGATGGCAGCCCGTCAGGCCAGAGAGCTTGAGGGCGAGCGCGTTGGCGAGCGCCTTACACTTGTGGAGCCCCCGGTGCTGCCCGAGAAGCCATACAAACCCAAGCGCTTGCTGCTGTTGCTTGTGGGGTTGGTGCTTTCCTTGGGGGTGGGAGTGGGCACAGGTGCTATGGTCGAATTCTTCGATAACAGTTTTTATGGAAGAGAGGGCTTGGCGTCGTTGGTTTCTTTTCCCGTACTCGGTGTCATTCCTTATGTTGTAACTGCTGAAGAGCTTCGTGCTAAACGTCGAAGGAAATTCGCCATTTCAGCGTCTGCCGTTTGCGTCATTTTGTGCGGCGTAGTAGCCGTGCATACCTTGATCATGCCGCTGGATATTCTCTGGCTCAAGGTTGTCCAGAAACTACAGATTGTGGTGTAGCTCTTGCTACTTCGGAGGCGGGGGGATTGATGAGTAAGATAGCTAAAGCGTTGGAACGGGCTCAGGCTGAACGTAATGCCGGTTCTCCGACAGCGTTTGCGGTCGTGCATAAGCCGGTGCGACAGGCATTGAACAGCATGTCCAGCGGACCGGTTGCTGTGCCGAAATACAATATGACGGCGGTAAAGCCTTCGTCCGATAAGCACAAAGAGGCTAACCGAGTCCTTCACGGTGTAAGCAACCAGTCGGTAAAGGATTCGTTCAATGTCCTACGTACCCTATTGCTGCAACGCACCAGAACGAACGGCTGGAACGCTCTTATGGTTACCAGCCCCACGCGTGGTAACGGCAAGAGTACTGTTGCGATAAATCTCGCCATAAGCATCGCACGGGACGCAAGTCAGACAGCGCTGCTTGTTGACGCCAACCTGCGTTGGCCTTCAATAGCAGACACCCTTGGTGTTGATTGCGAGAGGGGGCTCACCGATTTATTACTCGAAAATCTTGAGCCGCCAGAGGTGCTTGTTAATCCTGGTATAGATAAACTTGTTGTTTTGGGGGCGGGAAGGACTGTGCAGGAGACGGCTGATCTGATTGGTGCGCCCTCCATGCAGAACCTTGTGCTTGAGATGAAGCATCGGTATCCAGATCGCTATGTGGTCTTTGACTGCCCTCATGTGCTTGATATGCCAGATACCATGATGTTTGCATCCTATGTCGACGGTATTGTGCTGGTGGTTGAGGAGGGCGTTACGACCAAACGTGAACTCCAGACGGCAATGGAAATGCTTGGAAATGCCAACGTGGTTGGTGTGGTACTCAATAAAAACACGGCACAGTAGCGTATGTATCGAGAATTTTACGGTCTTACAGATAAGCCGTTCAACATCGTGCCCAACCCCGGTTTGTTGTATGAAAGCCATAAGCACAGGCAGGCATTGACCTATCTACAGTACGGGTTTTCAGAGAATATCGGGTTTATTCTGTTTACCGGTGAAATCGGTACCGGCAAGACAACTCTCCTTAAGCGTCTGCTTAATGAAGTGGATGCTCGTGTAGATGTGGCGGTGGTATTTAATACCAACGTTTCTGCAGATGAGTTGCTGCGGCTTATTCTGCTCGAATTCGAAATAGAAGGGGCTGGGCTTGATAAGTCTCGGAACCTTGATTTGCTGAACGACCATTTGGTGCAGGTATTCTCTCAAGGCAGGCGTTGTCTGCTCGTGATTGATGAGGCACAGAACCTTTCATCAGATGCCTTGGAAGAGGTGCGCCTTCTTTCCAACCTGCAAACAGACACCCACCCCTTGCTACAGATTATTCTGGCGGGCCAGCCTGAACTACGGGATGTTATTCGTAGTCCGGGTCTGGAGCAGTTGGCGCAGCGTGTGGCTATAAACTACCATTTGGATCCATTAAATCGTAATGAGGTTGGAGAGTATATCCGGTACCGACTGGCAATGGCCGGTGTTCAAGACAAGGAGCTTTTTACCGAGCAGGCCATTGACCGTATCCATGCCCATACCCGTGGCATCCCTCGTTCAATCAATATTATGTGCAATGCCGCATTGGTTTACGGTTATGCGGATTCTCTCGCTATAGTGGGAGAAGACGTCATTGGGCAGATTATTGCTGACAAGATCGGGGTTGAAGTACAACCGTATGTCGATAGTGCCACGTCGGGTAGAAACGGAAACGGTTCCCACGCAGAGGGGGAATCGCAGCGAATGGCAGTTATTGAAGCTCGCGTTGCAAAGCTTGTCAGCATGGTTGATTGGCAAGCTGGGCAGATTGATGGAGTTCTGCGGAAAGGTGCCGATACCCTCTTGGATTCCATGCGTTCTATGCTTGATGAAGAACGAAAGCGTTCCGAGCGCCTGTTGGGGAAGTGTGTGATTCTGTATCAGGAAAACAAGGCATTGCGGGAACAATTAGGCAATGGTTCGGGCAGGAATGCTGGTGTAGCAAACGATGCTTCTGATGAGGTTTTGTTGAACGCAACGTCTGATCATGTAGATCGTAAAAAGAAGTCATTCCTTGATTGGTTGCTGGGATAGATTAAAAGACGATGGGTTGTCTGGTATTTTCGGACGAGGGATTTCAGGGCTTGGGAAACCAAGCCTTTTTCTTTTTCAATGTTTAGTAATTGTAGGCGGTTATTATTTTTTCTGCCAGCATGAAGCTGCTGGCATGGATATTTCATTACATACCTGGCTTTCTGCCGAAGAATGCCTTCGGCTGTGTTGGGGGGGCGGATTTCATGTTGGGGATGGCAATGCATGTGGAGGGGGAGTGAGAGGTATTTTTTTAGTCAGGCAGCATGTTGTGTTTGTCGTGAGCATGCTTCTTTTGGGGGGTATGTATTTTCAGGATATGCAAACTTTGGCCGGGCTGTGGAGCGGTGAAGACTATTCACACTGCTACCTGGTTCCGTTGATGGTTGGCTACCTAGTTTGGACTGACCGCAAGTCGCTCAGTGATCATACTGGCGGTAGGCCCTTGCTTGGATTCATACTGCTTGTATTTGCCGCAGTCCTGTTGCTGGTAGGCCGGCTAGGTGCTTTGCAGACGCTTGTATACCTTTCCATGCTGTTCGCCATACTTGCTTCCGTTTTGATTGCTTACGGCGGCAGGCTTGCAACCCGATTGTGGTATCCTTTCTTGATTGCTCTGTTCATGATTCCTCCTCCAGCATTCATTGATAATCTGATGAGTCTGCGGCTGAAACTGATCTCCTCGCAACTGGCAGAATGGTTGCTGAGAGCCGCATTTGTTCCAGTGTATAGAGAGGGGAACCTCATAGATATTGGAGTCATTCGTCTTCAGGTTGTGGATGCATGCAGCGGTCTGCGCTACCTATGGCCATCTTTTCTGATGAGCCTGCTTATGGGGCGTCTTTTTCTGAAGAAGTATCGGCTCATATGCTTTCTTGTCCTTATGTCCATGCCAGTTACGGTGATTGCGAACGCTTTCCGGATAATGATGGCCGGGGTTCTTGCCAAGTATGTTGATCCGGCACTGGCAGAAGGTTTTTTTCATGATTTTTCCGGTTGGCTTGTCTATGTGATTGTACTCATTGTTCTCGGTGGTTGCGTGTATCTTCTCCGGTCTAGGGATGCAGGCGAGGGACAATCGGGTTCTGCCCTCGTTGAACGCTTCCTCTTTAAGGGGGCTCAGCGGGGCTCCGTTCCGGCTGCGTGGCATGGAATTCTTGCTATGGGGATCCTGGTGGGAATGTTGGCAGTCCGTTTTTTTCTTGTCGACACGCAACTTATCCAGACACGCATTGCATTCACTCATTTTCCGCAAAATATTGGCGAGTGGCAGGGAGAGCGAGTGTTCTTGTCCAACGAGGCGCTCAATAGTCTTGGGGTAGATGATTACTATAACGGAGTTTTTTATAGTAGTAGTCATAAAAATCAGGCGCATACGCTTGTTGCATGGTATGACACCCAGACTGCCAGCCGCGCTGCGCATGCGCCCACATCCTGTCTTCTGGGGGGCGGCTGGCTCATGGAGAGCAAGCAGGTGCTTACTCCTAACGCGGCTCGCAGCTTCCCTGTGGGACAGATTGTATTGAGTAGGAATGGACGTCGTTTGATATCCAATTTCTGTTTTCTGCAGCGAGGCAGAGTTGTTACCAGCGAGTGGCTCAATAAGCTGTATCTGGTCTACGACGGGATTATTATGCACAGGAGTGATGGTGCATTGGTCCGGGTAGAAATGCCTTTGCATGAGAATCAATCAATTGAAGAGGGCCAGTTGGTGCTGGATGACTATGTAGGAAGCTTGCGTGTGGCTCTGATGTCCTATCTTCCTAAGGACTATGCTCATTAATTGTGAGGGTTGTGAGATGTATAGAGAACAGGTCTTTGTCGCAACCAATGTCGCCATCATCCTTGATGGCCTAGTCTCAATAATCGCAGGGTACGGAGCCTACTACTTTCGTTGGTATCTGGGGGATGGGGGATGGAGTATGGACTCAGGCCTGTTCATTTCCATTGTTCTCACTCTGATGTTCTTGAATTCGTATGTCATGAATCGACTTGGTTTCTATGATGAAGATTTTAGACCTCCGCTTTGGCAGGCGCTGAAAAAGGTTGTTGTTGCAGTTGGTATTGATTTTAGCCTTCTTGCTATGGGGTTGTATCTTGCCAATATTGATGGTGTGTCGCGGTACTTCATTGGGATGTGTGCATTGCTTTGTTTTATGGGTTTTATGACGGTTCGTTGCCTTATGTTTCAATTCTTCAAGACGAAGAGTGGGGCATATCGGGTGCGTCGTATTTTGCTCGTAGGTAGTACTGATAGGGTTGAGCCGGTTTTCGAAGCTCTTCAGGAAATGAAAAGCTGGGGACATGCGGTCATTGGCTGGCTTACGGTGGGAGAACAGCGAGATATTCCCGGCCTTGTTAAGTTGGGCCGGCTCGGTGATTTTGATTCCGTAGTAGCCGACAGAGATGTTGATGAAGTGTTTTTTGCCCTGCCGACCTCTCAGCCCTTCAATTTGAAGAACAATGTCGAGCTTTGTAAGGATATGGGGCTTACTGTCCGCATTTTGCCAGCCATGTTCGATCCCGCAGACCGGGTGCAGGGCTTGAGGGTGGAGGATGTCAATTCCATCCCAACTCTTACTATCTACGGAACCCAGATCAATGCCAGTGGCATGTTTTACAAGAGGATCATGGATATTCTGGGGGGCGTTGTCGGGTTCATGCTCTTTGCCTTGATGTATATACCCATTGCCATTGCTATCAAGCTGAATGACCCGGGGCCTGTTTTGTTCAGTCAGAACCGGGTGGGTAAGAATAACCGAATTTTCAAGCTGTATAAATTCCGCTCTATGTATATGGATGCAGAGGCCCGCAAAAAGGAGCTGATGGCCCAGAACGAGATGGACGGGCACATGTTCAAGATGAAGGATGACCCCCGTGTAACTAAGGTGGGGCGTTTCTTGCGCAGGACTTCACTGGATGAGTTTCCGCAGTTTATCAATGTCATCCGCGGGGAAATGAGCCTTGTTGGCACTCGTCCGCCTACGCCAGACGAAGTGCGGGAATACAAGAAATGGCAACGCAGGCGGGTTTCAATGAAGCCCGGAATAACAGGCCTCTGGCAGGTCTCCGGGCGTAATACGATTAGAAGTTTTGAAGAAGTGGTGAAACTTGATCTTGCATACATCGATGGCTGGCGGTTCTTACGGGACATCGAGATTCTGTTTAGAACGGTTTGGGTTATCATGAAAAAGGAAGGGGCATCATGATATTGTCCAAGGGGGGGCGTATGTTATTTAAGGTTCTTGTCCGTTCTCTTGTTATATTGCTGCTCGCATTGCTTGTGGCATGCAGTTCGGCAGAAGAGCGTAAGGTCGAACTTGTAGAAAGCGGGAATACTTTGTTTGAGCAGGGCAATGCTGCCGAGGCTCGTCTGGAGGCTAAGAATGCCCTGAAAATTGATCCCAAGTATGCACCAGCATATGTCCTTCTGGCCAAGTGCAGTATTAGGGAACAGAATTGGCGGGGGGCCTTCGGTCAATACACTCAGGCCGTAGAATTGGCTCCGGACTCAATTGAAGCACATGCCGGGTTAGGGCAACTTTACCTGCTTGCTGGTCAATACGACAAAGTCGAAGCAGAAGTGCAAGCAATGCGGGACTTGCAGCTGGATTCGCTCGAAGCCAATATGCTGCAGGCAGGCCTGTTTATTCAGACTGAAAAGTTTACTGAAGCTGAGGCGTTGCTGTCCAAACAACTGAAGGCATCGCCAGAGAATATGGATGTTAGGCTTGGGCTTGTAACAGTTTACGAGCGGAGAGGTGAGGCTCGTAAGGCCGAAACTGCTTTGCAGGAAGCTCTGGGCATGGCGCCGGAAAACAAGGTGTTGTTCTACAAGGCCGCGGTCATGGCAACATCTCAAGGAAAATATGAGCTTGCCGAGGCGAACTATCGCAAGTTGGGTGAACTTGTGGATGATAAGCCGTCAATCAGGCGGATGATCGCGCGCGTGCTGGAGCAGGCGGGCGAAGTGGAGCGCGCAGGCAAGGAGTATGAATCGCTTTTGGCATCTGCTCCTGATAACGTCGATTTCCGAATAGATTATGTCGGGTTTCTGATTCGGAGCAAGAAATGGCCGGAGGCTGAGGCGGTTGTTCAGGCAGGTATGAAGGAGGACGTCAACGATATCCGGCTTGCTTTGGCTCAGGCTGACGTACTGCTTGCTCAGCGAAAGATTGATGAAGCCAAGGTGGCGCTTCGCAATGTTACGGTCGCGTATGCGGATAATCCGCAGGCACTCAAGGCCAAGGTTCGGCTTGGAGAAATATTGCTGCAGGAACGTGCCTACAAAGACGTCTTGATGGTTGTGAATGAAACAGGGGCGCAAGTTTCTGATCTTGGTATTCTGAAGCTGCGTGGAAAGGCGTATCTGGCGCTGGGCAAGCTTGAGGAGGCTGCCGCCGATTTGCGTATTGTATCTACAAAGAGCCCTGAAGATGTTGAAGCGCATACGTTGCTGGCGCAGGCATATATTGGTGTTGATAACAGCCTGATGGCCATCGAAGAATTGCATATCGCTCTTGAGAAGGATCCGGATTACGCTCCTGCGAATATGCTGTTGGTGAAATACTATACCCATCACGGGCATTGGGAAAAGGCCTTGGCTTTGGTTGGTGTACTCGCAGACAGGCATCCCGAAAAATATGGCTATCAGTTGACCCTGGGGGACATTGAGCGTGTAAGAGGTAATGTAGCAGCGGCTGAAGCTCATTATGTAAAAGCTGGAACCATGCAGGATGGGAAGGCGGCTTCAAGTTTAAAGCTTGGAGACATGGCTCTGGGCAAAAAAGATTATGCCAAGGCTCTCGTCTGTTATGATGCTGTACTTGATGTTCATGCCGATTCAGCAATAGGCATTGAGCGTAAGATGATGACGCTTCTTGCCATGGGGCGGACAGACCAAGCCAAGGCATGGGGAGATGATTTGCTGGCCAGTTCGCCCGATAGCGCCATCCTCTATGAGCTTATGGGGCGCGTGGCGTTGATTGATAGGAAGCAGGATGTCGCGGAGGCGCAATTCCGAAAGGCGAGTGAGTTGAGTCCGGAATGGGGTGTTCCCTACCGTCGCCTTATGGGGATCTATCTACGGGGTGGAAAGATTGCAGAAGCCAAGCAGGAGTGTCTGAGTGCGCTTCGTGGTAGTCCGGAAGCGCTCGGACCTGCATTCATGCTTGGACAATTGTATCAGTATGAGGGTGATAAAGTTAAGGCGGAAGAAATTTACCGGGCCTTGCTTGAGAAACACCCCGAGTTTCTGGCTGCTGCAAATAACTTGGCCTACATTCTTTCGGAAGCTGTTGATCCTGCAAGACTCAATGAGGGGCTCGACCTGGCAAAGCTGGCAGTCCGGGATGGCAGTCCGGAGTCGCTGGACACGTTGGGGTGGCTGCATCATAAGCTTGGCAACTGGGAGCAGGCTATTGAGGCGCTTAAGGCAGCTCAGGAAAAGTTGCCTAAAAACGGTGCTGTTGCCTATCATCTGGTGACCGCCCTTGCTACCATAGGTAAGACTGATGAAGCCAAACGCATTGGTCGTAACGCGCTTAAAGATATTTCAGAGTTTCCGGAAAAGAAAAAATTGGAGGAGTTGCTCGCTGCAATCTAGCCTATAGTTAAATGAATCGAAAAATCCAGACGGGGCACCTGTATCCAGTCTGGATTTTTCTTTGTTATTTCAATTGAGTATAGGGGGGCTTTTGTTGTGGTGGCTGGAAAAGGTGGAAACGGAATGAGGATTGCGTTTGTGTGTCTATAACTTGTTGGTATTGTGAATATATATGGTGTTGGCATGTTATTTTCATATGACTCGTAGCCAAACCTGTCGTGAGGCAGGGACGGAAAGCCACGGGCCTTCTTAAAAATGGGGGGAGGTAGCCGGGTTGCCAGCAGGGATGGGCTCTGCCGACAATGTGGTTGATCTTTTAAGGAGGTCTATATGAAAAGTGTTTTTAAGGTTCTCATGCTTGTGAGCATGTTGATCGCAGAGCCTCTTTCAGGTGCTGCGAGTGCTTCAGTTAACTATGATTATACCATCGATTTTAATGATGGTGTCTCTTACATGGGGGTGGCCGATTATTATAGAGAATCAACGGGCGTTGAGTTTAGTAGTGGGTGGATATTCGGTGGTGGTTCCAATAAATACTCTATCGCACTACCAGAAAGTATTGGTGAAAATGTTGTTGGTTCTGTGATTACGTTTAATAAGCCTGTAACTGATGTGTCGTTCAGTTATCGTGGTGATTCTGTTATGATTCTGCGCGATGAATATGGCGTTAAAGCAGATGATTACCATGCGACTGCATCGTTTGATAGTGGTAATATTTATTTTTCATCTCTGGCATGCGGATTAAAGAGTATTTTTACAATAGAAATTGCTAGTATGAATGGGTTAGTTATTGTTGATGATTTGTCGCTTAAGGTGGCTCCGACTCCTATTCCAGGAACTCTTTGGATGCTAATATCCGGTATGCTTGGACTCTTGGGGGTGCGTCGCTTTGTATAACTCCTGTTATAGTTGTCTCAACAGGCCGCCAGCATTAGGTTGCTGGCGGTTTTTTGTGCATTGGATTACGGTTAAAGAGATGTGCTCGGTAATCCTTCCCCCTCAGGGCGGTGGCTGAGTTTGGCGCGAGTTTAAGCCTCCCCTAGTTAGTGCTGCCCGAAGGTAGAGACCTTCTGGGGTGGATTGATTTTTAAATACTCAGTCAGATGATTGTTTCCCAATGAGTTATGGGGGGCGTTCCTCGTGATACAACTTTAGCCAATTCTCGGTGATTTCCTTAACCTCCGAGAGGCTGCCAACAGGTAGAAGTTCAGAGCTCCGTTCGGTACGTTCTGTTGAACCGCTCCACATACGAGTTTTGAGTGGGCTTGCCCGGTTGAATGAAATCCAGTTCTACCATGCCCCTCAACCCATTCAGCCATCTGGTTCGATACATATTCCGATCCCTTGTCCGTTCTCGTCATCTCCGGGTGCCCCCCCGCGCGCCATGTCCGGACCCCGTAATTTCTGGGTGGCGGGGAGGCTGGTCTCAACTTCGATGACGAGGCATTCACGGCTGTAATCATCCATCATGTTGATCGTGCGGAACTGTTGTCCGCTGGAAGCGAGTCATGCATGATGTCCACGAACCAGCAGCAGTTGACTAGTGGTGGCACGGCCAGTGGTTGCTGATAGTTGGGCGGGAGTCGCTTTCCCCTTTATGGCGCAAATGTAGCTTCAGTTGGCGGCAGATGCGATGGGTCCGTTTGTGATTTCTTCGGTATTCCTGTCGCCGCAACGTGCTGGACAGTTTGCCAAATCCATATCGAGGGTATCTGTCGGCCAACCGTATGAGCGTCTCGACAACATCGGTGTTGTTTTGCGGAGTCGGTGCATAGGTGTATAGCGTTTGGCTGATGAGCATGATGGCACATGCCCTTCGCACGTTCATCCCGAAATCATCGCGAGTGTAATCGACGATCTCCCGCTTCTCGGCTGGACTCAAAGCTCTTTTGCGATGATGTCCTTTAAAACCTCGTGCTCAAGGCTGAGGTTGGCGAACATGCGCTTGAGCTTGCGGTTTTCTTCCTCAAGCTCCTTGAGGTGTTTAATGTCCGTAGCCTCCATGCCGCAGTACTTGAATTTCCATTTGTAGTACATGGCCTGACTTGCACCGTGTTCGCGGCAAACGACAGCTACCGTGCGGCCGCCTTCTGTTTCCTTCAGAATCCGAATGATCTGGCTTTCCGTGAATCGAGATTTTCTGCATTGCCTTCTCCTTGAAGGCAGTTTGCCAGAAGTCTCTACTATTCGCTGGTCCAATTTTAGGGGAATACAACACGAGCATAGGGGGAACGGCCCTATGTTCTGCAGGTGGTGAGCAAAGGAGGTGGGGCTCTATAAAGGGGGGAGGGCAAGGAGGCGGAGAGGAAAAGGGCTGTCATGCACGGATGCAGACAGCCCTTTTATTCTTGTGTGAAGAGTTCTATATAATTATGGTGTTGGTGATTAGCAACTGCTGGATAAGATCGGCTTCTGTGCTGTTTGTGATAGATTGGAATACGATTATCTGGTCGATATTGCCATCGCCATGTGACGATACTGCAAGAGCAGTGTTGCCATCAACGACCGTAGTGGAGATGTAGTCTCCAATGTTGTATTCATTAGCTCCCTGTAGCAACTCGTGCAGATTGAGAACGTCTTCTCCAATTGTAAGGTTTTGTATTGTATCTGTATGGTGCTCGTTAACATTAAGGGACGTATGGTCATGTGTAAAAAGGAATATGTCATTGCCGGTGCCGCCGTTCAGAATGTCGTTTCCAGCGCCGCCGTCCAGAATGTCGTTTCCTTCGCCGCCGTTCAGAATGTCGTTTCCAGCGCCACCGATGAGGGCGTCGTTGCCGGCGCCGCCAGAAAGGATGTCATTGTCGCTCAACAGGGAGAATGCAGTGCCGCCAACCAGCACGTCGTTGCCGTTTCCTCCGGTAAGGACGTCGTTGCCACCATGTCCCAATATTAAGGCGTGGTTGTCTGGATCTGATGTGATGTAGTCATTAGCATCTGTACCTTGCTTCCAGTGAAGCTGTATTGTAGAGGTGGAATGGTCTCCTTCCGCATTCGTTGCAGAGATGGTGACCAGTTCATCGACTGTTTTGTGGAGGCTTGTTGTTTCAAAGTATTGGTTTACTTTGCCCTCGAGCCCACCATAACTGTATTTATAGCTTAAGTTTTCGCCAGCAAAGAGGTGGTCTAAGTCATAAATATAGTACTCTTTATCCATATCTGCGTACCATGCTTCAAAAGCAGGCGTGAATTCTGACAGGGCAACAGGTGTATTAGTTAGGTGGACGGTTAGCGTGTGTGTGTCGATGCCGGATTGAGCGATATCATGAGCGGTAATTGTAACTTGGAAAGGGTTATCAAGATTGTCAGCAAATGCCGTTGGATCATTCATGAGCAGATTGTACATGTTGCCAGATTTCTCGATATGGAACCTGCTATCTTCTACTGACAATGTCACGGCATCTCCGTCAAACTCTTGTATGGAGAATGAGGCAACAATCTTTGAGGGGTCATAGATGCTTGCTTGTACAGAATCAGGGGCATTGATGACCGGGTTATCATCCACAGTACCAATGTTGAGTGTTGCGGATCCGGGAGTTGCATGTACCCCATCCGTCACAGAGTATTCCATCTCAACGGTTCCACAAAAGTTGGTTGCAGGAGTGAAGGTGAATTGTTCGGTCGTCTCATCATATGTGAGATTGAAGTTGTTTTCGCCCAGATAGCGGGAGTCTCCGGCTGAGTGATAAACCCATTTCCCGTTTTCGAAGGCCATTGTGCCAGCATTGGCTGTGGAACCATCCGAAAGGGCAAAGGTAAGAAGCAGGGCCAGCGATTCTGGTTCTACGGACAGAGAACCTACCGTGTCATAGTCAATGGTATGTTGCATCAGGTCTGAGAGCGAAAAGGTGACCGGAACGGTATCTTCATCAACGCCCTTCTCCAGCAAAATTAGACTGGTTTTTGGGGCGTTATCGTTGGTGTCTGTGATGTTTAAGGTAAATGTCTGATACGAACTGTTGCCTGCTGTATCCGTAATGGTAACACCGATATTTTCGACTGAATGTCTCTGTTCATAATCGAGCAGATTTGCACCGGCCTCAGTAAGTGTTACTGCGCCGGTTGAAGAATCTATGGAGACGAGATCGCTGTTCGTTGCAAAGGTGACATCGTGTGCATCTACAGCTCCGAGGGTGCCGATGAGAGCTCCGGCCGTTGTGTTTTCCGCCACATCAAATGATGCAGTCTCAAGTTGGGGCGGCGTTGCGTCAATTTCTACAATGAACGCGAGAGACTCGTTGCTTACATTGCCAGCAGCATCTGTTGCTGTAGCAGTGAATGAATGGGTGCCATCTGTAAGGTATATTTGGGGTGGTGCGGAGGCGATGTCGGCGGCGGGGGTGTCGATGGACATCCAAAGTTCATAGGTCCCGCTCGACACAACTGCTGACGTCCTGGGAAATGTGGAAACTGTTACGTAGTATGTTCCGTCGGCGGTGACAGGATATCTAAGGTAGGAATCAAAACTGTGAATGGAGCCGTTGTCTAGTGGGTAGTGGTCATCATTGCTGGCGACTTGATTTCCATTGCTGTCATAAAGATAGAGGTAGGAGTCGATAGAATCCGGATTGGCTAGCCCACCTTCTTTCATTCCATGGTCTATGTCGAGAATGAGAGTTTCCCCGGCTTTTAAGGAAAGTTGAATAAAGTCCTTATCGTGGGTTCCGCCATCGTCGTTGTCGGTCATCGTGCCCACAAAGCGGACGCTGGGGAGGGATGGAACTTCAGCATTTGCAGCGGCGGAACCTTTTACGGGAGCAAAGCTGGAGCGATCAATAATAATCGCAGTGTCGGGGCTGCCATTGGTTTCAGAAGTGTTTGAATCAGTTCTGCCGCCAGTAAAATCTGACTCGTTCATGGTTGAACTGTTGGCGAGGGTCCAGTGGCCAGTGCTGTCAGCATACGTTTGTCCGAGATAGGTTCCGTTGTCATACACGGTGACGAGCGAACCTGCTTCTGCGGTACCTGAAAGTTCGATAAGGGTGTCGTTGGTGAGGAAGTCGCCATGAAGCCCTGTGTCTTCGGAAAATTCCAAGATTACCGGGCGGGCGGGGGCTATTGTATCCAGTTCGGGTGTGCCACCGTCTTGCGACGTGTAGTTGGTGTAGGGTTCGTCGTAGACGCGTCTCAAGTCCTCGCTGTCTCCGCCTTGCCTGCTAGGCAACTCAAGGTTGGGCTCTCCCTCAGTATTAAGCTTCCCAAAGTCCGCAACATACTCAGATGTGCCGCCGCTCTTCACCTGAGTTCCCGCTGCCGTTTCAATATTGCCTGCTCCCAGAGACTGCAGGAATAGGTCGTCCACTTCTACCGTGGCGTCCTGAAAAGCCAGACGCGGGTGTTGATTGCCAGCCGCTGCATCTTCAGCGCCAGTTAGTGTGATTGTATGCCCGTTTTCAAACTTAAGGATGATGGCTCCGTCCTGGAGCGCCATTTCTACTTGTCCGGATGCTACTGGTAGGTTGATGTCTGTACCTGGAATGAGTGCGATGACTTGATTCTGGTTGGGTATGGGCAACGTGGTAACTGGCATGATTCCTCCCCGGTGTGTCTATGTGCAGCGACTGAGCTGGCATATTATGAAGATGGAAGTCTTTCGACCTTCAGCCGTGTGAGCAAGGTTTGTGCCACGTTCTCGTTTTTTTATATTGCTCTGATTTGTTTGGATTTATTAAGTGTTGAAGGCCGGTGTGAAGGATTGCTCTTGGAAATCTGGAATTCTGTACAAGTGCTTGCCAGTAATCAGCGTGGTGAGTGCGTATAGCTAGTAGCTACTTCTTGAATTGCGTCACTATGTGTTCGTGTATCGATTTGGCGATGATGCTGGAGGGGCTGGAGAAATGTATTCTGGGCTGCCGGATTGATCCGGGTGGGGCGAGAGAGCGGCAGGGGAAAGCCCTGCTTGCATGGATGAGAGTGTCTTTCCGGCAATTTCGGAATATGGGGTGAAGGATAGCCGTAGCAGTGATGTCGCGAACTCTAACAATTATTAATAAATATCGAATTCAATGTTAGGCACGATTATTTCAAATCCACTCAGGCGCGTATGCGTGCGGTCATTGGGGTATGTCTGATAAGGGAAAACGCGATATTGCTACCATGCTTTCGTTTCTGGTGCATTATTCGTGAGGACAATTGATTGATACCGAGATGGAGCACTCTATGAAACAGATTTGCAGGATCGTTGTAGTCACGGCGTTGGCTGTTTTTGCTAGCGGATTGGCGTATGCCGAATATTCTGTCAGTGATACCTACAACATGCTCTTTGGTACGAACTATTCAAATTATGATCTTTTCCGCAGTGGCAGAATGACAAAGCCTGCAAGCGAATGGACGCTTGGTGATATGAACACCTTGCAGGTTATGGTGATGGATACCGCAAGTACGGCAGACCTCTTTCTGAGCATCAACGGTGGGGAGAAAAAGATGTTCTTTGATAATGATGTCTGGACGCCTCCTACCAGAGGGTATGCCATTGGTTCTCCGATCGACCTTGCGAAGAGCTTTGGTATAACCCCCGACGACCACTTTTCTTTTTATGTTGGCGACACCCTTATTTCCAGATGCAATACAAGAATGTTTTTTGCCCCAGATCCGCTACAGGGCTTTCTGCTCGGGTTTAATGATAACGGCCGATGGAAGGCTGGTGACGGTGATATGAACGAGCCTATTCTCTACGCCAAGGTGAATCCTACCCCCATACCTGGAGCGCTCTGGCTATTGGGAACGGGGGTGCTCGGGCTTGTTGGCGTCCGGAGGTTTTCACATCAATAGATCTGATAGCAATACAGGTGAGAAAGGCTGGAGATCATCTATCCCTAACTTTCAGAGCAATGACAAACCCCGTCCGAAAAAGGGCGGGGTTTGTCGTTGTTCTGAGGGGGTACAAGAAGTTGCTGCAACCCATTGATTTCGTGATGTCGAGGGAGAGACTAGATACTAAGCGCGAGCTAATGTGCTGATATGTCAGGATGTGCTCGGGTGGGTTTTCAAATTTCCTGATACTTTGACCTACCAAATTGCCCCAGTTTCAGCAAGGGAAGATGGTCGCGAAAGGCTGTTCGGGAGGGACTTCCATGTTTCTATTTAAGCGGCGTTTTGCCGGTACGGTAGTGGTGTAGCAAAAAGCTGATTGTACGTTGCCTGACAAGGGATTTATTCACGTTTTTGAACTTGGTAAGGCGTAGTCCGGAAAAAACGGATTGCATGTGGCGCTCTTTGTGGGCGCGTTCTAATTATGACTTCATGCGCGGTGGGGGGGGGCAAGTTCGGTTATACTTTGCGCCTTTTGAAGCGAATTGGCTTTCGTTGGTTTAATCCTACCTACCTCTATCCGTTTTCCTGAAGTAGCAAGTTTTGGGATAACGGTCTTCATCTTCGTCTAGATTTATCTCATCCCCCCCCTTTTTAGGGTTTAATCCCCCAATAATCACTTCCAGAAAAAGCAGACATAATCTTGTCTGTTCTGTTAATGTGCTGAAAATAATGTTTAAAATTGTTCGGCACAGTGATTGCTTAATGTGATGATCTAAACTCACGTCTATTCATGGGGGGGCTCCAATGAAAAGCATTCATCGTGTCGTTTTGGCAATTGCTATGGTATTGACCTTTGCGTGTGCTGCTCAGGCTACTCCGCGTAATAGCTATGACGTTGATAATGTCACTGTGGGGGCATCACCGATATCTGGATCAGGCACTCTTTTGTTGCTTGGTTTTGGTTTAGTTGGACTTGTAGGTGTGCGAAGAGTTGCATCAGGCCGTAAGGTTTGATGGTAAGTATGAAGATATCTTTGAGCGCATGCTATTAAGGCATGCGCTCATATTTTTATGTTAATTTAAGGGCACGATAATGAATATTTGTATAGTCGGTACTGGTTACGTTGGGCTTGTGGCTGCCGCATGTTTTGCAGAGATGGGCAATAATGTAACGTGTGTTGATATAAATGAGAGCGTTGTAACTTCATTGAAAGATGGTGTTGTTCATATCTACGAACCAGGTCTAGAGCCTCTTGTAAAACGCAACTATTCAGAAAGACGATTACATTTCACGACAAAGCTTGAGGAAGGACTACTGAACTCAGCAGTTGTTTTCATCGCTGTAGGGACGCCTTCCAATCCTGATGGCTCTTGTAATTTGGAATATGTACATGGTGTTGCGCGTGAAATTGGTCGTTTAATCACACGAACGACAATTGTTGTTGATAAGTCAACAGTACCTGTTGGTACCGCTGATGCTGTTCGTGATATTATTTCCGAAGAACTTGTAGCTCGAGGGGAGTCTGTAGAGTTTCATGTTGTATCCAATCCGGAGTTTCTGAAAGAAGGCGATGCGATAAACGATTTTATGAAGCCGGATCGTGTTGTTGTTGGTACTGACAATGATGATGTCGCTGAAACTATGCGTATATTGTACGCCCCATTTGCACGTAGTCGCGATAAGATAATCGTGATGGGGGTGCGTAGCGCCGAAATGACGAAGTATGCAGCAAATTGCATGCTGGCTACAAAAATTTCCTTTATCAACGAGATCGCAAATATTTGTGAACGCGTTGGCGCTGACGTTCGAGATGTGCGAGTCGGCATTGGTTCCGATAGTCGTATTGGGTATCAGTTTATTTATCCAGGGGTAGGCTATGGGGGCTCATGTTTTCCGAAGGACGTTAAAGCTCTGATCAACACTGCGAAGGGTAATGAATTTACTCCCCATCTGCTGGATGCCGTTGAGCAGGTCAATGAGCGTCAAAAAGTTCGAATGGCTGAGCGTATTGAGGAGTATTTCGAACCGCTTGGTGGGGTCTCTGGGAAAACTCTTGCAGTATGGGGGCTGGCATTTAAGGCGAATACAGATGATATGCGCGAGGCCGCATCTATCAATATTATTGAACGATTAACTGCTAAAGGTATGTATATTAAAGCATATGATCCTGTTGCTGCAAGCAATGCTAGAGGGATTTTCTCGGGAAATCAAAACGTGAGCATAGTATCCGAGCAATATGAAGCTACGCAGTGTGCTAATGCGCTGCTTGTTGTTACAGAGTGGAATCAATTTAGGACTCCTGATTTTGAATTGATTAAATCTTCTTTAAAGTCTGCGGTGCTCTTCGATGGCAGGAACTTGTATTCTTCTAACTACTTAGGTGAGCTTGGATATCAATACTTTGCTGTAGGTAAATAGTGGTAGGAGGGGGCATGATAATTCCAGTTATACTCGCAGGGGGATCCGGTACTAGACTTTGGCCGCTGTCTCGCCAGTTATACCCAAAACAGTTCCTTCCTTTAGTGAACGGAAAAACTCTATTTCAGGATACGGCTTTAAGATTATCTCGTAATTCTGATTTTGATTCTCCTATTGTTGTATGTAGTGAAGATCATCGCTTTATGGTCGCTGAACAGGCTCGCGAGAAGAAGATTTCTCTCTCGAAGATTATTCTTGAGCCGGTAGGCAAAAATACAGCTCCTGCCACGTATGTTGCAGCTGAACAGGCTTGTCGTATTGATGAAAACTCTACTTTACTTGTGTTGCCTGCTGACCACCATATTAATAATGTGGAATTGTTTCTAGCAACGGTATCGAAGGGAAAGGAGCTTGCAGAGGCTGGGGCGTTGGTAACTTTTGGTATTGTGCCCAAATATGCCGAAACTGGGTATGGTTACATTGAACGTGGTTCAGTTACAGGTAACGTTGAAAGTGAAGCCTACACAATAAATAGGTTTGTTGAGAAACCGGATGCGGATACAGCTCAGACCTATGTTGATTCCGGTAATTTTTACTGGAATAGTGGTATGTTCATGTTTTCCGCGAAGCGTTATATGCAAGAGCTTGAGCGAGTTAACTCTACAATGGCGGAAGCTTGTCAGCTGGCTATAGCTAACGGCAAGCATGATCTTGACTTTTTTAGGCTTGATGCGGCGAGCTTTGCTGAAAGCCCAAGTGATTCCATCGACTATGCTGTTATGGAGCACACTTCAGCTGGTGCAGTCATTCCGCTTGATGCAGGTTGGAATGATGTAGGATCATGGAGTGCTCTTTGGGATATAAAAGAAAAAGATGCTCATGAGAACGTTGCGTTGGGGGACGTTATTACGCATGACGTACATGGGTCTTACCTTCATTCGACAGGGCGTCTACTTGCAGTAGTAGGTCTTCAAGACCATGTTGTGGTCGAAACCGCTGATGCTGTGATGGTCTCTCCGAAAGATCGCGTCCAGGATGTAAAAAAGCTTGTGAACACGCTCAAGGCCGACAGTCGTCCTGAGGCGCTTCTTCACAAGAAGGTATATCGCCCATGGGGCGCGTATGAAACTATCAATCTTGAAGAGCGGTTTCAGGTTAAGCGGATTACCGTAAAGCCAGGAGCTATTCTTTCTCTTCAAAAGCATCACCATCGAGCTGAGCATTGGATCGTTGTTAAGGGGACAGCCTTGGTTACTCGCGGTGAAGATACGATCATGCTCAAGGAAGAGGAATCTACTTATATTCCGCTTGGCTACCTTCATCGTTTGGAAAACCCCGGAAAGATAGATCTTGAGCTCATAGAGGTGCAAACGGGCAGCTATCTTGGTGAAGACGATATAGTCCGTTTTGATGACATGTATGGTCGTCATGACACCAAGGAGATTTCCTAATGAGGCCAATCTCTCGTGAAGTGTTCCGTACTTATGATATTCGGGGAATAGTTGGGGAAGATTTCGACGAAGAATGGGTAGAGCGTCTGGGGAAGGCCTGCGGTACCTACTTTCTGAGTAAAGCCTCCAAGGTGGCAGTTGTTGGTTATGATTGCTGCCAGACATCTCCCGGTTATGCCGGGGCGTTGACCCGTGGACTTAACTCAGTGGGTATCGGTGTTGTTGATATTGGGCAAGTGTCTACTCCGGCGTTTTATTATGCCGTAACTACTCTGGGTGAAACAGCGGGTGTAATTGTTACTGCAAGTCATAATCCATCGGAGTTCAATGGCTTTAAGATCTGGCAAGGTAAAAGCACCATTCACTCTGAGGCGGTACAGGGCATATATACTTTGATGGAAGCCGGAGTGTTTCCTGAAGGTAGTGGTTCTGTCATACAAAAGAACATTCTTCCGCAATACATTGCAGAACTCGCTGGTAGCGTTTCTTTAGGACGACGTGTGAAGGTGGTTGTGGACGGTGGCAACGGTGCTGGTGGTGATATTACTGCTGATGCACTGGAGGCCGCTGGCGCTGAAGTCGTTCGTCTGTTTTGTATGCCTGATGGGACTTTCCCAAACCATCATCCTGATCCTGTTGTTGAAGAAAACGTTGTCGATTTGAAACGAACCGTGCTCGCAGAACAGGCAGACTTAGGGATTGGTCTAGATGGTGATGGCGACAGAATTGGCGTGATTACCGAACAGGGCAACATGATGTATGGCGACCAGTTGGTGGCCATTTATGCCAGAGATATTCTTAAGTCCTTCCCCGGAGCTTCCATCATCGGCGAAGTTAAGTGCTCGCACTTGATGTACAACGATATCGTAGAACATGGCGGAAATGCCGTGATGTGGAAAACAGGCCATTCGTTGATTAAAGCACATATGCGTGAAATTGGCGCTAAGTTCGCTGGTGAAATGAGCGGACATATGTTTTTTGCTGATAGATACTATGGTTTTGACGATGCCACCTATGCGGCACTGCGGCTGGTTGAGATTTTAAGCCGTTCAGAAGCTCCTATGAGCGGACAGTTGAGTACTTGGCCAAAAACGTTTTCGACCCCTGAAATACGACTTGATTGTCCCGAGGAACTCAAGGCGCCTGTCGTCTCTAAGGCTGTAGAGTATTTCGGTGCTAAGTTTGACGCGATCGATATTGATGGTGTGCGTGCAATTTTTTCAGATGGTTGGGGGCTAATTCGTGCTTCTAATACGCAGCCTGTTTTGGTGCTGCGTTTCGAGGCTGAAACAGAGTCACGTATGAATGAAATTAAGACAATGTTTGAAGAAAAATTAAATCTTTGGATTGCAGAAGCATAAATAGGAACTGTCATGTCGAAAAAGGTTGCTCTTATAACTGGTGTTACTGGTCAGGATGGCGCTTATCTAGCTGAATTGCTGTTGAGTAAAGGATATGAGGTGCATGGTCTAAAGCGTCGTGCATCTTCTTTTAACACAGCGCGTGTTGACCATATATACTCTGATCTCCATGAAGATAATGTGCGCTTTTTTATGCATTATGGGGACATGACTGACTCCACTAGCTTGATTCGTCTGATTCAGAAAATTGTTCCGGACGAAATCTATAACCTTGCTGCTCAAAGTCATGTGCAGGTTTCTTTCGAGTCACCTGAATATACTGCTAACTCAGATGCGCTTGGTACTCTTCGTATTCTGGAAGCTATTCGCATTTTGGGGTTAGAAGGCAAAACTCGTTTCTACCAGGCCTCTACGAGTGAGATGTTTGGCAAGGTTGTCGAGACGCCACAGAAAGAAACAACTCCCTTTTATCCACGCAGCCCCTATGCGGCAGCAAAGGTGTATGGTTATTGGATCACGGTAAACTATCGTGAAGCCTACGGCATGTATGCCTGCAATGGTATCTTGTTTAACCACGAATCTCCAATTCGGGGTGAGACGTTTGTTACTCGCAAGATTACACGTGCAGTAGCGCGTATTCGCCTGGGGCTGCAGGATGAATTGTACCTCGGAAACTTGGATTCTAAGCGGGACTGGGGACATGCACGCGACTATGTTGAAGCGATGTGGCTGATGTTGCAGCAAGAGCAACCCGAAGATTTTGTCGTTGCGACAGGTCAAACGCAATCTGTGCGGGAGTTTGTTGAAAAAGCATTTAAAAGCGTTGGATTCATAATAGAGTGGGAAGGTGAGGGGCTTAATGAGGTCGGTCGGGATTCAATGAGTGGTAAGATTATGGTGCGAGTGGATAAGCGCTATTTCCGACCAACAGAGGTTGATTTCCTTTTAGGTGACCCCTCCAAGGCTAAAGAAAAGCTTGGCTGGCAGGCAACGGTTAGTATTGATCAACTTGTAGAGGAGATGGTTAAGGCTGACCTGCAAGAAGCTCAGCGTGACCATCTATGTAAAACCAGTGGGTTCCAGACTCTGAATAATTTCGAATAGGCTTAGCAATGAATAGACACGCAAAGATTTATGTTGCTGGGCATCGTGGGCTGGTTGGTTCTGCCATTGTTCGGCAATTAAAGGCTAAAGGGTATACCAACCTTGTCACTCGCACGCATAGTGAGCTCGACCTTTTGAACCAGCAGGCTGTTGCAGATTTCTTTGCTGCAGAAAAGCCGGAATACGTGTTTCTCGCTGCCGCGAAGGTTGGCGGCATTATGGCCAATAATACGTATCGTGGTCAGTTTATATACGAAAACATGACTATTCAGAATCATGTGATGCATCAAAGCATGTTGCATGGGGTGAAGCGTTTGGTTTTTTTGGGTAGTTCATGCATATACCCAAAGATGGCACAACAACCGATCAAAGAAGAGTATCTGATGACGGGTCCTCTGGAGCCGACCAATTCTCCATATGCAGTAGCAAAGATAGCAGGGATTGAAATGTGCCACGCGTATAATGCGCAGTATGGTACATCGTTTGTGCCTGTTATGCCGACCAATCTTTATGGGCCTGGAGATAATTTTGACCTTGAAACATCTCATGTGCTGCCAGCTTTGATGCGTAAGTTTTATTTAGGGAAGCTTGCAATGGACGGAGATTGGGACGCCATAGATACAGATGAAAAAAAATGGGGCAAGATTCCTGAAGATATCAAGAAGTCCATAGGCTGCTACGAAAGAGACGCGAGTAATTGCAAGGTTGTCCTCTGGGGGACGGGAAGTCCTTATCGAGAATTTCTCTACGTAGATGATATGGCTGATGCATGTATTTTCGTGATGTTTGAGAGTGATACAACAGAGTTGTTGAATATCGGAACAGGTGAAGATTTGATTATTAAAAAAGTCTCAGAGATTTTGGCAGCTGTTGTGGGGTATGATGGAGGCATTATATGGGATGTGACAAAGCCAGATGGAACTTTAAAAAAAGTATTAGATGTTAGTAAAATCAGCTTATTGGGTTGGCGCCCTCAGGTTGATCTGCAGGATGGAATTTCTCGGGCTATGGAATACTATACAAAAAAGTCGTGTGGATCAGGTGCTGGGTGTTCCAGTAAGGGATGAGCTGAGCTTATCTATAGATGACAGACACGAAGCGAGATGTTGTCGTCCACCCATGAAGGGAAGTAAATGTGAACGATCAGCTATTCGAAAGTGATCAAAAAGTTCGCCAGCGAGCTTGTTTCAGAGTGGAGTTCTCGTGCCGCGAAGCCGGGGAGTAGCTGGGGTGCAGTTCGTGGCAGTCTGTGAAGGGGGTAATCTTTGCGCGCTTGTGGGGGATTCCCTATTATTAAATAAACGCCACTATAAAGGATATTAAGGTGTTCCAAGAGGGGGATGCAGGACGTCGTCTTGAGAGCGACATCTCAAGAAAGCTGCGGGGATTTTGCCAAGGAGTCTCAGTAGATGTAGGCGTGGGTTAAGAGCCAAAACGGTGAGTATTCAAGAATATTATTTTCTATAATCGCCATGGTAAGTCCAAGCGGTTTTGGGGATGGATTAGTCCCATAGAGATTTCTTCAGCTAGCTGGTGTCAGTTGCTGCGAAAGACAGTGCAGTTTTATCACCAGTGAAGTATCCGAGTTTATGGATACCGAGAAATCGATAAGGGTTTCATAGAGGAAACGGACTTGCGGTGTTGTCGTAAGTTCGTAAGAAGAATCATGTAGTCGGATGAGCTGAATTCAAAGTGTGTCGTAGATGTTGCTATCCGGCAAATGTGAAAGTCTTTCCTTGTGTGGCCAAAGAGTTACTAGGTCATGTCAAACGTGGACGGCAGTAATAGCGTGTCTATAGCAGTTGAATGCGGGCTGTACCTTGCTGTTATTTTTGATTTGTTTTTGAAACGTGTGATGGCAGGGCAATGTCAGAGCGGACAGATATCCCAATTGCCTACCATGTCCTGATGGCTGCTGTTAAACATGTAAAGTCAGGCTCTGACCTAGAGCGTCATAGCGAGCATGGGTGGGCAATGTTCCAGTAGGATATTCACCTCTGTGCTTGATTGTTGAGGATTCTAATACAGCATGAGCCGAAGGGGGGAGGTCACAGGTAGCTTCTTCGGCAAACTCAAAGTGAAGAGGTGCGCTCGGGAAACAATGTCGCGCGCAATGTGCTTCGGCAGGAAGCCTTTCTCTCTCTTTTGAAGCGTTTTGTGATCGAAAAAGGCAGCAGGTTTTTCTTGGCTGTAAAAGTCCTGAGGCATTCGAACGGTAGTTTTATTGGATCAAAAAATAAGTGGCATGACTTCACGTTTTTTTATTTTTTTTTATAGCGCTTGAAGCTGAGTTCGAGAGGGAGGTCGTTTTAAAAAAATGATACGTGGGGTAATAAAGAATATCGGTTGGCTAACCATATTTCAGTTTGCTTTGCTTGCGCTTAACTTTTTCCTTTTGCCGTATTACGTCAAGATGGTCGGAATAGATGGGTACGGCATATACTCACTCATAAATCGATTTTTGGACTATGTTATTTTGTTTCAGATGGGGGTTGCTCCAACTATAGTTTACTTTGTTTCGCATCTGAAAAGCGATGTAGATGAGGAAAATGCAAGAGCGATAGTTGCTGTAGGGCTCAGTATACAAATCTTAGCTGGATGTATTATTGGATTGTTTTTTTATTTTTTTAGAAGTGAAATTTCTTGTTTTTTCACTTCAGGCGATAGTGTTGGCAAGTTGATGGATGGATTGATTGTTGGTTCTCTTAATTTGCTAGTTATTATGGTCACAGAGGTGTTTTTCTCAATATTGAAAGGTTTAAATTATTTTAGTATCTATAGTTTTTTAATTTTTATGAGATCGTTAATGTCATCTGTTTTAATATTAATATTTTTGTATAATGGATATGATGTTGTATATATGTTTGTTGCACGTTTAATTTCTGCATCATTAGTAATGGTGTTGTCTGTGCTGGTTGTGTATTATTATGCTAGGTGTTTGCTAAGGCTCGGTTGGTTTAAATTTAGAGAAGTGAAGTGTTTTTTTGATTTCGCTTCATGGGTAGTTTGTTCAAGGTTTTGTAGAGTTTTTATTGCATCATTTCCAACCGTTATCGTTGGTCGGTTTGTCGGTGTTGAGGGGGTTGGAGTATATAGTATTATAACACAGTTGATGGGAGTTATAAATTCTGTATTGGGGAATGCGTTGCAAGTGTTTTTTCCACTAGTTGGCAAATTGTCTCGAAATGATAATACGGTACGGAATAAGATATATATGTTGGCTAATGAGGTTGTATCTATTTTAACTACACCGGTTTTCGTTTTGCTTGTAGTTTATGCTGGTGTTGTTTTGGAGATGTGGGTTGGCCGTGAGGTTGCAGGGGTGGGAGCAGATCCTTTGCGTATTATGGTAGTAGCTTATTATTTGAGTTCTTTGACAATTATACCGTCGAATTTCATGTTAGGTACAAATAATGTTAAGTTGTTGGCGTTAGTTAATATTGTCCAGTGTTTTGTTATGGCGGCGTTTGTGTCGTTCTTAGTTAGTAGGTTTGGCCTGATGGGGGGGGCAGTTGGTATCGTCGTTGTGGAAGCGGTTTTTGTTCTCTCGATTGTGTACTTTAACAGGCGGATAATGGTCTGTGATAATGTTCAGTTTTTTCTATTTGATCGGGTAAAGTATTTGGGAGTGTGCGTTCTTCTTAGCGCACTTGCCTTATATTGGTACAACCCGTTGAGCTTGCATGAAGAGTCGATTTTGTCTTTTTTGATAGCGATATCCCTTGTCGGAGGAGTTCAGCTGGTAGTTAGTGTTTTGTTATCAAGTAAAGTGATTAAAGATGAATTAATTAAAATTGTGAGGAGATGATGTTGGGCTGTATCATATTGCCTGTTCATAACAGGATGCAGGTTACTATGGATTTTTTGCAAATGATCGATAAAGAACGAAAAAGATTGCAAATAGATGTAGTGGTGGTTGATGATGGGTCTGTAGATGGTACTAGTCGTGCAATAAAATCTAAATTTCCTGATGTTACTGTTCTAGTTGGAGATGGCAATTTGTGGTGGGCAGGTGGTGTTAATCTTGGTTTTGAGTATTGTGTAGATAAGTATTCATATTGTATTATTGCAAATGACGACATTAAGTTCGTGCCCGGTACCTTGACTCGTCTGGTTGGGATGTATTGCTGTGGCTGTAATCAGTTATACGGCGTTGTTACGTTAGATTGTAGTACTGGGAAGGTTGTCAAGTCTGGGATGGAAAGTAATCCTGGCTATTACCCGCGAGTGAGAGATGTTAATAGAGGTAAGTCTGTTAATCAGTTGGTTGCGAACTTTGTAGTTGATACAGTATCATCAAGGTTGCTTCTTGTGCCTTGTTCGGTAATACATGAAATAGGTGTTTTTGATGCTGCTAGATTTCCGCATAATTTTTCTGATCTTGAGTATGGCTTGAGGGCAAAGACAAAGGGAATTAAAACTGTCATATGTGTCGATTGTTGCATATACACAGAAGAGGATTGTAAAAAGAGTTTCTTTTTTAGTTTGAAGAATATGACACGCAAAGAATTTCTTCGTAGTTTTACAGATATAAGGTTTCCATGGATGTATAAAAGTCTGTTAAGATTCTGTTTCTGTCACCAGTCGCTTGTTAGGGGGGGGGTGTCGTTTTTGTTGTGTGTTGCTGCTTTGGTGAAGTGGGTTGGGGTGAAGTTGTTGGCTACGGAGAGTCTTAGAGGTTATATGCTAAAAGGGAAGATTTCGTGCTAGTCAGGTTCTTGGGGTTTGGCACCGTATGGTTGATGGTCATTTCCGTTCTTGTATTGAATTTTAATAAACTTGGATTAGTTGTTAATAATTATGTTAGTATTGGTGGTGTTGAGTTGTATCTACATGACTTTTCTTTTTTATTTTCGTTCTTTTTGATTATAATAAAGTTGAGAAGTCTGAAGTACGACAAAATTTTTTATTTTATTGCTTTAATACTTATATTTTCAGCAGTTAAAATATTTTGCGTACAAAATACTGTCAGTGTTGAGTTTTTGAGGCGGTATCTTACTTTGCAGTCTGGAATGGTTTTGCTTTATGCATGGTATGTGTTTTTTAGAGAAAAGTACTTGCATAGATTTGGCTGTATACTCATAGTCTTCACTATTTTAAATATGGTTCAGTATTTATTACATGTTTTTTCAGGTGGATATGAGTCACATCCTTTTGGTGGATTGGTATATTTTATTATTTCAATACCAATATTCTATTCCTTTCATGTGGTTTTAACTCGTGGAAATTATTTTTATTTCTTTCCTTTGGTATCATCTCTTGTTGTTTGTTTTTTGGAAGGGCATCGCAGTGGGATTGTCGCTCTTGTGATTTCTTTTTGTCTGTATTTTGTCCTTTCAAAGAGGCTGCTTAAAGGAGGTTTGCTGGCTGGAGTCGTTGTGTTGGTTGCCTTGGGTTACGTCGTGTTTGGGCCATCTGACTATGTTGTTGATATGATTGATCGCTATGAAACTACTTTTGACACTAAGCAGAAAAATTATGTTGGGCGGTTAGATGCCTACTCAAATACGTGGGCAACCATAGGTGAACGTGGGATATGGGGGAAGGATATTAGTGATGAATTGTATTCTCTTAAGAAGGCAAAAAAGCGAGAAGGAATAACCGTTCGTACTATATATTATTATGAGATAATACCTCACAATTATCTCTTGGAGATGCTTTTTTATTATGGTTATATTGGTTTCATTTTTTCTTTATTCATTGTTCTTGATCAAATTAGACTCATTTTGGTGTCAGTTAAAAATAGGGGGCGTGAGGATTTTGCTGTCGTGATATTGACTTCCGCTATGGTTTTTAATTTAGTGTTTAGCATGTTTAACGTATCAGGTACAACTCAATACTTGTCCTTTACATTTCTTCTTCCATACGTCTCTTTGCGGGCATACTATTCAGAATTGCTTGAAAAATAGTGTTGCTTTGAATGGTTGCATCTAGCATGATATAATGAGGTGATTCATGTCTTGTAGGATTATAGTAAATAAAATTTATAATGTATTTAAAATTTTGTATATATGGACGAGTTCTGGTGTCTGTAAGAATATGTTAAAATTGTATGGCGTATGCTTTGAGGGGGCAGCAATCTTCGATGGCTATCCACAAATAAGGTTGGCAAACACAGCTAGTTTAAGAGTAGGGGACAAATGCATATTTAGGTCTACTTCTTTCGTTAACTCGATCGGTTGTAGGCGCTGTTTTATTAATGTCGCTGAAGGGGCTACTCTTACATTCGGAAGAGAAGTTGGTGTCAGCGGTATACAAATTGGTTGTGCTTCAAATATTTCGATAGGCGATGGAACCATTGTTGGCTCAAATGTCATTATTACAGATTGCGATTGGCATAGCGTGTCTCCTTCAGATCGTCGTGCAAATAGATTTAATACTATAAAGAATTCTCAACCTGTCGTTATTCGCGAGAATGTTTGGGTGGGTATGAATGCTGTCATCCTTAAAGGGGTGAGTATCGGAGAGAATAGTGTGATTGGTGCCGGTGCGGTTGTCACCAAAGACGTTCCACCTAATTCAATCGCATATGGCAATCCTTTAACTGTCAGACCGCTACCGATGGAGGGGGAATGAGAATATTATGGGCAGTTAATGTCCCTTTTCCTGATGTTTGTAGGCATTTGTCATTGCCACCGGTGGCTTTAGGCGGCTGGCTCCAGTCTTTGGCGAAAGTGTTGATTGAATCAGAAATAGATTTGCATATTTTGTGGGCAACAAAAATGGTCAAGAGGTCTGAGTCATTTATCAGTAATAATATAACTTTTCACATTATTAAGCTACGTGAGACTGAGTCGTATCTTACTGGGCAGTTTGTACGAGATGTTCATGATGTGGTTCGTGACTACAGCATTGACCTGTTTGATGTTTTTGGAACTGAGCAATACTACGGTCTTGCTTCTGAGGGGCTAGATATACCTTGCATTGTTAACATTCAAGGCGTCATAAATGAATTGCTGCCAGTATACTGGGGGACGGCCGAATGGATCGTAAGGCTTAAAAAGGCATGCTTGAAAGACTATTATCGGTATAGATTTCGAGCGAAGATGGAGAAAAAAATATTTGATCGAAATAGTATTTATTGTGGGCGAACTGAATGGGATAAGTCAATAGTATTAAAGTATCGTAATGACGCAACATATTATCATCGTGGTGAAATCTTAAGAGAAGTGTTTTATAAGACCAATTGGGATATTAATTTAGCTAGGCCAAATTCAATTTTTTGTGTGTCTAAAAATGTGCCTTACAAAGGTTTAGATGTGCTTGTGCGAGCATTGGCAATGGTTAAAAAGCAGATTTCTCAGGTTGAGTTGTTTGTGGCAGGGAACTTTGAAAATTATGGCTACTCTTCGTATATCTTTAATTTGACAAAAAAACTGGGCTTGAATGACAATGTTTCATTTCTGGGAACTCTAACTGATGTCGAGTTGGCCAGCATGATGCAACGTAGTAGGGTGTATGTAATGCCCTCTCATTTGGAAAACTCATCGAATAGCCTTGCGGAGGCTCAGCTTGTTGGAATACCTCAGGTTGTTGCTGAAGTCGGCGGTATACCGTCGCTTGTGGATGGTGACTTCAAAGTGTGTTACAAGTCGGATGATCATTCTGAACTTGCAAGCCAACTTCTAAGGATGCTTCAGGATGAGAATTATTCAGTTAGGCAGTCTCGTTCTATGAAGGAAGTGGCTCAAGTCAGGCATTCGGTCGAAGTAATTGTTTCTGATGTGCTGAGGCAGTATTCGGAGGTTGTCAAATGAAGATAGCCTTTCTCCTTTATAATTTGGCGATGGGAGGATCCGAAAGGAAAGTTGTAAAGCTTTGTAATCATTTTAATAAGAAATACAAAGTGTCTCTTATTGTTGTTGGGGATGATCTCGGTCTAAAGTCCGAATTGGAGCCTGGGGTAGATTGTATTTCTTTGAAGGATATGTATTTTTTTTGGATTTGGGGGTTGATAGATTGTATTGCGATACGAAAAGATATAGATATTATTTTTTGCATGAACCCAAAATTATCTTTTTATTCTTCTTTAATATCGACATTTTTAAAATCTTCGCTTCGGATAATATCATGTATTAATACATCACGTATATATAAGAAACGCCATTCTTTGCTTACGAAATATGTTTATTCTCATTTTATTAACAAGACAAATATTGTTTTTGGAGCAAAAGTCCAACAGGAAGAGTGGAAAGCATACTACAATGTAAGATCAAGAGATTCACATGTTGTATATAATGGCGTAGATTCAGAGTATTTTTCCAAAAAAGGTTCGTATGCTGAATCAGGAAGGATTAGGATAACAACTGTTGGCAGGTTGTCGCCGGAGAAGGGACACATTAATGTTCTTAAAGCTCTTACCCGAGAGAGTTGTCGGCATGTTACTTATAGTGTTGTGGGCTCAGGGCCTTGCCTTAATGAGCTTAAAGCATTTGCTGAAGAGAATTCTCTGGCTGTGGTGTTTTATGGCAGTCTCGATGATGTTAGGCCTATTCTAGAACAAACAGATGTCTTTATTCTTCCTTCAATAGCTGTAGAGACATTTTCCAATGCGGTATTGGAGGCCATGGCCTACGCTTTGCCGTGTGTAATTACCGATATCGGCGGAGCTCGCGAGATGATCTCTAACGGAGATACAGGTATTATTATCCCACCAGGATCGGTATCGGAAATTGAGAATGCAATTAGTAGGCTGAGTACTTCTCAAGAACGGGCTAGGCTCGGTAAAAATGCTCAACAATTTGTTCGTGATTACTTGTCTGATCGTATAATGTTTCGAAACTATCAAGCGCTAGTCGAAGAGCTATGAAAAGCATATTTGTAATAGCATATGATTTAAATCCGAGGCTGGGGTCAGAAGCCGGAAAAGCTTGCTTGTGGGTTAGAGAGCTGTCTAGGCGGTACCAACTTCTTGTCATGGTTGACAAGCGGCATGAAGCGGATATTCATTCTGAGGATTTCCCAAACGTAGAGTTTGAATTTGTCGACTGTTCATTTTGGGGTAGTTCGGTGCTCCTGAAGCTAAAAGCTTATTTTATTTCCCATTATTTATTTATTCTTACTTCACTCAATTTTTTGAAGAATAATTTCGACAAGGCGCATTTTGATTGTGTTCATTTTTTGACTCCATCCAGTTTTTATACTTATGCATTGTGGCTTCCTCAGTTGTCTATCCCTTATATTGTGGGGCCATTAGGTGGGGGGCTCATGACGCCTATCGAGTTTGGTGTTGTGGAGTATGTGAAGGCTTTTCCTCGAAGTGTTATCTATACAGTTGTTCGTAACTCTCCTTTTTTGAGAAAGTTTTTTGAAGAGTCTCGATGTGTTATTGTTGGTACCGAGCAATTAAAAGCTATGCTTCCAATATTACGGCGCGGTAAGTATCGCGTATTGTTTGATACATGTGTTGATATGGAGATGTTTTCTAGGAGTGTTCAACGGTGGAGTAATTTTACTGTAATTCTTTATGCAGCAAGGCTTGAAAGAAGCAAGGGGATCCTTTTGTTGCTTGAAGCTTTTTCAGAAATTGCATCGCGTCATGATGTGACTTTAACAATATTAGGTGATGGTAGTTTGCGGGATAAGGTGCGTGAATTGGTTTTGAAGTTGAAACTCGGTGACAAAGTTCGCCTTTGTGGGGCCGTTTCTAGAGATACTGTGATTGATCATATGTTTGCTTCCGACATTTTTTGCCTCCCTTCCTTGAGGGAGCCTGGTGGGGTGGCGGTGTTGGAGGCCATGGCTTGTGGATTACCTGTTGTAACTACTGATTATGGGGGGCCTGCGGTCAGTGTGGATGCAGAGGTTGGGGTGAAGATTCCCATTTGTAAGAAGGATGTATATATTAAAGAGCTGGCTTTAGCTTGCGAGGAGTTGATTGTTAATGTGGATAAACGAATAGCAATGGGGAAGGCCGCTAGGGAAAGGGTAGAGGCTTGTTATTCACGAAATTACATAGGGGGGGAAATATATGATCTATATGACGAGTGCTTATAGCCCCCTTATGCTGCTTGTTGTTCTATTGGTAGTGGCTCTCCCCCATGATGTTTCTGCTCGGACGTTCTTCTTTTCCAAAGAGGGTGTCGGTAATGGGAATGGTTCACGCGTGAGGCCTTATAATAAGTTGGAATATATCAAAAAAATAAAGCTTGTAGCAGGCGACAAGGTAGTCATCTGTGGGATCGGTTTTAAAGAGCAGGTTCTTGAGTTAAGAGGGAGTGGGATGCCCGATATGCCAATTGTCGTTACTGGAGAGGGCGATAGGAAGCCTCAGGTAAAAGGTGTCTATTACCGAAGTTTCATGGGGGCTGGTGGATGGGATATATCAGATTTAAAAATAGTAAATGACGCTGGAAACGGAGTAGATGTTGAAAAAATTTCAGGGCTCAGCTTAAAAAATATTCAGATTGAGCGTAGTGCAGGGCATGGAATTTACATACATGGCTCAATGAGCATCAAAATTGATCAGGTTGTTGTTAGAGACAGTGGAAGGAATGGTATGCTGATAACCGCTAGTGATGATGTTGTTGTGTCAAATTCATATGTAGAAAATAGTGGTATAAAGATTGGCTCCCACAATGTGGACGGCATCGCAATTCAGGGTGGTGATTCTGTATATGTGATAGATACCATCTCAGCGAATAATGAAACAACTTTGTCTTCAGGGTTTGATACAGCCGGCGAAAGTGACAAGCAGAGTGTTTTTATACGTTGTGTGTCATATGGAAATGCAGAAAACGGTTTTAGTTTTAAGGGGGGGGAAGGTTTTAATTCGTTGATTTCTGGGTGTTTGAGTGTTGATAATAAGAATGGTGTCGAAGTTGGAAATGGGCAGAATGTTATAGTTACTGATAATATCTTATATGATAATTATAACTGTGGGGTGAAGTTGAACTCAGGAGGAAATACGGTTTTGTTTAGTAATTTTATCTGGAACAACTCACGTCCGAGTACTTTTGTTGGTGCACAGTTAGCGATTGATCATCGAGTGGAGGATATTTCGTTTTTGACCTCAAATTGCAATATTGTGGGCTCAGAATATGATTCACACATCTACTATCACTCCAAACATGGGTCTTACTCTTTGAGAGAGTGGCAAAAAGTTTCAGGTAAAGATAGATATTCAAGTGATTTGAAGCCTGCTTTAAATGAGAAGTATTCGTCTGTTGATTTTAGAAGATACGACATGGAAAGCAAGGTTTGTCAAGATGAGTTGGACATTTTGAACTTCACCTCAGGTGATGAGTACAATCTTTTGTCCTGGAAAGTAAAAGACTATAAAACAATTTTTATCAAGCAGTGATGCATCTACTGAGTTGTTCTAACAAAAAAATAGATAATTTTTATGTTTTTCTATTATGATTTAGTAATATAAGTGATTTTCTGAAAATCATTATTATTTGAATGTTGTCTCTATATTGATATATGAGCAATTGCAGAGTTTTTTCTGCAAAAAATTCTGTTTTTCCAGGGGTGGTATTTTTTTTTGTCAAGTGTTTATGAGGATGTGAAAGAGAGCTATATAATAAAAGTGTCATAGTGTGAAGTTGATTTTTCTGATGAGATATTTGGATTTGTTTTTTTGTTTAAATAAAAGTTGATACTTTGATTTTTGTAGTTGGATGTAAAGTGGTTTGCGACTCTGTAGATTGTAATTTTATTACTGTGACGATAAGTTGGACTCTATGATATCTTTTTTTAAGATGTCGTATGGTTTTGTGTTGAGCGAATTTGTTTAGTTCTGCTGCAGTTGTATATTGGGAACCACTGTTTTTGGGATTGGCTGAATAGTAACCAATGTCTGCAATAGCTAATCCCAATGGAAATACGAAGTGCTTTATTGAGCAAGTGTTGAGATATACTCATAGAGCCTCTCCTGATTTTACAGTGTTGTTGAGGTGTCTTAACTATGTTGCAGCCCATCAGTCTGGCCTGATTGGCGAAAACACTCAAGGATTTTCAAGTATTTTAATGTCATATGTAGTGCAGGGTTGACTCCTTTCCGGTAAATTGGATCATTCAGAAATAGAGACTTTTGGCAAACGAGCTTACCACAAGGACAAGGGGGGGAGGGGGGGGCGAAGAAAAACAAGCTTACTAATGGGTAGGTAACTTTTGCCCTGTGCCAGACTGAGAGAGGCACTAAGGCCAGTGAAGCCTGCTGCAAAATGGGGATTTCAGAGGCGCCTTTCGATAACTGGAATAAAGATTGGGAACTTGGAGTGGGAGAAGTAAGTAGCCTCAAGCTGCTTGAAGAAAAATGCAACTTAAAAAGCTTGTAGCAGACCTCTATCCGATAAGCAGCTGAAGGATGTTTTAGCGAAATAGTTTTAAAGCCTACTCAGTTGACCTGCGTAGCTGGATATTTGAAGTAGGCTTACAAAATCAGCATACGAGGCAGATGTCCAGTCCTTGGCTTAGGACGTTCTAGCTATTATTATAAAGCTGTAAGAGATGATGATGTCCCTCTGCTTCCAAGTTTTTCTGACATAGCGCAGAGCCGAGTGCGCTCTGGTAGCCACAGGATGTATCCTATGTTTAGACGTGATGGGGGGATGTAAAGAACAAGAAAGTTCACTGGTTCTGCTGTGCAGAAGGGCTTAATTCTTGTTCCTGGAGACCACTGAGCACATCACGGTTAGGCGACGCATGGATCGCCCAGAACTCTTCGCATTTGACCAGTGTTAGGCCATGGATTTTGTGGCTGACAATTTGTTCAGCGGGGAGAGGATACGGACTATATGTTGTCGGTAATGATCGCCGAGGATGTTTGGATATCCTTGTAGAGCACGCGATAAAGAGGGAGTACTCTGTATCAGCCAGTCATAATGACTAAGAACGGGGGGAATGGTACAGTGCAGATTTTTGTTTTGTGAGATGGTAAATGAGTAGGTTAGACGGTGAGTTCACTTAGGCTGTTGATTGAGTGTGGGGATGTATCCCCAGCAATTAATTTTTCGGACATTTATTGGTCGAAGGATGGAAGTAATTGATGTTCGTGATTTCTGCACATTCAATTAGACACTAGGGCGAGGTTATTGCAGCTTGCCTAAATTGAAGTCTAAAATAACGCTGAGTAGATGGTGGGGTTATGAAAGTTCTTTTAGCTAACAAGTTCTTCTTTCTTAATGGAGGCTCCGAGACTGTTTTTTTTCAAGAGCGAGAGTATTTGCGCAATCAGGGTCATGGAGTCATTGACTTTTCAATGAAGGACCCTCGGAATATTGCTTCCGCATATGGCTCATATTTTGTTAAAAATTTTGATTTTAAAAAGTCATCAAGTTTTAAAACTGCGTTGTCTTTTATACATTCCGTTGAGGCGGTTTCAAAAATTTCGAAGCTTGTGGAAGAGACCCGTCCTGATATAGCTCACTTACATAATATATATCACCAATTAACTCCATCTATCATTCCTGCGTTGAAGAGCAGGGGGGTTAAAGTTATTCTGACACTCCATGATACAAAGCTTGTTTGCCCAAACTACTTGAGCTTGTGCCACGAAAGTATTTGTGATGAGTGTAAGGGTAAGTATTACTATAAAACCATACTCAAAGATTGTCAGCGATCTATAATGAAAAGTGCCCTTCTTGCCATTGAAGCTTATTTCCACAGGTTGATGAAAAGCTATGAAGGAGTCGATTGTTTCATTGCTCCGAGTTATTTCTTAGCTGAGAAGATTGAAGCGGTAAGGCCTGAATTGGGGCAGGTGAGAGTGCTTTACAATGGTATCGACACGGAGGCCATTCTACCGAGTGAAATAGACAATGGATATATACTTTATTTAGGTCGTCTTTCAAAAGAAAAAGGGGTGCCCACGCTCCTTAAAGCTTACCAAAAACTCAAGATAAAGCCTCAATTAAAAATCGTTGGCACAGGGCCTTTGCTTGAGTCGCTCCGCGAGAATTATTCTGATGTAGTCTTTACTGGTTATAAAAGTGGAGATGAGTTGACTAGGCTTATCGCAAGGTCTTCTTGTGTTGTTGTTCCTTCGGAATGGTATGAGAACTGTTCAATGGTTGTTCTGGAAGCTATGGCATACGGAAAGCCTGTTGTCGGTTCTAAGGTCGGGGGCATCCCGGAACAAGTTGAAGATGGTGTTTCCGGTGCGCTCTTTACGATGGGGGACGCTGATGAGTTGGTCTTAAAACTGACTATGTTGATGGGAGATGTTGAGTTGAGGAGAAGGCTTGGGCGTGCCGCTCGAGCAAAAGTCGAAGATAAGTACTCTTTAGCTGCCCATAACCAAGGACTTATGGATATATATAGTAAGGTCCTTCATTCGTAAGAAGATAATAGGTATAATGAACATGAATGATATCCCAAACCCGCCAGAAGCTCTTTTAGCTGTTACATATAAGTGTAACGCTAAATGCCATATGTGTAATACTTGGCAGTTTCCTTCAAAGAATAAAGATGAAGTCTCCCCACAGGATCTTGAAAAACTTCCCGGGGGGTATCGTTTTGCAAATGTGACTGGAGGTGAGCCATTTCTTCGTAAAGATATTGAAGATATTATCGAGGTCGTTCTTTCGAAGACTGATCGAATGGTGGTAAGTACGAATGGTTTTTACACAGATAGAGTTTTGGCAGTCGCTGAGCGCTTTTTTCCAAGGGTGGGGTTCCGTATTAGTATTGAGGGGCTTCCTGCTGCCAATGATGAACTCCGTGGTTTGAAGAATGGTTTTGATCATGGGGTGAGGACATTGTTGGGGCTTCGTCAGATGGGGCTAGAGGATATTGGTTTTGGTACGACTGTGTCTGATCGAAACGCCAAGGATATGGTCGAGTTGTATGAATTAGCTGAGGCCATGGGGCTTGAGTTTGCAACGGCTGCAATGCACAACACTTATTATTTCCATAAGTTTGATAATGAGTTTCATGATGTAGAGATGATTTCTAGTCAGTTTAAGAGAGTTGCTGAGCGCCTGCTTAAAACTAATCGTCCAAAGAACTGGTTTAGGGCGTACTTTAATTATGGCTTGGCAAACTATGTTCGTGGAAATGAGCGTCTACTGCCTTGCGAAGTTGGTTCCGATTTATTCTTTATGGATCCTTATGGTGAGATCCGGCCCTGTAATGGTATGGAAGAAAGCATGGGTAATATCAAGGCACAAAGTTTTGAAGAGATTTGGAATAGTGATGCCGCAAAGGAAGTTCGTTCTAAGGTTGGTAAATGTGATAAACAGTGCTGGATGGTTGGGAGTGCTGCACCTGCCATGAAAAAAGACCTTGCTACTCCGGCCAAATGGGTCATTAAGAACAAGTTGAGGTCTCTTATGGGCAAAGAGATTAATTGGCGTTTTAAATAAAATGAAAATAGCAGTTCTAGGTCTTCGTAGCATTGGTGGGGAATGTTCCGGCGGAATTGAGCGTCATGTGCAGGAGTTGTCTACTCGGATGGTCGCTCTGGGGCATGAAGTGACAGTTTTTTGCCGGAAGCAATACAATAATGTGGGTACGGAGTTTAAAGGCGTTCGTCTTGTAAATAGACCGGCTATGTATAGTAAGCATCTTGAAGCAATAACCCATACTGGACTTGCGGTTCCTTCAACTCTTGTTGGCTATGATGTCGTCCATTTCCATGCGACGGGCCCCTCTCTCCTCTCCTGGGTGCCGAGATTGGCCGGCGTCTCGACGGTTGTAACAGTTCATGGGCTTGATTTTTTGCGTGCCAAGTGGGGGCGGTTCGCGTCTATGGTGCTTAGAGCTGGAGCTTGGACATCAGCTAACTCGCCTTCAAGTACGATAGTTGTTTCCCAAGCGCTGCAGAGCTATTACAAGCAAGAATTCAATTGTGATGCTTTCTATATTCCCAACGGGATAGACAGTCCAGAATTGATGCCTTTAAAGATGCTTGCTAGGTTTGGAGTTGATCCGGGAAGATATATTCTTTCGTTGGGTCGTTTGGTTCCCGAGAAAGGTATCCATTATTTGCTTGAGGCCTTTCGGCAAATTGATACAGATTTAAAGCTTCTTATTGTTGGTGGTGGCTCACATAGCGATGGATATTTTGATAAACTCAAGACAATTGCCGGTAATGATAGTCGGATAGTGTTTACCGGTCCTTTGTACGGGGAGGAAAAAGCTGAAGCCTATTCTAACGCTAAAATGTTTGTCATCCCGTCAGATTTAGAAGGTATGCCAATCGCAATGCTTGAGGCTATGAGTTATGGTTGTCCTACGCTTTCAAGTGACATTCCAGAGTGTAAAGAGGTGGTTGGAGGTTTAGATGAAGGTCTTTGCCTGTCATTTGAGTCTGGCAATGTTGTAGATTTAAAAAGAACTATTGAAGTGATGATACGTATGGACAATTTGAATGAAATTGGTATGTCAGGCCGAGAGCATGTTATTTCAAGCTATAATTGGGATATGATTGTTGATCAGACCTTGGATGTCTATAGATCTGCTTGTGGTTTTTTATAATAATACATCACTGGATGAATGCACTATTTGTGGTGTAAGCAGTGTAGTTTGTGTTGGATAAAAAGTGGTGTATTAATTATAAATATATCAAAATTTTTATTTAGTTTGGTGATGTTGCAAATTAAAATCCTTCCCTAAATTATGTAGGGTATTTTTATTTTAAAATCAATTTGCGCGAAAGTGCTATAAGTGCTGCCGAAGAAGCACAGCATGAGTTGTTGTGGACGAGGGGCAACGCTTGTATCTCTCTGTACCTGTTCTTTATAAAGGGGCTATAGCTTTTTCTTGGGGGATTTAGAGGAAATGGGATGGGTATTTGACCTGCCCTATTCGTTTGTACCACCCGCAATGTTAGTCCTGCCTGCCGCCTGACGAGGCGGCCAGTGGCATGCTCCCCCATGGGGGAGCATCGCTTCGGGTGCTGGCGGCTTGTATCCCAACGAACTGTGCGGTCTGAATGTGTTGTACTCCCAGCGCCATTGCTCGATCAAGTACTGAGCCTCCTTCATTGTCATGAAGATCTCGCCGTTGAGCAGTTCGTCTCGTAATTTGCCGTTGAAGCTTTCGTTGTAGCCGTTTTCCCATGGGCTGCCTGGCTCGATGAACAACGTTTTCACACCGACTCGGCTCAGCCACTTCCAGACTGCCTTGGCCGTGAACTCAGGCCCGTTATCCGATCGGATGTGGTCCGGTGTGCCGCGTTCCAGAAAGAGCCGGCTCAGCCGATACAGCACATCTTCTGATTTGAGCTTTCGTGCCACCTCAATGGCCAGGCATTCGCGGGTAAACTCGTCGATGACCGTGAGCATCCGAAAGGCCTTGCCCTCATGCGTTCTGGCCATGACGAAGTCGTAGGACCAGACATGGTTCGGCCAGCATGGTCGAAGCCGGATGCACGAACCGTCCGAAAGCCACAGGCGCTTCCGCTTGGGTTGTTTGCTGGGGACCTGCAGCCCCTCGCGTCGCCAAATGCGCTCCAACCAGGTGTGACCCAACCGCCACCCGTCACGGTGGAGCAACTCCAGGATGCGGCGGTAACCATAACGGCCGTATTGCCTTGCAAACTCGATCACGGCCTCGGTCAGCGCTTTCTCATCATCCCGAGGATTGACTTGGTATCGTTGCGTGGAACGTGGCTGGCAGAGAACCCGGCATGCTCTTCGTTCGGGCACATGCAGCGTGCTGCGAACACGCTCGACGCAACGGCGACGACGCGAAGGGCTCAGAAGTTTCCCCTTGCCGCCTCCTCCAATATCAGCTTGTCAAGATTGAGGTCGGCCACCAAACGCTTGAGCCGGGCGTTTTCCTTCTCAAGCTCCTTCAGCCTCTTGGCCTGGCTTACCTGCATCCCGCCGTATTCCGTGCGCCAGCCGTAGTATGTCTGCTCGGTCACGCCCAGCTGCCTGCTCACTTGTGGAACCGTTTGCCCCTGCGCCAACAGTACCTCGGCCTCTCTCAGCTTGCCGATGACCTGCTCAGGAGCGTGCTTCTTCTTGCCCATGGAAAACCTCCTGCGGTCTCAGTACCCCTAACATTGGGCCTGGACCAGTTTTTCCAGGGCAGGTCAGTTTCTTCAATGTCATTTCCTTTAGACAGTACGTTAGTACCGGTTGACTTTGACCCACCGAATTGACCCAGCAAAATGCCCCTTAGTTGGGGTTGTGGTCGAGAGAAGTGCTTTTTCTAATATCCTGATTTAACAACAGAAAAAGCGCCACAGCTTGTTAGCTGTAGCGCTTAAATATCGTGGTACCGAGGGAGAGACTTGAACTCTCAAGGCCTTGCGGCCGGCGGATTTTGAGAATGAAATTGGGGGTAAAATCGAAATCCCTCGAAATAATTATACCATAAATATCAAGTGATTGTAGGTGTGTGCTTGTCGCTGTGTGTCCCTTGACCGGTGTATTTACCGGGAATATACCGGGAACACTATGAGCGAGCACGAAGCCACCAAGCGCATCTGGAAGCGTCTGCCCGGCACTAAGGGGATACGCTTTTTCGAGCATGCCACCCGCAAGCACAACAGGCGTCCTGACCGCTATTTCTCTGTGCGTTGGACGCGAAACGGGCGCGATGTGGAAGAAGGCATCGGCTGGTCCTCCGAGGGCTGGCAGACCGACACTATTATTGATGCCCGTCATACGCTGCAGAAGAACTACAAGCGCGGGCTTACGCCCTCCACCTTCGCCGAGCTTCGGGAAGAACAAGAGAAGCAGCGCAGAGCTCGGGAAGCCGCAGATGCAGCCGAGAACGTGCAGGCCATGACCTTCCGCGAGTTCTTCGAGCGCTACTACGTGCCCTGGAAGCGTGACCGGCGCAAGCGTCGCACGTGGCTGGATGACCTGAAGCGTGCCAACCATCGCCTCTTTCCCTTCATGGGCGATTTGCCCCTCGATGCCATCACTTCCGAGCTGCTCGAAGAGTACATGGATGAGCTCTATGCCGTCGGCCTTGCAGACGGCACTGTGCTGCATCACATCGCCATTGTCCGTTCCGTGTTCAATCGTGCGGCGAACACCACCGTGCACGGCGTGAAGGTCTTCCCCGGTGTTTCGCCCGTGGACGGTATTGAGCTGCCGCGCTCCGATAATCCCAGAACGCGCTACCTCACCCGCGATGAGGCGGACCTTCTGCTGCAAGGTTGCCGAGAACGAGAAGCCAACGCGCTGCGTGAGAGCATTGCCGTCTCGTGGCGTGATCTGCATGATGCCATTGTGCTGTCGCTGAACACGGGGCTGCGTCTCGGCGAGATTCAGCGTCTTGAGTGGGCGGATCTGAATTTCTTTGGGCAGACGCTCACCGTGCGCCAGATGCGCGACAGAAAGCCCGGTGGAACGGTGCCGCTCAACAAACTGGTGACCGATATGCTTAAAGGGCGTCTTGCCGTGCGTGACAAGGCCAACCCGCTGGTGTTTGTGCCCAAGGGTACCGGGCGATATCGTGAGATCTCTCATATGTTCCGTGACCTTGTTTTGGAGTTGAGCCTGAATGCCGACGTGACGGACAGCAGCCAGAAGCTTGTGTTCCATTCGCTCAGGCATTCCTTTGCATCGTGGCTGGCGTTGGCGGGCGTGGATATCTATCGCATCAAGACGCTTATGCGCCACAAGACCATCACCATGACCATGCGCTATGCGCACCTGATTCCGGATGCCTCGCGCGGGGCAGTGGAGCTGCTGTGTGCTCCGCCCGCGGCGTCACCGAAAGTCCTTTACCTCCACCATGCCAAATCGGCGGATGGCCCAGTCTATTAGCTCCTCGCTGCGATAGAGCACCTTGCGGCTGCTGTTGAAACGCCGCTTGGGGCCGTTGCCCTTGTAATCCTCATTGTTCACGGTTTTGGGATCAAGCCAACCGCCGGTCAGTTTGCCCACTTCCTTGCGGGCGACGATGGGCGGCAGCTTGCTCAGAATGTGTTCCTTCAGTTCCTTTTCTTCGGACGTCAAAGGACGTTCCCAATCAACGGGAATAATGGGATGCATATCGTGCCTCCTTTTTGTGCTGTGTGTGCCTAGAAGCCGAGCCCGAAATCGGGAGTGCGAAAGGTGTTGCCAAACTTGTCCGGCTTGATGCTGCCGTTGGCCCATGGATCTTCGAAGCATGCGCAGTCGAGCGTGGCCGGGCGGTGGGGTTTCTTTTTGCCGGAACTACCCTTTTTGTAGGATGCCGCGCGAAGGGCCTCGTTGGCGCAATCGAGGCTGCAATACTTCTGACTACCGCGCCCTTTGGTGAAGGTGCTCCGGCACCAGAGGCATGAGGCCTCTTTGGGCGTGCGTCTTGCGGCGGCGCTGCAGCTTCGGCTGCAGTATTTTGCGCGGCCAAGCCGTATGCGACCTGCATCTGCTGAAAAAGCCTTGCCGCACTGTTGGCAGTTAATCATCGGCATGGTGATCACCTCCTACTAATACCGCCAGAAATAACAGTTCCTGCGCCAGAGTCTGGAGCTTGACCGAGCCTTCGACCAGTTGTGCCGGTTGCGCCATGGGCACGCCGCGCTCGCGCCAGTCACATGCCATGGTGGCTATCTCGCCAAGTTGCTCCCATACGAGGGGAAGCTGCGATTGTACGGTTGACTCATCTGCCATGGTGTTGCCTCCGTTCCTTGAGCTGCATGAACCATATGCCCAGCTGCATGCCGCCGATGCTGACGATGAGCACAAGCATGACACCGCAGAAGATGAGCATGAGCGGATCATGTGAGAGTTTTTCAAGAAGTCGGCCTGATGCGTGCATGGGTGCCTCCTTCAGGGATGAAGCCCAGCTTTGTGCGGTGCCTGTCACGTATGGCGGCAAGGTGCGCCTTCAGGACAATGAGTGTGCAGTGGTCGGCACCGCATATGCCTTGCATTCTGGAAAGGGCGTTGATTTGCCGTTCTATCCGGTAGACCTGTTTCAATATGGCTGCAGAGGGTTCCATGATGCCTCCTCGCGTGTGGTCATTGCGGCGGGCAGGGTTCCGGCATCTCGATCTGGGCAACGCCTCGTTTATCCACTGTCAGTATTGCCCCGTTGCGGGCCAGCTCCTGCCATTCACCATTGCACTGCTTACTGCGCAGATCGTCGGAAAGGGCGGCGGCAAGCAGGTGCAGCTCAAAGGGATTGGGAGTGCGTTCGGTATCCATGGGAAAGGCAACAGCACTCATTGGGTGCCTCCTTCTCCGTCGACCAGGCGGAGCAGGGTGAGGATGGCCTGCAGGGCCTCATAGCCTTCCTTGGCAATGCGTTGCTGTTCTTTGGAATCAATGAAGTCGTTTTGCAGTGCGTCGTGGATCTCGCCCATGAGGTCTCCGAACTCCTTCACACAGGCCAAGGCCTGCCGTTCGGTTTTCTCCGCAAGCTTGCCGCCCTTGGGCAGCTTGACGAACACGCCATGGCGAGCGCCCGCAATGTAGTGGGCGGGCTGGTCGGAATCGACAATGTCCATGAGGGGAATGAGCTGCTGCAGCCCGAACTTGTGCGTGTCTATGGCTGCGTTCAGCTCGTTCATCAGTGTGGGGTAGGCCTTGCCCAGCCGCTCGGCCACCTGTTCTGCCGTCAGCCCGCTGGGAGCGTGCTTGACCAGGTCCTGCAGCAGGTCGAGCAGGCTGTCGTACATGCGCTGGTTGCGTGGTGTTGCCATGAGAAAAACTCCTTCTGATTCTCGTTGATTCATGCATGGGGTGGCTTGCTATGAAAGTGTTGAGCCCGTACGAATGAAAGAACGAAACTGGTGACGAAAACTGCTACAGCGAGGTGCGACAATGCCAAAGAAGACGGGGTTTACTTTTGAGCAACATCAGGAGTGGGGAAGCCGTATGCGTTCGGCCATGGCCGAACTTGAAATGCTGCATGGAGAGTTGGTTGCCGAATATACCCAGAAAACGAATGCACTGAAGGTTGCAGGCAAAGCGCTGCATGCCCTTGATGCATGGCGTAATGAGATGGATAAGTTGGTGTATAGCGAGAACCGCACCCGCGATAACGCAGAGCTTGCTCAGTGCTACTACGGCGCAACGTCCAGCTGGATACGTGGGGAGTAGCGACGGTTGCATGGCTAATCCCCTTTATAGGATGCGACTTCTTTGAGCAGTGCTGAAAGAAGGGGGAGCAGGCTTTCTGTGGTTTCCCCTGCTTCGCATTCTGCGCTGTCCCATTCCCATACGGTGGGAATGGAGAGCTCAGTTGGCGTGTCTGTGAGAATGAGTGTGTGCCGCACGGTAACTGTGAGGCGGTCACCAACCAGAGACAGGTTGGCTATCGTTCGTAGTATGCGGTTTTCTTCACGCCGGAGTGATGCTTTGTCGAAATCCCAATGCATGGCGCTGTGCTTCAGAATCTCCCTGCCATTGTGCCTGAAGCCGTAGGCGAGGAAGAGCGCCCGAATGCGCTTCATGATGCTGTTCATTGCATGTCCCTCTTTCTCGGCTTCGGTCCGGGCGGAACATCCTTTGCCTCGGGCAGAAGCTCGGCAGGCAGGATGGAAGAAAGCTGCCGGTGCCGGTAGGTGGGAATGTGGGCACTGCGCAGCATGCGCAAGGCCGTGGAACGGGAAACGCCTAGTTTGTCCCCTATGCTGGCATAGGAAGACCCGATTCGATTCAGGTAAACCTCTAGCTTTTCAGTTCGCGTTAAATCATTTACAAGCTCGGGAATCGGTGTAACAGGTTGCATAGTTTCACCTCGTACTTGTTAGTTTTTTAGGGCACTGGCGGTGCCCTTACTCGTCTTGTGTTCTGTTCTAATAATGAAACTGATAGTTCTAATTTTAGAACCAGTCAACGTAAAATGAGAATTTATGGCGTATGAAATTGATATTCCGTCTTTTAGAGAAAGATTGCGGCATGTTATAAGTGAGCTTGGAGTGACGGACCAAGAGTTCGCAGCAGTCGGAAACGTGTCAAAATCCACGCTTTCTGGCTATTTTAGTTCTGAACGTCAGCCGAAGGCTGAATCTTTGGCTCTTTGGGTTGCCCATTATGGGATCGATGCAAACTGGCTTCTGCTTGGTGAAGGCGAGATGAAGAGGGGCTCGGAGGAGCTTTCCGAGTTTGAAAGGACTGATCCCATAGCCCAGCGCATGCGTTATGCCGTTCGCCTCATGAAAGAGCACGGCGGCTCACCAGAAGAGATACGCACGGCCATCACGCTGGCCCTGAAAGGGGCTGAGGCGTGAGTGGGCTGATGAGATAGAATAAGAAATGAGAAAACCCGGCGGATGCCGGGTTTTTTGTTGGAGTAAATAGGTATGTAATTGGGGCTTTTCAGGGAAAGGAGTATGGGGTATGCGATAGATAAAAGTGCAACATGTTGATGTATCCACTTGGACCTAGAAAACCTGTCACAGGGTGGGGAAGTCATGAGTGAGAAACAGTTGGGACTCTTTGGTGGCGCAGAAGCTTCAAAAACGAGGAAGAAGGGAAACAAGGCTTCCTTGTGTTTTTCAGAAGCAAGCTTGCAGCAGGAGTTTGTTGGAATTCTTCAAGGTATTGTGGCTGACGGTGAAGTGAACTTTCGGGAGGCCGAGTACCTTTGTTCATGGCTCGAAAAACGTGGACAGTTGGAAAATGTATGGCTCTCACGGCTCTGGTATGCACGTCTCAAGCGCATTCTTAGTGATGACAAGCTGGACGTCATCGAGTGCCAAGAGCTTATTGAGGCTATTCGTTTGGAAGCGAATGCTAAGGCGGTTGTTCTACCTCATCCAATACCGGAAAGCGTGTGCTATGACTCGGAGTGCACAATGCCCGAAGGAAACCATTTCCTACTGACTGGCACGTTTCGGGTTGGAAAGCGCGACTACTGCGAGCGGATCATTAAGCAGCGTGGTGGACTGCTCGGGGCCCGTAAAGATGATGGTTATACCTTAATCGTTGGTAGCTTGGGTTTCGCCGGGCGGGAAGGCTTTGAGCCCTCCGGTAAGCTTGCAACCGCGATGCGGTATCGCGATGAGGGAGCGCCGGTGTCGATCGTTTCGGAGTCTACTTGGTGGGAAACGGTAAGTGAGCCTTTTGTGTTTTGACCTTATCGATTTTTAAGGAGCTAGTAATGAGTAGGGAAACATGTCCCAACTGTGGGAGAGTTTGGAAACTTTCGAGTATGAAGATACCAATGCGTGAAAAGGATAGCATTAAGTGCCTCTGTGGGCACGAGTTGCACAGATGGAATGGTGGTGTGACGTGGGATGCCGAATTGGTGGAGGATGTACCTTCGCAAAACGGTGAGCAATAGTGTCATTTTATGTAGATTTTGGTGGCAGCTTCTAAATCGATTTGGAGATATTGTTATTTGGACTGTATAATTGGAGTGATTTATGAGGATGAATGAACAGCAGGATGCTGCCCTGAAGCTGCTAGTAGCTATGTTAGCTCCCAGCGCGCGAGACAATAGGGATACTCGGTTGCTTTGCTGTCCAGAGCGAGATGTTGTTCATTCTAGTTTGCGTGAGAGTCCTTTATTCTGCGGATGGTGTTTTCGAGTTGATACCTGTTTTCTGGACCCTCTGGACATTAAATACCAGCAACGTGCAGTGAACAAGGTGAAGTATGATGTTTGGACGCAAGGGTCTGCATTCAGTTTTAAGGTTGGTCATACTTTTTATCGGAAAGACGGGCAGATGCTGATTCAGGTGCACGACGCAAAGGAATCTGTTCCCGGGCGAGCCGAAAGCGAGCGTGATTCAGGGTACGTGCTTGTCCAGTGCTATGAACCGAATAATGGACCAACCAAATGGAAGACTGCAGAGACGTTCGGCATGACGCAGGATGAATTCGTTCGCTACTTGATTGCTGGGGATGTTGGGTAGGGGAATATTCGATATTCCTTTGCTTCAATATTACATCTATTGTTAGTGGTGGTGCACTCTTTTTTGCAGCATTCCTATGGCGTTGTGGCTGCGTTAGTCCTGAATGGGGAGTAGGCTTGGGCTTCGTTCTTCTTAAAGGGGGGGGTGTTGACGATTTGCTGCAACATGGTGCAATATAAATCTTAATTTGTTTTTTAAATAAATGGAGGAATCATGTCTGAACTTATTGCGAAAGATGCAGAAGTTGTTCTCATTTCTTTGAGTAAATTAGAAATTCGCCCTTCACAGCACCGTGTAGAGAAGACTTTTGCTGATATCGAGGAACTTGCCGAAAACATTAAGGTTGTAGGTCTTATGCACCCTATCATTGTGGCGCCGATGAGCGAGGGGCGTTACGAAGTGGTAGCGGGACAAAGGCGTTTGTTGGCAGTAAAAAAAATTGGTTGGGAAAAAATTCCGGCACGTGTGGTTCGTGCTGACTTAACGGACTCGGAGAAATATATAGCTTCTGGTGTGGAGAATTTATTAAGACGCCAAACTTCTGAAGCTGAAGATATTCAGTGGGCAACAAAGCTTTATAAGATGTATGGAAATGTTAAGATTGTTTCTGATAAAACTGGTATGAGTCAGGCAAGAGTAAGGTCTTTGATAAAATATGACAGACTTATTCCTGAGTTAAAGAGATTGGTAGATGATGAAGGTGTGGATCTTAAAGTTGCAATTAAAGCTCAGGATGCTGCAACGGGAGTTGATGGTAATGTGAGTACCGATGACGCTATTTCATATGCTCGTGAAATGAAAAAACTTGCAGGATCTCAGGTTGATCATATTACTCGTATTGCAAAACAGAATCCTGGAGTCTCTGCTAAAGAAGTTATTGATAAGGGTAAGGAAGCCCCTGTTGCAAAGCGTTTTCAGGTTACAATCGGTGCAAATGAATATGAGGCTTTGGAAAAAATGGCCCAAAGTGAAGGTGTCGGTGCAGCTGAGGTAGCGACTGAGTTGATTACAGGGGGGTTAAAGAGCAAAGGATATCTTGATGAGTAGGGATGCTATTTTGCGGGTGTTGTCCGAGAACCAGTGGAGGGATTTGCAGCTCTCGATAGATGTAAGGACGAAGAATAGAAGGCTTAATCCTGTCCAGGTTTCGTGGATGCTAAACCTTTTGAGAGATCATAATATTAGTCTTGCAGAGATCGCTGAGGCCCTGCTGATTAAAGGGACCTCTTTGCTTCATAAGTTTATTTCCTTGAAACGCCTTCCTGAGTCTGTGGTGCCTTTGATTACGTTTGGAAGTGGTGTGGGAGTGATTTCGTTTTCAGCAGCTGTTGAGATTGCAAAATTGACAAACGTCGATGAAATGGAGGTGTTGGCGAGAGATGTTGTCACTAATTCTAGAACAAAAGGAGAAGTTGTTGCAATAGTTCAAAGATGTAGAAAGGGTGGCGTGCCGTTGGAGGTGGCCATAGAAGAGATAGATCATATGCGTCCGGTTGTTGAAACTTACCATGTTTTCGTAGGACGCCTTGCTGAGGGAGATTGGGGTAAGGAGAAGGATGTTTTGAGAAAGCAGCTTGCGGGTTTGTTTGGTGCAAAGAATGTCATTAGCGTGAGTATTGTTGGATGTCAGTTTTCTTTTGTTTTGGCTGAGGAGGCTGCGAAGAGTCCAAGTGCAAAATATCTAAGATCTGAGTGTTTGGAAGGGTTTGTGTCCGGTCTGATTTCTTAGTTGAGGAGTCTATGTTGTTAAACGTTGGTGTTGATGTAGACGGGTGTATTAATCTGGGAGACCGAGTCTGTTGTGATGGTTTTAATGCAGATTCATCTATTCGTATTCAGACGCATGCGCATTTAGATCACATGCATAATTTTGAAAAAAGCAAGGCTTTTCAAAAGATAATAATGTCAGCTGCAACCTATGAAATGCTTCTACCTGATCATCCTGATTTGGAGTTTCGTAGGTCTCAAGTTGTCTGTTGTTCTACGAACGGCGCTATGAATAATGTTGACGGTGTAGCTGTATCGCTATTTTCTACTGGCCACATGTTGGGAGGGGTGATGCCCCTGGTTAACTATGATGGTTCGTTTCTTCTCTACTCCTCAGACTTTTCATGGCCATTGCCGGGAGTGTCTCTGCCCAGAGTTGATTATCTGATTGTTGATGCAACTTACGGTGAGCCAGGTAAAAATTTTCGTTTCTCTCATGAGGAGGTTGTTGAAAGCTTTTCTTCATTGATAAAAAGGTTGTCACGAAAGGGAAATGTGTTGGTTGTTGGGCATAGGGGGAGAGTGGAATATGCTGTTTCAGTAATTTCTAAGAATTATACTATTCCGATAGTTTGTTCAAAAAGGATTTGCAAAACCCTTCATGTGTATAGGAAGTATCTTAACTTCTCCGGTAGGGTATATGAAATGGGGAGCGTGGAGGCTACCGAAGTGCTGTCTTCAGGAGGGGCTGTCGTATTTTGTACATCCAGAGAAAGGCTTGATGAGTATTGTGTAGATTTTAAGGATAAGGTTGAGTTGTCTTTATTCCATGGAAGTAAAAAAGAGTGTGTTACTTCAAATGGATCACAGCACTATGTGTCTTTTACGGATCATGCTGATTTTCAAGGGACTGTGTCTTTAATTGAATCTGTTTCACCAAAGGTTGTCATTGTTGACAGCTCGAGAGGCGATAAGACATCTGCTGCTAAGTTGTCTGAATATATTAGCCGAACTATGAATATTAAATCTGAGTTTATGCTTGGAGGTAAGCGTGTCGTTGTTTAGTGATTTTCCTATTTCAGATTATTATAAAGGGTTTATTCGCGAGGCAAGGACTGTTAAAAATAGCGGAAGGTGGTGGACAGCACTTTTGTTGATTCAAGATCCTAAGACGAACGAGAATTTTGTGGGCCTTTATAAATGGCAATTTGATGGTCATGTTTGGAAAACCCGAAAAAAGTTTGAAATTCGTGGAAGTAGCGATTTGAGGACAGTTATTGAAGTTTTAGAGGAGTATGAAAAGTTTATTTAAATAGGTGTATTGATTGTGCTATTGAGGTGGCTCCCCTGTTCATATGACGAATTAAAAGTTCGTCAAGCGAGCAGGTGGAGCCTTTCTTTTTTTTCCAAATGGCGAGCATAGCCAAAAAGCATGATTCATATTCCCCAAACAGAGTGAATCTATTGATCTCGCGGCCTTTCTCTGCCTCTGAGACATCATTAGGTTCGGTGGGAAGTTCCAGAGACATGCAGAAGCCAATACGGCAAAGAATGTTCGGGGTAATCCCTGTCCTGGCTTTCAGTGAGCGCAGTTTGTTGTCTGCATCTTTTGTGAAGGGTATGCGCTGAATGGTGAGCTCTTCCATTATCCTCTCCAGAAATATTCGTTGGACACTTGAGTCCGGTTCTCGTCTGCGTTGTACCGAAGATGGTAGCTATGGGATACATTGGGGCTTAATTCCGCATACCATTCTTTATCAATCTCTGTATCAGTAGAGAGGATGATTACCTGCTCCGCTGCGCACGGGAAGTAGCTATGAATGAGCTTCCCCCGGTGTTCGCTGTCCAAGCGACCAAGTGGAGTGTCGATGATGATTGGCAATGAGCGGCCAGAAGTGATGGAAAGGCCCCATAGCATGGCCACAGCGTACATCTGTTTTTCCCCGGCGCTCAGATCCTCCTTGGGGAGTACATTTCCGTAGCGGTCTGCCAATGTCACTGCATATGTCACAGGATCGATATCAATATTGCGGATGAGGTCGCCCTTACGACTCAAGGCATTAAAGCGGTCAGCCACTGTTGTTCGCAGTTGTGCAATCTTTGCCGTGGTAAGACGATCCGCGTAGTCCTTCATAGCTTCTTGTATGCGATTCGCAAGAAGTATGCGCCTTTTTTCATCGGCCTTGCTATCGCTTTCTTCTAGGGCTCTCTTTAATTTTCGTTGCTCCAGAGTTAGGCGGTATTCTAATGAGCGGAGCTCTTCTTCTTTCTTCTTTTGTTCCTGAAGGACCATACCAAGCCGTTGGTTATATGATCCCACTGCTTCTATCAGTGGCTGAATGGCTGCTTCTTCTGGGGCGCGAAGCAAATCTTGCTCCACGCGCTGAAGGCGGCGGGTCAGTTCTTCTTGCTTGTCGGACAACTCCGCAACCTTGGGACGCGATTGGTTATTCGCAAGCTCAATCCAATGCAGAATCTGACTGGTAGCGGTGTCGGAAAAGCCAAAGAGCTCTTCAATATTGGGTTCAGGGGCAACCTCTATTATGCGGTTATTAAATGCATTCTTAATTGATTCGAAGAGAGGAGTGCTTGTGAGCTCGCTTTGAGAAGATGCGAGCGTATCAAGAATTGTCTGACGCATGGATACAAGCTCATCTTTGAGGATGGTGCCCTTGCGGCTTTTTTGCTCCTCAACAAGCTGCTCTTTCAACTCTGCCGTGATGGTGGGACAGAAAGAAAAAGGGTAGAGCCCTTCACACTCTTCACGGACTGCTCGACGGATGGATTCAATTTGCTGCGCGAGTTTGATCTTCTCATCGAGCAGCGCATCACGCTGTTGGGAGAATATGTGGCCTTCGCGTTTAAGTCTCAACTCAAGGGCAGCGATTTCTGCCCGAATGCCATCCTGTTCAGTTCGGTTAGTAGCTAACTCTTCTCGTGTGATGGTAATCTGTTGCTCTAACTCCGAGATTTTGACTTCTGCTTTACTAATGTCCTGTTGTAAATCCTTGCTGGCATTTTTGAGTGTCTCCCTCGATTTGTAGATGCTGAGGTCCGAAGAGAGACGTTCAACAATATCTAGTCCCAGCAGCGTCTTGACTGACTCTGCCAGTGCGGCGTTGCCATGGATATCATCCGCAATACTTTTGATTTTCTCGCCGTCAAAAAAGAACAGCGAAGAGAGACGCTCAGGGATGATCTCTTCAACGAATCCTTGCCAGTAATCAGGATTGACGCCACGTAGTTGGGTTCCGTTTTTTGTGATGGAAAGGCGTTCTATGACGCCTTTTCCGTTGCCGGGCATCCACTGGCGCGTGGCAATATAAGTGTTCTTTTCCCCAAGTGAAGTGTGTTCGAATTCAAGGGAAATAGATGCACTTTGAGGCTGGAGCAGTCCTTGGGGGGATCTGTGAATACGGTTCTTTAAAAAGGACTTGTATTCGGCTTCCGTAACCCGGTCGCCGAGAGCGGATTTGCCGTAGAGTACAACTCTGAAGGCATCAAAGAGGGTTGTTTTACCCGCACCATTGTTGCCTCCGAAGAGAACAACAGGTCGGAGCTTGCCATACTTCTCGCGAGGGTACAGGTCAAAGGATACCGTTCCGTTGTAAAGACCGTAATTATCCAGCGTTATTCTTTTCAGCAGCATGCAGTATGTCTCCTACTCCGGTGTTCTCAAGTGAAGCTTCAAAGCCGATATCCTGGAATACTTCTTCACGGGTTCTCCAATCTTTGGAGAATACGGAGTGGATATTATTGAAAATTTGGGAGCGCCTGCTCATGCCGTTATGGCGTTTTTCGACATCGAAAAGGTCTGTCAGCAAACCAAGGGGCAACTGATGCTCTTCGCAAACTTCTTTGAGAAGCTCCAATTCCGTTTTGCCCATGCCAGACCAATCATCGCGTGGAGCGTTGAAAGGTTCCCCTGTCTCAGTTTCAAAAATTACTGGTAAGGAGTCGGCCCAGTCTGCCTCTTCGGTCCGCCATAACTGACGAATGCGAAGCAGTTCTTCTCGTTTAACCAATTCCAGTCTGCTATCGTTCTTCAGTTGGCGGACTTCCTGCTGGGTGCGCAATAGCTTCGTAAGAAGCTTCTTTCGGTACTCAAGAGTAAAGGGGCCCCAGACAAGAATCGTGTTGCCGTCTTTTCCTTCCTTGGTCAGTACTTGTCCTGTTCGGCGCCGGTGTTCTCGGTGCTGGAGCTTAAAGTCTCTTTCAAAGGTTATCATCAGATCGTCTCTGAACTTTAAAAGAGGAGCTAGCCACTTTTCGCCTTTTTCAATGAACGCTTCCATAGAGAGGTCGCGTTGGACAACTGTACATGTCCAGCAGCCGAATCGGCTGTTGCCAAATGTCTGTTCTGCTAATTCATCTTCGCCGTCGTCATCAGCTTTCTGGGCGTTGCGATAAAGTACTTCAAGTTGCGAATGATCGCCGCCCCATGGGGGGGGGCAGTTGCGTAAGAAATCCCAGACATCTTCAGTGGACCATTCTTCAATGGGGGAGAAGACAAGAGCACTTGGTAGGTCCTTATGTTGGGATAGATATTTTCCTACCATTTTACGTCCGACCCGTTTGCCGGTGTCGGTTACGCGCTCTTCTTGCATGCTGCCAGCTCGAGCTGAGCTTTCAGATTTTCTTACCCCTAGCACAACCACCACTTCGCCATGTGAGGCGATTTGCTCTTTTATGAACCGGCTGGTTGGTTTGATCTTCATGCGATCGGTGCACCACCTGAAAGTGCGATACGGTGCGGGATAGCCCCTACCAATCATGTTTACCCAAAATGTCTCGTCGATGTCAGGGCAAACTGGGATGGCTTGAATCGGTAGCTCTTCAAGCTTTGCTGCTTGATTTAGTTGGTGAATTTTTTTGTGTAGGTACTCTTCGATGAGTGGCATTTCCACGAAAGTGTCAGAAGAAATGCTGTAGACCTTCTTGGTCCTTTGGTCTGGAGGAATTTGTGAGAGCGCAGTCCAAACCAGTTGAAGTACGCATGTGGAATCTTTCCCACCGCTAAAGCCGATAATCCACGGGCGGCCGTCAGCTAGGTATGTTTCTTTTATAAGTTCAATGAGATTTGCGTGGTCTTTGGGGGACGGATTACATTCTGCCTGCGACATAGCTATCTTCTACTTCTTGTTCTTTAGGGTCGAGCGGGAGGTTTAGGTGGCGCTTGATAGCATTTGCCGTAAGCACAACATTATTTTTGGCCTTACTGAGTCTGCCGCCAATAAGAGCACGGCCTTCCCAATAGCTGAGATTGCGACGGGACCAGTCCACATCTCTAAGCTTCGTCATTTCTTTTTGCCATGAGTCTGGGTACCGTGTGATCAAGCTGGAGCCAGCAATCGCAAGAGCTTGCAAAGCGATACCGTGGGCATGGATGAATTCAGCGCGAAGTTCGTGGGCTGAGACTTTGCTTTGCTTGCATAACAGCCAGTCTGGGATGCAGTGAGACACTTCTTTCCAAAATTCATGGGCAAGTTGCTCTTCTTTTCTGGAAACATTGTCATTTTTCCCTTTTTGAAGAAGCTGCTTGGTAGCCTGGTATATACTGCTAAGGGTAAACAGTTTTCGCGAGCGGTTGGAGATAGTCGTTTTCTCTTTTTCTGTCATCCCAATAAATACGGGAACGTTGTCGGCGAGTTTTTTGGCAAGTCGAGAAATGGGTTCTCGATGATCATACAGAATGCCTAAGGAACGAGTTGTGCGAACGGCATATCTGTTGAGGTCGGCAAACATTTGCTGGCTCCGCTCCAACCCGGCATCGACAAAGAAAACAACAGAAATACTTTCTTCGCCGAGTTCTGGGTATTCCTGAATAGCCTCTTCGATTGCAGCTCTTCGGTGCTGGCCGTCGTTGATGAGAAAACGTGCTTCCATGGGGATGCTTAACACCCCAAGTTTTCGACCAATGTTATCTTCCCCATTGGATGTGAAGAAAACTTCTCCGTCAATCGATACTGTTAGCGAGGAAAATGCATAGGAATTTTTGTTTTCAATAATATATCGGGCAAGGGCAGGAATTCTTTGCTTGTTGATACTCCGTTGCGCCCTAAGCTCTGGAGGAAGGTCGTCTTCAACGAATTTGAACAGTCGAGGAACAAGTTTCAGGGGGCACATTGTGACATAGTATTCACGCCCAGCTTGGATGCCTCGGATCGCCGGAAACGAGTATGTGAATTCGGTGGAAGGAGTTTTCTTCATGAACGGAAGATGATTAAATTGAAGGTGGAAGTCAATATAATTCACTTCCAAATTCACTTCCAATTGGCGATTGCTAATGATTCTCTCTTGGTAGATTTTTTAGAACCTTCTCCCCCAACACCCTCTTCCCCAACTCTGTCAGCACATATCTGTGCTGCCGTGGCCCGAGCTCCACGATCTTGATGTAGCCCTTGGCGCGGAGCGATTCGCATGAGCGGTAGGGCATGCCTGGTGGAACATCCAGCTGCAGGCGGATGAGGTTGCGGTACTGGTCCAGAAGCTGAACAGCCCGCTGGATCTTGGCGGGAGGCCATGGGCGGGTGCGCTCGAACTCAAGCATGAATTCGGGCTCGCCGTGGCCTTGAAGGCCTTTGCGGATGGAGATGCCGTGCCGTTGCAGGTGCCGGACCGGATCCCAGAAGACAGAGTCGCGCATTGACCCAATCTAGCAGAAAAAGGCTATAGCGCATCTCAACGCGAGTTGAGGTCCGCTATAGCCTTTTGTGTTGTCGGGAACTGGCTGTTGCTAATCCGGTGTGCCCCAATGGGAACCGCCACAGAGGCGCACGGCACACCAGTATAGCCATGCTCGAACAGAATAGCCCTTGGCCTGCATGCAATCGCGCAGAAGCGCATCAGCCCATGCCCTCCATTCGGGCGGGCCGCCTTGCTCATAGGCCAGATCATGCTCGGTGCAGCAGTCCTCCCACGGGGGAAGCCGCCCGAACACCTTTTTCCAGAATTTGCTGATTGTTCCGGCTCCGCCACATCCGTTAGGCATTGTTGACCTCCGGTAGTGCATAGATGGGGTTGATGGCCTGAATGGCAGCAACAGCCTCGGCATCGTCCACGATAGCGGCAGTGGACTCCAGCGCGTCCTGATAGGCAAGGCGCTGGCCAACTACATGACCGGATATTGTCACCCATGCTTCGCGGTTTGCAATGATTCGCTGGGCCAGCATTTCGGGAGCCATGCCACGGGCTCCCGCGATGGCCCTGATCAGTGGAGCTGGGGCTGCGGGGTCTGCGGAAAGGGCTGTGGCCTCTTGCCACTGCTGGTCCCATGATGCGATCTCGGTGGGGCCATACTCACTGCGCAAAGGGCTAAGAACGGCCTCAGCCCTGTCTCGAATTTCTGTCTGCATTGCGGTAAAAATCACTGCCCTATCAGGAGGAGGTGGGGGAGGCGGCTCAACAGCAATGGGACGGCCCTTAGTATCCAGTTTGATCAACTGCCCACTGTCACGCGCTGCCTGCAGATGCAGTTGCTCTTCCAGCGTAATCTCAACGGCATCTGCGGGGATCGGATGTATACCCTCCAGAAGAAAAACTGCTGTACCAACACAAAAATAGCGTCGCATCGTTACCTCCCAAATGCGTAATAGTGCGCTTGCACAGTGATAGACTGCGCAGTGTCTTTGTCCGCAACGAGGGTCATGCCCGACAATCCGACATCGCGAACATTTGTGCCGATAACGGACGACAACGAGGCATCCCATATGTGCCACTCGCCATGTAGCGTCTTATTCGGAAATGGGATGGGGAAGATAATCGCAAGAGAGCTGTCCCCGCTGGTCGGGAATGAAACAGTCCCAATTTGCTCAATGATACCATCCGGGCGTTGCCACGCCCTGTCAGGAACCAGTGTCACCCATTCGCTCCTGTCCACCTTGTTCCCGTTGATCTCAGCGACCAGAGCAGCCAGCGCCAGCATGTCCACTTCTGCGGCATTCGTCGGCACATCGGCCACCTTGATGCAGGGCAGCAGATAGGAGGTCTTGGGGCGGTTTTCGTCTGCGGTGGGGACAACGCGGGAAGCGTCGAAGCTAAAGCCCCTGCTCGGACCTGTTACACCAGCAGCTTCTTGCCCCGAGATGTAGGACGCTCGTATAGCCCCCAAACCTTCGGGGGGGTTGAGTCCTGTAGCGGCTGCGCCTTCCCATTCACCGGTGATATTGCGGATCGCATCTCCGGCCCAGTCCCCAGCGGCCTTGCCCTCAATACCAGCCTGTGCAGCAGCCCAATAGTGCCGATAGCACGGCAGAATGATGTGGGTGTCTGTCAGAGCATAGCGACCGCAGGAGCCTTCATTCGCTGCTGCTGCAGCATCCCAAGCTTCTTCGGTCGCAAGATAGCCGCCATCGTTCAGCACTCGCGCCACGAGCTGCGGGTAAACGGTGCGCAAAAACTTCTGCTTCACGTTCACGGCCACCGAGCCGGGATCCGGCTTGCCGGTACTCGGGAAGTGCAGGGTGCCCACGGGCATTCCGCCCACACTGCCCCACGCAAGGGAGCCGTCCTGTTGCCTGATGAGCACCTGCCCCGGTTCGCCGCCTGCAGGTATCGTCTGGTGCGGGTCGTCCGTATCCTCAATGTGGTTTGCAAGAGCCTGAAAGGCTGCACCGTGAGCGGTGGGGCTATCGTTATGCGTTTCCATGGCCCGATCCACGAACTCTCGCGTGGCTGTGACAACGGACGGATCGATGGACAGCTTGATGGTGGAAGCGTTGCTGATCGTCAGTACGGCGCGAATGCACAGCTCCTTGCCCACGCCGCTGTCCAGCAGGGGTTTGTAGGTGGCAGGGTAGCCACCGATGGCGAAAAGGTCGCCATCGGCATCATACATGCCAATCTCGCGCACGGTGAAGCCGCCCACGTCCTGTGGCACAACCACTTCCACCACGGTCCAGCTGGGGTTCTGGGCATGGATGTAAATGGAATTCACAGGGCGCTTGTGCACCTCATGCACCAGCGCTGTCATGGCCTCGCTGGGCACAATGTCGCTGCCGTTGCCGTCGCCCAGCGCGAACTCGGCAATCTGCACAGGCGTGCCGTTCTGTGCCGCGGCAAGCTTGGCTTTCCCTTTCTCAGTCAGAATGGTGTAGTAATTGGGCACGGGTTCCTCCGTGGCTACAAGGGGTTAATGTAGGAAATTTCTGCGCTCTGATAGCCGACGCCAAAGCGGATGTCGGCAGGGGGGGCATCCGGCGCTACAGGCTCCCACGGGTACACGGTCACAAGCTCGCCGCCGGAGATCTGCGCACCCGCGTATGGGGAGCCGAATCCGGTCAGGAACACGGTTATGCCGTCCGGATGCTGGCTGTGGCGTTTGGTGGCCGCCACAACCGTGTCGATCTGATCATAGAGCGGCTGGTCGAGCCCCTGATCCGTCACCTCCACTTCTACGCGGAAGGTGCCGGGCGCACCGCCGTATTCAAACCACTGGCGCACCGTGCCATTGCCGTAGAGCGTGGCAAGCGCATCTTCCACGCAATAGACGGTGCCGTGGTGCATGCGCCAGATCAGCGCCTTGCGGATGAGATCGCGCTTCTTGGCAACAGGCAGAGTGTCCGTCCAGAACAGGACGCGGAATTGCTTTGCCAGCAGCGAGAGCATAGGCTCCTGCAGCACGTCCACGCGGGAGAGGATGGCAGGCACGGGAATGTCTGCAATGATGCGGACGCATTCCATGTCGACGGCTTCTGCACATGCGAGCAGTGTGGGATCCTTGTCGATGGAATCCGGCAGCAGCTGGACAAGGCGTATTTCGCGGACATTTGCCATTATGCTGCCTCCAGTCCGCCAAAGGCGATAACCGGCGCTCCGTCAGGAACAGCCAGCGCCTGCTCGGACACCACGGCAAAAACGGGTTGGGTCAGCTCCACGCGCTTGGCTCCGGCGGCGCGGATGCGGTAGATGAGCTCGCTGGGATTCACGTCCCGCCCCAGCTTGGCGCGCTGCCATGCAATGAAGTCATCAACGGCCTTGGCAACGGCTTCTTCCGTCTGGGCCTGTGTGACAGGATCGTCCGCGTACCAGACAACAGAGATGGTATAGGGCTGTTCCACAGGCGCGGCCACCGTTACGCGGTCGCCCATGGGGCGGTGCTTCCTGTCGGTGAGAATGGTCTCTACAAGCGTCAGCACCTCGGCACCCGGCAGCAGGCCTCCGCGCATGAGCGGGTAGACCTCGATCTCGCAGGGTGCAGGGGAGAGCACCGCCACATCGAGGATGTCCCTGTGTGCTGTCATGGCCCAATACCTGTATGCATCGGCAGGACCGGCAGAGGAAAAGCGGCCCGGTGCCAGCAGAATGCGCTCGCGCAGATGCTCGTCATCTTCCGCGTCTGCTCCGCCCATGCTGGTGGTTGTATTGCTCACGCCCGTTACGCCGGATATCGGATCGGTCAGCCGGGCAATCTGGCCTGCCGTGAAGCCGTTGCCCTTGGTGCCGGTAACGGTGCAGGTTGCGGCCACGTCCATGCTGGTTGTTCCGGCAGGCACGGCGGCATCCGCATCGGTGGCAAAGAGCAGCGTGCCGTCCGGTGTAGCGCGGGTTCCGGCGGGGATGACAATGCCGCCTGCATCGGGATCCACGGCAAAGCGCAGGGTAACCCCTGCTGCTTCCGGAGGCAGGCGGTGCGTATCCACAAAGGCACCGAGGCCTTCCAAATAGGGGCCTTCCGCATACTGCACCAGATTCATGCGGGCAGAGTGGTCCTGCTCCTGCCGCAACAGGGCGTGCTCCATGGCGACGGATTCCATGAACAGGCGCTCCGGCGCTCCGGGATAGAGCTTGGTGCCGGTAATGGCCTCGTAGTTGCCAATTATCCGTGCTTCAATGGCTGTGGGGTCGGTTTCAACAAATTGAAGCTTTGTCATAAGCTAGGCTCCCTGAATGCTGATGGTCACAAGGGGATACAAGCGTCCTTCCACGGCATCGTCCGGCTTGTCGGCAAAGGATACGGATACCACCTGCAGGCGGGGTTCCTGTGCCTGCAGCTCGGCGATGATCTCGCCGGTGTATTCGGCCATGGCCTCCGGCAGGGGCCTGTCCAGAAAGCGCATGCGCACGCCGAAGGTGCGGTCAAGCGGCACGGTGCCCTTGGTTGTGCCAAGGATGTTGCGGGCGTTCTGCAGAATTTCCGCAACGCCGGTGGCTCCTATGATCTGGCGGGTGGTTTTGCGCATATCGATGAGGAACATCAGCAATACTCCTTCAGGCTTACGGACAGGTCTGCCGCCATGAGAACACCCTTGGGGCCGTGTGTCCGTTCGGCGACATCCACATCAACCAGTACAAAGGTGCCGAGGTTGCGCCCGCCGATAACAAGCGGATAGGCCTTGCCGGATTCCTGCACGGACTCCATCGCTGCAATACGCTGGGCAGGGGCGGAGAACGCGGACACAAGGCGGATGCGAAAGCTCACTTCCCACAGCGACACGCCTTGGAACTGCAGCTTGGGCTTGGCGTTCTGCACCGCATGCTCGGCAAAGCGGGCGCTGCGCTTGCGGGAAAGGTCGTGCAGGGTATGCACCGTCTCGCGGGAAACGGTGAAGGCGACAGGACCGAAGCTGCCGATGTTCCCGCCCGTGGCCTTGGGGGTATCCTCCGTGGTGCGGGTGGGCCCCTCCGGAACAGGCAGCGCGGGCGGCGTTGTCTGTGTCGTGTTGTCCTCCAGCACGTCGGTCATGTCTTCGGCAATGGCCGTTTCGGTCTTGTCCGCAGCAATGCCGCGTGCAATGCAGTCTGCCAGCACGCCGCGCAACTCATCATCCTGCCAGAGCGACCAGCCAGCAGGGCCTATGCCGTCGGCATACCGGCTCCTCAGTGCGAGCTGCACTGCCCGTTCCGCAGTTGTGCCGCTGCCCGGCGCAGCCGCCTTCAGCAGTCCGGCCACCTCGGAGGCATCGCCGGAAAGGGCGCTATATTCGCGGTCCATCATGCGTGCGAAGGCGTCCAGCCCAACCGCCTGCAGGGAGGTGTTCTTCTCGCTGGCAATGGACTCGCACACGCTGAGAACGCCGGAGCGGCATCGCCCGTTCGCAAATAGTTCGTTGATCATTCTGGAGCGCAATATGCTGCTCATTTCGGTTTCCCCGTCTCGCCGCAGGTCGGGCAAACATGGGTGTGGTTCACCAGCGAAATGCCGCTGGCCACAACATCATTCTGCGGGTTGGTGTAGTTGCCGGCCTTATGTTCCATGTCTCCGTTCAGCTGCCATGTGTTGGGCGCATCCGCGCTGCCTGCAGTCATGGGGCCGAGGTAATTGATCTGCCCACCCTGCACGGTAACCACCGGCGCTTGCAGACGCACATGGGTTCCGGAACTGGCAGAAATGTCTCCCGTGGCCGTTATCTCCACAGCCCCCTTCACCGAGGCGGTGAGCTTGTGGAGCTTGCGGTCATATTCGATCACGGTGCCGTCTGCGAAGGTCCAGTGCGCCTTGTCACGGGTGCCGACCGGGGGCAGATCCGTGGCGGAATAGAACGACCCCAGCACAAAGCCCTGCTCCTGCCCGTATGGCAGGAACAGACAGAGCACATGCTCGCCCACATCGGGCAGCACGGAGTTCTTGTCCTTGTGCGTCTTGCGCTGGATCACGCGCAGGTCATAGGTCTGCATGTTGTCGGCATCGGGCAGAGTTACGCGGCAGGTGCCTGCCGCATCGTTCACGCTGGCAACCGTGCCCACGCGCACCAGCTGGCGAAGTATGGCCTCCAGTCCGCCGAGCCGTTCCAGATATTCCTGCAGCATCATTCCCCCTTACCAGTCCATGGTCCGGCGAACGGAAAGCGCGGTGGAGTAGCCGCTGTCGTCCACGGTGTGCCGCGACTGCTCTATGAAATATTTCCCATCCAGCCAGCCGAAGCCGGAAAGGCCGCAGACAGACCCGCCGATGAAGCGAGGGTTGCCCATGGTTTCGATATCGCCGCTCGTCTCCAGCTTGTTCTTGCGGCGCAGCTCGGTCTTTGCGCGTGCTTCAGCCGCGGCAAGGCTCTCCACGCGGTCGGAGATCTTGAGGGTTTGTCCGGACTCCGGCGCATCGGGCGGCGTGTAGGTGTATTCCCGCGTCACGTTGGCGGCGGCATCATGATAGGTGACCGTGCAGGCGCTGTAGATGTCCGCAAGGCTGTCGCGCAGGCGCAGGCGCTTCAGCTCACCGCCGGTGCGCGAGATAGTCCCGGCTGCAGGTTTGGCGTCCTGCGTCTTTTCATCCATCATCACCAGCTGACCGGAGTAGACCTTGAAGGCCTTGCCGTGTGACTTGGCAAGCCGCGTAAGCAGGGCCGCGTCCGACTCTTCACGCTGATCCAGACGGGCGAGGGAAACATCGTTGCCGCCAAAGCGGTGATTGAAGCCCTGTGCACCGGCAATCTCCGAAAGCACACGGGAAAGGGTGGTGGCCTCCCATGCCTTGGTTTTCTTCTCGCGGCGCAGGGAACTGCTCACCATGCTGGAGATGCCCTTGAGGGAGAGCTTGTCGCCGCCTTCGCCATATTCATATTCCAGCTCGTCGACTTCGAAGGTGCCGCAACGCAGCCGGGTGTTGTCGCCTTCCCGCTGCCAATTCTCCACAATGAGCGTGGCCTCCAGCTTGTCGCCTTTGTTCAACTTCCACGAACCACGAAACAGGCCGTCCCTGTCCTCAAGGCGTAGCTCTATGCTGTCCGCCTGTGAGGATTGCGCATTGTCTTCCCACGTGGCGGATTCGAGATAGGGCGCAAGGGCGGCGCTCACGTTCTTTCCCCGGCAGAGGATCTCGAATCGGGCGGTGCGGGTGCGCATGCCTAGTCCTCCCACGGTGCTTTGACCGTTGTGGTAACAGCGGGCAGATCCGGCACGGTGAGCCGCTCGCCGCCCTCAAAGAATGCCGTGCCGCGATACTGCGGGTTGGCGTCCGTCAGGCGCTCGAACAGGCGCTCATCTCCCCAGAGGGTACGGGCAATGGAATCCAGCGATTCACCGGACTGGCAGATATAGGTGCTAGGCAAGAGACACTCTCCGCTGTTTTCTGAAGTAGTTGTCGATAAGGCGCTCCACGGTGGCCTCCAGCTCCCGTTTGCCGGAATCCAACGCGGCCTTCACGGTTCCTGCGTCGCCGCTGGCAATGGTGAACTCCTGCTGGATGGAGATGGTGACAGGCGCGTTGGCGGAAAGGGCGGTGGGCGCCTGGTTTATGGCAGCCTCCATGCCGGGCATGGGGTCAAGCTCCGGCACATCCGGCAGGGAATCTCCCATGCGCGGGGCGGCAACCTTGGCTGAAGGCGCAGCCGTTTTGCCATCGCCGGAGAAGAACCCGATCACGTCGCCGATGACGGGCATACCCTTGATGTAATCGCCCACCTTCCCGAGGCCTTCCCATATCCAGTCGATAAGCTTGCGGAACGGTTCCCAGCTCTCGTACAGCGCGGAGCCAAGCTCCCACAGCGTCATGATGGCCATGATCGCCGCGCCGATGGGGTTTGCCATAAAGGCCCCCTTGATGGCCGCGCCTACCATACGGATCCCGCCGGAAAGGAGGGTGGACCCCATGGCCGCATTGCGCTGGGCGGAGCCCATGATGCGGGAGGTGATCGCCGCCCGGCGCTGGGCAAAACTGAGCGCGGTCGTGCTGACCGTTGCGGACCTCTGGCGCATGCCCAGCACCATGGTGGCGCGGTTTGCCATCTGGATCCCGTCGCCAAAGAAAGTGGCCGCATAGCGTCCTGCAAAGCTGGCAACCTTGAAGGCCATCATGCCCATGACAACGGAGCCGATGACTGCTGTCAGGGTTTCATGCTCTGCCACAAAGTCCGCAAGCGGGATAAGGGTGGCATTAAGCAACTGGACACCTTGGTTGAGCACCGGCAGCAGCGTTGATCCCACAGTGGAGCCAAGTATGGTGAGGTTGTTTGTCAGGGATTTCCACTGTGTGGAGGAGGCCTTGAGGTGGCGGTCCATACGGGCATCCATGATCCCGCGAGAATTGTCCCGCACATCCTTGAGGGCTGCGGGCAGGTCCTTGAGTGATTCCAGCAGGGGAGCGATGCCCTTGCGGCCTTCATCGCCAAAGACCTCCTGCAGGGCCTGCGCACGGGCATCCGTATCCATGCCGCCCAGCGCTTCATCCACCTGCTTCAGGGTGGCAAGCATGTCGAGTTCGCCGTTCTTGGTCCGGACGATCTCAATGCCCCACTTCTGCTGGGCCTTTCCCAACTGGCGAAGCACAGCGTTAAAGGCGGTACCGGCGCTGCTGCCCTTCACCCCTGCGGTGTTGAGCTGACCAAGCAGAGTAAGACCCTGCTCAAGGTTCACCTTGTAGGAGGCGAAGCCGGATGCGGCTTCATTCAGAGACTCACCCAACTGGCTGAAGTCACGAAACTGAAATTTGAGCTGGGTCTTTGTGAGCAGGTCGCCAATGCGCTGCATATTCTCATCTGCGGTGCCGCCCAGCGACTTGCCAAGGTTGTTGTATGCGGTGGCAATGACTTCGCCCACGCCCTCGGCGCTGCCATTGGTGATCTTGGCTACCTTGGCAACAACGGTGGAGCCGATGCGGGCGGTGGACGCATCCAGCCCTGCAGAGTTCAGGGCATACTGAATATCGTACGCACCCGTCAGGTCGACAATGCCGGTGCGGGCAAGGCCGCGAGCGTGCTTCTGTGCCTCCATCATGGCGGCCTGTTTGTTGTCCGCGTTCAGGGCGTCCTCAAGGCGGATCTGGGAGTCCTCTTCCCGCGATCCAAGGACCATGGGGGCTGCCATGGTTGCACCCATGGCGGCCACATCCATGACGCCGCCACGCAGCTCTGCCCGCTTGTCAGCATACCCTTTGCTTTTTGCCATGCTGGCGGCAAATCGATCATACTTGGCGCGGGACTTGTCGAGAGCATCACCAAGCCTGCCATACTCGCTACGCAGGCTTTTGACGGAGAAGCCCTGCCGGTCCATTTCGACAAGGTTGCTGCGGAAGGCGCGACGGTTCCTGTCCACATCCCGTGACAGGGAACCGATGCGCTTTTCCGTGGAGGCAATCCGGTGGGCAAGAAAACCGTGAACACCGCCGGAGCGTTCCGCCTCCGCATTCAGGCTTTCCAGCTCGCGTTCTGCGGCAGACAGGGCCTTGCGCGAATTGACAAGCTTGCCGCGCATGGTTTCAAAGGACTGCCCGAGCTTCAGCGGAGCCTGACTTTCGAGCTTGGCAACCGTATTGCCCATGCGCTTGAGTCCGCGCTCTGCTCGGGTAAGGTTGCTATCAAAGCCGCCCATAAGGGTGGTTCCGATAGCAAAGGAAAGTCCTATGGTTTTAATGTCTGCCATATTGCCTCTATTGACTGTACCTGCATGGCGACCTACTGTAATAGCGTATCAACTATTGGAGATCGCCATGCAGGACGAGCCGCTTCACGCGTTCATCAAGTTTGTGTTCAAGATCAGCCTGACCGCATGTATCGGGCTTGAGATCCTTGGTGGCCGTTTGTCGGATGCAGAGGGATCGCCCGTGGCAATCGGGCTAGTCTTCGGCATGCTGCTGGGCTATCCCATCTTCCGGTTTATCGCCTCCCCGCTGGTGGAATGCGTTGACCGTCTTCCGGACCGGTTCCGTAGCTGGATCAATCAGACCCCCTGATCCGGCGGCAGGGCTTCCAGCCACGCACTGAACTCCCGCGCCTTCAGGCTCCCTATTTCTTTCCGCCCCCATCCGGAGCGCTTTCCGAAGACAAGCACTGCTTTTCGCAGGTCTCTTCCTCGTGAGGGGCGGAACGCGCCAAAAAACGGTATGCCTCCTGCAACTTGGTGTAGTCAGCATGTCGCATGTGCATAAGGTCGGCCAAGGGCACATCGCACAGGTGGCCTAAGGTGCAGACTTCCAGCCGGGCTGCAGTGGACATGTCTCCTGCAAGCTCTGCGGCATCCAGCATATCCTCCACCAGCGGCTCACGCATGGTGAGCTCGAGCACTTCCTTTTCCTTCACCACGAGCGGCGAACCCAGAATGATGACCTTGGTACGTACTTCCATCTGCTAGCCCTCCATGCCGATGTCGGAGCGGACAGCGGCGAGATAGTCGGTTCCGTTTACCTTGAAGACCATGGCGAACTTGTCCACTTCCAGAATGTCTTCTCCGTCCAGCGTCAGCTTCAGGTAATCCGCGTCCAGTTCCACTTCGCAATCCTGTGCCTTGGCGGTTTCCAGCTTGCCGAGGCTGTGCTTTTTGACCATGCCGCCGATGACAATTTTCTGCGGAGCGGTGACAAGGTCGCCGCCCTTGTCCATGGCGCGGGACTGCACCGAGGCGCGGAGATCCAGCTGCTGCCGAACGGGAGCGAGCAGGGAAGCGGTCTGACGGGTAACAGAGCGGAATTTCAGCTTTACGCCGAGAGCCTTGGTGTGGCCGATAACCGGGGATTCCAGCTCACCGGCAATGCCAGCGCCGGAGATGGTGTCCGTCATGAACTCCACGCTGGGCAGCTCCACGTCGACAATCCCGAGGCAGACCTTGCTGGCACTGTAGACACTGAAGGCAATGACTTTTTCAGGAGTATTCATGCCTAGCCTCCGAACAGGGTACTGAAGTTGTTGGGATCGAACTCGAGAATATTCTCGATCTGCCGTGCCGGTACGGGCGGGGTCATCCACGTGTGGAAGCGCACGATGCCGTCCATGAGGTCGGTGACGGGGTTCTCATCCTGCAGGAACTTCATCTCACCGCCGAGGATGATCTCCATCTGCCGGAATCCGTTCAGGCGGATGTTCTCGCTGTCCACGATGGTTTCAATGAACCTGCGGGTGACAGGGCCATCCAGCTTCTGGAAGTAGGTGAGCACAAAGGTGTTGCCGTGCCAGTTGAAGAACCGGCGCACGGGGATGAAGGCATCCTTGGGATCGGTATTGGAAGGGTAACAGCCCGTGCGGTTGCCGAAGGCCTTCCAGCCGCCGTCAAAGTTCAGCGGCACAATCACGCCCTGTCCGTTCAGATACTCCGCCTGGTCGAGGCCAAGACGGACCGGCTTGCCGTTGGCCACGGCGGAATCGATCATGAGCCTGCGGTTGGAGGGCGAGACATAGGGAATGTCGCCATACTCGGCATCGGTCTGGGCGATGAGTCCGGCCACGTGCGTGGACATGTGGTACACATCGTCGCCAAGCTTCACCTTGGGCCAGCACACGATCATGTGCTCGTCGGTGTAGTTGTTGGTTTCCTTCCAGCTGGGTACGTCCGTGTACTTGGTGCACGTGGTGTCCGGCACGTCCACCACGGCCATGCACTTGAACAGGCCGTTGATGCTTGCAGCCTTGGCAGCCATCACCACGCCCACGGCGGGATCGTGAGAGAAGCCCGGTGCGCAGATCAGGCCGGGGATAATGCGGAAGGTGGGGAAGATGTCGGCAATGAGCTCAAGGCCGGTGCGGGCGTTGGTGGCAACATCGATGCCGCCCACAATATCCTCGCTGGTAACCTTGGTCACATCCGGAGTCTCGTCCACGGCCTTGTGCGTGGCCGGGTCGAACACGTTGATGAAGACCACCGGGGCCATGTTGTAGAGCCCGTAGTGGCTCTTGGCGAACTCGCACAGGGAGAAGCTGCCGAGGGCCTCAAGTGCTGTCTGCGCGGCCTCGTCGGTTCCGGCGAAGGCGGCAGCAAACTCGCCATAAGTATAGCAGAGCACGGGCTCATTGATGGGCTTTGCTCCCGACATGGTGTGCACCGGAGCCGTGCCGATAACCACAGGAATGCCTGCGGAGATACGGCGCGGCGGCACAATGCCGGTGGGCTTTTCGCTGTAGGAAACGCGGTGTCTGTAAGACATGGCTTACCCCTTTTCAGCAACGCGGCGGGCGCAGTGTGCCAGCGCGGAGGTTGCGTTTTTCAGTTCCTTGCGGGCGGCACCTACATCTGCGGCAGGCACGAACAATGCCGCATAGTCAGGATCCGCAGTCAGTTCCTTTTCCAGATGGCGGGGCACGCCGCCTTTAAAGATAGTCCCGTGCACAACATGGCGGGCTCCCCGCAGGGTCGGACCGATGTACATTACAGGGCCGCTTGCGGTCGGGGTTTTATCCTTTGCCATTTAAGCCTCCATAACGGGGTCAGAGGGTAGGGTTCTTCGCCACTGAGTGCTGATGGTGGCGAGGTGGTAACGTTCCTGCTGGCGCTCAGGATCGGGCTTTGCCGAGGCAAGCGGCAGAACCATCTCCCACTTGCTCAAGCGACGCTGTTCCAGAAGCAGGCGGCGCAGCCTGCCCACGAGCACGGCAATCCATGTCTCTGCGCTCTCAAGCCCTTCCGGACAGAATACGCCGAGCAAAATGTCCACGGTTTCGGTGCTGCCGTCTTCGGCGTCTTCGCCTTTCTGCCAGCGCAGCACGGCGCAGGGGAAAGCCTTGCGGTCCTCGGTCGTGCGCGGGATGGCCCCGAGAAAAATGCGGGCCGGAGCCAGTTCGCCTGCCACGCTTTCAGGCGAGGGCAGCGGCACGGTTGCCAGCGCCTGTTGCAGAAAGACTTCCAGTTCACTGAGTAGTTCCAGAATCATCGCAAGCCCGCCTTTTCGATGAGGTATCGAGCTTCATGCTCTATGGCCTTGCCGAAGCGTTTCATGGCCTGCTCCTGAAGTTCGTGGACATTGTCATCTTGGCGCAGGGCGGCAAGGTGTCCGGGGCCGTAGAGCAGGCAGATGGGATAGCGTTGATCAGCATGTACCCGACGCACGACTTCAGCGTTTCCCGTGGAGGGGGAGTTGAGCACAAACGCGTGCCGCACTCCCTTGCGCCCGCCATCGTTACGCACCTTGACGGTCACGCCCTTATGGCGCTTGCCCTTGGGGCCCTTGGGGGCGCTGATGAAGGGAGCACGGGGGTACGCGCCATAACGCATGAGCGGTACGGAGATCGGTCCCTTTGCGGTGAGCGAGCCGCGTAAATAGCTTTTTGACGCCTTGATGATGGCAAGCTTGTCGCGCAGATCTCGCGCCGGAACGGCATAGGTGGAGCGGATCAGCCGCACCACATCCGTGCGCATGCCATCCAACGTCTTGTTCACGGCCCGCATGGCCACGGTCTTATAGCCGTCCTTGATGTGCTTGAGGGTCTGTTCAACAACACGCATCTGGCGGTCGATACGGTCTCTGTCGATCAGCACAAGCGTCTGGCTGGTCTTGCTCATGCCAGATCCCTCCAGAGGCGCAGAACGAGCAGGCCGTCCTCTTCGTCGGTCGGGCCCATGATCCAGTCCTCGCCGTTGAACTCCACCTGACGGCCTACGGGCGGCAGCGCCACAGCCCCTTCCGCAAAGCGCAGGGTGGCGGTCTCAACAAACACGGCTTGCCGGTCGTCGTAGCTGCCCGATTCTTTGGAGACATCCACGATGGCAATGATGGAAGCACCGCAGAGGGTGATCTCTTCGCCGAACTCGTCGGTGCTCGTCATCATGGCAAGGTCGGCCTGCATCTGGTCACGGAGAGACATCACATGCCTCCCGTTTTTCCTGCGTTACGCCCGGTACCCGACATCTGCTCAATGGCGCTGTTCTTCCGGTAGCTGCCGAGGGAGGATCCGAGGTAGTAATTGAGCACTGCAGCAAATCCAGAAGACAGAGCTCCCAGCAAGAGAAGAGCAGCCTCGCTTACTTCTTCCTTTTTCATACCCAGCACAACGTACAGCATGATGAAAAATCCTACTGTCACAACAAGACTTACAAGCGCTGGTGGAACTGATCCCATCCAGCTACCTGCCTGAGTCATCAGCACTTCGCGGCTTCGGGCGTCCTTGGTGTTCTCCAGTTCAGCCTGCAGCTGCACGCGCTGCCATTCGATCAGAACGGTCTGGTGCTGCAGCTCCAGCTCCTTCAGTTTGATGACTGCCTGCGGGTCTGCCTTGATGGCGGCGGCAACAGAATCCTCATCAGCCTCGCAGCCAAAGGCTTCAGCAATGAGTGACAGCCCCTTGCCGACAATGCCGCCGACAGGTCCGCCGACGACGGTGCCGAGGATAGGGGCGGCGCTTGCGATAGTTTTGAGCCAGTCCATCACATCCTCCAGATTTCTTCGGTCAGGGCATGTACGCGGTTCGTCCAGCCGGGCAGAAACGTCTGCATGGGCTGGCGACCGGCTTCGTTCTTGCGCTGGGCCAGCGAGGTCATGAGCTTTATCCGCGCCCAGTTGATGCCGTTGACCAGCAGCAGGGGGCCCTGCGGGGGCAATGCATGACGGTACAGTTCCGCACGGGAGGCGGGACCGAAGATGCCGTCCTCTTCAAGCGTGGAACCGCACAGGTTGAGAGCACGTTGCAGGAAGCGAAAGGCAGGGCGCGGACCGGAATTGACTGCGGCGTCAAACACGGCAATGGAAACGGCAGGCGGGAAATCATCGAGCGAGAGCCCATTCCAGAAGCGGTCCGCAAACAGATCGCGGGCCTGTTCCATGGTGAGCGCCCTAATGTCGGCGGCATCCACATCTCCGTCTCCGTCGATGTCCGCGATAGAGATCTCAAGCCCCTTCAGCCAGCGCAGGCTGACACCATGATTGGTGGCCCCGCCGGGGTCTTCGGGGTGATCCACGAACCCGCCTTCCCAGCGGAGCGTGAAATCAAGAGCCAGTTTCAATGCGGGTGTCATCGGGCATATCCTCCTCGGGCATTCAGGATTTCTGCCTGCTTTTCTTTATCTATGGGCAGGAAGATGATGATCTGTCTGAGCATCTCGAACTGTATCGAGGCTTTCTTTTCGAGGTCTTCGATCTTCTGACCGAGCATGCGGTCGCATACGGTGTCGGTCTGGTGACGCTGGCCGCATTCGGAATGGCGAACAAACTGGCGGTTGTTGTTGATGGTCATCACCACAACGGTAACGACAATGGACAACAGGGAGATCAGCCCTCCCAGCAAAGACAGCTCCAGCCCCGTGTACTCGTGCATGCGTTTCTCCTAGCGCCGCCTGTTTGAGATGGCGGGGTCGGTTTCCCGACCCCGTCGGTTACTTTCCGGTGCCGGTCAGATCGGCAATGTCCACGCCTGCGGCCTTGCAGCGCTCTTCCAGTGCGGATGCATAGGCCTTTGCCTGGTCGAGCTTGGCTGTGCAGTCTTCCTGCAACGCAGCCAGCTCACCGCGTAGGTCCGCCACGGTCTGTTCCAGCTGGGCAATCTGACCAGCTGCACCGCTATCAGCAGGAGCGGTCACGAGAGGCTCAACAGCGAGCCCGTCCCTGATAAGGATAAGGGCCGTATCTTCAGGCATGGAGACAATATCTCCCGGCTTGCCATCCTTGCCGCCACGGCCAAGGGAGCACTTGAGCTGCACATCCATTTTGACGATTTTCTTAGCTGCCATGATGTGCCTCCTAAATGACCTTGGCGAAGAAGAAGTAGCTCATGTCGGCCACGGGCAGGGGGCGGCTTTCCTCGATGACGGCGAGCTGGCTCGGATCCTCTTCGATGACCGTTTTCACGAACTTCTCCACGGGGCCGATATTGCGAAGGTCTGCAGGCAGGCCGAACTCGACGGAGCAGGGAGCGCCGGTGCAGCCCATGAGGATGTAGTCGGGCGGGAAGAGTTCACGGGTGTTGCCGTGCACGTCTTCAAAACTGCCGCCGTAGACATAGTGGTCCACGTTGCCGACGTTCCCCTTGTAGAGCTTGCCGATGGCGTTGTGCATGGTGCCGCTTTCAATGCGGCGGTTGTCCAGTTCGTCTTTTACGGTGGGATTCTTGCGGTAATGCTTGTAGGCATTGGTGCCATGTACAACCACATCGGGACGCATGCCGCAGGCGTTCTGCACGATGGTGGAGAACTCCTCGAGCTGCTCGTTGGGATCGGAAGTAAGATCCGTCCAGAGATCTGCGCCCGTGAGGACGGTCACATGGTCGGCAGGCATGCCGAAGTCCACTTCGTAGTCCACGCCGTCATCATCGTGCGCAACGACCTTGCCGGTGCGGGCGACTTCGGAGCACATGAACTCGATGGTGAGCTCGAGGGAGTCGCCGAGAATATCAATATCGCTGACGATGGCGGACTTAACACGGCCTTCCACATCGCCCATGCCCTGCTTAAGCTCCACGGGTTCGCCGGGGGCAGTCACATACAGCAGGTCATTGGCTCCGGAGGGACGCTTTGCGCGGAACCGGGCAGAGGGAACAATCTTCAGTGCACGCTTGGTGCCTTCGATGGTAACGGCACCGGCACGTTCGCCCACCATGGGCAGCACCTTGAGAGGATAGCTCACGTTGCGCAGGTCGATATCACGCGTCAGGTGGGTGTTACGCTTGCCGAAGAACAGCGTCTGCAGCAGACGCGGAACAGGCTTGCGCTTGATGGCGATTGCAGTCAGCGTGCGAGGGCTGAACAGCAGGTCGAGTGCATTGATGTCAGGCATACGATTCTCCCTTAACGGACGTAGATGCCACGACCGGCCATGGCCCAGACAGCATCGCTGATCTGGTCGGCGGTTGCGGCACCCCACGGAATGGCGTTTTTATGGAACTCGCCGTGCACGTAACCGTCGCTCTTGGCATCGCCAGCAGCGAGCACGGTCTTGGTTTCGGCGAGCAGGGCTGCAATGACTTCGCTGCCGTCACTGGCTGCGGGATCCCATGCCTTGAACTTGCGGGTGGCGGTAACGCGCCCGAGAGGCGTTCCGCGCTGCAGCGTGACTTCCGCGCCGGTGGACGCAAGCGTCACCTGATAGGTGATCACGTCATGCCCGGCCAGAAGTGTGGAGCTGGTGATTTCTGCGGTAACCATGAGCTACACCTCCATTGCGGCCAGCTCGGACACCAGAGCGGCTTCAAGCTGTGCGGGGGTAAGGGCCTTGTGCGAGGCTTGGGTGCTAACAGGCTTCATGCTTTCCGAGCTGGTCAGAGCAGAAAGCAGGCGCTTGCTCATATCGGGATCATCCTTGCCGTTCTTCTCTTCGGCGGTACCGGCAGCCCCTGCTGCGGATGCCAGCATGGGAGCAACGGTGATGATCTGCTCGCAGCTGAGGTTGGCAGCCTTGAGCTTGCGCATGCTTTCTACCTGCTGGGTGAAACCGGCGGCTTCCAGCATGGCGCAGGCGGCGTTGAAGGCGGCGTCCTGCGTTTCGGGGGAGGGAGCGGGGCCAGCAGGCGCGGAGAGCTCAGTGCCCTTGCCGCCCCCCGGCTTGTCCTGTGCCGTGCCTCCTGCCTGAGCGAGAAGCTGGGCGTGGAGCTCGGGGTGCTCCGTCTTCAGCTTCTCCAGAGTGAGGTCTTTCAGGTCCATGGTGTTCTCCGTGAAGGCCATTGTGGCCGTAGAGGAAAGTTGTGCGAGGACATGCGCAAGCGCATTGTCCCGGTCTCTGACAATGGTGGAGACAAGGCCGAGGGAATGGGCTTTGTCGCCGTGGAATATCTGACCGTCCGCCCACTCGGTGGCGCGAGCCGGGTCAAGGCCCATGCAGCGTTCGCAAATAGAAAGGAACGCCGCGTAGCCCTGATTAATGCGGGATTGGAAATAGTTGCGGTCCCTATCACTGAGGGGATTGTCGGGATTTCCGGCCACCTTGAATGAACCGGCGTGCAGATAGGTGTAGTTGCAGCCTTCTTTCTCGTTCCATTTGCTCCAGTCGGTGTGCACCCACAGCACCCCCACACTGCCCAGACTTGCCATGCGGGGCGCAAGGATGCTGCCCGTGGCACTGGCAATGCAGTAGGCGGCGCTGCACATGAGGCCGTCTGCATAGGCGTGCATGGGCTTTTGCCCCTGAACGGAATGCAGCCAGTCCGTCAGCTCAAAGAGGCCGGACTCGGTTCCTCCGGGCGAATTCACGTCCAGCAAGATTGCCTTGACCGATCTGTCCGCGAGAGCTGCACGCACTTTCTCACGGATCTGCTCGTAGCCGGTGGTCCACCAGCCGCCATATTGCGTGAGCGCACCACGGATGCGGATGAGCGCAACGCCGTCCTGCACGTCGTAAGGAGGCTTGCTCGGCTCTTCGCGCTGACCAAAGAGAAACATGCCGGAAGAAGGCTGGCGCATGTCGGCCACGAGCTGCGGCAGAAAATCGGGGGCGAGGTAAAGCAGTTTACTGGCGAGCAGTTCATGCATTGGCGTTTGCTCCTTGTGGGCTTTGGGCGGCGGTCTTCAGCAATAGGGAATCTTCCAGTTCGCGCTGGGCCCAGACATCTTCCCAATCCTCGCCGCGTTCCGCGATGGCATCGGCATGCGTGGTCAGGCGGTTTTCCAGTGCCTTGGCAACGCCGAGCACTTCCTTCACCGGATCCACGTATCCGCGAGCGGGGCCGAGCCATTTGGAGTTGGTCCATGCGTGGTAGGCTTCATAGAATCCGGGGGCATGCTTGGGCAGGCGTACATAGCCGCGCAGAACAGCTTCCTCCTGCACCATGGCCCATATGATGCGGCACAGGTGGTTCACCATCCACGTGCGGTAGAGCATAAACACGCGCCACGCTTCGAGCAGGGCGGCGCGGGTGGAGGAGTAGTTGCTTTTGGAAAAGTCCTTGGCGAGCACCTCGTAAGGCATGCCCATGGAGGCTGCAGCGGCACGGAGCACCAGCTCGGTAAAGGGCACGAAGTTGTTGCCGGGGCGGCTCGGTTCGAGGATGTGAGGACGTTCGCCGGGGTTGCCGTACATGATCTGTCCGGGGCGAATCTGCTGATGGTAGATATCGTCGCGGGACTGTGCATTTTGTCGGATGATTCCCTGCGCGTCCTCGGTTTCGATGAACACAGGAATGCTGGCGGTGATGATCTGCGCCATGAGTTCGTAATCAAGGGAGTCGTCCAGATGGCGGAACAGCTTCATGCCTGCAGCAAGGGGCGATATGCCCCGAACCTGCTCCACCTCTTCAACGCGGAAGAGGTGGAGCACACAGGGGCGGTGGGCGACGAAGGCGGGCTTGCAGACAAAATGTGCGGAGCTGAGATGATCCGTGCCGTGCGTCCAGTCCTGCAACAGTCCTGCAGGCGGATCAGCTATCCAGTAACGCGAGGGAGCACCCCATTCGTTGAACTCGATGCCCTCGCGGATCCGGTGATCGGATTCACGATCCAGAGGGGTACGTAGACGACCGGGGTGCGTATCCTGAATTGCCAGCGAGAACTTGCGCCCCTCATCGGGGAGCATGACGGGCAGGTACAGCAATTCGCCGTGGATGAGCACACAGCGAAGGCCGAGGAAGCACAGATCGTCAAAGGAGAGCTTCCCGCTGGGGTGCGCTTCCATCTGCCACATCTGCCACGCGAATTCCTGCTGGCGGGCGACTTCGCGGGCTTCTTCCGCAGAGATGCCCAGCCGTTCGGCTAAGGGCTTGGCCTGTGGCTTGAGGCCGGTACCGACCACGTTCACAGTCATGGAGTCGATGACGGAACGCGGAGCCCAGTCGTTTGCAGCGAGATCTTCAGCGCGGAGCTGGATGGTATCCCGTTCGTAACGGGAAGAAGATGCAGGCGTGCGGTGGGTGTGCCAGCCGCCGAGGCGACCGGAATGCGAACCAGCCATGCGGCGCACATGGGGATGGCGGCGGTTTACACCACGCTGAGTGCGCAAGATGCTAGCCACGGCGGGTAACCCCCTGCACAAAAACAGGGCCGACAGGGGTGCCGTCGATCTTGTTGAGCTCGCGCTCCAGATAGGAAAGCGTCTTCCGGATGTCAGCTACATCGGAACGAGTGGGGGTTCTGCCCGCTATGCTGTACGACTTGCCGGAAGCACAGATGAGAAGAGCGGCTTTCCATTCTCGAAGCTGTGCTGTCAGTTCGTCTCGTGTCCAAATAGTCATGCCCCGAAGGGTATACCCTACGGGGCATTATGTCGTGGACGTGGTGGAGACTAAAGACACTCATATTGATGATTTCTTGAGTTCAACTCTGTCACGATATGTCTATGTTTTTGAATATTCTTGGATGGTTTTGACGTTTTTTATTCTATAAAGATTGCAGTTATTAAACTCACATTCCTCACATTTTATTGATGGAGGGTGAATTGTATAGTATTCATTTTCGTTCTTTACAATTTGGTCTTGAAAGTTTTGTGTTGTTATTGGTTTGATTTCTCCACATAGCATTTTCATATTTTCAATTTCTTGCTGTGTGAAGTGGATTTGATTTCCGTATTGAATATGACTTCCTTTTACTGATACAACGATGGTGCTGTTTCTGTTGATTATTTGAGGTGAGATGGAGGCTGTTCCAGTTTTTGTATTGTTCTCCGGTAGCATGTTGTTGAATTTAATTACACCTGTTTCTTTTTGTAAACATTTTGTTCTATATTTTTGATTTAACACTATTTTATGAGATACTGTGTGTTGTAGTTTGCTGTCTTTGGTTGGCTTGTTTACTAAAAAACATCTGTATTCAATATCTAAAAGCATTGATTGTGAGTAGTTTTTATATCGTATGTACCATCGTTTTGTTTGTGGATTATAAACAATAGTGTTTAGTATTGATATTGAATTTCCGCTCCACATTAGCTTTACAAGTATAGAACCAAATATTAAAGAGTTAGATGCTGTTCCGATTATGGAGTGTATCGCTATTAGGGTTTTTCCTAGAGCGCCATTTGGTTGAATTTCTCCAAAATAAAGCGTGTTGTATATTGAAATTGAAAAAATAAAAGCATCTAAGAAATCGCTCGTAGATAGTAAGCTAAGTGATTTGTATATTAATGCAAGTGTTATATTGAATAGTGCTATCGACAATATGTATATACATATTATTTTACTTAGAGAGTTGTTTCCAATAGTGTTTGAAATTGAATCATTGTTTGTCATAGATGCCTCGTGTGCTTCGGTTGGCGTTGTGTGATATATGAATATAGTGCTGTTGGCAATAGCTTTACTTATATTTGTATGAGTGGTGTGATTGGTATATATGTCTTTGTTGGGAATGGTTTTGTTTATTTTTGTTTATATGCTGGTGTCTAGTGATCTTTTGCTATTTTCCTTGAATGATTATAGATATATCCTTCTCCCACACCCACACCCCTCTGACCTTCCCATACCTCACCGCAGGCAACTTCCCTTCATTGATCAAATTATAGAAATGGCTCTTTGAGCAGCCCAACATTTCGCAAGCCTGCTTCCAATTCAAGCGACGGCCTTTGTTGCCTTTGGGGTCACGGTATTCTTTCGTAGCTGTGGCTTCCATGGCTCTCTCCTTATGATTCCTCTCTGAACATTTCCTATCCAAACCAAGCAGGGCGGCTTCCCATCCCTGCTTGGGGCATTGGGGTGGGGCGAGGGGCCGCGCTAATGCCGCCCTGATTCATGTTTGCAAAACGGGACTGCAGCTTCTTTCCGTTATTCTTCGGTTTGCTGCGCCTCGCAATATCCAGCTCCCATGCGGCAGCGAGGCAGAGCACCTCGCAATCCCAGAAGTGGTTCGCTTTGCCTGATGGGCAGAGCCACGCCTTGGCATCATTATCCCAATACTCCGTAGTCATTTCATCAAAGTATGCTTTGGGCATGGCTTTTTCCGCGTGCAGCCAGAAGGTGCCGGGGTCTCCGGGCTGCACTTCCAGTTTGGCGGCAAGGGTGTCCTTGAATACGTTGGTATCCAAGCGTCCAAGCTTGAGGCCACCGGGGATTGGCTTCTTGGATTGGGGGAAGTAGTCGATCTGTGAGTAGGCAACGGGCGCTGCCTGATGCTGCTTGCCCTGCGTTGCCAGCACGCGAGCTCGATGCTTGCGGGCGAAGTTGTAGACCTCTGTGGTGCGGTGCCCCATGGCGTCGATCAGGAGGCGTTCAACAGCGTACTCGTTGTCTTGACCATCTCTGAAAGTTTGATGGAGCAGAAGTTTCTCCACCGCTTCCAGCGAGGGCAGGCTGCCACACTGCACAAGCCAGCTTTCCTGTTCGGTGCCCCAGCCGAATGCCCGGACCACATAGCGGAAGTATCCCTTCTGGGTGTCCACGCCCGCAAGCAGGGTGGCGACTCGTGATATGCCGTCTTCCAACGGGCTCGGAACTGCCCCGCGTGGTCGATCATCGCAATGCTGGCGCAGGCCTGCTTCGGTGCGCTGTTCTTCGTAGTCGTACCATGGTTCGGCCTTTCGTTTGTTCATGAAGTCCTTCATCTTGGACTTCCATTCCGGCTTACCAAGCGCTTTGGCCTGCATGAACTCCACAAAGTCCGCGGCGATTTCCGACATCCCCACAAAACGCGATATCCATGCCGGAACATGAAAGCCGACAGAGCGCGGTCTATGTGTTTTCAGATGGGCAAAGAGCTCAAGGCCGGTGCCTCGAGCCTTCCAGTATCCACGTTTCACCGCCTCATTGCGGGTTTGATCGGTCCAGCAACTGCCGCAATGCTCGCAGACATAGGTGGCCTGATTGCGGGCTTTTAGCTCTTCGGGATTGGCTCTTGTGCCGCCTTCCCAGTGGATGCGGTCGAATTGCATGAGCTGTTCGCCGCCGCAATCCGGACAGCGCACCCAATAGTCGAACTTGGCCTGCGCTTTCTGGAAGTTTCTCCAGATGGGGCTTTCCGCATCAGACGGCGACGATATTTTCCAGATTTTCCGGCGGCGGGCAAAGGTGGTGGTGCGGGCCTCGGCAAGGTCTTCTGAGCTGGCTTCCTTTTTGGGATTCTGGAACTTGTCCAGCTCATCAAGCACGAGATAGCAGATAGGTTTGTTGGCAAGCCGTGTCGCAGATCCTGACCACGCCATGTAGACCGGCATGTTGGAGAGATTGACGCGAATGGCGCTGCGATCTTCTCCCTTGCCCGTGAAGAGCTCACGCAGGCGCGGCGATTCTTCGAACATGGGGATGATGCGGTCGGTGCAGTTTTCGCGGGCGGTCGTTTCGTCGGGGAAGACATAGAGCGTGGGGCCGGGCCGACGGTCTGCCGCGTAGCCTATGCAGTTGTGCACGGCTTCCGATCCGCCGGACTGTGGCACCTTGCATTGCACTATCTCTTCAACGCCAGGGAAGAAGCTCGCATCCATGATGCCTGTCAGGTAGGGCGTAATGTCGTTGTGCCAGCGACCCGGAATGGCGCTCATGTGCAGAATGCGATGCCGGGCCGACCATTCGCTGACTGGTACGGGTTTCCGGTGTCGCAGTGCGGCACGCTCGCCACGAGAGAAGCGGAAGGAATAGGCAAGCCGCCCGCCCGCCTTGCTGGCGTGCCGGAGAAGGCGAAGGCGGACCTTCTCCGGCAGCCAGTGTGGCAGGGCAGAAGTGATACGAAGGCGGCTAGGCTTCCGCTCCGTCTTCTGCGTTCGGGATGTCGGGTTCTTCAGCATCGTTTATGAATTCCACTTCGATTTCCATCTCCCGCGAGTATTCATGCAGGGCGGTATCGATAATCGATTCAAGCATGTTGATCAGCGTGTGTGAGTGGTTGGGATTTCCTTCCACGACGTTGATCAGTTCCAGTACTTGTACTTCGATAGCGGATTTCAAGCCTGTTTCAAGAGCCACGCCGCGTGTGGACAGTTCCATTTCCACATCCTCTCGCGGGATGAGCTTGCCTTCTTCGCGCAGACGCTTGATCTGCTCGCGCTTTGCCTGCTCTTCAATGCGTTTGATCTCGGCCTCCTGCTTACGTCGAGCGAGGTCTTCTGCACTGTTGGCCTGCTTATCCGGTGTGGTGATGAAGGGCAGCGTGCGGGCGTAGGCGTCCACGTCTGATTGCAAAAAGCCGTTCTCCCGTTTGCGCAGCCTGCCGGACTTTATGTCCGCATAGAGTTTGCTCTTGGCGATTTTGCGTTGCTGAGAAGTCAGGTGCTCTATGACCTGGGCGGTGCTGGAGAAGGTTGTAGTATTCTGTTGCTGTGCCATGCGGCCTCCCGTTTGGGAGGAGGATACAAAATAGCCCCTGCGCGACAAGAGGCACGCAGGGGCAGGATTGGTGTTATTGCTCTTTGGGGCACGGATAGATCTTGATGATGCGACAATGTTCTCCATCCAGCCGGAGGTCCAATCGTGGGTTATTGTATTCTTCTGCAATGACCTTGAAGAGTGAATCAAGGATGAAGCTCATCTCTTCCGCAAAGATGCGCGTTACGCGATCGTCTTTCTTGTGGAACTCTGTGGCTAGGTAGCGTGCCAGTCCGGCAAGGTTTGCGCCGAGTTCTGAGAGGGGGACAGTTGATTCGCCGGGTGCGATTGCGAAAAGGGGGGATGAATTGCGTTCCATGGTGGAACCTCCTACTTGAAGATGTTGAATTTCCTCCTTTGAAAATAAAGGAGGCCGGGAGCTTCAACACCGCCAAGTAGAGCGGCCCATACACCTTCCCCTTGCGGGTCTTGTATAATGGATGGACTCCCGGCCAGATATGGCTGAATGGAATGCCGCTGCCGGAAAAAGGATAGGCCTGTGGCAGGGCGCAAAAAATCCACGACTATCGGGCGCGGTTATCCGCTACTTGTTCGGCTGTTGAAGGCCGTGCTGATAACTCGCCACAAAAGTATGGGGATGTCAAGGGAGGGTGTTAGACGAGGGTTGAGTTTGAGAATGTCGTTTGGAGTGCAAGGGTGTCGTCTAGATATAGTTGGACAAGGAAACTATCATAATTTTCAGGAATTAAAATGTTAATAACTTCTCGTGAATGTACTTGCTTTTGGATGAGTACTGCCTCGAGATTGGATGGTGTGATAACGACATTGCAGTTTATATTGTTTTGAAATTGAGCGTTGGGATTGAGCTGTATGGAGAGTGTGTTGTTGTTTAGCGTTGCGGATTCAACAAACATCCAAGACTTATAGTAGAACGAGCTGTCAGTAATGTATATAAGGTGTTTGAGTTTGTTGTATATTTCAGGGCCTATTAAGCTGCATAGTGTATTGAACTCAGGTAGAGATCTACAGCCAATCCATTGTAGGCCGCTGGAAAAGCTTAACTCGTTAGGAACAAGAACCTCGGCATGCCTATGGAATATGATAGAAGCTTTCTCTGTCGGGTCTTGAGGCAGGTAGCCTCGGTGAAATACTTTGTCAAAGGGGATTTTGTCAAAGTCGACTTCATTGGGGCCGTAGGAAACAGTGGCGGTTGCCATATTGCCATTCGAAAAGGAGGTGTTGTCTAAAGACATCACGCTCATTGAGTCAAATGCAAAAAAAATAGGGATCGGACAGTGTGGTTCGTGATGTTTGTCCTGTGGTTTTATCCCTTCGTTGTTATACTGAGTAGGGGTTAAGGGCGCGTGGTATAGTCTTACAAAATTTTTATGCGTAGCGCATGTGTTTTGTATTACATTAGCATTTGCGTTTTCATTTTCCATCAAGCCCAATTCAGTGGATTTATTTCTTGAGAATATTGTCTCATATCTCAAAATGTTCGCTGCATTGTGAATGTCAGTGAAATGATATATGTATCTCGGCCAATGTCGATAGCCGTGGGGTAGGTTCTGGGTCCAGTGTGTGATGTGGTTCTGAAGTTTGGCGCTCCATTCTTTTACCATGGCAATTTTCCTTGAGATATTATTTTGGTAGGCTGAGATATTGCTATGGTTTTTGTTGGGTGTGAATGAAGAAACCTTTCTTCCTTAGAAATTTCAAATATGGTTATGTATGGAATTTTACTAAAAATTGAGTATATATATTCTGCTCTTGTTTTTTCAGGGCTGTCACAAAGTGCGTTTGTTAGAATTTTTTTTGTGTTAAGATCGTTCCATATGGACTTTACGTATTCCAAATCAATTGAAAAAGTTTCTTTGTTTGACGATATCTCAAACTTTTCATTCGATATACTTTCAATTGTAAATGATGAGTTGCTGTAAATTGAAAGAAGTATTTTCCCTACAAGTTTGTCTATGTCGGTCAATATTTCATCGAATGGTATGGCTTCATTAAGTGGCTTTAAGTGTTCAGGGGTTGTTTGTTTCCCGGAGACAATGTGTATATAAACAGGGATTGGAAGAGGTTTGAGATATTTTTCCATCATGGGCCTAACAACTTTGTCCCAGTTTAAACCGCCATTCCCAGTGCCAAGTTGAGGGAAAGAAATGCTCGTGATTCCAAGTTGATGATAGTTATCTACAAATTTAATTAGCCCGCTTTCAATATAATCAGGTTTCGAAGGTGCTCGCCAATGTTTCTTCGTTGGGAAATTTAACACATATCTATTCTCAGATTTGTAGAGCCAGAGCTTGCCAACATCCAACAATTTCTTGTCACAAATTTCTTTGTACTTTTTGTACATGTCAGGAAATTGTTTTTTATATTGAAGCGCTATCCCCTTACCCATTACTCCAACCGTGTTAACCGTGTTGACAATGGTTTGCGCAGGGGAAGCCCATATGCTGCTGGAAACGTACGTAAGCATCTCTAATCACCTCTTCAGAATCTTATAGGGGCTAAGTATTACCGAGTAAAGCCCTTCATTGGGGGGAAAACTACTGATTCAGCAGATTCCGGCAGTCGATGATGGCCGCTCCATGCGCTACCACCCAGTCAAAGGCGTCAGTGCGGAAGACAAGGTGTGATAGTTCCTTGCAGAGGGTTGCGTTCTCCGGCTTTGTCAGCCGCCATTGCCAATCCCATTTGATGCCGAGAGATGTAGTGGCATCATCTTTCTCAATCCACATGGGGCCGGAGCGCAGCAGCTCGTTCAGCTGCAGTACGCTGGTCGGGATGGCTTTCGGGGTAGGGGCGGGTTCGGCAATGCTTGGCGCTTCCCCTGCGTCGGCAGCCTCGCGGCGACAGTCCTTCCCAGAGGGAAAGGGTGGCAGGGTGAACGCTGGCGGAAGTCCGGCGAGGATCCACATGGCGAGATCGACACCATGTGCGACGGCTTCACCGGGATCTTTGCCTGCAGGAACAGGCCACCGTTCCGCTTGAGGGTATGTGAGCTGCCACCAGTCACGCTGCCTTGCCTGCAAGGCCTCTGTGCGCTCGGCCTTCTTGCGGGCTTCTTCCGTGTTGTTCTCAGGTTCAACGCGTTCCACATCCAAGGCATTCAGAATGCACAGGCACTTTGTTAGAATGCCATGCAGCCATTCATCAGGCTTGCCGCCGAGTGTTCCCATTCCCAGCGCTCCGATATCTTGCCGACCTGATGCGGCTGTCGCATCCCAGCAGGCAATGGCGTCCAGCTCGGCCTCGACCACCACGAAGGCACGGGCTTCCGGATTCAGGCACATAGGAACTGAGCTGGAGCCCGGCACCATGTAGTAGCGAGGGCCAAACTCGAAGTCGTTGTCTTGACGGATCTTGATGCGCTGAAGCTGTCTTTCACGCCAGTAGGGGATGACAATGCCCTTGGGCAGCCACAGGCGTTTGGTTTTGCCGTTCTCTGATGTTTCTTCTGTAAGACCCCATGCGGTGCGGGAGCGGTATTCCGGCTTGGGGTTGTATCCAAGGCGGCATCGCTTGGCGGCTTCAAGAGAAACGCCGCGCGAGGCGAGATAGGCGAGCATCGGCGGGTTTGCGAGCAGGCGCTGGTGGCATGTGGTGACAAATGACCTGGCTTTTTCCTGCCATAGTATTGCGGGATCATCGTGCGTTTTGTACGAGTATTCCCCCCGCGTCTTTCCTTTGCGGCGAGGTGCGGCCAACGGGCGATAGCCGCTTGCAGCTTCCACACCTGCAAAAGTACAGGCTTCGCGGTATGCCATGCTTCGGAAATCCCGAAGGTACTGGATGATGTCACCGCCACGGTTTTCAGCCCTGCACCAGTAAGTGCCGCCCTTGCCCTGGTCGGGAAAGGTGCGGAAGCGGTCCTTCCCGCCGCAGGCAGGGCAGGGGGATGCCCATTCACCGCTCGTTTGCTTTACGACCGTGCTATCCCCGACGTCTTCACGAACCAGATCAAGAATGTTCATGAGCTACCTCCAGAAAAGGACTATTGAACGATCACAAAACATGGTCCCGACAATCGTCCTTTGTTCCAACGTCCCTTTATTCTTTTCTTTTTCTTAAAAAGGGACGATGAGCGGATAGGTATAGTAAACAACATGCTCGAAAGCGTATTAAAGAGCCCCGCTGGAATATGGGGCACAATCGTTCTATCGTTCACGCACCTATCCTTGCCCTATCATTTCAGCAGGATAACAATTGGACTAACGTGTCTGCTGAAGGACCTTGATCGTGTTTTGCGCTATCCGTTGCCATAGAGCGTGAGTGCCCTCGGGTTTATGCGAATGCCGTAGTAACCTTTCACGTTGCCTTCACGCGGGATGCGTTCGCTGGGGAATCCCTGTTTACGCATGCGATCTCCCATGCCTTTCATTTTGGGCACGTTCTTGGCGCTGACGTTCTTGATCCACCAGCGCTCGAACACGGGGTAGAGCGTGGCCGAAAGCACATAGCTGTCTTTGATGACTCCGTCGGATATGAGGCAGTCTTCGAAGAAGTCCGCCATCACATCCTCGTCCTTCCGGTATTCCGAGGTGGCATCAAGAACTTTGCGCGGCGGGTTGAGCCCCTGCTGCTGATAGTCGAGGCATCCGCGTACCAGGCGGGCAAGGATGCCCGGATATTCCTTTTGAAGCTTATCCTTGAGGAATGGGTCACGCTGCAGCTCGTTGTCAGCGGAGGGGCTGTTCACAAAACGGCGGGTAAATTCCACAAGATGCATGCGGTCCCAGAAGGCGAAGTCATTGGCAGGAGCATGCGGGCGAACGTTGGTGAGCAGAACCAGCTGATGGGTGGGCTTGAAGCGCACCATGCGCTTGTCGTGTGGGTAGCGTCCGGTGAGGGTGTCACCGCCGGAATACCATTTAACCTTGCCCGCGCTGAACCGGGTTCCGTCGTCTGGTTCCGAAGCAAAGGCAATACGCCGCCCACGCAGTTCCATGATGTCGGCTGAAGGCCCCTGTGAGGAGCGTGCTTGCTTTTGCGCCAGCAGCATTTCAGCGGGAATGGGACCGGCAAGGTCATCGAGGATCTCGCCAATGGTTTCAACGAGCAGGCCCTTACCGTTCCGGCCTTCGCCTTCCATTACCAGAAAGGTGTGCTCGTTGGTGAGGCCGGTGATGGCATAGCCGAAAATGCGGTGCAGATAGGCGACCATCTCTTCGTCGCCTGCCATGATTTCCAGCATGAATTTGTCCCAGGCTGCAGCCTCGGCATCCATTCCCCGCCATTCAACACAGCTTGCTCGATGGAGAAATTCCCCCGGCACCCCCTTTCTGAGCTTACCAGTCCGAAGGTCCAACACGCCGTTGGCCACGGGCAGTAGCCAAGGCTCCTGATCCAGCTCATCACCACGGATGGCAATGGGATCGTCGATCATGCAGGCAGCCTTCAGGCAATTGTTGATGCCGCCGATGGAGCGCAGGTAGTCCGCTTGATCCGCCAGCACTTTGCACTGCCGGTTCAGTCGTGACGCACCTTCCTTGTCGCCGTCGTCTTCTGCCTGTTGTTTGAGCTTGTAGAGCTCCATGCGTGTCGAGAGGTAGCAATCAACCACGCGGGCAACAGCGATAGCAGCTTCCTTGGTAATGTCGAAATCCCAGTGGCTGCCACGCCAGACCATCCACTCGGCAGCCTGGTGATTGAAGGTGAACTTGTTCCGATGGAGCTGGGCGAAGAGCAGGCCGTTGCCGATGTCATTGGCCTTGGCGCATTGCACCACAAAGTGACGATCCGGCGCGGGATCGGCTTCTTCAATGGGGGCCTTGGGCTCTTCAGCCCGGCGTTTGGCTACCTGTTCACGGATGGCTGCCAGCTCGTCGACAGTGGGAGCCGGTGATCTATCAGAATTATCAATAGGTTCTGAATTGTGAGGCGTGAAATCGCTGTCGCTCATGCGTGCCTCCGCGTGTTACGAATCTCGCAACCGGTGCACCAGAAGCGTGTCGGCTTTAATAACCTTCCATTTTTCCACGCATATTTTTCCATCAGTCGCGCCCAAACTCTGAGCCTCGCAGCACCCGTAGAGCCGCTTGACGCAGAAGGACCCGCAAGCAGGCAGAGCCTCGGGCCTCGCCAAGGGACGATTTGGTCGGAAGATTTGAAAGGGAGGGGAGAGGGCGCGGCGCGGCGAGCCCCCTCTGAAGGATGCCGCCGCATGCGCGTCGGCGTCAGAATCGGATGCAGACCAGAGGGGAAGAAGCGGGTACTGGTGCAAAAACCGGGAATATACCGGGAACAAACCCCGAAAACGCAAAAACGGGAAGTTTCAGAGCGCATCATTTTGCGCCTGTAACTTCCCGAATTTATTCTGGTACCGAGGGCGAGACTCGAACTCGCAAGGGATTGCTCCCGGCGGATTTTGAGTCCTTTCCGGCGCGGTGGTGGCGATTCCCTTGATTGCCCTGAGTGTTTGATGATAGGCGGTTAGCCACATTCTTTTTCCCTGCGTTGCCCTGCGCTACTGCGAAACGGGGCACAGATGGGGCACAGATGGAGAAGGGGAGGGCACTGCCATGGCAGACAAGTATTACAACGTGGAAGGGGTCAAGGGGCTGCGTTACCGCGAACACCCCACCCGCATGCACAAGCGCAAGCCTGACCGCTACTTCGTTGTCAGATACTACCGCAACGGCGTCAGGCATAGCGAGGCCATCGGCTGGGCAAGCGAGGGCTGGAACATCGAGAAGTGCACAGACCTTGTCAACGCGCTGCGCACCAACTACCGGCAGGGCAGCGGGCCTGATACCATCGCGGGCATGCGCGAGGAATACCAGCAGCAGCAGGCAGAGGCCGCGCGGCAGCGCGCCATGGATGAAGCGCGGGCCATCACCTTTGCCGACTTCTTCCGCAGCATCTACCTGCCCAAGGCGCAGAAAACAAAGCGCAGTTGGCGTGACGATGAGATACGCGCGGAGAAGCGCATCATACCGGAGATGGGCGGCATCCCGCTGGAATCCATCACGCCGGAAATTGTGGAGTCCTTCAAGGATGGACTGCACGAGGACGGCCTTGCCGATGCCACCGTGCTGCAATACATCGCCGTGATCAGGCGCGTATTCAACGTGGCCAGCATGACCAGCGTGGACGGCGTGCCGCTGTTCCGTGGGGAATCGCCCGTGCGCGGCGTGAGCAAACCCAGACCGGAGAACGAGCGCTCCCGCTTCCTCACCCGCGATGAGGCGAGGCAGTTGCTGGAACGCTGTCTGGAGCACGTTGCCAGCCCGCAGCGCGTCAATCATGCCCGCTATTGGATGGACCTGCACGACGCCATGCTGCTCGGCCTGTACGCTGGCTTGCGCCTGGGCGAGATACAACGCCTTGAATGGGCTGACGTGAACCTCTTTTCCGGTCACATCACCATACGCAAAGAGAGCGACCGCAAGCCCGGCGGTGCTGTTCCGGCCAATGCCGACCTTGTGGACATGCTGCGCCGCAGACTGCAGGACCGCAACAAGGGGGATGCCCTTGTTTTCGTGCCTGTGAACGGCGGTAAGCAACGAGAGAATATATCGCATCTGTTTACCCAACTTGTTGATGAACTTGGCCTGAATGCCGATGTGACCGACAAAAGGCACAAGGTTGTGTTTCATTCACTGCGGCATACCTTTGCATCGTGGATGGCCATCGATGGGGTGGATATCTACCGCATCAAGGAACTCATGCGTCACAAGACCATTGCCATGACCATGCGCTATGCCAAGCTCAGCCCGGACGCGAACCGCAGCGCAGTGGAAGGGCTTTCCCTACGCAACGCGCCCAAAGCCGGGAAGCTGCTCAAACTCGCGGACGCCAAAGCGGCGAACTCCCCACTCAATTAGATCGCGCGTGCGGTAGAGCACTTTCTGACCGGACTTGAGCGCCCCTCTGGGGCCACGCCCTTTGCTGTCCGCATTGGCCAGCGTCTTGCCGTTGAACCAGCCGCCGGTGAATACCTCCACCTTTTCGCGCGCGATAATCGGCGGCAGGCCCTGCACGCAAGACTCTATGAACGCCTTTTCTGCTTCGGTCAGCGGGACCTTCCAATCAATGATGCTCGGTTCAGATGCCATCACCGCCACCCCTATGCAGCCGCAGCCATCGAACCGGCGGCGGGTTGATCGTTACCGAAGATAATGGGCTGCACAGCTTCGTATACGGCGTTGCCACGCTCTTCATATTCCGTTGAATGGGCGAAGTGTTCGGCGCTGTTCAGCAGGCTGGAAACAAGGCGCGAAAGCGTCATGTCCAGATAGCGCCACTGGCGCGAGCGCTGCGCGTACAGGCTGCGGCAATCCCACACCAGAGAAGCGGACATGAGGATGAAGGTGACCAGCTCCAAAGAATCAAGCCGCCCTTCGCTGTCGGCCTGCAGCATGCTGTCACGCACGGCAATGACCTTGTTCATGCCGTCGACGAACTCACGCCTGTAGGCAGCAGACCAGCAGTTGATTACCTGAGCACTGAATACTTCCTTGCACCAGCGGCGAACCTTGATCACCTGTGCTACCCCTTGGGGCGTAAGAGTTCCGGACCGTTCTATAAGATCAAGCCCTTCGAGCAGGGATTCAATACACATCTGAATGCGGCGAGTAGTCCGCATCTGCTCGATTCTGGATTGCTTATCTTTTGACATGGCTAAGCCACCTCCAACAGGTTGCATTGTTCCATTACCGGCTCAGGCTCCCACACTAGGCGGGCGGCAAGGCTAGGGTTTGCGGCGTCCTTGCAGTAGCGCAGCACATCGCGCAGGCCCAGACGGTTCATGCAGTAGTCATACAGGCGCGGGTGCGTGAGCGCGAGGCGCTGGAAGCGGTTCTGCGGGCCGTCAAGGTGGTCAAGGTGCAGGCCGAAGCAGCAGAACACGCAGCCGGTGCGACGCACGCCCGTGGTGAAGAGCCTGCCGTCACGGTTCTCCATGATGCGCCCGTAAACTGCGGGAATGGGGATGTTGAACAAACGTATGGCCTGCAGCACATCCTGTTCCGTCCAGAACGAAAGCGGGGCGCTGCGCGGATGCACGGCGTCATAGGCATTGCAGCCCGTCTTCAGGTAAGTACGCTGCCGCGCCTTGGAATCAGAGGCCAGCGTACCCACAAACGGCTTGCGGCCCGTGGCCTTCTCAAAGGCCGCGCTGGGGTCCTTCTTCATGATCTTGCAGCACACATCCGACACCTCGAACGGGGCCTGCGTGAGAAAGCGCCACTGCTTGGGAACCTTGAACCCGTGCACCTCTCGGCCATGCCGGTTGATGCCCTGATCATAGAGCCGCCAGATGTTCTGGTTCTTCTCTGTGGGGTGGCGCAGAATGTTCACCCCGCGGGCGATCTTCTTGGACGCAAGCGGCCATCCATAATCACGCACCACCTGCCAGAAAGGGATTTTGGGACGTAGCACCACATGGTTGGGCGTTGCCTTCACCAGCCGCGCTATTTCGGGATATTCCAGCCCCGTGTTGCAGAACACGGCAGGCACGTCGGGATATTGCTGGCGAACCAGATGCAGCAGCACGGACGAATCCTTGCCGCCGGAGAAGGAAACGCTCACAAGCCCGTCCCAAGCCTCGTACCAGTCGGATATGACCTTGTGGGTCAGATCGATCTTTTCCGGCAACGACAGGGCCTGCTTACGCAGAAGTTCGTCAAAGGCGGCCTGCACCGCACCGGACCGCACGTTCTCGGCCCATTGGGCTTCATGCGCGGTAAGGGGCTTCGGCACGTTGCCAGCCGCGTCGAGGGTGGCAACGTGCATCACATCCCCCCCCCAACCGGCATCAGACCGCACCACCCTTTGACGGCATCACGATCACGCTGCAGGGCGTCTTCTTTGCTTTCGCGCCAACCACACCAAAATTCCCACGGCTCTTCAGGGTCAAAACAGTATTCCCAAATACAATTTTCGGGGACGTATGAGGGGCGTTCAGGCTCCATTGTGAACCTGCTGGCATACTCAATGGCAAACGCTTCTGCCTGCTCTTCGTTGAGTTCTCCGCTCGCGGCCTCAAGTTTTCTGATCTCATCGTTCAGAGAATTCTCACCCGCTACAGTGTGGCTATGCCGCATACATTCAACTGCCCGTTCCCTGCACCACATGGCGCAGCCGGAACCAAGGCAATGCACCTCATGTTCAAAGGTGCTCATCTGGGGGCAGATCAGGGCCTTAGCTTCGGTTTCGGTCTTCATGAAATCAGCCATGCTTCACCTCCGGCACCTGCCGCCATTCCTGCCTGTCGAGCATGTGACCGGCGGCTTTCTTGCCGACACGCTTCATGGTGAAATTGCACGATGGCGTCAGTTCTTCTCGGCTATGAGCAACTTCGTGATTCCAGTTAAAGGTGATATGGTTGCTGTCAAACGAAGTGCCAGCATGCACCCAACCGTCCTCTGCCCACTCCCCCCACTGCTTGAAGAAATACGGCACACCGGCTTCCTTGCATTGATCGCGCAGGCCACGGAACCAGTCAGGATGAGACGGGCGGGCACTAGGGCCGGACTCACCGCCGCAGATAACCCAGTCGAGGCCCCACTGTGTACCGAACACCGGGAGAGCTTCGTCTGCTCCGTGGCGTATGGTGGTCAAATCAACCGGCCCAAGCATCGGCTCAATGGACACAAACCGCTTTGCCGCAGGGGTATCGAGCAGTGCAGGAATGCGCTTGTCTGCCTGCTCCTGATTCTCGGTGGTTACGCCCAGCCAGACATTCGGGAGAGCGAAGCCGCCACGACACATAGTGTATTCCCATACTGCGCTTGATGAAAACTTCTTGGCAGCCCTTGATGGACCGTCAACAGACCGATGCTTACCGATGCCAGCTACATACTGGTGCATCCGTTCCGCCCTTTTTGTCAGCACCATGAAGGTGTGCTGCTGGTTCAGGCCCATGACTGCAAACAGCATATCCAGCCATTCAGTCGGCACATTCGGGTGGAACACGTCTGTCATGCTGCCCACGAAAATGCGCTTGGGCTTCTTCCACTCAAAAGGCTTTGCCCACACGCTATCAAAGGCGGCGCAGATATTTCCGTTCCATTTACCGTCGGCGATGGTTCCGGCGTAGTAGGGAGTTGCAGGATTGCCTGCCAGCCGCCGTGCCATGACTTCCGCATAGCAGTTGTCGCAGGCAGGGCTTACCTTGCTGCAGCCCACAAACGGGTTCCATGTTTCGTCGGTCCACTCGATGTTGCTAGACATGCTTCACCTCCGGCTTGTCCCACTCAATCACCCACACATACGGATTCTCAGCCCAACCAATACCGCGCTTTGAATAGATGGAGTCCCAGAGGATTCTGAATTTTCTGCATGGTTCAAAACACGTTGAACACGGCATCACAATGTCGCACCCAACACATTCATCACTGGGGAGAACCCCCTCATCAACAGCATCTGCCCCGCTGATCTCCCGCAGCCGCTCCACGCGGACGGACTTCACGGGCAACACGATGCGGGCGGCTTCCATGAATACGCCGTTGGGTATGCCCTGCTTTTGGGATACCCAGCGGGGAACGGGCCACTTGTCGCGGTATTTCATTTCCCATTCATCAGAGAGGCGGGAAGGCACTTCAAGTGAACGGGTAACCTTGTCGGCTGCATACTCTATGGTCAGTTGCATGGGGTCTTCGCCGCCGAAGTCGCGCACGTCGACAACACGGGCAGACTCACGCACCCACAGGGCGCCACCTGCGGCGTAGGGTTCCTTCAATACGTAGCGCCGCTTGCCCTGCGGCTTGTCGTCACCGATGCGGAACACATCCGTGCCGAACACCGTATCAGGCCAAATACGGCAAGACTGGTCGAAGCCTTTAGGCAACGTCACAGGCCGCCGCGTCTGCGTCTTGGTGCCGTCCAGCACGGCGCGGGTCATATCGGTTGTCATGGGTATGGGCAGGCTACGCGGCATGACCCACCTCCGTATCATCCATGGAGGGCTTGGCCTCTGCAGACATTTCAACGCTGGGCGCAACAAGGGGGTCAGGGGTGGAAGCGTGGGGCTTGAGCCATGCGGGCGCGGCGCGCCTTTCCGTAGTCGTTGGCGCATCGCTCACTTCCATCAGGGGCATGATGACACCAAGAAACTCAGGCGCGCAGCCGAACCGCAGGAACACGGCGCTATCAAGGCTTTCAGAGGGGTAAACACAGACCTCTTTGAATTCATAGTTGTCAGCGCCATAGACAGTCATTGCGCTGATGAATTCACCAAGGCCCCTATAGGGGAGCAGGGGGAGAACTGTAGAAGGCTCTTTGCCAACACGGTTGTAATAGGCTGCGGCCATCCAATCCGGGTATTGCCAAGGTGCCAGCGGCTCACTGCCCAACTGTACATGCAGGGGATTTTCCCACCCGTCATACACTGCCAGCCTCGGCGCGCCGTCAAAGTCCACCAAACGCAGGGTTGCGGGCATCTGATGCTTATCTCTCTTCGGCGCACGTCGGGGCTTGATAATGTTCAGGGTCTGCTTGTCCACGCGCAGCACAAAGGGCTGGCTGGCCTCGCCGTTTTCGTCGTGGGCTATTCCAGCCATGTGCCCGTTCAGGGCAACGATATACACCCCTTTTTCAGGGTGCGGCTGCACGGCCACGCAGTTGATGGATTCCATATGAGGTTCAGAGCTGCGGAACTGTGCCGCCAGCCAGAACAGGCGGGAGTCGACTTTGAGAGTGGGGGTCATGGCTATGCTGCCTCCTTCGCCTTAGCCCGCTGCAGGCGGTCAATCTCGGCAGCGCACAAGGCACCGGCCTTGATCAGGTCCTTGAGGTTCGGGAACGGGAAGCCGCCGCGCTTCATGTGAACGCTGTTCCACGTAGAGGGGAAAACCAGTTCCGAGTCGTGGCAATCATCGGCAATGCAGTAATAGGCTGCAGCCTGCGAAAGCTCGTAGTCGGTCTGCGCATCGTCATGCTCTGCTGTCCAGCCTTCTTCCATGATCTGACGCTTGCGCTCGGCAGCGATAAGGCCAGCCCCGTCAACGTCAGGTGCAGGCGCGCCTTCAGGCTTGGTGCCGGTAATGTAGTATTCGTCAGAACCTTCTCGGAGAACCTTGTAGCCCGGCTCGCATCCTTCGCCGATGTGTCCACAAGCAAACAGCTCGCTAAGGTCGCAGCCACATTCGCCCGCGCAATACAGTCCGTCATAGCCATGGGCTTCCAGCCCCTTGCGGATAAGGTCACGGATATCATGCATGGCTACGCCTCCCCCTTCATGGATTCCAGAAGGCGCTTCGCATGATGAGCCTCATTCTGCGCTCTCAAAAGACACAGGCGCGCATTAATCGCGGGCTTGGCCAAGCTTTCGCTGACGCATCCCAGAAACGACTCAAGGTCGGTTGTGTGGTTCTTTATGGTCACCACAACCTTGTCCATGTAGCGGATAGTCTGGTCCAAGGCGTCACGGTCGATATAGTTCTCTTCCATCTTCCAATCCTCCAACAGTTGAAGTTGCTTTCTTACGCCGCCAAGGTGGCAGCTGCGGGATATTCCGCAGCAGGCAGCGGGCTGTCATAAATACAATCTCGGTGACCGCATGGGCGGCCATCGCGGGGCAGGCCCACAATGAAATCTGGGCAGGTGGTACAGAGAATGTCGGGCGCGTGGTAGATCACGGGCAGGCCGATGCTGCGGGCAAGGTCAATCTCGGCCCGCACACCCGTGCTGTGGTCCCACAGCGGCAGGCAGAGCACGTGCAGTTCGTGCATGCGGGAAAGCGTGTCGCGGCACAGGGCGTTCCAGAACCGCCAGTCTGTGGGCAGCTCATGGCGCACAGCCGCTTCGTGGGTCAGGGTTATAGGCGAATACACACCCAGCCCCGCCTTCCACATCTCGGCGGCCTTTTGGGTCACGGCCAGAAAGCGGGCTTCGCGCACGCGGGCGTCCGTATGGGTATAGGGGGTGGCAAGGTAAACGTGGGTAAGCGGAATCACGCTGCCCCCTCCTGAATCGTGCACGCCTTGGCCTTGTGCTGGGCTTCCAGTTCCTCGGCGCGGGCGACAAACAGCAGGCTCAGCATCTCGCAGCTCTGGGCGTAGTTGCGCAGCCGGTGGGGAGAAAGGGCCGCAAGCCCTTCCTGCAGGGCGTGGTCCATGCCAGCGCCGAAGCTGCCAAGGTGCCGCGCGATTTCACGGCAGGTCTGGGGAACGTCCGCCGACTTGGGCGGGAGTTTGTGCAGGCTACCCATTGTGCTTACCTCTCGAACAGAGCGCCCCGAAGGCGCAGGCGATTGTGATTATTGCGGTAAAGATCAGGCACCCAATTATCCACGGGTCATGCAGCATCATCGCCAGTCCAATGGCGGGCTGCTCCAACGTCCGAAGCTGCTCTGGGTCCATGGCTTCCTCCCTGCCCGCGCTGGCGGGCGTTACGGGTTGCAATGTCGCGTTCTGCGGGTGAGAGACAGTCCGCAGAGAACGCGGGCGGATACGCGCGCAGCTCGATTACGGGTGCAAACCCCAGAGCGACGCGGTGACGGCGGCTAACCCGTTCTATGGAGCGGGTTATCAGGGCAATGTCTTCTTCATCCTCCGGCATGCGTCCGCTCATCAGGTTGAGCCGCGCCACGCGGTCGCGCAGTTCGTCGCATATCTTCACAACTTTGGCTGAAGGATGCGGCGCGCTCTGGGCTGTCTGCTTCTGAAACATGGTTGCCTCCGGTGTCCTGTTCCGTGTGGTGAGAGGGGCGGCCCCCCGCGAAGGGGCGAAGGGCCGCTTGCCTCAGTTGATGCGGGTGGCGCAGCGTAGGTGTGCCGCGCGGCCGCATACAGCCATCAGCCGCAAATGGGCGGTGTTCCGGCTGTCCGTGATGGCGCGGGCGGGGTGCTGTCGCTGAAGAGTCGGGGGAAAGGAGGGAAACCCCGAATCACCAGCCCGTGGCGCGCCACCACGGAGGGCCGGAACGGCCCTCACAGAGGGTTAGGGAGGCGAGGCAGTAAAATCGGGGTGCACCATCCGCGCACGGGCAAAGTCGTCGGAGAACTGCAGGCGGTAACCCTGCGGATACAGCTCGCCGTACACGCGATTGCCAAGCGCAGCGCGGCGCTCATCCATCAGGAAGTTGGCAATCAGCATCGTCTCAAACGGCGTCGGGGTGCGGTCGCCTATGGCGGCATGAATGGGGGGCATGGGGGGCATGGCGCTACGCATCGGGCGACTCCTTCAGGCGGATGCCCGTATAGAACACGTAGTTGCTCTTGAACTTGCTCACGCGGTCGGAAACAGCCTCGCCGAACCGGCGCATGCCAAGGTGCTCATGTCCGTTGGCATCGCACCATTCCTTGAAGGCGGTGTACAAGGTGTTGTGCTGAATCTTCACGCGGTCGCCGCCAACCATCTCCACGCAGTCGGTAAAGAACTGGTCAACCAGCGCATCAGCATGCCCGTTGCCGTTCAAGGGCAACGCCTCGCCGGAAGAAATGCGGCTCCACAGGGCGTCGTAGGTGGCAATCACGGCCTCTGCGCCTGCACCTTCACACATGCGCATGGCCATTTTCAGAACGCGCATACGGCTTTCAACAACGGTTTCAGCTTTCATCGGGCAGACCCTCCATCTTCGCGCAGCGCGCTCATACCGGCGATGAGCTCTCCGAAGCGCACCAGCACGTCATAGCTCTGCCGGATGATCGTCCGCGCTTCGTGCGGCTGCACGCTGTGGTCAACCTTCAGCGCGTCTTCCACGGCCCTGTGCACGTCGCCCATTTCCTTGCAGATTTCGTTGATGAGGCGCAGCAGTGCCAGTTCATCCATGGGTTCGGCGACAAGCCCGCAGCCTTTGCGCTCCTCGTCGTAATGGGTAAGCAGCCAGTCTATGAGGTCGCGGTTGCGAAGCACCGCACACAGGCGCGGAATGGCCTGCGGCTGGGGCCAGTAGTTGTCAGACGGATTGAAATAGCGGCTGGCATTCGAAGGCGACCACTTCATTAATTCCGCAACGTCTTCACGGGTCATGCCGCTGCGGCCAATTGCCAGATCAAGCGCCGCAGAAAACGACATGTGCTTGAAGTATTCGCGGTTAATGGGGGCGGGGGGTTGCTTGCTCATGGTGTCATTTTTCCTTGTGTTCACACATTGCCAGCCCGCAGCGGGACTGATTAAAAATCAAACATGGGTAGATGAAATTTCGACGAGAGTGATTAAATTATGCCTAGGCAGCCCTAGGCGGCTAAGGCTACGGCGTCGTTCTCGTCTTCCAACTCGGTTGTCTGCGGCTTGGGTCCGGGGGTGATGTATTCGGGGCGGGGAAGCAGCTCAGGGGAAATCCCGAAGGCGGTGAGCTGATTATGACGATGCGGGGCAATGGTAGGTTGGCGCAGCATACGGCTGACGGCAGGTGCGGAGACGCCCATATAAGCGGCGATGGCGGCAATCTTTACGCCAGCCCGCTCCAGAGCAACGCCAAGCTTTTCAAAGCGGGTTAAATTGGTTACGGGATTAATTTGTTGCATGGTTTTTCCTCCGTGCATTGTTTTTGTTTCGTGCGTTAATTGTGGAATAGATGAAAAACACTTCACTGGCAATACGAAAAATGAATCATGAATCAAATATTGCCGCAAAGTGGCCTCATAGATTTGAAATAATTTGCAATAAAATTTTTCAAATTCTTGGTCCTGAAGCGAATTTAAGCCAGCGCGCCATTGCCGACTTCCTTGGCACGTACCAAAGCAAGGTGCGCCTATGGTCCGGTGGCCAGCTACCTAGTGCCGTGGATCTCGAAACCATCGCCCGCAAGTGCGGCATCTCCCCCACATGGCTGCTCACAGGCCAAGGCGAACCCGAAGGCCGCACCATTCCGGACGATGCCCCGCGCGCGGATTGGGCCGCGCAATATCCCGTGATCATGCAGGCGTGGAAGAAGTACGCCGCAGAGAACAAGCTCCCCATGAGCGAACTGCAGTTCGCCAAGGAAGCAGGCATTACCCACGGCAAGCATCAGGCGTGGAAGAAGGGGCAGCGCCCCAGCAGCGACGATCTGGAAAAGCTGGCCAGCGTGTTCGGCTTACACCCCGATTGGCTCCTGCTCGGCATGGGCGACCCGCGCACGGGCATGGATGGAAAGAAGGCCGCAAGGCCGCAGAAGATAGAGCTGCCGGAATCCGCGCAGCATCTCACCGCGTATCAACAGGAATTACCCCCGGTCCCGCCCCTGCAGGCTGCAATGGGTGCAGGCAAGCTGCCCGTGATGGGTCTTGCTCCTTGCAGCGTGCAGGGGTGGGAAACAGGCCGCCGCATGGCCGTGGATGTGGAAAGGCTGGCAGGCTTGGGGCCAGATGCCTTTGCCGTGCTGCCGATTGGCGACAGCATGGAGCCGGAAGGAATACGGGAAGGAATGGTCTGCTACTGCGACCCCGACCGCGCACCGGAAGAAGGCGATGCCGTGTATGTGGAAGCCGACGGGCGGGCGACAATCAAAATCTGGTCGGGCGATTCGCCGGAACGGGCGGGCATGATCAGGCTCACAGGCTGGCTGCCCAAGCGGAACGGGGGCAAGGTTTTTCATGTGGATGTGGCAAAGGAATCCATCACCATCATCGCGCCGTGTGTGTTCGTGAAGCGCAGGGCGTAAAACATCACCAATCACTGAAAGGGGGCTGACATGAGAAAGGTGTTTTTGTTTTGCTGTATGCTTGTGTTGCTATCAACGTCTGCGTTCGCTGGGATGCTGGATTATCAAATCGTTGAGCTGCAACGGTTTGATGCCACCAAGATAAATCGGCATCGCCTCCGTACTGACATTGTCATCAAGGACGTCATTGCAAAGCCGATGAGCGATATTATCGAAACATCAAAATTTGCTGCGGCAGACGTGCTGAAGAAGAACAAGGCGCATGCTGTTACCGTCAGAGTGTATCCTTCTGAGCATTTTATTCGCGGCGGCACCCCCCTATGCATCACGGAATATTCCCCCGACGGGTATGGATGGTCAGGCACGGGCTCGGGCATATGGGCTGTGCAAGCGGCAGGCACCATGCCAGATGCTAAAACGGTGCGGATAGCCGAAGAATGGGGGCGGCTCTATCCCAAATACCACAAGGGCCTCGATACGGATGAGAAAGGCTTGCGTAAGGAAATCGCCAAGAACCTGAAAATCCCCTATGACGATGCGGCGCCCGCATTCATTTTTCTGGATAAAATGGAGTAGGCAATGAAGTATTCATCCCGTATCAATTACGTCCTACTGCTAACAACACTCCTGCTTACCGCGTGCGCCACGCTGGAACCAATCCCGCCAACGTACCAAAGCGCTGATTTTCCCAAGATAGGGGACGTCCAGACAATCGAAGTCGGTGAGCCCATGTGCGATCAAGGGACCCTTGCCGTTTATCATGGCATAGAGATTGTCGAGATACCGGCAGGCCATGCCACACAACTGGCTGTTGGCGACGTGTTCATTGAACGGTACATGGGCCGCTATGTCCTATGCAGGCAAGGCGTAATGCCTCCACATATGCAGGAAATAATTTTCGATAAGTCTGGGTTATTCGGCGCACTCGAAAAGATCGGGGCCAAAACCGTCACCAAGGATCTTGTGCTACAGTCATCAAACTATCTTCGCCAGCAACTGCTCTATAATGGTCGCAGCAAAGACAGCGTTTACTTTTCATACAGGGAGTTTGCCAGCGACATGGCGCGCCCTAGCTACAGCCAGGATCTGACCTTTGATATATCAAGTGATCAAGTCGTCGGGATAAAGGGCGCACGGTTTGAAATCATCAAGGCGTCAAACACAGAAGTCACATACAAAATGCTAAAGCCCTTCAAGTAGCAACAGCAACGGCGGCCCGCTCACTAGCGCAGCCGCCGTTCTCATTATCTCCCGCATCATCAAATCCTAACTACTAGTTATCTCCCGCCAGCGGGCACCCTTTGCCCTTCACTGTTTTGCAGCGTGCACAGTCTCCCCCTATGCAGGCAGCCGCAAGCTGTTCAAGATGCCGCTGCACCAGCAATAGTGTGTGCCCCGCATCCTCTCCCACATGCTGCCGCACCAGCGATAGCACAGCAGAATCCCCCTGCAGCTCGGCTGCTAGGCAGCCTCCTCGCATTCCTTCTTCCATATTGCCCTCCACGAATCAGGTTTTCACAGATAGGCACACCGCATAACACGATATGATATTGCATAGTCAACACAAACCCGCCCGAATGATATACAACGTGACTGTAGGTCAACTTATTTACTCTGGGTCAACAATGAAGCAGCAGACTATTGCAACCGTACTCGCATCCCTCGTAGACGCAATGCAGCGCCCTGCAACGCTGCGTGATGCAACGGGCACAGTGGAACATGCCAACACGGCTTTTCTCAGATTATGGGGCAACCCTCGTGAGAAAGGCTTGCCCGCGCACCTTGCGCCGGTAGACGACACCGCGCAGACCGTGGACGACACCGCGCTGGATACGCGCTGCAGCCGCGCGGCAGATGTGGTCATCACCGCAGGCGGCAGGCCGGTGCCGGTGCGCTGGGAAACAACCCCCGCATACACGCACGGTGAGCCGGAACAGCTGGCGGGCATCATTACCACCGTGCTGCCGCTGGCGCAGTACCTTAATCTGGAACTGCACTATGCGCGGCAGATCGCGGGCAGCCCCATGGATAATCTGTGGATACTCAACGAGGAACTGCGCATTCTCGCCGCGCAGGGCGACAGAGACAGCCTTGCCCGCACAAGCACCGGCGCGCTGGCAACGGACCTTGTGCACGGCGGAGAGGTGGAGATGCTGCGCGAACGCCTCGAGCAGGCAAGGGAAAGGCCGGGGCAGGTCATCATAGGCCAGATCACGGGGCAGAGGCGCACAGGCATGCGGCGGGTTATCGTGCGCATTGTCTATCGCATGGGCGAGGGCGGCACGGGCAGGTATTACGCAACAACAAGGCTGCTCGGCCCGCTGGGTGAGCAGATCATAGAACGGCTCATGCTGGCCTATGATGTGACAACCGGCGCGGCGCTGGCCAGAGCCATGGGAGTGAGCCCCACAATCATCAGCCGCAAGCGGCAGGCAGATGAGGTGCCTGCTAGCTGGATTGTTGATTGCTTCAACCGCACGGGCGCAAGCGCGGACTGGCTGCTCACGGGGCGCGGTGCCCCGAAGAGAGAGGATAGGGAGTAACAAAAAAGCCCCCGCTCCATCAGGAACGGGGGCTTTGCATTTTCCTATGACTTCAACAACACATACCGCCCATCCTCCACCCGTAAATAACCGTGGCTGATCAGCCATTGCACAGAGCGGTAGCCGCCGCCTTCACCTGCCATGCTCAGCTGAAACATGATCAGGCTGTTGTAGCGAGCAAGCGTCTGCTGCACCCATCGTTCATGGGCCATGCGCTCCAACGCATGACGCTTTCGCCCGTCTTCAATGGATTGGACGATATGCCCACCGGATACCGCTGCAAGCCGGACGGTAACGCCACGCTTGTGGAGTTCTGCGACAGGGTCAAAGAGACTGCTCACGCCGCCAGCCCCTGCAGGCGCACTTGTTCCTGCGCCCACTCTTCCGCACATTCAAGGCACAGCCCGCAGGCGGGTGCTACCTTCAGCCGTTCAGCCGGAATCGGCTCGCCGCACTCAACGCATACTGCCTCACCGTTCTCATACTCCGGCGCAGGGTAGTTCAGATCAATCACGGCTTTGGATATGGCCGCGTCCCGTTCGCGGGTTTCCCGCTCGCTGGCGGCGTCTATGATGTCTGCCATGGCTATGCCTCCACCGCATCGGGCCGCGCAGGCCATTCCACATTGTTCGGGAATCCTGCCTGCAGGGTAATATCCCGCAGCGCCTGCCGATAAGCTGCCCATGCGGCCTTGGCCTCAGCAGAAAGGGGCGCATCAGTCAGCTGCGTAAAGTCACAGGCTGCAAGCAGGCTGTCGCGTTCTGCCCGCACGGCGGCGGGATCTGCTCCCCACGTCCCATCCGCCTGGGCGATTGCATCCGGCGAGGGGCTAGGGGATACCATCTCAATTGCACCTTCTGGCTTATTCCATGAATCCCCGACTATCTGGCGAGATTTTCCCTCAAATGCGTAGATAGGCATACTAATACCCCCTTTCCATCGTGATAGATATGTAGCCGGAATCATCGACCGTGGCCCCTCCCTGAGAGGTGGGAGCGGTTCGCGCATTGGCAAGGATGTTGGGAACACTAAGCACCCCCAAACCTCCTTTGACGCCGACAACGGCACCTACCGAAACAGATGAGCCTGTCATGTAATGGGTAACTACAGGATGAAACTGCCCATCAGAGAACTTTACAGACGCATATCCCTTCGTTGCCTTTGTTGCCGGGAACGGTGTTGAAAACGCATAGTCAGTGTCATCAAAGCACAGTGCTCCTCCGTTAGCAGGAATGGTGACTGAGGAACCTAGAGCAAAACAATGCAGGCTCGTAATCACGCCGCTCGCAACAATTGCCCACCCAAGATATACGCGCCTTATTGGTGCGTCAGACCCGTTTACATGGGTCACTGCCGCAGGATTGTGCAAGTCAGCTCCGGCATTGATGCGCTCAAGCCCTACCTCCGGGGCGACTGCGGAATACGACGGTGCCCCAAAAGAGCCGTCAGCATTCACATTAACCGCGATATGATATTTCGCGTCAGGCTCGCCGGATAAATCAACATCCTGCGTTGCCGTTGATACTGCAGACAGCAGCACAGCCCCCCCGCCTGCGCACGCAACCTGTAATCCTGCGGCTATCGTGACAATCCCGCCGCTGTAGGTCATGGACGCAACGGGTGGGTCACAATCGCTCGCAGTCCATCCGGAAGGCCGAGAGCCAACAGCGGCCTTGACAATGCTCTGCTGCGCTTGCGGCTTGCTGACCATACTTTGTATCACGTTATTCGTCGGAACTTCGTTCATCCCTGAACCGATGCGCACACCGCTGAAAGCATGCCACACGGGAGAGCCTCCGCCCTCAACCAGCCGCCAGAAACTTCCGTCGTTCAGCTGCAACGCAATCTTGTGCACATGGGTTGCATCGAGCGAGATGTCAGACTCGCGGGCCGCTGCGTCCGCATACTCCTTGAAGTGTATAACATGCACCTGCTCGCCGCTTTGTTCTCTATGCAAAACACTCATCAGAACGCCTCCATTATCTGGATGATTTCTCCGTCAATTTCCGTATACAGGGGCACTATCGAGCCGTCAGGCTGCGCCGAGTTAAGCGGGCGTATGGTGCCCATGGTCAGCAGATCGCTTGTAACATCTACATCCACCACGGCCCCGTCACCGGGAACCATGGTCTGGGTTACCGCAATACGCCATATATAGCCGTTGGCAAGGCCGCGCAGGGTGTATTCCGTCTCTTTGGTGGTGCCCAGCAGCCTCCATGCCGTTGTGCTGCCGCCCACGCGCCGCACAAATATGTTCCACACCACAGCGTTGCCGCGCCATGTGATGTGCGGCAGGGCCTTGGTCAGCCCGTCCTCTTCCATCTGCATGTATGAAAGCTGCAGCCCCTTGGCCGTTGAAACAAAAGCGGGCTCATCAACGGCAGGCACTTCGCCTTCGTCTTCATAGACCTCCGGCGCGTATTCAAGGCATTCAATGGCGCGCCGCCCGTTGTGGCTGCGCCCAATGCGCGTAACGCGGAACCACGGCAGCCGCCTGTTTACAAGACCTATGGCGCAGACCACCCCTTCCATGGGCGTGTGCTCCAGCGGGGCGGCAAGGGTCACCACTTCCGTTTCCACATCCGCGCCGGTCACCTGCAGGGCTACTTCCTCCACCAGTTCGCGGCCCGTGTCTGGGTGCACCACGTCGCCATGCCTGATCACCAGCTTGTGCGCGGCACCGCCCGTCAGCCGCACGGGTTTGGAAAGCCGCAGCTGCGTGGCGCTCACCACGCGCAGCACGCGGCAAGACTGATCATAGGTCACGCTGTCCACAGGCACCTGCAGCACGTCACCGTGCCGCACGTGTATGGCGTCATGGCTGGCCGTGAGTTCCAGCGTCTGCATGATGTAGCGGTTGCAGTTCAGGCGGTAGCCTGCATACTTCCATGCCTGCTCAAAGCTGTTGCAGCAGGCAAGCGTTTCGCTTTTTGTGATGGGGGCGCGGGTGGTCATGGAGTGGTAGAAGGGGCTGCGCCGCGTGAGCACCTTGCGCCCCTGTTCGGGGTGGTACCATGTCACCTCTATGGCGTCTGCGCGGTCCTTCACGCTCATGGCCTTCACGCCAAGGCTGCCGGAAATGATATTGCCCTCACCGGCAATGAATCCCTGATCAGGCAACGCCGCTGGCCGGTCGCTGTAGCAGCCTATGCGCGTGCCGCGCGGCACAACAGAAAAGCGCCCGTAGGTTCCAAAGAGTTCCAGCGCCCCTTTAAGCGTCATGCGGCTGTCTATGTAGAGTGAGCCGCTTATGCCCTTGGCATCGCACCACTCGGCAGCGCTCTCGAATTCCTCAAGCAACACACGCGAGGCAGGCACCCGCCCGCCGAAACGCTTGTGCAGCAGCAGGAACAGCGCCGCCCATGCAGGGTTGGCAAGACTGCGCGAAACGGTAGTGCCGTCACTGGCTGGCAGCGGGGCCACAGGGCGGCTGACAGTGCATGTCACCTCCGGCGCCGCGCCGGAAAGCTGGTCCGTAGCCAGCGCCTTGATGGCCACCAGCACGGTGTTGGGATAACAGAAATCGTCCGGCACAATCTCGTGGACATATTCCCACCACACGTCTGTGCTGTAGCGGCTGCCCGTGGGCGGCTCTGCGGTCAGGCGGGCGCGGTAGCGCCATTCTCCTGCGGCGCTGTCATGTTGCACATAACGGCGCACGGCGGTGCGCTGCGCGGCTGTAAGCGTCACGGTGCCAAGCGCAACCCAATCCTCCGTATCCACCGGGGCCCGTTCCATTTCAACGGTCACGCTCACCTTGCTGAGCCCGCCTTTTTCGTTGGCATACCACAGGCCGGAAGGGGCAGAGAGGCCGAACCCAACACCCTGAATGTTGTTGCCGTTGCCCTCCACCGTTGCCCACCGGCTGGCAGAAAGCTTTTGCGAAACCCCGCGCTCAAAAACGGCATCCGCAAAGGCCGGTATCACGTCCTGATCTGCCGTGCCGGGGCTTATGACCACCTGCACGCCTTCATAGTTCTCCGGCGGGTTGCCTTCAATCCGCACGTCAGAAACGGTTACCTCGCCTTCGTCGCCACCCTCGCTGCAGGCAAAGAGCATGTTGAGATACTGCTTATCGCCGTCCGTGGTGACGAACTGCGCCATCTTGAAGGGACGCACCAGCGTGCAGGTGCCCAGCGCCACGGCAACCGGCCTGCCGTTTGATGTGGGGTTTGCGGGGTTCCACCCATAGGTAGGCGATTCGTCCATTGCGGCGGCAGCGGAAGACACGCCCCCAAGCGCGGCAGCAGCGGGAATAACGGGGTTGCTCAGCATGCTCACAACCCCGCCGCCTATGCCGAGAATGAGCCCCGTGCCCAGCGTGCTGGCCATAGCGTTTGTCAGAAACGGCGCACCCGTTGCAAGGGCGGAAGAGTTCCACATGGCTGCCAGCGGCCCGCCCAGCGCGGGGCCAAACGCCATGGCACCCACCACAACGGCCAGCATGGCAACCGTGGCAATAGGGTTTTTCCCGCCGCCCCCGCCACCACCGCGCGGCACCACCGCCCATGTGACGGAATCGCACGGCAGCAGGGTTACGCACTCAGCTTCATGCAGGGTGAGCAGGCGGCCATTCAGCACGGGCACCACGTCCAGCTCCGCAGGCACGTTCAGCACCGGCGGCACGCAGGCGTGCAGGGTCATGCCCTGCCGCCATGGCAAATATTCCGTTACGCGGTCAAAGGGGTCCAGAAAATTGAGCGCGCTGGTAACAAGCACGCTGTTAATGCAAGGCGCGGGAATCATGCCGTTTACGCTGCCCATGCCCAAAACCCCCTTATGCGCTTGGTCCACGGAAAGGACGTTACAGAGCACGTATGCACCCCCATGCCTCGGAAGATGTGCACAAACCTGCCGCCGCCCACATACACGCCAAAATGGTTCTTGGCCCGCGTCACCTGCGTTGTGGCCATGGCGACCACGCACGGGGCAACGGGCTGCGCAAGCGGAACCCAGCGCCCGCTCTTTTCCTCTCGCGTAAAGGCTCTGTGGGCCGCGCGCAGGTTGTCCGCGTGAATGGCAAAGTCAGGAACCACAAGGCCGTAACACTCAAACACGGCCATGCTCAGGCCCCAGCAGTCGAAAAGGCGCACGCCGTCCGCGTCCTGCTCACCGCGTCCGCCATCGGCAAACCGGCTATGGAACAGCGGCCCAAGATCAGCCAGCAGCGGCAAAGGGCTACGCATTCACGCCCCCCTGTTCCACGGTGGGGAAGCCCCCAAAGTTGATGGAGTTGGTATAGGTCACGCGGCAGGCCGTGAGGGTGTGGTTGCACACGGCGTAGTGCGGGCAATCGTCCGCGCTGTCCCACTGGCAGAAATCGCGCGTGATGGAGCGGCGCGGCACGGGCCTGTCCCAAATGTTTTCAAGCCCAAGCTTGATTTCCACAGCCTGCATGGGGGGCGGGCACGATATTTCCTCATCCACGAACCAGTATTCCGCCTCCGGCTCCGGCTCATCGAGCAGGCCGGTGTTCACAACGCACAGCCGCACCTGTATGAGTTCCGGCCCGTGCAGCTTGCGCCAGTCCATGAGTTGGCGCATGTAGTCATACATGGCCTGCGAGGCGTTGCCCACGCGCACGGTTACGCCGCGTGTCTCCACATTGCCGGATTCTTCCAGATCGTCAGGCAGAAAATCAAACGCCGTCCACACCGTGCCCTTGGGGGCAATAAGCGCATGGGGCGCGCCCTCGGTCAGGCTGCGCACGATCAGGCGATAGGTGCGGCCAGCAAGGCAGAGATATTCCCCGCCGGAAGGGCCGGTAAAGGCGGCAATCTCCGTCCAGTTGCCGCCTGCGCCATCGTCATGTTCCAGCGCAATCTCGCCGGAAAACTCGCCAGTCAGGGCAACCTCTATGCTGCCGGCCTCTGCGCACAGCACGGAAACGGATTCACCCGCAGCGGCCAGCACGCCGGAAACGCTGCCCGCGTTGGGCCATGCAATGCTTTCCGTATTGCGGGCAAGGCGCACCGTGGTGCCATCCGGCAGAATCATCTCGCACAGCATGATGTAGGCATGCTCACTGTGCGTGCGGTTGCGTTCTATGATCTGGGCAAGTGTGGGCATGGGTTACGCCTCATAGGGCCGCACGGGCAGCAGGTTGATTATCACCTTGGCACGCCCCGGCGACTTGGGCAGGGGCCGCCACGCAAGCGGAGATTCACCGGCAAAGCGCGTTTCGTACACCTCGCCGGTAAAAGGGTCTGTCCACAGAAAAAGCGTGGCCCTGTGCGCCGAACGAAAGGCCCGCAGCGTGGCAAGATCAGCCTTGAGCATGGCGTTCCATTCCACCTGCACGGCTTGCATGCGCGGGCGCGAAACCTGCGGGCGGGCGGCATCGTCGCCGCTCATGTAATCATCTTCTATAAGCGGGTCCTTCACGCCCATGGGGCAGGCGGAAGGCGGCGGAAGCGTGGGGAATGTGTCCATTGCAGTCTCCTGTCGTTACCGTTACCGCATGCCCATGACAGCGCGCATGGCATCGCCCATGCCGTCGGTGTTGCTGGCAAGGTTCTCCACCACAATGCGGGTGACCATGCGCCCGCCGTCAAAGCTGGTCTGCTGGCTGGCAACACGGCTGCGCACGCCGGAATCGTTGTTGATGACAATCTCTATCTGCGGTGCGGCAGCAGCGCCGCCCACGGCCTGCACGCCAAGCGAACCGTCAGGGGTGCGCGTGAGCGGCATAATGGCCTCTGCCCCCGCTTCGCCCATGAGCCCGATGCCCTTGGCAAAGGGGAACACGGTGGGGCTGTCCACCACCTTGCCGCTGTACGCAGAGATGCCGGGGCCGGAATACACGCCGCCCAGCGCGTTGAAGCTGAACAGGCCGCCCAGCATGCCAAGGAAGCCGCCACCGCCTCCGCTCACGGCCCCGGAGATGCCGCCCAAAAGAGGATTAACAGCCAGCTGGTGCCACGCTGAATTCAGAATGGAATTCATGGCGCTGTCCCAGTCGAACTTCATGCCGTCCGTCGTCAGGGTCCACGCGCTGCTGATGGATTCAAACATGTTTGTTGCCAGCGCTTCGCCGTTTCGCGCGCTGTTGGTCCACTCATCTTCAATACTGCGCAGCCCACGGGTTACCCCGTCCTCCCAATTACGGGAAAGGCGCAGGCGTTCTTCCGCCGCCCACTGCTCCACAGCAACGGAATCGGCACCAGCGCGGCGGTAGGCTTCCGCCTGCTTTGCAATTTGTTCCAGCTTGAATTCCGTTTCACCCAGCACTATTTCCCTGTGCTTCTCGGCAAACTCGGTCTGCAGCTGCAGATCCTCTTCGCGCTTGCTGGTGCGGGCGCGGGCAAAGGCTTCATCCATCTGCCTGTCACGGGCGGAAAAGTCGGGGAACTGGTTGTGCTGGCTGTAGCTGGCAAGGCTCGCCTCAAGCTCAAGCCGCTCGGAGGCAAGCAGGTTGTAGCGTGCAAGCGCGGGGTGCGCCGCGCCAAGGGCCTCGGCATAGTCGTTCATTTTGCCCGCAAGCTGATACTTGCTGTAGGCAAGGTCGCTCATGGTCAGCTTGGCAATCTCGTCGTTCACGCTCTTGAGGGCGGTGGCGGCTTTCTTGGCGGCGGCATCGTCCACAATGGGGTCAACATCGCCGGAGGCTGCAGGGGCAGCAGATGCCACAGGCGTGTGATATCCAGCAGCACGCTTCAACGCGGCAATCTCACGCATGGTGCCAAGTTCGGCTTCCAGCATCTGCTTTTCTTCATGCAGGGCCGCCCGCATCTTGGGCGAGGTGAAGCCGCTTGCAAGCTGGGCATTAATGGCGGCAAGGCGGTTGGCCGTGCCTTCGGTCGTGCCGTCCAGCCGCTTGATGGCTGCTTCAAGCTCTTCCCCGTTAGAGGTGGCAAACTCGCCGAAGCGCATGGAACCTTCGCTCACCATGGCAATGGCCTTGGCAATGTTGGGCAGGCGCGAGGCGGCTTCCGCCAGTTCCACAAGGCTTTCTTTGCCAAGGCGCATTGCCGGGGCAAACATGCTGCCCATTTTTTCAGAGGCCGCGTTCAGCCGGTTATCAAGCACCTGCATCTGTTTAATGTAGGCTTCTGCGGCGGATGCTGCTTCGTTGTTCAGGGCGGAAGTCTTACGCAGTTCATCTTCCATGAGCTGCAGAGCGGTTGCCAGTTTGCCACTGTTGGCGGCAAGGGTGGGCAGGATTTTCAATATCTCTTCGCCGGAAAGACCGAATTGCCCAAGCGTCTTGGCGGCTGAGCCGCCGGAGGCGACAACCTTGCCAAGCCCCTCTATGAATGCCTGAAAAACCTGCACGGGCTTGTCGCGGAATTTGGTGGCAATGTCTTCTGCCGCCATACCTGTGATCTTGGTGAGCCGCGCCATTTTATCACCGCCGGAAACCACTGCGTCTTCAATAACCCGGAAGGTCCGGCCCACGGCGGAACCCGAAGCCTCTGCCCGCATGCCCATGGCCCGCATGGCTGTGCCAAGGGCGGAAGCCTCGGCAGAGGATACGTTAAACGCTGCAGTTGCCTGCGCCACCTCCGTGGACATTTCCGCTATCTCCCGCTCCGTGGCGGCCATGTTGTTGCCCAGCCGAACGATCACGGAAGCCAGCTCATTCACATTACCCATGTCCTCGCCGGTTACGGTGAGAAGCCGCGCCAACGTGGTGGCAGCCTCTTCGCCCGCAAGGTCGGAAGCGTCACCCAGCTTGGCAACAGTCTCGGAGAATTTGAGCAGATTCTTGGAGCCGGTAACACCTAGCTGTCCGGCAGACTGCGCAATAGCCAGCAGCTCTTCGGACGTGTTGGGCATGCTGCGTGACATGTCCACGATCTGCTCACCGAACAGGCCAAGCTCACGGCCTGCAAGTCCGGTAGTCTTGCGCACGCCGATAAGCCCCTTATCGAACGCCGCGAACTGGTCAACGGCATGAGTTATACCCATGCCCAAGCTTGCGAGGGAAATAGCACCAAGGGCGCCTTGTGCCACTCCACCGAACCGGCTCACAGCACCGGCCAGCCCGCCCATGCTCTGTTCAGCACGGCGGATAACCGCGCTGGCATTGTCCTGCGCGTTAATCTCTATTCGGGTTGCTACCGCTCCGGCCATTAGCTGCTCCGTTGTTGTTTCAGCGCGTTATGCTGGGCGTTCAGTTCCAGCCGCTCAAGGTGCTGCAATTTGCGATACAGGCCCATGGTCCACTCAATGCCCAGAAACTGCACCCGCCAGTCCACTGCTTGCCAGTTCAGGCCGGTGCGCATGCTCCCGCCCATGCCTGCAGGTACATGGTTCCAGTCGGTCTGCACCTCTTTCCACAGGGCCAGCGCCAGCAGGTTGCAGGGCAAAGGCGCGGGGGCATCGGTCACGTATTCGCATGTGGCGCAGGGCGGGGCACCATCTGCCGCCGCCCTGCAGGTTGCGCAATATTCTATGCGGCCTGGGTCTGTTCTCCATTCCCAGACCGAATCCAGTTTTTTATCTCAGCCTCCGGCACGTTGAGGGAGTAATCCACGGTCATGGCAATGAGCGCCAGCACGTCACGGTTGGGCAGCGCCTCAAAGTCCAGATCAGGATACAGCGCTGCAATCATGGCTTCCTTCTCATCGAGCAGGGCCTTGAGTTCTTCGGCTGCAGACTTTCTTTCTTCTTCCGTCACGCCGTCAGCCTTTGCTGCGGCAAGCTTCACAGCAATCTTGCTGTTGATCTCGCCAAGGCGCTTGGCATTGGTTCGGCTCAGGCTCTTCACATCCACTTCAGTACCGCTGGCGGGCAGTGTCACACGCATAGGGGCTTCCTCCACTGGGAATGGTTACGGGGTTACGCCAGCGCGTAGCTGGCCACATCGTTGGTCAGGGTCACAACAATGGCGCTGCCGTCTGCGGCGTCGTCCAGATAGCCTTGGAAATCGTAGGATTCACGCACACCCTGCGGTCCGCTGATTGCGGGAGATGAGCGGGAATACATGGTTTCAGGCAGCTTGAACGAAAGGGAGTGCGCACCGTTGGTGAAGGTGATTTCAAGGCTGGTTTCGGTTCCAGCGGCGGCCTTGTCGAACAATGTGGTATCTTTGAACAGCGCGGTAACGCTGCCGCTGATGCTGATGAGTCCTTCAGAGATGTCGCCGAGCGTTCCGCCGGTGTCTGCGGTATAGCCATCGGTATCCAGCCCCATGTCGAACTTCATCGATATTTCCGTGATTCTTCCGGACACAGCCGCGCCGCCTTCCTTGATGGAAGCAATGTGGCGTTTCTCCATCCGGTCGAAGGCGAACTGCGTGGGGGTTGCATCATACGGGGCCGCCTCCTTGGATTCGTCCTGACCAACAACGCCGATATTCACGACATGCTCACCGGAACCGCCCGCCGTAAACTCAAAGCTGCCAACCTTGCAGCCACGCCCACGCAGATACATGCCCACGTCAGGAAACGCGGGTTCAATGATCATGCTGGGCTGCGTGTCGCCAACCTTGAACACATGGGTATACGGTCCGGTTCCGGACGAAACCGGCGCGCCGAGCATGCCAGTGAGCCAAAGCCCGATTTCGCGTGCGTCAAGCGGCACAACGATGTTGCGCGAAAGGGCGGTGTCTCCTGAGAACGGCTTGGCCGGGTTGCGCGTTCCGGTAATGGTGTCCGAAGTGCTCAGCGCACGGGTTGCGCCGCCGTCCACGGAATTGATATGAACCTGAAACCCGACGGGCGTTGCAGGGGCAACCCCGTAATCTTCCTCAAACCCGATAAGAAGCTTGCCTTTGTAACCGCGTGCCTGTCCCATATGGGCCTCCTGTGTTTGCTTTTATTCCGTGGTCCAGCCGCTATCAGATCGTGAACGGCACGCGGACCGTGATTGCCATATCCCGCTCAAAGAAGTCGGCCTGCGCGGGGAAGGTTTCGCCCTGCACAGCGCACGGCGCAAAATCAGTTCCGGCAAAGGCTTCCAGCACAAGGCCGGAAAAATCCTTCTCTATGGCGCTGAAGCCCTTGGGCTCCTTCCATGCAACGCCCTCCACATTGCCGTGCACTTCAAGGCCCAGATGCAGAAAGAGTTCAAACTCATGCTCATCTGCATCCGTGCCGGACTTGTCGCCCAGCGGCATTATGGCCACATAGGGCGCGTCCTGCCTGCCCCATTCCCTGTCCTGACCGGAAGGCCACGCAACAAAAACGGAAAGCGGCTTGCCGAACTGCTCGCACCATGCCGCAAGCGCGGCATCCGTGGTCAGGGCTGCGGCCCATGCGCGGGCAATATCCGTCAGGGTGGTCATGATAAAACCGCTCATGGGCTAGCCTCTCTGGGCGGCCCGCTTGGCCGCGTTGCTTGTGGTGCTGGCGAAGAAGGCTTCCTGCTTGCGCATGTAAACCTTCAGCTTGCTTTCCAACAGCGGGCGGATATTCCGCTGCTCCTGCGCATAGACAGGGGCGATAAGGTTACGCCCCGGAACCTTGATGGATTCAGCCGCCAACGGATACACGCTGCCGCTGCGCACGCGGTCGTGCTTCTTGGTCCAACGGGCGGAAGCTGCAAACAGACGGCGCTGTTTCTGCGTTGGCGTGAGCGTGTAGCCGCGCTGCAGCTTTTCACCACGCTGCGAGGCCGCCAGCGACAGCCAGCCGATGGATACACGCAACGCGGGCAAAGGGTGGCGATAATAGCCAAGCGTGTTACCCAGCGCGCCGTAAAACCGTTGCCGCTGGGTCCGCCGTGCGCGGCGCAAGGAACCGTCCTTTCCGCGCACAATGCCGGATACATCCGGCCAATTTTCGCCACGCGGCCCGCCATTCTTAACCACCTGCTTGAGCTGTTTGGACAAATGCCAGCCAAGGGACGAAAGGCCCTTGTGCAATTCGCGCGGCATGCTGCGCGCCATCGCATTGAGGAACGGGGTGACATTGTCCTCAACCTGCGCGTCAATAACGCCGCCGTCACCAGCATGAAATTTGTAGGCGCGGTACTTGGTGGCACCCTTGCCGCGATATGCCAGATAGACGCGCTGCATCGCTTACCGCCGCCCCCACTGGTCACCCACCGCATACAGCCGCAAAGCGGCCCCGCGCGGCCCGCAAGGCTGAATACAGCGAATATAGTGTTCGCGACCGTCAACAAGCACGGTGCTGTCCGTGGGCGGCACGTCCGGTACGCCGTCCACCTTGGGCAGATCATCCATCAACAGACGCACAACAACCCAGCTTCCGGCGCGGCCTGCGTATTCACGTGGCAACTCGGCAGGGGCTGTCATGCCCTTGCGGCTGACAAGTGCGATATCCACGGTAAACGCCTCGCCGCCCACAGGGGTGATGGTCACAGCCTCACCGGGGCCGCCCGTTGCGGGGTCCAGCGCTGCGCGGGTGTCTTTGATGTATTGGGTGACCATATCCATCACGCCCACCCCTCTTCCTTGAGTACGGGTTCAACAACCTCGTTGCCGTCTTCATCCTGCCCGGCAACCACGGTGCCGCCAAAGTCATCAGGATACGCCGCACGCACGGCGGCAAACGCGCCTTCGCCGACTGCCAAGTATTCGCAGTCCACGCGGTCTTTCAGGTAGCGCCATGTGGGGGGAAGCATAAGAACAGCCACCCGCTCTGCAGAGCGGCGCAGCTCCTTCATGGCGGGCAGGGCTTCGGTGTGGCCGTTGTCGTCGACAAGCGAGGCGAGACAATCCAGCCAGCCCTGCAAGGGGATGATCGCAAGCACGGGGGTGTAGGGCATTACAGCACCCCCTGCATCCAGTTGTTGTGTAGGGATTGCAGTTCGGCCTGCGAGAGTTCGCGGTCGTAGACGCGGAGGCGGGAAAACTTCATCGGGTTGGCGACATAGTCAGTACACAATGCTGCCAGCGTGAGACTTGGGTATGTGCCCGCAAGAACACCGCTCCCCATCACAACCGATCCTGAGGGGTCAGAAACAAACGCTCTTGCTGTGCCGTCTTGTTCACGAGAACATCCAAGCAAAAGAGTTTCACCAGCCATGAAAGGGACACGCGGCACTGATGCTGCTGCACCGTCCATCTGATACAAGAAATTACCAGATGATGTGCTGCGAAACATTCTCCATTTTGTAGTTGCAGAACCAACGATAGGCGTTTCTAACCCAGAATGTGCCGCCCCCATATGCACAAGAGCAGCAATAGTGCCCTCGCGCTCTCCGCGCCAGATCGCAGCTGCCGTTGGGTGCAAACGTTCGAGGGGCAACGTGATACCATTGCTGCCGTCTGCGGTGGCGTGTTCGCTGGCGCGGGTGACGGGAGCGCCCTCACCCAAAATGTCTGACGTTTCGTATGCGCCTTCTTTTAACTGCGCACTCCACGCGTAATAATCAGTATTGAAAGGTGTATCTCGCTCTGCGTAAATATATACACTTGTGCAATTCGCAGGGGTCGTGAATGGAATCTTCACGCGATTCCACCCAGAAGAAGGGATTCCTGCTGTATACACACCTGTGGCTGGTATAATATCTATGCCCGCAGTAGCATTATGTATGGATAGATACGGAGCAGCCCCTCCATTATTTTTCATAACCCACAGTGTATAAACATAGGATGTGCTGGGTTTTACAGAAACTTGATATCTTAAATTTGTGTATCCGGCAGGCATTACAATTCGCGATGCCGTTTTTGTGCCATCGGGGGCTATGGTGTCATTTGGGGTAACTCTATCAGTGCTTCCAATCCACGTTGTGAAAGTTGTCGCATAGGGATTAAGCCGCGTATCCTGCCCCTCAAGCAAAACCCCATCACCCGTCAGCCGCGCCACATCAGCCCCGGCTCTGCACAAAACCCCGAACCGATCATACGTCTTGCCGCCCAAGCTCGGCAGTGCAGCACGCCACGCGGCAGGGCTGCACAAATCCTGCAGGCTGTGTGCAAAATCAAAATCGCAGACGATGCCGTGGGGTACCGCAATAGGCGGAACAACCACCGGGCGATGCGTGGGGGTGTAGGCGCGCCGCATGTTATTCGCCCTGACAGATAAGAGCAGTCACACTGCCGCTGGTGTTGTTCGCCAGACGGAACCGCAGGCGGCAGCCTGCACCGGCATCAAGTGCAAAAGCACGGGGGCCGCTTACCTGTGTCAGCGTGATACCATCCGCATCCTGCGGAGCATCCTCTCGCACGCCTTCGGGGTTGATGGCGGAATCAACATACAAAATGCCGTTGTAATCGCCAGAAACGCGAACCGCGCACTTGCCGCTTGCGATATGCGGCGACCACGCGCCCGCGCCGTTTACTGCTGCTGCGAATTTGTGTGTAACCTGCGGCCTGCTCATGGAGTGCTCCTTTGGTGTTGGTGGTTGCGCCGGGTCACCGCGTGGGGCGGTGGGGATAAACCCGGCGCAACGTGGGCATGGAGGTCGGGCCTAGATATCGATGCCCATTTCCGCGAGAATCTCGCGGGTGGACTTGTGATTGCTGATCATGGCGCTGATCTCGCCAGCGGTGATGGGTTCGCCGCGCTCTTCCTTGTGGCGCACGTAGGCGTCTGCAGCGGCAGAGCCGACATCTGCTACCAGCTCAATGACGGCGCGGGCCAGCATGATGGATTCAATGGGGGTAGGCATGACGTTCTCCTATAGGTGTGGAGCTGTGTGTTTAAGACCCAAGAGCGCGCCCGCGTCAGTGCAGCAAGGCGCTCACACTGCTCAAGGCCGGAATGCCCTCTGCCAACTTGGCAAGCATCGCCTTGTTATCCAGAAGGGCCGCCCATGCCGTATCAAGCGCAGCCCGCCCGGGCGCTTTGCCTGCGTCCAATGAGATGCGGTAATCAAGCAGCGCGTGCGATGCCGCGAGCCACGCCTTGTCAAAGGCTTCCAGACCTTCCACAATATCGCGCAGCTTGGCTTCGCTGATCTGTCCTTCTTTGAATGCAGCGCCCACGGCCTTGGTGCCGATCTCATGCACGGACTCAAGGTCCTCAAGCACAAGCTTGCTCTGGGTCACAAAGTCTGCAGCAGATACGGTTGCGTTCTGGTTGTTACCCGTGCCGCCACAGCCGACCATGGAAACAGCCAGCAACATGGCGACGGCCAGCGCGCAGAGGGTGTAGAAAATTCGTCTCACGTCCGTTCCTCCGTTGGGGTTCAGGTTAAGCCGCAGCGCCATACGACAGATGCCGCTGCATGGTTGTCGATGTGATCTCAACGCGGCTCAGCCAGCCGCGCGCATACGTCTCCTGCTCCGGGTGCTCGCGCATCACGGCGAGATAGTGCGCCCCCTGCAGAATGTTCAGGGCCTTGATAAGCGGGTCCATGTCATCGCGATGCACAAGCAGGCTTACGGCCTGCAGGGTGAGCCTGCCGAACTTGCCGTCTTCCTTCAGGTCCGCGAACAGCTTGCCGTTGCGATTGAGCGCGTTGCATGCCTGCTGCAAGTGACGGGCGGTGCGGGCAATGCCCAGATTCACGGCCTGCTCGAACACCTCAAGGGCCAGGGGCAAAGGAAGCGAGTCACAGTAAAAATGGTCCCAGAAGGTTCCCTTGTAGAAGTCCTTCACCAGCGTCTGCAAAAGCGCGTTGGACTCAAGGCACACAGGGAAACCGGCGTAAGCCTTGGCACCGTCCACCATGGGCCAGCCCTGCCACGCAGGGTGGTGCACGCGGCTAATGCCCTTGTAGGTCTCGCCGCCACGGTCGGTGGCGCTGTTGCTGTAGCCGCCTTCGTGACCCATCAGCACGGCAAAGGCACGGTTGAATTCGGGGGTAAAGGTGGTTCTCATTTGGAACCTCCGGCAGACGGCCCCGCATCCATGGCGGTGCGGTAACCGGCAAGGCGTGTCGCAATCCATGCGGGGATGGGCACGCCGAAATATCTGAGGTGCCCCAGACAGCTGATGCTTTCCGTGAGGCACAGGTACACGCAGACAAAATCCCGCACGGGGATGTGGATGAATGAAATGGTCTGCGAAAGGGCGTAGTCCATGATGGCCATCACAAGCACGGTTGCGAAGTAGAGAAACGCCTTAACCACACCCGCGCGCATCTTGCACACGGAGATGGAGCTTTCCGACCACGCCCGCAGAAAGCCCAGAAAGAAGTCCATGCACCACAGCGCAACAAGCGTTCCCAGCAGCGGACCAACCCCGCCCAGCACGGAAGCAAAAAATCCGATGAGCGCCGAGATAAGCCCCTTGCCGCTGCCGCAGTCCAGCAACTGTCTCAGGTACTGGCTGGCTGTATCCATCATGCTGCGCCTCGCTTGGGTTGATTGTTGAAGTGGGGGCCGCCTCAGTTCGCTGCCACCCGAATGGGCGGCCCCCGGTGTATGGAGGAAGAAGAAACGGTTAAGCGTTCAGCTTGATATCCACGGTGGCGGCAGTGTCAGCCGCAGCCGCGAAGGCCACACCGGCATAGGTGTTGTCGGTTGCCGTTGCGGTCAGGCAGCCGGAACCGGCCACGCCGCCCACGGGGTTGCCATTGGCGTCCCAATAGAGCTTGGCGCCCTGCGTGATTGCTTCGGCGGCCTTGGGCAGGAAACGCACTTCCGCAACTTCCAGCACGCCGGTTTCGCCTACGGCAATGTCGCCTGCGGCCACGCCGACCAGCGCGCCCACAACCACCGCCTGACCGGACACAACGGCAGCCGCGCCGCCGTTGGTCCAATTCATTTTCTTGCCTTCCTGAACATGGTTCTGTGCCATGATGTTTGCTCCTTATTCAGTCGTTACCGACTGGGTACCGCTTGGATTATTCGGAAACGCCGGGGTTGTAGTAACAGCCCAAGGTGCCCATCACGCCAGCGCCGCAGCACAGGCGGGCCTTGTAGCGGATGGAGTCAGAATCAAAGGATTCATCCTCCGTCAATTCAGGCTGCTGCTTGCCGTCAAGGAACGCCACTTCAATGCCGTCGAACTGGCCGGGCTTGGCAAAGGCGAACCATGCGTTGTCGTGGATCTCGTCAACGTGCGGGTCGGCAACAGGCATGAATGCATTTCGGAAGGGGTTGTTCACACCGCTGTTGGCACCTTCGGGGTTGGCTGCAGAGGTGAGCAGCACATCAACATCGGTGGCCTGATCCATGGAAATAATCAGAGTGGAGGGGGTTACCTTGACCATGTTGCCGCTACGGTCTGCACGGGTGCCCATAGCCTTGCGCATGGCCTTCAGGGTGCCCATGGTCACGCGGCCGATGTCTGCGCCGGTAGCAATGTTGCCACGGTCCACATGGAACAGGGCCTTTCCGTCACCAAGGACAGGGTTGCTCTTCAGCAGCCCGTACACAATGTCCAGAACCAGACGGGCCGCAGCAGAACCGAACATGCCGGGAATTTTCATGAAGGCGCGCATGTCGTCGTTCACGATAGCTTCCCACGTCAGGGGGATAACGCGGCCGTACTTGGCGATGCGGTAGCTCTCCTTGCCGTCGGAGAGCACGGCGGACTTGTATTCTCCGCTTTCCGGTACGGCCAACAGTTCGGGCGCGCCGTCCAGCGAAACGCCGTGCATATCCTTGAAGTCGGTGGCGGTAACAACATCGCAGAAGGTGCGCCACGTTTCTTCCACGATACCGTAGCTTTCAAGCATGCGCTTGTGGGCGACGTCCATCATGATGCTCTTGAAGTCGCTGGTAGATGCGGCAAGGTTGAACGAGCGGGAAAGCACCTTGCGGGCAATCTCTTCCTTGCCCAGCAACATGGTGTTCATGCCACCACGCTGCAGACAGAGAGAAGCGAGAGCGAGCAGCCCCATGCGGCTATACTGCATGGTATCGTTGTCCGCCTTGGAAGCATCGCCCATGCCGAAGCGAAGGCCGATACCGGCGGATGCCAGCTTGCGGAACTTATCGCTGTCGGTGGCTCCTTCGGAAAGGCGACCGGCCCCGAACGGACTGTTGCCCTTGGTGGCTTCTTCAATGGCGAGCGTGCGGGCATCGGCAAGGCTGGTGCTCTTGTCGATGAGGTCCTGCGCCCATTCCTTGGACAGCCCCAGCCTGACGGCCAGCCCCATAATGCCGCTGGAACGTTCTTTTTCAATTGCCAGCTGACGCGCCACTTCTGCGGAAAGATCAGCGGGGGCGGGCTGTGCAGGCACAGTGCCACCGGGCTGGCTCAGGTCCTTGCCGCCCTTGTCCGGTTCGGCGTTGGGCTTCTGTGCCAGCAGGTGCGCAAACACCTGTGCTTCGGTTGCATCTTCCGCCAGCTGCATGGCGGCAAGCTTGGCCCGCACTTCGGCGTCGGTGGCGTCGGCGGCAAGACCAAGAGCCAATTTCAATTCTCTGGAGTACATTACGGTAACCTCCGGGTTATGGTTTTCGCGGCTCATGACTATTGCCGCCGTTTCATCGTCAACGCCAATCGAGCAGAAAGAGTTTTCATTAAGCTTCCACTCATCCCAAATTTCCAAAGGCCCTTCGAACGTCTGGCCGTTCACGGTGGCCTTTTCGCCAGTCTTGAGGAAACGAGTCTGCAGCTGCCACACGCCAACGGACGATTGCCACGGGTAACCCTCATCTGCGATCTTGATAATTTCCCGTGCTATGGCGGTGTCCACGAACTGACCGGAAAGAATCAGACCTTCCTTGCCTGTCTTCACGCTGTCGTGGTAGCCAGCTATCTGCTTGCGGTCATGCTCGTACAATGCGGGGAACTTAGCGTGGTGCTTGCAGCCGCTCATATTGAGCACGAATCGGTAATACCCAAGGTCATTCACGCCGCCCGTGTTGGCGAGAATGGAGAACCGGCGGGGCTTGCCTTCGCCTGCACCTTCCGAAAGCTGCACGGGCTTGACGCAGGAAAGGGTAAAAACTCCGGCCTCTTCGGCGGAAAGGTTGGCGGAATTCCACAGGCGGGCAGCCTCGGCCATGGCGTCGGCTTCCTTCTTGCCCTGTTTCATCAGCTCGCTGACAGCGCGCTTCATGAACGCCTGCTTGCCTTCGCCCTTCTTCGGTCTAAGCATCTGGTTTTGCCTCCTGTTCCGTATCCAGACCTTTGCGCTTGCGCATGTCCTTGGCGCGGGCCTGCTTTTCCACGTTCTCTTCGTAGTCGCGGCCACGGCTGGCAGCGAGGTCAATTTCGTTCTCTATGCCCATTTCCTTGAGAATCTTTGCGGCGTTGGCGTCCTTGAGCGGGTCAACCCATTCCCATCCGGGCGTCTGCCACACAACGGGGATTTCCCGTTCCTGCCCGTAGCCGAACAGCCAGCGGAAAAGGACCCACAGCTCAAATACGGGATCGAGCATTTCGTCTTTCAGAAGCTGCTGCTGGTCCTGATAGCTGCGCCGTTCTTCAAGCACGCTCTGGCGGATGCTGGAATAGTTCGCGTCTGAATAGTCGTTGGAAAAGGCTGCGGAACTCATGCCCACGCCGGTTGAAGCGTTGCGCAGGTTTGTGCGGGTAAAAGGTTCGTAGTTCTCACCGGGGCGCGGGTTGTTGGCGACCTGAATTTCCTTGCCGGGGGGCAGCTCAATAATGTTACCCGTGCCGACAAAGCCGGGGAGTGGCTTGCCTTCGGTGGTGGTTCCCTGCGCCATGGTGGGCAGGGGGGAACCGTCAAGACCGTTACCGACCTGACCGATACCAGTAGTCTTGACGAACACAGAGAAGGCCGCAGCAATGCGGGCGGCAATCTGTTCTGCGTCCTGATATTCGTTGAAGTTGTGCATGGACATGATCACCGATGCCAGCAGCGGAATAGGCAGGCTCTGGCTGGGCCGCTCGGGGTCCATGATCAGAAAGCAGGTGTCAGCGGAAACGCGCTCGCTCTGGTGCAGGCGGCGCATGAAATTGCGGGTGTTGCCGGGGTGGTTGGGGAAGAGCCAATAAGCATCAACAAAACCGTCAGGGGTGTACTCTATGCCCCTGTTGATTACGTTGCCGTTTTCAAGCTCTTCGTTACGTTCGCGGTCAAGGTGGTCCACTTCAAGAATCTCGATACCAAGCGGCACCACGCCGCGCTTGTGCAGCGTCTCGCTGGCAAAGCAACGAACGAACGAACCACCGTCCGACCACAAGGAACGCACCGCCAGCTTTTGCTTGCTGCGGAACTTGACCTGCCGTGCCCACTTCTTGAACTGGTGCTCAACAAGACGGTTGTTCACCTCGTCGGAAGTATCGCCGCGCATAAGCTGGGCCTGCGGCATAATGCCCTTGAACACCACGTTGTTGCATATCTTGCGCAGCGCGCCGGAAATATTCGGGTTGTTGCGGGCAAGATCGCGGGCGCGGGCCATAACGTCTGACCAGCCGCGCATGATCTGTTCATCAGCCGTCTTGTTGCTGGGCCGCCAGTTCTTGTTAGGTCCTTTGCGGTTGGCTGCGGAATAGGAAAGATAAAAGGCCCGCTGTTCGCGGTAGGCAAGCGCAGCATGTGGACTGCTAAATGCCATTATGCTGCAGCGCACGGATGTGACCATGTTGAACGCAGCATCAGAGAGCGACCGCCACGCAGAAGAAGGGAATGCAGCCAGCGCGGTCATGCCGCCGGATATGGCCTGCACGGGCCGCATTAGAACACCACCTGCGTCTGCCGGATGCTTCCACCGTTCCGCATGGCGGTCAGTTCGTTGCGCAACTGGTTGATCATGCGCTGCACGTCCTGCAGGTTGGCCCGGGTGTATGCAGTGCCTTCCACAGTGTAGGACTGGTGCCCGGCAAGGATTGCCGTCTCTGCTGCGTAGTAGGCATCAAGTCTGTTTTGCGTTCTTTCGGCGTCTGTCATGCAAAAGCCCCATGGTGTAGTTTCCTCGGAAAATACCACCATGGGGCCTATGGAATGCAAGCAAGTGTGTACTATATTAGTACAATACTAGATCGGCTATACCTGTTCCGTTAAGTGCTGGTGCGGGTTGCCGCCGGATTTTGGAATGGCGAAAGTGGCACCTTTCTCTATCTCGCTGACAAGCTGCACACATTCCAGCGGCAAGGGAGTCCTGCAGCCCACCACATAGACCTTCCACTGCCCCCCACGGTCAAAGGGCGACGTGCGCGTGTGGGTTTTGAATACGTTCTCTTCATCGTCGGCAGAGCGCACCAGCACGCGGGTGCCTGCCGGAGTATCCGGCGCAATGTGCGGTTCCGGCTCCATGGTGCCCAGCTGTTCGCGCAGCAGTTCAGCAATGAAAGCGCCCACGGCTTCCGGTGTGTGCCAGTCGTACTTGCCGCCGTCGCGGCTTACCCAGCGCTCACCGTCCTGCACACGCAGCAGCCCGTGCGGTCCGTTTCGCTTCGGCCATTCCTCGGCGTGATATATGGCAATACTGCGGACCGAACCGTCTGCCAGCTTTATGGTCAGGTGCGCCACCTTCGGTCGTTGTTCTCTCATTTCCCCGTCTCCGATTGCATGAAAGTGGTGTTGCGTTCCCCGCCGTGGCGGGGAAAAGTTGCAGGGGGCTACGCTGCCAAGGCGTCTACTTCTATGCTCTTGATGGTCGTACCCGTCCGATACAACAGGCATTGCTTGTTCATGCACTTGTGGTAGCGCAACCGCACGTTCCCGTCCCAGTTGCGGGTTGTCACAACCTTGGCCCGTTTGCCGCAGGCAGGGCACAGCGCCATGCCGCGCTGCCGGTCATAGTCCACGCCGCCTTCCGCTTGAGCCACCAACGCGATAATCATGGTCTTGCTCATTCTGCTCATGGTGCCTCCGCTATTCGCCGAACAGGCTGATGCCGCCCGTCCAAGGGTTGTCTTCCTGCTTCTGGGCCTTTGCCTGTTCGCGCTGGAGGGGTTGCTCTCCGCTGGGCAAGCTGGCTGCCATGCTCACAAGGCTGGGTGACCACTGCCACCACGCCATGGCCATGTGCTGCACAAGGCAGTCCAGCCAGTGGTTGGCACGCACGCGCACCCACGCTTCCTTGCCGGTCTTGTCGCGTTCCAGCTTTTCCGATGCGATTTCCTTGAGATATTCGTCCGTGGTCTGCCCGTGGAAAAACAGCGGCTCTTCGCCCGCGCCTTCTGCCAATCGCCAGAAGATGTCACGCTTGAAGGCGTCCGTATCAATCCACGCCATGGTCAGGCCGCCTTGCCCCATGGCAAGATTGCGTCCATCCGGCAGCTTTTCCACCACAGTCTGCTTCACCAGCTGACCGGGAGAAGTCCGGCTCATGCCGCGTGTGGGGAACACAACCCCGCGCCGCTGGCTGGAAAGCCACAAGAGCGCCTGCACGGGGCGGGAGTCCATCTGGTTTTCGTGCTTGGTGCCGCCCACGTCCAGCGAGGCGCGCCATATACCCAGCTCCCGTTTCCCGTCTTTCGTCTTGTACCGGCTTTGAAAAATGAGCTTGCCCAGCTCATCGAAGGTGACCACCGTTCCGTAACTGATGATCATTTCCATGCGCCCGCTACCGGCTACGCCATGCGCACACACGCTCCACTTGAAGTGGTCCTTCTGCATGTCCGCAGCAAAGGTGAGTGCCAGTGTCCACTCAGGAACCTCGCCGTTGAGCATGTGTTCTGACACATGCTTGCGCAGGGCGTTTTCGTCCTGTTCCAGCTGAATGAACTTGTACGGTTTGGCGCAGGTGTTGTTGTCCCACACCTGCAGCTTGCGCGGGTTGCCCTGCGCCTCAAACCAGTCGGCCAGCACATCGGAGAGCGACACAAGCGGGGTTTCCCACCGGCGCAGGTGAAAGGCCACCACCGTGGCACCGTCAAGGTTTCCCTTGGTGGCAACCCACCCGCCGTTCTGCATGGCAACCGTGCGGGCGCGGTCCGTCCACGTATACCCGCAGGCAACGCACTTGTACCGGCCCAGCTGATCGCGCCGGATCTCCTTGGGGTCCTTGCTGCCGTTCATGGCCACAAGGTGCTCATGCTCCATCACCTGCCGCGTGTGGCAGCCGGGGCACTCGCATTCATAGTTCAACCATGCATGGGCCTCTGTTTCGGCATCGGCCCATATGGTGCTCTGCTTGTCGTTCCCCTTGGGGCGGCAGGCGCGGATAATCTTCTGCAGCCCCATCTTGCTGTATTCGTCGCCGCGTTCCTGCATCGCCAGAACTATGCCCTTGTCTTGGTACACGTCTTCTTCGTCGATGAGCACAACGGCGGCTGAAAAGGAACGGGTGCGGCTGTCAGAACCGGCCCACATGCCGTATACCGCGCTGCCATCGGCAAAGCGCACTTCGTCTTTCTGCAGGGCATTGCGCCCGTGCAGCTTGGCGCGGACCGGCTTGATACCCTTGATCAACTCATGCAGGCTGCCGGTGAAATGCCGGTTCAGCGCGTTTTCATCAGCCATGCCCATGGCTATGTTGTGGCCGTGGCGCTCATGCTCGGCCAGTGACCATATTTCCGCCGTGGTGGTTTTGGCAGCGCGGCTGCACCAGATGAAAAATGCCTTGTTGATTTCCTGTCGGTCCAGAATATCCAGAGCGCCCACAACATGCGGCAGCACGTTCGGGTCCCACGGCTGCCCCTTGTAGGGACCGTCAACAATGCGCACATGCTTGGCGGCCCAATCCACGGTACGGGCGGCATCGGGGCGGCGGAACACATCGCACTCCGCAGGCCGGAAGGTGAAAGGCGGGTTAGGCTGCATCTGCATGACTATCTCCTTCTGCGTCCATCATGCCGCCTTGCTCGAACCGTTCCCACGCCTCGGCCATGTCTTCCGTCCACCAGTGGCCCGTGCCGTATGGGTCCAGCAGCTTTTCAATCTCGCCTTTCCACAGGCGGGCAAAGCGGTCTGCGCGCGAAAGCTGAAAGTCGACGATCTTGAGCACCGTTGCATCCATCAGCTCTTCCGGCGTGCCCAGCTCACGCGCCAGCGCTTCGGCAGCCTTGCGGCTTCCGCCGAACATGGCGGCAACCTTGTCCGAAACATCCACGCCAAACTTCTGCAGCCCGATGCGGAACGCCTTGGCCCGTGCGCCAAGCTCTGCATCCATGGTGGAGGTCAGCACGTACTTGCCGCGCTCCTTGTCAAAGCGGAACTGCGCGGCCTCTGCCTGCACGACCTTGAGGCGTGCGTCCGCCTGCGTGCGCTCTTCCGCTGCGCTGGAACTATCCGCAGAAACAACAGGCGCGCTGGCTGCCGCGCTGGGGTCGACCTTGCGCTTGTCGCTCCACATCTGCAGCGCGAACTGCTCCACGCTCTGGGCGGTCCATCCGCCCCCGCGCCGCTTGGGTATACTGTTCTGCTTCAGGAACTTGGCAATCGTGTTGTAGGCAACCGTGTAGCCAAGGCTGTGCAGGTGGTCCTTTACCTGCTTGGCGTTGATGAAGTAGTCCACGCCCTCAACGAGATTCTTGTCTTTCGCCATGTTACGCAGCCTCCTTCAGCGCCTGTTCAATGCGGGCGGTCACTTCCGAATCGTTCCGCAGCATGATGTTGAAACCTTCCTCAATGCCTTTCACCCTCGGCGCGTTGGTCGGCCACACGGCCTTGCGGATTCTGCCAGCCTGCACTTCCAGCAGCAGGGCGCTGCCGTTCTCGGCAAGGCGCTGCGCGTAATCCTCATATGCGGAGTCACCAATTCGGGCCGCATCCGGCAGGGGCAGATACCGCACCCCGCGCGCGGGCCTTGGCGATTCCCACCGCTTGGGCGGAACCGGCGCTGCCTGCGCCTTCTGGGTGACAGCGTTGCCGCTCTGGTTGACGGGCCGCTCCGTCTGGTTGACAGCTTCGTCACCCTGGGCGACACCCTGTGCCAACCCAGCAGCGCCGCCATCTGCCGCACCGGCTTCCGCGACTTCGCCCGCCGCTTCCGCTCCGGCGTCCGCTCCCCCCTCTGCCTCACCATCACGCGCCAGCGCATCGCGCCGAATTTCTAAGCGCCTCAGAATGTGATCAGGCAATCCGGCAGAAAACCAGTCCCACACGCTCACACCAGCTGCAGGCAGGTCGCCCACATCCTTGCCGATGGCGGAGGGAACCAGCCAGCGCACAGCGTTGGGGTATTGGGTCTGCCATGCGAACTTGCCGTGATTCCACGGCTCAAAGTGCCAGCTGTTGGATTTTCCGGCGTTGTCGTTGTCCATGGCGTTCAGGAGCAGATCAGCACCGGCAAGAATCTTGTGCGCCTCGGCATCGGGACGAATGCTTGCGCCGCCTATGGCCATGGCCCCTACTTCCAGCGGGGCAAGCTCTTGCCACAGCAGTTCGGCGTCACGCACGGTTTCCACCGTCACCCATATCTTCCAGTGAGGCTCGCCGAATATGTACAGGTGGTTCCCGCTGCCAGTTATGCGTATGTACTTGGGGTCATTCTCAAATTCAGGGCAATCGGGCCGCACGTGCATGCTGATCACGCGGCGGCCATCGCCGCTACCGCGATAGCCGGGGAACACGAACCCGCGCGGCAGACGCACACAGCGCTCGTTGCCCTTTTCGTTCTCGCAGTAGGGCAGACCCCAATGGGTAAACTTGCGGTAGGTACTGCCGCCTTTCTCGCCTTCGTGCCAGCCGATTTTCAACGCGGCCACCGTCTCCGGTAGAATCCCCCACGCATACAGCTGTTCAAGGCGGGCATCATTGCGCAGCAGGGCGGCACAGCATTCCTCAACCCACTCGCCAGCCTTCTGGCTCCACCGCTCCGGCGGCAGATCATAGGGGCGCGGTTGCCATGCAGGTGGCGGGCCCATGGTCTTGGCGGCTTTCTTCGCCTTGGCAGTGGGCGCGTTCTCGCGGAAGTAGGTCTGCACAAATTCGCGGTAGCCGTCGGAATCATCGGGCTGCCGTCCGTGGTGCATGTTCCATATGGCGAGCAGATCGTCATGGTTTCCACAAGAAAGGCAACTCCCCACATCTTTTTCCAGATCATAGAAGAACGCACCGCCCGGGGTTTTCTCTTGGTGGAACGGGCAATGCGCCCCCACTTTGTCGCCCTTGGGCTGCGGGTTGACCAGCACCTCACGCACAATCTGTTCGCGGGTTGCCCGGTCCAGCTGCAACGCTATGCCCATACGGCACCCCCGCAGATAAGATTTTGCCGCAAAAAGGACAGGGCGAAAATCTGGCAACATATCGACAGTGAAATCAGTGTGTTGCGTTTGGATTCATAGATTTTAGAAAAACTTCCCTTTATGTTTTCCCTATTCACAGGAAAAACACCCCTTTCTTTTCCTTTTCTATTTTTCTTATCTTTTTTCCTTATTACAAAATCTAAATCTAAAAAAAGAAGAGAAAAGAAAGGAATAGCAATGGTTTGCGCCCCTTCCCGAAATCTCAGAAAAACACCGCGCAAAATCTGGTAAATCTGGGGTGCAGAACGTTTACTCATTGGTCGCCTCCCATTCCTGATTAACTCTGATTCCTCGGAAGTAGTGGAAATTAGAGGAAGTATCCTTGGTAATCCCCTTCCTGCGCACCATGTCTTCAACAAAGCTGCGAAAGCCGGGTACGTGATTGGGTTGAAACTCTTTTTCCTCAATGCAGTACCGTTTGAAGGCATGGTACGTGGGCTTCACCTGATTCTTTTCATGCTTGCCGCTTGTGCAGCAAATGTTCAGGAATTCCCCGATGATATCCTGATCTTCTGCCCATTCCTTGGTCAGTTCGAGCACTTCTGAAGGCGGCGTCAAATCAAGGTTGGAAAGGTACGATTTTGCCCCTCTGATGATGTAGGAAAGAACAGCAGGGCCTGCGGCTTCCAGTCGCTGCTTCACCGCGTTCATGTCCATGGCAAGGTGCACGTGATTCTCTTCGTCCACCTCTCTGGGGTTGGTTGTGAACTTGGCGTTGAAAGGGATTATGCGCATGCGCTTCATGAACGCCACGTCACCGCCGTGAGCTGTAGGGATGTAGTTGGAATGCAGAATGAGCTTGGTGGGAAAGAACAGTTCCGTGGGCTCGGCATACAGGCCGCGCACCACGGTGCCGTCTGAGCCGGTGACAAGCTTGATCTTGTCCATGGAAAACTTGCTGCCCTTCTTGGCCTCGCTGGCCACAGCCATGCGCTTGTCCTTCAGGGCAATCCAGAACGGGTCCTCGTTGATCTGCTTCTTGTTCTCAAGCAGCAGGTCTGTGCGCAGGGTGGCACCATATGTGCCGATGGCCTTGAGAAAGCCCTTGAACAAAAGCGACTTGCCGTTGTCGCCTTCAGGGCCATAGGCAACATAGAACTCCTTGTGCGTCAGGTTGCCCGTGGCCGCGTAGCCGACCACCTTGGGCAGGTAGTCCAGCAGCCCGTCGCGGTCGCACAGGATCTTCCGCACCATCTCGTCAAAGAACGGGTCATAGGTGTGGAGCCCATAATATGGGTATGGAGAGCGCTGCCGCAGATACAGCTTCGGGTCAGGCTTGTAGAGCTTGCCCGTTTCCATATCCACATAGCCGTTGGCGCAGGCCAGCAACGTCGGGTGCCTGTCCCATTCCTCGCCGGAGATGGCGAACGACTCTGAGCCAATGGTGGCCGTCTTGATCACGTTCTCACGGCGGGAGCTGCCGCGCAGCGCCTTCGCCTTCTTCGTAAGGTCAGCGTGCAGCTCCTTGGCCTTCGTGAGCGCTCTTTCTTCCCGCGTCTCTGGTGACTCAACCACTTTCCATTGTTCAAGGGCTCCCTTCTCGTAGTGGTCACCCAGCGCCATGACTTCGCGCCCTAGCTCGCTGACGGCATCCTCTGACCAGATGCCACCTGTAAACCTCCACCATTTCTTGGCTTTTTTGTCGAAGCAATACACGTCACCACATCGCTCAATCAGCAACTCAAGGTCGCCAAGCTCGTTGCGGTTCATGTAGTGCTGCAGCTGCTTGATGGTATATTTCTTCGGCTTGGGGTCCGGCTTGGCTTCGCCTTCATGCAATGCGTGCGCAAGGGGCGGGTCAATCCGGTCTTGGTCCAGCTTCTTGCCGTGCTTTTTCAGCGCTTCGGCCCAAGCCTCCCGTATCTCCGTGTCCACATCTGCCAGCACGGCGGCCCGCATCTGCTCGCGGCTCCACTGTGCCGGTGGGGTCTGGTTCAGTTCCTGACTCATGCCGCCACCCCCATGACAACAGGCTGCGGCCCACCGCCCAACTCTGGCGAAACCACACGCAACCCGCCAAAAATCTGCACGATTTTCAAATTTTCAGAATTTTTCCCAGCCCCCACCCGCGAACACAATGTGCTGAAACCGACCCCTGTGAATTCAGGTCGCCGGGAGGACCCGTGAGGCATGGGGCCGCCCTTTAGATATTTCGCGGTTCTCTTGAGGAGAGGGGGGAGGGGGGAAAGAGGGAGAGCGCCCCCCTGAACGGATGCGCCCGCCCCTTGGTTGGGCGCACTGATCGCACGCCGCTGAAGGGCACAAGGGGAGGGTACTGCCTGTGCTACGGGGCACAGACGGGGCACAAAAGCGCACAGGGTAAAAAAATAACGGGCTTTTCCGCGCTCTGTTTGATGCGGATAACCCGTTGTTTTTCTTTGTGGTACCGAGGGAGGGACTCGAACCCTCAAGCCCTTGCGGGCGGCGGATTTTGAGTCCGCTGCGTCTACCAATTCCACCACCCCGGCGTGTGAGGAAGCGTTTTATAGTGCAATTTCCGGCAGATTGTCAACTGCGGTTGTTCAGGTCGTTTGGTTTGCGGCGGACAGGAAGTGACCTTCACAGTCCTTCGCCAGCCCAATGTATACGGAACAGCCCGTTTGTCCGCCAGAGCGTTTAATCCAGCAGAGTGGGGGCGGCTATGCCCCTCAACCGTGCAGGGCTTCTGCGAGACAGAGCACATAGCCGTCCGGATCGGCAATGTACCACTCGCGCATGCCGTACCACATGTTGCCAATGGCCTTCACTTCCGTGACCGTACCATGGAGCTGTTCATGCAGGCCGTCCAGATTGTCCAGCTCCATGTAGAAGGTGGCGCTGGAACCGGGTGCTTTTCCGGCAAATGCCGGCAGGTCGCGGGCAAAGGCATTCCGCTCCAGAAACATCAGGCAAGCTCCGCCGTTTCTCGCCATGGCGTATATGAAATCCTGTTCCGCACTTCTGTCTGTGGCTATGGGACCGCCTTCTTCTGCTACGCCCATTTCAAAGGTAAAGCCGAGCACGTCGCAGTAGAATTGCAGTGATCGGGCAACGTCTGCGACCATCAGGTTTGGCGTCAACGATTTCATCCGCGTCTCCGTATAACAAATTGCTTAACATCTAATGCGGGCTAGGATACCTAATTTGCCTTCCGTTGTAATCGTTTTCCATGGGAGTGTTACATGGTTTTCCCGCTTGGTTCCGTCTTTAACGTAGTGTGTATTGTTGTGGGTGGCGTGGTCGGCCTGGTTCTGGGCGGCCGTCTGCCGGATCGCATGCGGGCAATCGTGTTTACCGGCCTAGGGCTGTGTACCCTGATCATCGGGTTGCAGATGGGCCTCAAAACGCAGAACCCGCTGGTGCTGGTGTTCAGTATTCTGCTCGGTTCCATTACCGGCGAGTTGCTCAGGCTGGAAGACAGGCTGACGGCCTTGGGCGACTGGATGAAGAAGCGCATGCGCAGCGGCAACGAACGCTTTACCGAGGGTTTTGTTTCCTCTTCCGTGCTGTTCTGCATTGGTGCCATGGCAATTCTCGGCTCCTTTGATGAAGGGTTGCGCGGCGATCATACCATTCTGTTCACCAAGTCCATTCTGGACGGTTTCGCCTCTGTTGCGTTTGCTGCAAGCTACGGCGTGGGTGTGGTGTTCTCCGCCATTCCGGTATTCATTTATCAGGCAAGCCTGACCGTCTTTGCTACCGTGCTGCAGCCCGTCTTGAACGAGGCCATGATGACGGAGCTTATCGCCACCGGTGGCGCGCTTATTATCGGCATTAGCGTCAACCTCATGGAATTGCGGCGCATTCCGTTGACGAATATGCTGCCCGCCTTGGTCTTCGCCCCCATTCTGGCGCGTATTCTCATGTAGTTCGATATGTCATGGGGAATGGCTGCATGGCCTTCCCCATGACATTTTTTGCGGACCTTGCCTGCAAGGGGTTGCACAATCCGTCACAGGTCTTATGCTATGCCCTCAGCGCAAGCTGTGCAGGAATGATAGTTTTTCCTAATTGGCTTGCAGGCCTTTTACACCTTTCCGAAGACCCTACGGGCATCCCCAGATCATGACGCAGAAGAATTGCATCCATATAGAAGGCGCACGGCAGCATAACCTCAAGAACCTGACACTGGATATCCCGCGCGACGAGCTTGTTGTCGTCTGCGGTCCTTCCGGCTCAGGCAAATCCACTCTGGCCTTTGATCTTGTCTATGCAGAAGGGCAGCGCCGCTATGTGGAATCGCTTTCTGCCTATGCGCGTCAGTTCCTGCCGCAGATGGACAAGCCGGAGGTGGATAAGATCGAAGGGCTTTCGCCTGCCATTTCGCTGGAGCAGCAGGCTTCCTCCCGCAACCCGCGCTCTACGGTGGGTACGGTGACGGAGATCTACGACTTCCTGCGCGTGTTCTACGCCCGGCTTGGCACCATGTATTGTCCCGAGTGCGGCAAGCCCATCGCGGCCCGGGCCGCCGATGAGATTATCGCGGACATTCTCGCCCTGCCGGAAGGCACCAAGTTCATGGTGCTGGCCCCGTTGGTTGAGCATCAGAAGGGTACCCACGCGGACCGCTTCAAGAAGCTCAAGGCGGAGGGCTTTGTGCGCGTGCGTGTGAATGGCGATGTCATGACCATAGACGATGTGCCCGGGCTGGAGAAGAACAAGAAGCACTCCATTGAGCTGGTCATTGACCGCCTTGTCATGAAGGAAGGGCTGCGCGGCAGGCTTGCCGACTCCGTCGAGTTGGCCCTGAAGTACGGGGAAGGGCGGCTTATCGCGTCCGTTGTGGGCGGCGAAGAGACGATCCATTCCACGGAATCCGTGTGCCCCACCTGCAAGATCAGCCTGCCCAAGCTGTCGCCGCAACTGTTTTCCTTCAACAGCCCGCAAGGTGCCTGTCCACGGTGCTCCGGTCTGGGGGCCATTGATTATTTCGAACCCAATCTGCTTGCGCCCAACAAGGGGCTTTCTCTTGCAGACGGCGGGTTGCTGCCGTGGAAAAACCCCAAGGTAATGGAACGGTATGCTAGCGGCCTGCGTGTGCTCGGCAAGGAATTCGATTTCGCGTTGAACACCCCGTTCAGGGACTATTCCGAACAGGCATGGGAGGCGCTGTTCCATGGCCACAAGGGAACAGGCTGGGAAGGCGTGACCTCCATCCTTGAGCGCGGCATGGAGTTCGGCCAGACATGGCGCGACGAGCTTTCGCGCTTCCGTCAGAGCAAGCCCTGTCCCAAGTGCAACGGTGCCCGCCTGAAGGACGAATCCCTTGCCGTGCGGGTGGATGATCTCTCCATATTCGGCTTCTGCTCACTTTCCGTGGGCAGGGCGCTGGAATGGCTGCAGAGCCGCACTTTCGACAAGTCTCTGGCGATCATCGCCGAGCCGCTCATGAAGGAGCTGACCCATCGTCTGGGCTTCATGGTGAACGTGGGGCTGGATTACATTTCCCTTGGCCGTAACATGTCCACGCTGTCCGGCGGCGAGGCGCAGCGTATTCGCCTTGCCTCCCAGCTCGGTTCCGGTCTGGTGGGCGTGACCTACGTGCTGGACGAGCCTTCCATCGGCCTGCATCCCAAGGACAACGAACGGCTCATCAACACCCTGCGCAGCCTGCAACGCCGTGGCAACACCGTGCTGGTTGTGGAGCATGACGAGGCCACCATTCGCGAGGCGGACACGGTTATCGAGCTTGGGCCGGGCTCCGGCATGCTTGGTGGTGACATTATGTTCAACGGAACCGTGAAGGATCTGCTGGAGCATTCCGAATCGCTCACTGCCAAGTACCTTCGCGGGGAGATGGTCATCGATCTGCCGGACGAACGCAGGGAAGGGGATGAGCACCTGATCTTGAAGGGCGTGACCACGAACAATCTGCAGAACGTGGATGTACGTTTTCCGCTGGGGGCGCTGACCTGCGTTACCGGTCCTTCCGGCTCCGGCAAGAGTTCGCTGGTGGTGGATTCCCTGTACAAGCATATTGCGCTGCATCAGTCCATCAAGGTTGACAGCCCCGGGCAGATTCAGGGTATTGAAGGGCTTGAGCATATTGAAAGAATTGTCGCCATTGACCAGACCCCTATCGGGCGTACGCCGCGTTCCAACCCGGCAACATACACCAAGGTCTTTGACGAGATTCGGAACATCTTTGCCATGTCGCCTGATGCGAAGAAACGCGGCTATAAGCCGGGGCGTTTCAGCTTCAACGTTCGCGGCGGACGCTGCGAAGCATGCGGCGGCGACGGGCAGATTCGGGTGGAGATGCACTTCCTGCCCGATGTCTACGTGACCTGCGATGTCTGCAAGGGCAAGCGCTATAATCATGAGACGCTTGAAGTGCGGTACAAGGGCAAGAACATTGCCGAGGTACTGGACATGACCGTGCGGCAAGCTAAAGTGTTTTTTGAAAATTATCCTGTTCTGGAACGTCGTCTTGCAGTATTGGAAGACGTGGGGCTGGAGTATCTCCGGCTCGGTCAGCCCGCCACCACGCTTTCCGGCGGCGAGGCGCAGCGGATCAAGATATCCCGGGAGCTCGGCAAGCGCAGTCTGCCGGGAACCCTGTATATTCTGGATGAGCCGACCACCGGCCTGCATATGCATGAAGTGGGCAAGCTCATCCGCGTGTTGCATCAGCTTGTGGACAGAGGCGCGACGGTTGTCGTGATCGAGCATAATACCGATGTGATCATGGCTTCGGATTATGTCATCGACCTTGGTCCCGGCGGTGGCGAAAACGGCGGCAGGATAGTGTCTTCCGGCACGCCGGAGGCGATTATCGCCGACCCCAACTCTGTAACCGGTTCCTTTTTGGAAAATGACCGGCGTACCCGTGCCAACGGATAAGGCCGCTTTTTCCATGACATTGTGTATAGGTGTTTTGGTTAGTACGTAGTTTACAGTTTAGGAAAAAGGTATGTTGGAAAGAAGACAATCACGTATCAGCAGCAATTTTGATGAGGTTTACACCGCGTTATTCGTTGATTTCGACAACATTTTTACCCGTCTTGATGAACTGGCTCCCGCAGCCGCCCGTGCCTTTGCAACCAACCCGCAGCGCTGGTTGCGCTGGCTGGAAACCCATGCCGTACGCATGCTGTATGGTGAAGGGGTGCGCAGGCGCATTCTCAAGCGTTGCTGTTATCTGAATCCTCATTGCTATCATCAGTACCGTCCGTTCTTCATCCGTGCGGCATTCAACGTTATTGACTGTCCGCCGCTTACCAATCAGGGCAAGACCAGCGCAGATATCCATCTTGTCATGGATGCCATGGATACCCTGAATCACAAGACCATGTTTGATGAGTTCATCATCCTTTCGGGTGATGCCGACTTTACGCCCCTGCTTATTCGTCTGCAGGAGCACGCGCGTCGTACCTTGGTGCTTTCCGTTGGCTATGCGGCCCCCGCGTATACCGCGGCCAGCTCGTGGCGGATTCGCGAGGATTGGTTTGTACAGCAGGCCTTGGACGAACGTCCCTTCGACGAGCAGCGTCCCATGGAAGACTATCAGGTTCAGGGGCCTGTCCAGTCGAGTGCCCGTATCGTGCGTTCGCCCCGTCCGGAGCGCAGCCATATGGAGCGCGGCGCTCAGATCGTGAAGCGCATGGTTGCGGATTCCGCTTCCCCCGTGCCGCTTGCCCAGCTTTCCCATTCTCTGCAGAAGGAACTGGACGCCGGTCAGGACTGGTTTGGTTACGGTCGTTTCCGTGATTTTCTGGAAGCCCTTGAATTGGACAGGCTGGAAGTGTCCAATGTCGTGCCCGGATATGTATTTGATCCCGCGCGCCACGAGGAACCTGAGGAAACCTCGGCACGTGCCGACTTCCGTGATGCCTATCCCGAGCTGTATGAATTTGCCGTGCGCGTGCATCGTCTGACGGATGTGCCGCTGCTCATGCCTGAGCACTACAAGCAGTTGCTGGGCCTTATCGTGGAAGAAGTGAACGCCAATGGTTTCTTCCTGACCAACACATCCCGCAGCGTGCGTGACAAGTGCGTGGAACGCGGCATTCCCGTGGGACGCGCCCATGTGAACTTTGTGCTTGTGGGCATCACCCGCGGCGGCTACCCGCTGGCCGAGCAGAGCGGGGTGAATATCAAGGATGTTGCCAAGGCCTTCATGCGTAATGTGAAAGACCTGTGCAACCGCACCCAGTTCGATCTTTCCGAGGAAGAGCTGAAGCTGCTGATGCAGTGGATAATGCCCAGGGAGAACGGCGAATAACCGGAATACAAGCAAAAGCCGGAGGCACAATGCCTCCGGCTTTTTTTTCTGCTCAAAAAGAAAAGGGCGGGGATATCCCCGCCCTTTGGCGTTAGTATATCTTGCGTCGCGAGAATCCCTGCCCCAGCACCGAGAAAGTGTTTTCCACGATGAAGAAGGCATCGGGGTCGCAGGTGAAGGTTATCTCTTCCAGTTTCTTGAGCTGGATGTTGTTGATCACGGTCATCAGCACGTCGCGGTTCTGGCCGGTGTAGGCTCCCTTGCCTTCGAGGAAGGTGCCGCTGCGCTGCAGCTTGGTCATGATCTCCCTCGCAATATCCTTGGCGTGATCCGAGATGATGAACACCACCTTGCGTTGGTTGAACAGCGAGAGCACGGAATCCAGAGTGGTGGAGGCTATAAAGACGTTGATGACGGAAGCTACCACGAGGTCCGTCTTGAGTACCGACAGCGAGAGGGAGAAGAGAAGCACGTTGAAGGCGAAAAATGTTTTTCCCACGCCTATGTTGTGCTTCTGGTTCAGCATGATGGCCACAATGTCCATGCCGCCGCCGGAGCCCAGCGATCGCAACACAAGCCCGCCGCCGAGGCCGGAGAGCACGCCACTGGCCACTGTTGCGTAGAATTCATTCTCTATGTGGATGGGAATGTTGAGAACCTTGTATGCCACCGTGGAAAAGCACATGGCAAACAGGCTGTAAAGACAGAAACGCTTGCTTACCTTGAACCAACCCACGGCGAAGAGCGGCAGGTTCATCAAGAAGAACCATGTCGCCGGGTCCAGCAAGCCGGTGCGGTAATAGATGAGCGCGCCAAGGCCGAATATCCCGCCGGGAATGAATCCGTGCACCGTGGCAATGGACTTGATGCTTATGGCGTAAATGCAGGAGCCGACTGTGATGAGCAGCAGGTTCCATGGAATGGAGTAGGTGTAGTCGCGATTCATGGTGTCGATTGTTTAGGGCTGATCGGTAGAGAAATTGACCGATGATGACGTGAAGTGCGCTCACATGCGCTTTTTGCGCTGAAGTGTCAACCGGTCAAAAGCACTTTTCCATCAAGAGGATGAATGAAAATAGCTGCTGCAGTCTATAAAAGTCAAAGAGGAATTGTAACGCCGGAACAATGCGGGAGGATAGTTGCCCTTGTTGATTGCCTGCCCTGAAAATATGGTTATTCTGAATGATGTGACTTTCTGATAGGGCTTCACGGTTCTTTTGAATAGGTTCTTGTACCACGCACCAGTTCATATTGCAGGTATATCATGCTGATGAAATCTCACGCTCTGGCCCGGAGCACCAACCGGGGGCAGACTTTTCTTCTTCTGGTGGCCATTGCATCGGTTTCCGGTCTTGCCGGCTGGGTCGTCGGCGGAGTGGCCGGTGCCATGTGGGCGCTTATTCTTGCAGCGGGAGTTGCTCTTCTTGCTCCCCGCATGTCTCCGGCCATGCTCATGCGCATGTACCGTGCACGCCCCCTGCTGCCGCATGAGGTTCCGGCCCTGTATGACGTGGTTTCGGATATGGCCCGCAGGGCAGGGCTTCCCCGCACTCCAAGATTGTTTCTTGTTCCTTCGCCGGTCATGAACGCGTTTGCCGTTGGAGGCAGGAAGGATGCGGTCATTGCCGTGACGTCCGGTTTGCTGAACCGGCTGGATATGGAGGGGCTTGCAGGCGTGCTGGCGCATGAAATCAGCCATATCCTGCACGAAGATCTTCAGGCCATGACCTTGGCGGATATCTTTTCCAGAATTACGGGCGTCTTTTCCACCATCGGCAAGGTACTGCTGTTCATTAACCTGCCCTTGCTGCTTGTAGGCGATATGACGGTTTCGTGGGGCTTGGTGCTTGTGCTGTTGGGAGCTCCCGGCGTGAGCATGTTGTTGCAACTGGCCCTGTCGCGCACGCGAGAGTTTGATGCCGACGCCTCTGCCGCGCGTCTGACCGGGGACCCTTTGGGGCTGGCGCGGGCCTTGGCCAGCATCGAGTATCAGCAGGGCAGCCTCTTCGACAGGCTCTTTTTTCCGGGAAGAAAGGAGCAGGAACCATCGCTGCTCAGATCGCATCCTGTGACGGATGAGCGCGTGGCGCGCCTGAAGGGCATGGCAGATGAACCGTGGGCTCAGCCTCGTTACCGCTTTACACAGGTCCGCCAGCCGCAATCCTTCCGCATTGTCCATCCCCGTTGGCGCTTCGGCGGATACTGGATTTCCCTCTAGGTTCTCTGGCTGAACCTCAGGGCAAGGTCAGCATGCCTTGGGCTGGATAGGCAGGCGGGCGTCTTTTCTGGCGGCAGCCGCAGAACCTTCCGTCTTTTCCAAGTGTATGGTTCCGGCATGTCGCACCAATGCCGACAGGTCGAGCCCCAGTCCCGTACAAGGCAACGGTGCTTGGGAGCCATGGTGCATATCTTCACGTTCGTTCGAGCGTTTCATGGCCGTTCCTCCGGATAATTAGTTATGTCTTGTGTGACATAATGCCTCTCTCAGCATGCCGTGTCATGACAAAAGCTGCTTCCCGTTTATGCTTGCTTTAACGCAATTCAGGCTAACTTTGAGGAATATAAGATTTTACCTTGAGGTTGTGGGGAGTTGTTTTGTGTTTGTGTCAAAGCGAAGTGAAGAGTCTCTATGTTTTCCTGTGCATTGAAGGGACCTATAAGGGGACACATGGAGACTGCATACGTGTGAATAGTGCCGCAGTCTTTATCTTCGCGCATCATGTAACGCAACGAGGAGTTGGTCATGAGTCCCGCAAGCAGACCCACTATGCGATTGCACCTGTGGCTGGAAACCGAAAAGGGCGTCTTTTTCGGTCAGGGAAGGCTGCAGTTGCTGGAGTATATTGAATACACAGGTTCGCTGAATGCGGCGGCCAAGGCGTTGGGCATGTCGTATCGGGCTGCCTGGGGCAAGATCAAGACTTCGGAAGAGGCTCTGGGTTTTCAACTTGTGGAGCAGCCTGACGGCAAGCGTGGCGGTGGTCAGCTGAGCGAAGCGGCCAAGCTGCTTATCGCCAGTTACCGTCACTGGTTGGAAGAGGTGGAAGCCTTCGCCTTGCAATCTGCCAAGAAGCACATGGATTACACCCCCGCGCAATACTGGTCGGTGCGCGAACTCCCCTCACGAAAACCACCGGAATCCATATTGTCTGCCAGTGGATCTGCCGCAGCAGATCCGGAGGCGAATCCCTAGGTCGATGTACCTTTGACAGGAGTGGTGTGTCCATAAACATGTTAACGTTAACATGTTGAAATTGCTAAATAATATTGCCAAAGAAATCTGGCCGTGGCAGCGTGATCGGGTAGGGTGTCTCCGTGGTGGAGGCGCCATGTACCTCAACCAACAGGAGGCCGACGCATGGATTGCTCGCGGCGAGGATTTCTTAAACTGACCGGCGCAGGTGTCGCCTGCCTCTCGCTGGGTCAGTTGGGGTTCAATCTGTCAGAAGCGAAGGCATACGCAACGTCGCTGAAGATTGAAGGGGCAAAGGAAGTCATTACGATATGTCCGTTCTGTTCCGTCAGCTGCAACATGATTGCCCATGTTCGCGACGGAGAACTGATCAGCACGGAAGGTGACCCGGACTTCCCCGTTAACGAAGGGGCGTTGTGTGCCAAGGGCGCGGCGCTTACGTCCATGTCCAAGAACCACCACAGGCTGCTCAAGCCCATGTACCGTGCGCCTTACAGCGACAAGTGGGAAGAGAAGGACTGGGAATGGATGCTGGACCGCATTGCGCGACGCATCAAGGAAACCCGTGACAAGGAGATCATTCTCCAGAACGAGAAGGGACAGACCGTAAACCGCCTTGAGTCTGTGTTCCATCTGGGAACATCGCATGCGGACAACGAAGAATGCGCCCTCATCCATCAAGCAATGCGCGGCCTGGGAGTTGTCCATATGGACCACCAGGCGCGGATCTGACACAGCGCAACTGTAGCGGCTCTGGGAGAGTCGTTCGGACGCGGTGCAATGACCAACCACTGGATCGACATCAAGAATGCCGATGCCATCCTCATCATAGGCAGTAATGCTGCCGAACATCACCCCATTTCCTTCAAATGGGTTCTCAAGGCTAAAGACAAAGGGGCCGTGGTAATGCACGTGGACCCCAAATTCTCGAGAACGTCCGCCCGTTCCGATTTCCATGTGCCGCTTCGTTCCGGTACGGATATCGCGTTCATGGCCGGTATGATCAATTATGTCCTCGAGAAGGGTAAGTACTTCAAGGAATACGTACTTAACTACACCAACGCCGCCACTATTGTCGGCGAAGGCTACAGCTTCAAGGACGGTATCTTCAGCGGATACGATGCCGGCAAGCGCGCCTATGACAAGAAGACCTGGGACTTCGAGTTGGATGCGAACGGTGTGCCCAAGCGGGATACCACCCTCAAACACCCCCGTTGTGTTTTCAACCTGATGAAGAAGCATTATTCCCGCTATACGCTGGATAAAGTTTCCTCCGTCACCGGTGTGACCAAGGAAAACCTGAAGCGCGTGTACGAGAACTTTGCAGCCACCGGCAAGGCAGACAAGGCTGGCACCATCATGTACGCCCTTGGCTGGACCCAGCATACCGTAGGTGTGCAGAACATCCGCAGTGCCGGTATCTTGCAGCTTCTTCTGGGTAACATCGGTGTGGCTGGCGGTGGCATCAACGCCCTGCGCGGCGAGCCCAACGTTCAGGGCTCCACCGACCATACCCTGCTGTACCACATCATCCCCGGCTACATGGCCCAGCCCATGGCAGACTGGCAGACCTATGAAGACTATAACAAGGCCAACACGCCGGTCTCCAATGACCCGCAAAGCGCCAACTGGTGGCAGAACAAGCCCAAGTACCTGGCCAGCCTGCTCAAGGGGTGGTACGGCAACTATGCCACCAAGGATAACGGTTTCTGCTATGGCTTGCTGCCTAAGATCGAAAAGGGCGCAGACCATTCGTACATGTTCCTCTTCGACCGCATGTACAAGAAGCAGATTACCGGCGGTTTCATTGTCGGCCTGAACCCCATGAACAGCGTGCCCAACTCCAACAAGGTTCGCAAGGCGCTCGATAATCTGGATTGGCTGGTCACCATGGACCTGCACCATTCCGAAACCACGGATAACTGGCACCGCCCCGGCGTTGACCCCAAGACCGTGAAGACGGAAGTGTTTCTGCTGCCCTCTGCCCACCGTGTGGAGAAGGAAGGAACAGTTTCCAACTCTGGTCGCTGGCTTGTGTGGCATAACCGTGCCATTGATCCGCAGGGCGAAGCACGTCCCTTCGGTGGTCTGTACGTTCCGCTCATGAACAAGCTGCAGACCATGTACCGCAGGGAAGGCGGAACGCTTTCCGATGCCATCACCCGTCAGGACTGGCCGCAGACTTACGAGGCCGAAGAGTGGACCAAGCGTATCAACGGCTACTTCACCCGTGATACCAAGGTTGGCGACAAGCTCTACAAGAAGGGGCAGCTCGTACCTTCGTTCGTGGCGCTCAAGGACGACGGCTCCACTTCTTCGCTGAACTGGCTGTATGCGGGCAGTTACACCGAAGAGGAGGGCAACAAGTCCAAGAAGCGGGATCTTAGCCAGACCCCCATGCAGGAAAAGATAGGTCTCTATCCGAATGTGGCATGGTGCTGGCCGGTGAACCGACGCATTCTGTACAACCGTGCATCCGTGGATGCCAACGGCAAGCCCTACAACCCCGCCAAGGCTGTTATCGAGTGGGATGGCGCCAAGTGGGTAGGTGACGTGCCGGACGGCGGTTGGCCGCCCATGGCAAGCGGTAAGGGCAAGTTGCCCTTCATCATGAGCAAGAACGGCTTCGGCCAGCTCTTCGGCCCCGGTCGTATGGACGGTCCCTTCTCTGAGCATTACGAGCCGGTCGAAACGCCCATTGCGTCCCATCCGTTCTCCAAGCAGCTGCACAGCCCCGTCTACAAGTTCGTTACCAGCGACATGGACGTGCTGGCAGAGCCTGCAGATCCCAGATTCCCCATCGTGTTGACGACCTACAGCCTCACAGAGCACTGGTGCGGCGGCGGTGAAACCAGAAACGTTCCCAACCTGCTGGAAACCGAACCTCAGCTCTATGTGGAAATGAGTCCTGAACTGGCAAAGGAAAAAGGCATCGCCAACGGCGATGGCGTGATTATCGAAAGTGCGCGCGGCAGAGTTGAAGCCATTGCCATGGTGACGGTGCGTATTCGGCCGTTCCTGGTGGAAGGCAAGACTGTCCATCTTGTGGGCATGCCCTTCTGCTTCGGCTGGACGACTCCCGGTACGGGCGATTCGACCAACCGTCTGACTCCCTCGGTAGGTGACCCCAACACCTCCATTCCGGAGTACAAGGCAAGCTGCGTCAATGTCCGCAAGGCCGACAAGCTCACCGAGATCGCAAAATAGGCGGCCCTTTTGGGGATGCCGCCAAGGAGCATGATCATGCCAAAGTCCTTTTTCATAGATACGACACGGTGCACGGCCTGCCGGGGTTGCCAGCTGGCCTGCAAGGAGTGGTTCGAGCTTCCGGCCAACAAGACCAAACAACTCGGAACACATCAGAATCCGCCGGATTTGAATCCCTACAACTATAAACTGGTTCGTTTCAGCGAACATCTGATCGGTGACAAGGTGGAGTGGTATTTCTTCCCCGACCAGTGCCGTCACTGTCTGAATCCTCCCTGTCAGGGGGCCGCAGACACCGTACTTGAAGGTGCAGTCATTCAGGATGATGCCACCGGAGCCGTCATATTCACCGAAAAATCTGCTCAGATATCCAAGGAGGATTTCGAGTACGTCCGCGAGTCCTGTCCTTACGACATTCCTCGCCGTGACGAGAAGACCGGCCGCATGACCAAGTGTGTCATGTGCATAGATCGCGTTCAGGCGGGCATGTTGCCTGCCTGTGTGAAGGTTTGCCCCACAGGCACCATGAACTTTGGTGAACGTGAGCAGATGCTGGCGATGGCGGAAAAGAGGCTGGCGCTCGTCAGGAAGACGCATCCCAACGCCATGCTGGCCGACCAGCACGATGTGAACGTGATTTACCTGCTTGCGGACGCCCCGGAACGCTATCACACCCATAGCGTTGCGCAGGTCGCCCCCATGGGCCGCAAGCAGCTGTTCGCATCCCTGCGAAAGCCTCGTGCTTCCGCACAGGGAAACACCGAACGGAGTTAGTGTGACTGCCTAGGAACCGATAGGAAGGGGAGGGCGCGGCTCAGCCGTATGCCCTCCCCGCTTTGAAAGAAATGTTAGCCTCGGACAATGTACAGCCAACGCATCAGGAGTCTTCAGATGACCAAGGACACCGCTCTCTCTTCAGTATCTTCCGATCCCGCAGTTGATCCTTTTGCAGGCAGCAAGCGCTCCGGTGCAGCCGAAACCCTGTCGGCTGCCTGTGTCCGCCGTCCGGCGCTGGCCTCGGTGTTGTCTCCCTTCATTCCCTTGTTTGCGGCAAAGGAAGAGGTTTGCGAAGAATTGAAGGCGGGCCTGAATCCCGTGCCGGAGTTGATGCATCCTGATGTGGCCCGGCTTGAAGGCGGGGTAGCTCTGCTGGCCTCTGTGTCTCTGGACTGGCTGGTGGCCCCGTTCAAGCAGGCTGCTTCTCGTTTGCTGCCTCATCTTGCATCCCTGCCCGCGTTGGCCGGGCATGTAACCCGTTACCTTGAGGCGTTGGAGTCCGGTTCGATTGATGCTGCGGCCATCTCTCAGGCCTGTCTAGCCAGCGATGCCGCAGGGCTGGAGCGAATGGCTCAGGCTGTACAGATGCCTGCTCCGGTGCTTGTTTTCCTGACTCATCAGGCATTGGGCACGGTGCTTCGTGCTGCCCGCGAGATAAGTGCTCCGGTCGTTCCCTCCGTGCAGTGGCGCGAAGGCTATTGTCCTGTCTGCGGCTCGTTTCCGTCTCTGGGATGCCTCGGACGGCCCGATCCCGATCAGTCCGAGTTCGTCAAAGGAGGGGGAGGACACAAGTATCTGCACTGCTCTTTGTGCGGGAACGACTGGCGATATCGCCGTGGTGCCTGTCCCGCGTGCAGTAATGAGGATCCCGGTGCAATTGAGTACATGCGGGCAAAGGAAAGCCCGTGGGAGCGGGTTGAGCTGTGTCGCAAGTGCAATACGTATGTCGCCGCACTTGATTTGCGGGAAACTGTTGATAGCCCGGATCTTGATGCTGCAGCCATAGGCCTCATGCACCTTGATCTTCTTGCGGCATCCGAGGGGTTGCGGCCTCTGGCTCCCTCGCTCTGGAACTCCTTCGATTAGTTCTGCGGAGGCATCATGCAGACTATCAAGCGCACCATATTGCGGTATCGGGAAGGCGGAGCACGCACATCCGACGACACCATACTGACAGAGGCGACGTTGGAAATCGTGGTGAACGGCGTACCATGGGCTGCCCTTATGTGTACTCCGGGCAGTGATGAAGATCTTGCACTCGGCTTCTGTCTGACGGAGGGGCTGATGACGCCCTACGAGACATACGGGGTCGAAGGGCGTGAGAGTATGCCTGATGGCAGTCGGCTTCATCTTGTCATCAGCGGGGGGGCTGAGCGGGTTCATGCTGCTTTGAGTGGGCGCGGGATGCGTACCGGAGCCTCCTGTTGCGGAAATCGTAGCGCCACCCGTGCGGAGGATCTGATACGCATCATTCCCGCCGTGTCTGATGATTATCGTATTTCTCCCGGGCAGTTACACCAGTTGCAGATGGAGTCTGAGGCGTGCCAAGCCTTGTTCGACAGCACCGGCGCTACACATTTCTGCGCTTTGTATGATGCAGAAAACTCCATGCTTGCCTATGCGGAGGATGTGGGGCGGCATAACGCCCTCGACAAGGCCGCAGGGCAGGCGTTCCGGCTCGGCAGGTTGCAGAGGGCGCGGCTTGTGCTGTTATCGTCACGGCTCAGTTTTGAGATGGTACAGAAATCCATTGCGCTCGGGGCACAGGTGGTAGCCGGATTCTCTGCCGTGACCAGCAGGGCGGTGGCCTTGGCTGAGTCGTCCGGCGTTACGCTAGTCGGTTTCCTGCGCTCACCGCGTCTGAATATTTACACCCACCCTGTCAGATTGGGATATGAGTCCCCGGGTGTTTCGCTGCATCATGTTGACATGTCTAAGTATTTTCCTGGGTTGTCTTCCTGATTCCATTGCTCGTTGTAAAGTTCCAAATTTCACATGGTTTACGCGACTGCAAACCTGTTCTATTCTCACACACTTAATTGTGCCCTTTGATGGCCATAATACCACTTCATCCTGTGGAGACGCACCATGACGCAAGGTTTCAGGAATATCGGTGAACACACTTTCGACGAGTTCGTCGAAATGGCTACGCTCTTTCATAACTATCCCGCGCCGGGACTCATTCTTGGCGGTTACATGGTTGAGGAGGCCAAGCGGCATATTCCTGAAGGAACCCTCTACGAGGCCATAGCCGAAACGGCATGGTGTCTGCCCGACGCCATTCAGATGCTTACCCCCTGTACCATCGGCAACGGATGGGTGCGGGTCATGAATTTCGGCCTGTACGCCATGAGTCTGTTTGACAAGCGTACCGGCAAGGGCGTGCGCGTGTGGCTGGATATGCACAAGCTTGCCGAAGATTCGGAACTCCTCACGTGGTACCTCAAGCGCAAGCCTAAGCATGAACAGGATTCAGACAAGCTTCTGCGTGAAATAGGTGAAGCGGGGGCGGACATCCTTTCCGTGCGGCCCATCCAGCTTCGGGCCGACCTGCTGGTCAAGCGCAGCAAGGGCGGCATTGGCGAATGCCCCGTCTGTCATGAGGCCTATCCCACGGTGCATGGTCCCATCTGCCGTTCCTGCAAGGGCGAGAATCCCTATGACAACAGTCTGGGCGATGCCCCCGGCGGCGTGGTGTATCCTTTGCCCAGCGCCATCAGGACCGTTGCGGCGGAGGAGGCCATGGGGCGTGAAGTGCTGCACGACATGACCAGCATTGACCCCGGCAAGAGCAAGGGAGCCGCCTTCCGCAAAGGTCAGGTTTTTGATGTGGGCGATCTGTGCCGTCTGCAGCATATGGGCCGTAACAACCTGTATGTCGAGACCGGTGAAGTGGGTGAAGAGTGGGTGCATGAGAATGACTGTGCCGAAGCCTTTGCCAAGGGACTTTCCGGTGAGGGGGTTGTGAGCGGCGGAGAACCGCATGAGGGCAAGGTGACGCTCAAGGCGGCCTACGATGGCCTGTTCCGCGTGAACACGGATGCTCTTTATGCCTTCAACCTCTGCCCCGGCGTTATGGCGGCGAGCCGTAACGGCTGGACCATGGTGAAGGAAGGCGCAGAAGTGGCAGGTACCCGCGCTGTGCCCCTGTACCTGCAGCGGGCTGATTTTGTCAGGGCCATGCAGGCGCTGGAAGCATCTGACACGCCCATTTTCAGTGTTCTGCCCCTGCGCAAGGCGCAGGTTGGCGTGCTGATCACCGGAGACGAGGTGTTCAGCGGCAAGATTGAAGACCGGTTTGAAGAGATCATCCGTAAAAAAGTTACGGCGCTTGGCAGTGAAGTGCATCGTGCCATCATTGTGCCGGACAACCGGGACATGATCCGTGACAACGCCCGTGCGCTGCTGGACGAAGGCTGCAACATCATCATCACCACGGCCGGTTTGTCCGTAGACCCCGACGATGTGACCCGCCACGGTCTTGTGGATGCAGGAGCACATGACATGCTCTACGGCGCGCCGCTGTTGCCCGGCACCATGACGCTCATCGGGAAGATCGGTACTGCGCGCCTGCTGGGCGTTCCCGCCTGTGCGCTCTTCTTCAAGCACACCAGTCTGGACCTGATTCTGCCCCGTTTGCTGGCGGACGTGGATGTGACCCGCGATGACCTTGCCCGCATGGGTGAGGGAGGCATGTGTCTCGGCTGCGCCAACTGTACCTTCCCCAAGTGTCCGTTCGGCAAGTAGCGCGATCGAATCATTGCAATGTAAAAGGCGGCCCGAAAGGGCCGCCTTTTTTTGTATGCATCGGGCTGTTTTTGTTAGCTGGGGAAGACCAGCGGGATCAGGTCGTCAATGCGTTCTGCCGTATGCACTTCAATCTTCTTGAGCAGTTCCGCAGGAACATCTTCAAGGTCCTTCACGTTCTGGCTGGGGATGATCACGTGACCGAGGCCGCGCGTCACACCGGCAAGAATCTTTTCCTTGATACCGCCCACAGGCATGACCCTGCCGCGCAGGGTGATTTCACCCGTCATGCAGAGATCGCTGTTCACGGGCTTGCCGGAAAGGGCGGAGATGAGCGCGGATACCAGCGTCACACCGGCAGAGGGGCCGTCCTTGGGTGTGGCGCCTGCAGGAACGTGGATGTGGATATCCAGCTTTTCGAGGAAGTCGGGATCGATGCCCAACTGCTCCGCATGGGCGCGCGCATAGCTCATGGCAGCCTGGGCGGATTCCTTCATCACGTCACCAAGCTGGCCGGTGAGCGTGAGTTTGCCCTTGCCTTTCATGGTGGACACTTCGATGTGCAGAATCTCGCCGCCGAAGGGCGTCCACGCAAGACCCATGGCCACGCCGGGGAGCAGTTCCTTCTCGCGCTCCTCATCAAGGTAGCGGGGAATGCCCAAGAGCTTGGGCAGGGTCTTCAGGGTAACTTTGAAGGGGCCCTTTTTGCCTTCGGCCTTTTTACGGGCCAGCTTGCGGCAGACGGAGCCGATTTCGCGTTCAAGATTTCGCAGGCCTGCCTCGCGGGTATATTCCTGAATGATCTTGGTGATGACGGTATCCGGAATGACGGCGTCATCCATGGTCAGACCGTTTTCCTCGGTCTGGCGGGGAATGAGATAACGCCGCGCGATGCTGGCCTTTTCCTGCAGGGTGTAGCCCGGAATCTGGATGATCTCCATGCGGTCGCGCAGGGGCGCGGGAATGGTATCCAGCTGGTTTGCAGTGCAGATGAACATGACCTTGGAAAGATCAAAGGGCACGTTCAAATAGTGATCGGAGAAGGAGAAGTTCTGTTCGGGATCCAGCACTTCCAGCAGGGCGGACGAGGGGTCGCCGCGGAAATCGGAGCCGAGCTTGTCTATCTCGTCCAGCATGATCACGGGGTTACGGGTGCCGAGCTGCTTGATGATCTGAATGATACGGCCCGGCATGGCTCCGATGTAGGTGCGGCGGTGGCCGCGGATTTCCGCCTCATCACGCATGCCGCCAAGGGAAACGCGTGAGAACTTGCGGCCGAGAGCACGGGCAATGGAACGTCCGAGCGACGTCTTGCCCACGCCGGGAGGGCCTGCAAAGCACAGGATGGGCCCCTTGGACTTGGGGTTGAGCTTGCGGACGGAGAGATATTCCAGAATACGGTCCTTGACCTTTTCAAGGCCGTAGTGGTCGTCGTTGAGGATGGTTTCCGCCGTGGGAATGTCCAATCTGTCGCGGGAAAGTTTTTTCCAGGGCAGTTCGCCGAGCCATTCCAGATAGGTACGTACCACGGTGGCTTCGGAGGCATCGGGATGCATGGAGGCGAGGCGGCGCAGCTGCTTGTCTGCTTCCTTGCGTACATCTTTGGGCAGGCCCGCCTTTTCGATCATGCGGGCGAGTTCTTCAATGTCGTCATCGCCGGACTCGCCTTCGCCCAGTTCGCGGCGGATGGCCTTGAGCTGTTCGCGCAGGTAGTAGTCTTTCTGCGCCTTGTCCATGCCTTCGCGGGCCATGTTCTGGATCTTGGCCTGCATGGCGGCGACTTCTGTTTCCTTCACCAACTGGTTGTTCACCAGTTGCAGGCGTTCAAGGGGATCGGTGCATTCCAGAATGAGCTGGGCATCGTTCACCTTCATGCGCAGGTTTGCGGCGATGAGGTCCGCAAGACGGCCGGGATCGTTGACGCTGTTCAGCACGGACATGATGTCCGAGGTGGCCACGCCGCGCAACGAGAGAATGCGCTCGCTCTGTTCGCGGGCCGCGCGCATCATGGCTTCCTGCTCCACGGTGAGCAAGTCTATTTCGGGTTCGTGAACAGCCTCAACTTCCGCAATCATGTAAGGATCTTCGGATATGAAGCGCTTCACCACGGCGCGGCTGATGCCCTGCACGAGGACCTTGAGGCGGCCATCGGGCATTTTGAGCATGCGCATGATCATGACCACGGTACCGGTCTGGTGCAGATCGTCGGGCTTGGGATCTTCCGTACTCTCATCCTTCTGGGTGGTGATCATCAGGTAGCGGCTGCCGTTCAGCGCGGCATCCACGGCCTGCACGGACTTTTCCCGCCCCACGAATAAGGGCAGGATCATGTAGTTGAACACCACGATGTCACGTACCGGAAGAACGGGCAGCTCGGATGGAAACTCCGGCAGAGCTCCTTCCATGTCGTCGGCAAGAGAGTCGGTCACGGAGTCATCGGACATGCTGTTATCAGAAGAATCAATATCGGGTTCCAGCGTATATTCGCTCATTGGGTACTCCGTTCGGGAAAAGTATTTGGCTTGGACTAATACCGTATGGAAAAGTCCGTACTGGCTTCGTCGGAAGTCGGCAGATCGGTGCAGCTTACAGCGGTAACCTCGCTGTATGCGGGCCCCTGCCAGAGATGCTCCTGCAACTTGCCAATGGCATCTGGCGCTCCGGTGGCCGTCAACTCAACGGAACCATCCGGCAGGTTGCGCACCCATCCTGTCAGTTTCAGAGGGAGGGCCGTGCGGACGGTCCAGAAACGGTATCCCACCCCTTGTACTCTGCCGTGTACGATGCATCTGCATGTTTTCATGGCAAATCCCTGAATTGGCCGGATGTTGGTTGCACTTGCCGGTGTTAAATGAGGCCTTCGCTTTTCAAACTGTAATAGTCGCCTTCGGTGACGATGATGTGGTCCAGTACCCGAATGCCCAGCGCCTGACCGGAGCGGATGATCTGTCGTGTGATCTCCACGTCCGGTGTGGAAGGAACAGGATTGCCGCCGGGATGGTTGTGCACGATGACCAGAGAGCTTGCTTTGTTCCCTAGCGCCATTTCCATGAGGTCTCGGGGATATATCATGGTCGTGTTCACGGTTCCGGTGGAAATGCGTTCCCATGCGAGCAGCCGGTTCTGGTTGTCCAGAAACACCGCCCAGAATTCCTCATGCGGCAGAGAGCCGAGCCTGAGTCTTGCCATGGCAACGATGTCCGTCGGTCCGGCAAGTGTGGCGCGCTCTCTGACAGGGGATTCAAGACAACGCGTCATGAGCTCTCGCAACAGCAGCCACTGGTTTTCCAGTGACGGTCCGAAGCCAGCTATGCCGCGGAGTTCTGCAGGACGGGCATGTAACACGCCGTGCAGAGTCTTGAATCTGGACAGCAATTCCTTGGCCAACGGTTTGGTATCACAGCGGGTGAGCACGGTACCGAGCACCAGTTCCAGAAGCTCGTAGTCTGCGAGTTGTCTCGCATCCTTCTTCAATTTCTGGCGCAGGCGCTCCCTATGGCCATGAAAATGCGGTTTGCTGTCCATAATAAGTAATAAATAGCGTGAAGCAAGCTGAAATTCGAGAGAAAAGTGGTCTGTAGCGTGGAAAAACGGGAAAAATCAACGTCGGTAGGTGGCTGACGTGTGCGGCGGGCGTTGCTGGGAGCCTTTCAAGCTGCCAAACAAGGCAATGAGACCGGCTACGAGCATTTCCATGGCCTGTTCGGGTTTGCGCTCACCGGTTTTGATACCTTTTTCGGCCTCAAGGGCAAGATCCCATATGCGTGCGATGCGTGCCCGGCCCATGGTGCTGGCCAGCCGTTCCTTGTTCTGCTTGACGTTGCCGGGCAGGAAGACCTGTTCACCTGCCAGCAGCTGCCACAGAATGCGGGCTTCGCGCAGGAGCATGGCTAGGAACTTGAAGATGCCGTCTTCACCGGTGGCGTGTCCCTGTACGACCTTGCTCCAGACTTTTTCCGGTGCGTTGCCGGTTTGCAGGGCATTGATGAACGAGAAGATATCCAGTTCCGTTTCCTGTGCGATTTCAGAGGCCAGTTCCGGAGTGATTGTGGCGTTGTCGCCTGCAGCCAGAGCCAGTTTTTCCAATTCACGGGTTGCGGCCGTGGCATCTGAGGTGAGATTCTGTGCCAGTATCTGCAGTGCCTGCGGAGGAATGGATACAGTGTTCCTGGCTGCCCAGCCGGTTACAAAATCGCGCATGTCGCGGGGGGTGAGGCCTGCGGATTCCCATATCCAGCCCTTTTTTTCGGCAAAGCCCCAGCATTTGAGGCCAGTGATGGCCTTGACCACCTTGGGCTTGCCTTTTTCGAAGGGTACCTCAAGGCACAGGAAGGGCCACGCAAGCGGGTTGAAGCTTCCCAGTGCCTGACTGAGTTTTTTCCAGTCGTCAGTGGAAAGGTTCTGGGCGTTGCGTACCACCAGACTCTTGGGGGTGGCGAAGAGACCCTGCAGCGTCAGGTTTTCCCAGAAAACGGGAGGCAGGCCTTCATCGCCCCAATACACATGACGCTGCCACTGACCATCAGGCGCAGGGTTGGCGCTGAGCTGTGCATCAATGTGATCTTTGATCAGTTGGGCGTCTGGGCAGGTGCAAATGGTGAAGCCGGGTCTGGACATAGAGGCGTTTTACAGGGCTTGATGTGCGTGTGGCAAGAGTGCCGGGAGAATACGTAAAATGGCCTGAAAGCCGAAGCTTTCAGGCCATGTATATACGATGGGGGGCCAAGGGTCCATACGGTATTGGCATCCCGCGGCGGGGGGCAGCTAGAAACTGTGCCGCATGCGGTCACAGACCCGTTGTACAAGCAGTTGCGTGATGTCCGTACCGGCATCCTGCTCGTTCTTCGAGTCGTAAGTGCGCGAGAGAGATTCCTTGCCGGAGCGCCAGAATACTCTGTTTGTCTGCCCGCTGTACACGATGGCTTCAAAGCGAAGTGAAGCGGAATAGATCAGTGTCTTGTCATCGGAGTCTCTCATGTGACTGCGCAGCATGAATTCATCAATGACTATTCGCATGGTGTAGTCCGACGGACTTGAGTCCACCCAACTCGCCAGGTTGCGCTTGTGAATCTCGTCCCGCATGAGGGAACGGATTTTGGGCGGTAACCATGCATACATGGTGGGGTTCTCCACGGAGCCCATCCGTATGGTGGAACGGGGATCTCCGAAGATGCCTTTCTCCTTGCCCGCAAACTGGTAGCCGCATCCGGCGAGCAGCACCGTTGCCGTGAGGACAAGCAGGACAAGGCGAACCACGCCTGCGACACTGTTCTTGCTAGTTTGCAACCACATTCACGAGTTTCCCGGGAATGACGATGACCTTGCGGACGGTCAGGCCTTCCACATGCTTGGCAACGTTTTCATCGTTCAGGGCAAGAGACTTCACGGATTCCTGATCGGCATCCGCAGGCACTTCAAGACGAGCGCGTACCTTGCCGTTTACCTGTACGACTACGGTAGCCACGTCTTTGACCATGGCTTCTTCACTATATGCGGGCCAGGCTTCAAAGGCCAGACGGTTGGTGTGGCCGACGGCTTCCCACAGCTCTTCACACAGGTGAGGCGTGATGGGGGACATGAGTGCCAGTACCGTGGATACGGCGGAGGACAGGACGATTCGTCCGTTCTCGTCTTCGCGCAGTTTGTCCTTGGCAAGGTACAGATCGTTCACCAGTTCCATCACGGCTGCGATGGCGGTGTTGAACTGGAAGCGCTGGTGAATATCTTCCCCGGCCTTCTTTGCGGCTGTGTGTTCCTTGTTGCGGATGGCCTTTGCTTCCTCGGTGGTGCAGTGGGCTGCGGTGGAGGAGCAGGGCTTGACCGTGGTGAGCACGTCCATCTGTTCTTCCACAAGACGCCAGATGCGCTTGACGAAGCGGTTGGCACCTTCAATGCCCGTGTCGGACCAGTCAAAGTCGCGTTCCGGCGGAGCTGCGAAAAGGCAGAACAGACGCACGGTGTCCGCGCCGAACTTGGCGATCATTTCTGTGGGGTCAACCACGTTACCCTTGGACTTGGACATCTTTGCACCGTCCATCAGCACCATGCCCTGCGTGAGCAGGTTGCGGAAGGGCTCGTCAAAGTCCAGGAAGCCGCAGTCGCGCAGCGCCTTGGTGAAGAAGCGGGAGTAGAGCAGGTGCAGGATGGCGTGTTCCACGCCGCCGATGTACTGATCCACGGGTGCCCAGTAGGAAAGCGCTTCCGGCGTGAAGGGAGCCTTGTCCTGACGTGCGTCAGTGTAGCGCGCGAAGTACCAGGAGGATTCCACAAAGGTATCCATGGTGTCGGTTTCGCGGCGGGCCTTCTGGCCGCACTTGGGGCATGCGCATTCATAGAATTCTGGGCTGTCGCCGAGGGGCGAACGGCCGTCGGGGTGCGTCTGGACTTCCAGCGGCAGCACGATGGGCAGGTTCTCTTCCTTTTCGGGAACAATGCCGCAGCTGTCGCAGTATACCATGGGAATGGGGCTGCCCCAGTAACGCTGGCGGGATATGTTCCAGTCGCGCAGGCGGTAGTTGGTGGTGCGCTTGCCGCGGTTGTTCTCCTGCAGCCAGTCGGCTACACGGGCCTTGCCTTCCTCGTTGGGGGTGCCGTCGAACTGGCCGGAGTTCACCATCACGCCGGTGGCGGTGTAGGCTTCCGTCATGTCGGCAACATCCAGCGTTGCGCCTTCAGGCTGAATGACCACCTGCATGGGCAGGTTGTACTTGCGGGCAAATTCGAAGTCGCGCTGGTCGTGAGCGGGAACGGCCATGACCGCGCCCGTACCGTAGCTGGCCAGAACGAAGTTGGCCACGTACACCGGAATCTTCGCGCCGTTCAGTGGATTGATGCAGTATGCACCGGTGAAGACGCCTTCCTTTTCCAGCGTTTCGGAGGTGCGCTCAATGCGGTCCATGTTGCGGATGCGTTCCACGAAGGCACGCACTTCTTCCGCCTGCGGCTTGCCGTCGATGAGCTTTTCCACCAGCGGATGCTCGGGGGCAAGGCTCATGAAGGTGGCGCCGAAAATTGTGTCGGGACGGGTGGTGAACACGGTGATGGAGTCATCAATGCTCTCGATGTCGAAGGTAATCTCCGCACCCACGGACTTGCCGATCCAGTTCTCCTGCATGGAGATGACGCGATCCGGCCAGCCGCCCTTGAGCTTTTCAAGGTCTGCCAGCAGTTCTTCTGCGTAGTCGGTAATTTTCAGGAACCACTGTGCAAGATCCTTCTGTTCAACCACGCTGTCGCAGCGCCAGCACAGACCGTCTTCCACCTGCTCGTTGGCGAGAACGGTGTTACACTTGGGGCACCAGTTCTGGGGCTGCTGTTTGCGATAGAGCAGGCCCTTTTCGTAGAACTTGAGGATGAACAGCTGTTCCCAGTGGTAATATTCCTTGTCGCAGGTTGCGAGCTCACGACGCCAGTCGTAGGAGTAGCCAAGGCGCTTGAGCTGGGCGCGCATGTTGTCGATGTTGGCGTACGTCCACTTGGCGGGGTGGATGTTGTTCTTGATGGCGGCGTTTTCCGCAGGTAGGCCGAAGGCGTCCCAGCCCATGGGGTGCATTACGTTGCAGCCCTGCATGCGCTTGAAGCGTGCCACTACGTCGCCGATGGAGTAGTTGCGGACGTGGCCCATGTGGATGTTGCCCGAAGGATACGGGAACATTTCAAGCACGTAGTACTTTTCCTTGTCCGAGTTGTGATCGGTATGGAAATCGCCGTATTCTGCCCAAATGCGCTGCCATTTGGTTTCTATGGCCTGCGGATCGTACTTCATTCCCAACAGTTCCTTTATGTTGCTCGTGTTCACCGACCGCTGTAGCGGTCGGCTCGCGGAAAATTCTTCTGACAGTGTTCAGGTTGCCCGTGTCGTCTGGCCAGCACCATGAAAACATGATGTTTGATTGAGATTCGGTCGCTGTGGCTACCGCTGACGGTTTGCCTGTCCCGTAACCGTAAGGCCCTTTGGGGGCTGGGGTAGGGGGCATGCCGGGAGCGGGGGAGGCCTTCAATCCGCCCTCCTCATGACGGGAGAAAGCCTGCCTGCGCAGGAGCGTTTAGTTACCGGAACGACACTTTGCCTTACCTCAGCAAGGCAGGTTCTATCAAGCACTTGCCGCTCTACGGTCAGCCCTGCTGGCAAGTAAAGCGGCAAATGGGTGCGGTATAAACCGCAACCACCCGGACTGTGCCGGGTGGTTGTAAATACTAGGCAGTGCGGGGCGCGAGCGAACCATCCTGCACGGCTTTGGCAGCGGCATCGAGGATGCCGTTAACAAAGTTGCGGGATTTTTCGTCGCCGAACTGCTTTGAAAGCTCGATTGCCTCGTTAATGGCCACCTTGGGCGGCACATCCTGACGGTACAGCATTTCGTATACTGCCAGACGGAGCAGGGTGATTTCGATCTTGCCGATACGCTCCACACGCCAGTTCTTGGCAAACTTGGCGATGACTTCGTCAAGGGCGCGGTGGTTGCTCCACACGCCTTCGATGAGTTCCCAGGCAAAGCCTTCGGGATTGGTGGGGTCGATATTCTTGTCGGCATTGTCCGGTGAACCGGCGTACGTCTCCGCCAGTGCTTCCAAGGTTTGCACCGGAGAGAAATTCAGGCCGTACAGGATCTGAAAGGCCTGTGCGCGCGCCAGTCTGCGCGGAGGAGTCTTTTCCTTGGTCATGGGTTAGATCTGCTCCAGAACGCGGAAGGTCTCCAGCATGGCGGAGGCTGCTTCCACACCCTTGTTACCGGCCTTGGAACCGGCGCGTTCGATGGCCTGATCCAGAGTGTCGCAGGTGAGCAGGCCGAACCCGACGGGCAGGTTGTACTCCAGAGAAACCTGAGCGAGGCCCTTGGCGGCTTCGTTGCAGACGAAATCAAAATGGGGGGTGGCGCCGCGAATGACCGCGCCGAGGGCTACGATGCCGTCATACTTGCCGGAAGCGGCCAGTTTCTTGGCGGCGATGGGCATTTCGAATGCACCGGGCAGGCGGACGATGGTCAGGTCTTCGCGGGAAGCACCGTTGCGTGCAAGGTAGTCAACCGCACCGCCCACCAGACGGTCAACGATGAAATCGTTGAAGCGGGTGGCGATGATGGCGACCTTCATCCCCTTGGCATCAAACTGGCCTTCAATGGTCTTCACGTGCAGCATTCTGTATTCTCCTTGTCAGGGCTTGGTGCCCTGCGAAACGTCGATCATTCAGTATAGAACACGCTCCCCGACCCTGAAAAGCATTAAATCAGGGTAGGGGAGCATAAAGTTTAGCCTGTTCAATCTGTTGTCGGGGCTTGGGAGCATGCTCCGGATCGTCTGGATACCAGCGGGTTCTGTTACGCTGTTCCGGATCGTTCCTGTTGCGGCTTCCCCGTCAACAGTTATTCGGCGCCGTTTTCGTCAAGATGTTCCAGCATGTGGCCCATCTTGTCTTTCTTGGTGCGCAGGTAGTCGGCGTTGTACTGGCAGGCGTTCATTTCAATGGGGATTCGCTCCACCACTTCGATGCCGTAGCCTTCAATGCCGACGATCTTCTTGGGGTTGTTGGTCATCATGCGCATCTTGCGTACGCCGAGGTCCACCAGCATCTGAGCGCCGATGCCGTAGTCGCGCAGGTCGGCCTTGAAGCCGAGCTTCTTGTTGGCTTCCACGGTGTCATAGCCCTGATCCTGCAGTGCATAGGCCTTGATCTTGTTGGCAAGACCGATGCCGCGGCCTTCCTGACGCATGTAGAGGATCACGCCCTTGCCTTCCTGTGCGATGGTGCACATGGCGTTGGCAAGCTGGTCGCCGCAATCGCAGCGGACGGAGCCGAGCACATCGCCGGTGAGGCATTCGCTGTGCACGCGCACCATAACGGGATCGTCACCCTTGATGTCGCCCTTGACCAGTGCGATGTGGGTGGCGGGTTCCAGTTCGTTTTCGTAGGCGATAACCTTGAACTCACCGTACTTGGTGGGCATCTTGGCTTCGGCTACACGCTTTACGGAAAGCTGATCGGGCTGCATGCGGTAGCGGATGAGATCGCGGATGGTGGCGATCTTCATGTCGTGCTTCTTGGCAAATTCGATGAGGTCGGGCATGCGGGCCATTTCGCCGTCGTCCTTCATGATTTCGCAGATGACGGCTGCGGGCTTCAGACCGGCAAGGCGGGAGAGGTCCACGGAGCCTTCGGTCTGGCCGGCACGCACGAGCACGCCGCCCCTCTGGGCGCGCAGGGGGAAGATGTGGCCGGGGGTTACGATGTCTTCCGGCTTCACGTCGTCCTTTACGGCGGTGAGGATGGTGGTGGCGCGGTCAGCGGCGGAAATGCCGGTGGTCACGCCATTGCGTGCTTCGATGGAAACGGTGAAGTTGGTGCCGAATTTGGACCCGTTGCGGCGTGCCATGAGCGGCAGTTGCAGCTTGTCCACCCAGTCGGGTGCAAGGGCAAGGCAGATAAGGCCGCGTCCGTGAACGGCCATGAAGTTGATAACTTCAGGGGTGACGTGTTCGGCGGCGATGGTAAGGTCGCCTTCGTTTTCCCTGTCTTCGTCATCGACCAGAATAAGCATCCGGCCTTTGCGAATCTCTTCAATGGCCTCTTCGGCAGTGCAAATGGGCATATTCGTACCTCTTGAATGTTTCTCAGGGCCAACCGTCATGCGGGGCCTGTTGAAAGCTTAGAATCCGTGCTTGCGCAGAAACTCTTCCGTAATCACGCCGGAAGGGGCCTTTTCAGTGGCGGGCTTGCCTTGCCACGCCCCCAGCATACGCTGGACATACTTGCCTATGACATCCGTTTCCATGTTCACGCGGTAGCCCGGCTTCCATTCGGAAATGGTGGTCACTTTCTGCGTTTCGGGAATGATGTTCACTTCCAAAAAATCAGGGCCGCAATCATTGATCGTAAGGCTGATGCCGTCAAGTGCTACGGAGCCCTTCGTGATAATTTGTGTACCGAATTCGGTAGGGAAGCTCAGCCGGTATGCGCGCGAAAGACCGGCAGGGCGCACGGAGGCCACGCTGGCCACGCAGTCCACATGCCCGCTGACGATGTGCCCGCCAAGGCGGTCGCCCATGGCGAGAGCACGTTCCAGATTCACGCGGCTGCCCACTCGCAGGTCGCCGAGGTTGGTCAGGCGCATGCTTTCCGCAGAGGCGTAAACCGTGAACCAGTCGGCTCCATGGGTTTCCACCGTAAGGCATACGCCGTTGGTGGCTATGGATTCGCCGAGCACGAAGTCGGTGAGCTCGCAGAGCGGGCGGATGGTGAAGCGAGTTTCGCTTCCCATGTTCTGAACGGCCCGAATTTCTCCCTGTCCGAGAACAAGTCCAGTGAACATAATCAGTCTTCCCGTCGGCGCAAGGTGATGATGATATCGTCGCCGCTTTTTTCCGTTGCAGTCATGCGCAGGCCGAGCACTTCATCCATGGTGGCGGGGGCTCGGCCGTCAAAAAGACCGGGGGCTTTGGCATCTGCCATGATCTTGGGGGCCATGTGCAGCTGGAATTCCTGCGCAAGTCCCTGTTCCAGCATGGCGAGGGCAAGTTTGCCGCCGCCTTCGCACAGGGTGTACAGACACTTGTGCTCGTTGCGCAGCCAGCGCAGACCGTAGCCTATGTCGCGGCCACCAAGGGAATCGCCTTCCAGCACGGGCAGGGGCATGACCGTGCAGCCTCTGTCGCGCAGGCCTCTGGCGGCGTCACTAGCAGCAGATTCCTCGGAAGTCCAGAATATGGTTTGCTCCGGACGTTCCGTAAGCAGCTTGTATGCTTCGGGAACGTTGGGAAGCTGCGAGGTTATGATGACGGCCAGCGGTTGCGTGTCCACGCCGTCCAGACGGCAGGAGAGCTGCGGGTTGTCCTTGCGGAAGGTGGTGCCTCCCACGATGACCGCCCCCACGTTGCGTCGCAGTTCGTGTACGCGGGCACGGGATTCGGGCCCGCTGATCCAGCGGGAATTGCCGCTGCGGGTGGCGATTTTGCCGTCCAGTGTGGAAGCCAGCTTGAGGATGGTGTAAGGCAGCGGAGTTTCAACCCATGTCAGAAAGTCAGCCACAAGATCACGGCATTCCTGTTCAAGAACGCCCGCTTCGACCCGTACGCCGTTTTCGCGCAGGAACTCCGCACCGCCCTTGGCCTTGGGGTTGGGGTCCATCAAGCCGATGACGACGTGACGGATGCCCGCGTCCAGAACTGCCTTGGAGCAGGGCGGGGTCTTGCCGTAGTGGTTGCAGGGTTCAAGAGTGACAACCAGCGTGCATTGCGCAGGATCAACGCCCAGCATTGCGGCATTGCGCAGGCATTCCACCTCCGCATGGGGTTGACCGCAGGCCGTGTGATAGCCGCGTGCGACAATGACTCCGTCCTTGACCAGAACAGCTCCGACAGTGGGGTTGGGCGCTGCATGCCAGCGTCCCTGTTCCGCCAGCGCGATGGCTTCACGCATGAACGGTTCGAAGGGATGACCCATCAACTAGCCTCGTTTGGTATAATCCAGTTTGGTGAAAAGCACACCGGACTCTTCCACCATGGCGGTGGCAAGAGGGTCGTCGTAGCCTTCCACGTAATACACCGCCTTGACCCCGCAGTTGAGCAGCATCTTGGTGCAGATGAGGCAGGGCATGGTGGTGCAGTAAATTTCAGCGCCGGTCAGGGATACGCCGTGTACGGCTGCCTGAATGATGACGTTTTGTTCGGCGTGCAGGCCGCGGCAGATTTCGTGCCGTTGTCCGGAAGGAATACCCATCTGCTCGCGCAGGCATCCGGTGTCCAGACAGTGTGAAACATTGGCAGGAGCCCCGTTGTAGCCGGTTGCGAGAATGCGTTTGTCCTTCACGGCAATGGCGCCAACCTTGCGGCGGGTGCAGGTGGAGCGCTCGGCCACCATGTAAGTAATGTCCATGAAGTATTGCGGCCACGGCAGTCGTTCGTGCATGGGTGCTCCTCTCGAGTCTGGTTGGCGGTGTCGGCCCTGTATAATACAGACGCGCTGCGAAGGCCAGTCTGCCCGCGCAGCGCGTCCCGAAACGGCTTGTGGGGGACGGTTACCAGGCGAAGATCGGGAACTGGCGGGCGAAGGCTTCCACTTCCTTGCGGATGGCCTTCAGGCGCGTTTCGTTCTCGATGTTGCCGAGTGCGTCGATGATCCAGTCGGCGACCTTTTCCATGTCCTTGCCCTGCATGCCACGGGTGGTCAGGGCGGGGGTGCCGATGCGGATGCCGGAGGTTACGAAGGGGCTGCGGGTTTCAAAGGGCACGGTGTTCTTGTTCACGGTGATGCCTGCTTCGTCCAGCGCCAGCTGCGCGGCCTTGCCGGTAATGTCCTTGTTGGTCAGGTCAACCAGCATGAGGTGGTTGTCCGTACCGCCGGAAACGAGTTCAAAGCCCTGTGCGGTGAGGCACTTGGCCAGCGTCTGGGCGTTTTCGACTACCTGCTTCTGGTATTCCTTGAACTCGGGGCGCAGCGCTTCGCCGAAGGCCACGGCCTTGGCCGCGATGACGTGCATGAGCGGACCGCCCTGAATGCCGGGGAATATCTGGCTGTTCAGGCACTTGCCCATATCCTCGGAGCTGAGGATCATGCCGCCGCGGGGACCGCGAAGGGTCTTGTGGGTGGTCGTGGTGGTGATGTGCGCGTAGGGAATGGGAGAGCTGTGCACACCCGCGGCCACGAGACCGGCGATGTGGGCCATGTCCACCATCAGCTTGGCGCCAACTTCATCGGCAATGGCGCGGAAGCGGACGAAATCCAGTTCGCGGGGGTAGGCGCTTGCGCCGGCCACGATGACGGTGGGCTTGTGTTCCTTGGCGAGCTTCTCGACCTGATCGTAGTCGATGCGGCCGGTTTCCTTTTCAACGCCGTAGAAGACGATGTTGAAGAAACGACCGGAGAAGTTCACGGGGCTGCCGTGGGTCAGGTGACCACCGTGGGAAAGATCCATGCCCAGAATGGTGTCGCCGGGCTTGGCGATGGCAAAGTATGCCGCCATGTTGGCCTGGCTGCCGGAGTGGGGCTGCACGTTGGCGTATTCGGCCCCGAAGATTGTTCTGGCGCGGTTGATGGCCAGGTCTTCCGCCACGTCTACAAACTCACATCCGCCGTAGTACCGCTTGCCCGGGTATCCTTCGGCGTACTTGTGCGTCATTACGCTGCCTTGCGTCTGGCGCACTGCGGAAGAGACGAAGTTCTCGGATGCGATAAGTTCGAGCCCGCCGGTCTGGCGCTCGATTTCCTGATACATTGCCCGTGCTACTTCAGGGTCTTGCAAGAACAGTTCGTCCATTTTCCACCTTCCGGTATACATATTGTTAAAGCCGTGCACCGGGTTTCCGGTGCACGGCCTGTCACGATCACAGGAATGCCTAGTCGGCAAATCGCTTGAACAGGATGCTGGCGTTGGTTCCGCCGAAACCGAAGTTGCTGCTCAGGACGTAATTGGCCTGATACTCCTCCGATCCGCCGCCCATGTAATTGAGGTCGCAGTCGGGGTCGGGGGTGGTGTGGTTGGCGGTGCCCGGTACAATGCCCTTGTGCAGGGTCATGCACGAGAAAACGCCTTCCATGCCGCCCGCGGCACCGAGCAGGTGGCCGGTCTGGGACTTGTTGGCGGAGATGCGCAGCTTGTATGCGTGGTCACCGAACACCTTCTTCATGGCAAGGGTTTCTGCCTTGTCATTGAGGCTGGTGGAGGTGCCGTGCGCGTTGATGGCATCCACATCGGCGGGGGTGATGCCCGCTTCGTCAATGGCCGCCTTCATGCAGCGGGCCATGCCGTCCGCGTCTTCGCGGGGAGCGGTCATGTGGTATGCGTCGCCGGTGGAGCCGAAGCCTACGACTTCCGCATAGATGCGGGCGCCGCGAGCCTGTGCGGACTCAAGGGATTCCAGCATGAGGAAGCCGGAACCTTCACCGATGACGAAGCCGGAGCGCTCTGCGTCGAAGGGACGGGAAGCGATTTCGGGCGTTTCGTTACGGTTGCTGCACAGCGCCTTCAGTGCGGTGAAGCCGGAAACACCCATGGGCGTGATGGTGGATTCGACACCGCCGGTAATGGCTGCATCGCAACGGCCCATCACGATTTCCGTGTATGCATGGCCGATGGCGTGGGTGCCGGAAGCGCAGGCGCTGGTGAACACCACGTTGGGGCCCTTGGCACCGGTGAAGATGGCAACCTGACCGGGGGCCATGTTGGAAATGAGCATGGGAATCATGAAGGGGCTGACCTTGTTGGGGCCAGCTTCCACCAGTTTGGTGTGGAACACTTCAATGGTATCCAGGCCGCCGAGGCCTACGCCGAGCAGAACGCCGATGCGGTCGGCATTTTCATCAGTGATGGTGATGCCGCTGTCTTCTACCAGCATCTTGCCGGTGGCCACCGCGAACTGAACGAAGCGGTCCATGCGGCGGGCTTCCTTGGCGGGAATGTACTCAGCGGGATCGAATCCCTTCACTTCACCCGCGATCTGCGAGGTGAATTCGGAAGCGTCGAAATGCGTGATGGGGCCGATACCGGATTTGCCGGCAACCAGATTTGCCCAGCTGGTTTCAAGATCCTTGCCCAGCGGGTTCAGGGTTGCGAGGCCGGTAACAACAACTCTTCTTTTTGTCATTATTCGTTCCTTGAGGCTTGCGGCGCAGTCCAGCGCTGCCGGAGCAGGTCAGGGGCACCTTGCGCACCGAGTGCGCGCAGTGTCATGATCACGCTGCTGAAAGCCCGAGATTGTCACCCTTGCGGGAGGGCCGGGACGCGGCCGGAAGAAACGGGTCAGGCGTCTTATGAAATTTCATAAGACGCCCGCGATATATGGCTTACAGTATTACTATTACTGCTTGCTTGCGATGTAGTTGATGGCGTCCTGCACCTTCAGCATCTTCTGGGCGTCGTCGTCATCGATTTCGGTGCCGAACTCTTCTTCCATAGCCATGATGAGTTCGGTGAGGTCGAGGGAGTCAGCGCCGAGGTCTTCAACGAAAGAGGCTTCGGGCTTAACTTCTTCGGCGGAAACGCCGAGCTGGTCGATGATGATCTGCTTTACTTTTGCTTCGATAGACATGGATTCCTCCAAAGGATTGTTTCTTCGTTTGTACCGCGTTTTGTATACGGTGTGGTGTCTGAATTTCTTCGGAACCGGCTTAGCAGTACATGCCGCCGTTCACCGCAAGTACCTGACCGGTGATGTAACCTGCCTTCTCAGAGGCGAGGAAGGCGACTGCTTCCGCAATATCGTCCACAGAGCCGAAGCGCTTCATGGGAATGGCGTTCTGGTACTCGGTACGAACGGCTTCCGGAAGGGCCTGGGTCATGTCGGTTTCGATAAAACCGGGAGCTACGGCGTTGACAGTGACGTTGCGCGCGGCAAGTTCCTTGCCCAGAGCCTTGGTAAGGCCGATAAGGCCGGCTTTGGCGGCGGAGTAGTTGGCCTGACCGGCATTGCCCATCTGCCCCACAACGGAGGTGATGTTGACGATGCGGCCGTAGCGCTGCTTGGTCATGAGCTTGGCAGCCTCGCGTGCGGCAATGAATGCGCCGCGAAGGTTGATGCCGATGACGCTGTCAAAGTCCTCGTCCTTCATGCGGAGAACGAGACCGTCCTTGGTAATGCCCGCGTTGTTCACGAGCACGTCAAGGCGCACCTTGTCCTTGATTTCATTCTTGAAGAAGTCGTTCACTTCTTCAGCGTTGCCCACGTTCAGCTTGAAGGCAGAGGCCTTGCCTCCTGCGTCGATGATGGACTGGGCAACGGCCTGCGCTTCCTCGGGCTTGGAAACGTAGGTCAGGTACACCTGAAAACCGGCTTTGCCCAGAGTCTGGGCGATGGCTTTTCCTATCCCTCGGGAGCCGCCGGTTACCAGTGCTGTAGAAAGTAGTTCAGTCATAGTCGCTTCACGGGTTTTGGGTTTGGTGCGAAAAGCACTGCCTTATACCTTAAAGAAAGTATAACTTCAATTCCCAAAAAACGTCGTTGTTCGTAATTGTATAACGTGCTCGGATTGCTGGACGAAACGGTCCGGCTTAGAATTCGAGCAGTGCAGAGCCCCAGGTGAAACCGCCGCCGAAGGTGGTCAGCAGAACACGCATGCCCGGCTTGAGCAGGCCCTGGCGCTTTGCATCGGCCAGCGCCAGCGGAATGGAGGCCGCAGACGTGTTGCCGAACTTGTTCAGGTTGACGAACACCTTTTCGGATTCGATTTCCAGCTTCTTGCCTACGGCTTCGATGATGCGGATGTTGGCCTGATGCGGAATCAGCAGGTCAACGTCGCTCGCGGTCATGCCGTTGCGGGTCAGCAAGGTCTCGCAGATGCCTGCCATGCTGCGCACGGCGTGCTTGAAGACTTCGCGTCCCTGCATCATGACAAAGTGCTCGGCAGGAACAGGCTGGTTCAGCTTGTACGGAACCGAAGAGCCGCCGCCGGCAATGGTCAGCAGGTCGCGCAGGGAACCGTCGGAAGACAGTTCGATATCGACGACCTTGGCACTGCCGGGGGTCTGCTTTGCCGAGATGACAACGGCACCGGCTGCGTCGCCGAAAAGAACGCAGGTATTGCGGTCTTCCCAGTTCAGGCGGGTGGTGAGCGTTTCTCCGCCGGAAAGCAGAATGGTGGTGTCTTCGGAAACGGCGGTCAGGCCGCAGGCGACCTGCAGTCCGTAGACGAAGCCGGAGCAGGCTGCGTTCATGTCCAGCGCCATGGCGCCCTTGATGCCGAGCTTGTCCTCAACAACGCACGCGGTGTTGGGGCAGTATGCATCCGGGGTGCAGGTGGCGACAAGGATATGGGTCAGTGCTTCGGCACCGATACCGGCGTCGGCCAGCGCGACCTTTGCAGCTTCCGTAACAAGGTCGGAAGTGCACTGGCCTTCTTCGACCACGTGGCGCTCTTCAATGCCGGTTCGGGTCCTGATCCATTCGTCGTTGGTATCGACGAATTTTTCAAGATCATGGTTGGTCAGTACCTTTGCGGGAGCAAAGGAGCCGAACCCGTGGATATAGCAATGCTTGGTCATGGCAGTATCCCGAACGCGGGACGGCGGCACGACTTTTGCCGTGCCGCCGCTCCGACGATCAATTCTTGACGGCCTTGCCGAAGCTGGTCAGCTCCTCATTGGCGCTGATGGCTTCAACCAGACGTTCGTTGGTTTTCTTCTCTACGAAGGCGGCTGCCATTTTGACCGCGTTGGTAATGGCCTTGGCGTTCGAGGCGCCGTGGCACACAATGGCGATTCCTTTCAGGCCCAGAACGGGGGCACCGCCGTATTCGGCGTAGTCCACCATGCGGGCAAAGCGCTTGAAGGCGCTTTTGGCGAGCAGCGTGCCGATCTTTGCAATAAGGCTCGACAGCAGTTCGCGCTTGAGAATGCGGCTCATTGAAGAACTCAGGCCTTCGCTGAGTTTCAGGGCCACGTTGCCCACAAAACCGTCACAGACAATGACATCCACGTCGCCCGTGAAGAGGTCTCTGCCTTCCACGTTGCCGACAAAGCGGATGTTCTTTGCCATCTTGAAGAGGTCATACGCCTCTTTCACCTGTGTGTTCCCCTTGCCTTCCTCTTCACCGATGGAAAGCAGGCCGATGCGCGGAGACTCGTATTCGAGCAGGTCGCGCGCATAGGCGTCGGCCATGAGGCCGAACTGGAACAGGTGATGCGGTTTGCAGTCCACATTGGCGCCTACGTCCAGAAGGACGATGGGCTTTTTTTCCGTGGGCATGACGCTGGCAAGCGCCGGACGGTCAACCCCCGGAATACGACCCATGATAAACATACCGCACGCAACAGTCGCACCGGAGTTACCGGCGCTTACTATTCCATCCGCCTTGCCTTCCTTGACGAGTCGGCAGGCAACCTGAATGGAAGAGTTCTTTTTGCGGCGCAGTATGTCTGAAGGCTTTTCGTCCATGCCGGCAACTTCATCCGTATGGACAATATCATAGACCACCTTGCCGGAAAGCATTCCGGAAGGCAGTCTATCGAGTTCAGCCTTGATTTTCTCCGCGTCGCCAACCAGAGCGAGCCGGATGCCGTAAGTGCGGGCAGCCTCTATCGCACCGGGAATGTTGACGGCGGGGCCGTGGTCCCCGCCCATGACGTCCACGGCGATAATGGGGCTGTTATGCATTTTCCTTCGTCATCTGGCGGCCGTTGTAGGTACCGCAAGCGGCACAAACACGGTGGGGCAGAGCAGCTTCGCCGCACTGGCAGAAAACAACGGTGGGAACAGCCACGCGGTGGTGGGAACGACGCATGCCCTTCTTGGACTTGGACTTCTTAGTCTGAGATACAGCCATGACAAACCCTCTCTTTTTTTCCTCCCGGCTTTAGGGACCGGAAAGGCAGTAATGCTTATTTATTGATTTTCAGGTTCTGCAGCACGGCAAGGCGGGGATCAAGTTCCTCGGTCTTGCAGTCGCAGCTGCCCGTGTTCAGATCCATACCGCACGTGGGGCACAGACCTTTGCAAGCTTCATTGCACAACGGCTTAAGCGGAAGCGATACAACGAACTCTTCCCACAGAATGGCGGAAACTTCAATTTCCAGCCACTGACCGTCCTTGGCGGGGCGAACGGCGGGTGCCTGTCCCGGCTCAAGCAGGTCTTCCTGCATGGAGAAGAGTTCCGTGAACTTCTGGTTCACCGTTATGGTGGCGTCCTCCGCGCAACGGTCACACGGCATGGCGACAGTGCCGGCAATGCGACCGCGCACAAGACAGCCGTCTTCCTGCGGAAGAAGGTGCAGCACGGCGGACAGTGCATCCACAATGCGGTAGGGCAGCTTGAATTCAGCAATCGGTTCCAGCCAGATGGACTGCGCGTCGACCGTGATTTCTTTGCCCTCTGCGGGGATGTCGTTCAGTGGAATCCAAATTTGTGTCATAAGTAATATCCTTGCGGAAGGCGATTTCTACATGCGACCTCATCGACTTGTCAAGAAAAGGGTTGCCTTTTTTACGGTGAGGGTATAATACACCCATCTCTTTGCAGGTGATAGAGGAAGAATGTGCGGTAGCAGAGGCTCCGCTGGCACCTGCAGTATAGTGAAACCCGAATTATTTTCATCATATATGGAGGATCGCCATGTCTAGAGAATGCGAAATCTGCGGTAAGAAGCCCCAGTCCGGTAACCTGGTTTCCCACTCCAACATCAAGACCAAGCGTCGCTTCCTGCCCAACCTGCAGAGCGTTCGTCATCAGCTGCCCAGCGGCGAAGTAAAGCACATGAGCGTGTGCACCCGTTGTATTCGCTCCGGTGCTGTTGTTAAGCCCGTTACCGCCAAGAAAGCCTAAATTTTAAGGCGATCCTGACAGGATGAAAAGGCCCCGAGGTATCTCGGGGCTTTTTTTATATCCTCCCCTTGGTTCATCTGGCATGATTTCTTGCCGATAACAAGTGAACGACGGATGAAAAGGAGAGGGCATGCTCTGGTTCGTTCTTGCCTTGGGCACAGCTTTTTTTTCCGCCCTTGAGGCGACTGTGGTGAAAAAATGGCTGGGGCACCTTTCGCGTTATGAGATGCTCGCCTGTTTTCTGGGCTGGAGCTGGCCCATGTTCGCCCTATATATATTGATACAGGGCTGGCAGCCCCTTGCTCCTGCGTACTGGCATGCGTTGCTCTTTATGCTGCCGCTGAACATTCTGGGCACCTTCATCCAGTATGAGGCCATTCGTTCCGCCCCTCTGTCGCTCACCATGCCCTTGCTTGCCTTTACTCCAGCTTTCATGATCGTTACCGGCCTTGTTTTTCTGGGGGAAATGCCTTCCCCTGTCGGGCTGGCCGGTATTGCCTGCATTGTAGCCGGAAGTTGGATGCTGAACGTGGATTCCGCGAGCCCCACTGCCTTGCTTGAGCCTTTTCGTGCCATTTTCAGAGTGAAGGGGTCGCGTTATGCGCTGTATGCCTCCATGATCTGGGCCGTGGGGGCCGTTCTTTCAAAACGTATGGCGGTATCCGGAGACCCTGTTTATGCAGGAGCCATGTTTTTTGCCATTCACAATGTGGTTCTTGTGGGCGGACTTTTTCTGACGGGCCGGGCATCACCGCAGGTATTGTTGCGGCATCCCGTAGCCGGTGCGATTTCGGGATTGGTGCTTGTGGCCCATATTGCCTGTCACTATATCTCCATAACCATGGTGACCGCGGCTTACATGATTTCCATCAAGCGCCTGAACGGCCTGTTCTCCGTCCTTATGGGCAGGCTTTTCTTCAATGATGAAAATGTCTACGGAAGGTTGGCCGGTGCTGCCATGATGGCGTTTGGCGCCGGAATTATAGCCTTTCTTGGGTGAGAGAAATGTTTGGAGGCATCTGTCAGAATTGAGCAGTATTAGGCAGTATTAGGCAGAATTGGGAGACATAGGGCTTGCGTTCCATGACAGAATGATTACCAATGGCTGAGCGAAATGGTCCACTTTCGGACGGACCGGCGGCCGGATGCAGGCTGTTGTACAGCGTCGCAGTTTCGCACCCTTGGGGGAATTTCCCACAGAACCCAAACACGGGATGCCTGATGTTTCCTAAATTATTTCTGCTTTTTACGCTCATTCCCATCATGGAGCTTTATACATTGGTGGAGGTCGGTTCCGTCATCGGCGTCGGATCGACTATTTTGGTTGTTATTCTGACCGGTATTGCCGGTGCCTGGCTTGCCCGCATGGAAGGCTTCAACACCATGATGAAGGTCAGGGAAAGCCTTGCGCAAGGTAAGGTGCCTGCAGACGAGATGGTGGAAGGCCTGCTCATTCTGGTAGCCGGTATTCTGCTGCTGACGCCCGGTTTCATTACGGACTGCATGGGCATTCTCATGCTGGCCCCCTTTACCCGCAAACCGCTTGCCCGCGTGCTACGCAAGCAGTTCAACGAATCGGTCAAGGTGCAGGGAGCAGGTTCGTTCGGCTCTGCCAACGGTGCCGGATTCACGTACTATACGTGGCATTCTTCCGGTGGTCAGCGTACTTCGAGCAATGAGGCGTTTTCCGCACAGGAGTTTGAAGCCCGCCTGCGTGGTGCCGGTAACGAAGAAGCCTCACCGCGCAAGGCCGTGGTCATTGATTGTGAGCCTATTGATGATGACAACTCCGGCCGGAAATAGCAGTATTGGCCGTATGACAACAAAAAAGGCAGCATGGCTGCCTTTTTTTAGGTGTTTTCAAAGTCTTCAAGGAGTTGCCATCGGCGGACAAAGAGTTTGGGGTCGCCGTATTTCTGGTTCTTGAGGGCATATTCTCGGACAATAGGTGAGCCGAGATGCTCTATGAACGCGGCTTCGCTCTTCCAGATTGAGTAGAGCATGAAGCTGTCCTTGCGCCCGCTTTCCTGCATGACGCGGATACTTTTGCAATCCGGGTTCTTGAGTGTAGTTTTGACGTACTCGAACAGCTCCTGCCTGCTATAGACCTCCAGCCCCGGTTTGGCAGTGAATATGCTGGTGATATGTATTTCGGCAGAGGCTTGTTTTTGCTCTGCGGCTGCGGAAGATGGGCTGGCTTTGATCGGTCTGTCAGGATTGTCTTGCATGATGGCTCCGTTGTGTTGTGAGGAGCAAAAACTGTCTTTTCAGAAATCAGGTTGTAAGAATCGTACCATATAATATCCGAAAGAGGAGGGGGTATGAGGTTATTTTCCGGACTCGTTGCCGCATGTGTCGTGGTTCTGCTGCTGTCTGTCTCTGCACAGGCTGAGATGATCGGTTCCGTCAATACGGTGTTCAAGGTGCTCGGGGCAAATGACAAGATAGTGGTCGAGGCCTTTGATGATCCCGATATCGAGGGAGTGACCTGCTATCTGAGCCGCGCCAAGAAAGGCGGAATCTCCGGCAGCCTCGGGGTTGCGGAAGACACCTCGGATGCCTCGCTGTCTTGTCGGCAGGTCGGGCCCATTACGGTTCCCGAACGTATCCGCAACAAGAAGGAGGATGGCGAGGAAGTCTTCAAGAAGCGGACCTCGCTGTTGTTCAAGAGTATGCAGGTTGTGCGGTTTTATGATGCCAAGCGCAATGTGATCATCTACCTGACCTACAGCGACAGGGTTATTGAGGGCTCTCCCAAGAACTCCATCAGTTGTGTTCCGGTCATGCCTTGGGGGAACTGATCAAAAATTGATCAGGGCAGTCCCTGCTGTCTGGTCTCAAGCAGAACGAGGTTGATGGTGTCCAGCAGTTCCTGACGGGAGTATGGTTTTCCGAGAACCGCCTGAAAACCGCTGCTTTCCTCCATGAGACGTTTGTTTTCCGCAAAGGCGGTCAGCGCTATTACAGGTGTCTGGGCTGCCGACCTGCCGCTTTGCCCGTCACGGATGCGATGGGTGATTTCTATGCCGTTGGGGCCGGGCAACTGAATATCCATCAGAATGATGTCGTATTGGTTGCTTACCAATGCTGCAAGCGCCAGTTCTCCATCGGGCACCACGGTGACCTTGTGGCCGGAAAGCTCCAGCAAGCCCTTGCCAGCCGCCTGACTGATGGGGTCGTCCTCGACAAGCAGGATTTGCAGGGTATGCTCTGCACCTGAAGCAGCAGCCGTACTTTCTCGTGCGGCTGCTTCCCTCACGATTTCAAAGGGTAGCAGAATGAAAAACGTGCTTCCCTTACCTTCCTCGCTTTCTACCCATATGCGGCCGCCCAACTTGCGTGTGAGGCTGCGGGTGATGGAAAGACCCAGTCCTGCCCCGCTGAATTCCTTTGTCAGATAGTCCTCGGCTATGGTGAAGGATTTGAATATGTGCTTCTGGGTCTCTTTGGACATGCCGGTACCAGTATCCTGAACCGTGAAGAGCAGATTGACGAACCGTGATGACTGTTCCTGCTGTCCGCCGTGCGGCTTAACGTGCAACCTGACGGTCCCCTTTGGGGTATAGCGTACGGCATTTGACAGTACGTTGGTAAGAATCTGTTTCAGGCAGCCCGGGTCGCAGAACAGTTGCTTTGGAATGGAATCGTCGAACTGTGAAGAGAATGAGAGGGATTTTACCTGCGCCTGCTCTTGGATGACATCCAGCAGGGGCTGCAGAGTGTCCTCAAGGCATATCATTTTTCGGTCTATTTTCAGGGTGTCGGTTTCAATGTGGGACAACTCGAGCAATGAGGAGACAAGTGAAGTGAGACGGACAGCGGATTGATTCAGAAAGGACAGCAGTTCCTTTTGTGCAGTGTTGAGCTCGCTGTCTGCCAGCAGTTGTGCCATGCCCTGTATGCCATTCAACGGAGTACGCAACTCGTGGCTGATGTTGGCAAGAAAGAGGCTTTTGGCCTGACTGGCTGCCTCCGCGGCTTCCTTGGATTTGGAAAGCTCCGCAGTCCGCTGCTGTATCAGTCTGTCCAATTCCCTGTTCTGGTTGTAGAGAGCCAGATGCGTTTTTACTCTTGCCAGAACGATGGAGGGATTGAATGGCTTGGTAATGAAGTCCACCCCGCCCATAGTGAAGCCTTTTTCTTCATCGTTGTTGGAGTTGAGTGCAGTGACGAAGATGACGGGAATATTAGCCGTCTGCGGTGCGGTTTTGAGTGCCGCGCATGTTGCATAGCCATCCATGCCGGGCATGACGATGTCGAGCAGAATGAGATCCGGCGGGTTGTTCTTTGCCAGTTCAACTGCGTCCTGACCGCTTGTTGCCACATTGATGGAATACTCCGGCTGGAGAATGGCATAGAGCATCTCAATGTTGGCAGGAGTGTCGTCAATAATGAGAATCCTGTAACGGTTGGGTTTCATCATGAGGCTCCCCTGCAATCGGTGCCGCACATGATGTTGTTGAGCAGGCACTGGCGTTCTTCTTCAAAGTCTGCGTGCATGATGGCGGCAGATCGTATGTCTTTTTCAATGCGTACAAAGGCTTCGATGATCTGCGGATCAAACTGGGTGCCGGATTTGTTTGCGACAATCTCCAAGGATTCCTGATGGGATATGGGCTCTTTGTAGATCCGCTTGCTTATGAGGGCATCGTAAACATCCGCTACCGCCATGAGCCTGCCTGCCACCGGAATATCCGTTCCCGCCAGTCCTTGCGGATAACCGCTTCCGTCCCACCATTCGTGGTGCGTGTGGGCTATCTCCCGCGCAACCCGCAGGAAGGAGTTTGAAGAGTTGAGCATGCCTTCCGCCCGTTCCAGAGTATCCCTGCCGTATACGGTATGCAGCTTCATGATGGCGAATTCATCATCATTGAGGCGACCCGGTTTGAGCAGTATTTGGTCGGGGATGCCTATCTTGCCTATGTCGTGGAGAGGGATGGACGCACAGAGAAGGTCCACGGGCACTTGCCGGAAATAATCCCGGTAGTCGACATGGTGTTCAAGCTGTTCGGCGAGAAGCCGCACGTAGAGTTGGGTGCGTTTGATGTGACCGACCAATTCGTTGTCACGCATTTCTGCCAGACAGGCCATGCTGAAGATGGTTACGGACTGTGTCAGCGCAATCTCCCGCGTTCTTTCTTCCACAAGATGCTCCAGGTTATCTTGATACTCCTTGAGCTTCAGGTGGTTGCGGACACGGGCTTTGATTGTTGGCGGACTGAACGGCTTGGTAATGTAGTCCACAGCGCCGAGCTCCAGTCCTCTGGCTTCATCTTCGGAGTCGGAAAGCGTGGTGACGAAGAGGATGGGAATGGCTGCGGTATTTCTGTTGCGTTTCAGTTGCTTGCATACTTCGTATCCGTCCATGCCGCTCATGACGATGTCCAGCAGGATGATGTCCGGTCTGGGATCCGAGCTTGCCAGCTTAAGAGCATCTTTTCCGTTCGTGGCGGCACTGATGGCGAACTCGTCCTTGAGGACTTCCTTGAGGATGTGAATGTTGGCAGGCGTATCGTCAACTATGAGAATTCGTTGTGGTGCGGTCATGGCAGTTCCTCTTTTCGGGGGGCGTTAGCGCTTTGTTGCTGCACCAGAGTGGTGAGTCGCTCCAGCCGGACAGCCGCCTTCTTGAAGGCAAAAGACGAGAGGTTGTCGCCGAGCTCTGTAGCGGTTTGTGCATCAATATGCGTAAGCGTTGACGACAGCGATTCGAACAGGGCCAGAGCTGCCATGTCATGAATGGCTATCGCCTCTCGGAGTTTCTGCAAATTCTCCATGAATTCGGCAGAGGACATTTCATTTTGCGGTTCGGCTTGCTGGTCCGCTTTGTTGGCAATGAAGTCATTTTCAGTGTTGCCGAACGGGATTGGCTGTACCTGCGCAGCCTCCAGATAACGCGCTATGTTTTCAGAAGCGCTGCCCATTGCTGTTTCAAGGGCATCCAGTGTTCTTTCAGGAGCGTCTGTATTGTCTTGAAGAGCCTGGCAGGTTTTCTCCGCTGCATGAAAGACATTCATGGCTCCGATGTTCCCTGCAATTCCCTTCAGGGTGTGGGCCAGACGGAAGGCTGTTTCGTCTGTGCCATGCTTCAGGCACTGTCGGATTTTGTCGGGAACTTCGGTCTGTTCCCGGATGAACCCGCGGAGCAGGTTGGCGTAAACATGACTATTGTCGCGTACTCTCCGCATGCCTGCGGCAATATCCAACGTAGCACTGCCGTTGAAGGATAGCTCCTGAGAAGGAGGGGTATCCGGAATTGTTACCTCTACCGGTTCCCAACCTCCTGCGTGAATCCATTTCCCAAGAGTTCTGTATAGTTCGTCAGGATCTATGGGCTTGTTGACGTGGTCGTTCATGCCGGACTGAAGGCTGAGCTCCCTGTCGGTGTTCATGGCATGCGCGGTCATGGCGATAATGGGAAGGCCCTGCAACCGTGAGAGGCTGCGGATTGTACGGGCAGCTTCAAGGCCGTCCATCAGGGGCATCTGGATATCCATGAGCACGGCCTGAAATTCTTGCTGCTGTACCAGGTTCACGGCTTCTTCACCGTTGTTGGCGATGGTGACTGCCATGCCGGCTCCTTGCAGCAGTTCGCGTGCAACCTGTTGGTTGAGTTCGTTGTCTTCTGCAAGAAGGATGCGGGCTCCGCGGATGTGGTCAGGAAGTTTCTGTTCTGACAGGCAGGTCTCTTCCTGAGCCGATCCTGCCCCACAGTCGAATGCCTCCATGACGCTGTTGAACAGCATGGAGCGATTTATGGGCTTGAGCAGGAGGCCATGTAATCCTTCAGAAAGAAGGCGCTGGCGGATTTCATCACGTCCGTAGGCTGTCACGACAATGAATTTGGGCAGTTCCGGTAACGGTAGATTGCGGATTGCATGTATGCAGGAGATGCCGTCCATTTCCGGCATCTTCCAGTCCATGAACACCAGATCGTATGGTGCGCTGCCGTTCTGCATCATCTCAATGGCCCGTTTGGGCGAAATGGTGGTGTCTACCGTAAGGCCGAAAGATTCCAGTGACTCGGAAAGCACCTGCAGCGCGCTCGGATTGTCATCTACAGCCAGCACCCGGCATTCCTTCAGTGACTCCGGCATGCGATAGTTCTGCCTGGCAACCTCGGCGACAGGCAGTGTGAGCTGGAAGGAAAACTCCGTGCCAAGTCCCTTGACGCTCTTGCATGTGAGTTCGCCCCCCATCAACTCGACAAGGCGTTTGGAGATGCTCAGGCCGAGTCCCGTACCACCGTAGAGACGTGTTGTGGATCCGTCAGCCTGATAGAAGGGGGTGTACAGATTCCTGATGCTCTCCTCGGTGAGACCTATGCCGGTGTCCTTGACGCTGAACCCCACGGTTGCAAAGTTTTCATCATGCCCCAGATCCTGAATGGTGATGACCACCTCGCCTTCTTCAGTGAATTTGACCGCATTGTTGGCAAGATTGATGAGCACCTGGCTCAGTCGCAGAGAATCTCCGTACAGCCCCGTCGGCACTTCCGGATCAAGGGCAAGAAGTAGCTCAATGCCTTTTTCTTCAGCCGTCAGGACGACGATGTTGATAACGTTGTCCAGTATCGTATTCAGTGCGAAGGGATGGTTCTCTATCTCAACCCTTCCGGCTTCGATTTTCGAGAAATCAAGGATGTCGTTGATGATCCTCAGGAGCGTGTCCGATGCCAGCCTGATTTTCTGAAGGTAGTCCTTTTGCCGAGGAGTCAGGGCCGTGCGCAGGGCAAGATGGCTCATGCCGATAATGGCGTTCATGGGCGTACGGATTTCGTGACTCATACGGGCCAGAAATTCGCTTTTGGCCTTGTTCGCTCTTTCCGCAACGTTGCGGGCGGTTTCCAGTTCCTTGGCGTTGTGTATCTGTTCCGTAACGTCACGGGTGATGCCGCGGTAACCGGCAATGGCGCTGTTTTCGTCGCTAAATGGCGTTCCCGTGGAATACAGCCATACCGGGTACCCATCTTTATGCATGCAGGCTTCTTCCCAGTGCACGTGGCTCATCTCGTTGTTTTCAACCTTGTTGCCGTATTGGTTCAGGAGAGGGGCAAGGTTGAATGGAGGATCGGCGGCAGCCTCCTCCACCGTGTATCCGAGAATGTTTGCAATCCGGGGGCTGATATAGGTGAGCGAGCCGTTCGGGTCGGCTTCCCAGATGATGTCCCACGAGCCTTCAACTATTTGTCTGAAGCGGTTGCGGCTTTGCAATATTTCCCGGTTGCTCAGCCGTTTCTCGGTTGTTCGTTTGGCTTGAATGAATGCTGCCAGAAAGATCAGCAGAGCCAGCACTGCGAAAAGGTAGCAATAGAATAGAATGGTCTCCTTGGTGAGCATTGCCAGTTCGGCGCGGGGAATCATGCCGACAAGCTTCCAAGAAAGCGCTTTGGTATTGTTGTGACCAAGGTTGCTTTGAGGGAGGTAGTTTATGGTCATATATGTGACCAGATTACCGTTTGAATACATCTGTCCCTTGCTGGTGGGGGTGATGCTTGCCCACTCATCAGGGTATGCCGCGCTGAATGTCACCCCTTGCCTGTCCGGGTACATGAATCCCCAGCATTGCTCCGGGGCGGCACTGTAGAGCCAGTACCCCGTGTTGTTGAGCAGCATGATTCCGGAGCGTTCCTTCCTGTCCAGATGGGCAAGCTGGTGCAGTATGCTATCTGCCAGGTAATTGAGAACGATGACGCCCTGCGGTTTCCCCTTATTGTCATATGCCGTTGCGGCAAAACGGATCATTGGTTTGATGGGGTGTTCAATGACTCCATGTTCGATGTTCAGATCCAACGGGGAGAAGTATACGGCTTCAGGAGGCAAGTCTCTGGCTTCCAGAAAATAGTAACGTTGGGATTTGTTCTGGAGCTGGTCGTCCGGAACCAGAAAGGCTCCTTGCGACACCTTGTTGATGCGTATGTCTTCCATGCCGTCCATCCGCAGAAGACGAGCCTGATCAAACTGTCGGTTGTTCTTGATGAAGCGGTAAAATTCACCCTGCAGAGCCTGCCTGTGTTCTGCGGACCACGTGGAAAGGTAGTCGCGCACCTCAAGATGCAAGGCGAGGTTTATCAGGCTCTGTGATATGGTATTGAGCTCCAGCTCAATAGATTTTCCGGCGAATTCGATGAGCGATACCTGTCTGCGCTCAAGAGCGGATAATTGGGTCGCAATTTCCTGACGGGCAATAAAGAATACGGAAGCAGCCACAATCAATACAATGGGGAGACCCAGCCGCATCGTATTCAGCAGCAGCGGGCCTTCCTGATATTTCTTGCGGGAACTGGGAGTAAGTCTTTTGCTGTTTTTCATGAAATAACCACGGATGTTTCTCTACAGAATAGTGGATGTCATGAAGTGCAGCAATGTCATTCGCCCGTTTATAACGGTACTCGGGGTAGATTATAATGCCATGGGCGCGACGATGTCCTCCGGGGGGTGGAGCAGGCGGTCAGGCGTGAGGCGGGGAAGCGGCGAAGGGCGGATGAAAGCGGGAATGGCGGCGCTGTACTAGGCCAATTTCTCCAAAACGGTACGAATGCGATGCCGGTAGGTGTGCTTTTGCAGAATGTGGTCCCGCCACAGGGCCTTTAGCTGTGAAACCTTGTGCGGGTTGGCCAGCAGATGGTTGACCTTTGAGGAAATCTCCTGCGGTCGGCGGAAGGTGACAGCCTCCACGAGGTGGGGCGGGAAAATGGCCATGCCGGGATTATTATCTGTCAGCAGCAGTCCACCTGCTGCCCAGACATCAAAGTGGCGCTGGGTGAGCCCTGCGGGAAGCAGCATGCCGGTGATGTTGAGCGAGATTCTGGCGGCGCGGTATATGGCGGCAAGGCCGTTATAATAGTCCACGGGCGGCCGGAGGTCCGAAAGGGCTGGAACACGGCTTTTCCAGCCGGTGTCGCCGATGACGGTGAGTCCGCAGGGCTGGGCGTGCTGCAGGCAGAGGGTACGCCATAGTTCGGTTGCCTCAGTGGCTCCGGCTCCCACATGGCGCGGGGTGTCGGGCCAGAAGGCCAATTCTGCATGGCGGGCTGCCCACCAGTGGTAGTCCGGTCGTTCCCCCCGCAACAGCAGATTTTCCGCTTCTTTCAGAAGGTTGGGGTCGGAATGGATGCCGGAGAAATACTTTCGGCGTTCGGGGAACTCTGAACGGCCTACGAAAACCACGGGGGCGAGTGGTGAAATGTCCTGCGTTTCCCCGTCCGGCTGGAACAGGTTGGGATCGGTGGCCAGAGGCAGGTGGTGCACCTTCTGCGCTCCGGCGGCCTGCAGGGCAGGAATGAAGCTGGCGTCTGTGACAAAAAGCAGGGCATCCTTCCAGAAAGGGGCCTTGCAGCCGGAAAGAATGTGCCACGGGGTATCCACGCACCATAAGGCTACGGGCACGCCTGCCGCCTTGAGCAGGTGGTGGCGTTCCCCGAACATATCCAGCCCCTGCGCGTTCACGCTGAAGAAGAGTGCGTGCCGGTCCTTTGCCAGCAGGCGGGGCAGGGTGGCGGTTATCGTGTCGGGAGAAAGGATTTCAACCGCATAGCCTTCTGCCGTGAAGGCGGCTTGAAGCTCGCGGATGAGCAGGCCGTTTTCCGTTCCCGGCAGGAGCACTGTCCGTGACGGGGCAGGGGGGGCTGCAGGGATTGTATTGTGCAGGCGGCGCAGGTGATGGAGCTGTGCCGCAGCAAGCAGGGGGCCCCAGAAGCTCGGAAACAGCCGCAAGTTTTGCCGGAACGCCAGTGTTGTGGACGCCCCCAGTAGGGCAGGACTGCATTCTTCGGGCGTTACCTGCAACCAGTCTGCAGGGATGGTTTCCTGCCACGTGGCGGACATCTGGGCGGCAAATTCGGGACATTCCACATACCGGACAACCGTGTCCGGCGAGGTGATGTGTGCCTGCGCGGCCTTTGCCGCGGTTGCGGGATCGGAGCCGAGGCCAAACAGCAGAATGTCCCTGCCGGAGCTGTACACGTCGAACTGCTCAACGCCGCAGAGCAGTGATTGGGGCTTGCCAAGTTCGTGTATGATGCGTATCCGTTCCGGGCGATGGTCCATTTCTGTGGCCTTGGCGTTATCAGCTCTTTGCGTTACAAGAGCCGCAGGTGAAAAGACAATGAAAGTATATCGTGATCATTATTTCAAGAAGGCCAAGCAGGAAAATTATCCTGCACGGTCTATCTACAAGCTTAAAGAGATAGAGAAACGCTTCCGGATATTCAAGCCCGGAATGCATGTCCTCGACCTTGGTGCCGCCCCCGGCTCATGGTCTTTGGGTGCGGCGGAAATGGTGGGCCCCAAGGGGCGCGTGCTGGGTGCTGACATTCAGAGCACCCCCACAGTCTTTCCCCCAAATGTCACCTTTATGCAAGAGGATGTGTTCGAGCGTTCTCAGGCTTTTGAGGATGCCTTGGCGGCGCTTTCGCCTATCCATGTCGTGATGAGCGATATGGCGCCAAGCACCACGGGCCACCGTTTCACGGATCAGGCCCGTTCCGCAAATCTGTGCCGCGAAGCACTTGCCGTAGCCACCCAATGCTTGATACATGGCGGCTGCTTCATCGTGAAAATTTTCATGGGGCCGGATTTCCATGAATTCGCGAGCGAGATGCGCACGCATTTCACAACAGTGAAGACTTTCAAACCGAAGAGTTCCCGCGCAGAGAGCATCGAAACCTTCTATATAGGTATGGGTTTCAAGGGTGGTCTCGCAGCTGCGGCCGATGCCGACGAACACGCAGAGTCTGAGTAGTCTCGGGCTGTAGCGGCATGTCATGGCGAATGGCGCAGGATCAATACTAAAAACATAAGCAACACGAGCGTTGCATCACGCCGGATATGGCGTGCGGTCGTAAGGAGGAAACATGGCCGGACATAGTAAATGGGCGAACATCCAGCATCGTAAGGGGCGTCAGGACGCAAAGCGCTCCAAGGCCTTCACCAAGGCTGCCAAGGAAATCATCATTGCAGCAAAAGGTGGCGGCGACCCTGCTGCCAACGCCCGTCTCCGTGCCGCCATTGCAGCCGCAAAGGCTGTGAACCTTCCCAAGGACAAGATTGAGAACGCCATCAAGAAGGGCACTGGTGAACTGGCCGGCGGCGACATCGCGGAAGTGATGTACGAAGGCTACGGTCCCGGCGGCGTGGCGCTGCTGATCGAAGCCGCCACCGACAACAAGAACCGTACCGTGGCTGAAGTGCGCCACCTGCTCAACAAGGGCGGCGGTTCCATGGGCGAAGCCGGCTGCGTGGGCTGGATGTTCGACCGCAAGGGCGTTGTCACCGTGGAAAAGGAAAAGATTTCTGAAGAGCAGGTCATGGAACTGGGCCTTGAGGCCGGTGCCGAAGACGTGATCGATCAGGATACCACCTGGGAAGTGCGCGCAGCCCTTTCCGACTTCGAAGCTGTCCGCGCTGCCTTCGAACAGGCCGGTATCGAAGTGACCTCTGCCGAGATGGCCATGATTCCCCAGAACACCATCGAGGTGGATGCTCAGGTGGGGCAGAAGCTGCTGAACCTTGTGGACATGCTTGAAGATAACGACGACGTGCAAAACGTCTGGGCGAACTTCGACTTGTCAGACGAGGCGATGGCGGAACTGGCCTAAAGCGAATGCAAACGCCCGTCTCAGACGGGCGTTTTTCTTCTCTCTGTTTTTTTCGGGGAGCTGCACGGGAGGCAAGGCGAAACATGACGCAAGGCATTACGGTTCTCGGCATAGACCCCGGCTCCCGCGTGACGGGATGGGGCGTGGTGCGCGAACTTTCCGGCGTGGCCACGTTGGTGGACTGCGGCACCGTGCGTACTGCCGAGACGGATTTCACCAAGCGGCTGGGGATCATCTTCCGTGGTGTGGGTGATGTCATCGCCACACTGCGGCCCGATGTGGTGGCCGTGGAAAACGTGTTCACCGCCAAGAACGCCGCCTCTGCCCTCAAGCTGGGGCAGGCGAGGGGAGCTGCCATTGCGGCCTGCGCCCTGCATGATCTTTCCGTACACAGCTATGAGCCCACCAAGGTCAAGCAGGCCATTGTGGGTACTGGCAGGGCGGATAAGCAGCAGGTTGCCTTCATGGTGGCCACCATCCTCGGCGTGAAGAAGCCTTCATGGGCGGTGGATGCCAGTGATGCGCTTGCCGTTGCCTTGTGCCACCTCACCCTGCGGCGATACGAAAAGCTTGCGGCCCGTTGACCGGGACCGGTTCTGCGTAATTTTTCTTTTTCATTGCGGTCATGTTGCGGGACATCAGTTCCGTCCCCTTAACATTATAATGGGATTGGGGTACAACCCCGCAACGAGGTCACAAGTATGATAGCGTATCTTGAAGGACGACTTGCGGAAGCCGGAGAACACTCCGTTATTCTGGTCACGCCCGGCGGGGTGGGGTATGAGGTGCATCTGCCCGTGCATACCCTTTCGCGTCTGCCCGAACGTGGTGGCGAGCTTGCCGTGTTCACCTATACGGTGGTCAGGGAAGACGCGTTGGAGCTTTACGGCTTTCAGACATGGGATGAGCGTCAGACGTTTTCGGTGCTCATTTCCATCTCCAAGGTAGGAGCCAAGACTGCACTTGCCATCCTTTCCCAGTTCCGGCCCGATGACCTGCGTCAGGTGGTGGCGGAAGACGATGTCGTGGCGCTGACCCGCGTTTCCGGCATCGGCAAGAAGAGCGCGCAGCATATTTTTCTCGAGCTCAAGTACAAGCTCAAGGTCGAAAGCGTGCCCGGAGGCGCTGTGCTGAGCGGCAATGCTCCCGGTTCGCTGTACCGCGATGCGCTGACAGGTCTTTGCAACCTCGGATACTCGGAAGATGAAGCCGGTCCCGTGCTGAAGAATGTGCTGAAGGACGAACCGGATCTGGATGTAGGCGGTGCCTTGCGTGCCGCGCTTAAAGCTCTTGCCAAGGGACGCTGATGACCTTGCACGATACAGAATGCCATCTGAGTACCTGCCTTGATGAGACCGTAAGGCCGCCGTCGCTTGATGAGTTCATCGGGCAGGAGGAGCTGCGCGGCAACCTGCGCATATACCTGCAGGCTGCCAGAGAACGCCGTCAGGCCATGGACCACACGTTGTTCTATGGCAACCCCGGTCTGGGCAAGACGACACTTTCGCAGATCATGGCCAGCGAGCTGGGCGTGAATCTGGTTTCCACATCCGGCCCTGTTCTGGAGCGTAGCGGTGATCTTGCCGCCATCCTGACCAATCTGGGCCGCAATGACATTCTCTTTGTGGACGAGATTCACCGCATGCCTGCCGCCGTGGAGGAAGTGCTGTATCCTGCCATGGAGGATTTTAAGCTTGATCTTGTCATCGGGCAGGGGCCGGGAGCCCGCACGGTCAAGATTGATCTGGAGCCCTTCACGCTGGTGGGAGCCACCACGCGTATCGGCCTGCTTTCGTCCCCCCTGCGCGATCGTTTCGGCGTGATCCTGCGTCTGGAGTTTTACACCCCTGAAGAGCTGGCCCGCATCGTCTCGCGTACCGCCCGAATCCTCCGCGTGGAACTGGCCCCTGACGGTGCGCTGGAGATCGGCAGGCGTTCCCGCGGTACGCCGCGTATTGCCAACCGGTTGCTACGCCGCGTGCGGGATTTCGCCACCGTGAAGGGCGGCGGACCCGTGGATGCCGAACAGGCTGCTGAAGCGCTGGGACGCATGGACGTGGACGAGAGCGGTCTTGACCAGATGGACCGCAAGCTGCTTACCGTGCTCATCGAGCATTTCGACGGCGGCCCAGTGGGTGTGAAGACACTGGCTGTCGCCTGTTCCGAAGAAGTGCGGACCATTGAAGATATTTACGAGCCGTATCTCATCCAGTGCGGCTTTCTCAAGCGCACCTCGCGCGGTCGCGTTGCCACGGCACGCGCCTATCGGCATTTGAATCTCTTGGCTTAACCTGCTTACCCTCAAGGTGGTGTCCCATGCCGCAGAAAGCGTGCCGGGTAGAATTGCTTGCGTCCACACCGGACGCCACGTCCCTTATTTATGCAGCCTTCCGCCAGTGCTATCACGCGGGTTTTGTGGCCGATATGTGGCCCCGCCTGCTCGCGGGAGAAATTGCGCCTGAGAAGCAGGCCGCCTTTATCGCCAAGATCATGGAATCCGGCCACACCAGCCCCATTGAGCACGTGAGCTTCACCTTTGCCGTGGAAGGGGTTTCGCGTGCGCTCACCCATCAGCTGGTGCGCCACCGCATAGCCTCCTATTCCCAGCAGAGCCAGCGTTACGTGGACGGCAGTGATTTTGATTACATTCTGCCGCCCGCCATCGCCCGTATTCCCGAGGCAAAGGAGCGCTTTGAATCCTTCATAGCGGAGATCGGCAATGCCTACAGGGATCTGAAAAGCATTCTTGAAGCCAACGGCAGAGGCGATAAGGCTAAAGAGGACGCCCGGTTCGTATTGCCTCAGGCCGCGGAATCCAAGATCGTGTTCACCATGAACTGCCGTAGCCTCATCAATTTCTTTGAGCATCGTTGCTGCACACGCGCCCAGTGGGAAATCAGGGGCATGGCAAACAAAATGCTCGATATCTGCCGCGATGTGCTTCCGGTTATTTTCATGACCGCAGGGGCCCGTTGCGAGCGTCTGAAGTACTGCCCCGAGGGTGAGAAGTTCACTTGTGGCAGATACCCTCTGCCGTAAGAGTGTCTGCACTCTCTTTTGCGGGTTGAATCCTGATTGAAACAGTAGGAAAATTTATCATTAACGCTTGTTGCGATTTTAAAATTCCGTTCATTTTTTATGAATTCGACGTAAATTGAGATTGTACCTGTGGAAAACTTTTTCTCCATGCTGTGGATTTTCTGTGGATAACATGGGGAAATGCTGATTTCCGTAGGGTTCAGCCTGATGCTTGAAAATAGCAGGCTCCAATAAAAATACTTATATTCCAAGTTGTTGTCTGGTGATGAGCGGTGGGGAAATCGACAATGTTACGGTTTCACATCGGCCTGTATTCGAATGTTGCACTCCAAGCTGATAAAACGTAGATACTCATCCATGATTGAAATATGGGCGCATATCCAGCAGATTCTGCAGAATAGACTCACTCCGGGCCTCTTTAAGGTCTGGATTTCTCCTCTGTCCGCAGAGGTGAACGGTCAGACCATTTGCCTCACGGCTCCTAACGAGTTCGTGGCCTCATGGGTTCGTGACAGACTGCTGGACGATATAACTTCGGCTGCTGCCGAAATTCTTGGTCCGCAGGCGACCGTCTCCGTTGTCGCCAGCAAAACGCCGCAAAAGGCTCCTGCCCGGCGCAGTGCCGTCTCGGTTTCCGAGGCGCAGGCTTCCGGTCCTTTGTTCAACGATTCCGCGAACAACGGTAACAGCCGTTATTCTGCAGTTGCCCATGAGCAGATGTCGCTGCCCATTTCGCAGCCGCTGGTAAGCAAGGTCATTGATTGGCGTTTCGATTTCGACAGTTTTGTGGTGGGCCCCTGCAACGATCTGGCTTTTGCCGCATCGCAGGGCATTACCCGTTCCTCTCTGTCGGCAGACACCCTTTTTCTCAGTTCCGGTCCCGGTCTTGGCAAAACGCACCTCATGCAGGCAGTTGGCAACGAACTGTGCCGCCAGAGCAACCGCAGCAATCCGCGCGTGGAGTATCTGACAGCAGAAGAGTTCGCCACGCGCCTTATTGCCTCGCTCAAGAGCCGTGATGTTGACCGCTTCAAGGCGCGTTACCGCGACGTGGACCTGCTGCTGCTTGAAGACGTTCACTTCCTGCAGGGCAAGGAACGCATGCAGGACGAGGTGCTGGCCACCATCAAGGCGCTGCAGTCCCGCGGCTCCCGTGTTGTGCTTTCCAGCTCCTTTGCTCCCCGTGATCTCAAGGAACTGGACAACCAGCTGGTTTCCCGTTTCTGTTCCGGTTTCATTGCCGCCATCGACAAGCCTGATTTTGCGACCCGCCGCGACATCCTTCGTCGCAAGGCCAAGCAGTATCATGTGCATCTGCCGGAAAACGTGACCGACATGCTTGCGGAGAATATCCGTTCCGACGTGCGACAGATCGAAAGCTGCCTGCATAACCTTATTCTCAAGGCACGCATCCTGAATCAGCAGATTTCCATGAACATCGCATGGGAGGTCGTCAGCCAGTACGCCTCGCATGAGACCGTGATGGACATGGACAGCATTATCCGCTGCGTATGCAATGGCTTTGACCTGTCTCCCGCACAGCTCAACTCCCGCAGCCGCAGACGCGAGCTGGTTGTTGCACGCAATACGGTTTTCTACCTTGCACGAAAGCACACCGATCTGTCCCTCAAGGATATCGGTGACCACTTCAATCGCACCCATTCCACCGTTCTCAAGGGTATTACGAGCCTTGAGCGTGAAATGAGCAAGGAAACTCCGGTTGGTCGTCAGGTGACCAGCACCGTGGCCATGATTGAAAGGAACGGTCGAATTACCAGCCTGAGATAATACGGGCTGCGCTTTTCTCGCATATTTCTGACTCAGAACGGCACGAATCGCACCCCGGTTCGTGCCGTTTTGCGTTTCTGTACTTTTCAACCGGTGCGGAAATGGGTACAGGTGATTGTTACCCGCCGGGTTGGGGCGGGTGGTTCATAAAAGGGTGTGCTCATTCTGAAAAAAGGAGTGCGGCACTTAGTTGCTTCAAGGAGTGAATATGGAGACGGGACAGGCGTATGTGGAAATAGCCCCCAGACTTATGGGCTTGCGCGAAGCCGTGGGGTTTACCGTGGAGGAGCTTGCCGCCAAGATAGGCGTGCGCCCTGAAACGGTTGCATTGTATGAAGAAGGCGAGACGGAGATTCCCGTCAGCTATCTGAAGGACGTGGCAGGTGCCTGCGGCGTGGACATCACCTCGCTGATTTCGGGTCATGAAGCGCATCTGCATGACTATACGCTGGTACGCAAGGGGCAGGGGCTCAGCGTGACCCGCCGTGAGGATTACGATTATCTTCACCTTGCCTCGCGTTTTACCAACAAGCGTATGGAACCCTTCCTCGTAACCGTGCCGCCCAAGGACGAGAACGAACTTGTCTGGAACGAGCATGGTGGTCAGGAATTCATTTACCTGCTCAAGGGACGGCTGGAAATCTGGCTTGACCAGCGCCGTCACGAACTTGTGCCGGGCGATTCCATCTATTTTGATTCCAAGATTCCTCACGCGTTACGCGGTCTTGATGAAGAAGAAGCCGTATTCCTGGACGTGATTAGCTAGTTTCCATCCGAGGCGCGGTATACAGCCGCGTTTGCGCGCCCGATCGTAGTTGGTTGCGCGCGGTATCGTCATGATGCCTTCGGATGGAAACAGGCCTTTGGCCCCGCCGCCTGCCGCAAACGGTGTCTGTTCTCATGAGAACAAATCCGGCAGCACGGTATGGCGTTTCCTGCACAGAGGTTACCTTGTGCGTCGTGTGGGCGCACTCCGTTTTGACCCAGTATTGAAGGACGCAGAGCCATGCAAAAACTTTCCTGTTCCAGTTACGACGAGCTTCTTTCCCGTTTTTCCCTTGATGTTCCTGCAAGTTACAACTTTGCCTTTGATGACCTTGACCGCATTGCCGATGCAACTGCCGACGGCTCTGGCAATCCTCTGGCCATAGTGCATGTGGATGATGCCGGTGAGCGTCGTGATTATACCTTCGCGTGGCTCAAGGAAGCTTCCTCCCGTCTGGCCAATGTCCTGAAGGCGCAAGGGCTGCGCAAGGGCGATAGAGTCATGCTGGTGCTTTACCGCCGCATTGAGTTCTGGGTGTCCATGCTCGCCTGCCATAAGCTTGGTGCGGTTCCCGTCCCGTCTCCCGCCCAGCTGACGCCCAAGGATATTGTATTCCGCGTTAACCGCGCCAATATTCGTGGCATGATCGTGGAAGATTCCATCACGGATCGTGTCGAAGCCGCCCGGCCTGACTGCGCTTCGCTTTCCTGTCTCGTGCAGGTGGGCGGTGCGTCCTGTCCTGCAGGCTGGCTGGATTATGCCGCTGCGGTGGCTGATGCCTCCCCCGACTTTCCCAAGCCTCAGGGAGCGGAGCTTGCCGGTGGCAGCGACTCGCTGCTCATTTTCTTCTCTTCCGGTACCACGGGCATGCCCAAGATGGTTGAGCATACTCATACCTATCCTCTTGGTCATTACATGACCGGCGCCTACTGGCACGATCTGGAAGAAGGCGATCTGCACCTTACCCTTGCCGATACCGGCTGGGGCAAGGCCGTGTGGGGCAAGTTCTACGGTCAGTGGCTTGCCGGCGCGACCGTGTTCGTATGGGATTTCCGCGGCAAGTTCGAACCTGCTCGGCTTCTCGAGCAGCTGGCCGCACATAAGGTGACCACCTTTTGCGCGCCTCCCACGGTGTACCGTTTTCTCGTGCGTGAAGATCTTTCAACGTATGACCTTTCCGCATTGCGTCACTGCACCACTGCAGGTGAATTGCTGAACGACAGCGTGTTCCATGACTGGAAGAAGCAGACCGGTCTGCCCATCTATGAAGGGTACGGCCAGACGGAAACCACCCTGCAGATCTGCACCTTGCGCACCATGGAGCCCAAGCCCGGTTCCATCGGTCGTGCGGCTCCCGGCTGGGATATCGTGCTGCGCGATCTGAGGGGCAACATCTGTCCTCCCGGTGAAGAAGGTGAAATCTGCGTCCGCATTGCTGAAGGAATACCGGTGGGTCTGTTTACGGGCTATCTGGAAGATCCTGAAAAGACCGCTTCCGTCATGCTGAACGGCTACTATCATACCGGCGACAAGGCGTGGATGGACGAAGACGGATACTTCTGGTTCCTTGGGCGCGTGGATGACCTGATCAAGTCTTCCGGTTACCGAATCGGACCTTTTGAGGTCGAATCTGCCCTTATTTCCCATGAAGCTGTGGTGGAAGCCGCCGTAACCGGCGTACCGGATGACCTGCGCGGGCAGATCGTCAAGGCGACCGTGGTGCTCGCCCCCGGTTTTGCCCCGTCTCCCGAATTGACCAAGGCGCTTCAGGATCACGTGAAGAAGGTGACCGCGCCGTACAAGTACCCGCGCATCATCGACTACGTGTCTGAATTGCCCAAGACCATCTCCGGCAAGATTCGCCGCGTGGAAATTCGTCAGCGCGACGAGGAAGCCGCCAAGAAGTAAACTTGGATTACGTAAACAGAAGGCCGGAAGCTGACGCTTCCGGCCTTTTTTATTTGTACAGTGCAGAGGCTTGGGGGGGCAGTCCATCAGCCGTTCATCATGTATCCGGGAGTTCAGGATAATAGGGCAGAGCGGGCTTCTTACTCTCAAGTTTCCCTGGAGTCCCCTGACAGCTTCTTCTGATCGCTACGCCTTCTGTCGCACGCCCTTCATGGTCAGGCTGATGCGCTTGCGCTGCTGGTCCACTTCCAGCACGCGGACCCGTACGTGCTGCTGCACGCGCACCACGTCTGCCGGGTCTTTCACGAAGTTGTCGGAAAGCTGGGAAACATGCACCAGTCCGTCCTGATGCACGCCGATATCCACGAAGGCGCCGAACTTGGTCACGTTTGTCACGATACCGGGCAGTTCCATGTCTGCAGCAAGGTCTGCAAGACTGTGCACGTCGGCAAAGGAGAACGGCGCGAATTCGGGGCGCGGGTCGCGTCCGGGGCGGGCCAGTTCCTGCATGATGTCCGTAAGGGTGGGCAGGCCGATGGTATCGGTCACGTAGCTGTCGAGCCGGATGCGCTTGCGGAGCGTTTCGTCGCGCATGAGGTCGGCCACGGTGCAGCCAAGGTCTTTGGCCATGCGTTCCACGATGGAATAGGATTCGGGGTGAACGGCGGAGGCATCAAGCGGGTTCTTGGCGCTGTTGATGCGCAGGAAGCCCGCGCTCTGTTCATAGGCCTTGGGGCCGAGACGCTTGACCTTGAGAAGCTCCTTGCGGGAGGCGAAGGGGCCATTCTCCGTTCTGTGGGCGACAATGTTAGCCGCCAGTGAAGGACCGAGGCCGGAAACGTAGGTCAGCAGTTCGGTGCTGGCGGTGTTCAGTTCCACGCCCACGCTGTTCACGCAGGAGACGACCACGTCCTCCAGTGATTTCTTCAGGGCCGTCTGGTCCACGTCGTGCTGATACTGGCCGACGCCGATGGCTTTGGGATCGATCTTCACCAGTTCGGCGAGCGGGTCCATAAGGCGTCTGCCGATGGATACCGAGCCGCGTACGGTGACGTCGTGGTCGGGGAATTCCTTTCGCGCAACATCTGAGGCCGAGTAGACCGAGGCTCCGCTCTCGTTGACCATGACGATCATTACGGATGCGGGCAGGCCTAGGCTGCGGACGAAGGTTTCGGTTTCGCGGGAGGCGGTGCCGTTGCCGATGGCTATGGCTTCAATGCTGTGCTTGGCAACGAGTGCGGTGACGCGCTTGCCGGCTTCTTCCACCTTGGCTCCGCCGGTGACGGGGTAGATGGTCTCGTTGTGCAGCAGGGCTCCCTGTGCATCAAGGCAGACCAGTTTTGCGCCTGTGCGGAAGCCCGGGTCCAGCGCGAGCACGCGTTTCTGCCCCAGCGGGGAGGCCAACAGCAGTTCGCGCAGGTTGGCCGCGAATACGGCAATGGCTTCTTCGTCTGCACGGGTCTTGAGCAGGGTGCGAGCCTCGTTTTCCATGGAGGGGGCCAGCAGGCGCTTGTAGCTGTCTTCCAGTGCCAGTTCGATCTGCCGCGCGCTGGGGCTGTTGCCGGTGACAAAATGCTTTTTCAGGGTTCCCAGCGCCATGGCGTCTTCCGGGCGCAAGGAAAGACTGAGCATGCCTTCGCGCTCACCGCGCAGCATGGCAAGAATGCGATGACTCGGTGCGGCTTTGGCCGGTTCCTGCCAGTTGAAATAATCACGGAACGTGGCGGCTTCGTCCGTCTTTTCTCCGGCTGTCTTGGTGGCGGATGAGGCAAGCTGGCCGCGCATGCTGAACATGAGGCGCATGACTTTTCGGGTCTCCGCATCCTCACTGATCCGCTCGGCGACAATATCACGCGCGCCGGCAAGGGCAGCTTGCGTATCGGGCACGTCCTTGTCGGGGGCCACAAACTGTGCGGCGGCCTTTTCCGGCAGATCCCGCGGGTCTTGCTTCCACAGCATGTCGGCAAGGGGCTCAAGGCCTCGTTCCCGTGCGATCTGGGCGCGGGTGCGCCGTTTGGGGCGGTAGGGAAGGTAGATGTCTTCGAGCGCGGTGAGGGTTTCTGCGCCGCTTACCGACTTGCGGAGTTCGGGTGACAACAGTTCGCGTTCTTCTAGCGATTGCAGGATGGCGGTACGGCGTTTTTCCAGCTCCGCCAGCTGTTCGTTTCTGTCACGGATGGCAGCAATGACCACTTCGTCCATGCCGCCAGTGGCTTCCTTGCGGTAGCGGGCGATGAAGGGAATGGTTGCGCTGTCGTCAAGCAGGGCGAGGACGGCTTCAACCTTGGACGGGGAGAGGCTGAGTTCTTTTGCGATGCGGGTGGCGAATGTTGTCATGTACTATCTGTAAAAAAATGCTGTTACTGTTTGTGAATATGTGCTTACATTGGTTCCGTGGTGTCACTATTCCATGGAACCGTATCTTCGGAAAGGAGGACGCATGAACTATTCGGAACGTGATCTTCCTGTTGTGGTCAGGGAGACGGAAATGGTGTCATTGGAAGCAGGCGCAGTGGTGCGCTACGAGGAAAGTGGCGGTGCGAGGGATGTCTTTGTGGGAGATGAGTGGGAATCCCGCGCCAGCTTGTTCCCGGGCATGTCCTATGAACTTGAATGTGTTGGCTGCACGTATCTTCTTTCGGCCATGGATGAGGGCTTGAAAGTGGAGCGTAAGCCGTAACCCTCAGCTCCATACAATTTTCAGGAAAAATGAGGCCGCTCAGCGGCCTCATTGTCTTTTTTTGGCGTGCTATTGCGGAGGCAAGTCACCCTTCATATTCGCCAGCTTGGCGCGAAGGTAATCGGCAAGCGTGTTGCCCACATCATCCTGCTGTGCCTGTTCCATGCCGAGGGCGGCAAGATCCTGCACAATCTGCTTTTCCATGCGCTCGGATTCCATGAACATGACATAGACCAGTGATAAGGTGGCGCGATTCTCTTCCGTATCGCTGCACAACTCTCCAAGCTGGTTGAGAGGGACGGTTTCCAGAAGCCTGTCGACGAACATGTCTACCCATTTCTGATAGATGGCCGAGGGGATCTCGGGCACCAGCGAGGCTACCTGGTCGGCGGCCTTGCCTTCCACATTGGGCATGGTTACGCCCATGAATTCGCCTAGCGCTTCAGTTCTGCGTTCCTTGGAGTCGGAGAGACGCTCTAGAACAACCTTGGTGATCTGTGTCCGAATGGCCTGCGTATCCATTATGCATCCTGTCTGAAAGCCGGAACGGGTTTGTGGTTTTGTCCAATTCTTCAAGCTATGAAAGGAGAAGGACGGGTTCGGGCAAGGTACTGTATCGGGCCTTCATATGCAACTGATCGCAGGTGGTGGTGCCTGTCCGTATTTGGTCGTGGCTTGTTCTTGAGGGGAGAGGGGACTTTGTAGTTGAGGAGGTGCACTTCAGGAGGATCGCTCGTTATAATGAATGGTATTTTACAAAAAAGTAAAAGCGACTGCGCATAAACGTAGCCGCTCTTTTTTATTAGTGGGAAACGTCAGTAATTACAGGGCTGCGCGGGCAGCGGCGATGGCTGCATCGTAGTCGGGTTCCTTTGTGATTTCGGGGAGGAGTTCCTGATACACGATGTCGCCTGCCTTGTTCACGACCAGTACTGCACGGGTCAGCAGGCGGAGTTCCTTGATAATGAGGCCGTATGCAGCGCCAAAGGACATGTCCTTGTGGTCGGAGAGGGTTGTTATGGCGTCAATGCCTGCAGCGCCGCACCAGCGGGCCTGTGCGAAGGGCAGGTCGGCGGAAATGGTCAGCACCGCAATGTCCTTGCCGAGGTTGGCGGCTTCCTGATTGAAGCGGCGGGTTTCCACGTCGCAGACAGGGGTATCAAGGGAGGGGACTGCTGACAGGATAAGAACCTTGCCCTTGAAGTCTGCCAGTGTTTTCGGGGAAAGATCGTTGCCGAGTACGGTAAAATCAGGGGCCTTGTCGCCGACGGATACGGGAGAACCCTGAAGGGTGAGGCCGTTGCCCATGAAGGTGATGATGCCGGTACGTTCAGTCATGAATAGCTCCTTAATATGCAACATGTAGTTTTTACTTGGTTGTTAGTGAGCAAACAAACTTGGGATTGCCAGTCGGTTTGTCCATGGAAGACAATAGCACAGTCAAATCTAAATGGGAACCATTCTCATAAATTTTTTCACATCTTCATGTGCCGAGATGTGGATTTGGGTTTTGCTGGTTGATGTTTTACAAATTTGTAATTTGTCGATTCATAAAAAAGACAATAATGTAAATATCAAATGTTCTTCATGATGCCGCTTTCGATGATGGTGGCGCAATTGCTTGATTATACTGGGGTGGCATGTCTCTTGCCTTTAGAATTGCAGGCTGTGGGTGGCGGTTGTCTTCTGATGTGGACATCAGAAGGCGTCACTCTGTGATTGTTCACTACAATGAGCGTCTGTCTTGAGCGAGGAGGCTATTATGAATGCGGCGGATACCGCCTTTATTCTCGTGTGTGCAGCACTGGTAATGTTCATGACGCCCGGTCTGGCGTTGTTCTATGGGGGCCTTGTCCGCTCGAAGAACGTTCTTTCCACCATTATGCACAGCTTCATGTTGCTGGGGGTGGCCACCTTGGTTTGGGTTGTGGCCGGTTATTCCCTTTCTTTCGGGACTGACCACGGCAGCCTTATCGGTGGGCTGGAATACCTCTTCCTTGATGGCGTAGGTGTGGAGCCGGGACCTGCCCCGACAATTCCTCATGCGCTGTTCATGATTTTCCAGTGTATGTTTGCGGTCATCACGCCTGCCCTCATTTCCGGCGCGTTTGCAGAGCGTATCAAGTTCAGCGCCATGGTTGTTTTCAGTATCTTCTGGATTCTGCTGGTCTACGCTCCCATGTGCCACTGGGTGTGGGGTGGCGGCTGGATGGCTCAACTGGGCGCTCTGGATTTTGCCGGCGGAGCGGTGGTCCATATGAGCTCTGCGGCGGCAGCCCTTGCTGCGACGCAGGTGCTGGGACGTCGCAGAGGCTACGGCAAGATGGCCTTTGTGCCGCATAATCTGCCCATGACCGTGCTCGGTGCCGGTATTCTGTGGTTCGGGTGGTTCGGCTTCAACGCCGGTTCCGCGCTTGCTGCAAACGGTTCCGCTGTCATGGCCTTTGTGACTACACATATTGCCGCAGCATCTGCTGCCGTGAGTTGGGTTGTCGTGGAATGGTTCCATAGCGGCAAGCCCACAACGCTTGGCGCAGCTTCTGGTGCGGTAGCAGGGCTTGTTGCCATTACTCCCGCAGCCGGTTTTGTCAGCCCCATGGCTGCCTGTGTCATCGGTCTTATCGGTGGCGTGATCTGCTTTGGTGGTATTCTGCTCAAGAACATATTCAAATATGACGATGCGCTGGATGTTGTCGGCATTCACGGCGTTGGCGGTACCTGGGGTGCTCTTGCCACCGGTATATGGGCATCCGAAGCGTATGGCGGTGTGAACGGCCTGCTGCACGGCGCTCCCGGCCAGCTGTGGATCCAGTTTGTTTCAGTCGTGGCGACGTGGTTGTTCTGTTACTTGGTCAGCCTGTTCCTGTTCAAGGGCATCGACCTTGTCATCGGACTGCGTGTTGACTCCGAAGCCGAGCAGGCAGGTCTGGACGTAAGCGAACATAATGAGACCGCCTACACCGGCTAACCCTTTGACGTGATTGTCATCGTGGTCTACAAGAATACTCTGGCGGGGTCATATGTCCGCCAGCGACAGCAGACAGGTCTGATTGCCTGTACAGGGATATGACAATGAAGAAGCTTGAGATCATTATCCGTCCGTTCAAGCTGGACGAAGTTAAGTTGGCCCTGACCGATCTCGACATCAAGGGGATGACCGTAACGGAAGTCAAAGGCTTCGGCCGTCAGCGCGGTCATAAGGAAGTGTACCGCGGTGCTGAATATCAGGTGGACTTCATGCCCAAGGTGAAGATTGAAGTGGTGGTGGAAGACGCTCTGGTGAAGCCGGTGCTGGATTCCGTCAGCAAGGCGGCCCGAACCGGCAAGGTTGGCGATGGCAAGATATTCATCCTGCCTGTGGATGATGTCTATCGCATCCGCACCGGAGAAATGGGCTCAGAAGCCATCTAGCCCCGCCCGGCGCAGGGGAGCCGGTGTTCAGGCACTGCTTCCGCAACTCGCTGCAAACAGCTTCTGGATTGAATGACGAAAGATATACTTACCCCGTCCAGCGGTGATGCCACCAAGGCTTTGGCCGCTGGACGGGCTTCTCTTATACTGGAACTGGAACAGCCCCCCAAGCCCGGAAGCATCCGCTTTGAACGGGCTTTTACCCGTTTGCTGGACATATACTTCCAGACCCGTGTCGTGGAGACCGGTGCCGACAGGCAGAAAATAGCGCTTGTGGCGGTGGGAGGATATGGACGCGGGGAAATGTGTCTCGGATCGGACATCGACATCATTATCCTCTGCCGTCGCAGCATTCCGCCGCAGGCCATCGACGTGGCGCAGCCACTTTTTCTTCCTCTCTGGGATGCCGGTTACTCGCTCGGTCACGGTTTCCGTACCATTGCGGACTGCGTGAAGCTGGCAAACAAGGACCACAAGGTTTTGTGTTCCTTGCTTGATGCCCGTTTTGTGGCTGGCGACAGCTCCATTTTCGATGAGCTGCAACAGCGCATGCGCGACAAGGTGCTCGCGCGGCGTGAAAAGACTTTTCTGCAATGGCTTGATGAAGAACATGCCACACGGCTTACGACCTATGGCGACGGGGCGGTGCTGCTGGAGCCCAACCTCAAGGAAGGGGTCGGCGGCCTGCGCGATTATCATCGCCTGTTGTGGCTTGCCCGTCTGCGGGGTGGGACAGGGGACGTGAACGGCGTCATGCGTCAGGCCGGATTCAGTGAAGAGGACTGCCTGCTGCTGGAGCGCAATGTGGATTTTCTGCACCGGGTGCGTAACCGGCTGCATGCGCTCAGCAGGCGCAAGAGCGATAAACTGTATGTGGATATTCAGCCGGAACTGGCTTCCCGTATGGGGTACGCCGACACCACGGGCATGCTTGCCGTAGAGTTATTTCTGGGCGATCTGCACCGCTGCATGGGCGACATCAAGGCGCTTGCCGCTGCGTTCCGTTCGATGGTGGGCGACGTTGCGGAGCCGGTGGATGCTGTGTGCGAAGGCACTACCGGCGCTATCGTGGTGCAGGGGGATCTTATCCATATCTGTCCGCCCGATGCCTTGTTTGATGAGCCCGCCCTGGTGCTGCAGGCGTTGGATGAAGCCGTTCGCAGGCCTTCCGGTACGTTGCCGGTTCTGTCGTGGGAAACGCGGCAGGCCATTTCTCGTATTGTTCACGAAGCACCTCAACGGCTGGCCGCTATGGAGGGCGTGTGGCCAACCTTGGCCCGCATATTAGCCTCCGGCAGGGCTTTTGCCATTCTGGAGCAAATGGACGGCGTGGGGTTGCTTTCAGCCTTTATGCCCGACTTCGGAAGGGTGCGCGACCGGGTGCAGTTCGACGGTTTTCATACCTACCCCGTGGGTCAGCATACCCTTTTCGTGCTCAACTATCTGGAATCACTGCCGCAGGAACAGCATTTCGCATTCACCCCGCGCTGGGAAAAGCTTGATGACGTTACCCCGATCATGCTTGCTGCGCTTTTTCATGACCTTGGCAAGGGTGGTAACGATGCCTCCTCGCATTCCGTCAAGGGGGCAGCCATGGCGCGTGCCCAGCTGGCAGCATGGGGTGTGGATGGAACTCTGGCCGATGAGGTGGTCTTTCTGGTGGAGCAGCATCTGCTTCTTGCCCGAACCGCCCACAGACGCGATCTTTCCGATGAATCTGTTGTAGCGCATTGCGCAGGCATTATCGGCACGCAGGCGCGGCTTGATCTGCTTTATCTGCTGACCTACGCTGACTCACGGGCCACAGGGCCCAAGGCGTGGAACCAGTGGTCAGCCTCTCTGCTCTCCGAATTGTACGGCAAGGTCGCCAATATGCTGCGAGACAGCACGTTGGCAACGCCGCTGTCTGCAAGAACAATCTGTGATACCCGCGAACGTGTGACGCAGCTGCTGCAACAGCCGGATTCCCCTGTTTCCTTTGAAGTCGGCGAGCCCATGCTGGAGCATTTGCCGTCCCGATATGCTCTTGTCGTGGAGCCGGAGAATATTGTCCGGCACATGGTGTTGGTGCGGGACTTGGGCAAGGAGATCATGGACGCTCAGCGCAGGCTCAGCGAGGAGCGCGCTGCCCGCGGCATCGTATTGCTGGAGCCCCGTCCGCTGGAAGGAAAGCAGAGTGATGTGTGGGAGCTTGTTGTGGTTGCGCGTGACCAGCACGGTCTGTTTGCCACCGTGGCCGGAGTGCTTGCCCTGCACAACCTGAAGGTTTTTTCCGCGGACGCCTTTGTGTGGCGGGATGGAACTGTCGTGGATATTTTCCATGTCTCAGCACCGCCGGATCCTTTGTACCCGCGTGAATTCTGGGTGAAGGTTCGTGGTTCCATCCAATATGCGCTGACGGGCAAGCTGTCGCTGGAGTATCGAATCGATCAGTCGCGCGATCATGCTCCCAAGCCTCACAGGGGGCGGAATGATGTGTCCGTGGTCATCGATAACGGACTTTCCGACTTCTACACCGTGATCGAGATTTCCGCTCCTGACAGACGGGCGCTGCTATACGATGTGGCGCGAACGCTGCAGGCCATGCGACTTGATATCCTCTTTGCGAAAATTGCCACGCTCGGCACCCAGACCAACGACAGTTTCTCTGTGCGCGACACTTACGGGCAGAAATTGCTGGACGATGAGCAGGTCACGGAGATACGCAATGCCTTGCTGCATGCCTTGCAGCAGTAACAGCATGAATCTTCGGCCCGCCTCAGGCGGGCCTTTCTGACTGCGAATAACGCTAATCCTCATGATGATACGGGAGTCTTCCTTTGAACGAGTATTTGCTGACATCAGCCATTTATGCGCTGGCGGCCTTTGTACAGGGAGTGACGGGATTCGGTTCCGCCCTTGTGGCCATTCCCCTTCTGGCGTTGTTTTTGTCCTTGCCTGAGGCAGTGGCTGTTTCCATTCTCTGCGGGGTGATGCTGAACGCCCAGATCGGTTGGAATTATCGTCGGTATGCGGATAGAGAGCGCCTTCGCCCCCTGTTTATCGGTGCCATTCCGGGGGTGGCCGCAGGGGTATACCTGCTGCACAGTATTCCCGGAAACCTCATGAAGGGCGGGATGGGGGTATTTCTCATGCTCTATGCCGTGTACGGCCTGTTCTTTGAGCGGGTGCGCCTTACCGGTATTTCCAGCCGGTGGGGCTACCTTGCCGGATTCGGCACCGGTGCCATAGGCGCTGCTTTTGGTGCAGGGGGGCCGCCCACGGTTGTGTATGCGGCGTTGACCGGCTGGCCCAAGGATGTGGTGAAGGCCACTTTTGCATATTTCTTTTTTGCCGTATGCGCGGCGTCGGCTGTGGCACATGCCGCCTCCGGCATGTGGTCCGTCAAGGTGCTGAGCCTCTTTGCGGTGGCAGCCCCTGCTGCGTGGCTGGGAACGAAAGTTGGTATCCGCTTTTCCGGCGGTATTGGCGAGCAGACTTACCGGAAACTTCTTTTCGGCATGCTGGCCTGCATGGGCCTGCTGATGCTGCGCTCTGCCTGATTGCAGGGCAGGAAAGGCATGCTCTTCGTGTATTTCAAACGAGCGTTGCCTGTCCCTTCTGGCCCTTCCTAAAAATAAAGGCCGGTTCCATGTGGAACCGGCCTTTGTCATTGGTAGTGCGAATACCTACAGAATCTGCTCAAGGAACTTCTGCAGACGGGGATGCTCAGGGTTGTTGAAGAAGTGGTCTGGCGTACCCACTTCCAGAATCTGGCCCTGATCCATGAAGACGATGCGGTCTGCCACTTCACGTGCAAAGCCCATTTCGTGCGTAACCACCACCATGGTCATGCCTTCCTTGGCGAGGTTCACCATAACGTCCAGAACTTCGCCGATCATTTCGGGGTCAAGAGCAGAGGTGGGTTCGTCAAAGAGCATGATCTTGGGCTGCATGGCAAGGGCGCGGGCAATGGCCACGCGTTGCTTCTGGCCGCCGGAAAGCTTGGCAGGGTACACATTGGCCTTTTCCGAGATGCCCACTTTTTTCAGCAGGGCAAGGGCGGTGGCCTCAGCATCATTCTTGGTGATCTTCTTCAGGCGCATGGGGGCCATGGTCAGGTTTTCCATGACCGTCTTGTGCGGGAAGAGGTTGAACGACTGGAACACCATGCCCAGTTCCTGACGGATGGCATTGATGTCGTTGGCAGGGTCATTGACGTCCAGACCGTCCACGATGATGCTGCCCTTGTCGATTGTTTCCAGTTTGTTGATGGAGCGCAGCATGGTGGACTTGCCGGACCCGGAGGGGCCGATAACCACGACCTTTTCACCGCGCTGAATGTCCAGGTTTACGTCGTTGAGCGCCGTAAGCTGGCCGAAGAACTTGTAGACGTTCTTGATCTGGATGATGGGGGAGTTACTGTTCGTCATAGTAATTCAACTTTGCTTCCATGATGCTGACGGCTTTGGACAGCAGCAGGGTGATACACAGGTAGATAAGGGCGACCATGAGGTAGGCTTCGAAGTATTCGAAGGTTACCGAGGCATACTCGCGACCGCGACGGAACAGCTCGGAAACCGCAAGAACGGAGATGAGCGAAGAGTCTTTGAGCAGTGCGATGAATTCGTTGCCGACGGGGGGCAGGATGGTGCGCCATGCCTGTGGCAGTACCACCAGCATCATGGTCTGGCGCGAGTTGAAGCCAAGCGAACGGGCGGCTTCGGTCTGGCCTTTGTCGATGGCGTCGATGCCGGCGCGGAATACTTCGCCCATATAGGCGCCGTAACACACGCTCATGGCGATAACGGCAGAGGCAAGGTCGGAAAGTTGAATGAATTTGCCCAGCGCGTAGTAGAGGAAGAAGAGCTGAACCAGCAGCGGGATGCCGCGGATGATTTCCACGTAGGTGGAGGCGATAAGATTGATGACCTTGTTCTTGGAGAGACGCCCAAGCCCTGTAATGAGGCCGATGGGGATGGTTACGAGGATGGAGGTGATGGTAACCTGAAAGGTGACGAGGATGCCGTCAGGCAGGAATTTGAGAATCTCGTAGTACGGCTGCGGCTGCGATATGCAGAGATAGAGGATTGAGCCGATGGCGATGCATAGGGAGATCATCCAGGCGGAAACAAGGGTCTTGTCCTTGCTGGACGGGATGAGCATCCCGTCGGTGACCGCTATGCGAATTTCTTTCTTTTCTACAGTCATTGAGTGCTCGAATATGCTGGTGTTCCATCAAAAGCAAGGGACTGGCACAGCAGTACCAGTCCCGATAATAGCTTATATTACGGCTGGTTATTTGCCAACCCACTTTTCGCGGAGGGCCTTCTCAATGCCCTTTTCCTGAATGGCCTTGATGCCCTTGTTCAGTAGGTCAACCAGTTCCTTGTTGCCCTTCTTGACCACGAAACCATAGTACTCTTTCTGGTCGGATTCAACAATGAAGGCAACCTTCAGTTTGCCGGCGTACTTCTCGTTGTTCAGAACGTAGTCGTAAGCGGTTACGTCGTCACAGATGGCTGCGTCGATGCGGCCGGTGTACAGCGCTTCAACAGCGTGACCCACTTCGTCGAATTCCTTGGGGGTTACGCCGCCGTCCTTCTTGGCAACAAAGACGCCGGTGGTGCCGATCTGGCCGCCGATGGTCTTGCCCTTCAGGTCGGCAAGAGACTTGGCTTCGCTGGCAACGGGCAGCATAACTGCCTGCTTCACTTCGAAGTAGGGTTCGGAGAAGTCGTACTTGGCCTTGCGCTCTTCGGTGATGGAAACGGAAGAGGAGATCATGTCGTACTTGTCGTTGGCAAGACCGGCGAAGATGCCGTCCCATGCAACGTTCTTGTGTTCTATAGTCAGACCAAGTTCCTTGGCGATGGCGTCGGTGTAATCAACGGAGTAACCAACGATCTGCTTGTCTTTGTTAACGAATTCCATGGGGGGCCAGGTGGCGTCATGGGCGATGACAATGGTCTTTCCGGCAAGAGCCACATTGGCAGTCATGAGAACGGCCAGCAACGTAAGCAGGGTTTTCTTCAGCATCCTCGTATCTCCTGAACTACTTGAAATTTGTAAAAAAGCCTTCCGTTTTGTTGTACGTGATTTGACAGAATGTCAATGCGAATTAGCGATTTCAGCAGAAAAAAGGCTTAAAAGTTACAAAAATGTACCAACTGGTAGTTGTAACAGGAACTACTCTGCTACAGTTGACGCATTAACTGAAGATGAAGGTTACCAGCACGGGGACGGCAACAGTCAGGAACATGCCGCTGAAAACGGCAATGATCCCGTACCGTTCTCCTGCAAACCGTACGATGATGGGCAGAGTGGTATCCATGGCTGTGGCACCGCCGCCAGCAACCGGCCCGAGCTTGCCGAAAACACGCAGCAGCAGCGGCGCGGTGAGCAGGGTGGTCAGCTCGCGAATGATGTTGCACAGAAGTGCCACGGAGCCCAGTACGGGGTTGACCATCTTGGTGATGATAATGCTTGAGAGCGAATAGTAACCAAAGCCTGCGCCTACGCCGAGCACGTGTTGCAGCGGCATGTCGCCGAGCAGCAGGCATGCGACAGCCGCACCCGCAAATGTGCCGATGATGATGAACAGAGGCACGAGCAGTACCTTCAAGTGCATCTCCCGCAGAATGCCCCAGCAGCGTGTATCAAAGCCGATGGACATGCCTACAAGGCAGAGCAGGGTATAAAGGGAATAGGTTGCGAGGGCGTCGTTGGTGGCCCATTCGGGTAGGATGTCCATCCGTCCCATGAGGCAGCCGACAATGAAAAAGCCGAGAATGATGAGGCTACCTTTCATCGAGACGCCCTCTCAGGATGTAGCGTTCCAGCGCCCAGGTTGCCGCTGCGCTGCCTATGAGACAGCAAAGGCTAATGACAAGTGCCCGCACGCCTATGGTGCCCAGTTGGGAAACAAGGTCGTCGTTGGAGCCGAGGGAGACGCCCAGCAGGAAGAGCAGGCCGTAAATGGCCCACATGGTGAGCTTGTCCACGGCGTGAACCGCCTTCTGGCGGTTCCTGAGCAGGTAGCCGGCGGGAATGCCCGCCAGAATGCAGCCGACTTCAATGAACACGAATGACTCCAGATGTGATGCTGTACGGTTGTAATGAAATGATATGATTCGGTTCTGAGGGGGTATACCGAGGGCTGGGGGAGTGTCAATTCCGGCTGGAGGTGATTATTTTGGCAAAATATATGTCAAATGTGATGTCGGTCACACCTTCATGGCGTATGCTGTTTTAAGGTAGAACGTAAGCAACTCGAACAGCAGCAGGCGCGAAGCGCCAAGGAGATATGACATGCAACGTACAAGTCTTGTTGATGTGCGCGACTACCGGCAGAACGGATTCCATAAGTATCTGGTTCATGAATCGGAGAACTTCAAGATTCTGAATTTCAACTTTCTGGCTGGCCAATCCCTGCCCATACACAGCCATGATCTGGATGGCGAATTGTCCATTCTGGTGCTGGCAGGACGCGGTGAGTTTCTGGCTGCCGATGGAGCCACCCTGCCCGCAGAAACCGGCGATGTGCTGATTTCCGAGATCCGGGAGCCTCACGGTGTTCGCGCCATCACCGATATGAGCGTGCTGGTTACCATTGCGCCCCCCATTTAGAGGCGCGCTTCGGCCAGGAATTGAACAGAAAAAGGAAAGGGCACCTTGCGGTGCCCTTTTTCATTACTTTTCAATGTGTGCCCTGCGCGATTGCACGTAGGCGTTCCGGATGGCGATGTAAGGTTCTACCGCCGCTTTCTTCAGTTCCTCATACTGGGCGATCTGCTTGTCGAACGAGTTGAACTTGTCATAACTCTTCAGGCCCAGAGAAGAATGCCAGGGTGTGACATAGCTTACCGGGTTGAGGAATGAGTCTCCGGCAAACCCGACAGTGTCACGCAGCGAAGAAGGGCCGAGGAAGGGCCAGACAAGGTAGAAGCCTTCGCCGAATCCCCAGACGCCGAAAGTCTGGCCGAGGTCTTCAGGGTCATCGCTGATTTCGATGAGAGGCTTATTGTCTGCCGCCGGATTCATCAGGCCGCCAAAACCTGCCGTAGTGTTGACCACGAAGCGTGCACTCTCGACGCTGGCTTCGGCAAATTTGCCCTGCAGCAAACAGCTTACAAAACGGATGGGATAGAGCAGGTTGTGGAAGAAGTTGTTCACACCGGCTCTCAATTCCCAGGGGGTAACGGCAGAGTAACCCTTGTGCAGCGGCTTGATGACGTCAAGGTACATGAAGTCGTTGAAGCCGAACCAGAAACGGTTCCAGCCTTCAAAGGGATCATTCACGCCATCGGTGACATGGGGCGCATACTCCGCATCGTCATCAAACGTGTCCAGCCCGGTCTGGTGGGCATGGGGAGTCCCCGGTATTGAATCCATCGAGGAGGCTACACAGGCACCGGCAGGATATTCGGGCGCGGAATAGGCAAGAGCAGCCCTACGGTCGGCCAGAGCAGGAAGCGCCGTCATAAGAACGAGGCTTGTTATGAGCAGGAGCTTGGTGATGAATTTCATGAGGAGCCCCCCGTTGCTATTCGGATTTTTGGTTCAGCTTGCGTACTTCAGCGGCTCGGCTCTGTACGATTGTAATAAGAGCTTCGGCATCGGTATTGTTGTCGCTCATCAGTTCGTGAAACTGGGTGCGGTAATTCTTTACCAGGCTGACGCCTTCGATGATGACATCGTAAATCACCCAGTGGTCCTTCTGAAGCATGCGGTAATCAACAGGAACGCTTTTACCTTCATAATCCAGATGGGTCTGAACTTCAACCTTGTCGCCCTTGGTGCTTGCGCGTTCACCAAGGTAGACGACACCGTTGCCGGAGTAACCCTTGATGCGTTCAATGTAGGTGGCGCGAAGCAGGTCGGCAAAGGCTTTGGAAAACCGCTTCTGCTGATCGGGATTGAAGGAACGCCATTTTTTACCCACAGTGCGGGCGGAAAACTCGTCGTAATCGAAAATATGCCCGATGATATCCTCTATGGTGTCAAGCAGTTCCTCTCTGTTGGCACCATCCGAGTATCGGGGATTGTTCAGCGTGGCAAAGACGCTGTCAAGCGATTGCTTGAGTGTTGCCTTTGCATCGAGTTCTGATGACGCCAGAGCGTCGGTTGAAGCCGCGAGCAGCACTGTGCAAAGGGCAAAGACCCCCAGCGCCGTGCGTAGCACACGTAAAAAAGGACACATTACTTAATTCCCCCAAAAACGTACTTGCTGATAAGTTCTTCAATGTCCACGGCGGATTCGGTATCCGTGATTTCGTCACCCTGCCCCAGGGTGCTTACGGAGCCGCCGGGCGCCAGTTTGATGTATTTGTCACCTATAAGACCGCTGGTCTTTACGGACGCAATGACATCGTCCGTAAGTTCCACATCCTTGCGGATAGCCAGTGACACTAGGGCAAGGCTTTCTTCCTTGTCCAGCTTTATGGCCGATACCTTGCCGACGGGTACGCCGGCAATCTCAACATCCGCTCCGACACGCAGACCGGTAATCGAGGTAAAACGAGCAGTTACCGTGTAGGTGTCGGCACCCATCACTTCCATCTTGCCGAGCTTGATGGTCAGATAACCGACGCAGAGCAGGCAGATGAGAACAAACACACCGACTGATGTTTCCTTTGTATACTTTTTCATACACGGTTCCGATAAGCTGAAGTTGACGTTGTCGTTATTTGTTCAACCATGCCTGCAACGCGGCACGGGCTTCTTCTCCGAGCTTGAGGTCGGGAGTCTTCATGTCGCCTGCGGAACGATCAAGGAACTGGCGCAGATACGGGTCTTTCGTGTCGCGCAGCGTATCAAGATCGCCGGAGTATGCTGCGCCGCCTCCATGCAGCACCAGAGCGTAGTCTGCAATGGTATAGAGGCTGGCCAGATCGTGGCTGACAACGATGATGGTCATCTCCGGAAAATGCTTCTTCATGTCCAGAAGCAGCTTGTCCATCTGAGCCGAGTTGATGGGATCAAGCCCCGAGGTCGGCTCATCGCATAACAGAATGGGCGGGTCCGTGACAATGGCCCGCGCAAGTCCGGCACGTTTGCGCATGCCGCCGGAGAGCTGGTTGGGGTAGTAATCCGCAAATTTGGCGAGACCTACCAGTTCCAGCTTGTGGTGCACAATTTTTTGTATGGTTGCCTTGTCAAGACGGGTGTGCTCCGTCAGCGGCAGGGCAATATTCTCGCCAAGAGAGAGCGAACCGAGCAAAGCTCCGTCCTGAAACAGCACTCCCATGCGGCGGCGGACCTTGCGGAACTGTTTTGATGACAGCTCGAACAGGTCATGGGGGCCGAGAAAAATCTTGCCTGCCATGGGGCGCTTGAGGCCAAGTATGTGGCGCAGCAGCGTGGATTTGCCGTCTCCGGAGCCACCCAGGATAACGGAAATCTTGCCAGCTGGAAGTGTCGCCGAGATATTGTCAAGCACAACCGTGTCGTCATATCCCAGTCGGAGGTTATCCAGTCGTATGTCCCAGGCAGTTTCGTGCAACATGTGGTGACAGTGGCGCTGCTAGAGCAGGAAAGAGGTTACGACATAGTCAGTGATCAGGATGAGGACACAGGACATGACCACGGCGGAGGTGGTGGAGTTGGAAACGCCCTCAGGCCCCACCCCGTCTTTGCGCATGTGCGTGTAGTAACCCTGAAAACAGCTGACGGTTGCCACGATTATGCCGAAAAGCAGTGCCTTGGTGAAGCCTTCGTTGATATCGGACATATCTACGCTGGATTCGATCCGGTAGAAGTAGACCCCGGAGTTGATGCCCAGCATGGTAACGCCCGTGAGGTAGCCGCCGATGATGCCGATGACATCAAACAGTGCCGTCAGCAGAGGGAAGCAGATGATGGAGGCGGCAATGCGCGGGCTGACCAGATAACTGATGGGGTTGATGTCCATGACTTCCAGCGCGTCGATCTGGTCGGAAATGCGCATGACGCCGATTTCAGCTGCCATGGATGAGCCTGCGCGCCCCGTGATCATTATGGCCGTAAGAACTGGGCCCAGTTCACGGATGAGCGACAGGGCTACGGCCGCACCCAGCAGGCCTTCGGAGCCGAACTTGACCAGTGTGTAATATCCCTGCAGGCCAAGCACCATGCCTGTAAAAATACCGATGAGCGAAATGACGAGCAACGATTTTGAACCGATGAAGTACATCTGGTTCACAATCTTGCGCAGTTGTTTGGGAGAGGAAAAGATGTGCAGGAAGCCGTTGATAAAGAAAATGAACATGGCTCCCATTTCTCCGACGACCGAAAGCGTGCGGATGCCGAGAGCCGCCAATGGAGGTGGAGATGGTGTGGAGGTGTTCATAATATTGTCTGCCAGGAAATGCGTAGGTTATTAAACGCTGACCTTGATATTGCGTATACTTTGTAGAGTATAGCATAAAAATGTCAACGAAATGTTGTGGCGTTTACCTGTTTTTACATACCATTCCAAGAACCGTCTATAGCGGTGTTTTTTCCTTGAGCAGAGGCTTAGTAACGCCCAGATTCTGCAACGTGTCTTTCATTGTGCTCGTTTCTTCAGGCGTTCCGCGGAAGAGAACCAGCACTCTGTGCCATGTGGCCCCATTTGTCGTGACGCTTTCAATCCGGGACTGAAGCCCTGAGGATTCGATACGGCTTTTCAGGTGTTCCGCGGCATCGCGGTCCTTGGAAGCAGCCGCCTGATATACGTATGCAAATGTGGTGTTACCCGGCTTTGCTTCAGGTTTGGGAAGCGTAACCTGAGTTCCGGCCTTGGCTGGCGTTGCAGTCGGCTTGGCCTGTGCGGCAGAGGCAACGGGTTTTGCCGGGGCTGGCTTTGAGGGGCGCGCCGCCGGAGCAGGGTCCTTTTTCAACTGATCGTAGAAAGCGAGATCTTCCGGCTTTATAACCTGCTGTGAAGGCTTGGCTTCTTCAGACGTTGCAATCGCCGGTGCGGAAGAGGCGGCAGCCTCCGGTCGCGGGGCGGGCATGATCTGTTTCAGTTTCGGCAGGGCTTCTTCCGGCTGGTAGCCGCGTCCCACGATGAGGCCGAAGACAAAAACCCATACGAAACACAGAAGGCTCACAACCGCCAGCCCTGAACAAGCCGCAGGACTGGCGGTTATGATTATTTTTCGTTTGCCGGATTCTCCGGCTTCCTTTTCTTTGGAGAAGCTGATGCCCATTTCTTCGGATTGATCCTACATGGATTCGGGGGCGCTTACGCCAAGCAGAGCAAGGCCGTTGCGGATGACGCAGGCAACGCTCTTGAGCAGCACGAGGCGGGCGGCGACGATGGCGTCGTCACCGGCGTTCAGTACGGGATTGTTCGCATAGAATCGGTGCAGCGCGCTGGCCACATCCTGCAGATAGAAGCTGACATGGTGGGGGGCGAGCTGGCGGGCAGCGGCTTCGACCACGTCCTCAAACTGATCAAGCAGGCGCAGCATATCCAGTTCATCCGCACTGCCGAGAGCTGCGAGGATTTCGGGGGTTGCCTTTTCGGGTACGGTCATGCCGCGTTCTTCCGCCTTGCGGATGACCGAGGCGATACGGGCATGGGCGTACTGCACGTAGTAAACAGGGTTGTCCATGGACTGCTGCTTGACCAGATCAAGGTCAAAGTCCAGATGGCTGTCGCTCTTGCGGGAGAGGAACATGAAGCGGGCGGCATCGCGGCCTACTTCCCTGACCACTTCTTCCAGCGTGTCAAAGGTGCCTGCACGGGTGGACATGGCCACCTGCTCGCCGCCGCGCAGCAGGTTCACAAGCTGCACGAGAATGACATCAAAGCTTTCCTTGGGCTTACCCAGCGCTTCTACGGCGGCGCGCATGCGCGGCACGTAGCCATGGTGGTCTGCGCCCCAGATGTCGACGCACAGGTCAAAGCCGCGGTCGTACTTGTTGTCGTGGTAGGCAATGTCGGAGGCGAAGTAGGTGAGCAGGCCGTCAGACTTCTTCAGTACGCGGTCCTTGTCATCGCCGAAATCGGTGGTGCGGAACCACAGTGCGCCGTCCTGTTCAAAGGCAAGGCCGGCATCGCGCAGGCGGTCGAAAGTCTTGTCCACGGCACCTTCGGCCAGCAGGGACTTTTCGGAGAACCATACCTGATGTTCGACGTTGAACTCGGCAAGGTCTTTCTTGATGCCGTCAAGAATGTCGTTCAGGGCGTAGTCGCGGCAGATGTCCAGCGCTTCCTGCTCGGGCAGTTCCATGAGGTTGGGGTGCAGCTTCAGCACGGTGGCGGCAATGTCCTTGATGTAGTCGCCGCGGTAGAAATCTTCAGGGTCCGGCAGGTCCTGCCCGGAAAGCTGCTTGGCGCGGAACAGTACGGAAAAGCCGAGGATATACATCTGACGACCGGCGTCGTTGATGTAGTATTCGGTTTCCACGTCGTAGCCTGCGAAACGCAGCACGCGGGTAAGGCTGTCGCCAACGGCGGCACCGCGGCCGTGACCAATGTGCAGGGGGCCGGTGGGGTTGGCGGAAACGTATTCCACCTGTGCACGCTTGCCGTTGCCGAAGGAGACGCTGCCGTAGCGGTCGCCAGCCTTTTCGATGATGGTGACGGTTTCGCGCCAGAAGTCATCGGTAAAGGTGATGTTGAGGAAGCCGGGACCGGCGATGTCGATATTGGCAATGAACGGGTCATTCTGCTGCAGGGCACCAGCGATGCGGGCCGCAAGGTCACGCGGGCTCATGTGAGCCTGCTTGGCGAGGACCATGGCTATGTTGGCAGCCATGTCGCCATGCTGCTTGTCCTTGGGGGGCTCGATGGTGGCCTTTTCGGGCCAGGTCAGGTCCATGCCTTCCACGATGGTCTGGAGGGTGGTGAGCAGATGATTCTTTGCGCGCATTGTTTCGATTCTCTGAATATATGAAAGTTGTTGTTGGTGATATGCAAAGCGGGGTACGGACTGTCTCCATACCCCGGATCGAACTTGTTTTTATATCACGTAATGCAACATATGAAAAGAGGTCATTGGCGAGGTCCGTTTTCGGGCCCCGCCAATGATTCTGGTACAGTCAATGGTATGGTGTTTAGCCGTTCAGATAGGCCTGAGCCGCTTCGAGGTTGCCCACGGAAACGGAAGACCACTCGGAAGCGTCGGCAACGGGCTTGAGAATCTGGCCCAGCATCTTGCCAAGCACGCCCTTGGGGCCGACTTCGGCAAAGGTGCGGATGCCTGCGCCATACTGGTTGCGGATGGTGTCGATCCACATGACCGAAGAGGTCATCTGGCGCGGCATGATTTCCTTGAGAGAGGCGGCATCGGCAACGGGAGAACCGTTCACGTTGCAGTAGACGGGGAACTTGGGCTTGTTCCAGCTCAGCTTGGCCATGTGGGCGGCCAGCTCCTTGGCGGCCTCATCCATGAGCGGGCTGTGGAAGGCGCCGGAAACGGCCAGCGGCACGGCGCGGCCCTTGCGGGTCTTGACGCGTTCGGCGGCATCGGCAATGGCGGCCTTGGTGCCGGAAAGCACGAACTGGCCGGGGGTGTTGTAGTTGGCCACGCGGATCATTTCGCCCACTGCCTCGGCGGATTCCTTCACCACGGCTTCGACGTCTGCAAGCTCAAGCTTGAGCACGGCGGCCATGGTGCCGATGCCGGAAGGATCGGCTTCAGACATCAGCCTGCCGCGCAGGGAAACCGTTTCCAGAACGGCGTCCACGCTCAGGGCTTCCGCAGCGGCAAGGGCGCTGAATTCGCCAAGGCTGTGACCTGCGGCGCAGGCGGGAGCAGCCTTGCCTGCAACGTGCGACCACAGGGCGATGTTCACCACGGTCAGTGCGGGCTGAAGGTTGCGGGTGTTGGCCATTTCGGCTTCGTCACCGTCCCAGTAAATGCCGCGCAGGTCGATGCCGCTGATGGATTCGGCCTTCTTCCAGATGTTCATGATGCCGGCATCGGCTTCGGCGAGATCCTTGCCCATGCCGGGTTCCTGCGAACCCTGGCCGGGGAACAGTATGGCTAATGCTTCATTCAGGGGCATGTATCTTCTCCTGGGATGAGTGTTTGTTCAACGAGTCTTGCGTGCAGTGGTAATAGAGTATCTGTAAACAGCTTGCAAGTGCCGCTCTGGTTCAGTATGCATCGGCGTTGCGGCGCCTGGTTCCGATTCCGGAGAGGGCTTGCATGCATGAAAAGAATGTCAATCATTGCCGGTCTGGTGGCCGGATACAAGGATACGTTGTGAAGCGCAAAAGTGCAGGGGCTGGGCGTAATGCGGCAGGAAAGGGTGAAGCCCTTTCTGTTTCGGCTGTGGAGAGGATTGTGCGGGAATGCGGTTTTGCGCCCGAAACCGGACAGGTTGAGCAACTGGCGGAATACCTTTCGCTGGTGCTGAAGTGGAATAAGGTGATGAACCTTATCGGCCCCTATTCATGGGAAGAGGCCCTGCGTACTCTCATTATGGATAGCCTGCATCTTGCGCGTTTTCTGGAGAGCCTTTCCCTGCCTGAATCTCCATCCTGCTGGGATTTCGGCGCAGGTGCGGGGCTGCCCGGCATTCCCCTGCGCGTGGTCTGGGGCAAGGGAACCTACCATCTTGTGGAAGTGCGTGAGAAACGCGCCCTGTTCATGCAGCAGACCGTAGCCCGCCTGAAACTGCCGAATACCCATGTGTTCCGTGGCCGTGCGGAGGACTTCATGGCCGAACAGGAACCTGCGGACATTCTGCTCAGCCGGGCCTTCATGCCGTGGGAAAAACTGCTCGATTTTGCCGGAAGCAACGTGGCCCCCACCGGGCGGGTGATCATTCTGGCTATTGAAGACGTGCCTGCCACGCTGCCGGAGGGCTGGCGTCTGGAAGCCCGCCACGAATATGCCGTGGGCGCGGATACCCGTTACTTCTGGGCGTTGGCGCCGATCATCGCTTCCAGCTGATTCTTGAAGATCATCTTGGTCGCGGTCTCGTCTGCAAGCTCGGCGATATCCATGAGGGTTTCGAGGAATTCGAGCATCTCGTAGCGGCGTTCTTCAGGGGAGTATTCAAAATCCTCGATCATGTTGCCGGAGGACATGTATTCTCCGAGTTCCTGCAGGTACTTCAGATTGAGCGCTGCCATGACGGCTCCTTCGCGGTTGAGTTTTGGATATGGACGGGCGCGGGGCGGTTGTCTGTAGAACCATGATCGCCTGCCGGAAGGTGTCCGGATTGCGCGGCCTCGTCGGGCAACTCCTTATCCGAAAAAAACACGGCCGTGAAGCATTTTACAAAATGTGGAGCGGCCGATATATCTCTTGGAATCGTGATGGATTGCATCCGGAACGGTTGCTGCGGGGCTGTAATGCCTCTGTTCAAGCCGCCGTCCGGTGCATGCCCTTAACCGTCAGTCCGCAGGAATACCCATGAAAGCCGAATCGTCAGCGTGCGATTGGAAACGGATTCTCCTTTACGCGCTCATCGCGTACGCCCTTTCGCTTGGCGTCCGGCTGCTGCAGCCTTCCCCCTTGCCGGACGGCATCACCATGGTGGACGGTGAATACCTGCTCGGCACCCACGATGCCTACAACTGGCTTATCCGCGCCATTGATCCGCAAACCTTCGGACCGCACCCCATGTCTGATGTGACACGAATGGTTGTCGAGATGACGAGGCTTTCCTATGAACGTGTGGCGTTCTGGGCTCCGCCGGTCATGGCTAGTCTGGTGGCCGTGGCTGTGGTCTGCTGGGCAGCCGTTCTGGGCTGCGCCGAGATGGGCATGGTGGCCGGTGTGTTCACGGCGTTGTGCCCCGGCTTTTTGTATCGGACCACGCTTGGTTTTTACGATACCGACCTCGTCATGCTGCTCATGCCGCTGGTGCTGACGCTTGCACCGGCAGCTTTGCTGCACGGCAGGATTCTCGCGCCGCTGGAAGCATGGCGGGCTCGAAAGGGCGGAGAGCAAGGCGGAACGGCTGAAGATGCCTTTGCGGTTCCGCCGCTGCTTATGGGGCTTCTGCTGCTATCCGGCATTGTTGGCTGGCAGATGCAGGCATGGCATGTCTTTTTTCAGTACCTTTCCAAGATTTTTCCCCTGATCGCTCTTGTACTGGTGCTGCTGCTTGGGCAGCGGGGCAGGCGGGTTCCCCTGCTGACAGGGCTTGCTCTCTACGCCTTGCCCATGGGAGGCGGTTGGCTCGGAACCCTGTTCGGCATTCTGCTGCTGGGCCTGCATGTCTTTCCGGACAGGTTCAAGGTGCGCCCTCTGGAACATCGCTACACGCCCTTCATTCTGGCAGCGGGCATCGTGCTGGTGGGGCTGGACGCCTCCTTTTTCCACTCCGTGCTGCTTCGCATCAATCTCTATCTCAAGCCTGTCGCCAGTGACGGTCAGGCCGCCCGTTACGGTCTCAAGGTAGCTTTTCCTGCCGTTGTGCAGAGCGTCATAGAAGCGCAGAACATGGCCCTGCGGGACTTGTTCGGCTACCTCTATCCCGTGTCCGGCATCGTGGTTTTGGGGCTGCTCGGATTCCTTGCTGCCGTCTGGCTGGCTCCGGCAGCAGCCTTGTTGTTCCCTCTGCTGGTGCTCGGCCTGCTGAGCGTCAAGCTGGGGGGACGCATGATCATGTTTGCGGCTCCGGCCGTGGGGCTGGGAATAGCCTTGCCCCTGCATTATCTGCTGCTGCGTTTCAGAAATGGGCGGTTGGGCGGTTCGTTGGTACGGGCAGGCATAGCCTGCGTAGTTTCCGTGTTGCTGGCTGTTCCCATATGGCTTCAGCTCGCCGGAGTGCCCTATGTGCCCTTCATTTCCGCGCCGCATGTGCAGGTGCTCAAGGCGGTGGAGGCCGAAACGCCCGCAGATGCGGCCATCTGGACATGGTGGGACTGGGGCTATGCCACGCAGTTCTTCACCCGCAAGTGGACCTACTCCGACGGGGCCCGTCATAACTCGGACAGGCTGTATCCCACGGCGGCCATATATACGACCGATTCGCCGCGTTTTGCCAACCAGCTTATCAAGTACATCATGAACAACGGGGACAACCTGTACTACGCCTGGAAGGGAAAGGATGCACAGGAGGTGAACACCATCCTTGCAGACCTTGAGTCCAGAGACCTCAAATTGACGCTGCCCAGAAAGCAGTATCTTGTGGTGTCCATGGACTCCCTGAAGCTCGGGGCGTGGATAACCCGTTTCGGCACGTGGGATTTTGCCTCAAAGCGCATGATGGGGTATAATATCCGTAGGCTGGGCCAGATATCCGCTGATCTGGATCAGGGCTATATTCTGGAGGCCGCTTCAGGAGATTCAACCCCGCTGGCGCTGGAAAGCGCTGACATCATCGGGGGAACCGGAACGGAGCACCGTAACTACGCGCAGTTCCCTGGAATACATCTTGTGCTTGATCTTGTTTCCGGCACGCAGTTCATAATGGATTCCCACATGTACAATTCCATGATGGTGCAGTTGCTGCTGAGAAAGCCCGATGATCCTTTCATTGCGCCGTACTTCAGGCTGGTGCATGGCAACGGGCACACCCGAATCTTCGAGGTGTTGTAGGAACCGATTCGCTGCCCGGGAGAACGTTATGAAGAGACGCTTTCCTGTATCTGCCGGAGAGGCGTTTGCCGCAGTGCTATGCTTTCTGCTGGTGGCGCTTGGCGTGCGGTATCGTATGGACAGTCCCGCCGGAGGGCACGACCAGTCTCTGAAGGTGCAGTTGCTGACGGTTGCCCGTGCCGTGGAGTTTTTCAGGGCGGATTGCGGCAGGCTGCCTGCCGAGTCTGAGGGGCTTGCCGTTCTGCTGCCTTCCGACTGGAAGGGAGACGCCGAAGCTGGCTGGCAGGCAGGAATTCAGGGAGACCGTCCTGAATGCGCCCGCGAGGAGGGGTATCTGCCTCTCTCTCTGGCGGCCGAGGAGGGGGGAGAACGCTTCATCCTCGCAGATCCCTGGGGGCATCCGCTTGTATTGCGCTATCCGGAGGAAGGAGGCCCCTTTGCCGTGGTCAGCCTCGGGGCAGACGGGCTGCCCGGTGGGGGCGGCCGGAATCAGGATATTTCCAGCCTTGATATGCAGCCCTGAACCCTATTCGTGGTGATAGGGACTGCCCTTCAAAATGGCATCGGCCCGATAGAGTTGCTCCAGCAACAGCACGCGCGCCATTTCGTGTGTGAAGGTCATGGGGGAAAGGCTGATCTTGTGGCGGCAGGCCGCCAGTACTGCTGGAGAGAGGCCGAACGCTCCGCCGATGATGAAGCAGGGAGTGCGGTTGCCGTCCAGCGTGATGTCTTCCAGAAAGCGGGCGAACTTGACCGAGGTGTAGGTCTTGCCGTGTTCGTCCATGCAGATGGGAATATCCGTGGGGGCAAGGGCCGCGAGAATTCGTTCGCCTTCCTCGGCATTGCGCTCCGCAACAGGCAGCTTGGCGTTGCCGTCCTTGACGATGCACTCCTGTACCTTTATCGAGTGACCGAGCCGTTTGCGGAAGTGTTCTGCCGCATCTGCCCAGAAGGGTTCCTTGATTTTTCCGACAACGATCAGCTTGATATGTTTCATGGCTTCGGGTGGCGTGGTAAGAAGGTGCTTCATGGAGGAGTGTCCGTCGCCCGATGCGCGGAACCTGCTTTGCTGCACGGAATTGTACCGTGAGGGCGGCGCTGGCTCAATACCCGATGCGGGATGCGGGGGCAACCCCGGATCCGGTTCACATTTTTTCAGGATATAAACAGAAGAAGGGAAGCGCGGATGCCAACAGCAACAGGTTTGCCGGAACGGCTGGACATGGAAGCGGCGGTGAGACAGCTGAAGAACGGGGAAGTTGTGTGCTATCCCACGGAAACCTTTTTCGCCGTGGGCTGCAGCGCGTTCGATGTTTATGCCATTGAGCGGGTCTTTCAGGCCAAGAAGCGCTCAGGCTCCATGCCCCTGCCGGTGATTGTCGGCAGCCGGGAACAACTGTCCATGATCACGGATGTGCAGTCGGATATCGTGAGGGCGTTGGCCGATGCCTTCTGGCCGGGCTCCCTTTCCATTCTCGTAACGGCCTCTGCGGCTGTGCCTGCCATTTTGACGGGCGAAACCGGCAGGGTGGCCGTGCGGCTTTCTCCTCACCCCGTGGCCCGTGAACTGTGTCTGTCGGCTGGCGTGCCGCTTGTTTCCACCAGTGCCAACATCAGCGGGCGGCCTGCAACCACCGAGGCGGACAGGCTTGATGACGAATTGGTTGCCGCCACCGGGGGCGTACTGGACCTGCCCCCTGCACCGGGGGGAGGCAAGGCCTCCACTCTTGTGGAGATTGCGGGGCCGGACGCTGTGCGCATCGTACGGCAAGGGCCGGTGACCGAAGACGATCTGCAGGCTGCGGGTTTCATGGTGCACAGCTAGGCACGGAGTGCCGGGTATACAGCCGGGCTGAGCGGATGTTTAAGATTTTTGTCCCTCAGTTTGCCGATGTACAAATTGTTGTACCTTGTCAGGCTGTTGGTTGTTAGGCTTGGCTGCTGGTGATATTCATTGAAAACAGTATGTTACCTTGTTTTTTTCGGATGATTGTGTCCGTTGGCATGACATGTGCTTTAAAATAAGTACCTTCTTTCTTTTGCAAAAGGACGGCCTTGCGGGATGGCACCCGAAAGGCCGTCTTTTTTTTGTGCTCTTTCCGCTTTGGGTATGATGGGGGCTCGTAGTATGATGGCCGCGCAGGAGTATTCAAATGAACAGTGATTCCGCTTGCCCGCATTGCGGGAACCGTGTCAAAGTCTATCGTAATCCCGTTCCGACGGTAGATGTTATAGTGTATGAGCCGGAACGGGGCGTGTTGTTGATTGAACGTAACAATCCTCCCTTAGGCTGGGCCTTGCCCGGTGGCTTTGTGGATTATGGCGAAACAGTGGAGGCAGCCGCTGTTCGTGAGGCTGCTGAAGAAACAGGGCTCGCTGTTACGTTGACAGGATTGCTCGGTGTGTATTCAGACCCGTCACGTGATGCGCGGTTGCATACCATCAGTTGCGTATTCATGGCCGAGGCTGAGGATCTGTCTGCTTTGGCGGCAGGTGATGATGCAGGAGCCGCGCGCTTTTTCCCGCTGAGCGCTCTTCCGCATCTATGTTTTGACCACGGGCGGATATTGGAAGACTTCCGGGAGCGTCTTGCTGACAAGGCATGAAAAGAGCACGTTGTTGCTATAAATCATTGAGTTCTTTTTCTGGTTTGGTATCCTGTAAGGGTTGTGTCCGGTGCTGACGGTTTGCCTGATTTTTGGGGGTAGTCCGCAACCGACGGGCGAATGCGGAAGGTGTTTGAACCAGAGAATGGAGAGGTGTGGATACAGATGAGACCTCAGGTGGTGTTCATCACGTCGGAGATTTATCCCTTTTCCAAGACGGGCGGTTTGGGTGACGTTCTCGGCGCTTTGCCGTTGACGCTGCACAGAATGGGGATACGTACTGCTGTTGTCACACCTTTTTACGGCAGATTGGGATCGGCGGAATTCGGTGTGCATCTGGCTTGGTCCGATTGCCATGTGGGGTATCCGTGGGCCCCGATAACCGCTGATATTTTTCAGGCCAATTTTCATGGGATGCCGGTTTATTTCGTGCATCGCAGCGAATTCTTCGACCGGCGTTTCTACTACAATGATCATAAGGGTGATTATTTCGACAATGCCGAGCGCTTCATTTTCTTCAACCGTGCGGTCATGGAGTTTCTGAAGCGCCTCGGGCCTGCGCCCTACATACTGCATGCGCATGACTGGCAGGCGTCGCTTGTTCCTGCCTATCTGCACTACTGGCGGCAGAGCGATCCTTTCTGGCAGGATACGCGCAGCGTCATGACCATCCATAACCTCGCCTTTCAGGGGCGGTTTTCTTCGCGCCTGTTCGAAGGGGCGGCTCTGCCTCCGCAGGCATGGTCCATGGATGGCGTAGAATTCTACGGTGACTTCAATTTCCTGAAAGGCGGCATTGCCTGTGCCGACAAGATTACCACCGTATCGCCGACCTATTCCCGTGAGATTCTGAGTGAGGAGTTCGGCTGCGGTCTGCAAGGCGTGTTGCGGGCGCGGCAACATAAACTGCACGGCATTCTGAACGGGGCGGATTACTCCATCTGGAACCCCGGGAACAACAAGTTTATTCCCTGCAACTACGGAGTGAACGCCCTGAAGGGCAAGCGTACGTGCAAGATGAACCTCATCAACGAACTGCATCTTGATCCTTCGTTGAAGGACAAGCCGATTCTTGGCTTCATAGGCCGCCTGCGCCGTCAGAAGGGCGTGGACCTGCTCATAGATATCCTCCCGCAATTGCTGAAGCAGGATGTGGGGGTTGTGGTGCTGGGCGAGGGGAACCTTGAAAAGGAAGCCCGTCTGCAGAACATGATGGAAGATTTCCCCGGACGTCTCGCCACCATAGTCAGTTACACGGAAGACCTCGCGCACCGTATTCAGGCTGGTTGCGATATCTTCCTCATGCCTTCCACCTATGAGCCCTGCGGTCTGACGCAGATGTACGCCCTGCGTTTCGGTACGCCGCCTGTCGCTACGGCGGTGGGCGGACTGCGTGATACCATTGTTCCATGGCCCGACAAGGAAGCCACCGGCTTCATCTTTGAGCAGCCTACAGCTCAGGCTTTTTTGGAGGCGGTGATGGAGGCCGTGACCGTGTGGCGTACCATGCCGGATGCGTGGCAGGCCATGGTGCGTCGGGCCATGCATCAGGAATTCACATGGGAGCGTTCTGCTGCCGAATACATTGATCTCTACCGTGAACTGGGAATGCAATAGTTTCCGAGGAACATCCCGAATGCAAACGCTACCTACTTTTCTTGAGCCTTTCGACCTGTATCTCTTTGGCAAGGGAGAGCACTGGGATCTTTATCGTATTCTGGGTGCACATCCTGTCGTGCAGGATGATTCCGCCGGTTACAGGTTTGCCGTCTGGGCACCCAATGCGCAGGAGGTGCATCTGGCCGGAACCTTTAATGACTGGCGCTATGGCGAAATGCCCCTGTATCCTGTGGGATCCTCCGGCATATGGGCGGCGTTTGTGCCGGATCTGTCCAAAGGTGAGCTCTATAAGTTCGGTATCCGCGGTGAAGATGACCGCGTTGTCTACAAGACCGACCCCGTTGCCCTGTATGCGGAAATGCGCCCCGGCATCGCTTCTGTCACCTGGGATCTCGACAATCACCAGTGGCAGGATGGCGACTGGATGCAGAACCGCAAGGACATGGGCGCGCCCCTGCACGGCCCCGTTTCCATTTACGAGGTGCATCTCGGCTCATGGATGCGTCATCACAACGGCTACGGAGAGCACAGCCCGTTCCTGAATTATGACGAGATTGCCGACCGGCTCATTCCGTACGTACAGGAAATGGGGTTTACCCACATAGAGCTGCTGCCCATTGCCGAGCATCCGCTCGATCAGTCGTGGGGTTACCAGACCAGTCATTACTATGCGCCCACATCGCGCTTCGGCACGCCGGAGATGTTCAAGAATTTCGTTGATCGGTTCCATCAGGCAGGCATCGGGGTGATTCTGGATTGGGTTCCGGCCCACTTCCCGAAGGATGAATGGTGCCTTGGCCGTTTTGATGGCAGCGCCCTTTATGAGCATCTGGACTCACGTCTTGGCGAGCACCCGGACTGGGGGACGTATATCTTCAATTACGGCAGGCACGAGGTCCGCAACTTCCTCTTCGCCAATGCCCTGTACTGGCTGCGGGAGTTCCATATTGACGGTCTGCGCATAGATGCCGTGGCCTCCATGCTCTATCTCGATTACTCCCGTGAAGACGGGGAATGGCTGCCCAACATGTACGGCGGCAAGGAGAACCTTGAAGCCATCGATTTCCTTGGAGAGCTGAATCGCGTGGTGCATGCCGAGTTCCCCGGCGCCTGCATGATCGCTGAAGAATCCACCGCATGGCCCGGTGTTTCCAGACCGCTGTACGCGGGTGGGCTCGGTTTCACCTTCAAGTGGAACATGGGCTGGATGCACGACATGCTGGAGTATATGCGCAAGGACCCCGTCTATAGGCCGCACCATCATAATAATCTGACGTTCTCCATGCTCTATGCCTTTTCCGAGAACTTTGTCCTGCCCCTTTCCCATGACGAGGTGGTGCACGGCAAAGGGGCGCTGTTGTCCAAGATGCCGGGCGACATGTGGCAGCAGCAGGCCAACCTGCGTCTGCTCTACAGCTACATGTGGGCGCATCCGGGCAAGAAGCTGCTCTTCATGGGGGGCGAGTTCGGGCAGTGGAACGAGTGGAGCGAGGAGCGCGAGCTGGACTGGTGCCTGCGTCAGTTCCCCGCTCATGAAGGTATCCGCAATCTGGTGAAGGACCTTAACGGCCTGCTGATGCGCGAACCGGCCATGCATCAGGCTGATCATGACTGGAGCGGCTTCCGCTGGGTTGATATCACCGATTACGCTGCCTCGGTCATCAGCTTTCAGCGTATGGCGCATAACGCCCGACCGCTGCTTTGGATATTCAACTTCACGCCCGTTGTTCGTCAGCACTACCGTATCGCCTGTCCGGGCAGCGGGTTGTGGCAGGAGCAACTCAATTCGGACAGCGAACACTACGGCGGCTCCAACGTGGGGAACGATGGAATCGTGGTGGCGGAGAAGGACCACTTCTGCGGGGGTCATTATCTGGAATTGACTCTGCCGCCTCTTGCGGCCCTGTGCTTCACCCCCGTTTCGTCAGGCAACGTTTGATTCTTCATAGCGTGTGATGCAAGCCGGAGGAAGACTGTGTGAATCTGTTCGTTTTCACAGTCTTCCTCTTGATCATTGGGTGGTTGCTCAGTAGAAACGGCTTTCGCATTATCCGTTTACAACAAGGCAAGAGAGAATATGGAACCGAAAATTATCGTGCATGGCGGCGCATGGACCATTCCCGCAGACCGTCAGCAGGCGCATATCGATGGCTGTTATGAGGCTGTGGAACGTGCATGGTCCATGCTGCAGCGTGGCGCCACGGCGCTGGATGCCGTGCAGACGGCCGTAAACGTGTTGGAGATTGATCCCACCTTCGACGCGGGGCGCGGTTCCGTTCTCAACAGCGACGGGCAGATCGAGATGGATGCCTCCATCATGGACGGCAGGGACCTGAATTTTGGCGCAGTTGCTGCCGTGCGGCGGTACATGACGCCCGTGGACATTGCCCGCAAGCTCATGGATACCGAGTTCTGCTTTCTTGTGGCTGAAGGGGCTGAGCGTTTTGCCCGTGAACAGGGGCTCAAGGAATGCGATCCACGCGCTCTGGTGACGGAGCGTGAACTCAAGCTGTTTGAAACCATCTGCAACCAGCAGGGCTACTGCACGCATAATGCTTTCAAGCCTGTGCCGCAGGGCACGGTGGGTGCCGTTGCCATTGATGCCTACGGCAACATGGCCGCAGCCACGTCCACCGGTGGTACTCCGGGCAAGCGGCCTGGTCGCGTCGGCGATGCGCCCATATGCGGTGCCGGAGTATACTGCGATAATCAGCTTGGCGGCGCTTCAGCCACCGGCTTCGGCGAAGGTATCATCCGTACCCTCATGTGCCGCACGGCCTGCGAGTATCTGGCGGAAAACGAAGCCATGGACGCCGCCCGCAAGGGCATTGAGATGCTGCATACACGAGTGCAGGGACATGCCGGAATCATCATGCTCAACAACAAGGGCGAGTATGGAGTGTTCCACAACACCGACCATATGGCCCATGCCTTTGTTCTGCCGGACGGCACCATTCATGCCTCGGTACACAAGGACAAGTAGGCTTCAGGCGGGACTGAAATATAAAAGGCGGGACACGCAGTGTCCCGCCTTTCTTTTTTCTGCATAATGATAGCCTGTGTTATTTCTTGCGAGCTCTCATGTACGCGGCAATGCCCATCAGGCCGAAGATGTATCCGATGCCGCCCATGATGTCCTGCACGGTCGGGCCATGCTGCGCTTCTTCGGCAAGCTGGCGGCGGATGGGGGCGAGCTTCTTCTCCAGTGCGGCGTCCACAGCCTGCGTGACAATCTGTCGGAGTTCATCTGCGTTGACGTTGGAGCTTGCCGGAGCGGACGCGGGAGCTGCGTCTTCCATGAAGGGAGGCATGTCGCCGTCAGAGTCTGAAGCCGCCTGCGGTGCTGCGGAGCTGGCAGAGCCGGGTGTCGCGTCTGCATAATCGGAAGCGGCAATGAGCCATGTGTTGGCGTGGCCTTCGCCCGCACTCAGCGAAACCAGAATGTCCGGTTTGCGGCTCAGGACGTCGGCAGGGAGCGTGAAGCTCCAGATTCCTTCCGTATTGGTGTCGCCTTCCGCGATGAGCACGCCGGTTCCTTTGTCAGTGGCGGTTACATGACTTTTCTGCGCTTTGTTCCCGCTGTTGAACGTGGCTTCCGTATGAATGGTTGTACCTTCCACCCAGGCAAAGATGTTCACGCGGTGGGCATGGGCGTAAGACGCTGCGAGCAGTGTCACGAGCAGGGCGCATACAGGAAGCACAAGGCGGCGGGCGGAAAGCTGAAGACTCATGAATACCTCCGGAGTGATCGTATGTTTTGCGTGTGACGGTATCTTTTTTCGTGCTACCATGCAAGGGGAAGGATGGAATATTAGATGGTTGTCTGCACTTTACTGTGGCACTTTCATAAATACCTTTACACGGAATGTCGGTTTGATTACTGTGCATTCAAACAGCTAGGGGAGCCGCTGCCATGACTCATGGTTCGGCTGAGAGTGGGCTAGGCCCAGACCCTTTGAACCTGAACCGGATGGTACCGGCGTAGGGAAGCTGCAGCAACTGATGTTGCCGTAACGCTTACCCTCTCAGGTAGGCGTTTTTTTATTGGGGTTTTTCCTTCCGGAAGACCCGATTGTGTAAGCTGGGGGAGCCTGACGCACAGAAGCAGGCTGAGAGTGGATGGTATCCAGACCCCTTGAACCTGACGCGGTTTGTACCGCCGGAGGGAAGCTGTCCGCTGGGAGCGGAGTATGGGCTTGCCTCACGGCAGGCTTTTTTTCTGCCGTGGAACGGGAGGAAAGGATGACTATTCGGGTAAACGGAGAAACGACCGAATGCGCGGATGGCCAGACCCTGCTTGAATTTTTGGAGGGCAGGGGGCTGAATGTGCGTTCCGTAGTGGTGGAGCATAACCGTTCCATCGTAATGACTGATGATCTTGGAAGCGTCCGGCTTGCCGCCGGGGACGAACTCGAAATCCTGCACTTCGTAGGAGGGGGCTAATGGAACACAGCAACAACAACGATCCTCTGGTGATCGGTGGCGTCGAGCTTCAGAGCAGACTGTTCACCGGTACCGGGAAATACGGCTCTGATACGGTCATCCCCGATGTGTGTCGCGCTTCCGGTTCGCAGGTCATTACCGTGGCCCTGAGAAGGGTGGATATGAACGCCGCTGCGGGGAATGTGATGCAGCACATTCCTAAGCATATGCAGCTCCTGCCCAACACTTCCGGCGCGCGCGATGCCGAAGAGGCGGTTCGCATCGCCCGGCTGGCTCGCGCCGCCGGATGTGGCAACTGGATTAAGATCGAAGTTATTTCCGACAACCGGTATCTGTTGCCCGACGGTTATCAGACCGCCCGTGCAACCGAGATTCTGGCCAAGGAAGGCTTCGTGGTGCTGCCGTACATGAATCCGGACCTGTATGTGGCCCGCGACCTCGTGAACGCCGGCGCTGCGGCAGTCATGCCTCTTGGTGCCCCCATCGGCACCAACCGTGGCATCCGTACCCGCGAGATGATCGGCATTCTCATTGAGGAATTCGATGTACCCATCGTGGTGGATGCGGGCATCGGTAAGCCTTCCGAAGCCTGCGACGCCATGGAGATGGGCGTAGATGCCTGTCTCGTGAATACCGCCATTGCCACTGCGGGCGATCCCGTGATCATGGCGGAAGCCTTCGGCGCTGCCGTGCGCGCAGGCCGTCAGGCGTTTCTTGCCAAGGCGGGACCGGTGTTGACCGGCGCGGCCTCGGCCTCTTCACCGTTAACCGGTTTTCTCGGGGAATAAGCAATGTCGTTTGCACAGGTCATGGAACAGTATGCCGGTAAGGACATTGCCGGCATGATGGATCGGGTAACCGTGGCGGATGTGCAACGGACTCTTTCGCGCCGGACGCTGTCCGCCGAAGATTATCTCGTGCTGCTGTCTCCGGCAGCGGCGGGGCAGCTTGAAGCCATGGCACAGCGGGCCAACCAGTTGACGGTTCAGCATTTCGGCAGGACTATCCAGCTGTTCACGCCCATGTACATCTCCAACTTCTGCACCAACCAGTGTGTGTACTGCGGGTTCAATACCCGCAACACCATACGCCGTACCAAACTGGATGACGCGCAGATTCGCAGGGAAGGGGAAGTCATTGAGGCAACGGGGTTGAAGCAACTGCTTCTTCTGACCGGCGAGGCTCCCAAGATCGCATCTGTGGAATACATAGGCCACGCTGCAAAGTTGTTGCGCGACTTGTTTCCCTCCATCGGTGTGGAAGTGTTCGCCCTGACGCAGGATGAGTATGAATATCTCATATCCTGTGGCGTGGACAGCATGACCCTGTTTCAGGAGACCTACAACGCGGCGCTGTATCCCTCGCTGCACCCTGCAGGCCCCAAGAGCGATTATCGGTTCCGGCTGGATGCGCCGGAGCGGGCATGCAAAGCGGGCATGCGCGTGGTCAACATCGGCGCATTGCTCGGCCTTGACGTCTGGCGCAAGGATGCCTTCTTTACTGGCTTGCATGCGCATTACCTGCAGTTCGCGTACCCCCAGACGGACATTGCCATTTCCTTCCCGCGCATGCGTCCCCATGCAGGCGAATTCCAGCCCGAATCCATCGTCAGCGACAGGGAGCTGGTGCAGATCATGCTTGCCCAGCGGATTTTCCTGCCTCGTTGCGGTATCACCATTTCCACCCGCGAAGCGCCTTCCTTCCGCGACAACCTTATTCCCCTTGGCGTGACGCGCATGTCTGCAGGCGTGACAACGGCTGTGGGCGGGCATACCAGCGAGGAAGAGGAAGTGGGGCAGTTCGAGATTTCCGATCCGCGCAGTGTGGACGAGATGTGTGCGGCCATCCGTGCGCGCGGGTACCAACCCGTATTCAAGGACTGGGAACCGCTGGAAGATGCAGCGGTGGCCGGTTAGCTGGTAGTCTGCATGTCCGATCAGGCAGCCGGAACAGACATCAAGGCATGTGCCCCGAAAGCGGATGAGCGCGGGGCAGTTCAGAATGCCGGGGGCGATTTCATGGAAGAGTCAGTTCAGGAATCCACGCTTCAGGCCGGATTGCGGCGCTATCTTTCCGCGTCGCAGTTGGAACGGCTTGGCTCTGCGACCGTGGGGATAGCCGGTGCCGGAGGGCTCGGGTCCAACTGCGCCATGATGCTTGCCCGTTCCGGCGTTCGACATTTCGTCATTGCCGATCATGATTCCATTGAACCTTCCAATCTCAATCGCCAGTTCTTTTTTGCCGACCAGACCGGACGTTCCAAGGTGGCTGCGCTCAGGGATAATCTGCAGGCCATTGATCCGGAGATTCGAGTCGTCGTCCACCGCCTTGAACTGACTGAAGACAACGTGTCGGACGTCTTTGCCGAATGCTCCATCGTGGTGGAGGCGTTGGACGGTGTGGACGGCAAGAAGATGCTGGCCGAGGCGTTCATGGGACGCAAGGATTTCTTTGTTTCGGCATCCGGCATGGCCGGATGGGGCGGGCCGGACATGCGTACGCGACGCGTTCGTGATGTCGCAGCTTTTGTGGGTGATTTTGTCAGTGACATAGCAGCAATGCCGCCCATGGCACCGCGTGTGACCATGGTCGCGGCCATGCAGGCGGATGCCGTGCTTGCTCATATTCTCGGGTCATGCAGGTCCGAATAGCAATTCGTAGTAGTTTTTCAGGAGGTTGCCGTGCAGCGCATTCTCGATACCGATATTTACGCTCTGACCGATGAAGGGCTTTCCGCGGGGCGGTCCACCATTGAGGTGGTTGACGCCATGCTCAAGGCGGGCATCAAGGTTCTGCAATACCGCGAGAAGGATAAGAAGGCTGGGGCCATGCTTGAAGAATGTGTCGTACTTCGCCGTATGACCCGCGAGGCCGGATGTACCTTCATTGTGAACGACCATGTGGATATTGCCATGCTCGTAGATGCCGACGGCGTGCACGTGGGGCAGGAGGACATTCCGGTCGAGGATGTGCGTCGCTTGATCGGTCCCGGCAAGATCATCGGTCTTTCAACCCATTCGCCCGAGCAATGTCGCGACGCCATAGCCAGAGGTGCGGACTACATCGGCGTGGGGCCCATTTTTGCCACCAAGACCAAGAAGGATGTCTGCGCTCCTGTAGGATATGACTACCTTGAGTATGTCGTGAACAACCATGACGTTCCGCATGTGGCCATAGGCGGGATCAAGCTGCATAACGTGGCGGATGTTGTCCGGCATGGCGCCCGATGCTGTGCGCTTGTTTCCGAGATTGTCGGCGCTGCGGATATTGGTGCCATGGTCGCAAGGTTGCGGGCTGAGATTGCATCGGCCCGGTAGTGACTGAGGGCTGGGTTTTACATTTCTTTACAATATAGATTGTTGTGTTGATGTGGAACGAGGCACAATCACTTTATGTGATTGTGCCTTTTCTTTCGGTGTGTTGCAGGTGTTGTTCTGCTGGGTTTTGCACTGCGGTAGGGCAGTATTACTGCAAAAGTAATGTGTTGCACTTTATATCGGTTTTGCGTATTTCCCTTGCCGGACAAACCAATTTGTGTTTGAGCGCACAAGGATAACCACCCGATACGTGTATTGGGGTGTTATCAATAGTTTTGAAAAAAAATGAGACGTGTGCCGTTATATAGTCGGGATAGGAATATGAAGCGTGGTGTTCTTGTGTATTGCTTGATGGCGTTGTGCCTGCTGGGGGTGGGCAAAGCTAATGCGGGCAATGATCTTGTAGTGCGGGGCGTTATCAGAATAGGCTTCAGCGAATTGCCTCCAATGCGGATGGGGAACGAACCGGGGGAAGAGCGGGGTGTTGAAACAGAATTTCTCCGTGAACTGTGCCGGAGAATGAATCTGGAGCCGGAGTTCGTCCACGCGCCGTTTATCAGAAACCTCAAGTCCATGGAGGATGGCCGGATCGATCTTATGATCGGTGTGCTGCGCAGACCGGAGCGTGAATCCTATATGCACTATCTCCAGCCAGCCTACTCTTCCGGAGCGCGGTATGTATTCTGCGTGCGTGCAGGAATGGAAAATATGCTGCAACGTTATGGGGATTTGCAGGGCAAGATTGTGGGCGTTTCCAATGGTGCACGCTACTTCCCGAGGTTTGATGAAGACACGACTCTTAACAAGTATGCCGTGCTCAGCATTCGCCAGAATATCGAGAAGCTTATGAAAAACAGAGTGGATGCCTTTATTGGTGAGGAAACGGCCGTACGCTTTTACTTGAAGCGGGAGAGGGTGGAAGAGAGCATTCGTTTCGCGCAGTATCGGTTTGAACAGCCGCAGGATGCATTCATAACCTTGTCCAAACACTCACAGCATGCGCACAGGCTCGGTGAATTTTCCCGACATCTTGCAATGATGAGGAAAGAAGGCGTGTTGGCGGAGCTTTTTCAGGACTTTTGGGGGCAGTTGCAAGAGGATGGAAACGCGTTGTAACGCTCTGGTTTCTTTTGTGTTGATTGTGGGCCGGATCATGGGGAGGTTTGGCCTGCTTTATGTGTAACGGAGTGATTTTTTATGAAGGTTTGGGTGCGGATTTTTTTTGTCTCGTTGTTTTTCGTTTGGTTGCACGGGGCGGCATGGGCCGATGTAATCAAGGTTGCATATACGGAATTTGCGCCGTACCGCATGACCCGCGATGATGGAACCAAGTACGGCATAGATATCGATTTTTTGGACGAACTCGCTTCGCGTCTCGGTGTTTCTGTTGAGTATGTTGGCTCCCCCTTTGAGCGTGGTCTGGATAGAATGCAGACTGGCTCCATTGATATGATGATAGGGATGTTGCGTCAGGCAGACCGGGAATCCTTCATGTATTTTGTGGAACCGGCGTATAAAAAAGCTGCTGCGAAGGCTTTCTACACTCTGGCCGGAGAAGGAAAGTCCATTACGGGATACGAGGAGCTTTACGGAAAAACCGTGGGAGTCATCGGCGGAGTCAGTTATTTTCCCCGGTTTGATTCCGATCCTTGTATACGGAAAGAGAAAGTCGTTTCCTTTGAGCAGAATTTGAAAAAGCTGCTGAACAGCCGGGTAGATGTGCTCATTCAGACTGAAGTGGTGGGGGACTACGTTATCTCCAGACATCCGGAAGGAGGACGCATTGTGAAGGCTCCTTTCCGGTACGATGAATCGCGTGAAGTGTTTCTGACAATATCACGCAACTCTCCGCTTTTTGAAAGGCGCAAGCGGGTTGCCGAGGTGGTGAAGCAGATGTTGGCGGAAGGGTATTGGGAGACCTGTCTGCGCCGTTACATGGATCAGGGGGGCAAGCCCGGCATGACTGTCCTGTTTGCGGAATAGGCAATGTTAGGTTGAAATGAAAAAGGCCGCCCCGGGGGCGGCCTTTCTTTATTGTCAGGGACTCGCTGATTACCAGGGAGTGGTGGGGAACTGGCTGCCCAGCTGGGTGTCCAGCATGGCCTTTGCCGTTTCGCGAACCACGGTGCAGTGGTAGTCGCGCTTGTCGGCGGAGCCGATCTTGGGCAGCAGGTTGATGCTGAAACGTACGGAATGGGCAGCAATGTCTACCATGGCGAAGAACAGCACGGTCAGGGAGCAGAAGTGCTTCCAGAAGTACATCTGTTCGCTTCTGGTGCGTGCGCGAACAACGCTTTCGCCGTACAGGGAGAAATCTGCGGGTTCGCTTTTCATGGCGAACTTGTCCACTACCTTGGCGCTGGCCTGGGGAACAAAGGACACCTTCCAGACAGGGTTCAGCGATTTGTGGGCGCGGCGGCACAGGTCCATGTCGGCGTAGCCGCCGAAGAAGCGTTCATCCAGCTTGCCGATGTTGCAGAGCAGAGCCTTGCGCACAACGGCAAAGGCGAACGTTACTGCGGCAACTTCCTTGGGCTGGGTTGCCTTGCCCTTGCAACGGCAGGGAATGCCGAAAGCGGAAACGATCTTGGAAACGCAACCGGGCAGACGGCGTGCACCCTTGAGGCCGAAGCCTTTCTGGTCCACGATACGGCCGCCGGCAATGCCGCAGCTGGTGTTGGTTTCCATGTAGTCGAGCAGTCGGCGTGCGGAACCGGCTTCCAGTGCTACCTGCGGGGCGACGAAGAACACCAGGTCGCCGGAGGATGCCTGAATGGCCTGGTTGGCAGCGGCGGCATAACCCTTGTCGCCGGTGTTACGGATGAGGGTGATTTCAGAGCAGGCGCTCTTGGCTGCTTCCGGAGTCTGGTCGGATGAGGCGTTGTCCACCACGATGATTTCGCTTTCAACGCCGAGAGGAGCAAGGTCGGTAGCCGTTTCATGAACGGATTCAAGGCAGCTTCCGATGAACTTCTTCACATTCTTTGCAACGATGACAAAAGAGATTTTCATTGTCTGATTTTCCTTGATTAGCTTTTCACCAGCCCCACACTGCCGGCGATAGGCGTTATGGCATCAATGGCGATTTGAAAGAACACTCCCAGTTCCATATCGAGTTTTTCACATTCCCTGATGCGGTCTCTGTTTACACTCGCCGCAAACGCCTTGTCCTTCATCTTCTTTTTGAGGCTCTTTGGCTCCATGCCGTTCATGCCTTCAGGGCGGACAAGGGCGTTGGTGCAGACCAGTCCCGTCGCGCTTTCTGCGCAACGCAGAGCATAATCGAGACGGGTTGTCGGCATGTGATTGGTGTATTCGGAGTTGTGGGCACGGATGGCGGAAAGCGCTTCCTCGGGCAGTGCGTCGTTCAGCAGTTCCATGGCCAGCAACCCGTGTTGTTCCGGGGTGTCCTTGGTGCGGGGAAAGTCGATGTCATGCAGCAGGCCGGTGAGGCCCCAGATATCTGCATCTTCCTTCAGTTCGACAGCCAGATGGCGCATGACGGCTTCCGAGGTCAGCGCGTGGTACACCAGATGTTGTTCCGGCTGCAGACTCAACAATAGTTGGTAGGCTTCATCACGAGTGATCATCAACATCTCCAGATCGGCCGGAGCTTGAGTACCGGCCTGTGAAAGTTTTCTCATAATCTCGATCGTCGCAGATGACAACCATATATTCGCTTTGTTGACACAGCTCTCATAAAAGTCGAAAAGAAGGGGTTGTTTGCATGAATGATAAATTGCCGGAGAGTATTTTCTTTGGCGTGCCATATATCCAGCTACTGCCCTGTGCGGCAAAAAGAGAAGGCCGATGGGATCTATTCTTGGTATTAAGTTCCGTGAATACGGACAGATATATTATTTTGAAAAAAGTGATTTCGAGGTTGCCATCGGCGACAAGGTGATCGTCAAGACTGATCAGGGACAGGGGCTCGGTACCATTGTCTCCATCCGTGACGATGTGCCGGAAGATGCCGAAACCGAAGAAATCAAGCCTGTCCATCGTCTCGCGGTAAGCGAGGACTTTGAACGGGATCAGGAAAATGAACTGCTTGCGCGCGAGGCGCGTCAGTTTTGCGTGGACTGCATCCGTTCCCGCGATCTTGAGATGAAGCTGGTGGACGTTGAAGTCTACTTTGATCGCAGCAAAATCGTCTTTTATTTCACCGCTCCCGCCCGTATCGATTTCCGCGAATTGGTCAAGGATCTGGTCAAGAACTACCGTACCCGTATTGAACTGCGTCAGATCGGCGTGCGCCATGAGACCCAGATGATCGGGGCTGTGGGCAACTGCGGTATGGTGTGCTGTTGCCGTCAGTTCCTGCGTACCTTTGCGCCGGTGACCATCAAGATGGCCAAGGAACAGAACCTGTTCCTGAACCCTGCGAAGATATCCGGCATATGCGGCCGTCTCTTGTGCTGCCTTTCCTACGAGCAGGAAAACTACGAAGAATTTTACCGCGCCTGTCCCAAGCTGGGCAAGAAGTACCAGACTGCAGACGGGTCGGTTAAGGTGCTGCGCGCCAACATGTTCCGTAACAGCATTGCCGTGCTGACCGAGTCCAATGAAGAGAAGGAAATTCCTCTGGAAGATTGGGAACAGCTCAAGCCCTCCCGTCCGGATCAGGCCAAGCAGGATCAGGCCCGTGCCGCAGCGAAGCGCGCTGCTCGGGAAGCCGAGCGTGCGGCTGAAGAGGCTGCTGAAGGCGAAGGACAGGATTCTTCTGAAAAAGGGGCTGGTGATGTAGTGGCTGCGCCTGGCATTGCAGCCGCAGCAGCGGATGCGGCCAGCGGGCCCGAAGCCGGTTCCGGGAGCGCGGCAGCGGCTATCCCCCCGGTTGTTCCCCATGAAACCGTTGCCGGACCTGCTGAGGCAGGTGTTCAGGGTAGCGCGGAAGAGGGGGCTGCCGAGCCCGCTTCTTCAGGCGAAGCGGCACAGACGGCTCAGCAGGCCCCTGCAGCAGAAGTTCCTGCTCAGGCAGCGTCTGACAACACTGCGCCGCAGAGTGCTGCATCGGAAGGTAAAGCCCCGGAGAAGCCTGCAAAGGACGCGCGCCTTGCCCCCCTGCGCAAGCCGGTGAAGAGCGCAGATCCCGCAGCCAGAAAGACCAGCAGGGGCCGCCGCAAGCGTAAACGTCGTCCTTCTTCCGGTGGTGAAGACTAGCGGGCGGGATGTCGCTACGGCCTGAGGCAATGAGCGGCAGCCTGTGCCGTCATGAAATAACAGGATATTCAGAACGAGATATTCAGAACGCCCGACGGATTTCCGTCGGGCGAAGACTTGAGGAGTTATTCCGTGCAGTCCTTTTATATTACGACCCCCATTTATTATGTGAACGCCAAACCCCACCTTGGTCACGCCTATACCACCATCATTGCGGACACCATGCGCCGTTTTCATGCTGCGACAGGCAAGGAAACCTATTTCCTGACCGGAACGGACGAGCATGGTGACAAGATCGTGCAGGCTGCGGAGAAGAACGGTTGTTCGCCGCAGGAATACGTGGATTCCATCAGCGCGTTGTTCCGTGATCTCTGGCCGCACCTGAACATTTCCAATGACGACTTCATCCGCACCACGGAACCCCGCCACAAGAAGGTGGTTCAGGACGTGCTGCAGAAGGTGTATGACAGCGGCGACATCTATTTCGGCGAATACGGCGGTCACTATTGTTACGGCTGCGAACGGTTCTATCCTGAAAAGGAACTGGAAAACGGTCTGTGCCCCCAGCACCAGACCAAGCCCGAGTATATTGCCGAGAAGAACTACTTCTTCCGTATGTCCAAGTATCAGGACTGGCTGAAGCAGCACATTCTGGATAACCCGGATTTCATCCGTCCTGAACGTTACCGTAACGAAGTGCTTGCCCTGTTGGATAGCGGTGCTCTGGAAGATCTGTGCATCTCCCGTCCCAAGTCTCGCCTTGAATGGGGGATCGAGCTTCCCTTCGACAATAATTTCGTTACCTACGTGTGGTTTGACGCGCTGCTGAACTATGTGACGGCGCTGGACTGGCCCGACGGTGAAAAGTTCGGCAAGTTCTGGCCCGGTGTGCAGCATCTGGTCGCCAAGGACATTCTCAAGCCCCACGCCATCTTCTGGCCCACCATGCTCAAGGCCGCCGGTTTTGAGCCCTATAACCATCTGAACGTGCACGGCTACTGGCTGGTGCGGGACACCAAGATGTCCAAGTCCATCGGCAACGTTATCGAGCCGCTGGAAATGGTGCAGAAGTATGGTCTGGATGTGTTCCGCTACTTCCTGCTGCGCGAGATGCATTTCGGCAGCGATGCCAGCTTCTCCGAAGAGGCGTTGGTCAGCCGTCTGAACGCCGATCTTGCCAACGACCTTGGCAACCTGTTCAGCCGTGTGCTTTCCATGAACACCAAGTATTTCGGCGGCGTCATTCCTGCTCCTGCGGAGTACCTGCAGGATGATATGGATATCCGCGAGCTGGCCGTGAACGCCATGCGTAACTACCAGCAGCTGTTCGAGAACGTGCGTTTCTCCAATGGTCTTGAGTCGCTGTGGGAGCTGGTGCGGGCCCTGAACAAGTACGTGGATACCTGCCAGCCATGGACCCTGTTCAAGGAAGGCAATCTGGAGCGTCTCGGCACCGTGATGTACACCCTGCTGGAGTGCATGCGTAAGGTGGCTGTCCATCTGTGGCCCGTCATGCCCGACTCTTCCGACAAGCTGGTGACCCAGCTGGGCATTCCTTTCGACTCCACCAAGATCAACCTGCCTGCTGAAGTGGAGAGCTGGGGTGCTTTGCCTTCGGGCATCAAACCTGCGCCCGGTTCCAACCTTTTCCCCCGCGCCGATCTTGATGCTCTGCGCAAGCAGGCGGAAGAGGGCAAGGCTACCTCTGGCAACGACCAGAAGGCCAAGGAGAAGAAGGCGGAACAGAAACCGGCTGCAGCTGCTCCCGTTGAAATTGCTCCTATCGATTTTGAAGACTTCCAGAAGGTGGATTTGCGCGTTGGTACTGTGCTGGTGGTGGAAAACCATCCCAAGGCCGATCGCCTGTACCGTGTGGAAATCGATCTGGGTGAAGAGAAGCCGCGACAGGTCTGCGCCGGTATCAAGGAATTCTTCACGCCTGACCAGCTTGTGGGCAAGCAGGTGGTTGTTGTGGCAAACCTCAAGCCCCGTATGCTGCGTGGCATTGAATCCCATGGCATGATTCTGGCCCTGAAGACTGAAGAGGGCATGCAACTGCTGACCGCAACCGGCATGGTGCCCAACGGCACCAAGGCATCCTAGGTTCTGCGGATTTCCGGAATATGAGAAGCGGCCTGTCGCAAGACAGGCCGCTTTTTTTGTGTCCAGATATGGAGGCGGCAAGGCGTATTCAGACGCGGAAGCTGATGGCCTTGGCAAACTTGCGGGCAGCAGGGGTGCGGAAGCCGATTTCCCAGAGCCTGTTCTGTGCCGCCCAGAGGTCGGGATGAGGCAGCAGAGTTCGTGCCCGCTCCACGATGGAAGCAGCTCGTTCCAGCTGCTGTTCGGCGTCCTTGGTGCCGGACGATGCGGCGCTTTCGATGAAGCGGAGCAGTCGCATGGTCAGCCAGTTGGTAATGATCTCCCGCCCGCCGCAAATGAGCAGGCCGCAGTCTGTAAGATACTTGGCAATCTGCCTGCGCTGGTTGTCAGTCAGGTTGGGGTGTTTCATGTAGGCGACAGCAAGGGCCGGAGCGTTTGCCTTCCAGTTGTGGCCGAGAGGCTGGTCGTGCTGGGCCTCCACCCACGGCTCGAACAAGGCCACGGCGTTTGCCGCATCTTCTTCATAGGCATCCAGTCGCTGTATGTTGGCGACTTCCATGGCCCGCATGGCTATGGCCTGCCGCTTGTTTCTGGGCAGGTCCGCATAGCGGAAGGTCTGGCTGAAGTTGTCCGTCCCTTGGAGCGTAATGCATGATTCGTTGATGGCCCCGGCTTTGGGGGGCGTCCATTCCCATAAGACGGGTGGGCTATCCGGTTCGTTGAACCAGCGCATGCGGGCTTCGCCGGACAGGCTGCCTCCCGCTGCGTCCGTGGGCAAGATGGTCACGGTAATGTTGGGCCATTGCACAGTATTCTTTATGTTGGGGCAGGGGAGCCGCTTCTCGGCCCAGAGCCGCAGCATGGCCTGCAGGATGATGCTGGCCTTGGTTTCGCGTCGAGGGAGCACCTGTTGCTCGAAAATGGTGCGTCCGTTTCCTTCCTCCGGTTTGTTGGACTGAGCCTTTTCCAGAACTGCGGCAAACTCCTTTTCTATTTCCGGTCCGCCTGTGGCCTTCAGGATCTCCATGGCTCTGAGCGCGTAGGTCATGCCGTTTATGGGTTCGATGCGTGAGATTTCATCAAAGAACCAAGCGCAGCTTGCATAGGCCGCAAGGGATTGCTCCTGCATGGCAAGCAGCTGCCAAGCTTTGCGCTGCTCGGCTGCTGAAAGGGCAGGAAGGAAGTACGCATCGGAAAAGGCCTCGCGGGTGGTCCCGTTTGACAGAATATCGCCATAGGCTGCCAGAGCTGTTTCAGTGTTCTTGAAGAGCGTCTTGCCTGTTTTTTCGGTGTGCATATCCACAGCACGTTTCATAAGGTCCAACGCTTCGCGCAGGGGGCCGCGCCATTCCTGATTCCACGTCGGGTGCCCCCCGTCCGTGCAGCCGCAGTTGCTTTTCCAGCGTTCCACGCCGTGGGCGCAACTCCAGGAGCTTGGTTCGTGAATGCGCACCTTGCGGGTGGGGGGATTCTGGGCGAGATACGTCGCATAGTTGGTCAGCCGGGTGTTGTCTCTGCCGGAAATTGCCTGTCCCAGCGTATAGGCCAACGCCATTTCGCCGAAGGTGAAGTGGTGACCGTAGGTTTCACCGTCCGTACAGACGGTGAGCAGGCCTGTTCCGGCCGCATGGTTCAGTTTCTGCCAGAAGGCTTCGCCGTCCTGAAGCAGGCGCTCAAAGGCTACTGCTTGCGAGATGGGGCCATTGTAGAAGAATACGGCAATGGTTTTGCCGGAAGGAAGCTCAATGTCATAGGGGATGGAGATGTCTATGGCGCCGCCGTGCACGGCCTGCCAATCGTCATCGCCTTTGTCGGCTACAAAGGACGCCTGATGCGGGGAGAGGATGGTAAAGCGTATGCCCTGACTTGCCAGCTCTTCCAGTGTGGGGATGTCTGCGGCGCATTCGGCAAGCCACATCCCTTCCGGTTCTCTGCCGAAGCGGGTGCGGAAATCGGCGCGGGCCCAGGCAATTTCCAGTTTTTTATCCTGTGCTGAAGCAAGCGGCAGAATGGTGTGGTGATAGGCTTGCGCCATGGCGTTGCCGTGCCCCCAACGTGCGCTGCTTATGCCGTCTGCCTCCAGAATGCGTCGGTAGGTTGTGGGCTCGTTCCGTTCCATCCAGGCCAGCAGGGTGGGGCCAGCGTTGAAGCTGATCCACTCGTAGCAGTTCATGATGTCCGCAATGCATCCTTCGCTGTCTATGCGTCTTGCCCATGCCAGCGGGGCATAGCTCTCACGTGTGATGCGCTGGTTCCAGTTCAGGCTCGGAGCTGCGCTGTCTTCCGGAAAGATTTCTCCCATCCAGGGATCTTCACGCGGGGGCTGATAAAAATGGCCGTGAATACAGAGCTGTCGGGGCATACCATGCTACTCCTGAAATTGGGCGGATAATAAATCATCTATATCATCTTTTTATTTGGGTGGGGAGTCATTATATCATCACAATTCGGGAATAGGCTTTGACTCGCAAAGTCGGTTTGTTTGGGGGGGCTTTATGGCAAGCAGCGCTTTTGAAGGTATGGAATACCCCATTAAGGGAGTGTTTTCGACCGATCGCGAGATGAAGATAGGATTTGGTGCCACAAAGCGTACTGTCACGCAGAGCGTTCTTGTTTTTGTGGAGCAGGATGCGGAAGGCTGTCTGTGGGGGCAGGGTATCAATGCGAATGATGTGCCTTCCGGCGACAGGTATGTCATTACTCCAGATCAGCTCCTGAACTCATATCTTCCCGACCCCGCTATCTACCATTTGCGTGTTCTGCCTGCGATCCGCGGGCTGAACAAGACCATTTCCCGGGCCGAGCGGCATCGTATGCACGGAGAACTCTATAGCGCGGAGTATGAGTTCAACAATGCCCTGCGTATTGACGAGGTCAATGTGCGGGCTACCTTCGGCCTCGGCCTTGTCTATCTGGACAGGCAGGACGCCGAAAAGGCACAGTTTGTTTTCGAGAGGCTCATACATCTGGATGCAGCCTTTGAATCTCTCCACAAACATATGTTCAATGAATTCGGCATCAAGTTGCGCAAGAATGCACTGTACGCCGAGGCATTGCGTTTCTACGGCAGAGCGTTGCAGCTTGCCGGGGAAGATGACCATCTCATGTACAATATCGCCCGATCCTTTCTGGAGTCCGGCGATAACGACGGAGCACGGAAATATATGTCCAAGGCTCTTGAATTGAACCCTGACCTGCGTGAAGCGAGAATGCTCAAGAAGTATCTTGAACAAGGCGGGGAGCTGGCTCCGCCTGAAAGTCTCTGAACGGGGCTTGAAAAAAGGACTTGTTATTCTGCTATGTTTGAGTACATTTTTCTGCAACTGAGAGTGTACTCATGATTTGTGTGGCGTTACTTTTTGAGGTGCGGAGAGCGGAGTAACCAAGGGGAGAGACATGGGGACGGCGAGTAGTGCGGCACCTGCCGGAGGGAGTTCTTTTTTCGGGAAACCGTTGAAGGGAGTTTTTTCCCATGAGCAGGCTGCGACCATTGGGCATGGCACAACCAAGCGCACGACCACGTCCTTGCAGTATGTCTATGTGATGGAAGAACAGGATGAGAAGTATTCGGTTCGCGTCATCAATGCCAACAATCTTCCCACCGGCGAAGCCGAGTTCATTTCCTTTGACCAGCTCATGCATGAGTACACACCTGAGCCGGATTTTTACCATGAGAAGGTCTTTCCGGCCATGCGCGAGCTTGGCAAGACCATTGCCCGCGGCGAACGCCATCTCAAGAACGGGGAACCCTACACCGCCGAGCTCGAGTTTCTTGCCGCCCTCAAGCTGGACGAAGACAATGTGCGCGCCACGTTCGGTCTGGGGCTTGCCTATCTGGAGCGCCAGCAGGTGGAAAAGGCCGATACGGTTTTCCAGAAGCTGGTGAAAATGCGAGCCGCATTTGAACGCGAGCACAAGCACATGTTCAACGCCTTCGGCATCAGCCTGCGCCGCAACCGGATGTTCTCCCAAGCCCTCAAATTCTACGCCCGTGCCCAGCAGCTATGCGGCGCGGACGATCACCTCATGTTCAATATGGCCCGTTGCCTGTGCGATGCAGGCGATAACGACGGTTGCTGCACCTATCTTCGCAAGGCCCTTGAACTAAATCCCAATCAGAAAGAAGCCGCAACCATGCTGCGGGCTGTTGAGAAACGAAAGGGATAATCCTTCCCCGTCTGGGTTGTTCCTCCCGGAACCCTGATGGCTCCCATGTCTGAGCTTCTGTCGAGGGAAGCCATCGGCCCGCTCGTGCACCTTGGGTTGGGCATCTTCTTTCTGGTCTATTTCGTCATCAGCTATGCGCTCACACGCATCTCGGCTGCACACGTCATACTATTCTTGAATCTGATTCCAATCCCGCTGTTGCTGTGCGGCGCTCTTCTGGCCGGAGCTCCTGAAGAGGCGTGAAGGCTTTGACGGGCGGGGCGTGCGCGGTTTTGCGCGCCCTGTGCCGGAAGCAGGCGAAGCCGTGAATGCTGTCGTGGCGTTCGTCGGCAAGGGAGGTGGGCGATGAATTGATGCGAGCGATGATTAATTGCGTTTTCGGGTAAAAGTTTTGGCAAAAATAGTGTATGCAGTTTGGTAAGGATCAAAAGTTGATGGAATGTGCTTGTTGTGCGGATGAAGCAATTGCATGTTCCGGGATGAGCGATTGTTTGAACGCATAGTAACAATATAGATAAAGTACATTCTTGTAAAAAACTTGATTCTATACTATGCATCGCGATGCTGTTTCTGTGTATTAGTGATGCTGGGGTTGCATCGTTATGCACTATTTTTCACAAACAGCGAGCACTCTTCCAGTTACTGCATTGTTTACGCACGCAGTGTATCATGGGGGTCATGATCTACAGCAGTTGCGTGACAATGCGCCCACCTTTGAAGCGGAGGAATCCATGACTTCGTATACTGTGTATATGGATCAGCTTCCGGGGCTGCTGGAGCTATGGGCCAAGGAGTTTCAGGTCCACGTTCCCGTGGAAGTAGAAGAAGGCATCTACGATTTCGTGCCATGGCGAAAGGATGAGGAAATCGCCTGGGAATACGATGTTGCCTATAACACGCTGAAGCGCTTCTTCCTTCCTCCCCGAGAGACTTTGTTGCGTTTTGATCCTGCCGCGTGCACAGCGGAAGTCGTGTGCGAGGCACCCAAACAGCTTCTGTTTGGCGTGCACCCCTATGACGTGAAGGCTGCCAACCAGCTTGATACGCTCATGCGCAAGGATGTGCCGGATAACAATTTTATCGCCAGAAAGAAGAACACCGTGATCTTCGCTCTGGAGCCTGCCGCCGTGGCGCGTAACGCTTTCTGGGCGTCCGTTGACGCGCATAAGGTGGATAACGGCTACGACCTCTACTGGACCCGCATAAGCTCTGCCTCCTTCCACGTGGAAGTTGCCACACGCAGGGGCAAGGAGCTGTTGCTTGCGGGTGGTCCTCTCGATCTTGCCACGGATGCGGACAAGGAAGCCACACGGCGGGCGCATCAGCGCATCGTCAAGGAATCGCTGCGCAACGGGTTGAAGTATCCGTGGCGTGAGACTGCGGACATACTGAGCCGTGCGTGGGATTCCACCCTGTGGCAGCACCGTGCGCGGCATTGCTTCTCGTGCGGCACCTGCAATCTGGTCTGTCCCACCTGCTACTGCTTCGACATGAAGGAGGAGCTGGACAACTCCCTGACCAAGGGAGAGCGCTACCGCGAATGGGACGGCTGCATGATGGACAGTTTCTCGCGCGTGGCGGGCGACCACAATTTCCGCCCGCATACCCGTGAGCGTTTCCGTCACCGCTATTACCGCAAGGGCAAATACATCTTCGACAAGATCGGCCAGTTGGGCTGCGTGGGCTGCGGCCGGTGCGTTTCCGGATGCACCTCGGGCATTGCCGATCCCAAGGCCGTATTCAATGAACTGTGGGAGGCAGACCGTCATGACTCCTGATACCCTGTTCCAATACGTTCCCACGCCCGCAACGCTGGTGAAGAAGGAAAAGCTCTCCGACTTCGTCACCTTGTTCACCTTCCAGCCGGACAGCGGCAGGGCGCTCATGCACAAGCCCGGCCAGTTCATCATGCTTTCCATGTACGGCGTGGGCGAGGCCCCGTTCTCGGTCAGCTCGCCGCCCAACGCCTCGGGCAGCACCTTCGAGCTTGCCGTGCGCCGCATAGGCAACGTGACCAACGCCATGCACGCCATGAAGGTGGGGCAGAAGGTCGGCATCCGCGGACCTTACGGCACCAGCTTTCCCGTGCAGGACTTCGTGGGCAAGGACACCATCTTCGTGGCGGGCGGCCTCGGCTACATTCCGCTGCGTAGTCTGCTGCACTATCAGTTGCGGCACCGCGACGAATTCGGCCGCATCATCGTCATGATCGGCTGCCGCAATCCTTCCGAGCGTATCTTCATCGACCAGATCAAGGAACTTGAAGCGCGCGACGACGTGGAAGTCTACGAAACCGTGGATTGCGGCGACGAGAGCTGGTGCGGCAACGTGGGGCTCATCACGTCCCTGCTGCCCCATGTCGAGATCGATCCGGACATCACCCACGTGGCCATGGTGGGCCCGCCCGTCATGTACAAGTTCGTGATCAAGCAATGTCAGGCGCGCGGCATCTCCCGCGAGAACATCTATGTTTCGTTGGAGCGCCACATGAAGTGCGGCATAGGCAAGTGCGGGCACTGCCAGATCAACGGGCTGAATGCCTGTGTGGAAGGGCCGGTGTTCAAGTATCACGATATTCAGACCCACCCCGAAGCCATTTAGGAGGACGCCATGCAACGGAAACCGAAAATCGCGTTCTTTGATTTTGCGGGGTGCGAGGGCGACCAGCTTCAGGTGGCGAATCTTGAGGAAACCCTGCTCGACGTGCTGGGGCATGTGGAGGTGGTGAGCTTCCGCGAGGTGATGACCGGCCATAGCGACAATTACGACATTGCGCTGGTGGAAGGTTCCATTACCCGTCCCGAGGATGAGGAGCGGCTGAAGCAGATACGCGCCAACGCCAAGATTCTGGTGGCCTTCGGGGCCTGTGCGACCATCGGCGGTGTGAACACCATGAAGAACTTCATGAGTGAGACCATGTATCGCCGTCAGGTCTATGGCGACAACGCCCGCTGTTACGACACCTATGCGGCGCGGCCGCTTTCCGCCGTGGTGAAGGTGGACGCCGAGATTCACGGCTGCCCCATCGACCGTAACGAGTTTCTGCGCATCACCAAGGACCTACTCATCGGCAAGCGTCCCTTCGTGCCGGATTATCCCGTCTGCGCGGAATGCAAGCAGGTTGGCAACATCTGTCGCTACGATCTGGGCCAGTTGTGTCTGGGCATGATCACCCGCGCGGGCTGCGGCGCATGCTGCATCACCGAAGGCGCGCATTGCTGGGGCTGTCGCGGGCTTGCGCCCATGGCGAACCTTGATGCCGCCCGCTACGTGATGGAGGAGCGCGCCGGTTACAGCCGTTCCGAAGTGCAGGACCTGCTGCGCATATTCCTCAGCCATACCACCGCGCCCCTGTAGGCGGCGGGAGGAGATACGATGAGCGCCAAGAAAGTGAAGACAACCGAACCCAAGGCTGCCGCGCCCGTGGCCACCTGTGCCTCGTGCACGGACCCGGCGCTGGCTGCGGAGGCTGAGGGTAAGAAGACCATACGCGTGCACCACGTGACGCGCGTGGAAGGGCACGGCAACATCGTCGTGGTGATCGGCGAGAACAACGCGGTGGAGACCGTGCGCTGGGAAGTGCCGGAAGCCCCCCGTTTCTTCGAGGCCATTCTGCAGGGCCGCAGCTACAAGGACGTGCATCAGATCGTGTCGCGCATCTGCGGCATCTGTTCCATCGGCCATCAGCTGTCGTCGTTGCAGGCCACGGAAGACGCTATGAACATCCGCATATCCACCCAGACGGTCACGCTGCGCAAGCTTGCCATCCATGCGGAGAACCTGCAGAGCCATCTGCTGCATCTGGCCTATCTCGTCCTGCCGGACCTGATGGGCGTGAATTCCGTGATTCCGCTGGCGGAGACGCACAAGCCGCAGCTCGTGGGGCTCATCGGCCTGCGCCGTCTGGCCAACGAGTTCTCGCGCATCATCTGCGGGCGTACCACGCACCCGCAGCGCATGGTGCCGGGCGGCTTTACCAAGCTGCCCACGGAAGAGGAGCTGCTGCAGCTCATGCAGTCCTTCCGCGACAGCGTTCCCGGATTCAAGGAAGCCGCCAACCTGTTCGCCTCCCTTGCGGGCAAGTTCCCCGACTTCAAGCGCGAGACCGAATATGTGGGCCTTGTGTCGCCCTCCGAATACGCCCTGTATCGCGGCGAGGTGGGCTCAACGGACGACAGCCGCAAGCCTGCCAGCTTCTATAAGGACGTGACGCAGGAATACTGCGTGCCGCAGTCCACGGCCAAGTGGACCAGGAACAAGCGTGATTCCTTCATGGTGGGCGCGTTGTCCCGCTACAAGCTGAACCACACGCACCTGAAGCCGCTGGCGCAGGACGTGGCCAAGCTTGTGGGACTGACCCCCAAGACCGTGAACCCCTTCCATAACAATCTTGCGCAGTTGGTGGAGTGTGTGCATTCCGTGGAGGATTCCATGGAGTTGATAGACAACCTGCTCACCAACGGCATCAAGCGTGAAAAGGCCCCCGTTATCCGTCCCCGTGCGGGGCGCGGTGTGGGGGCCGTGGAAGTGCCGCGCGGCATTCTGTTCCACAGCTACGAATACGACGCCAAGGGCCGCATGGTAGAGGCGGATTGCGTTATCCCCACCAACATGAACCACGCCAATATCCAGAAAGATCTGGAAGGGCTGGTGCCCATGATTGCGGACAAGTCCGAAGCGGAGATAGAGCTGATCACCTCCATGCTGGTTCGTGCGTACGACCCGTGCATTTCGTGCTCCACCCATTGTCTGGACATTACCCCCAATCAGGAAAGCAAGCCGGATAGGGGAGTGAGGTTTGTGTATAAGGGGCGGTAGGTGAGAGTTGGGAAGTGTAGGAAGAGATAAGAGAAGAAATGAAGAAGCCCGCACCGGAAGGTGCGGGCTTTTTCATTTCGACATGATAGATGACCATTCTCGCATGTCATGTGTATCAAAAAAAACATTTCTCATTTCGTTGGAGTTGCCGCATGTTACAAAGTAGATAGGATGGTTTTTTGTGCTTTTGCTTGGAGATTTTGTAAGTGTTTCAGGGTCAATATTTTTCATGCATAGAGTGTTGTGTTGGTGTAGGTAGTTTATTGCATTTGTAAATTGTTTTTTATTATTTGATGTGTATTCGTCCCAGTAGATGTCTTGAATGGTGTAAATACGTTGACCTTTAGATGTTTTGTTTATAATGCGTAGTGATGACTTGGGGATCCATCCTGATGTTTCGTTTGGTGCGCTGTGTGTTGAGATGATTATAAATACATAGTCATCTCTTGAGCAAATAGCATTTACGGTTGATGAGTAGTCTAGTGTGTGGTAGTGTGTGGTTTTAAGTATCTTTGAAACTGTTTCATTGACTAGTTTTTTGCTGTTTTTGTTAGGTGCTGTGTATATGACAGTTTTTTTTGATATTGCAAATGTTTCATTTATTTTGATGTCATTTGGTTTGCATTCAGTAATAGGTTCTGCTTTTGAATTTAGATAAAGGCATATGACTAAAATGTAAGAAGTAAGCAATATGTTGAAAAGTTTCATGGTATTGCCTGGAGTATTTGAAGGTTATGTTGCTAGGTGTTTCTATTTTCACCATTCCCACTCGATTTATCCGCCAAACCATCCAGCCTGTAGGGAGTTTCGAACGTTTTCATCAGCCAGAACTGGTGCAAACCATTAGCTTTGGTTCAGCATTTTCCGAAGTTCAACACGGTTAGTGTTGCCATCTGCCCACGCAGTGTGGGCGACATAGTATTCTTCAACATAGTCTTGTTTGATAGCAGGGATAATAGATTTATAATAACTATTCTTTCTAAAAAATAACGCAGCCGCTGCTCAATATCAATAAATTGATGCAGCGGCTGCGTTATTTTTTAACAAATTTCCTGTAAGTTTACGCGCAAGCTTATCCTCGCTCCCCCCAGCCCCTCAAAACCTGCGCTATATTCCTTGCCGTCAAATCTATCGTCATAGGCGTAACAGACACCACTCGGTCAATCGCCAAGGCATACACGTCCGTATCGGTGGGCTCTTCCGCGCAGGTCTCCTTGCTTACGATGACATCTCCCAAGAGGCTGGTCACGGATGGTTCAGGGATGTCCTGCCTGTAGTAGAGGCTTTTGGAGAGGCGGGTGGTACGCCACGGGCAGTCCGGTGCGGCGGTGCTGGGAACGTCTATCTTCAAAACATCCACACCAGCCGGAAAGCCGTGTTGCAGCGTGCGTTCCGTGAAGTACTTCAGGAAGTGCTTCGACGTGCCCCAGTCCTGTTCCGAATAGACAAAGTGGGTGTCTACCTGCGTTTCAAGTGAAACAGCTATGGAGGGGATGCCGCGGCATGCGCCTTCAATGGCTGCGCCTACGGTGCCGGAGCTGGTGACGCTGGCACCGAGGTTTTCCCCGTAGTTGATGCCGGAAATCACGAGATCAGGCCGGTAGCCGGGGAATACGCTGAGGGCGTGGTTGACCACTCTGGCGGGTGCGGCGTCGCAGGCGAAGGCCTCGAAATCGCGGCCGTCCACATGCAGGATTCGCTTCATTAAGCCTGTCGTGGCATTGCCGCGCTGGGCGCGCCCCATGGCCGTCTGCTGCACGAGCGGGGCCACGATAAGCAGTTCCGCCAAGGGATTAACAGCCTGAATAACCGCCGCAAGGCCGGGAGAGTCTATTCCGTCGTCATTGGTAATAAGGATCTTGTATTTGCTCATATGCATGAAACTCCCGTTCCGGGAGAGGGTTGATCAGTCGTGCCGAACAGCGTTCCCTTGGCAGGGAGCGTTGCGGAAAGGGAACGCGTAACCATACAGGTTTCGCGCCGGATATGTGACATCCACTACGCAAAAAATAACGCAGCCGCTACTCAATAGTGATTGAAGCAGCGGCTGCGGTTTGTCGTCTGTCACTGGTTTTCGGCAAGCTTACATGCTTGCTTCCAGCCTTTTAAAACGTCTTCAGATACATGCTCACGCCGTCTTCCAGCATCTGGACCGCAAGAAAGACGAGAATAAGTCCCATGAGCCGTTCTGCCGCCCGCATGCCGCGCTTGCCCAGATACTTGAGCAGGCTGGGGGAGCTCATCATGATGACGAAGGTGGCAACCCATGCGCCGATGATGCCGAGCAGCACTTCGGGTGAGCCCATCCAGCCGTGAGTGCCCTGCGCCCTGTGGGCATACAGCATGACGGCCGCCAGCGCGGAGGGGCCTGCAATGAGCGGCACCGCAATGGGCACGATGAAGGGGTCGCGGTCAAGCTCCACCACGCCTTCGCCAGCCTGCGGGAACACCATCTTCATGGCGATGATGAACAGGATGATGCCGCCGGAAAGGCGCAGGGTGGACTGGTGGATGTTCAGTACACCCAGCAGCCATTCGCCGAAGTAGTGGAACACGAAGATGATGATCAGCGCGAAGATGAGTTCGCGGAACAGGATGCGGCGCTGCCGCGCCGGAGAATGCTCGTTGAGCATGGGCAGGCACACGGCGGCGTTGCCGATGGGGTCCATGATCAGGAAAAGGGGCAGGGCGATTTCAAATACCGCCCGCAGGCTGAGTTCCATGCCTATAGCTCCATGTAGGTGGCGGACTGGGCCGCCTTTTCGGATACGGTGACGGCATGCACGCGCACGCCGTTGGTGTCTTCCCTGCCGGAAAGGCGCTTGGCGAGATGCTGGTAGATGAAGCGGGAAAGGTTCTCGGACGAGGGGTTCTGCACGTCAAAGGGCGGCACCTCGTTCAGCATCTTGTGGTCCAGCATCTCCAGCACGGCCTTCAGTTCCTGCTTGAGGATCTTGAAGTCCAGCACGATTTCCGTGTCGGTGGTGAGGCGGTCGCCCTCCACCACGGCTTCCACGGCAAAATTGTGGCCGTGCATGTTCTCGCACTTGCCGCAATAGTTGCGCAGCGCATGGGCTGCGGCAAAATCAGAACGTACTGTGAGACGCCAGATGCCCTTAGGCTGTCTGTCTGTCATTGATGGCTCCTTTCCAGGCTGTAAAATCCTTTTCGAACGCGGGACCGGGCAGGATGGAGTAGCGGTCGTCCACCTGATAGAAGGCGAAGGTTCCGTTGATATTCACGCACACCTGCACGGGCACGGCTCCCTGATGCCGTTGCAGCAGGCCCTTGAGCGCGACCAGCGATTCGCGGTTGAGTCCTTCCGAGGGAAGGTCCAGCGTCGTGGGGTCGCCGCTGCTGAAGCAGGCTTCTGCCAGAGGCTGCACCTTTTCGGCAAGCAGTTTGATCTCTTTTACGGCATCTTCATCCTCTTCCGCGGGCTCATCGTCGTCCTTGCCGTTCTTCTGCTCCGCCACCTTGGCCGTGAGCAGCAGAGGCTGGTCGGAATGGAAGAGCTCGCGCCCTTCGGCATAGGCCTCGGGGAAGATGATGAGCTCGCCGGAGGCGGTGAGGTCTTCAATGTTCGCAAAGGCCATCTTGGAGCCTTTTTTGGTGATGTGCTCCTTGATGCCGGTGATGAGGATGGCGCACTTCACTTCCGTGCCTGCGGGGAAGTCGGCGCATTCTTCCAGCGGCGTGAGCTGCAGGCGCAGCATCTCGCGGCGGTAGGGCTGCAGCGGATGGCTGGTGAGGTAGAAGCCCAGCGCTTCCTTCTCGAACTTCAGCTTCATCTCGTCCGACCATTCATCCATGGTCTGTTCCTCGCAGTCGAACCCGATGCCGGGGCAGACCTGCGGTTCCTCCTTGATCATGGTGAACAGCGAAACCTGATTGGAATCCTTTTCCTTGGCCTTCTTCTGCGCGCGGGCCACCACGTTGTCCAGCGAGGCCAGCATGCCCTGACGTGAGCAGCCGAGGCAGTCCATGGCGCCGCCCTTGATCAGGCTTTCCACCACGCGCTTGGTTACTTTGCGGGTGTTCACGCGGCACAGCAGGTCCAGCAGCGAGGCGAAGGGGCCGGCTTCCTGCCGAGCTTCCACTATTTCGCGGATGGCTTCGTCGCCCACGTTCTTGATGCCGCCAAGGCCGTAGACGACCTTGCCCTCATGCACCGTGAACTGGCGGTAGGAATTCTGCACGCTGGGCTGCACCACCTCGATATCCATGTCGCGGCAGGCGGCCACGTACTTGAGAATCTTGTCCTGGTTGCCCATTTCCGAGGTCATGAGCGCGGCCATGAACTCGGCGGGGTAGTGCACCTTGAGGTAGGCGGTCCAGTAGGAGATGAGCGCATAGGCGGCAGAGTGCGACTTGTTGAAGCCGTAAGCCGCGAACTGCTCCATCAAGTCGAAGATTTCGTTGGCCTTGGACTCCTCGATGCCGTTCTCGGCCGCGCCGCTCACGAACTTGCCGCGTTCCTGCGCCATGGCCTCCGGGTTCTTCTTACCCATGGCCCGTCGCAGAAGGTCAGCACCGCCCAGCGTGTATTTGGCGACTATCTGGGCGATCTGCATGACCTGCTCCTGATAGACGATAACGCCGTAGGTGGGCTTGAGGCAGTCTTCCAGCGTGGGCAGCGGATAGACCACGGGCACCTGCCCGTGCTTGCGCTTGATGAATTCATCCACCATGCCGGAGTTCAGCGGCCCCGGACGATACAGGGCCAGCATGGCGATGACGTCGTCAAAGCAGGTGGGCTTGAGCATACGCAGATAGGTACGCATGCCGGAGCTTTCTACCTGAAAGATACCGTCCGTGTCGCCGCGCTGATAGAGTTCGTAGGTGGGCCAGTCGTCAAAGGGCAGCGTATCCAGATTGGGCGGCTCTTTGCCCGCCAGCGCGATGTTGTCCACCGCGTCCTGAATAACGGTCATGGTGCGCAGGCCGAGGAAGTCGAACTTCACCAGACCCACGGCCTCGACCTTCTTCATGTCGAACTGGGTCACCATGCCGCCCTTCTTATCCTTGTAGAGCGGCAGATAGTCCGTCATGGGGCGGTCGGACATGACCACGCCCGCAGCGTGGGTGGAGGCGTGGCGGCACAGCCCCTCAAGACGCATGGAAACATCCAGCAGCTTGGTCACGGTGGGGTCCGAGCGGTAGAGTTCCGCCAGTTCCGGCTCCGCGTCCAGCGCCTTCTTGATGGTCATCTTCAGGTCTTCGGGAATGAGCTTGGAAATGCGGTCGCCTTCCTGAAAGCTCAGGCCCTGCGCACGCGCAACGTCGCGTACCACGGCCTTGGCCTTCATCTTTCCGAAGGTGGTGATCTGCGCAACCTTGTCCTCGCCGTAGCGATGCTGGGTGTACTTGATGACCTCGCCGCGACGGCGTTCGCAGAAGTCCACGTCGATATCGGGCATGGACACGCGTTCGATGTTCAGGAAGCGTTCGAACAGCAGGTCGTAGGGGATGGGGTCAAGGTTGGTTATACGCAGCGCCCACGCCACCAGCGAACCGGCGGCGGAACCGCGGCCCGGACCGACGGGAATGCCGTTGTCCTTGGCCCAGTTGATGAAGTCCTGCACGATGAGAAAGTATGCCGGAAAGCCCATCTGGTTGATGACGCCAAGCTCGTAACGCAGGCGCTCCCAGTAGGCTTCTTCATCCACCTCGTAGGGGATCATATCAAGGCGCTTGCGCAGCCCTTCTTCGGACAGACGGGTGAATTCTTCCGCCATGGAGACGCCTTCAGGCAGCTCGTAGACGGGGAAATAGTAGTTACCCAGATCGAGCTTGCAGTCGATCATGTCGGCAATCTTCACCGTGTTGGCAATGGCCTCGGGCACGTGGCTGAAGGCCTTTTCCATCTCTTCCGGCGACTTGTAGTACAGCTCCGTGGTGTCAAAGCGCATGCGTTTTTCATCGGTCACCTTGGCGCTGGTCTGAATGCAGAGCAGGGTGTCGTGAGCTTCCACGTCGCTGGCGTTCAGGTAGTGGCAGTCGTTTGTGGCCACAAGGGGCAGGCCCGTGATCTTGGCAAGCTCTATGAGCTTGTTGTTCAGGTCATCCTGTTCCTGAATGCCGTTGTCCTGCAGTTCCAGATAGAAGCGGCCGGGGTAGATGTCGGAATAAATTTTTGCCAGCTCCACGGCGCGGTCCATGCCTTCCTTCAGGAGGGCACGCGGGATTTCGCCAGCAAGACAGGCGGAAAGGGCGATAACGCCTTCGCTGTATTCGGCAAGCATTTCACGGCTGACTCGCGGCTTGTAGTGGAAGCCTTCCGTGAAGCCGCGCGTCACCAGACGGCAGAGGTTGTGGTAGCCTTCGTCGGTCTGGGCCAGCAGCACAAGGTGATAGCGCTTGCGGCTGTTCTCGCTGGTGCGGTCGGTGTGGTCGCCGTGAGCCACGTAGACCTCGCAGCCGATGATGGGCTTCAGGCCCATCTTCTGGGCCAGCGCGTAAAAATAGACTGCGCCGAACATGTTGCCGTGGTCGGTGATGGCCACCGCGGGCATGCCGAAATCCTTGGCCTTGTTGCACAGGTCTTCCAGGCGGATGGCACCGTCGAGCAGGCTGTATTCAGTATGACAATGAAGATGAACGAAATCTGGCATGGTTGTGTCGTGTTAGAGGGGAAAAGATCGTCATCTGTGTAGCAGATTCATCCTGCCGTCACAACCTTGCAAGTTGAAGTAACTGCTAACGTGTTGAAAAAATATGGCATGTTCCTGAATGTTTCAGATGGTCCCGGCACTTGCCCCTGCGCAAGCCATGGCGTACAAGAACTGCGGTATAACCGCCGTTTGGCGTAAGGAGTGAGCCGTGTTCCAATCCATTCGCACTATTGGCCGCCGTGCCCTTGTTCTCGGATATGCTCTTGCCGGTGTTCTGACCGGAGCTGCTTCCATGGCGTATGCTGCACCTGCCGTGGAAGAAGGTGCCGCACCTTCCGAATTCATGGTGAAGCTGGAAGCCTTTATCAATACCAAGTGGGGGCAATATGCCCTGATCTTCGTCTTCTTCCTCATGATTATAGGCTATCTGCGTATTTTGTTCGGGCCCAAGGGCTTTTTCCGCGAGAAGAAGTGGGACGAGTGGAACGAAGAAGCCCGCCGTAAGGAGGCCGAAGCCAAGGCTGCGCGTGAAGCCATGCTTGCCGAAGCCAAAGCCGGGAAGCGTGCGTGACATCCCTGCCGGATATCGCCGCACACGAGGCGTGGTTTAAGACATGGACAGCGGGATACCTGACGGACAACGAGCAGGATAACCGCTATATCGAGCTCAAGCGCAACCATACGTTGCGCGTGCTTGATAACGCCCGTTGCATAGTGGCCACGCTGGATGTTTCTGAAGACGTGGCGCGGGGGGCGTTGCTGGCCGCGTTGTATCACGATGTGGGGCGCTTTCCCCAATATGCGCAGTACCGGACCTTCAGCGACCAGCGTTCCGTGAACCACGGCATTCTGGGCTGCAAGACGCTCAAGCGTGAGCGAACCTTGCAGGGCGGCAGGGAGGGCAATGCAGCTCTCACGGAAGCCCGCTCTACGCAAGGCGACGTGCTGGCTGCCGTGGCCATGCATAACCGGTTCCGCCTGCCTGCGGGAGTTTCCGAATCCCTTCGCACCATCACCGGCGTCGTGCGCGACAGCGACAAGCTGGATATTTTTCCCGTTATGATTTCCACCTTCACCCGCGACGGGTCGGACAGTGACGTCGTGACCCTGCATCTGGAAGAGAAGGAAGGCGCGTGGTCGCAGGAAATTCTTGCGGCACTGAAGGAGCGTCGTCTGGCCAGTTACAGGGACATGCGTTATGTGAACGACTTCAAACTGCTGCTGGGGTCGTGGGTGTTCGAGCTGAACTACGCGGAGAGCCGCAGGCTGCTTCGCGAGCGCGGACTTGTGGAAGCCTTGCTCGCCACATGGCCCGAGCACCCCGATGTGGAAGCCATAAAGAATGTGGTGCGGGAAGCGCTTATGTGCGACTAGGGCTGCACACGGATCTGGCCTTCTGCAATGCAGGTTGTAAGGAGTTTTGAATAGACAAGCAAAAGCCCCGCCGGAAGGCGGGGCTTTTGCATTATAAGAATTGGCGCCTGTTATTTATCAATATCTTGATTACAAAAAACACTGGCTGTTAATGCCTTGCCATATTCATAAAAGCTGTTGGTGTATTCAGATTCTTTTTTGATCAGGAAAAAAATGGAGAAAGCTAGTTGAGGGAATATGCTTGAAGCAACACGAGAAAGTGAACGTGGCAGAGGATAAAATTGCGATCCTGAAAACTTGGTAATGGAAAAAGCCCCGCCCCCTGCCACCTCGAAGAGTTTTTTGGTGTCATGATAGGAAAATGTTCTGACGTGGGCAGAGTATGACTTTGCCTGACTAGGGTGACGACCGAGTAGCAAAAGTATTCTGTTGTGGAAAGAGGCAACATTGGGAACCCCAATGATCATATGCCCCCCGACCTTTAATGTTCTAGCCATTTCGTGGAGGGTGAAAAATATATCCTTCAAGTGTTCCATGACTTGATTTGATATGATGATGTCAAAGAAACAATTTTTAAACGGTAGTTGTTCTTTTTCTATGTCGGTTTGGAACGTTATTATGCCTTTTTTTGAAAGAGCTTCGCAGCAAGATGGAGAGAATTCAAGGCCATGCAGTTCTGCGCTTGGAAATGCTTGTTGTGCTATATTCAGGTCTCTTCCAGATCCTGCTCCGATGTCTAGGATTATGTCTCCGTTTTGTATTGAAGAGAGATAGTTTTTTATTACGTGTTCACCGTATTGTTCATTTGTTGATACAAACTTAAGAAAGACGCTGTTGCCTCCACTTGCACCAATTGGTTTGTTCATTATATTCCTTTAAATATTATATGTTTTTGAGTTGGTGGTGTGTGGTTTTTTGTGCTGAAGTGACAGATGATAGGGGGCTGATTGTGTAGAGGTGAATGTAGGGATCATTTCGGCACTCGCAGATCATAATGTGTCTCCAGATACGTCAGCAGCGTGTCGAGATTGCGATATACAGGTATCCTGTCTGCTCCGAACTTGTATACCCCATCCATGATGACGCTTGCGTCAATCTCTCCGCCGGTAAGCAGTTCCCAGCTCTGTGTCTGGCAACCGGCTTTGCTGAATGTGGCAGGATACCCCTGTCTGCCGGTGTCATCATCATCTCCATCTCTGCTGATGTAGTGCTTTTGCGTATGTTCATTACAGCAGTAGGATATGATTTCCTCAAGTTTCATCAGAAGACACAGTCTGTCTTTGGATAGCCCGTTTGCAGCCATGGTTGGAAACCCCCTTGCGCGAGTGTGAGCAGCGTTGGCAGTACCGCATGAAGTTGAGTTTGTATCTACTTGCCAGTTGTTGCATGGCAATGCAAGGGGGGTGAAAAAAGAATGTGGAGAAACAATGCTGTCGGACTGCACATGCGTACAGATTAACGCAGTTGGTGTGACTGATATATGCAGAAGAAATGCTGCCCCGTGGGGGCAATCATACAATGGAAATGCGAGGGGTGCGCGATTTGTATGGAATAAGGCACTGCAGATCTGCATCCATTGTCAGGCTGCGGGGCAGTTCCTTGGCAAGAAAGATTCGGCATGCCTTGGTGAGTACTGTGGAATCTGCAACATCAACTGTCTTGCAGAACATTTCGCCCCAGTTGGTTACATAGACCACGCTAAGTTGTTTGTGCACGGTGGTGTCACGCGGCAGGGCAAAGTTGGGCGCCAGATAGGCCTTGAGTATCTTTTCGCTCTTCAGCGTTTCTTCGGTATCCGTTTCCAGTGCCGACTTGGGGAAGAATTCGTACAGGCCCTGCAGCAGGGAGGATATGTCCTGTGCGGCAATGGGCGACATGGACATGTCCACTTCCACGTGCATGCCCGGATAGAACAGGCCGTTCGCCACAATCCACGCAATGAGGCGGATGGGGTCGCTTTCCGTTTTCACCTCAAGAAAGGATTCGCGTCGGGATGCCACGCCTTGCGGCAGGCCCATGGCTATCCATTTCTTCTTCTTACCGGGGGTTGTGTCCTTTTTGAACATCAATTCGCGGATGGTGCGTCCCATGCTGTTTACAAAGGGCAGGCGCGTCACCTTGTCTGCCTGCGGCGCAAAGGCTGCGAATATCTTGCGTCCGAGCCGCGTTACGTCTTCCGGAGAAATGCGCGCGGTTATCTGCTGGGCTTCCAGTTTTTGCTGTAGCGAGGCATATGACTTCAGGAAAAAGGTATTGAGCTTGTCGCCAAGCAGCTTGGCCTGCAAAAAGTCATGTTGCCTGATCTGGGTTTCCGTGCCGTAGAGTTCCTTGATGGCTCGGGTGCGCAGGGTGTCTAGCAATCTGTTTTCCGCTGACCTCCCTGTTCCGCTGGCGTTCAGCTTTGCCATGAAGGCCGTTTGCAACAGGGTTGCGGCATCGCGGTTGCCTGAGGTCTGATAATGCTCCTGCAAGGTACGCATAAGCGTGACATAGGGGTCGGTCTTGAGCACCTTGCGATTGCCCTGGACGACGTGGTGTTTGATGCTTTCGCAGAGCAGCGGCGTCTCCGGTCTGGAAAGGTAGGCCTCCAGAATCCCCAGTTTCATGACGGATTTGAACGGGTTCTTGAAGGCTTTTACAATCTGCCACAGAGCCGCGCCGAAGTATTCTTCGGCAGGTATGGCTTCCACCAGGCCGAAATCCACAAAACAGTCGCCCGAATGGAAGGGGAGTGCTGCCAGTTGTTCAAGCTGTTCGGCATGCTTCTGTGCATCAGCGTTCGGAGGCATGGCCCACCATGCAAGGTCGCGCCCGCAGACCTTCAGCGCGGTGCGGTAGAATTCTTCCTTTAACAGCAGCGCCTGTGCGGAACCGGAACTTTCCTTGTCGGATATGCCGAAATCGTTGGAGATGATGGCATTGCGGTTCATGACGAAGAACGTGGTTTCCAACCCGAAGGCTTGCTCGGCCCACTCGGAAATGCGTTCCAATTTGGTGGAGAGGGCTTTGAGCGTTTTGCTGTCAGAGGTTTTCGGGTCCAGACTGATCCAGTAGTCGATGTCTGAATCGCTCGTCATGGCGATGGAGCCCACGCTGCCGATGGTGTAGATCGCGTCTACGGTTACGGTGGGGGCGGGGAGGTCTTCCAGTGGATCTGCTTTGAAGAGGGAACGTGCAATCCGCAGGGTCTCCAGCGTGGGGGCATAACCGGTAATTGTGCAGATGGGCCATTTGGTGCCCGGCGCGAACTGCTTCTCAAATAGTCTTGTTTGCAGCAGCAGGGGAAGCAGGGTGAAGAAGTTGGAGCGTTGCGTATCCAGCGTGCCGTGTGTGAGGCCGATTCGTTGCCCGTTCTGGCGCAGGAAGTGGTAGCGGCTGCGTACCACGTTGCGGAACTGGAGGATACAGCCGATGACGTGTTCTGCCAGCGGCTCAACTGTCCGGCACCATTTGGGGACCGCGGAAGGTGGTATGGTGGTCGCCAGTTCCATGAGCTCATTGAATCGCTGGTGCTCTGCAGACATAAGCAGGTGCGGTTCATCACAGGTGGTCTGCCTGAAATTGCAGCGGTAATAGTTGCCGGCGGAAGAGAAAGTGTGCTCGGCCTTGGTCCGTTCGAACACGTTATGATTGAAAGTGCTTTCTCTGAATGTGCAGCCGCGCAGGATGGAGTAAAAGAATGAGGCCCGGGTAAAATCGCAAAGGTCAAAATGAGTGGCTGAAAACTGCGCTCTGGTGAAGCTGGTTTCCCAGAATACGGATTCGCCCATACGCACTTCGGTCCAGTTGGTGGAATGGATATGGGCGGATGAGAGCTGCAGGTGGTCTGCAGAAATCCGGCAGAATATCGAACGGTAGAAGTCCGATTCCACGGCGCTTACATCCATGAACGTGCAGTCATAGAAGGAGCATGTGTCGAACAGGCTTCTGTCGGCATCGCAAGACTCGAAGCGGCAGTTGGAGAACGTGCAGTCCTTGAATACAGCCTCTGTCAGGTCTGTCCGTTTGAACATGCACTGGTCGAATGAGCATTTTTGGAACGATGCGCGGGCGAAGGTAACATCCTGGAAATCGAGGCCGAGCAGAGACTGCCCCTGCAACTGTAGCGTTGCGAAGTCTTTGTTGTTGATTCTGCTGGAAGGGATGGTCAGGGCCTGTAAAAACACTTCTTCCGGCGTACTCTTCTTTTTGCCGAAGAGCGGGGAGTCTTCCTGTTTAGGACGCTTCGCAGGCGTTCGCTGGGGGCGCGTGGCACTGGCAAGCGGTTCTATGTAGCGTTTTTTGTGGCAGGAGAGGACAAATGCCTTGAGCGCAGCTGCGGGCTCCGGCGGCAGGTTCTTCAGCAGTTGCGTAGCGGTGGTCATGGAGTGGGAGGCAAGATCGCTTGCGCCGTTCATGAAAAGGTGCAGCAGGTAGCCCAGAGCATCCTGTTTCAGCTTGGGTGGCATCAGGCCGAGAAACTCGGTGAACTGCTCCGGTGAAAGGAAAAGCAAGGCCGGATAGAACTGGTTACGCTCCTTGGTGAACTTACGCATTACCAGCAGGAATATGCTGATAAGATTGGGGACGTTCAGCACGACCATGGTGAACAGGGCGTCTTTGCGCACCTGGGGCTTGTCGTGGTGCGCAAGTTTTACAAGTACTTTGAGCAGTGGCTGTGACAGAGGGGTCAGCGGGTTGGTTCGGAGAGCCTGTAGCAGGCGTGCGATTTGCCCGGTGTCCGTTTCTGCCGTAATGCGTGTGAATGTGTTGGTTGAGGGAGCCTGCTCCATGATGCAGAGGGCCGTGGCAGCAAGGCTGGCGAGTTCCGGCGAGATGGGCGATTCCACCAGGGCAATGCACTGCTGGTGCATTTTCAGGTGAGCCAGCCGTTCCGCCATCTGCAGGTTGAGTATGCGTTTCGCCGCGTGCAGGCTGTTCATGAAGAGGAGCAGTTCATGAAAGGGCCATGTGGAGCTTTGTTCAAGGAATGCCAGACACCATCTGCCGAGAGGCAGTTCGGGACCAATGCCGTTACGCAGTACCTCATGGGTCAGCAGAAGCTTTGTGGGCAGGGGCAGGCTGTTGAGCGTGGGTTCGCAGAAATTGAACGGCAGAGTCGTGCTGATAAGGTGGCGTATGGCGTGGTTCCAGCAGGCGACCGGCATGGAGAGCCAGAAGTGGAGGCAGGGGCCGAGCAGGGGCGCAGCTGATTCCTGAGCAGCGATGCGTCTGACCGCAATAGCCATGGGGACTGTCTCCTGCGGAGCGTAGCCATGTTCGGCTTCATAGGCGGCCACTGCGGATTGTGCCTCGGCCAGCAGCATAGAAACCTCTCCGGGAGGCTGGGCGCAAACGTCATGCGTTTTTCGCAGTCTGGCGAGCAGGTCGCCGAGTATGTTTGTTTTTTGTTGCATAGCCCGCTTGGAATGCTGGTCTGTCCATGAAAAGTATAGTGTACGGGCGTGACGTTCAACCTCAAATGATATTGCCCGCTTGATTAACTATATTGCGCTGCTGTGCGGCTGGTCAAGTCGACAAGAAAAAAGAGGGGTATGCATCCGGAACAATTTGGTATAATCCAGCTTGGGCGGTTTTGCCGCAATGGTGTAGAATGATGCAGCTCAGGAGGCCGGTTATATGAAGGTGGCATGTGTAGAGACTTCGCGTACGAAAGATATCAAGCCATTTTATGTCATGGATGTGCTGGAGCGCGCCCACGCCATGGAGCGTGAGGGTAAGAGCATTATCCACCTGCAGGTCGGGGAGCCGGATTTTGACGTTCCCATGCCGGTGCGTGACGCCGTGTGCAGGGCTATGTATGACGGACGTACGCATTATACGCATTCCATGGGAACCATGGACCTCAGGGAAGCCATTGCCGAGGATTATCTCAAGCGCTACGGCGTGGAAATTTCTCCCGAACAGATCGTTGTAACCAACGGCACCTCTCCGGCCATGTCGCTACTTTTCGGTGCGTTGCTCGAGCAGGGCGACGAGATTATTCTTTCCGACCCGCATTACGCCTGTTACCCGAGCTTCATCACCTTCAACGGCGGCGTTCCCGTGAAGGTTCCGGTTTTTGAGGAGGACGGCTTCCAGTACCGTGCCGCCGCCATCCGCGAGAAGATGACGGGCCGCACCAAGGCCATCTTCATCAACTCGCCCTCCAACCCCACCGGCAACCTGCTTTCGCCGGAGCGCATGCGCAAGATTGCGGACATGGACGTGCCCATCATCTCTGACGAGATTTATCACGGGCTCGTGTATGAGGGCGAGGAGCACTCTATTCTCGAATACACGGACAACGCTTTCGTCTTCAATGGCTTTTCAAAGCTGTATGCCATGACCGGGCTGCGTCTGGGCTACCTCATTGCTCCCAAGCAGTGCATGCGCACACTCAACAAGCTGTGCCAGAACTTCTTCATCTCTCCCAACGCCGTTTCGCAGTGCGCCGGTATTGCGGCTTTGCGCGAATGCGATGCGGAAGTGGCGAAGATGAAGCTGATATACAACGAACGACGCAAGTTCATGATTCGTCGGCTCAAGGAAATAGGCTTCGGCATCACCGTGGAGCCCACCGGTGCGTTTTACGTGCTGGGCAATGCGCGCCATTGGTCCGGAGATTCCTACAAGTTCGCTTTCGAGATTCTGGAGAATGCCCACGTGGGCGTTACGCCGGGCATCGACTTCGGTCAGGGCGCGGAGGGCTACATCCGTTTCTCCTACGCCAACTCGCTGGAGAACATCAACGAGGGCATGAACCGTCTGGAACGCTTCATCAAGGAGCGTTTCGGCTCCCGCTAGCATCAGTCGGACAAGAAATCCCATGGACGAATACGCCCGTATTGCCCCGTACTACGACCTGCTGCTCAATCCTTTTCTGGATTCGGTGAGGCAGCGTGTGGTGGAACAATGCGGGCGTTTTGGCGCTGTCCGCGTGCTTGATGTGTGTTGCGGGACGGCACGGCAGGCGGGGTTTTGTTTTGCTTCGGCTATGAACTATGCCGGGGCGGATGTTTCGGACGCCATGCTGGGAGCAGCCCGCAGGGCGTACGCAGATTCGGCTGTCCTGCCGTCTCTGGTCCGTGCCGACTGCACGCAGCTGCCCTTTGCCGACGGTTGCTTTGACGTAGCCGTTATTGCCTTTGCCCTGCACGAAAAGCCGTTAACCATGGCTGAGGGCATTGTGCGCGAGGCTCAGCGTGTGGCCCGCCACTGCATGCTGGTGGATTACACCTTGGCTGAACGTAATCTGGAATTGCCCTTTCAGTGGCTCATGCAGGTGCCGGAGCGGATGGCGGGCGGGGAGCACTGGCGATGCTACAGGGATTTCATGCGTGCAGGAGCCCTGCAGGGGATGGTGCACAGGTTGGGGCTGCCTGTTATTGAGCGTACGCGGTTGTTCGGCGGCGGTGCCGCCATCTATGTGTGTGGTCCGGTCTGATAACGGACAGCGTTTCTTCAGGCTGTCCGCGGCAGATAGGTGCCCTGCAACGCTTTGTATAATTCCAGACAATTGCCTGCAACGAAGTCGGGGTGGGCTGCCACCAGCACCTCGCGTGAGGCGTTTCCGCTGGCTACGCCAGCCGTGAGTGTGCCGCCCGCCTTGCCTGTTTCAATGTCCATGGGGTGATCGCCCACCATCAGGCTGTGCTGCGGCTGGGTGCCCGTGTGAGAAAGGGCGCGCAGCAGATGGTCCGGGTCGGGTTTGACTCTGGGCACATCCTCCCGCGCCAGCAGGCAGGCGCAATAATCAAGCATATCCGGAAAGACCGTGAGTACCGCCTTGCGGCAGTTGCGGGTTATGACGCCCACGGAAATATTCTGCGCCTTCAGATCGGCGAGCAGGGGGCGCGTCCATGGAAACAGGCTGCCCCGCGAGGCGGCTTCCACCTCCACATCTTCAATGGCAGCATGGGCTGCCGTTATGATGGCCTGAGCGGTTGTCGTGCAATGTGCCGCAATGCAGGTGCCGGCGAGTTCCAGCCATTCCAGCACGGGGCGTCCGTCGTCTTCCGGCAGGGCGGGCATGGCCTCCGGTGTTCCGTTCCAAACCTTGCGTAGTGCCTTGTGGGCTGCGGTCAAGGCGTTGCGGCGCATGACGCCGAAGTCCAGCGTGAGATGGGCCAGAGTACCGTCAAAATCGAAAATCATGGCTTGCACGTGAGTGGGCATTGTCGTATCCGGTTTGTAACAATCACGATTCATGGTTCAAGAACCATACACAGCCGCCCGTTAGCACAAGGAGGGGGTCCCATGCGGTCTGAGTATGATGTCGTCGTTGTCGGGGGCGGTCCCGCCGGGGCAACTGCCGCGCTTGCCGTGGCCCGTTGCGGGTTTTCCGTGCTGGTGGTCGAGGCGCTCGACGTGCCGCGCGAAAAGCTCTGCGGTGGCTTGTTGTCGCGCAAGACGGTGCGTATCGTCAACCGCCTCCATGGGACCACGGATGAAGATCTTGTCAGGCTCGGTATCATCAATTTTTCTTCGCATGGCTACCGGATTGTCTTTGATAATGCCCCGTTGTGCGACGATGTCTACAACTACCCCTTTCATTTTGTGGAACGTGCCGTGCTGGATGCATGGCTGCTTGAGCAGGCCTGCGCCGCCGGAGCGGAATTGTGTTCGGGCGTGCCCGTCAGCGACGTGAATCTGGCTGCTGGCCTTGTGAGGCTGCGTGATGGCCGTATCATCCGTGCCCGCCGCATCATCGGGGCCGATGGGGCCAACAGTGTGGTACGGCGTGCATTTCCCGTAGACAAAAGGGCATGGGCCCGTTCCCTCGCCTCCACGGTCGAGGTGCGCATTCCGCGAGACCGCTACCCAAGGCCGGTGGACGTGCCCGAAGTGCACATAGGTCCTATTGCCGAAGGGTACGGATGGGTATTTCCCAACCGCGAAACCGTCGTGGTGGGGTTGGGGGGACGTATGCCAAAGGGCGGCAACATTGCGGCCCTGTTCCGTGTGTTTTGCCGTGAGTTGGGGATACGGGACATGGACTCCATGACGCTCCGTGGACATCCCTTGCCTTTCGGCAACTATCTGCCGCGTCTTGTGCAGGGCAAAGGTCTGCTTGCGGGAGATGCGGGGGGGCTTGTGGAGCCGGTGTTCGGCGAGGGCATCTATTTTGCCATCCGTTCCGGTGAAGCGGCGGCCGAGGCAGTCTGCCATGCATTCAGGTCAGGCCAATCCGTCGAGTCGGAGTATATGCGCAGCATAAGGGATGACGTGTACGGCGAAATTCGCGGTTCGCGCTGTATGCAGCGTTTTCTCTACTTTTTTGACCGCAACGGTCTTAATCCGCTGGTCAAGTGGGGCGTGCACTACGGCAGGGATATCCTGCTGGACGTCATTCACGGCAGACGCTCGTTCCGTTTCTTCCGGAAAGTGGTGGAAGAACAGTCGCGCTAGATCTGCTCCTGATGCCTGTCATGCAGAAGGGGAAGCGCCCCTCTTCACCATTCGGGGCGCTGTATTCCTGTCGATAATGCCTGTGACAGCAGCTTACTGCCTGGGAATGATCTCTGCGTTGGGGAAGAAACCCACCCACGCAAACCACATGCAATCCATGCTTGCCACGGGGGGCAGCACGGCCCCGCGCAATACGCCGAAGAGGGCTTCTCCGTCATAGGACCACTCCGAGTGAGTCGCCTTGTCCAGCAGCTTGTCGTTTTGGATGAAGAAATCGACGGTCCGTTCCGCGGCAATGCGTTCGTAGACCCTGACGGTTGCCAGCTTTCTGTCCCACACGGCCACCATGGGGGTCACACCCAGCGAAAAGTTCACGGCTCCTTCGCGGCGCACCACCGAGTGGGGCAGGGCGTAGTAGAGGCCGTCCTGTTCAAGGGCCGCAATGCGCTCCTTGGGGGGCAGGCGATTATCCCTGTTCAGTACGGGGTAGGTGATCTGCTGGGTATTGTAGTAGGAGTCCCTGCTGGAATATGAGCCGTATGGATCGCTGCCGTAGCGTCTGTTGAAGCCTGTGGCGCGTGAAAGCACCATGGCATCGGGGTAGGCTCGGGCGGCGCGTTCCCATGTGGTCCAGATGAGGGGGAAGCGGTCCAGTTTGGTGCCCAGCATGGGGCCCTCTATGGCGATGCCGAGCAGTTGCGGCCACAGGCTGCCGGTGGCTCTGTCGAACAGTACCGTGTTGGCATTCAGCAGGCTGCCGGAGACGCCGAAGCTGGTGTCGAAACGTCCGGCTCTGGCGTGGTAGCCGACAAGACCTCCGCTGAGCGGGCTGTAGGTGATGCTTACCCGTACGCCGTCAATTTCTTCGTTGACTACCTCATGGTATACCATGATGCGTTGCGGGTAGATGCGTATGGCACCCGGAAAGCGGGCCACGAAGACCTGGTCCTCGTCATCCATGCTGAGTGCGGCGTCCGCTACCGGCAGGTAGGCAGGTTTAGTGAGCGAGGGAATCTGGTCCGGTTTCACGCCCGTATCTACCAGTTGGTCGGCCATGCGGCGCAGGGCCGCAGGGTCGGGAGCTTCGGCATGGGAGGCGGCGGGGGACAACGATAGCATAAGCAGGCAGAGACAGGTGCATGCAGCCTTAAAGGAAACCCTCCGGCCCGAAAACAAGCGCGCCAAAGGTTTCACCTGGTGTAGCCGCAGTACCAACGTAGCTGTTTGCAAGCAGTGTATCATGTGGTATATAGCCTCCTTAAAGCAGGGTACTGCAACTGTGCATGCATGGCAACAGCATGACAGCAAAGGGGGGATTCCGGATGACAGGCTTGACCGTTTCCGGTACTGGTCCCATCCTTTGAAACGCCGGGTTGCATTTGTTCCGGCGGCAGACCCAGAACCATTACAGTGAGGTATGTGGCCGTGAGTACACCCATGAATGTACTTGTTTGCGGCGGGGCGGGGTACATAGGCTCCCACATGGTGAAGCTGCTGCAGTTGCAGGGGCATTCTCCCATTGTGTTCGACAATCTTTCCACGGGGCATGAAGAAGCCGTGCCTCCGGAACTGCTTGTTCTCGGCGATCTGCGCGACAAGTCTTCCCTGCGGCGTGTTCTTGCGGAACACTCCTTCGATGCGGTCATGCATTTTGCCGCCAAGAGCATCGTGCCCGAATCCGTGGCAGAGCCCGCGGCCTATTACGAGAATAACGTGGTGGGCACGTTGAACCTGCTTGAGGCCATGCGGGAAGAGGGCATACAGCGCTTTGTGTTTTCCTCAACGGCTGCAGTGTACGGCAATCCCGTTGCCGGAACCGGCAGCTCCCTGATTGATGAACAGCACTCCCTTGCCCCTCTCAATCCTTATGGACGCAGCAAGCTGCAGGTGGAGCAGGCGTTGCAGGATTATGCGCAGGCCTACGGTTTCCGCTCGGTCACCTTCCGCTATTTCAATGCCGCCGGTGCTGATCCTTCCGGCGATTTGGGCGAATCCCACGATCCCGAAACGCATCTCATTCCCAACACGCTCAAGGCCATTCTGGGCACGGGGCCGCAGCTCAAGGTTTTCGGCGACGACTACGAAACGCCGGATGGCACCTGCGTTCGGGATTATATCCATGTGAACGACCTTGCGGACGCGCATTTGCGGGCTCTCATCCATATGCGAGAGAATGAGGGTGCTCATGTGTTCAACCTTGGCAACGGGCTCGGTTTCTCCGTGAAGGAGGTGCTGAACGCCGCCGCAGAAGTAACCGGCAGGGAGGTGCCTCACGAAATGGCTCCCCGTCGTGCCGGAGACGCTGCCGTGCTGGTTGCGGACAGTGCCAAGGCGCGCGAGGTGCTGGGCTGGGCTCCCGAGTTTACGGATGTGCGTCAGATTATCGAAACCGCATGGCGCTGGCATAACGATCAGCGTTTTTAGCGGATTTCAGATTCGTTGGTATGAAGGCAGCCGCTTGGCTGCCTTTTTTTATGAGGTTTGTTGGCAACACGCCGACAGCGTGTTTTTTCCTGTTTCCTTCTGAAGAACGGCGTGTTTTTTGTTGTACGGGCTTAAGAATTTTCAGGCAGAACCGATATGCTTGGACAGAAGGATCCAGCCGGAAACAGCAAAGGTCAGCATGGATGCAGGCCGTCCGGTTCAGGGAGGACAGGGATGTCTCTTATATCATTACGAAATATTTCGGCACTGCTGCTTGCAGTGGCCGTAGCATTGCCTGCCGTGGCGGACGATGGTGGCAACAACGCGGGGACCTTGTCTCCTGTTGGTGCCTATTCCGCGCAGGGGCCGGTCATGAATGCCATGGAGTACACGGGCGTTGCCGAGGAATTCGATCCCGGCACGGCCATGCGTGTGGACCCCAAACAGGAGTCCATGGTGCTTGATGGGGCAACCGTTCCCATGCATGTCATGCGGAAGCTGGACAGCGGCGTCATGCTGCCGGACGGCAGAGGCGGCATGATCTGGAAAGAGGGCGTGCGTCCTGATCCGAATCTTGAGCACGTTGCGGCCCGTGAGATGAAACTGAAAGTGCGCGAATTGGCAGACCAGCTTCTTGCCGGTCTCGACCGTCGTGCCTTGCGGGGTGTGACCGCCATGCCCATTTCGCTCGTGAATCAGGATGACTTTGAGGAAAGTTCGTCATTCGGACGCTATATCGCTGAGGCCTTGTTCTACGAGTTCAACCAGCGTGGATTTCCCGTGCGTGAATATCGCGCTGAAAGCCAGTTGAGCCTGCGTCACGGACAGGGCGAGTTTCTCCTTTCCCGTCAGCAGCAGCGCATCTATGCCGATAGTCCTACTGCCATGTTCGTGGCGGGTACCTACTACCATGACAAGCAGAACGTGTTTGTAAACGTGCGCATGTTCCGAGCTGCGGACGGCATGGTGCTGCGGACGGCACAGCTCGTGTTCCCGCAGACCGGAGTTTCCAAACGCATGCTCGCCAACACCGGCAATCGTCTGGAAGAAACCTATGTCGGCATGCAGGACTATCAAACCATGACCCGCGCCACGGATCTGACCGCACTGGATCTGGGCGAGGATTTTCATTAGGGGGCGCGTATGAAAAGACTGACCGCTCTCCTGACGACGCTGACCGTCATGTTGATGCTGGAAGGGTGCGCCATGTTTGAAGCCCTGAAAGCCAGACCGGAGCAACCTGCCCCCCGGCCGTCTGAGGTGGTTGTGGCCCCCTATAACGGCAATGCCCTGCATAATTTCTATATGGGACGGCAATATGTGGCCGAAGGGCGTTACGAGCTGGCGCGTGAGCACTATCTGCTGGCGCTGGCCTCTGCCCGTGAGGAAACCATGCGCGATGCGCTGGTGGCAGAACTGCAGTCCGTTGACAGGCTGATCAAAACCCTGCGCTAGGCGCAGTTGACGTACCTCCCCGTACGTACGAGAGGAAACCAGCCATGTTGCATATCATACTCCGCACCGTCACCATGCTTGTGTGCCTGTTGCTGCCGGTGGCAGCCTCGGCGGACATGTTCGACTTCATGAAGAAAGAGGAAAAGCCGGTCGTCTCGTATGTGACCTTGCCTTCCGCCGCCTTCAAGATGGGCGAAATGCTGGATGCCCAGCTGGTGGAACGCCTCAACCTTCTTGAAGGGCCGGCCAAAGGGTATACCCTTATCGTGACGACTCCTGTCGATCTTAATGATCTGGAAGCGTCTTCACCTCTGGCCCGCCAGATGGGAGAGGAACTTGCCTTGTGGTTCGTGCAGTCCGGATACAAGGTGCAGGAAATCCGCAAGGGCCGGACCGTTCTCTTTGAACCTAACGAGGGAGAAATGCTTCTCACTCGTCGCCAGACTCTGCTGGGGAACGAGAACATCCGCAGTTCCCTTATCATGGTGACCACCTATACGCAGTCGCGCAAGAGCATCCGTTTCAATACCCGTCTGCTCCACGCGGCCACCAACGAGGTGCTTGCCATGTCCAGCCAGACCATTCCGCTCAACTCCGAGATGCGCACCCTCGCGGTGAGCACCAACGGCAAGTCGGGCGCACAACTTACGGGCATAATGCCTTCGGTGGGCACAAGGCTCCCGTAGCCTCCCTGATGACACACACTGACCGACGCCCCGCTTACCCGAAGCGGGGCGTCTTGCTTTGGTGCGGGATAAAGCGGGCCTCGGGATTGTCTTCAAACAGAAAAAAGCCCGCCGGAATATTTCCGGCGGGCTTTCGTTGTCATATGTGGAACAGGCCTACATGCCTTCCTTCTTCTTCTTGCCGAAGATGCGGTGACGTTCCATGGCGGAAAGTACTGCCTTGCGCAGACGGATGGACTGGGGCGTTACTTCCACCACTTCGTCTTCGCGAACGAAGTGGATGGCGCGTTCCAGCGTCATGGGGCGTACAGGGGTGAGGGTGACGGCTTCGTCCTTGCCGGAGGCGCGCATGTTGGTCAGCTTCTTGCCCTTGGCGGGGTTTACGTCGATGTCGTTGTCGCGGTTGTGTTCGCCTACGATCATGCCTTCGTAAATGGGCTGGCCGGGGGTGGTGAACAGTTCGCCGCGCGGTTCAAGGTTGAACAGCGCATAGGCAACGGCAACGCCTGCACGGTCAGCCACAAGGGAGCCGGTGAAGCGGGTGGGGAACTCGCCGCGGTGGGGCTCGTAGCCTGCGAACAGGGAGTTCATGATGCCGGTACCCTTGGTGTCCGTGAGGAATTCGTCACGGTAACCGATGAGGCCGCGCGAAGGCACGGAGAATTCCATGCGGATGCGTCCGGTGCCATGGTTGATGAGGTTGGTCATGCGGCCTTTGCGCACGGCCAGCTTTTCGGTCACGACTCCCATGAACGCTTCATCGCAGTCGATGAACAGCTGTTCGATGGGCTCGTGAATCTTGCCGTCGATTTCTCTGTAGATAACTTCGGGACGGCCCACGGTGAGTTCAAACCCTTCGCGGCGCATCTGTTCAACGATGATGGCCATCTGGAATTCGCCACGGCCTTTCACGATGAAGCTGTCACGCTCTTCGCTGTCTTCAACGCGGATGGCCACGTTACGCAGCATTTCCTTCTGCAGGCGCTCACGGATCTTGCTGGACTGTACCAGCTTGCCTTCCTGACCAACCAGCGGGGAGGTGTTGATGGAGAAGCGCATGGACACGGTGGGTTCGTCCACGTTGATGCGCTTGAGGGCTCGGGGGTTGTCGCGGGTACAGATGGTGTCGCCGATAACCACGTCCTCGATGCCGGAGATAACCACGATGTCGCCGGGCTGGGCTTCCTTGGTTTCACGCAGCTGCAGGCCGTCGTAGGTTTGCAGCTTGGAAACCTTGAGGGTCTTGGCCTTACCGTCTGCACCGATGCAGGCGAGGGCGTCGTTGTTGTGAGCAGTGCCATGGAAGACGCGGCCCACGGCAAGACGGCCGAGGTAGTCGGAGTAGGAAAGGTCGGCTACCAGCATCTGGAAAGGCTCTTCCGGGTTGTAGGAGGGGCCGGGAATCTGTTCGATGATGGTCTCGAAGAGCGGGGTGAGATTCTCGCGCGGGTCTTCCAGTTCGCGCATGGCCACACCTTCACGGCCGATGGCGTAAAGCACGGGGAATTCAAGCTGCGCGTCGTTGGCGTCCAGATCGATGAAGAGGTCGTAGATTTCGTTGAGCACTTCGTCGGCGCGGGCGTCCTTGCGGTCGATCTTGTTGACGACCACGATAACCTTGAGGCCGGCTTCCAGCGTCTTCTTCAGAACAAAGCGGGTCTGGGGCAGGGGGCCTTCAGAGGCGTCCACCAGCAGAATGGCGCCGTTGGCCATGGAGAGGGAGCGTTCCACCTCGCCGCCGAAGTCGGCGTGGCCGGGGGTGTCGATGATGTTGATCTTGCGATCGCCCCAGCGTACTGCGCAGTTCTTGGCTGCAATGGTGATCCCGCGCTCGCGTTCCAGATCCATGCTGTCCATGACGCGGTCGCTAACTTCCTGATTGTCGCGGAAAACGCCGCCCTGACGGAACATGGCGTCCACAAGGGTGGTCTTGCCGTGGTCAACGTGAGCGATAATGGCCACGTTACGCACGGAGTCGTTCGTAATGGTGTTCTTCAAGAAAATATCCTCGTAAAGAAAGCTGTCGCTTGTATGTATGCTGTTCCTGTTTCGGAACGGAGTCGGCGGGAGAAAAAACGGCAGATGCCGTTTTAGGACAGAATCTGTGTTGCAGCGGCATATACCCAATGCGGCGAAAGGGCAAGTATTGCTTTGATGGAAAGAAGGGGTGGTAGCAGTCAGGAACTATAGCGACAGTACGATGATCCTTTGTTCATCAGGATCATAGAAGATTTTGCTGTGCTCAATGGGAGTGTTGACCTTGAAAACCTGTCCGTAACTGTGGATGACCGTACCGGGATAAATGGTGCGGGTCACTTTGAGCTTGGACTGTATGGATTGTTTCATGGCCATTCGTTCCTGCTGGATGTTGCTTTCAATGTCCCGCAGTTCCTTTTCGGCACCGAGGCGCATCTTCAGCAACTGGGCAACGGTCTCGCGTTTCGGGGGCGGCGTATTGACCAGAATGGTGCGGGGATCTCCCGTTCCCAGCGTGGCGTAGACCTTTTGCAGCAGGGCGTTGAGTTCGCGCTTGCGCTCGGAGTAGTCCGTGGTTTCCTGTTCTATGCCCAGAAAAATGGTGGTGGCAACGCCAAGGTCCGAACCCACTTCGTTGGCGATGATGGAGCCGCCGCAGCGGACTGTGGAGCCGATGATCTTGCCCCGTCCTTTGGTGGCGATGACGTTCTGACCGGCAAAGACGATGCAGTTGCTCATTTCATGGGCAATGTTCACATCGCCCTGCGCCTCTATGGTGGCGCCTTTGGCGAACATGGCGGAAACACCGCCCTGGGCGATGATGCGGCCGCCCTTGTCCATGATGATTCCGCCCTTTACTTCCACGTCGCCGCCTGCCTCTATGACGGCACTTTCCACAGTGTCGTTGACGAGCACGTTGCGGGGGCATTTGACCTTGAAACCGGAAAGGATGGCACCTCTGACATGCACGGAGCCCTTTTCCAGCTCCAGATTGCCGGTGCCCATATTGACGTCGCCTCGGGTGGTGAAGACCTCGGTAACGGAAAGTGTGTTCTGGATAAAGAACACCATGCCCGCGATGAGCGATTTGAATTCGGAACCGCTTTCAGTCGCTTCCACGTTTTCGCCGAGGTTGATGCGGAAAACTGCGCCGTCGTGGGCGGGTATGACCCGGCCATAAACATCTTTGCCGGGCATGCCTCGCGAGGGTGCGTGCAGTTTGCCCACAGTGGCGTCTGCGCCAACAGAGCGGATGACGCCGCGAGCCCTGAAATCGATATTGCCTTCGTCGTCCTGTACGCCGACATCGGAACGTTCGTCTTTGATGTACAGTTCGAACCAGCCGTTTTTGCCGTTCACGGGCTCAAGGCCTCGTGCGATGGTGACGTTGGGCACCTCGGTACCGCTTGTCTTTGCCTGCTCCATGGCCTTGAGAAACCGTTTTCGGTCGAGCAGGGCAGAGATCTCCAACGCTTTCAGTGCGTCTTCCATCCGTGCTGCGGTGAGTTCCTTCCCCCTGAAGTCCGTGGGGTAGATGGTTGCCTGAACCAGCATGTCCCCTTTGGTCACGGTCAGCAGGGGCTTTACGTGCATGGTCAACTTGTCAAAGATGGCCAGTCCGTAAGTTTCGGAACGGATCTGCAGCGTGGTGGTATCAATGAAGCAGTGAGGTGACTCGGAGAAGGTAATGCTCTTGCCCTGTGGCTCGCCCGGCGCCTTGATGGGCTCGCCAGTGACGGACATGCCGTCCTTGGCTGGACGGGCCTTGATTATTTCGCAAAACGCTTCGCCGGGGAATATCGGACGGGAAAGATCGCCGAAGGGCTTTATGGAGGCATTTACAGCGGGCGTGGGCGGAGTGCCGCGGACAATGACCATGCCGCGCACGTCCTTGCCGCTTTCCATTGCTACGGCCAGCGCCTGAACTGCTTCCGAGTCTGGTTTTTCCGTCACTTTCGCAGCTTCAAGGGCCCGATCAAGGCTTGCCTTGGAAAAAAGAGGAGCCGCATTGCCTGCGTGTGCAACGTCGGAAACAACGGCAGTCAGGCCGTCGTCGGAAACGGTGATGGTTATGGCTAGTTTTGGGTCGCTCACTCTGTTGCCGCATCATGCCAGTTTAGAATATGCGCATAAACAGTCTGTCTTGCGTTGGCCCTTGCCGGACACAAGATAGCGAGAGTGTGCAGTCAGACTGTGGTCTCATCTCTTTCCCCGGCTTGACCGTAGGCTAATATGGGAAAGAGGGCAATATCTTGAGACCAATTAGTTAATTGTATACCAAGGATGAAGTGTTTTGAGGGTATTATTTTTTACGGGCAGAACCGGCTGTTGCAGAGATGTTGATTGATTATTCAGAAGGGGAGGCTGTATGCCATACATTCCAGGGGAACGCCGTGCAGTGTTTGATGCTGCACTGGAGGCCTGTGCTGCGGAAATCGCGAATGAAGGGGAGCTCAATTACTGCATCTACAAGCTTTCCACTTTGCTTATTGACCGTATAGGTCCGAGTTATACCAAGCTTTCCATGTGCTCCAGCGCCATGGAACATGCCAAGATGGAGTGGTACCGGAAGAAGCTGGCTCCGTATGAAGACGAGAAGATTGTCGAACATGGCGATATTTAAAAGGAAGGAAGCAATGACAAAGGAACAGGAAAAAGGCGGCGCGCTTTGCAAGGTGTTCAATCTGCCGATGATCGTGTCGCTTCTGGCGCTGATCGTTTCCGTGGTGTTCGCATTCGGTCTTACGCAGAATGTATCCGGTTTGCGGCAGGAAGTGGAACGCGTGGCCGAGCAGGGCGAAGTGCGTGCGGAATTGAATGCAGTGAAGACCGACGTGGCTGCACTGCAAAAGCGTCTGGATGGTATTGCCGACTTTGACAAAGAGGCGCGCAAGGCGGTTCTTACCGCAACCATGCTGGACCTGACACAACGCCTTGGCGTGCTTGCGGGGACGGTGGATAACGATGTTTATGCCCGCAAGTTGGGCGAAGCCATGAAGCTCATGCAGGAGATTCAGGCGGATCTGGATAAGTAATGAAACCGCCCGATACGGCAGCGTATCGGGCGGTTCTTTTTGCAAGGCTCAAGCAGAAGCCGGATCAGGCCAGTCTGGTGACCACGCTTTCGATAAGACGGGCAAGGTTGCCGCCGGACTTGTTGGCCATGGCGATGACTACTTCGATGGGGGCGTCTTCCATGCAGTCGGGCAGGTTCTTGTTGGTCAGGCAGGAAAAGCCCAGCACCTTCAGTGACATGTGCCGTGCGGCGATGACTTCCATGACGGTGGACATGCCTACGGCATCGGCGCCAAGGCGCTTGAACATGCGGGTTTCCGCAGGGGTTTCCATCTGGGGGCCCTGCACGCCCACATACACTCCGCGTTCCAGGCGAATGCCCAGTTCGTCCGCCTGCTGCATGGCCAGCCGTACCAGTGCGGGGTCGTAGGCTCTGCTCATGTCGGGGAAACGCGGTCCCCAGGCATCGTGGTTTTCTCCCGCAAGCGGGGTTCTGCCTGTAAAATTGATATGGTCCGTAATGACCATGAGGTCGCCTGCGTCCCATTGAGGATTCAGGCAACCGGCTGCGTTGGTGACAATGAAGGTCTCAATGCCGAGTGCCGCCATGCAGCGCACGCCCATGCAGACATCGTCAGGGCCGTATCCTTCATACAAATGGTTTCGCCCCTGCTGCATGACAACCTGCACCCCGCCCAGCGTGCCGAACAGAAAACGGCCTGCGTGGGACTGTACGGTGGAGCGAGGGAAGTCGGGAATATCATCGTAGGGTACGGAAGCCTGAACCTGCATTGCTTCTGCCAGTCCCCCAAGTCCGGTTCCGAGGACGATCCCGACGCGGGGAGCGGGAAGCCCGCTCAGGCGGGCCTGTAAGGCGCTGACAGCATTCTGGACTTTTTTTGGTTTTTGCATAAGATTCCTGAATATATTATAGTTGGTCATTGCCTGCGGGGGGCATGGCAGCGGAAAAGGACTCCTGCTGTCGTGATCGACTTTGCACAGTCCGCATACCATGGGTGTATAGGCCGAACATATGGATATTGCAACGCTACTTGGGATCATACTCGGTTTTGCTCTTGTTATCGGCGCTATTTTCATGGGTGGTTCCATCGGCGACTTCATCGATGTTCCCAGTATGATGATCGTGCTTGGGGGCACTGGTGCCGCCATAAGCGTTACCTTTCCTTTCGAGGAAGTGGTTCACGCTTTTGCAGGGGGCATTCAGGTGTTCGCCGCGCGGCGCGTCAAGCCGCAGGAAGTGGTAAACACCATGGTGCGCATTGCGGAAATCAGCCGCCGCGAAGGGCTTGTGGCCCTTGAGAATATCCAGACTGAAAATGCTCTGCTCAAAAAGGCTTGCCAGCTTATCGCAGACAACGCGGACCCGGCCCTTATACGCGACACCGTGATGATCGAGATTGCTACAATGAAGCGGCGTCATGCTGTGTCCATTGCCGTGTTCAACCGGCTGGGGGCTGTGGCTCCAGCCTTCGGCATGATCGGTACCCTGATAGGTCTTGTGCAGATGTTGGCGCGGCTGGACGACCCCAGTGCTATCGGGCCTGCCATGGCTGTTGCTCTTATCACCACCTTTTACGGGGCTCTTATCGCCAACCTGCTTTTCCTGCCCATTGCAGGCAAGTTGAAGGCGCGTACCCTTCAGGAAGAAGTGCATCTCTTCATTATTTTCGAAGGCGCCAAGTCGATTCTTGAGAATAACAACCCGCGGCTGGTGTACGAAAAGCTGAGTTCGTTCCTGCCGCCTCAGGAGCGCAAGAGTGCAAGATGACATTCACCATACAGGTGTGGAGCTGGAGGAAGAGGGCACGGCGGAATGGCTGGTCACCTTTGCCGATCTGACCACCTTGCTGCTGGTATTCTTTGTTCTCCTGTTTTCCATGTCGGTTATTGACGAGAAGCGGTTCACCGACTCCTTTCTCACGGTCCGTGAAGTGTTCGGCGGTAAAGATAAAGACTTGCTTACAACCACGGTTCGGAAGGATGATGCTGCCATTCTTGATTCTGTAAGGTTGCAGAAGCAGCTTATTGAATCCCAGCGTAAGGTCTTTTCCGATGTCCGTACCTTCATGAACCAGAAGGGAGTGGAAGGAAAGATTGGTGCAGTGTTCGACGAAGGCGTCATTACTCTGCGGGTACCTTCCGGCGTGCTGTTTGGAAAGGGAGAGGTGGAAATCTCTCCGGAAGGGCAGGAGACCCTTGGTGCGCTCCGAGACTTTTTTTTAAAAAATAAGACTCAGACTATCAATATTAAGGGTTACACTGACGACACGCAGCCTTTGCCAGGCAGTCGTTTCAAGGACAATTGGGAGATTTCGGCCCTTCGTGCGGTGAACGCGTTACGCTTTTTCGTGCGCTCGGGTATCGAATCAAACAGGTTGACAGCAACCGGACTTGGTGATTTAGACCCCCTGTTACCTAATACAAGTGAAGAGAACCGAGCCAAGAACAGACGAGTTGAGTTTGTGCTTGAGCGCCGGGTAGGCAAGTAGGCAGGCAGTGCGGCGTGACTAATTTTGAATTTTCTCTCGGCGGCGGTGGCGAATCAGCTCGCCGCGCCTTTCGTGCTCAGGTCCCGGGCCTTGAAGGATGGTTTGCGGATAGGCAAAAAGGATATCCCATCAAGGATATCAGTGCCACCGGCTTCGCGATCCTTGACGAGACCCGCTCTTTTAAGCAGGGCGAATCCCTGCAGATGGATCTGTTTATCAAGCAACGACTGTATGTAGGTGAAATCCCGTGCCAGGTTGTCCGTGCTCTTGAGAACGGTATTGTGGGATTCGACTTTCTGCCGCTTGACCGCAGGCAGGAAGCCCGAATCGACAAGCTGGTGCTGGAAGTCCAGAAGCGAAGCATTGCCAACAAACAAGCTGGATCTGAAGTAGACTGATTGAAACCATATCGAGGGAACTAGGTGCATACAAAAGACCATAAGGTGCTGGTGGCAAACAGAGGGGAAATTGCCATCCGCATCGTTCAGGCCTGCATTAAGCTGGGTTTGGATTTCGTTTGTGTTTACACGGCGGAGGACGCCGCTTCCGGCCACGTGCGCATTGCGCGTGAAAAGGGAGGCGAGAAGAGCCTTTACCGCATTTCATCCTATCAGGACGCCAATGAGTTGCTCGCTGTGGCGGATGACTCCGGCGCAACTGCCATTCACCCCGGTTACGGCTTCTTTGCCGAAGACTATCGCTTCGCACGCCGCGTTGCGCAGCGGGAAAACAAACTTATCTTCATCGGCCCTTCCTGGCGCGTCATCCGTGAACTTGGCGACAAGATCAACACCAAGCGCCTTGCGCGCAGTCTTGGTGTGCCCACTGTGCCCGGTTCCGACAAGCCCATCTATGATGAAATGGAAGCGGAAAGAGTGGCCCGCCAGCTCTTCGAATTCCAGGAAGAGCAGGGCATCGAACGGCCGCTCGTTCTGGTCAAGGCCTCGGCCGGTGGCGGCGGTATGGGTATTGAAGAGGTGCATGACATCGACCTCTTCAAGTCCGTCTATCGTCGTATCCGCAACTACGCGCTCCGCCAGTTCAAGGACGACGGTGTGCTCATCGAGCAGCGCGTGCTGGACTTCAACCACCTTGAAGTGCAGGTCGTTTCCGACCGTTCCGGCAAGAATCCGGTGCACTTCGGCACCCGTAACTGCTCCATCCAGTCCACCGGTCTCCAGAAGCGTCTGGAAATCGCTCCCGGATTCGATCCCAGTTCTCTGAACTACTCCTTCGACGCCCAGAAGGTGCTGGACGACATTACCGAGCACTCTCTGGCCATGGCCCGCAAGGTCGGCTACGACAACGTGGGCACGTGGGAATGGATCGTTACCCGCGACGGCCGTCCCTTCCTCATGGAAGTGAACACCCGAATCCAGGTGGAAAACGGTGTTTCCGCCATGATCTCCCGCATCCGCGGTGAGAAGGGTGTGGACCTTATCAAGGAACAGATCCGTATCGGTCTTGGTGAGCCGCTCGGCTTCACGCAGGACGACATCACCTTCGAAGGGGTGGGCATTGAGTACCGCCTGATTGCCGAAGATCCCGATAACAAGTTCACCCCTTGGGTGGGCCGTATCGAGCAGTTCGGCTGGCAGCAGGAAGACTGGTTCAGCATGCACACGCACGTCCCCACGGACACGCCATACGATATCCCCACGGAGTTCGACCCCAACCTTGCGTTGGCCATCATCTGGGGCAAAGACCTTGCGCACGTAAAGGAGCGCGGTCTTGAGTTCCTGGACAAGCTCAAGCTTGAAGGCGGCAACAAGGCTGGTGAGGCATTGAAGTCCAACGTGAATTTCTTGCGGGTAAAAACACCCATTATCCTGAAATTCTAGGGCTTGATCCGGTCGGGCAGGGCGATTGTGCGCCCCTCCGGTTCCGTTACGACATCGACTGTCCCCGCCTTGCGGCGCAGGGAGTGCAATATGGATATTGATAAGAAAATACAGCATCTTGCCGAACGTCTTTCGTACATCAAGGACATTTTCGGCGATAAGCAGACGGAGAACGTCCGCCTGCTTGAAACCCGTCTGGAAGAGTTTGTGCAGCGTGAACAAGCGCTGCCGACCAAGGAGAAGCACGCGGCCATTGCCACCGTGGAAGATCTGTTCGGCTTTGTGGAAAAAAAGCTGGAAACCGAACTGACCCCCATGGACAAGGTACGCATCGTGCGCCATTCGCAGCGTATCTGCCTGCGCGACATTCTGGAAAACGTGTACGATAACTACACGGAAATTGGCGGCAAGGACGAAAACAGCATCGACCCCAGCATGCTCATCGCCCGCGCCTACATCACCCGTCGCAGCGGCAAGAAGACTTATCATCAGCCCGTCATGGTCATCGGCCAGGAAAAGGGCCACGGCGAGGAATTCCGCAACGGCGGTTCCGTTAAGCCGTGGGGTAACGCCAAGGCGCTTCACTACATGAAGGTTGCTGAGACTGAAAACATCCCCGTGCATACCTTCGTGTTCACCCCCGGTTCCTATCCCATTGAAGACGCTCCGGGCGCAGCCCAGCAGATTGCCAAGAACCTGTACGAAATGTCGGGCCTGCGCGTACCCATCGTTTCCATCTTTTCCGAAGGTGGTTCCGGCGGTGCGGAAGCCATCGGCCTTGCCGACATGCGCCTCATGCTGTCTCACGGCTACTACTCGGTTATCTCTCCCGAAGGTGCCGCGGCCATTGAAGGCCGTTTGCGCTCCGGTGAACGTGCCGGTTCCGAGCTTATTGAGAAGTGCGCCACCCAGTTGAAGATGACCGCGGCAGACAACGTGCGCATGGGCTACATTGACCATGCCATTGACGAACCTGCGCTGGGTGCCCGTCCTTACCACTATGATTTCTTCCGCCGTTTGCGCCAGGAAGTCATCCGCGCCACCGACGAAGTGGTGCTGAGCGTGAAAGGATTCACTCCCTTCCGCGCCATGGCCCTGCGTCGCCGTCGTGGCAAGACCATAGAAGATCTCGATCTCGAGAACATCTATGTGCGCTGGAGCCTTTCCTCCGCGGCCCGTACCCGTCTGGTGCAGAAGCGCCACAAGAAGTTCCTGCGCCTGTCCCGTCAGGCCTTCCTTGACCGCCGTCCCTTCGTGCGTCGCTGTTCGGCGTGGTGGTGGGACAAGGGCTGGGACATCTACTCTTACTTCAAGTACGACCTGTGGCGTAAGCATCAGAAGCAGCTCATCTATGCTGTGGAAGAAGTGGACGCCGAAGCCCGCGTACTCATGGAAAAGGTGCTTCGTCCTTGGCGCAAGCTGACCAGCTCTCTGCCCAGCGTGCCTACCAAGGATAATTCCAAGGAACGCGATCTGACCATGCTTTCCCAGTGGGATCAGGAAGATGAAGCCCGTAACGGCCAGTGGAGCTATGTTTCCGGTCGTGCCAAGGAAGATAAGGCAATTACCTGCCCCAACTCCGGAAGCCATGGCTGCCTTGACCTGTGGGCACCTGACCTGTTCGGTGAATTCGCGGGTGTATGTAACTACTGCGGTCACCACTTCCCCATGGAATATCAGTGGTACCTGCACAATATCTTCGATCCGGGTTCGATTTTCGAATTCAACTCCGAAGTGGAAGCAGCCAACCCGCTGGGCTTTGAGGGCCTTGACGTGAAGCTGGAGCAGGCCAAGAAGAAGACCGGCCTCAAGTCCGGCTGCATGACCTTTGAAGCACGCATCGACAACGTCAAGGTTGTTGTGGCCATGCTGGTCGCCCCGTTCCGTGGCGGCTCCGTTGGCGCTGCGGAAGGTGAGAAGTTCATTCAGGCTGCAGAGCGCGCCAAGAAGAAGCGTTTCCCCTTCCTTGCCTACGTGCACGGCACTGCCGGTATCCGTATTCAGGAAGGCGTGAACGGCGTTATCCAGATGCCGCGCTGCACCATGGCCGTCCGTCGCTATATCGACGCCGGGGGCTTGTACCTCGTGCTGTACGACACCAACTCCTATGCCGGTCCGTTGGCCAGCTTCCTCGGCTGTTCCCCTTACCAGTTCTCCATCCGCTCGGCGAACATCGGCTTTGCCGGTCCCGGCGTTATCAAGGAGACCACGGGTATGGACATTCCTCCGGACTACCACCGTGCACACCGTGCGCTGTCCCGTGGCCATATTCAGGGCATCTGGGACCGTCGTGATGCGCGCAGCAACCTGCGTCAGGCGCTGCTCACCATGGGTGGGCGCAACCTCTACTACAGGTAAGGGAGCAAGCCATGCTGGATATTACCAAACTGCTTGAAGAGATTAAGGCTTCTCCCTACGAGGAGCTTGTGATTACCGCCCCCCACACCGGGGTGGTGAGCTTTGCCGGAGTGGAAGAGGGCACCCGTGTCGTGGGAGCCACCGGTCTGTGGAAGGAGGTTCCCGGTACCCGCCTCGCAACCATCGAGCGCGAGCATAACCAGAAGTTCATCCTTGCCCATGAAAAGGGTGTCATTTCCAAGGTGCACAAGGAACTTGAAGGCACCTTCGTGGAAGCCGGTACCCCGCTGGTACATCTTCGCCACTTCCTTTCCAAGGATGAGGTGATGAGCATCATCCTGAAGAAGGCCCTGTACCTTTTCAACGCACCTGAGCGCGCCAAATACTACTTCGCGCCCGATGCGGACAAAAAGATCAAGGCGTCCGGTCCCAAGGCCGTTACCGTGCATGACGGACAGGAACTGTTCATCATGTCGCGCATGAAGCGCGAAGCCTCTCTCTGCTATTCCGGTCCCGAAGGCGTTATCTATGCTGTGTACTTCCAGCATAACGAAAACGTGGATGCAGGCGCGCCGCTCATCGGCGTGTGCCCGCCCGATCAGGTCGGCCTGATCGAGGACGTAGTCATCCGCGTGCAGACGGAATGGGTTGAGCAGGATTAGCGGAGGTCGCGATGGGCAAGGTTTTGCAGGTTCGGGTGTGGGCAACCACCTATGATGAGGACGACGTGCTGCGGGAATGGCCCCGCCTGCACCGTCTTGCATGGCCCGAAGAAGATTCCGTGTATGTGGCGAAGCAGGGGGTTCTTGAACTGATTGATACCCTTGTGGACGCCCACCGTTTTGCAGACTGGTCCGCCGAAGTGAAGGACGTGACGGCAGAAGGGCTGCAGCGCCTCGACAAGCTCAGACAGGAGCTTGACGCCGCGCTGGCCGACTGGGATCCGGCACGAGCCAACAAGCTGACGGATCAGATGGAAGACGTGCTGACGGGTATTGAAAAAGTCCTGCCCAAAGCGTAATCTGCTCAATCCGTGTTGCCCGCAGAGGGGGCACGGTTTGAACAATTGAATTGCAAGGAGCCATTCTCATGCTGAATAAAGTGATGATCATCGGGCGTCTTGGCGCTGATCCGGAGTTGCGCTACGCGGGCAACGGCACGCCCATCGCCAGCTTCAACGTGGCGACGGACGAATCCTATACCGACCGCGAGGGCAACCGTGTGGACAGGGCCGAATGGCACCGTGTGGTTGTCTTTCAGCGTCAGGCCGAAAACTGCGCCAACTTCCTCGCCAAGGGCAGCCTCGTGTATATTGAAGGCAGCCTGCAGACCCGCCAGTGGCAGGATCAGCAGGGCCAGAACCGGTACACTACGGAAATCAAGGCGCAGCGCGTGCAGTTCCTTGACCGCCGTGGCGAAGGTGCCCAGCAGGGCGCTTCTGCCGGAGGCGGAGAACGTCGTTCCTTCGCCAATCAGGGCGGCGGCCAAAGTGGCCAAGGTGGCCAGGGCGGTCGTGGTGGTTACGGCGGCGGTCGTCCCCAGCAGGGCGGCTATGACAACGGCCCCAACTACGACGACGATCTCGGTCCCGCATTCCCGTCTGAAGCCAGCGGCATGGATGACGTGCCGTTCTAGGGCTGCAGGTCGATAGATAGCTGAGCCCCGCTGCGGAGATGACATCGCGGCGGGGCTTTTCTTTGATATGTCGGTGGGGATTGGCGCGTATGTCAGGCCGGGGTGGTAGCCAGTTCCTAAGACATTCTAAGCGCCTGTACAAAGAGCCATGACTGTGAAAGGAAAGGCGACGCCGATAAGTTGTCTATCTGGAATCTTGTTAGTGGTATCAATTAGTACTACGTTGAGTGACGGATCAGACTTGATTTCTACCCCGTTTTGCAGATAATACGCAGTTCGACCTTGTCGATCATGTGGCGTAACGGCAAGGACCATAATGTGCGTAAGGAGCGTTTTGTGACCAAGGGTAATGCTATATCGGATCGCTATAAGCGTGAATTTGTAGAGGTCATGTGCCCCAAGTGCAGGCGGACCCAGATTATTGCTGTTCCTGAAGAGTCCATGCCGCGATGCGAGGATTGCAAAAGGGAAATGATCATCAAGGAAGTCCTCACTGAAGGGAAGTACTAGGGAGTTGGATGCTTCGGCATCCGTGACAATCAACGGGATTTGGAGGAAACGAATGAAATTTCTTAAGGCTCTGTTTCTGGCCCTGCTCATAGCCATGATCGCACTGCCTGCAGCCGCTGCAGACATCGAACTGGCCAAGAAGTCCACCATCAGCGAAATCCTGAAGCGCGGTGAACTGCGTGTAGGTTTCGACGCTGGCTATCCGCCCTTTGAAATGACCGACAAGAACGGCAAGTACATCGGTTTTGACGTTGACCTCGGCAAGGAACTTGCCAAGGCCATGGGCGTGAAGTTCGTTCCCGTGAACACCGATTTCGACGGCATGATTCCTTCCCTGCTCGCCGACAAGTTCGACGTGATCATCTCCGGTATGACCCTGAGCCAGGAACGCAACCTGAAGATCGGCTTCACCGATCCCTACATCATCATGGGGCAGACCGTGCTGGTGAACGCCAAGCACAAGGGCAAGATCACCTCTTACAAGCAGCTGAACGACCCCAATTTCATCGTTATTTCCCGTATGGGCACCACCGGTGAAGAAGCCACCAAGCGCTTCCTTCCCAAGGCGACCTACAAGTCTTTCGAAAAGGAAGTTGACTGCGCCATTGAAGTTATCAACGGTCGCGCAGACGCTTTCGTATACGATCTGCCCGTGAACGAAGTGTTCCAGAAGCAGCAGGGCAAGGACAAGACCTTCCTGCTCAACGAGCCCTTCACCTTTGAGCCCATGGCCATCGGCATCAAGCAGGGCGATCCTGATTTCATGAATTTCCTGAACAACTTCCTCCGTCAGCTCAAGAACGACGGCCGCTACGAGCGTATGTACGACAAGTGGCTGCGTTCCGACGAATGGCAGTCTCAGGTTAAGTAAAGGTATTCCAGCGCATTGGGGGCCGGATGGAACGCCATCCGGCCCTATGCGCGTTTTTGTAATCCTGTTTTCGGCTCGGGCCGCGTTGCGGGTCAGTGTGGACGCGGTCCGGGCCGAAGCCGGGAATGGCCCAGTGCGAGGGGCCATAACCAGTTTTAGATAGCGTAAGTAGGGGACCATTACATGAGTCGATACGTTGGATTGGACCGCCCCAAGGGACCGGGCTACTATCTCTTCTGGAAGTCCGCGTTTCTGGTTTTGCTGCTTGGTTTCATGTACTTTGTGTACATGGCATCCAGCGCGGTGGAATATGTCTGGCGCTGGGAGCGCGTGCCGCAGTATTTCTGGCTCAAGGAGGACGTGGACGTCCGGGCCGAATCGCAGGGAGAGCTTCTCTCCATTGTGCGTGATGCGAGCGCTGTTACCCTGACCATAAAGACGGATAGCGGCGAGGTGCTTCGCAAGCTGCCCGCCATAGCTGAAATGCATCTTAGCGAGGGTGATTACGTGTACATGGGCGATTCCATCGCCTCGTACCATCAGTCAAAGCCCGGCGTGCTGCTTGAAGGCCTGTGGATTACCCTCAAGGTCAGTTTCATTGCCATCATTTTTGGTATCGTCCTCGGCGTGATGACGGGCCTGTGCCGTATTTCGAACAATCCGGCGCTACGATGGTCTGCCATTGCCTACATTGAGCTTATCCGCGGTTCCCCTCTGCTTGTGCAGATTTTTCTGTGGTACTTCGTGGCAGGAACGCTCATCAACGGCATGCTGCAGAGCATCGGTCTCGGCGCCATGCCGCCCTTGTGGTACGGCGTGCTGGCCCTGGCCATCTTTACCGGTGCATATGTGGCAGAAATCGTGCGTGCGGGGATCCAGTCCGTGCATCGCGGCCAGATGGAAGCCGCCCGTTCGCTCGGCCTCAACTACAATCAGGCCATGCGCAGGATCATTCTGCCGCAGGCCTTCCGCCGTATCCTGCCGCCTCTTGCCGGTCAGTTCATCAGCCTTGTGAAGGACTCTTCGCTGCTCGGTGTTATTGCCGTGCGCGAACTTACCAAGGCTACGCGCGAGGTGGTCAGCTCTTCCCTGCAGCCTTTCGAACTCTGGATTCTCTGTGCCGTGCTGTATCTGGTGCTGACTTTTGCCCTCTCGCTTCTGATTCAGCAGCTTGAAAGGAGAGCCCTGCGATGATCAATGCCGTTAATGTAAACAAATACTTCTACACTCCCGACAAGCTGCATGCCCTGCGCGATGTTTCGCTGCAGATTGCTCCCGGTGAGGTGGTGGTTGTGATCGGACCTTCCGGTTCCGGCAAGTCCACCTTCCTGCGGTGTCTGAACAGGCTGGAATTCGCCGATGCCGGCGAGATATATGTGGATGGCGAGAACATTCTTGATCCCAAGTGCGATATCAACAAGATTCGTGCGGAAGTGGGCATGGTGTTCCAGTCCTTCAACCTGTTCCCTCATATGACCGTGCTTGAGAACGTTGTGATGGCGCAGATGACTGTGCGCAAGCGTTCGCGCAAGGAAGCGGAAGCCAAGGGGATGGAGTTGCTCGGCAAGGTCGGTATCGCTGAGAAGCATAGCGTGTATCCGGATCAGCTTTCCGGTGGGCAGCAGCAGCGCGTGGCCATTGCGCGTTCTCTTGCCATGAATCCCAAGGTAATGTTGTTTGACGAACCTACCTCTGCACTTGATCCTGAAATGGTCGGCGAAGTGCTTGACGTTATGCAGAACCTTGCCCGTGAAGGCATGACCATGGCCGTGGTTACCCACGAAATGGGCTTTGCCCGTGAAGTGGCGGACCGGGTTGTTTTCATGGATGCAGGGCAGGTGCTCGAAGTGGGCACGCCTGAGCATTTCTTCACCAACCCTCAGCATGAACGTACCAAGCTTTTCCTGAGCCAGATTCTCTGATCGGGGAGCGTTTGCGTGTTATATTGCCCCCTTGCAGCGTTCGCTGCGAGGGGGCTTTTTTGTTGTGCCGGTGCAACGCCTCCATGCACTGTGAGGACCTATTATTTTGTAACAATATACTTGGGAATTTTCTTGCCTGTGCTTATACATAGAGTAGGGAAGGTTGCATGGGAGCAGCCTTTGCGTATCTGTTTCAGGATCAAGGAGGTATGCCATGTTACCGACTGTAAAGAAGGTGTTGTACGCAACTGACCTGTCTCCTGCCGCCACGCATGCTCTTGGGTTTGCTTTGAGCGTTGCGCAAAAGTATGGCGCAGAGCTTACCGTGCTGCATGTCATTCCTGAATTGCCTCAGGAATACGGACTTGCATCCGGTTTTGACTTCACCCCCGATTTCGATAAGGAAATGTGGGAATCTTTCAAGAAGGGTAGAGAGACTGGCGCACGAACAGAACTGGAAAAGGTGGTTCGCGAAGCATGTGTGAAGTTCGGTGCAACTCCTGTCGGGCCCGAGCATCTTGTTGTCCGTCATGGTAGAGCTGTCGAGGTGATTGTAGACGAAGCGCGACGTGCTGATCTGGTAGTGATGGGTACTCAGGGTCATGGACGCATCGGCGGTCTGCTTATGGGTAGTGTAGCGCAGGGTGTTCTTGCCAAGTGTGAAACTCCTGTTATGGTGGTACGCGTCGGTTCATAGCTTTTGATTCGCCTGTTCCGTAGAGAGTGCCATTCGCAGCGTAGCTGCATCATGCGCACGCGGAAATGAGAATCATGTGTGCAATCGAATGACGCAGATATCGGAAGTGGAATGTGAAAAGCGGCTGTCGTCGGTAAGACGGCAGCCGCTTCTGTGTGCGTCGGGGCGGCTGTAATCAGCCGATAAGAGCAGCCACTGCCGTGGCCACACGTTCGCCGTCCATGGCGGCGGAGATGATGCCTCCGGCGTACCCTGCGCCTTCGCCACAGGGGAAGAGACGTCCGGCCGTTGGATGCTCCAGCGTGTCCTTGTCGCGCGGGATGCGCACTGGTGAACTGGTACGGGATTCCACGGCAAGCACCTTGGCTTCGTTTGAATCGTATCCTTTGTACTTCTTGCCGAAGAGAGGCAGGGATGTGCGTAGACGGCGGGCCACCCCTGCAGGCAGCAGTTCATGCAGCGGGGCGGCATAGATGCCGGGAATATAGGACGACTTGGGCAGGCTTGCGGAAACGCGGCCCATGATGAAGTCGCCCACCATCTGTGCCGGTGCCTTCTGCGAGACGCCGTCACCGGCAGCAAACATGGCCTTTTCCACGGAGGCCTGAAATTCCAGAGCGGCAAGCGGGTTCTCCGTAGCGCCGATGTCTTCCAGCCTGATTTCCACCACCAGACCCGCATTGGCAAAGGGGGCGTTGCGGGCGGCCAGGCTCATGCCGTTCAGCACCAGTTCGCCGGGAGCAGTGGAGGCGGGTACAACGAATCCACCCGGACACATGCAGAAGGAGAACACGCCGCGTTCGTCAACCTGCTGGGTGATGCGGTAGCTGGCAGCGGGCAGATTGGGGTGGCGTGGCGACTGGTGATAGAAGATGCCGTCTATCAGCTCCTGAGGGTGCTCAATGCGGACGCCCAGCGCAAACGGTTTGGCCTCTATGAGAATGTTACGTGCGTGGAGCATGTGGAACACGTCCCGCGCAGAATGGCCTGTGGCGAGAATCACGGCATCCGCTTCAACTGTGGAACCGTCTGCGAGAACGGCGCCGGTCACCTGACCGTCCTTCATGACAAGGTCGGCCACATGGGCGTTGAAATGGATTTCGCCGCCGGCACCCTCAATGGCTTCGCGGATACGTCGCACAATGCGCGGCAGCATGTTGGATCCCAGATGCGGGTGCGCATCGATACGGATGTCCGGCGTGGCCCCATGCTCAATGAGCAGATCCAGAATGCGCCCCACGTTGCCGCGCTTGGTGGCGCGGGTGTAGAGCTTGCCGTCGGAATAGGTGCCTGCGCCGCCCTCGCCGAAGCAGTAGTTCGAGTGGGGGTTGACCGTGCCATCCGTGTACAGCGGCTTGAGATCCTTGCGGCGGGCGTTTACGTCCTTGCCCCGTTCCAGAACAATGGGCTGTATGCCGTGTTCAAGCAGGGTCAGGGCGGCCACATAGCCTGCGGGACCTGCACCGGCAATGACGACCCTGCGTCCCTTGAGCGGAACAGGGCGGAAGAAGGGACCTTCCGTTGCGGGCTCGTCCTGCGGGGCAATGACCACCTGCAGCACGAACTGCGGGCGGCGGGAACGGGCGTCGATGGACCGGCGGGTGACGCGGGTATACAGATTCGGGTCGTCGTGCAGTCCCGCCTTGTTCAGGGCGGCTTTGCGGATGGCGTTGGGCTTGTGAATGCGGTCGGGATCTATTTTAATTTCCACGGTAACAGGCTTCATGGATATCTCTCTGTAAATGCTGTTCTGGCAGGAGCGGGCATTACGGTCTGCCCGTGCGCGGCCTACTATACTCCCTGCCTGTGTGTCACGTCAAAATAAAGCCCTGCAAGGCAAAGGGATACGGGCATGCGTAGTTACCCGCCCTGTTGCCGGTGTGTGCTGCAGTAAAGTGTGTGAACAGTCACGCTAATGTGCGCGTATTGTGACAGAGCAGGGTGGGCGGGCATGTATCTTCCCTTCATGTTTCATGATCTCATGAATGATAACAACAGGAAAGGTAAGGTACATGATCAATCTTGAACGTAGAGAATTGTTGAAGTTGGGCGCGGTTGCGGGGGCACTCGCCCTTGTCGGAACCAAACCGCTTGCTGCAGGTGCTGCATCGTCGAGAATAACCCTTGAAGCACTGCGGGAAATGAGCCCTGTGCAGATGGCAGAGGCTTCCGGCCCTGCCATGGCCTCATGGGAAAGCGTGCGCAGTCAGGCTGCGGAAATCCGTAACCCTGCACTTCGTCGTCAGGTGGCTGCAATTCTTGAGAATCCTTCGCCCACCCTCATGAAGCACATCGGCGCTCCGGAAAAGAAGGCCATTCACAAGGAACTGGTTGCCGAGAAACTCATCGAGGGCGTGAGCGAGCAGGTCTTTCTGCCGCCGGTCAAGGATGCCTCCAAGGCCAGCCAGCCGTTTTACGCGGCTCCCGGAAGCGGTTACCAGAGCCATCATGCCTACCCCGGAGGACTGGCCACGCATACGGACCTGAACGTCCGCGTTTCCAAGGCGCTGGCCGACGGTTACCTTGATGTTTACGGTTACGGATTGGATCGTGACGTGGTCATTGCATCCCAGTTGCTGCATGACCTGCACAAACCGTGGGTCTTTCAGTGGCAGGTTAACGGCGAATCGCGCTCGGAAATGAAGCTGGCCGGTACCGGCGAGCACCATCCTCTCGGTGTTGCCGAGTCCATTGCCAGAGGGCTTCCTGCTGATGTCATTGTTGCGCAGGCCTGTGCGCATAACCATCCCCGCACGCCGGAAGATGAGGCGCAGGTGGTGGGTTGGCTGAAGGCGGCCGCCATTCTCAACGGCATAGACCCCGTGCAGTACGGCCTGCTCGAAAAGGGCGGCAAGACTCTGCCTCTGCCCAGACGGCAGGAAGGGTTTGTCTGCCATCTCGGCGACCATGACTGGGTGCTTACCGTTCCGGCTGCACAGTGGATCATTCCTGTCGTACAGACCATTGCTCAGCGCGATTACGGCATCAAGGCTGATGATGCGGCCATGTTTAACAGGTTCCGCAACTATGTGTTCTCTCAGATTTCGATCATGTCTCTTTACGAGACCTACGCTGCCAAGGGAGAAGCAGAGCTGACCCGCGTGGTGCACAGCTTGGTGCAGCGGGCTTAGACAGTCCCGGCATGTAAAAAAGAAGGCCCGCTTGCTGTAGCGGGCCTTTTGGCGTGGTGCGGGTGGAGTATCGGATAATAGCCGCAACTGGATGCAGTGTGCGCATGGAGCGGGTTCCCCAGCCCGTCATGCAAAGCCGTGGCGTCGAACCACCATTGCGATGGGCGGCTGGGCAGCCGGGTAGGTCATTGTGCTCAGCGAATGGTTGCCAGAATGGCCATGGCGTCTTGAGGCAGCGGGATGATGCCGCGCGGGAAGTGCTCGATCTGGTCTCCGGCCATGACGTGGGCGGCCCATTTGCGAACGGAGACGTGAAACAGCCCCGGGTTGTTCTGCACGATGAACGCCTTGGCCGCTGCATCGTCCGCCACGGCCTGACCGGTGAAGCTGCCCCCGTGTTTGCAGTAGGTGAACAGGGGCTGTTCCACACGCTCGAAGCGGAAGTTCTTTACAGCCGCCTGTGCCCAGAAGTCCCAGTCTTCGTATTTGGTATTGCTGCGGAATCCCTGGCTCTGTTCCCACACCCTGCGGCGGAAGACCGCCGGAGATGTGACCACGTTCTGCCACGACAGCAACAGCGGGGTAGCGCAGGGGAGGAGGATTGTCTGCGGCTGCGCGCCTTCCTCGCTTTCGAAGACTACCTGCTGGGCCGTGTAGACCAGATCGATTTCCGGCCTGCTGAGCAGTACGGAGCAGCAGGCCTGCAGGAATTCTGGGGCTATGAGGTCGTCTGCATCAATCGTGAACAGGAGTGCGCCCTTTGCTCTTGCAAGCCCCTTGTTGCGCACAGGGGCGGGGTGTCCCTTGCCTCCGGCCTGCAGCAGGACGAATCGGCCGCAATCCAGATCCTTGCCCAGTTCCTCCGCAATGGTCATCGAATCATCCGAACTGCCGTCGTCCACCAGAATGATCTCCGTATTGCCCAGAGGACGGCTCTGGTGCCGCAACGCGTCAAACAGGCGGGGCAGATAGGCCCCGTAGTTATGATTGGTTATGACGATACTGAGTTCCGGTGACAGGTTGTTCATGTCGGATGATCTTGCCTTGGATTGTTACTGGAAAAGCCGGATGGCCCTCAAAGCAGTATCCCATATCCCCACACGACTGCAAAGTGCTTTCGGAACGTTGTGAAGGTGCGGGTAGTTGATGCGACAGTAAAGCGGGGATTACCGGTTATTAATTCTGTGCAGACGTGATATGGTTACCGGTATGGATGTATACATTTTTGCTGGTTGCGATTACCCTGTATTTCGTGAGTTAAGCCAATGTCCCTGAACTTTCGCAAGGAGCCTGCCTGATGCCCTATTTTCTTTCTCCTTGGCTTCTCTGGTTTCTGGCCGGTGTTGTCATCATGCTGGCGGAACTGGCTGTGCCGGGATTCGTCATCATCTTTTTCGGTGTCGGCTGCTGGGCAGCCGCCCTTGCAGCGATGTTGTTTCCTGATGCTTTCACGGCCCAGATTGCCGTGTTTATGGTGGTATCGCTGGTGTCGCTTTTGTGTCTTCGTAAAGCGGCTGTACGGATTTTTGTGGGGCGCAGTGAAGATGCCCCGGAAGAGGATACCGGCAATGTACCGTTAGGCGCACGCGTCATGGTGGAGCAGGACATTCTTCCCGGCAGGGAAGGGCGAGTGCGTTTTCGCGGTACGCTCTGGTCGGCCATTGCGGAGGAGCCCATTGTTGCCGGAACCGAAGCGGAGATCGTGGGGGTGGATAAGGCCAACCGTTCCTGCCTGCGGCTCAAATCTGTTTCTTCCAATTAACCCCGGCCTGCCGGGAAGATTGAATGTGTTTCTTCCCGCAGGTTGCATGTGCTCCGAGGTTTCTGTCCATAATGAACAGAAGGGGCGGTGTGTCCCGGTTCAATAATAACTACTGGAGAGTACTCATATGCTGACTCCTGCAACAGTTGCCCTTATTGCCCTTGCTGTGCTGCTTATCGTCGTTCTCATCAAGGGAGCGGTGATTGTACCGCAGAAAACAGCGGCCATTGTGGAACGTCTGGGCAAGTACAGTCGTACCCTGGAGGCCGGCTTTCACGTACTTATCCCGTTTGTTGACCGCACTTCCTATACCTTCAGCCTGAAGGAAAAGGTGGTGGATGTGCCCGCGCAGATCTGTATCACCAAGGATAACGTGAGCGTAGAGGTGGACGGCATCATCTATCTGGAAGTGCAGGATGCCTTCAAGGCCGCCTACGGCATAGACAACTACCTGCGTGCCGCTTCGCAGCTGGCGCAGACCACGCTGCGTTCGGCCATAGGCAAGATCGATCTCGACAAGACGTTTGAGGAGCGCGAGAAGATCAACAATGAAGTCATTGACGCCATTGATCAGGCGGCCATGACGTGGGGCGTTAAGGTGCTGCGATACGAAATCAAGGACATCACGCCGCCCCTGTCCGTGAAGGAAGCCATGGAAGCGCAGATGACGGCGGAACGCCAGAAGCGCGCCAATATCGCCACCTCGGAAGGGGTGCGGCAGAGCATGATCAATCAGTCGGAAGGCGAAAAACAGAAGCAGATCAACGAGGCGGAAGGTAAGGCTGCACAGGTGACGCTGGTCGCCGAGGCCGATGCCAAGCGTATCGAGATGCTGGCGAGCGCCACGGCACAGGGTATTCGTCTGGTGGCAGAAGCCATCAAGGCCGATGGCGGACTTGAAGCTCTGAATATGCGGCTTGCCGAGCAGTACATCAAGGAGTTCGGCAACCTTGCCAAGCAGACCAACACCGTGCTCATGCCTGCCAACGTCTCGGATGTGGCAGGGGTCATTGCCACCGCCATGTCTACGGTGAAGGAAATGAAGGTCAAAGTGGAGTGAGGGAGTTTTCCCACATCCGGGCACCAGCTATAAAGGCCGGAAGCGATGTCGCTTCCGGCCTTTTTTTACTGGAAATCCGGGACAAGCCGCCTTTATTGCCATCTGCCGATCGAAGGGCAGGGGGCTGGACATCAGCGGGCTTGCGGCGTCAGGGATACAGCAGGCAATTGGGTGGTTGCCTCTTGTCCGGCGGAGTGATGCGTTTTGCTGTTCTTGATTGTTATCCCAATTCTCAGGCGTCCAGCACTTCGCGGACGATGCGCGAGAATTCGGCCAGTTCAAACGGTTTGAGCATGATCTTGCGTATGCCGTGCTGCCCTTCGCGTATGGAGCGCAGCGCTTCCGAGTAGCCGGTACAGAGAATGACGGGCAGGTCGGGGCGGATGGCATAGACCGACTCGGCGAGCTTGGAGCCGGTGAGTCCGGGCATGGTCTGGTCGGTGACGATCAGGTCGAAGGCATCGGGGGTCGCGGCCACCCGCTCCAGTGCGGCACGGCTGTCGGTAAGTCCCGTGACTTTGTAGCCGAGATCTTCCAGCAACTGGCTGTTGATGGCGACGAGATCCTCTTCGTCGTCCACAAGCAGGATGCGGCCCTGTCCGTGTACGGCAGCTTCCTCTTCTCCGGCCACTTCCGCGTCTGCCTTTCCGGCAAGGGGGAGCAGCAGGGTGAAGGCTGTGCCTTTTCCTTCCTTGCTGCGTGCGGTGATTTCGCCCCCCATGCTGCCGATGATGCCGTGCACCATGGCGAGGCCCATGCCGGTGCCTTCGCCTTGCGGCTTGGTGGTGAAGAATGGATCAAAGATGCGGTTCAGCAGGTCGGCGGGAATGCCGCTGCCGGAGTCCGAGACTTCAAGCTGGATGTATCTTCCCGGTACGAGTTGGCTGGTGGGCGTGATGTCACGTTCCGTCAGCGTACGCGGACGGGTGCTCACACGCAGCACGCCGCCGGTTTCGCGCATGGCGTAGGCTGCGTTGGTGCCGAGGTTCATGATGATCTGATGGATCTGGCTGGGGTCCGCCATGAGAGTGCCCTCCGCCTGCAGGTCCGCCTCAATGGTGATGGTCGAGGGCAGGGACGTGCGCAGCAGGTTGAGTACCTCATGAATGAGCGGGGCCAGTTCCACGCGGCGGCGTTCCGGTTCGCGGCGGCGGGAGAAGACCAGAATCTGGTTCACCATCTCGCGTGCGCGTGCGGCTACCTTGCGGATGCGTTCAAGATTGCTTGCGGCGCGGCTGTCCGGAGAGACTGAAGGCAGCGCGAGCTCCGCATAGCCGGATATGGCCGCGATGATGTTGTTGAAGTCATGGGCAATGCCACCTGCGAGTGTGCCCAGTTCCTCCATCTTCTGGCTCTGGCGCATTCGGGTTTCCATGCGCAGCTTTTCGGTAATGTCTCTTACTACTTCCACAATGTTAATGACCTTGCCTTCGTCATCAAGCACGGGGGTAATGGAAAGGTCGCCTTCAAGCAGACTGCCGTCTTTTCGCTTGTACGTTGTCTGGCCGCGCCATACTTCACCTTTGCCTATGTTGTCCCATATGCTCCGGTAGAAGGAATCGTCGTGCCTGTCGCTGCGGACCATGGCGATGTGCCTGCCTTTGAGCTCGGCTTCGGAGTAGCCGGTCATGGCCTGAAATGACGGGTTGGTGTATTCCACGTATCCCTGCGTATCCAGAATGAAGATGCCGTCCTCGGTCTGCTCCATGGCAGCAAGCATGCGCATGCGGTCCTTGAGCTCCTTCTTGAGCTCTTCGGTGCGTTGCTGCACGCGGCGTTGCAGGGTGCGGTTCCATATGATGATGGACACAAAGGTGAAGATCACGAAGAGCACGCTGCCTGCCACATAGAACCAGAAGCGCTTGTTCTGCAGGAAGAAGGACATGTAGTTCTGGTCCAGACGCACCCAGCGGCGATAGATGGTGCTCTGTTCGGCAGGGGTGATGCTGTCCAGCCCCTTTTGCATGATGCGGGCGAGAATGGGCCAGTCGGAGCGCACGGCAATGCGGTTGAAGATGGCAAATTCCGTATGTCCGGCAACGCGAAGGTTGGTAATGCCCTTGTCTTCGATGAAGTAGCTGGCCTGCGGCAGCGAGATGATGGTGGCGTCTATTTCGTCAAAGGAGACATGCAGCAGGGCGGCAAGGTAGTTGTAGACCGGCTGGATGTGGATTGTCGGATAATATTTATGGATGTAGTCGATGACCGCGTATTCATTGGGCAGGGCAAGTTCCATGCGTTTTTCGCGCATGGTTTCCAGCGTGAGGAAATCCTTCTGGCTCTTGTTGACCAGAATGACGGTGGGCAGTTCCAGATAGGGTTTGGTGAACTGCATATAGTCGATGCGCGCCGGATTGCCAGCAAAGGCCGCGATCATGTCTATCTCGCGATTCTTTGCCATATCGAGGAGTTGCTTCATGTTGTCCGGCTCCACGATTTTGAACTTCACGTGCAGCCGTTCTTCCAGCAGGTGCATGTAGTCCGCAACCATGCCACGGTATTCACCGTACTCATCCAGATATTCCAGCGGCCGGGAGGCAGGGGTGGCGGCAACCACGAAGGTTTTGTCATGCTCCGTGAGCCAGACCCGCTCTTCAAAGGTCAGCGGGTCCTTCCAGCCCTGATGCAATGGCAGCAGGTTCAGGGCGAAGGCTGAAATGAAGATGATGACGAGCACTGCGAAGCCGAATCCCCAGAATGGGAGATACTGTTGAGAGAGCAGGCTGGCGAAACGGCCCTTGGGGGCGCGTGCCTGCTTCCCGTTGCGGGACTTGTTTTTCCGGCTATCGCTTGTGCGGGTGGTGTTGGACATTCTTCCTCCACATTTTTCAATAATACCCAGATGCATGAAGCTTGCCAAGAAATGAATTTGTTTGCTTAATCAATCATTGTTGTTCATGGAGATTGTCATGCGGAAGCGTGCGCAGGTTTTGTGTCCCGAAAAAGTGAACATGCCCTTTAGTGTCCCGTCATTCCTTGGTTTGAGGGGCGCGTGACCGGTTGTGGTGCGGGATGTGCGGGTTGATTGTCTCGCCTGTATGGTGCATTGAGCTTTCCACAAGGACAGCAACAGCGTACACTGTGCCGAACAGGCAGGTATGGAGACGACATGGCCCGCATTCTGATTATTGATGACGATCCGGATATCAGCACGATCATTGCCCAGTTGGCAGAAGACGCAGGGCATGCGCCCTTTACTGCGGGAACACTGGGTGAGGGGTTGAGCCGCCTGCGGTCCACGGCCATAGATCTGGTGTTTCTTGATGTGCGCCTGCCGGACGGCAGGGGCATTGACGCGCTGGCGGATATCCGCAAGTCGGACGGGCAGCCTGATGTCATTATCATTACCGGGCTTGGGGATCCGGACGGCGCGGAACTGGCCATTCAGAACGGCGCGTGGGATTACATCGAGAAAGGCAGCACGCTCAAGCAGATTGCCTTTTCCATGGACAGGGCGCTCAAGTATCGTGAACGCCATCGCCAGAGTGATTCCGGTTCACTGAAGCGGGATAAGCTTGTAGGCGACAGTCCCGCGCTGCATGCCGTGCTCGAGAATCTTGTTGTGGCGTCGGCCGGAGAAGCCAGTGTGCTTATTACCGGCGAAACGGGCACCGGCAAGGAAGTGGTGGCCCGTACCGTACACGAGAACAGCAACAGGGCCTCCGGTCCCTTTGTGGTGCTTGACTGCGCCTCCATTCCCGCCAATCTGGTGGAAGGCGAGCTGTTCGGTCATGTGAAGGGCTCGTTCACCGGTGCCACTGCCTCGCGTCAGGGCGTGGTTGGGCAGGCGGACGGCGGTACGCTGTTCCTTGACGAAGTGGGCGAACTGCCGCTGGCCATGCAGGGGGCCTTCCTGCGCGTGCTGCAGGAAAAGCGTTACCGCCCTGTAGGCTCGACACGCGAACTTGTCAGTGATTTCAGGTTGGTGGCCGCTACAAACAGGGATCTTGAGGCCATGTGTCGCGCGGGTACCTTCCGTACTGATCTTTTTTATCGCATAAAATCCTGCGCCATTCTCATGCCCCCGTTGCGGCAGCGGCTGGAGGACGTTCCGGCGCTGGCACGGCATCATCTGGATGCCATCTGCGCCCGATACGGCTGGCCGTCCAAGAAGCTTTCCGAAGAGTTGCTTTCACTGCTTATGCATTACGAATGGCCGGGCAACGTGCGTGAACTGGTGCAGACTCTGGAGCGAACCGCCGTGTTTGCTGCGGAGGAAGAAACCATCTATCCCGAGCACTTGCCCGTGGATATCCGCGCCCGCGCGGCCGGTCGCATGGTGCAGCGCACCTGCGCCGTGGAAGAGGGCGGAGCTGTGTCGGCCGCTGAAGGCGTTGCTGCCCCTGAAACAACGGGGGTTGCGGTAAGGGCAGACGATGCCGCTGCCCATGCAATCGGAGAACTGCCTGCAACGGCTGCGGTTCCCCAGTCTGATATCGTTTCCCGTTACCTTGATTCCGGCGGTCCCTTCCCCTCGTTCAAGGACTATCGTACCGCCTGCATTGATCATATTGAAAAAGCCTACCTTGAGCGTCTGCTTGATGAGGCCAACGGTTCCATCAAGGAAGCCTGCAAGCTTTCCGGCCTTTCCCGCACCCGTCTGTACGTGCTGATGAAGTCGCATGGGGTGGGGAGAGAGTAGGGCGTTATACCGAGATTGTTTTTCATGCCCCGCCATCCGGCGGGGTTTTTTGTTCCGTCCTGCGGGACTGTCCCGTAATTGTGAACATCGCATAGATTGCAGTGTCCCGTTTTTGTGAACATTTGGTACGCCGCACAGGTTCACAAAAGCGGGACTCTTACGTCTGTTTTGCTCTTAACATGTCGTATATTCGTGGGAAATCGAGTTTGGCACCAATCGTGGATTGGTGCGGCGTACAGGCTGAACTGCCAGCCTGAAAGGGAATATGTGTAGGGAGTAGAGTCCGCATTCAGGACTCTCTAAACTAAAAGACATTTTTAGGAGTTCATCATGAAGCGTATTGTTGCCGTACTGCTTTGCATGGCAGCCGTTTTCGGTCTGACCGCGTGCAACGACAAGCCTGCCGAAAAGAAGGCTGAGAAGGTTACCCTGAAGTTCGCCACTCAGCACCCCATTGAGCACATGGCTCACAAGGCCGCTGAGCGCATCAAGGCTCGTGTGGAAAAGGAAACCGAAGGCCGTGTGGAGATCCAGATCTTCCCCGCCAACCAGCTGGGTGACGCTTCCCAGATTTACGAAGAAGTCATCCGCGGTTCCATCGACATCGCGCACATCACTGTGCCGGACCAGTTTGACTCCCGTCTCGGCGTAGGCTTCCTGCCCTTCATCGCCCGCGACTACGACCAGATTCGCAAGGTTTTTGCTACCGAAGCCTTTATTCCCCAGGAAATGGCTAAGATGCATGACAAGCTCGGCGTAAAGTTCTTCAGCTACTTCGGCGAAGGCTTCATCGGTGTGGGCACTGTTAAGCCTCTCGAAGCCATCAACGTTGCAGGCACCGAAAAGGGTCACATGATCCGCGTTCCCGGCCTGGACGTGTTCAAGTTCGGCGCAGAAGAGCTGGGCTTCCGCACCACCTCTCTGCCTTACGCCGACACCTATTCCGCTCTGCAGACCGGCGTTGTTGACGGCTGGCTCGGTGGCCCGCCCAACCTGAACTACCTGGGCTTCCGCGACGTCATCAAGCACTTCTACCAGTACAACGTAAACTTCGAATCTACCCAGTACGTCATGAACAAGAAGACCTTCGAAGGTATTGCTGACGCTGACCGCGCAGTAGTCGAGAAGGCATTCGTGGAAGAAGGCCAGCAGTCCTTCCTCATGGCTGAAAGCGAAGACCAGATGTACCGCAAGAAGATGCAGGAAATGGGTATCGAGGTTGTTACCTTCTCCACTCAGGAGCTGGAAGCAATGGCTAACTACGTACGCGAAAAGGCTTGGAAGCGTCTGGAAGCCAACCTTACCCCCGAACTGCTCAACGGCCTGAAGGCTTCTTACAACAACTAAACCTCCTCCAGTTTCCCGACCAGTATCTGTAACAGGATACGTCACTCCCAGTACGTGCGGCGGGTGTCCGGAATACCCCCGGACAACCGCCGCACCTTTTCGAAACGGTTCTTATCCCAACCAAAGGGGAAAAAAAGTGAACGCCATCAACTCCAATCCCGTGCAATTTTTCTGGAAGGGGCTCAACAAGTTCCAGAAGATTATTATGGCCACCACCAGCATCTGCATTGTGGTCATGATCTGTATTGCCGTGGTCGCACGATATATTTTCGGTTCCGACTTCTACGGCGCAGAAGAGCTCATCCAGATGCTTGCCTTCTGGCTCTACTTCATGGGCGCGGCCCAGGGCAGCCGCGAGCGCAGCCAGATTTCCGCCGACATTCTCACCTGCTACATCACTGACGACAAGCGCTGCCGCATGGCGCATCTGCTCAAGGATTTCATTTCCACTGCCATCTGTCTGCTGGTGACGGTATGGGCGCTGCAGTTCGTTATGTGGGGTATGCAGATGGGACCCAAGTCTCCTGTGTTCCGTCTGCCCATGCTCATTCCGCACATCGCGGTAGGGCTCGGTTTTGTTCTGATGTCCATGTATCAGGTTGTGTACCTTGTGCAGGACGTTGCTGCCCATGTGCGTCTGGCGCGCGTGGAACGTTAGGAGGGAAGTAGAAATGACAGTTGCAATAGCCATCGGTATCCTTATGTTCACGCTGTTCATCGGCGTGCCTATTCCCTTCGCCTTCTTCGGCTCCGGCGCCTACCTGATTTTTGCCGGCGGATATGACCCCGGATTCCTGCTGCCTTACGGTTTCGCCAAGATGAACTCCATCGTGCTGCTTACCATTCCGCTCTTCATCATGGCAGGCGGCGTAATGGACAAGGGCGGCATCGGCGACAAACTCGTGGAAGTTGTCGATACCATTGCCGGCCGCATCCGCGGCGGTCTGGGCGTGGTAACCGTTGTTACCTGCGCCATCTTCGGTGCCGTAACCGGCTCCTCTTCCGCCACTGTTTCCTGTATCGGCTCCATCATGATGCCCAAGCTGAAGCAGGCCGGTTACCCCATGGGCCATTCCGCTGCACTGCTCGCAAGCTCCGGCGTTCTGGGTATCCTTATTCCCCCGAGCATGCTGATGATTCTGTATGCGTGGATGGGTAACCAATCCGTTCTCGCCTGCTTCCTCGCTGCCTTTGTTCCCGGTCTCATCCTGACCGTGCTGCTCAGCCTCGTGAACCTGTTCCTGCTGCGCAATAACAAGAATATCGCTGTGTCGCCTGCCATGGACATGGCCACCACCGCCAAGACTTTTGCTACCAAGAGCGCCAAGGCTTCTCCGGCCCTGATGATGCCCGTGATCATTCTCGGCGGCATCTACGGCGGCATCATGACTCCCACGGAAGCTGCAGCCGTTGCGGTTCTCTATGCCATCCCCGTGGCCATGTTCGTGTACCGCGGCCTCAAGGCCAAGAACCTCATGTATACCCTGATTGAATCCGCCACCACCACCGGCGTTATCATGGCCATGATGTTTGCGGTTATGATCCTTTCCCGTCTGTACATCATGGAAAACCTGCCCGATCAGATCATGGGCGTGCTGACTTCCATTTCTGACAACAAGTTCGTGCTGCTGATGATGATCAACGTGTTCATGCTTATCATGGGTATGCTCATGGACGACGTTTCCGGTGTGCTGCTTGGTACCCCCATTCTGGTTCCCCTGATCATGAAGCTTGGTGTTGACCCCATCCAGTTTGCCGCTATCATGGGTGTTAACCTCGGCATGGGTAACGTTACGCCGCCCACGGCTCCGCTGCTGTATCTCTCGGGCCGTATATCCGGCGCACCCGTGACCGAAATGCTGAAGCCCACGTTGTACCTCATTCTGTTCGCATGGCTGCCTACGCTGCTGCTGACCACCTACGTGCCTGAAGTGTCTCTGACCCTCGTGCATTACCTGATGGGCAACTAGGCAAAAGGAAAATACTGAAATGCGTAGCTTACGGGAATTGTACCGCATTGGCGTCGGGCCTTCTTCCAGCCATACCATGGGCCCCAAGATCGCAGCAGAGCGTTTTCTGGAGCGCAACCCCTCGGCTGTCTCCTTCAAGGTGTATCTGTATGAGAGCCTTGGTGCCACCGGCAAGGGTCACCTTACTGACTGGGCAGTGCAGCAGGTTCTGGGACCGGACCGGACGGAAATCGTCTGGTGTCCCGAACTCAAGCAGCCCCTGCATCCCAACGGTATGCTCTTCGAGGCGCTTGATGCCGAATGCAAGGTGATCAATTCGTGGACCGTGTACAGTGTTGGAGGTGGTGCCATCCGTGAGGAAGGCGAAGCTGCCGATGCAGGCCAGCATGTTTACGATCTGCCGGATATTGCCACCATAATGGCGCACTGCGAAGACAAGGGCATTACCTACTGGGAATATGTGGAACGCTGCGAAGGGCCCGCCATATGGGACTTCCTTGGCGAAGTGTGGATGACCATGCGTTCCGCAATCGAACGCGGGCTTGATACGCAGGGCGTTCTGCCCGGGTCCATAGGTCTGCGCCGCCATGCGTGGAGCTACTACCGCAAGACCAAGCTTGCCGGCCCCGACATGCAGCAGTCCGGTCTGCTCACGGCCTATGCCATGGCGGTTTCCGAAGAAAACGCCGCGGGCGGCACTATTGTCACCGCACCCACCTGCGGGGCATGTGGCATCGTGCCTGCCGTGCTGCACTACCTGCAGCAGACCGGTTCCCTTTCCGACAAGGATGTGCTGCGCGCTCTGGCTACGGCAGGTCTGTTCGGGAACGTGATCAAGCATAACGGCTCCATCTCCGGCGCTGAAGTGGGTTGCCAGGGTGAAGTGGGCTCTGCCTGCGCCATGGCTGCCGCTGCCGCGACCCAGCTTATGGGCGGTTCGCTGCGTCAGGTGGAATATGCTGCGGAAATGGGGCTTGAGCACCACCTTGGGCTCACCTGCGACCCGGTGGATGGTCTTGTGCAGATTCCCTGTATCGAACGCAATGCCTGCGCCGCCAGCCGTGCCCTTTCCTGCGGCCAGATGGCTATTCTCTCCGATGGCTCGCACCGCATTCCCTTTGATGAAGTGGTGCACGTCATGACCCAGACCGGGCATGACCTGCCCAGCCTGTACCGCGAAACCTCCACCGGAGGTTTGGCTCAGGCCTACTTTGCTCGAATGAAAAACAAGGCATAATACGGAAAAGCGCCCCTCCTCCGCATGCGGATGGAGGGGCTTTTTTTACAGGAGCTCATGGATGGAAAATGTGATTTCCGAACCGGCCAGCATATTCAATGACGTAATCGGTCCTGTCATGACGGGGCCTTCAAGTTCGCACACCGCCGGTCCCGCCCGCATAGGCAAAGCAATCCACGGGCTGGTAGGCGGGATAAGCAAGGCGGTTATCCATTTCAAGAAGGATGGTTCGTACCCGGGCACATACCGTGGGCAGGGTACGGACAAAGGATTCATCGGCGGTCTGCTTGGATTCGGTCCCGAACATGAGCTGCTTGGCGACTCGCTGCAGGAGGCAGGGAGGCGGGGGCTGGAGTTCGCCTTCGAGATTGAGGAGAACAGCCATCCTAATCCCAATACTGCCCGCATTGTAGTTGAGGATGCAGCCGGAAATGAGCGTGAGTTTCTTACGGAATCCACGGGCGGCGGCATGTTCCGGATCGTTGCCATGGACGGCTTTCCCGTATCTGTCACCGGAGAATTTTGGGAACTGTTTGTCCAGCATCCGCTATCTGTCGCGCTTGATGAGCTGAATGCGCAGGCGCTGGGCTGTGGTTGCCGTATTGTCCGGCAAGAGAACTCCTCGGGTTGCCTGTTGCAGGTGACAGGGCAGGCCCCCTTTGCTTCCGCCCTGCTGGACGCGGTTAATGCGTTGCGGGACGAGACTGAATGCCGCGTCTCCTTTCTTGACCCGCTGTTGCCGGTAGCCGGGAAATTTCGGTATGATCTCCCGTTCTTCACGGCGGCGGAGGCCCTGAAGACGTGTGGAGATACCGCTGCCACGGCAGCCGGATTGGCTCTTGACTATGAGCGGGCACGGAGCGGATGTGGTGACGATGATATTTTGTCCCGCATGGTGGATATTGTTCGCGTGATGCGGCGTGCCTCCGTTGCAGGAATGGAAGGGGAACTGCCTGTTTCCGGCTTCCTGAAGCCCAAGGCGGCGGCAATGGCACGGGCGGTGTCTGAAGTCAGGCTGGCAGATCTGGGCGTCATGAACCGTGGTATGGTTATCGCCACAGCCATCATGGAATACAACAGCTCCGGTGGGATCGTGGTTGCGGCACCCACAGCCGGTTCCTGCGGTGTGCTCCCCGCAGCGGTTCTTTCGCTGGCAGAGAGCATGGGGCTCTCAGAAGCTGAACAGGCCGAGGCCATGCTGGCCGCAGGGGTGGTGGGCGTATTTATTGCGCATCAGGCTACGTTCGCGGCAGAGGTCTGCGCCTGTCAGGCGGAGGTAGGAGCGGCGAGCGCCATGGCTGCGGCGGCAGTCGTGCAGATTTTGGGCGGGAATGCCTCTCAGGCGTTTTCCGCTGCCGGGCTTGCTTTGCAGAATGTTCTGGGACTCATCTGCGATCCGGTTGCAGGGCTTGTCGAGATTCCCTGCATCAACCGCAACACCATGGGAGCGGCCAACGCTGTTGCCTCCGCCAACATGGTAATGGCCGGGTTTGACCCTGTCATTCCACTGGATGAGGTTGTCGCCACCATGCTTCGGGTGGGGAATATGCTGCCTGCTGAGTTGCGGTGCACCAACAGGGGCGGGCTGTGCACGACCCCTACTGCTTGTAGGATTCAGGACTCGCTGTCCGCAAGATGATGTTCGAATCCGTTTAATACGACGGATGAGGGAATGCGCATACTTGAAACAGCCGGATACCAATCCGGCTGTTTGCGTTTGCAGGAGGAGGCAATTGCGCCCTTGGTGGGCATGGGCAAACTCTCTTCCACTGATCACCGATTGTAATTGTTGCAATGTGACAAATTTGTAATTGCAAAATTGAGAGGTTAAATGGGGGCGAAGTGCATGCTCTGGAGTTGAATGTCGCAGGATAACAGACTATTTTATGCAACAGTCTTGTGATATACAAAATTGTCAAAATTATTGTCGTACAATTGACAATATTGTAATCATATGGCTTGGTGAACGGAGTCCTGAATCGTACGCCTGAGAGTTCCGATTGCTAATCTGCTGATATAAATCAATTAAATTATATCGATGCGTTTCGGCACTCCCTTTGCTTGTAGCGAGGGCATGCATGAAATCTCCCCCCTCAAACTAAAGGTGTTGTCAGAACTTGGCGGCATAGTCGGCAGGGCTCTCAGGCTTGAGCGCGCCTTGTACGAAGTGCTTTCTGTTCTGGGGAGCCACCTTTCCATGAAGCATGGAACCATTTCATTGCTGAATCGGGAACGTACGGCAGTGGTCAGCTGTGTGTCGCATAACCATTCCATGCGTGATCAGAGCAAAGGGATGTGTCGTCTGCCTGATTCGGAGATCGTGAAAACGGCTCTGAAGGGGCAGCCGTTCGTGGTTATGGAGGGTAATGCTGCGCCGGTGACACTTGATGGGGCTGTAGCCAGAAGACTTGTGCGCCAGAAGGTGGCCATGCTCGGTGTTCCCGTCATGGAGCATGGCCGGGAGGCTGGTCTCGTGGCTGTGGACCGACTGTTTGAGTCTCCGGTCTCCATTGATGCGGATATGGAGTTTCTTTCCATGATAGCCGCGTTTGTCGGGCAGCTCGTCTGTCTCAATAACGCGGTTGCGGAGAGGATGGATGAGTTGAAGCGGGAGAACGTGGCCTTGCGGTATCGCGTATCCGGCGAAACCCGAAAGGGATACGTGGTGGCCCGCAGTGCGTCCATGTCCGAGGTGGAGTGCCAGATGGAACAGGTCGCTGCTTCGGACGAGCCAGTGCTGATCGTCGGTGAGGCCGGAGTCGGTAAGGCTATGCTGGCCGCCCTTATTCATGATATTTCCGAGCGTTCCCGCCATCCGTTCGTCCGTGTCGATTGTCAGGCTGTGTGGCAGTCTCAGGGGAATGCGGCGTGGGGCAAAAGTCCTTTGGCTGGTGGTGATGCCTTCGCCGTCCACTTTGCTGAGCGGGTTGAGGCGTCGCATGGTGGAACATTGTGCGTTGAACATATGGAATTTCTTCCTCCTGCAGTGCAGGCCCTGTTGCTCAGGGTGTTGCAGGGGCAGGAGCTTGAGCGCGCGGGCTGCAATCTGGTGCGCCGTGTGGATGTGCGTGTCATTGCGTTGAGCGATTCGGATATTGTGCAGGATGTCAGAATGGGCCGCGTCAGTCCTGAGCTCTACGGGATGCTTGCCGGCAGCCAGATACACGTTCCCCCGTTGCGCGAGCGTAAGGAGGATTTGTCGGCACTGCTGAATCACCTGATTGCGAAGGTGGATCGCGAGTACGGGCGGCACTTGAGCTTTGGTGCGGATGCGTTGGAAGTGCTGCAGCGATATGATTGGCCCGGCAACGTCAGCGAGGTTGAGATGGTCGTTGAGCGTCTGGCTTCCATGACTGACGGCGAGCGTATCGGTGCGGCGAGCCTGATGTCGCTGCTTGGCGGCGAAGGTGCAGGCACCGGAAGAAAGGGTGGGGCGACTGGAGCCGCTTCGCTGAAAGATATGGAGCGCAAGGAAGTGCTGAGCGCGCTGCGCCGGACGGGCTGGGTTCAGTACAGGGCGGCGGAAGAGCTTGGACTCACCCCGCGCCAGATGGGATATCGCATCAGAAAGTTCGGGTTGGAGAATATGGTGGCTTCCGAGCGGGCGCGTGTTCGTTGAAATTGCGAAGCTGATGTTTTTGGTTTGTGCAATTAGGTGAGGTAGAACTGTATATTTGTCCTTTTTCCCCTTGCCGTGCATGAGGAAGGTGCGCTAAAGCCGCGCACGCATGCAGCAGGGGGAATGCAATGAAGGATAGAGCTGTGTTATTTGACTGGGGCGGAACCCTCATGACCTCCATGCCCTATTACATGGGGGCGGGAAGAGGTTGGTCCGCTGTTCCGGCCGTAGAGGGCGCGCTTGAGACAGTTCGGGCGCTTAGTGCCTCGTGGACCATTGGGCTCGCATCGAATGCGTCCGAATCCGATGAAGATGAAGTGCGGACAGCGTTGGACACTATCGGTCTCGGCTCGCTCATGGACAGGATATATACATACCGTCGGGTAGGCAGGCCGAAACCGTGGCCTGATTTCTGGCGCTACGTTCTCTCTGATCTCGGGTTGCAGCCTTCCCGCGTTGTCATGGTTGGTGACAACTACATGGATGACGTGTGGGGTGCCTCCAATGTCGGTATGCACGCTGTGTGGCTGAACCTTGATTCGGCTGATGTGCGCACAGGCGAACGCTACCGGACAATCCATTCTTTTGCGGAATTGCCCGGAGCGCTTTCCGAGATGGGCTTTGTATAACGCCCCGACATTGATAATGCATAAAAAAAGCCGGACATTGGTCCGGCTTTTTTTGTGTCATTTGGGCAGATGCTACACGATAGAGCCGAACGAGTGGATCACGTTCTTGCGGAAGGCGCGGGTTCGCCAGATCTCTTCAGCGCCGGCAGTGCTCAGGTCGCCGCGAACAGCGGAACGCAATTCGTCCTGCTGCGCAGGCGTTAGTTTGAGCAGCTTGATGTCGCCAAGCAGGGCAAGGGGATCGGAATAATCCTTGGGCATGGGAGTGTTCCCGTTGTCGTGATACAGGAAACTGATGGTTGCCTTGGGACTGGTCTTGAGGCGTTCGATAAAAGTAAGCATGGTCATTCTCCCTTCCGGAGCGTCTGGCTCCCGGCAATCGGACAATCTGGCCGACGTTTTAGCTGTCATTGTTGTTCAAGCGGCAAGCCGCTTCGGTGGGCGCGCAATAAGTCACAAATCCGCCCGCCGGTATTACCGTTCCCGTCATTTCAGCGCTCCTGCAGGACGCAGGCTGCCGTTTTTCCGGTACTCCAAGAAAAAACGACCCCTCATGCCGAGAGGCCGATTGCATTACGTAATCTGGCCTCATGGTACCATGGTTGCATGGTTCGGCTTTGGCACCTTGCCTGGGGCAGGTTGCCGGACGGTCTCAGGGCCATTCCCTCGCGTCCTCGTCATGAGTGCTGTTGCTTGCTTGTAGGAAAATGATTTACAGTTGTCAACAAGGAAATTCGGAAAAAATTATATAGTAATTAATTTAGATGGTTATGGTTAAGAAAATCGATTTTAGTTGTCCTTTTAGGTACTACTTTTTACCATCTTGTTCACAAAAATGTAGTTGCTGCTAGTACTACTATCAAAATGGCTTTGCTGGTCATTCAGCAGGCAATAGGATAGGCAGAAGCCTGCATTGCATAATCCAGCAAGGAGCTTGTTGCCGATGGGCATTCTTACCGGGCGGCATCGCATGGGGACCGCCGCCCTCATCATGGCCGGCAGTGTGTTTCTGTCCCGCTTCATGGGATTGATCCGCGATAAATTCATATCCTACTATCACGGGGCTTCCGTGGAGTCGGACATATATTTCACCTCGTTCGTCATTCCGGATTTCCTGAATTATCTGCTTGCAGGAGGGTATTTTTCCATAACTCTGATTCCTCTGCTGGCTGAGTATTTTGAACGGGACGAGCGCGAAGGCTGGCAATTCCTTTCCGCCGTACTGTGTTGGGTGGCGTTGGTGGCTAGCCTGCTGACGGGGGCGGCGTGGATGGCAGCACCGTGGCTGTCGAAGCTTGCGGCTCCCGGTTTTGATACCGCCTCGCTTGAGCGCCTTGCATCCTTTCTTCGCATCATTCTGCCTGCGCAGGTGTTCTTTTTGATCGGAGCCTGCCTTTCCGGCGTGCTGTACATGCGCAGGCAGTTTTCCGTGCCCGCTTTGACGCCGCTCGTATACAACGCCTGCATCATTCTTGGCGGCTGGCTGATGATCGATTCCGGTATGGAAGGTTTTTGCTGGGGCGTGCTGGGCGGTGCGGCAGTAGGGAGCTTTCTGCTGCCATTGATGGCTGTGCGTTCCGGTGGCGGCATGCGGCTTTCTGTCTGCTTCAGACATGCCGGAGTGTGGCGTTTCATGCTGCTGGCGCTGCCCTTGATGATAGGGCAATCCATTGTGGTGCTGGATGAGCAGTTTGTGCGTATTTTTGGCTCCCTGACAGGCGACGGTGCCGTCAGTCTGCTCAACTATGCCCGGCGCATCATGCAGGTGCCCGTGGGCGTGGTGGCGCAGGCTGCGGGGGTTGCTTCCTATCCCTTCCTTGCCTCGCTGGTGGCGAAACGCGAGACGGCTCAGTTCAACAGCACGCTCAATACGGCACTCAGAAATACCATGCTGATCATCGTACCGCTTTCGGCATGGATGATCGCGGCTGCGGAGCCTACGCTCCGGCTTATTTTCCAGCAGGGCGGCTTTGGGGCCGAGCAGACGCTTGGTGCAACACCGCTGTTGCAGGTTATGCTGGCTGCTGTTGCCTTCTGGGGCATTCAGCAGATCATGGGGCGCGCCTTTTATGCGCACAAGGATACCGTAACCCCTGCTGTGGTCGGTACCGTGGCAACGGCTTTGGCGCTACCTGTGTACTGGTGGCTTGCCAACGTTCTGGGGGCGTTGGGGGTTGCGCTGGCTGGCTCCTGTTCCGTTGTGCTTTATACCGTGATGCTGTCTGCTGTGTGGCGGCGCAGGTTCGGGGGCGAAGCCTTTGCGGATGTGCCCATGGTGCTCGCCAAAGTGGTTGTGCTGAGTCTTCCGGCTGCCGTGTCTGGCTGGTGGACTGTGAGCAAGGTGGGCGGCTTCTTCCCGCAGGCCCCTCTGACGGGAGCCTTCATGGCCCTTGCTGCCAGCGGACTGCTCTTTTGCGTCGTGTACGCTGTCGTTGTCCGCTTGTTTGCCCCGTCCATGCTGTCGCCCGTTATGGAGATGGTACGGAGGAAGCTGCGGCGATAGGCGGCAGGGGTGTTGCAAACACATTTATACGAAAAAAAAACGCCTCCCGATCGGGAGGCGTTTTTGTGTATGTGTGCAACAGGCTTGCTACTGTTCCAGACCGCCCATATCGGGGCCGTCAAACATGGGGCCTGCACCTGCGGCTTCCCATTCCGCCTCAAGGGCGGTGAGCTTCTCGTCCAGCCAGTCATACATGGCCCGGGCCGTATTGTAGTTCATGACGACACGGGAATGGATATTGCGGATCACGACCTTGTGTTCGTTTTCCATGGGTACCATTTCATGGCCGATGCTTCCGTCCGGGGCGATGATCCGCTCTGACGTTGTGGGAAGCTTGTCGCTCTCCGTATAGAAATTCAGCTCAACTTCGCCGTGTGGATTCACGCCGCCCCAAACGCCGTGGGCGTATTCCAGTTTGGCGTCCTTTTCCATTTCGTATTCGTAGCGAATTCGCGCGGGGAGTTTGTATCCCTTGCTCATGTCGTCTCCTTTCTATGTGATTGCGGCAGTGGGCCGCTGAAGCTTGGCGGTTGTTGTGCGGCTGAATCAGGATGCGGTATCAAGCAGTCTTCCGGATGTCCTTTCCGGTGCCACCAGCGGGGTCTGCTGCGCAAGAGGGCCTGCGGAGGGCAGTTGGCCGGCTCTTGAACGGGCAATAAAACCGGCATCCCACTTCGCCTCGGCATCCGCAACCATATCGCCGATGATGATGGCGGTGTCGTCCATGAGCGTGGTGTATGGACGGCGGCTGAACGGCAGGCGCTTTATTCCCTCCATCCCCAGATTGAGCAGGGAGCGAATGATCAGGTCTTCAGAGTGCCTGATCCGTTCGGGGATGACGGGAGGAAGGGCCATGGTATCTGTCCTGTTGGAGTGACGGCGGATATGCCTGTGCCATACCCGTACAGGGCCATGTGCCGGTTGCATACCGGACAACCGTTCTCAACACATGATAGGGCAGGCAGGACGTGAAGTAAAGAGTATGTGAGATGCCGCATCCTGCGCTGCTGGGCGGCTGGTCTGCCGCGCTTGCGGCTTGACGTATGGGCTGGAATGCCGCAAAGTCTCCGCGTCTTCAACCATAAACTCAAGTCGGGGATTATATATGGCCGATTATACCAGTGAAGTAATGGAAGTACGACCGTATCTGGACATGGAGTTGCTCATGAGCGTGAGCCAGGAGTCTCGCGTTGATGGCAGCACCATGGACCACATGGGGCAGCTTTGGGAAAAGTGGACTCCCCATCTCTCCGCACGCAAGCTCAAAGTGGGCAAGATTCAGTATCTTGCCGTGTGGCTTGATGACGTTGTGGAAGCTGATGTGGATTCCATCTGGGATGAATCCCCTTCCAGTGCCTATCTTGCCGGTAGCCTTGCGCAGGTTATGGTGATGTGCGCAGTGAACCAGCTGCTGCCTGAAGTGCAGGATGCCGGATGTGCACCCGCGCCCAAACCCACTGACGGGCTGGTTGATGCCCTGGAAGCGGAAGGATGTCCCTATAACGAACAGGGAACCATGCTCGCCCGCAAGTTTGCTATCATTACGCACTACCCCTTCAAGGGCGCGTGTGAAATCTGTTATCTGCAGAAGGATTGTCCCAAGGGTTCCGGCAATCAGGACTCCGGTTCCATTGTTCTGCCCGGTTACGAGCGGGGCAAGGAATAGCCGGTTTTCGCCGCCGATTCCTTTTCAGACCCTTTTCAGATCCTTTTCAGATCATTCCGATCGTTCAACCCGGAGGTGCACCTGTGCTTCCGGGTTTTTTTGCAGCCAGTCTCCGGCGGCCACTGTGCTCAAGGCGCCTTCGGGGGTGTTGATGGACAGCGCCTCGTTTTCCGGATGCTCTTTCAGCAGCTTGGCGATGCGCCACGCCACCGAGGTCACTCCCCGCTCAAGAAAGGACTCTCCCTGTTCCTGCATGATGAGGTTGAACAGCAGTAACGTGATGGTTCCTTCCTCCGCCTGTGTGACGATTTCTGCCTTGCGGGTAATGTCTCCCCGCAGAGCCGCATACGGGCTGTTACGCCGCATGGCAATGCCGGCGGCACCGGGCAGGGCGGCTGCAAGCCCCATGCGTGCGCCGTCGTGTACTACTGCCGTATCAATGTCATCCACGGGCATGCCATCAAGAAAAACCGTTTGAATACGGTCTTCTACATATTCTCTCGGTATGCCGAACCCTTCTTCGAGCACCTGCCTTGCCGTTTTGTTTATCAGGGTGCGTACCTGAACACCGTGCTGGAGGATGTAGCTCCAGTGTCTGATCCCACAATCAGTCGTTCGTAAGAATAATTCGTTTTGAGTCATTTTGAGTTATTTTTGGTTTGAATGAGTTTGTATTGGGATTATTTATTACACAAGATTACTGTAACAGACGATATGTGAAATGCAATTATCTGTAGAACTGACTTTTGAAATAGTGTATAGTAACGTTACTTTGCTCTGTATATCATGTTTATCGTGGTAGCAAATACATACTACATTGAAGGTGTGGGCTGCACCTTCTCAACAAAGGGCTAGAGGTAAAACACATGTCCAAGATTCTCAGAATCAATACCAAGGATCGCTCCTATCGTTTCGAAGAACCCGGCCAGTATGCCGGTATGGGTGGCCGCGGACTTACGTCCCGTCTGGTGCTGAATGAAGTGCCCGCCGATATCCACGCCCTGAGCGGGGACAACAAGCTTGTTGCCGCCATCGGCCTTCTTTCCGGCACTGCTGCGGCGAACTCCGGTCGTATTTCCGTTGGTGCCAAGTCTCCGCTGACCGGTACCATCAAGGAATCCAACTCCGGCGGTTCCTTCTGTCAGAAGCTCGCCCGTCTGAACATTCTGGCTGTGGTGCTGGAAGACAAGCCCGCCGATGACGCAGATTTCTGCAACATCGTTATCACCAAGGAAGGCGTGACCTTTGAAGACGCCGCTCCCATCGTGGGCAAGGGCACCTATGATTCCATGGATTTCATCATGGAAAAGTACGGCAAGAAGGCTTGCGGCATGCTCATCGGACCTGCCGGTGAAGCCTGCCTGACCGCTGCTTCCATCCAGTTCTCCGACCCCTGGGGCCGTCCTGCCCGTGCTGCTGGCCGCGGCGGTCTCGGTGCAGTTATGGGTTCCAAGAAGGTCAAGGCCATTGTCGTGGACGACACCAATGGCGAGCGTTTCGGCTACGCCGACGAAGAGAAGTTCAAGGCCGCTTCCAAGCGCTGGGCTGAAATCCTGCGCTCCCATCCCGTTACCGGCGAAGGTCTGCCCGGATTCGGTACCGCGGTTCTGGTGAACATCGTTAACGAAGCCGGTGCGTTCCCCACCAAGAACTTCCGCGGTGGCCGTTGTGATCATGCTTCCGAGATTTCCGGCGAAAAGATTGCCGAATTCATCACCAAGCGCGGCGGCAAGGTCAAGGAAGGCTGTCACGCCGGTTGTATCATCCAGTGTTCCCAGAACTACGTGGATGAAAAGGGCGAGTACCTGACCTCCGGCTTCGAATACGAAACCGTGTGGGCTTTCGGTGGCAACTCCCTGATCAAGGACATCGACCAGATCGCCGCCCTTGACCGCGCCTGTGACGACCTTGGTCTCGACACCATCGAGACCGGTAACGCCGTGGCCATTGCCATGGACGGCGGCGTGATTCCGTGGGGCGACGGCATCGCCGCTCACAAGATGCTGTACCGCATTCTGGATAAGAATGACTACCTCGGCAAGATCATCGGCAGCGGTGTGGACTTTGCTGCTCAGGCTTTCGGTGTGGACCGCGTGCCCACCGTCAAGGGTCAGTCCATGCCTGCATACGACCCCCGTGCCGCTAAGGGTATCGGCGTAACCTACGCCACTACCACCATGGGTGCGGACCATACCGCCGGTTACGCCATCTGCCAGAACCTGCTCAAGGTCGGCGGTGACGTGAACCCGTTGGGCAAGCAGGGGCAGGTGGAAACCTCCAAGGCGCTTCAGATTGCAACCGCAACCGTGGACGCTCTGGGCCTGTGCCTCTTCGTTGCCTTTGCCGTGCTGGATACTGCTGATGCCGCTCAGGTTATCTGCGATATGGTCTCCGCACGTCACGGTATCGAGTTCACCACCGATGACTTCGGCGCACTGGGCATCAATACTCTGAAGGATGAACTGGCATACAACCGTGCCGCCGGTTTCACCAAGGAAGACGACCAACTGCCCGCCTTCATGATGAAGGAAAAGTTGGCTCCCCATAACGTCGTGTGGGACTTCACCACCGAAGAACTGCAGGGCGCTCTGGTCGACTAGACCAGTTAAGACCGCTATGAAACGAGGCCGGACAGCTGTTGCTGTCCGGCCTTTTCATTTGGGGCGGAAGAGGGAGGACTCGCGTGCAATGCTATAAGGTGGAGAGCATAGTGCTTTCCGCAGTGGGGCGCAGGGTGAGGTGCTCAGGACAGGGGGACTTGTACAAAGCGGTTCGAGGGAGTAGCATGCTCAGTCAGTCCATGTCATTTCAACATGTTGTCAAGCAACGGAGCGTCCGGTGATTCCAAGACTGAACATCAGGCAAAAGATCATCCTCGGTTTCCTCATACCGTCCATCTGTCTTGGGGTGCTGACGGTCGTGTCGTATTCCAACCTGCTGCTTATCGAAAAGAAGACGTATTCGGTCGAATTCATCGACGATATGGAGAACTTCATTCTCGAGTTCCGCAGACAGGAAAAGAACTTTTTGCTGTATGGCGAGAAGAGCAGCTACGACCTTGCCATCCGTGAAGTGGATGCCACGCTGGAGATGCTGCAACATCTGGACGCCTTCAGCCTTGATGCCCACGTTGAGGCAATGATTGGGGAGCTGCGTGACAGGATAGAGCAGTACCGCGCCCGCATGGTCCGCATGTATGAGGTGGCCAGTTCCGGCGGTAAGAATCTGGATACGGAAATCGACAAGCTGCGAGACATCGGCAAGGATCTTGTTGATCTGGCCGTGGAGATATCCAAGCTGGAGCGCAGCAATATTCTCAAGATCAACAAACACCTGAGAAGCCAGTTGGTATTCTCCATCATGGGTGTTTCCATACTGTTCCTCATCATTTTCTATATTGTGAGTACGCGGGTTCTCAAGCCCCTCAAGATCATCGAATTGACCACCATGCAGATAGCCCGCGGCAACTTCCAGCCTTTAGAGGTGCGTAAGGCCAACGACGAAATCCGGCAGGTGCAGGAGGCGTTCAACCGCATGGTGCAGGAGCTTGAGAAGCGTCAGGACCAACTCGTGCAGGCGCAGAAGCTTTCGTCAATCGGCACGCTGAGTGCGGGTATTGCCCATCAGGTGAACAACCCTCTCAACAATATTTCCACATCTGCACAGATTCTGCGGGACGTTGTGAAGGACAGTGTTGATCCTTTCGGGATGAAGATGCTGGGCAACATTGAGACCGAAACGGCCCGGGCCCGCGATATTGTGCGAGGCTTGCTGGAGTTTGCGCGGCATACGGAGCTGTCCATCAAGCTGGTCCCCCTGAAGGGCGTGGTGGACAAGGCCGTTCAACTGGTCTCTTCACAGGTTCCGCCCGGCGTTACGGTGACGGTGAATGTGCCGGAGGACATCCGTCTGGAACTGGACCCCCAGCGCATGGGCGAGGTGCTTCTCAATCTTGTTCTGAACGCCATTCAGGCCATTGAAACCCTGCCGGGAGAGATATCCCTCTATCTGGGCAATGATGCGCCGGAAAACATGGTCACGTTGATCGTGGAGGATACGGGCAAGGGCATCAATGAAAATGACCTGCCGCATATCTTTGACCCCTTCTTTACCCGTAAGGAAGTGGGTAAGGGCACGGGGCTCGGGCTTTCCGTGGCGTACGGCATCATCGAAGAGTTCAAGGGCAGGATTCGGGCTGAGAGTCAGGAGGGGGTGGGCACACGCTTCATGATCGATCTGCCGTTGCCTTCTGCCAGTGCGGACGGGGGCGAGCAATGAACCACTCGCGCATCCTGATTGCGGAAGACGAGATGATCGCCCGTGAAAACCTTTCCCACGTACTGACCCGCAAGGGGGCTGAAGTCGTCGCGGTGGAGAATGGCCGCAAAGCCATGCAGGCTCTTGCGGGCGGAGAATTTGATCTTGTCATATCCGATCTGCGAATGCCGGATATGGATGGCATGCAGTTGCTGGAGCATGTAAAGGGCACGGCACCTGACACCGAAGTGATCATCATCACCGGTTATGCCTCCATTGAAACTGCCGTGGAAGCCATGCGCAAGGGAGCGTATCAGTACCTTGCCAAGCCTATTCGCTTGGACGAGGTGTGCGTCATGGCGGAGAAGGCGCTGGAAAAGCGCCGGTTGCGTCAGGAGGTGGACTCTCTCCGCAGACAGCTCAAGGCGTCTGATGCACCTGTCATCATTGGCCACAGTCCTGCAATACGGGCCCTTAAAGAGAATATTGAACAGGTTGCGCCGGTGGATTGCACCGTGCTTATTCTGGGTGAAACAGGCACCGGCAAGGAGTTGGTCGCCCGTTCCCTGCATGCGGGAAGCCAGCGCAGCGCCAACCGGTTTCTTGCAGTCAACTGTGCCTCGTTCACGGAAGAATTGCTCGCCAACGAACTCTTCGGCCATGAGAAGGCTGCCTTTACCGGAGCGCAGACCATCAAGAAGGGGCTGATAGAATCTGCGGACAAGGGTACCTTCTTTCTTGATGAAGTGGGCGATATGCCGCTCAGCATGCAGGCGAACCTGCTGCGTGTGCTGGAGACCCGCACTCTGCTGAGGGTGGGCGGCACCACCGATATTCCTGTGGACGTGCGCATTGTTGCTGCCACCAACCGTGACCTCAAGCTTATGGTGGAAGAGGGGACTTTCCGGCAGGACCTGTACTACCGTCTGAACGTCATTACGTTGCGTGTGCCTCCGCTTGCGGAACGCAAGGAAGACGTGGTGCTGCTGGCCAGCTTTTTTGCCAACCGTTTTGCCTCAGCGTTCGGCAAGAATATTACTGAGATAGATGACGAAGCCCTGCGCATTCTCATGCATTACCCTTTTCCCGGCAATGTGCGCGAACTGGAGAATCTGATGGAGCGGGCTGTTGTGCTTTGCAACGGCGATACCATCGGCGTTGCGCATCTGCCTCACGACATGCGGGATGAACAGCATCTGACACGTCCCTGCGCGGGTGCAGCCTTTGAATTCGACGGTATTGTTACGCTGGACGAGAACGAGCGGCGTTACCTTGTATGGGTGCTGGAGCAGACGCAAGGCAACAAGACGCGTGCTGCCGAGTTGCTGGGGCTGAATCGCGGTTCGCTCTGGCGAAAGCTCAAGCGTTTCGGGCTGGACGAATAAGGGAGAGAGTGGATTAAGGCTGTGATGGTTTTGCAGTCCAACCTAATGCCGATATGCGGAAATAGTTCAGGGCCGTGTGACTCACTGTCACACGGCCCTTTCTGTTTTTTCGTGGGGAAGGAGGAATGTCCGCAGTCTGTGCACTCGCAACGGAAAAGATGGTTCGTGCTTCAGACAAAACAGAGTGCGGGGTTATGTTGTGCTAGGCCTTGGGTTCCGGCTTCGGCAGCAGCACGGCCTCCACGGCCATCTCGATATTGCTGACGAACAGCAGTTCTACGGCGTTGCGGACCTCTTCGTCCATGGCCATCATCTCCGCCCTGTTGCGTTCAGGAAGGATCGCCAGTCGTACGCCGGCCTGCTGCGCCGCGAGTACCTTTTCACGCAGTCCGCTTACAGGCAGCACTCGGCCGCTCAGGGTGAACTCACCGGTAAGGGCCACGTCGCGGCGTGCCGGTCTGCCCGTCAGTAGTGAAATGAGCGCCATGCAGATGGTCATGCCTGCGGAGGGACCGTCTTTGGAGATGGCACCGGCAGGGATGTGCACGTGTATGTCGGAGCTTTCAAAGAACCCTTCGTCTATGCCGAACAGGGCAGCGTTGCTGCGCAGGTAGCTGAGAGCAGTCTGGGCGGATTCCTTGAGGATTTCTCCCAGCGAACCGGTCATGATGAGCTTGCCGCTGCCTTTCATGCGCGCCGTTTCAATAAAGATGATGTGGCCACCGGATTCGCTCCAGACAAGGCCGGTGGTTACGCCCGCGATGGGTTTTGCCGTAGCGGCTTCCAGCGAAAATTTGGGGTGGCCGAGCAGTGCGTGGATGTCTTTCTTCTGCACTGTCAGGGGGACCTGCCGTTCTTTCTGCAGAATCTGCAGGTTCAGCTTGCGGCATACCCCGCCGATTTCCCTGTTCAGGCTTCGCAGGCCTGCACCGCGGGTATACTCCGTCAGCAACGTATTCATGGCTTCCGGAGTGAAGGTGATGTCCTCAGGGGCGTAGCCGGTGGCACGGACCTGACGTGGGGCAAGATACTCAAGACCGATGTGGCGTTTCTCGCCAAGCGTGTAGCAGGAGAAGGGAATGGTCTCCATGCGGTCGCGGAGTGGGCCGGGCAGGTTCTCCAGCATGTTCGCCGTGGTGATGAACATGACCCGCGACAGGTCGAAGGGAATGTCCAGATAATAGTCGAGGAAGTGCCTGTTCTGTTCGGGATCGAGGATCTCAAGCAGTACGGAGGCCGGATCGCCCCGGAAGTCCTGTCCTATCTTGTCTATCTCGTCCAGCATGAACACGGGGTTGTTCACACCGCATTTGTTCAGTTCGCTGATGATGCGTCCGGCCATTGCGCCTACATACGTCCGCCTGTGGCCGCGCAGTTCGGCTTCGTCCCGCATCCCCGCTAGGGAAAGGCGGATGAACTTGCGCTGCAGCGCATTGGCAACAGATCTGCCAATGGACGTCTTTCCCGTGCCGGGAGGGCCCGTAAAGCACAGAATGGGACCGGAAACAGAGCATGCCTGCGTCTTTCGGTCCAGAATGTCGCTTACGGTATCGCGCAGGATGTCCAGATTGAGAGGCTTGGGCAGGTAGTGAGCGGCTCCCTTGCGCAGGGCGTCCACCGCGTTATCCACTGTGGCGTAGCCGGTAACGATTATGAGCTGGGTGTCCGGCCATTCCGCCCGAACGCGTTCAAGCAGTCCGAGTCCGTCCACCTTCTGCATCTTCAGGTCTGTGACGATGCAATCCACATGCGTCTTTGCCAGAATATCAAGGGCTTCCTGACCGTTGGAGGCAGTAAGCACGTCGCATGACAGTTTGCCTACGGAGTAGGCCATGTTGTCGCGGGAGATGTCTTCGTCATCCACCACCAGAACCGTGCTGCGGCGAAGGTGGCAGGTGATGTTGGAGGCAAGGTATTCCAGCACCCGCTGTTTTACGAGCGAAAGGCCGAAGTGCTCCTGATCAAGCACTTCCTCTGCATGAGCAAGATTCAGGTTGTCCTGTGAAGACGTGAGCCAGGGCAGGGAAAGCAGAAATTCCACATAGTTGATGCCAAGGCCGTATTCCGCAACGGAAGGATCCATCCGTTCCAGTTTTTCGATCTCGCTCTGCGCAACCCTCCGTACATTCTCCGGTAGTCGTGTCGCTTCAACGGCGCTTCGCAGTTCCGTGTGCTGGCTAGGTTCTGGTGCCGGTGCCGATGGTTTGGGTTCGCTTCTGGTGAACAATCCCATGCTTGCCGTCCTTTTGAAAAAAGTAATGCGCTGCGAATAGATGCAACCAAAGATAGCACCGCGTGCCATCTCGTGCCACGTTTTCTTGCTGCTGCAAATTGCAGCGCATATCAGGCCGTAATTTCACAAAGAATGACCTTGTGCTGCAATTTGCAGCGCATGAATGCCATGGCGATGCCTTTTGCATCGCTTTTTGTGTTTGTGGAGCATGGGTTTTACTAGAATACTCATTAATAACAGTGATTTGCGAGAGTGGCACGCCATATGCTTTCTAGTGGTCAGAAGCAAGCCGGAAGCGGTTCAAACCATGAGCAGGTCAGTTCCATGAAGATAATGAAAGCGCTTGAAAAAATAGCAACGGCTGTAGCCTTTGCAGAAGCAGGTGATTGGGACTCTGCGCTGGATATTATGCATACGGAAAAGACTTCAAAGAAGATCCTCATAGCCTATGAGGGAGAGCCTGATAATAGGCGGCTCATTGAATATGCCATCGGCATTGCAGATCGTGTGAAGTGCGACATGCTGTTCTCATATGTGGCAACCAGAAAGAAGGCTGAGAATCTTTCGCAAAGCTACATAGATGCTGTTAACAAGTCGTTTAATGATGCGTTTGAAAGAGAAGTTGAAGCTCTTAAGATGCATGATCTGAAGCAAAGTGTTCAGCATGTTGTTGTCTCAAACGATTTTTATGATGCAGTCAACTCGATTTGCAGGGAAGTTAAGAAGATTGAATTTGTCATACTTGGATGCAGCGAGCGTAATGCTGCACGGTTGCGGCTCAATATTCCATACTTCTTCTTCAAATAATGCAGATTTTGATTGTTAAACGAATCTGCAGGTGAATGGAGCAATATTCATACGCTTTAACAAAAGGAGGGCGTCATGAGTCTGTTCAAAACATTGGAAAACGTGTTCGCGGCTGTTGCCTTTGCTGAAAAGGGCGACTTTGAAACGGCCATCTTCATTGCCAGTGGCAAGACGGCAAATGAAGAGCGGGTGAAGACCCAGCCCAAGAAGCAGGCAGACAAGAGAGCCCGCCTGCGCGCCCAATAGCCAGGTTTCCAGCACTTGTAGACGGAGCAAAGCAAGGAGGAGTTGTGATGACCACTGTTCAGGAAAGAAGAAAGAAGGCGAAAGGGCAGGCCATTATCTTTGGCGCACTGAGTGTCGCACTGTATGCCGCCGTATTCAGCTTCGCTGATACCATGGTGCATCTGTTTGCCAAGGGCGGACTTTACACCGCACTGCCTATCGCCACGGTATTTCTGTTCTCGTACGTTCACGGCAATTTCACGGGCAATGTGTGGACTGCCCTTGGTATTGAGGCTTCCGCCAAAGCCGGACGTGCAACCGAAAAGGCCGGCGCTGCAAAGCGTACCGATTCCCGCAACCGTGCGACTGTAACCGCTTAACCCGACAGAAATTGACAGGAGATTTCACATGCACGATTTGTTAGCAGAAAACCTGCGCTTCGTTGACCTCACGCTGGTCGGCGTCCTGTTCCTGTTCTTCGTCGGTTTCGTTGGCGGTCTCGTCAGCGGCTTCATCGGTTCAGGCGGCGCATTCGTTCTTACCCCCGGCATGATGAGCCTTGGCGTTCCCGGTCCTGTGGCCGTTGCCAGCAACATGTGCCACAAGTTCCCCAAGGCCCTCGTGGGCGCCATCAAGCGCTACAAGTATGGTCAGGTTGACATCAAGATGGGGCTGATCATCGGCGTATCCGCTGAAATCGGCGTCCAGCTTGGTATTCAGATTCAGAAGTTCATTCTGGAACAGTGGGGCCAGGCAGGCTCCAACCTGTATGTTTCCTTTGCCTTTGTGTTCGTTCTGGTGACGGTGGGCAGCTTCGTTCTGAAGGATGCCATCCAGACCAAGCGTTCCGGTGGTGAAGAAAAGGTCACCATGCTCGCCAAGCGTCTGCAGTCCATTGAGCTGTGGCCCATGATGACCTTCAAGGCCAGCAAGATCCGCATTTCCTTCTGGTTTACCGCTCCGGTCGGCCTTGCCGCCGGTCTGCTGGCAGCCACCATTGCGGTGGGCGGTTTTGCGGGTGTTCCCGGCATGATCTACATCATCGGTCTTTCCAGCCTCATGGCTTCCGCCACCGAACTGGTCGTGGCGTTCGTCATGGGTCTGGGCGGTACCATGGTATGGGCCTTCTACGGTATGGTGGATATCCGCCTCACGCTGATCATTCTCGCCGGCTCTCTGTTCGGCGTGCAGCTCGGCGCCATCGGCACCACCTACGTGAAGGACTATGCCATCAAGTTCGTTATGGCCACCATCATGCTGATCGTTGCTGTCAGCCGCGGTCTCGCCATTCCCAAGTACCTGAAGCAGCTTGAAGTCATCGGCTGGGATGCCGGTTTCATCGACATCATGAGCAAGGTCAGCTTTGGCCTCATGTGTTTTGCTCTGCTCGTGGGCGCATTCATCATCCTGAAGGCCATGATTCTGGGCCGCCGCGCTGAACGCCAGTTGGAGATGGAAGGGGCTGCAAGCCACGCCTAAACGAGCGTTGAACCCGGACAGGATGGAAGGGAGGAGCTTATGTACAAGAAGGTGCTCGTCGCATTCGACGGTACGGAGTCGGCAACCAACGTGCTGGAACAGGCACTGGTTCTGGCCCGTTCGGAAAACGCTGCTGTCGACGTCGTGACCGTCATTCCCGGCTATCAGGGAGACCTGAGGCTTCTTGGCAACTCCCGCGTGCTGACTGAAATGCACGGCCATTACCAGACCTGTCTCGATTCCGCCATCAAAATGGCCTTGGCCCGCAATGTGCGGGCCAAGGCCCATCTCCGCACCGGCGAGCCGCCGGAGGAGATTCTGCGCACGGCCGAAGAGATTCGGGCGGACCTTATCGTCATCGGCAAGCGCGCACGATTTTTACTGGATTCAATGCCCATCGGCTCAGTTGCTGACGACGTGATCAGGCAGAGCGATGCGGACGTACTGGTCATCTCCGGTGACAAGCAACTGGGGCTTGAGCGGATTTTTCTTGCCTATGACGGCACGGAAGGAGCCGATCTTGCGGCTCGTCAGGCCAGCGCGCTTGCGGCACGGTATGGAGCCGGGTTGTGCATCGGCATGACCTACGAAATGGACATGGAGGCCTTCAGCCTTGCCCCTGAGCTGGAAGAGGCTCTGCACCGCAAGGCCCGTTCTGCCATCAATCCTGCAGTGGAATATGCCCGCAGGGCGGACGTGAAGCATGTGGAAACCGTCATCCGCCACGGCAATCCCTCGTACAAGACTCTTGTCGAGGAGGCAGCTGCCTGCAAGGCGGGGCTGCTTGTGGCGGGAGCCAGCGGCAGGGGCAGCTTGTCCCATGTGTTGTTGGGCGGCGTGGCAAGACGGTTGATTTCCCTGAGCACCTGTCCGGTGCTGATCGTGAAGGAGTAGCCATGGTTGCCGCGAAACAGGAAGCGACTGAGACTCAAGCACCGCAAGTTCTTCTTGGCGAGGCAGCGAATGAAGCCGCTGTTGCAGAACAGGAAGATGCCCAGCCGGTTGTGATATACCGTTATCTTGACGCGGATTCCGGCAAGGAGATTCCTGCGGAAACCGTGGACTGGGACGAGCCTGAATTGAGCGATGGGGCTGTGGTGCACGTGCTGAAGGCCGAAGGCGGTAAACAGCACTATACAGTGAAGAGCATGGTCGGCGAGGACGTGGTGACCGTCTATCTGGACAAGGCGCGCAACATCCTCTGGCGCATGGTGTTCCTTGGCGTGCTGCTCACGGCCAGCTGGTTTGTTCTCGACTTCATCTTCGGAAAGATATTTTAAAGAAATTCCTACACATACTGCGTCACTTGCAGTGTCTGCGGGGTATTGACCTCCCCCGCAGGCGACACGGAAAGCCCTTCATTCAGCAGAAGGGCTTTTCATTTTGCATAAAGCGGGGGAGAGGCGGACAGCTACCATAAGCTGAGCGCCGATGTGTGATCGTAAAAAAGGCCGGACAGCGTTTGCTCTCCGGCCTGTTCGTTATCAGGTTACTTGCCCTGTTTTTTGGCGGGGGCGGGGGGCTTTTCTCCGAGCACGTCGGCGAATTCTTCGCCGTATATGGTGAGCATGACCATGGTGAAGCTCAGAATGAGCGGGCCATACAGAATGCCCAGAATGCCGAATGCCTTGATACCGCCCAGAATGGACATGAAAATGAAGAACACCGAAACCCGCGCGCTGTCCTTCATGAAGTAGGGGCGCAGGAAGCTGTCTATGGCGGCAACAGGCAGTGCGCACCACAACAGCAGAAAGATGGAGCTTTGCCATTCACCCACGATGAGCAGGTAGAGACAGGCGGGAATCCAGACCAGACCGGTACCCACTACGGGAATGAGCGAGCAGAAGCCCATGACCGTGCCCCAGAAAAGGGCGGGAATGCCCACCATGGCCAGACCGAAACCGCCTACGATGCCCTGCAGCACAGCAACAAGCAGGCCTCCTACCAGAACGGAGCGGGAAACCTGACGCAGCGTGTTGATGATGTTGTCTTCCTGTTCCTCACGCATCGGGCAGAGATATTTGACCGCAGCCAGCATCTTCTTTCCGTCTTTGAGCAGGAAGAAGATGATCAGCAGCATGAGCAGGAAGTGGAAAAAGAAGGTCACCGTATCGCCAAGGGCGCTGGTGGCAAACGAGATCACGGTTTGTCCTGCCGACTTGGAGAACAGCGTGATGTTGTGCTTGATGTCCAGTTCCAGGGGATCAATGAAGGGCAACTTCTGCTGCAGCCATTGAATGGCGGGCAGAATGCCGCTCTGCTGGGTGAGCTGGTCGAAATCCGTAATCCTGAGCCAGTCGTTTACGGCGCGGATGCTGTCTATGGCCTGCGGGATGAGGCCGGACAGGAATACCGTTACCGGCAGGGCAAAGCAGACCACAAGTATGCCGATCACGGCTCCCGAGGCAAGCAGTTCCCTGTTACCCATGCGTTGCAGAATGCGGTTGTAGAGGGGCGAAAAACAGGCGGCAATGACTATGGCGATGATTCCCGTATGCATGAAAGGCCGGATGATGCCGTACATGAGATACAGGGAAAGCAGCACCAGAATGATGAGAAAATAGCCGTAGAGCCCCTGACGCGAAAAGGTGCGCGAGAACTGCGCAAGAGGGCTCGTTGCTTCCTGCGCTTGTTGTTCGCAAGTGTTTTCAGCAGGGGAGGTCGTTTGTTCGGTCATGTGTAAGGTGTGCCCGACCTGCTACATGGCACCGGCAGGTTTGCCGGCAAGGCCGCAGTAACCGGGGTCGGTCTCGTCTTTGCGTTGAGGGTTCTTGAATCGCCACATCATGCAGTCTTCGCCGAGACAGAACTTCATCTTGTCATCGGACGTTTTCAGTAACGGGCACGTTTTAAAACGGGCTTCTTTTTCGGGCAACAACATTTCCGCCTCCTTTCTGCTTTGATCCGAGGGGGCCGCGTGGTCGGTCACTTTCTTTTCGCGCGCTGGCATGGTCCATGAGATTGCCTTGCTTATCGGAATACTATGCTAAACGGAACGGCTTTGCATCTGATTTTGCGTTTGGTGGCATCCATTGAAGAAAAAAGCCATCTGCCCCTAAAGGCTTTTGAAATCGTGCCGATCTGTTGTGTTGAATAGGACAATTGGAATCTCTGGACAGGAGGGGAGAACATGGAAATTGATGCCCTGAAAGGTGGTGCCGAAGGTGCCGCCAACGTGTTGGAGATGCAGCGCATGGCTCAGGCTGAGCCTCGTATGAACCAGCAGGATCAGAACAGACTTGCACAACGCGAGCAGCACGGGAACGGTGCCAGCCAGACCCAGACTGGTGCTGCCATCCAGGGGTTGGGTGAGAATCTGAACCTTATGGTTTAACCTGCCGGATTTCATCGCACTGTCGAAAGCGGAGCCCAAGGCTCCGCTTTGTTTTTTTGGCTTTCGGAGTCCGGTTTATCCGTCTGGTGCTGTTCAGGGAGGCTCGAATCCTGTGTGGCGCCTGTGTGGCGGACGAGAAACGGCTCGGCGAGGCTATTTATCAAGCAGCGAGAGGGTGCGCATTACGTCTGTCATGTCGGCAGGATCAACCGTGCCGTAATCCGTTTCCCGCATGTCATCGCCGAAACCGGCGGCTTTGCCGAAGACGGCAAGGCTTATCCGTTCCATGATCTGGATCTCCTTGCGTGCTGCGTCTTCATGGATAAAGGGCGCTTGTGCACCCTGCATCATGATCAGGTCCATGGAATAGCGCTGCATCCGTTCCGTGAACTCCTGTGACTGGCGCAGTGCCTTCTTCAGGCGTTGGTGACGCTTGTGCAGGTGGTGCCACGGGTTTTGTTCCCGAAGCACATAGTCAGCCTGGTTTGTCTCGTCTGCAACGGGGAACTGCGTGTCAGCCGGAAGGGATGAGAGAAAATGCAGCCAGAATACCAATGCTTCCGGATAGGCCGGATCGCCGCAAGGGTATTGATCAAGAAAGCGGGCCGTCAATGCTTCAATGGGGCCCTCAAGGCGCAGGCGGCTGGCTTTGAGACGGCATCTGGTGAATGTGGCCAGCGGTTGGGGCTGAAGCCGTGCAATGCGATGTCGTATGGGGGCGGGAATGCTACAGTCGAGATGCAGTCTGCGGACCGTGTCCCGCCATACATGGGGCGGGGGGACGAATTCTATTGACCGGCCGTGAGCCAAATGAAGAAGGCACGGCAGGGCCGCGCCTTCCAGATGGTCTGTCAGTTGTAACATGTCGGTGTTCGAGAACGGTGAGGAGTCTTCTCCGGGAGAAGATTCCTTTGTACCGGCATGTTCATGGGGATGCAGAATGGCATCCAGCGCACGCAACAAGGGCTCGTCAGGAAAGAGCAGAAACTCGGCAAAAGTCTCGAAATCCGGATGGTCCGGAGAAAGAGCGTCTCGCAGGGTTGCTTCGTCGTGGTCGCCGAGCACGGTGTCCGCATAGCGACGGACATCGTCCGACAGGCTGCGGCCTGTCTTCAGCCACAGGCTGATGGCGTGTGTGATGTCCTGTGTTGCTGCGTGCGGCATGCTATGCCCCTTGCTTCACCTCGTTCCACAGCGCGTCCATTTCGGAGAAGGAAAGGTCGGCAAAGACCTTGCCGCGCTCGCGGGCCAGTGCTTCCATGCGTTCAAACCGTGCAAGAAACTTGATGTTGGTGCTGTTCAGGGCGGCGTTGGCCTTGAGGCCCTTGCGGCGTCCGAGTTCGACCATGGTGAAGAGCACATCGCCGAATTCGCGTTCCTGCGCTTCCTTGTCATCCGTGGCGCAGGCTTCGTTGAATTCCTGCCACTCGGATTCAAGCTGCTTTTCAACGGCGGCGTCATCGGGCCAGGTAAAGCCGATGCGGGCGGACTTGGAGTTCAGGCGATAGGCCTTGAGCAGCGGCGGCAGTCCCTTGGGCAGGCTGTCGAAGGTGCCCTTGGGCTTGTCTTCTGCGCCGTCCTTTTTTTCGCTGCGCTTGATGCGTTCCCAGTTTGCCCAGACTTCTGCGATGTTCTCCACGCTGGAGTCGCTGAACACGTGGGGGTGGCGGCGGATCATCTTGGCTGCGTTTTCCTGCATGGAGTCAGCAAGGGTAAAGCCCTTGCATTCGTAAAGTCGGCTGATGAAGAGAACGAGGAACATGACGTCGCCAAGCTCTTCACGCACATCCACGTTCTTGCCGCTGCGGATGGCGTCCACGAGTTCAAAGGTTTCTTCCAGCAGGTAGTCGCAGAGGGATTCGGGCGTCTGTTCTTTGTCCCACGGGCATCCGTCCGGACCGAGCAGTTTTTCGATGACGTCTTTCAGGGCAATGGTCGCTTCGGAAATGGGGCTGGTCATGAAAATGTATCCTGTTGGCGCATCATGTCGTATATACCTGATGCGTGGGGTGTTGTGTCGGAAACAATCCGGCTGTTAAAACGTTTTTTCAGGTATGTACTGCTGCAGGAAGGTTGTTGCTTGCTGCAGGTAGGGAACTGCTTTGGAATTGGTGACGAATTCTGCCTTGGGCAGGAAATAGGTGATGCATGCGAGCAGCACGCAGCTGATGAGCACGCCCTTCAGGCCGCCCAGCAGCAGGCCGGCCAGATGGTCGAGCCATGCGGCGGGAGAGGAATCTATGATGGTGTGGATTACTGCAGCCAGCAGGGAGGTAATCAGAATTACGCCCAGAAAAACCCCTGCATAGGAGGCTATGCCCACCCATGAACTGTCGGAAATGATCTTGCTTACATAAGGTTCCGCCTCGGGGTAGTAGCGGTTGGCCAGCAGAAAGCCGCCCACAACGCCGAAAATGGCTCCCAGCTCTGTGACCAGTCCTCTGAACAGGCCTCTGATGAGGAAGAAACCGACAATGACAATAAATACTATGTCGAGTGAATTCATGTGCGTAGCATCCGAAAATTTGTTTCTTCGTAACTGGTTGCCACGTCAGGCGAACAATGGCTTGATACGTAGCGAAACCGGGCCTGAGTCGTGTGGCTGCACATGCATAGCAAAAGTGACTTCTCAGGGGAAGCGAAAGAGGTTGGTGCAGGCACTTTTCAAAGGAAAGAAGCGGATTGCCAAGCCGAAGCATTGTGGCTAAATAATAGTGGTTAAACGCGACATGTGTTGGCATGTTGGATCGAGGGGGAACGTATTGTTTTTGATGAATTGCAAACCGGAGTAATATGGGAACTCTTGCATTATCCGCTTTGAAGCCGGGCATGCGTCTGTCTGCCGATGTGCTGGACAGAAATGGCCGTAAATTGCTTTCGTATGGTGACACGCTTTCCGAACAGGCTTTGCGCGTACTCAAGATCTGGGGCGTGACCGAGGCGCAGGTGGAAGGCGAAGGCTCCGAGGAAGCCTCTGCTCTTGTGTCTGAGGAAATCCCTTCGGAACTGTACGAAGCCGCCCGGCGCGATACGGAACATCGTTTTCGTCATAACGACTCTTCCCTTCTTGTCATTCAGGAATTGCAAAAGCTTGTAACGCTGCATCTGGCCCGCAAGATGGCCCTTGCCCAAGGGCGGGGCGATGACCCGTTGGCGCTTGTGCAGCATGACTCTCCTGCCAAGCCTGCGGGCAAGTGTCCTCCTCCTCTGGATGTCCAGACGCTGCTGCGTGACGACGTCAAGCTCGGCTCGTTGCCTTCCGTCTTTCATAAGCTGGTTGAGGTGGTGAACGACTCCCGCAGCTCCGCGACGGATGTGGCGGAAGTAATTGCCAACGATACCGATCTGGTTGCCCGCCTGTTGCGTGTGGTGAACAGTCCCTTCTATGGTATGACTGCGAAGGTGGACACCATTTCACGCGCTGTTACGGTCGTGGGCAGCAACCAGCTTGTTTCGCTGGCCATGGGTATTTCCATTGTCGCATCGTTCAAGGGAATTCCCGAGCATCTGGTCAGCATGCGCGATTTCTGGGAGCATTCCATTGCCTGCGGCATGGCCGCTCGTATTCTTGCCAGTTATCGTCGAATGCCCAATACGGAGCGTTTCTTCGTCGCGGGAATGTTGCATGACATAGGGCGACTCATCATGTTCAAGATAGCGCCCGATCATTCGACGCATCTTTTCCATACTGCCTACTCCGAACACAGAATCGTGCAGCAGTGCGAGAAAGAGGTGATGGGGTTTACGCATGACCGCCTTGGCGGACTGCTCCTCAAGGCATGGAGATGCCCTGTTTCGCTCGAGAAGAATGTGCGGTACCATCATCTGCCCGGCATGGCCCCCACCGTGCCGGAAGCAGCCATCATGTGCGTGGCGGATGTTGTGGCAAATGCTTTCAGATTCGGTTCCAGCGGGGAGCGTCTTGTTCCCGTACTGAGCCGTGAAACGTGGGATTGCCTGGAACTGCCTGTGAGCGTGCTCGGGCAGACAGTATTGCAACTGGACTATCAGGTCTCTGAAATCGTACGGTTGATGAATGTCGATGGATAAAGCACCATACCCGACCGGGACACATAGTCTGGAGCAGCGGCTCAGGCATCTTGAGGAGCAGGCAAGGTTCACTCTGGACGTTCTGGAAATGGCTTCGACGTTGGGCGATTTCCAGACCTGCATCAACAAGCTGCATGAACCCACGGCCCTCTTGGAAGAAACCATCCTTCGCATCGGTGAACTGGTGCATTTTTCCGCGTCCGCATTCTACCTTGTTGACGAGAACAGTTCGGACTTCACGCTTTCATTGTGTTCCCCGGCCTTGTTCCGTGAAATGCTTGATGCGGAAGTGCAGCATCTCATAGACAACGGGGTGTTCGCCCTTGCCGTGCGTGAGAACAGGCCGGTTACCGTGTATTCGCGTGACAACATGTACCGTCTTGTTCTGCATGTGCTTGCAACGACATCACGCACCCGCGGTATGTTCGTCGGAGTCATGTCAAAGGGCGAGCGGAATCTGTCCGGCATTCTCATGTCCCTGCTGTCCATCGTGCTTAAACACTGCGCCAATGCCATTGAGAGCTTTGAGCTGTACCGGCTTTTCCGGCAGGGCGACAGGGACCAGTATCTTTTTGTCGATTCGCTTCCGGTGCCTGTTGTTGAGCTGAGCGCCGTGGGCGAGGTCGTGTACGCCAATGCCGCAGCCGTGCAGCTCAGGCTTGCGCAGGGTGACAGCTTTTTTGCCCGGGTGGCGCAGACAAGCCAGGGACTTGCACGATCCAGCATTGTGCAGTGCGGAGAAGGAGAATCTGTCAATGGTGTTCGGCTGGAGCTGACCGGTGAGGCGGATAATATCCTGCCGGTTATCCTGCACGCAGCGCCTTGGAAGACGGGGACTTCTGAACTGCATGTCCGTTGCATACTTGTTCCGGCGTGATTGTTTTCGTCGTATCAGGCGGTTACCTTCCAATTTGATTACAGGATGTTTTCATGAAGATAGAAGTGAAGTGCTTTGCCACCCTTGCTCACCATGCTCCCGCAGGCGGAGAGCTTGAGGTGGAAGCGGGAACCAGTGTGGACAGCATTATCGACTTGCTTGGCATTCCCAACGCCGAAGTGAAGATCCGGTTTGTGAACGGAGTGCATGTGAACGGTGACGCCGTGGTTGCCGAAGGCGACAGGGTCGGGCTTTTTCCTGCCGTCGGAGGTGGGTAGGCACTGAGGTTTTATTATCCGGGATGCTCTTGCTGTGAATTGTTGCCTCCCCTGCATCTGATAGGTATAGTCCCCTCCGTTTGTTTTGATGGGGGAGTAGGGCTGTATGCCAGATAGCGCCAATGCTGCCGTCCGCAGCGATATATTGTCTTCCGACGTTGCCTTGTTCAGGGTTTTTGAAGCCGCTTCTGCCGGGGTGGCTGTCTATACTTGCGCGGGGCGCCTTGTTTATACGAATGAGGCCATGCTTTCTCTGACCGGACAACGGGCGGAAGCTCTGGGCTCGTTCTACTCCGGTGCGGAGTGTTACAGCGGGGCGCGGGCGGAAGAGGTTGCTCTGTTCAACGCGGTGGCCGGGGGGGACAGGGCGTTGGGTTCTGTTCGTCTGCGTCTTTCCAGGCCGGATGGCTCCTGCCTCTTTGTCCGTTCGGACATGTATACCATTCAGGATATTCAGACCAACAGGCGGCTTGTTGTTCGTCAGATGCACGAGTTGGCCGATGTTTGCACGCCTGCCGCCGTGGTGGGGGGAACGCGCCGTGATAAGGCCTATATGGCCTTGCAGTTGCTTACACAGGTGATTCTTCGTGAATTCACGCTGATCGGTTTGATGGAAGGCATACACGGCGTATTGAGTGATCTCATGGCCGCGGAAAGTTGCTCCATTGCCCTGACAGACGGCCCCGGTTCAAGCATTTCATTTCCCTATTTCTGCGATATCAAGCGCAAGGCTCCGGGTACCCGTCCCTTCGGTAACGGTCTGACCGAGTTTGTCTATGTCTGGGGCAAGCCCTTCATGCTCAAACAGGAAGACATTCTGGGTATGGAATCCAAAGGGGTGGTGTGTCCGGCACAGCCGAGACCTGCTGTCTGGCTTGGGGTTCCCTTGCGTACGCATGCCGGTGAAAGCGTCGGCGTTCTTTCCGTGCGCAGCTACTCGGACGGTGATGCCTTCACGTCCGACGACCTGCAGTTGCTTGAGCTTATTTCCGGCTACGTCGGCGGGGCCATCGAGACCTTCAGGCAGCAGGAGGCGCTGCGTGACAGTGAAGCGCGTTTCCGTGCCGTGTTCGAGCACTCCGGCCTTGGCGTATGCACCGTTACGGCCGAGCAGAGGATTATCGAGAGCAACGGGCGTGTCGCCGACATGTTTGATACGGACGGCGGCAGCCTGCTTCATGCGGATCTTTTGCAATTCATCGTGGATGCTTCAGCCCGCAAGGAAGTGCTTCGGCGCTATGCCGCTCTGATGGAAGGAGCGGCGGACAGCTTCAGTGAGATTGTGGAGTGTCGTTTGCCCGGTGCGGCCCGCTTCTGGTGCAGAATGACGTTCACCGCTGTCCGTGATGGCCATGGAGAGTTCTCTTTTTCCGTTGTGCTGCTCGAAGATGTGACCGAACACAAGCTTTCAGACGACAGACTCATGCACATGGCGTTTCACGACGCCTTGACCAGTCTCCCCAACCGAACCCTTTTCATGGATCGCCTCAACAGCGCCATCCGCAGATCCAGACGTCATGAAGGCTATCATTTTGCCGTATTATTCATGGATATGGACCGGTTCAAGGTTGTGAACGACAGCATGGGCCATGAGGCCGGAGACGAACTGCTCAAGCAGTTCGCCTTGCGTGTGAACGGGTGCCTGCGGGAATCGGATACCTTCGCCCGTTTCGGCGGGGACGAGTTTGCCGTGCTCATGGATGACTTGCAGGACGTGCTGCAGGCGACTCATGTGATTCAGCGTATTCTTGAGTCCCTGAAGGCGCCCTTCAAGGTCGGCGGGGTGGAAGTCTTCAGTGGAGCGAGTGTCGGTGCTGTGCTCCGTGCCAACGAATACGAGCGTTCCGAGGATATTCTGCGCGATGCCGATGCCGCCATGTATCGGGCCAAGGAGAACGGCTCAGGCCGGTACGAAATTTTTGATCGTACGCTGCATTCCCGCATGCAGGACATGCTGCAATTGGAAAACGCAATCCGGCGGGGGCTGGAGTTTTCGGAATTCCAACCGGTGTTCCAGCCGTATGTGACCTTGCAGACGGGACGGGTGCGTGGCGCAGAGGTGCTTGCGCGCTGGAAACAGCCTGCGGGAGATATTGTTTCTCCGGAGCACTTCATTTCGGCAGCGGAAGAGTCCGGCCTTATCTATGGTTTGGACTGCCAGATGCTCGAGTATGGTTGTGCCGCCATGACGGAATGGCGTGCACAGAATCCGGATGCCGGTTCCTTTGTCCTGAATCTCAACGTATCGGCCATTACCATGCAGCGTTGGAATATGCTGGATGTGTTCATGAAGATCATTGCTGATTCAGGATGCAGGCCTTCTGATATCTGCTTGGAAATCACGGAGAATACCCTGCTCAAGGGTGAGGAGGCGGTGACGGACCGCCTGTGGAAGTTGCGGGATAACGGGGTACGGATTGCCCTGGATGATTTCGGAACGGGGTATTCCTCGTTCAACTACCTGCGCAACTTCCCCGTGAACATGATCAAGGTGGACAAATCCTTTACGGCATCCGTGCTTGACGACAGGGCCACGCACGGCATTGTGCAGGCCATTGTCAGCCTTGGCAGGGGACTGGGCATTGAAGTGGTTGCCGAAGGAGTGGAGACGTTTGATCAGGCACAGATGCTGGCCTCGTTGGGTTGCGAGGCGGCTCAGGGCTATCTCTTCTCGCGTCCCGTGGGGCGTGACCGGTTGTACCGTGCCATGGAATACGGCAAGCTGCCCATGGAAGCCGGTTAGCCGGAGCTGTTACCAGTCATCTCCGTCCACGCCCGCAGAGCGCATTTCCGTTGCAATGCAGCGCAGCAGGCCGTAGTCAAAACGGCCGCGCAGGGCTTCAAAGGCCCCTTTCAGACCTGAGCCGGAACCAATGCATGCTCCGAGCGCCTCGCGGATGCTGAGCATGTCTTCCGCGTTCATGGATTCCGTGATTTCTTCCAGTTCCATCTCTTTAAGGCGCAATGCCTGTGCGAAGTGGCCGTAGACTGTGCCGATGGCAAGTCCTCGTTCCTTGGCGACGGCTTCCGGCGAGCCCAGCGTTTTGAGCAGATCCATGGACGCCTTGATCGTTTCCGTTATGCCTCGGTTCTGGCGTGCCGTTCTGCGGCGTTCCTTTTCGGCAGCACGTTGCGGCATGTCCGGAACGCTCTCCGGTTTGCCGTGTGTTGTTTCATGTGAGGCCATCAGGTCCAGAAACAGTTGGCCGTACATGGACAGCTTGGCCTGCCCCACTCCGTAGAGGTTGCTCAGGTCCTCAAGTGTGCAGGGGCGGTAGGCTGCCATTTCCATGAGCGTCTTGTCCGGAAAGACGGCATACGGCGGAACGTCCTGTGTTTCGGCCAGCTTCAGCCGTTCGTTGCGTAATGCCTGCAACAGCGAGGACGTGAGCGGATGCGACAGAGTGGCGTGAAGGGCTGCATCCGTTTCCGGGGTAACCCTGCCGTGCGAGCTGGCGGTCGAGAGCGCTTCCCGTCTCAGTTGCACGTTCCTGTCACCACGCAACACCTGCCAGCTGGCTTCGTTGAGCAGCAGGTTGCCGTGTCCTTCCATATCCACATCCAGCAGGCCGAGCGCCACAAGTTGCCGGAAAACGGACTTCCACGATTCCTTGGCCAGCTTTTTGCCACATCCAAAGGTCTTCAGTTCGTTATGACCATGGGCGGAAATTCGTTTGGAGAGCTTGCCCAGCAGGATGTCCGTCAAATGGGCAACCCCGAAGCGTTGTCCTGTGCGGTAGACAGAAGACAGTGCCTTCTGGGCGGCCACCGTGCCGTCCCACGTTTGCGGGGGCGTCAGGCAGGTGTCGCAATTGCCGCATGGGGCGGGTAGCGTTTCGCCGAAGTAGCCGAGCAGTGCCTTGCGGCGGCATTCCACCGTTTCCAGAAAGCCGAGCAGTGCGTTCAGCTTCTGGTGCTCAAGATGTGCGCGGGAGTTGGTTTCCTGCGAGCCGATCATCTTGCGTAGGATAACGACATCCGCCAGACCGTAGGTCATGAAGGCTTCGGCAGGCAGGCCGTCACGGCCGGCGCGTCCAGTCTCCTGATGGTAGGCTTCAAGACTGCGGGGAGGCTCCAGATGGGCCACGAAACGCACGTTGGGTTTATCCACGCCCATGCCGAAAGCCACGGTGGCAACCATGACAACCCCTTCTTCGCGCATGAAGCGTTCCTGATTGTAGTTGCGCTGAATGGCCGTCATGCCTGCGTGGTAGGGCAATGCGGTGATGCCTGCCGCCTGCAGTTCTTCTGCGGTCTCCTCCACCTTCTTGCGCGATACGCGGTAGACAATCCCTGATTCACCGGCATGTCTGTGCCGGATGAAGGAAAGCAATTGATCCATGCCGCGGTCTTTGAGCACGATCGTGTAGCTGATATTGGGCCGGTCAAATCCCGTGGAGAAGGCGGAGGCTTCTTTCAGCTGCAGATGGTCAACGATGTCGCGGCGGGTGGGACCATCCGCCGTGGCAGTGAGTGCAATGCGCGGCACCTGCGGGAATCGTTCATGCAGGATGCTGAGCTGGGTGTATTCTGGCCGGAAATCGTGGCCCCATTGTGAAACGCAGTGCGCTTCATCGATGGCGAACAAGGCGATGGGGATGTTGTCCAGCCGGTTCAGAAATTGCGGAGTCATGAGCCGTTCCGGAGCCACATAAAGCATGTCCAGTGAGCCGTTGTGCAGGGCGGCTTCCACTTCCCGCTGGCGGGCCGGAGAGAGGCTTGAATTCAGACAGGCCGCCCTGACGCCCATCTGGTTCAGGGTGCTGACCTGATCCTGCATCAGGGCAATCAGCGGCGAGACCACAATGCCCGTTCCCGGGCGCAGGATGGAAGGAATCTGATAACAGAGTGATTTGCCGCCGCCCGTGGGCATGAGCACCAGCGCATCGCCGCCGTTCAGCACATGTTCTATGACGCGCTGCTGTTCTCCCTGAAATTCGTGATAGCCGTATACCGTACGGAGAACATCAATCGCTGTGGCTGCTTTCAATGTGTTGGAGGATGAGGGGAGCGGGGCAATCAATGATGCTTGTGTTGATGTGGTCGGCATGGCGCGGACACTAGCTCATATTGCTCCGGACAGGAAGGGGGATGGTGGCTATATGTTGTTATGCATGGAACATCGCTTGATCTATCGGGTGTCTATAGTTTACTCCTTGCGTTCTGCAATACAATTTGAACGGGGAGGCTGCTGTGCGTCGGTGTTTCTTACTGCTTGTCGTGCTTTTTCTTGTGGGGTGCAAAGCAACTATGGTCGGTACGGATCTCAAACCTACCGATGTTGAAAACAAGGCGGTTACCGGCGACCAGCGGGTTGTATTCGTGACCCCTGAGGAAGCCATAGACATTGCCGAAGAGGTGGCAAGTCTCAAGTTCCGGTCTGTAAAGGTGAACAAGGCGGGCAATGCCGTCATCGTTCAGACCTATGATCCCATGTACGGGGCATTTATCGGACGTATAGAACCTGTTGTATTGTATATTCCGAAGACGCAGGAGTATGGGGTTACCTTCCTCATGTACGGGAAAGGTGACGGCTTCTGGGACGGAACTCTTGCCCCCAAGCTCTTTCTCAAGGCTTTTTATCAGGAGCTTGAGGACTATCTCAGCTTCAATGAGATAGAGACTTCCATTTATACTCAGGCTGAATACATGCAGTCCAAGGATATTCCCGTGGAGAAGGCCGGAGAAGATATCCCGCACGACCCGCAAGCCTTTGCCTTCTGGCTCACCAAGCGCGAGAACCGTGATCCCATGGAAGGGGTGTTTGAATCTTCGGACGGCGCGTTCACCTTGGGCATCTATGCCACTCCCAAAGATCGTAAATACAAGTTCAAAGCCATCATCCTTGAATCGCGCGACCGTCGCTGGAAGGTCGGCGAAATTCTTATCCGGTTCAAGAAACTGCAGCCCGGTGCCATCTGTCTGAGCCGTCTTTCTGACAAGAGGGGCGATATGGAGGGCATAGCCTGGAGGGTTGAGCGTGGAGCCATCATCTCCATGCGCAAGCCCGAAGGCGATGTTGCGCTGTATCGGGAGTCGGAAGAGGATATTCTCGGCACCGCGACAGGGGTAACGGAACGGGATAATGGTCCCACCATTACCAAAGGGGACACTGTCTACAGGGTACTCGGAAACGGCAGTGCATGGGTTCTGGGGAAGAAGTACCTCGCTACTGCCGAGCATGTAGTTGACGGCAATGATGACTATTTCGTTTTCGACGGTGATGAGGTCAGAGAAGTCCGCGTTGTGGCGGCCGACAAGGATCTTGATCTGGCCGTTCTCAAACTGATGGAAGGTTCCTTCTCGGTGTCGGCATTGCCTATCCGCAAGCAGAGTAAGCTTCCCAATGGTACTCCGGTGCTGGCGTTAGGTTTTCCTCATGCAAGCATATTGGGAAAAGAGATTAAGATTACCGACGGCATTGTGAGTGCCCAGACGGGGTATGGGGGAGAGGCTGAGAAGTATCAGATTACCGCCCCTATTCATCCCGGGAACAGTGGCGGTCCCGTTCTTGACGATTGCGGGAACGTAATGGGGATTGTCAGCACTGGTATGAATAAGGCCGTCATGGAGAATACTGCCTTTGTCGTGAAGTATCAGTTTCTGAAGGCGTTCATGCAGTCTCACAATGTGGAGTTTACCGAAGCAGAATCCAGCAGGCCTTTGAGTGCCGTGGAAGCTTTCGAGAAGTATTCCAAATCCGTCATGTTGATTTTGGCTGCTGAAAAGAAATAATTATCTGAAATTGCTGAATAAACACGACAGTCTTTTATCGTGAGCGTCGTATAACAAAGAGGGTGGACATGAGGGGTTACAGCCTGCCGCGAATGATGGGAATAATTGCTGCGCTCGGCATGGTGCTGATGCTTGTTGCCTGCAACGGTCCTGTATCCATGGGCTCGTCTCCTGCGATCAAGCAGGTGGGCGGGCAGGTGGTGGGACCGCAGGAAGTGTATGAGATGTCTTTCTTTGAAGCTGTGGACATGGCGCAAACCGTGGCCAAGGATAAGTTCCGTGAGGCGGAGATAGACTACGAAGGCAGAAGCATCCGCGTGAAGAACTGCATGTATCCGGGTGGATGCATGAGCGGCGAGATCAAGCCGCTGTTGCTGCGCGACTATAATACCAGCAAGTCCGGTGTGATATTCCTTTTGGACATCAAGGGGGAGAACTCCAGCGACCCGTTCGAGTATAAGCGGCATGCCGACCTGTTCTATGGCGGCATCAAGGAATACGCCAAGCTGCGCGGCGTGTCCGTATCAACCTTCAGGCACTATACGCAGGAAGAAGGCACCTTTATCGAGGTGGCTCCCAAGGAAGTGCCCCGCGATCTGGCAGGGTTTGTTTACTGGTTGGACAAGAAGGAAGGCCCCAAACCCTATGAAGGTGTGTACGAGTTTTCCAATGGCCGGTACACCCTTGGTCTGTACTATGACGGTTCCGACCGTGTGTACAAGTACAAGGCCATGATTCTGGAAACCCGCACCCGTGAATGGAATGCCGGTGAGATCAAGATCAAGTTCAACAAGCTTGAGCCTGACTCCGGCTGTCTGAGCCGCTATTTCCGGCAGGACAAGACCGAAATCGGGGCAACGTGGAAGGTCTTCAGCGACGGGTTGGTAGCCCACAACGTCGTTGATAGCGGTTCCAATGTGGTGCTTCTGCCTGTGGACGTGAGCGGTTATGCATCCGAAGGTTCCGGGCGTTCCGGTCATGGAGGCAGCAAGAAGGGCGGCGCGACGGCGAGAAAGGGTGAAAAGACGTACCGTTCGCTTGCCACGGGCACTTCATGGCTTATCAGCAAAAAGTATCTGGTCACCTGTAACCACGTGGTCGATACAGGCGACACCTACTTCGTCAGAGTTGGCGACGACTACAAGGAAGTTCGTGTTGTGGCTCGTGACCATGATCTTGACCTTGCGGCTCTCAAATTGGTTGAAGGTACTATTGATGACCCCGCCTTGCCGCTTCGCAAGAGCGAGGTATTGGAAAACGGCTCGGAAGTGTATGCCCTTGGGTATCCCGAGGCTGGCCTGCTTGGCGTGACGACCAAGATTACCGACGGTATCATCAGTGCCCAGACTGGGTTCAAGGGACGCGCGCAGGACTATCAGATTTCGGTTCCGCTGCAACACGGTAACAGTGGCGGGCCCGTGCTGGACGAATCTGGCAATGTGGTGGGGGTGGCTTCCTCCATCCTTCGGCCGGATATCGCCGACAACGTGAGCTTCATGGTGAAGTATCAGTTCCTTAAGATGTTCCTGCAGTCCCATAACGTGGAATTCACGGAAAGCGACTCCAATGAGACCATGAAGGCCAAGGAGATATTCCGCAAGTACGGTAGCTCGGTGTACTTCCTGTGGGTGCTGGAGCGTAGTAACTAGCCGCAAGCACTGCTCGCAGTGATTGGTCGAAAAGAAAGCCCCCGATGACGTATCGGGGGCTTTTGTTATTTCTGAGGCCCGTTCTGGTGTGGAAAGCAAGGTGCTAACCCTTGCGGCGTTTTGCCCACGGTACGGAGAAAATCCATTCGCTTGCGCAATGCAGCTCGTGGCGCGGCATTTCACTGGTGAAGATGAGGGGGGCGTTTTCCGGCACATCTTCCGCCGGAATGATTTCAGCCCTGCAACGGCAGCCCAGCGCAAAGGGGGGCAGGCAGCGGATAAGGTCGGGGTGCGAGGCGGGAAGAACGGCTCCGTGCAGCACTCTGCAGTGTTTGCAGGGGGGACGCATGGCCGTGTAGCCGTCGTCGTTGTTTGGTGGAGGATCGGTGGTGATCCGCAGATAGGCACCGCGGTTGGTCTCCAGCGCTGCCATAATACCAAGCTGCTCGTCGCGCCATGCCAGATAGTGCTCCATGAACGCGTCGATGTCTTCGGAAGAGGCCTTATGTTCTTCAAAGAGCAGCCAGATGACTTGTCCTGTCAGTCGCGAAAATAGAGGATGGCGGCTGGCGAGATCTTTGAAATCAAAATTCATTGTAACGACCCTGTATCAAGGTGAAGGAACAGGCGGTTTGTGTGTCTGAACACTGTCCGGTAAAACGCCTGAGAAGGTTTACTGCGAGCAGGCGCTGCTGGCAAGCTTCATCTGGGGTGACAAGGCAGGAATTTGACTGATTGTACACATTGTATGCATCAAGGGTGTTTGCTCCTGCAAAAAGCAGTGTGCTGAATGTCTTCCGTCCTCTGTAGAATGAAGAAAAAAAGCCTGCGACGGAATCCGTCGCAGGCTTTTGCCTTTTAACTATTGAAGGGGCGGCTTAGCTGTCCTGCTGGGCCGCAATCCACTCCATGGCTTCCTGCAGGTTGAGGGTGCCGGTGTAGATGGCCTTGCCGGAGATGGCTCCTTCCAGATTGGCGGAACGGCTCAAGGGGTAGAGCGCCTTCACGTCATCCAGCGTGGCTACGCCGCCGGCAGCGATAACGGGCAGGGAAGAGGTTTCCGCAAGCTTCTTGAGTGCGGGAACATTCACGCCGGTCTGCATGCCGTCGCGGTCAATGTCGGTGTAGATGATGAACGAGGTGCCCTGTGCTTCAAGGCGCGGCAGTACGTCATACACCGTCAGGCCGGTGTCTTCCACCCAGCCCTTGGTCTTCAGTTTGCCGCCCTCGGCGTCAAGGGATACGCCTATCTTGCCGGGCAGCGCTTCGCAGAGAGATCCGTAAAGATCTGGATCGGTCAATGCGATGGTGCCGATGATCAGGCGGGATACGCCTGCGTCAATGTATGCCTTGGCGGTATCCAGATCGCGGATGCCGCCGCCAAGCTGCACGGGAATGTCGATGCTGGAGCAGATGCGGCGGATAAGCTCGCGGTTTACCGGTTCGCCGGAAAATGCTCCATCAAGATCTACCACGTGCAACCATTTTCCGCCCTGATCCTGCCACTGCTTTGCCATGGCCACGGGATCGGAAGAAAAAACGGTTTCTTCATCGGCCCGGCCCTGCTTCAAGCGAACGGCCTGACCGCCTTTAATATCAACTGCGGGAAAAATGATCACAGACCCAACTCCTTGATACCCTTGCGCATGCCTTCTTCGGCAAGCTGCTGTGCAGAGATCCACTTGCCCTTGCGCTCAACGAACTTACTGAAGTTCATGAGGTTGTTGGCAAGGCTCTCCTGTGTTTCCTCGAAGTGGAAACGGGAGCTGGCTCGCTGTCTCGCTACGTCGATGATGAAAATGTCCATGGTGACTGCTGCGGGATGGTAGGTTCCCGCTTCGCCGCCGTCACGGTCCTGCCACTGAAGAACCTGGGGCACAACCAGAAAGTCTACGCCCATGCATTGGCCGACATTGATCCACTTGGCGAGTGCCGTGGAAGAGCCTGCCTTCTTGCTCGTATCAAGCTCAAGGCAGCGGGCGCTGGCACCTGCACTGACGTAACGACGGTTAGTCATGCGGAACAGCTGCGTTTCGAAGTTCTGGTCAAGCTCGCGCAGAATTTTGTCTTCAAGCTCAGCCTGTCCTTCCGGAATATAGCCTGCAAGCAGGTCCCAGGTATGGAGAGGCTGGGTGAAGCGGGCAACGCCGATGGAAACCTCAGGCAACGGGGTGGGGCCTTGGGTTACCTTCTGGCATCCTCCAAGGATGAGGCCGGTAAGCAAGAGCAGGGTGATGCTGATACGCTGAACTAGTTTCATGAATCCAGACTCCCTTTGGTGCTGAGTAGCTGCGCCCGATCGCGGCTGGCGGCCATGCGCAGGGCAAGACCGAGACCTTTGCATGCGGATTCGAGCAGATGATGTCCATTCTTACCATACAGATAGGAAATGTGCATGTTGATTCTTGCCGCGTATGCAACGGATTTGAAGAATTCCCTCCACAGGTCGCTCTCATCCCCTGCAATGACGGGAGGCAGCAGATCGTCGTTTCGGTAGACCAGATAGGGTCGACCGGAAATGTCGATGTTCACTTCCGTCATGGATTCATCCATGGGAACCTTTGCGAAACCGACACGGTTGATGCCTGTCTTGTCTGCAAGGCACTGGTTCAACGCCTGTCCCAGGCAGAGGCCTATGTCTTCCAGCGTATGATGCGCATCAACGTGCAGATCCCCTTCGCAGGTCAGTGAGAGGTCAAATCCTCCCCAGAAGGCGAGAAGGGTGAGCATGTGATCGGCAAACCCCCATCCGCTCTTCACGTCCACCTTGCCGGAGCCGTCGATATCCAGCGTCAGCGCAATGCGTGTTTCGTTGGTATCGCGTTGTATGGTGGCCATACGTTGTGTCATGCGCATATCCTTTGAAACGCCGTGCGTGGGCACGGGTGTGCGTCCGGAGTTATACGGGCGCGTTATCTCGTTTCGGTGGCCTCTTCCTCTTCTTCATCGTCTTCTTCCGCTTCCTCTTCTTTCTTCTTGCGTCCGAATACGGCGGCCACAATGATGGAAAGTTCATACAGAACGAGCAGCGGACCGGCCATGAGCAACTGCGAGAAGACATCCGGCGGCGTCAAAATGGCACCAAGGATGAACGCGCCAAGCACGGCAAACCGACGGAATTTCCGCATCATGTCAGCCGTTACAAGACCGATTCTGCTGAGGACCAGAGAGAAGAGCGGCATCTCGAACACGAACCCGAACGCAAGCAGCAGTTTGATGGAGAAGCTCAGATACTCATCCAGCTTCAGCATCGCCTGAATGTGCTCGTTGTTGAAGCTCATGAAGAACTCGAACGCCGCAGGGAAGACGATAAAATATCCGAACGAAGCTCCGCCGATGAAGAACAGGGCGGAACTCAACGCGACAGGAATGATGTATTTGCGCTCTTCCTCATACAGGCCGGGAGCGACAAATGCCCATACTTGATAGAAAATGTAGGGGCTGGTGAGAAAAACGCCGGCAAGAGCCGCTACCTTCAGGTAGGTCAGAAAGGCTTCCTGCGGCGCGGTGAAAATGAAGCTGCTGTTCTCCGGCATGAACTGGACCATGGGAGCAACAAGCAGATTGAAAAGCTCTTCGGCAAAGCCGTAACAGGCCAGACAGCCGATAATGGCGGCAATGGCGACGTGCTTGAGGCGCTTGCGGAGTTCGTCCAGGTGCTGGACGAGGGTCATGGGCCCCTCTTCTTCTTCCTCTTCCTCTTCTTCCTCCTCCTCCTCTTCTTCTTCTTCCTCTTCGTCGTCTATTTCTTCATCGGCGGCGACGGGGAGTAGAGAGGGATCGTCAATCCCCTCGCTAGAGGATTCCTCAAAGGGGAAGGGCGGGGGCGGATGGGGAACGGATTCGGAAACAGCCGGGGCGGCATCAGCCGCCCCGGCATCGGGAGTATCGGATTCAGGTCGGGCTAGTTCGTCAGCCTGCGCTTCAGACGATGCCGCGATACCACTTACCTCTGCGTTATCGCTGGAGACGTTCTCCTGCCCCTCGTTGTTGTCCGGGGTGTTCTTGTCGGCGTTACTCATGCCTTTTCCCCGACCACAGCAACTTCTTCGGTAGCAGATGCAGCAGCATCAGCAACTTCGTCCGGGGGGACAGCCAGATCGCCCGCAGGCTTCGGTGCAGCCTTGGCAGCGGTCTTGGCTGCCTTGGTCTTTTCGCCGGACTTGGCAGCAGTCTTGGTGGAAGATTTGGCTTTAGCCTTTTTCTTCGGCTTTTCCTCTTCTTCCGTATCGTCGTCGTCGCCGTACAGGCGCTTGGCAGCGGCCTTCTTGCGCTTCTCGTGTTCCTCCAGCTCGATCTCAGTGTTTATGGTGCGCTGAAAATCAGTGGAAACGCGGCGGAATTCCGCCATGCCCTTGCCCAGCGTGCGGGCAATTTTGGGCAGACTCTTCGGCCCGAGAATAATCAGGGCCACAACAAGAATAACAAGTATTTCTGTAGTACCAATGCCGAACATGCCGTTTTTGCCTGAGATTATGTTAGATTATTCCCACTCAATGGTGCTCGGGGGCTTGGAGGAGATGTCGTACACCACGCGGTTGACACCCTTGACTTCGTTGATGATGCGGCTGGAAATGCGCTCCAGAATTTCGGATGGCATGCGAACCCAGTCCGCCGTCATGGCGTCAACGCTGTCTACGATGCGCAATGCAATGACATGCTCGTACGTACGGTCGTCGCCCATGACCCCGACGGTCTTGAGCGGCAGCAGTACGGCAAATCCCTGCCACACTTTGCGATACCAACCGGAGGCAGTCAACTCGTTCTGCACGATTTTGTCCGCTTTCCTGAGAATTTCCAGACGTTCGTCGGTGATTTCACCGATAACGCGGATGGCAAGGCCAGGTCCGGGGAAGGGGTGACGCCATACGATGGAGTCGGGCATGCCGAGTTCGATGGCAACCTTGCGGACTTCGTCCTTGAAGAGTTCACGCAGGGGTTCGATGAGCTTGAGCTTCATCTTGTCCGGCAGGCCGCCCACGTTGTGGTGGCTCTTGATCACGGCGGAGGGACCCTTGTGGGAGACGGATTCGATCACGTCGGGGTACAGGGTGCCCTGTGCCAGATAGGCCACGTTTTCGATGCGGTGCGCTTCTTCATCGAAGACCTCGATGAATTCGTAGCCGATGATCTTGCGCTTCTTCTCAGGGTCTTCCACGCCGGCGAGCTTGCTAAGGAAGCGTTCGCTGGCGTCCACAACCTTGAGGTTCAGGTCGAAGTGTTCGCGCAGGTAGCTGGAAACTTCTTCCACTTCCTGTGCACGCATCAGGCCGTTGTCCACGAAGATGCAGTGCAGGCGATGACCGATTGCCTTGTTGAGCAGCACGGCAACCACGGTGGAGTCGATGCCGCCGGAAAGGCCGCATACAACGTTGCCCTCGGGGCCGACGGTTTCACGCACGTGCTGGATGACGCTGTCGATGAAGCCGGACATGGTCCAGTCGGGCTTGATCTTGGCAATCTTGAACAGGAAGTTGTTGATAAGATGGGTTCCGTCTTCGGAGTGGTGTACTTCGGGATGGAACTGCAGGGCGTAGATCTTTCTGGCTTCATCCGCCATGGCGGCGATATCCAGCGTCTCGGTGCGGCCGATGACCTCGAATCCGGCGGGCAGGCTCTTAACCTTGTCCCCGTGGGACATCCACACGCGGGAAGGAGAGGAAATGTCCAGCCCTTCGAAGAGCGGGGTTTCCTTCAGCATGGTGAAGTCGGCGGGGCCGTACTCACGGGTTTCGGAGCTGGCCAGAGAGCCCTTGAGGTTGTGGGCCAGAAGCTGCATGCCGTAGCAGATGCCGAGTACCGGAACGCCGAGTTCCAGCAGACCCATGTCGAGGGTGGGGGCATCCTTGTCGCCTACGCTGGAGGGCCCGCCGGAGAGAATGATGGCGGAAGGCTGCATGGCCTTTACATCTTCAGCAGTGACGATGCAGGGGTGGATTTCCGAGTAGACGCCGGCTTCACGCACGCGACGTGCGATAAGCTGGGTGAACTGGGAACCGTAGTCAACTATGATGACTTTGCTTATGGAATCCATGGTGTTCCTCTATGGTACGGTTCTGCGAACCTAGTTTTCCATTTTGTAGTTGGGGGCTTCCTTGGTGATGATAACGTCATGGACGTGGGATTCGCGCAGACCGGCTGCGGAAATCTGTACCATGCGTGCCTTGTGGGTAAGGTCGGCAATGGTGGCCGCACCCACATAGCCCATACCGGAACGGAGGCCGCCGATAAGCTGGTGAATGGTATCGGTAACGGGTCCCTTGTAAGGAACGCGGCCAACGATGCCTTCGGGAACCAGCTTCTTGCTCTTTTCCTGGAAGTAACGGTCGGAGCTGCCGGCCTTCATGGCGTCGATGGAGCCCATGCCGCGATAGTTCTTGTAACGACGGCCCTGATAGAGCACGGTTTCACCGGGGGATTCGTCGGTTCCGGCGAACATTGAGCCCATCATAACGCTGGTGGCGCCTACGGCAATGGCTTTCACCACGTCGCCGGAGTACTTGATGCCGCCGTCGGCGATGATGCACTTGTCCACTTCCTGAGCTGCCTTGTAGGCTTCCTGCACGGCAGTAACCTGCGGAACGCCAACACCGGCTACGATGCGGGTGGTGCAGATGGAGCCGGGTCCGATGCCGACCTTGACGGTGTCTGCACCGGCCTTGAACAGAGCCATGGCGCCGTCGTAGGTGGCGATGTTGCCTGCAACGATCTGGGCGTTGGGGAAGCTGCCGCGAATCATGGCCACTGCGTCGAGAATGTTCTTGGAGTGACCGTGGGCGGAGTCGAGCACCAGGGCATCGGCACCGGCCTTGAGCAGGGCTTCGGCGCGCATTTCGCAGTCCTTGCCTACGCCGAGGGCAGCGGCAACGCGCAGGCGGCCGCTTTCATCCTTGGCGGAGTGGGGGTACTTCACGACCTTGTCGATGTCCTTCATGGTGATGATGCCCTTGAGCACGCGGTCATTATCCACCACCAGCAGTTTTTCAATGCGGTGTTCGTGCAGATGGCGCTTGGCTTCTTCAAGGGTGGTGCCCACGGGAACAGTGACGAGATTCTTGCTGGTCATGACCTCGGACACCTTGGTGGTGTCGGGGGATTCCACGAAACGGACGTCACGGTTGGTGAGAATGCCCACCAGTTCCTTGCCGCGCAGCACGGGCAGGCCGGAAACCTTGTACACGGACATGACTTCCAGAGCCTGTGTGATGGTCAGCTCAGGCTCGATGGTGACAGGGTCAATGATCATGCCGGATTCGGACTTCTTGACCTTCTGCACTTCCAGGCACTGCTGCTCCAGAGGCATGTTTTTGTGCACAACGCCGATGCCGCCGTTGCGGGCCATGGCGATGGCCATTTCCGACTCGGTAACGGTGTCCATTGCTGCGGAGATGAGGGGGATGTTCAGCGGAATGGAGTTGGTAAGCTTGGTGCTGACGTCAACCATGTCCGGAGTGGTTTCAGAGTAACCAGGAAGCAGCAGGACGTCGTCGAACGTCAAAGCCTTGCCTATGATTTCGCTCATCGTGTGGGTCTCCCAAAGTTTGTTGTGGCTATCATTTTCAAGGCCCGAACGAGGGGTGCTCGTTATAAGGTCTTTAGCTGGCGCGTTATCGACCGCCGGTACAGGAAAAGCCTGAAAGGCCCGTCCGGACAATGTTTCCGGTGGTTCCTTTCTGCTTTCTATTACCCTGTCTATGGCGGTGTCTGGATAATGCTGTTATTGGTTTAACAAAAATGTTAAAGTATAATTTACCATAATACTGTGATGGCGGTGGAGATGTCAATATGCAGGATGCGAGAGCTGCACCTGCTAATGCAGTGGCAGCAGCTTGAAGATGAGCGGCAGAAGAGATGAAATTGCATTTCTCAGGCAGCATTCTTCAATTTACGCCACAATCGGTAAACGGGCAATATGGATTCCCCTGATGAGGGCCAACTGCTGAAAGTAACAGGTAAAACTGCATTGTCGCCATGCGTTGGAATAAGGTAACCGTGCTCTGCCGTTGGATCTTTCTGCGAATGTGAGAAGGGGCACCGGCTTGTGCCGATGCCCCTTGTAGGCTGTTGCAATGCGGATTTACTTGTGCTCGCTGGCCAGTTCGGATTGCGCCCGTTGCTTCAGTTCGTCATCCGCCTTGGGATTGACGAGCAGGGCTTCGAAATGGGTCTTGGCCTTTTCCGGCTGTTTCAGGAAATGCTTGTAGATGATGCCGAGATTGTATCGGGCGGAAGGGTCGTCTTCCAGCGAGAGCAGCGTTTCAAACACTTCCACGGCTTCGGCAGGTTTCTCTTCGTTGAAGAGAATGATGCCGTTCATGTACAGCACCTGCGGATCGGAGGGAGCCGCTACCTGTGCCTTCTGCACGAAGAAGGAGGCCCGGCCCCAGTCGTGCTTGCGGATGAAGAAGTCGGTAAGCTGCTTCAGCACATCCACGTTGTTGGGGTCTTCCTTCATCAGCGCCATGAGGTGCGTGAGTTCGTCTGCGCCGCTGTCTGCACCTGCTGCTCCGGAGGGCATGGGGCTGCTGGCTTGCTGCCTGCCGGGTTCCGTAAGGTTGGGATGCGAAGTGCGGTAGGCGAAGGAGGTGGCCAGAATAGCGCACAGGCTGAGGCCGATGAGACCCAGCACAAGCTTTTTGCCGCCGGTAAGGGGCGTGAGAGTGACATTAATTGCCATTGCGGGACTCCGTTCCGGAATCAGCCAGCAGTTCCATCTGCCGGATGCGTTTATCAAGCTGCTTCTGGTTTGCGGCCAGCAGGCCGATATAGGCGCCCAAGCCGAGCCAGATGGCGATATTGGCCATGAGAAGCCAGGTGGAACTTTCCATATACCTCTCCTGAATTATGCCCGGAGGGCGTTACATGTCTTCACAGGTTGCAATGGTATCAAGCCGATCCGTCATGGCGGACTGGCGGGTGCGGACCGCCGTGAGCGCCAGCCAGAACAGGCCGAAGGTCAGCACACAGGCGATGACCGTCAGCTTCATTTCCGGCTCCAATCCCCCTCCCTTCGATGCGAACACTGCCGGGTGGATGGAGCGCCACAGCCGTGCGGAAAGGAATACCAGCGGAACGTCTACGAACGCGGCAATACCGAGAACGGCGCATACCACTGCACGGCGTTCGCGGGAAAGAGCCATGGAGCGCAGGATGAGATAGCCTGCGTAAACAAACCACATGATCAGCGTGGTGGTGAGGCGCGGATCCCACGTCCACCATACGCCCCAGCTGTGCTTGCCCCAGACCATACCGGTCGCGAGGGCAAGGCCGCTGAAGAGCACGCCCACCTCGGCGCATGCACCGGCAAGGTTATCCCAGAACCACGTACGTTTCTTCAGGTACATGATGGAGGCGACGAACACCACGGCGAAGCTGATGAGCGACCACCATGCCAGCGGCAGGTGGAAGTAGAATATTTTCTGCACGATGCCCATGGTCTGTTCGATGGGGGCATAGACGAATATGAGGTACTGACAGACGGCAAAGGCAATTCCGGCCGCCAGGGATGTGAATGATATCCAGTTGTCGCGCATCATGGCCTCGCTGCGAAGAGGGTTGCGGGGAGAAAATGGCAATGCCTGTGCCGCTCTGTGTAAGCAGCTCCCCTATGTTTACGGCAGTCTCGTATCATTCTTCCCCGCTATACACAAAGCCGAAGAGCAGCAGGCCTGTTGCGCCGAAAAGGGCGTCAAAGGCACCGGCAAGGCCCAGCCAGTTGTCCGCGCCTTCGGGGATATCTCCTGAGAACGCGGCGGCTCCGATGCGGATACCCGCCAGCAGAACCGGAATGAGCAAGGGGAAGAGAATGATGGACAGCAGGGATTCCTTGGCTGCCTGCCCCTGCGACAACGCTCCGAGCAGAGAACCGAGCAGGACTACGCCGATGTCCGTGAGCAGCAGGACGGCAAGTCCCGTTGTCCAGTGTTCCGAAATCGTCTGCCCCAGAAAGACGATGGTTGCCGGAATGAACACCAGCTGGGCGCAGAGCAGCAGAATCATGCCCGCCATGGCCTTGCCCAGCCATATGGACTGAACGGGCATGGGAGACAGCAGCAGGCCGAAGCGGGCGCCGTTCTGTTCTTCAAGGCCGAACAGGGTGTTGAAGATGAGCACCTGACAGAAGGCGGAGGCCAGCCAGAAAATGGAAGCAGCCGCCTGAGGTGCCATGACTTCGCCAACCTGTTGCGACAGGCTGAACACGAATATGAGCAACAGACCGAGCAGCAGGGCCTGAATCAGGCCGGTGCCGCGGGCGAGTACGAGACGCAGATCCTTGGCGGCTATGGTGGTGGCGTACTTCAGCATACGCACTCCGGGGTGTAGCCGCTGGCAGGACCGTAATAGTCAACGCGCTTGTCGCGAATGGCGAGCACCTTGTCAGCACGGGCAAGGTCAGAGGCCACGGAATGGCTTATCCACACAAGTCCGGCACCGCGTTCGCGGGCTGCGGCAATCTCGTTATGCAGGATGGACATGGAACGTACGTCAAGCCCTGTTCCCGGCTCGTCCAGCAGGATGAGCGAGGGATTCAGCAGAAACACACGGGCAAGGTTCAGACGCTGCGCCATGCCCCGCGAGAACGTGCCTGCCCGTTCAAAGGCAAAGCGTTTGAGTTCCACGCGGTCCAGCGCCTCCAGCAGATCCTGTTCCTCGATTTTGAGATCGTGGATGGAGGACCAGAAGGCCAGATTCTCCATGGCGGAGAGGTCGGGATAGATAAAGGTCTGGTGACCTACATATCCCACGCCCGCGTCACCTGCGTTGCATTCCACAGTTCCCGCGCTGGGGCGGGCCAGACCTGCCATGATCTTGAGCAGGGTGGATTTGCCCGCACCGTTGGGACCGGCAAGGATGGTGACCGTTCCGGCTTCCACCGTACAGGTCACATCCTTGATGATAAGCTTGGTGCCGTAGAACTTGGCAACCTTGTCCAATCTACAGAGCATCTTCTTCCCTGCGTTTCAGGTTGCGGTAGCTGGTCAGGCCCAGCAGCGGGAAAAGACACATGAGGGTGCCGCCGATCCATACCCAGTTGACCAGCGGGTTCACGCTGAGCTTCAGGGTTGCGGCTTCCTGCTCGTCTGCGCCGAGCAGAGTGCCGTAGAGTTCATTGCCGAGAGAGGGAACGGTTGCCGCTTCGGAGAAGGCGCTGCGCTGGAACTTGTGGTACAGGCGGCGCTGCGGCTGCATGATGCCCACGAACTTGCCATCTCTGGTTACTTCCAGATCCGCCTGAATGAAGATGTAGGCGCGTTCGCTGCCCTGATGCAATTGTTTGTAGGTGAAGGTGTAGTCGCCTACCTGCATGCTTTCACCGGGCTTGATTTCGCCTTCGGCTTCAACTTTGTAGGGGCCGGAAATGGCAACACCGAGGATGGTCAGTGCCAGACCCACGTGCACGCCGTAAGCTGCGATGGAGCGCATGTTCTTGCGCATGGCGGGCTCGGTTGCGAAAAGCAGGATGATGCCTGCAAGACCGGCCAGTGCGGTGGCACCACCGGCAACAGCCATGGGCAGGGTGAAGCCCTGGGTGTAGAGGATGCCTGCGGAGACGGCAAAGGCGACGCCCACGATACCGGCCTTTTTCATGTCACGGATGCCGCCCTTCCAGCCAAGCCACGGGCAGACCATGAGCAGTGCAGAAAGAATGACAAAGAGGGGCAGACAGACGCGGTTGTAGAATGCGGGTTCCAGACCTACAGGATTTTCACTCCAGAACTTGGAGAATACGGGCCACATGGTGGCGATGAGAATGATGATGCCCAGCGTCATCAGCACCCAAGCGGCAATGACGAGGAAGCCTTCGCGGCTTGCGATGTCGGAGAGCGGGCGGGAGTCGGGGTGACGATACTGGATGGCGACCAGCAGGCTGATGAAGGTGAACAGGATGATGAAGGCGAGCAGGGGGGTGCCCACGCCGCCGTCACCGAATGCATGCAGGGAATCTACCACGCCGCTGCGTACCAGATAGGTGGCGAAGAAGGCCGAAATGCTGGTCAGTGCAATAAGGAAGATGTTGATGCGATGCAGCTTGTTCCTGCGGGTTTCGATAACGGAGGTGTGCAGGAAGGCGGATGCGACGAGCCAGGGAATGAGCGAGGCGTTTTCAACTGGGTCCCATGCCCAGTAGCCGCCCCAGCCGAGTTCCATGTAGGACCACCAGCCGCCGAGAATGATGCCGGCAGTAAGGGTGAGCCATGCGATAAGAATGAAATTGCGGGTAATATCGGTCCACGAACCTTCCTGCTTGTAGGTGCCGTTCAGAGCCTGTGCAAGGGCAAGGCAGCCGGGGATGGTGAAGCCACCGTATCCGAGGAAGAGCAGGGGCGGGTGGAAGATCATGCCGGGGTTCTGCAGCAGCGGGTTCAGGCCGTTGCCGTCGGCAGGAGCGGGATCAACCATCTTGAAAGGGTTGCTCCATGCGGTGAGCAGCAGCAGGAAGAAGGCCATGACGGCGAGGAAAATGAGCCAGAACCAGAGCTTGGTGCCCTCGGAAAGGGACTGGTAGGAGTCGGAGCAGAGGAAGAAGACGCCGAAGATGGCCACAGACCATGCCCAGAAGAGCAGCGAACCTGCCTGCCCTGCCCAGAAGGCGGTCATGCGGTAGAAGGTGGCGAGATCAAGGCTGGTGTAGCTGGCAACATACACGTTGGTAAAGTCGTAGTTTACCAGAGCCCACAGCAGGATGAAGCTGCTGACGGTCATCAGGGCCGTAACCATGATGTGCGCTTTTTCCATCCAGGGCAGGATCAGGGTGCGGCCCTGCCAGATCTGCATGACGGCGACAATGCTGAAGCCGACGGAAAACATGAGTGACGCCACGAGCAAGAGATACGCGAGAAGGTGCATGATACTCCTTCAGCCGGATTCCGGCACAGGGATTGAGTATGATTGCGGGACCGTGTCAGCTGATGAGACGCCCCAAGGCTATTACTGGCGATTTTCCTTCTGGTATTTGGAAGGACATTTCGTCATGAGAGTTTTGGCGGCAAAGACTTTGCCGGTAGCATCAAGGCCACCTTCGACAATGACTTCAACACCGGGCTTGAAGGTGTCCGGTACGGCTCCGCGATAAGCTATGCGCATTTCAAGGCTATTGTTGTCCTTGTCCTCGATAAGGAAGGAAACGCCGGGACCGTCATTGAATTCCTCAATGCCTTCTGCCTTTACCGTGCCGAAAAGACGAACTGAATGGAGCTTTTCCGCCGGCATGGACAGTGCTTCAGACACGTTCAGGAAGTATACGCTGTTTTCGGAGAAGCCGGAAAACAACAGGTAACCTACACCGCCAAGAAAGAGCAGCAGTGCGGCAAGGTAGACGCTTTTACCATTCTTTTTCGCCACAGGGCCTCCTGAATATTGTACCAACAGCAAAGGTAAATAGGGAGTTGTTGGTAGTGATTCCTGATAGGGTTACGCTTCTTCTTCAGTCCGCGTCAACCACTGCAAGCGGGTGTACCGTATACCCTGCTGCTTTTCCAAGTAAAAATATTATACATACATGGGCAAAACCCAAGGGCAGTTTGCTGAAATGATTGGGAAATGAAGATCGAGAGGGGCTGCCTAAACGCCGGATTTGGTCAACTGGCTGCGCTTGCGGCGTGCCAGCTGGCGCAGGTCTTCCACCCGGTCGGTTTCATCAACGATTTCCTTGCCCAGAATTTCTTCCAGAACATCTTCCAGACTGACGACGCCTGAAAGACCGCCGTATTCGTCAAGGACGACGAAAAGGTGCATCCGGAGTTCAAGAAAACTGAGGAGCAGCTTGTCCAGCGTGACTGATTCCAGCACAAAATGGACGGGACGCATGATTTCCGAGAGCTTGGTCTCATCACGGTCGGCGGCGATCTCTTCCAGAATGGCGCGGCGCAGAACGATGCCGACCATGTCTTCGTTATGTTCGTCGTACACGGGGATGCGGCTGTAGTGCCAGAAATCACCCTGCTCGCGCGCCTGCTGCACAGTCAGGTCAGCGGACAGCGAAAAGGTGACGGTCCGTGGTGTCATGATGTCTTCTACGCGCTTCTGGTCCAGCGACAGGATGTTGCGGATGGACGTCTCTTCATACGGCTTGATGGAACCGGAACGGCGGGAAAGGCTGACCACGGCGCGGATGTCGTCTTCCGTGGTGTGCGGGCCGCGCTTTTCCGGCGTGAGCAGTCGGGTGAGAGCTGCGCCGACGACGATGACGGGCTTGAGGCACCAGACAAGCACAGTCAGCGGGCGGGCGATGACCGGGGCGAGCGGGCGGGCATAGGAGACGCCCAGCGTTTTAGGAATGACTTCGGAAAGCACCAGAATGGCGACGGTGAAGCCCGCTGCAAAGACTGCCATGTATTGCGGGCCGAAAACATCGGCGAAGGCGGCCCCGGCTACGGCGGCCCCGGCTGTGTTGGCAACGGTGTTCAGCGTGAGCACGGCCGTGATGGGTTCTTCAATGTGCTGCCGCAGTTTGAAGAGGATTTCGCCGGAGCGCCTGCCTTCGTTCCGGAGTCGTTCTATGTAGCTCCACGGTATGGAATAGAGTACGGCCTCGGTGACAGAGCAGGATGCGGAAATGAAAATGGCGAAGGTAACTGCAAGAATGAGTTCTAACATTGGGTATCCTTCCGCCGGATGTGGCGGATCGGGTATAATTTGTGTGTTACGTAATCCAGCTATTGTATAAAGGCTGAAGCCGGAAAAGCAAGGGGTTATGGGGGGCTTGGCTGGACGGTGATCCCTGTCCGTTGCAAGGTCGTCTTGCCAAAACGCCGTACGCGTGACAAAAAACGCGCAGCTTGCAACCGTTTTGTCTGGCTGAGATGACCGCTGGCGCACCATTCTGCGACAGGCGCGTCCTGACGGCCGGTGGCACGGCGTGCAGGCAGCCAACCATTCAGGAGACACGATGCCCCGTATTCGCAATATCCTTCTGGACCGTGACGGCACGGTCATTCTCGATAAGCACTATCAGCACGATCCGGATGAACTGGAGTTTGAGAACGGTGCGGTGGAAGGCCTTGGCCTGCTGGCTGCCGAAGGCATGCGCTTTTTTGTTCTTACAAACCAGTCCGGCATAGGTCGCGGGTATTTTTCCGAAGAGGCAATGAATGCCTGTATTGCAAGGCTTGATTCCATGCTCGCCGGACACGGTGTAGTGGTGACGGAAACCGTCTTCTGCCCCCATGCGCCCGATGATACATGCAACTGCCGCAAGCCGGCTCTGGGAATGTGGGAAGTGCTGCGCGAAAAATACGGATTGCTGCCGGAAGAAAGCGTCATGATCGGCGACAAGGTTGCCGATGTGGAGCTCGGACTCAGGGCCGGGCTTGCAGCGTCCATTCTCGTTTTGACGGGCAAGGGTGAGAAGCACGCCCGGAAACTCTCGTTGCCGGATTTTGATTTTTCATCACAGTCGCTCTGGATGGAGACTGCCCGTACGGAAGGTGGCTGGCCGCAGTGTGTGGCCCGTGATCTGGTCGGGGCGGCACAGTGGATACTTGAATCCCTGCACGAAGGAGAGGCGTAATGAGCCGTATCGGTATCTGGAACACAGCCTTTCTTGGCGATGCAGTGCTGACGCTGCCTTTGATCCGTACGGTGAAGGCTGCCTATCCTGATGTGGAAATCGATTTTTACGTCCGCAAGGGGCTGCGTTCCCTGTTTACGGGACAGCCTGAGCTTGCAGAGGTGTACGAATACGACAAGCGTGGCAAGCAGAATGGGTTGCTTGCTGCTGCGTCCATGGGCCGTGAACTGGCATCCCGCAACTACTCGCTGTGGATTTCCGCCCATACGAGTCTGCGTAGCGGGATTATTGCCCGCTGGACCAGTGCACGCATGCGCATAGGGTACAATCGGCCCCTCTTCAATCAATGGTTTTACACGCATACCGTGGACAGACGCTTCCGCGAACTTGAGGAGGTGGAACGTCTGCTGCAGCTCGTGAAGCCGCTTGGCATAGAACATCTGGAGGACTGGCCCGAACTGGTGCTTCCGTCTGATGCCCGTGAGGCTGCCGACCGTTTTTGGAACGAGCATATTTCGGCTCCCGTACTTGGCGTACATCCCGGTTCCGTATGGGGAACCAAACGCTGGCCCGCGTCTTCTTATGCCGAGATTGTCCGGCGCGGAGTGGAGGCCGGAGCGCAGGTGCTCGTGTTTGCCGGTCCCGGCGAGGAGCATATGGCCCGTGAAGTGCTGGACGCCTGCGGCGTTGTCGATTCCGGCAAGGTCGTGGATCTTTCCGCCAAGCTTTCGCTGCCGCAGCTTGCCGCCTATCTGGGTAAGTTGAACTGCTATGTGACCAACGACTCCGGTCCCATGCATCTGGCATGGGCGCAGCGTACGCCGGTGACGGCCATTTTCGGTCCTACCGTTCAGGCTTTGGGATTCTACCCGCGCGGTAAGGATTCCACCGTGCTGGAGGCGGATGTGGCCTGTCGTCCCTGTGGTCTTCACGGACCGCAGGAATGCCCGAAGGGACATTTCGAATGCATGCGGCAGGTAACGCCGGATATGGTTTGGAATGATGTGGAGCGAAAGCTGTTCCGGTAACCGGCAGGCCTCATGGCCTGTTCTTGCGAATACAGTAAGGGCGTGGTGCAAATGCACCGCGCCCTTTTTTCATGCAGTGTACCGGGATGTGAGGGGGAGCTAGTCGCTGTCCTCGTGTTTGTGGTCCACATTGCCGCCGTCGTGAATGTGCACGTGCACATGCGGAACATGTTCCGTTTCCTGAATCGTGCCCTTGTGCAGGGAAACGAAACGGGAGCAGGTGCGTTCCAGAAAGTCCCAGTCATGAGAGATGATGCAGCGGGTTACGGAAAGCTGGTTCAAATGTTCGATGAGCCGTTCCCGTGTGTCCGGATCAAGGTCATTGGTGGGTTCGTCGAGCAGCAATACCTTGGGGCGCATGGCCAGCACAGAGGCGAGGGCTACCATTTTCTTTTCACCGCCGGAAAGTCTGTGGGTAATGCGATCTTCAAATCCGTTCATGCCCAGAGTCCGCAAGGTCTCAGAGGCGCGTTCCCGGGCTTCATCCGGCTTCATGCCCAGGTTGAGCGGCCCGAAGGCAACGTCCTCAATGACGGTGGGAGAAAAGAGCTGGTCGTCTGACTGCTGGAAGAGATAGCCCACTTCGCGTCGGAGCAGGCGAAAATCCGCTTCCGTCGAAATCGTTTTGCCGTTGTACCAGATGCTGCCATGCGTCAGGGGAATGAGGCCCATCATGGCGTGCAGCAAGGTTGTCTTGCCGCTGCCATTGTGCCCTATGAGGGCCATGCGGTCGCTTTCGAACAGGGTGAGCGTAGCATGATTGAGAGCCGGTTTTGCCGAGCCGGGATAGGTGTAAGATATGCTTTCCGCCCGCAGCAGCGGCAGGCCGGTTTCGGTCTCGGTGTGGCGGTGTTTGCAGTCCGGAGTATGTGTCATAGCGTTCCCGTGAGTGAGTCGAAGCGCAAAAAGAGGTCGTAGCCGAAGCAGATGAGCGCGGGGAGCGTTATCAGCAATGCCGTTGTCATATCGGCCAGCCCGAGTCGCGGGGTATGCAGCGTGTGGAAAGAGCCCGTGAAGCCGCGCAGACGCATGGCATTGTTCACCCGTTCGGCTCTGTCCCAGCTGCGCACCAGAACCATGGCGGCAAGGTTTGCGTAGGTCCTGTATGTGTGCATGTTCGTGGAGGGGGTGAATCCTCTGATCTTGGCTGCCGTGCTGAGGCGATCATACTCCTGTGCGATGACATGGATGTAACGCCATGTGAACAGGAACAGGAGTGCCAGCTTGTCAGGCACACGCAAGGCTGCCAGAGCGGAGCCGGTGGCCGTGATGGTGGATGTGCCGATGAGCGAGATGAAAATCAAAATGATGGCATTGGATTTCAGCGTGATGAGGGCGGCGAGTTGTATTCCCTCTATCGAGGCTGTGAAGGGGCCGACCTGCGCCAGAGGTGCTCCGGGAGTGGAAAACGGGAGGAACAGCCAGAGCAGGCCGATGAACAGATTCACAAGAGCCATACGGCGGAGCAGGGGGCGTATGGGCAGGCTGGCCAGAGCCAGTATAAGCAACGCAATGACGAATGCGGCTGCAGCACTTTCGATATGCTGCATCAGGGCCAAAGGAATGGTTGTGCTGACCGCTGCGAGTACTTTGCAGCGGGGATCAAGCCGGTGCATCGGGCTGCTACCCGAGGAAAATGGTTCCTCTAGCATCCGGTTGTCCTGTGCATGGGGCGATCAGTGTGCTTCATCCGGTTCATGCGTCCTGTCCGTTGGTTAGCGCGCGGGTGCTTCTGCCGGTTCGGCGGCAGTATCAAGCGTATTGGGGGCGCTGGAGGGCGCAGGCGTCGAGAAGACCAGAACTTCGGGGCGCACTTTGGCAAGGAAGGATACCACGGAAGCGGTGACAATACCTTCAATGAGCATGACAGGCAGGCTGGAAAGAATGAGCACCTGTGATACATGGAAGAACGCATCGCCGGAGAGGGCGAGAGAGCCTGCAGTGAGAATGGCCGAAAGGCCGACGGCAAAGGCTCCGCAGGCAAAAGCCGCAATGGAGCGGTTGGCCGTGGAGCGGATAAGCATCGGGCGGAAAATATAGAAACAGAGCACAGGGGGCAGAGCCATGTTGAAGGTGTTTACCCCCAATGTGGTAAGCCCGCCGAACTGGAATAGAATGGCCTGCAGGGCCAGCGCTACCAGAATGGCGGGAAAGGCAGCCCAGCCGAGAATGACTCCGAGCAGGCCGTTCAGTACGAGATGGGTTGCCGAGGGACCGACAGGGACATGGATAAGGGAGGCGACAAAGAAGGCGGCGGACAGAATGGCGACCGTGACGAGATTGTCGTAGTCCATTTTCTTCAGACCGATGGCGGTTCCTGCTGCCGTCAGGCAGCCCGCACCGGCCAGCACCATCGGGGTGAGAACTCCTTCTGAAATGTGCATGTGGCATCTCCCTTGGTTCTGTCGAAATGACTGTGCTGAAACCCGATAACTGCGTTCCGGCATACCATTTACTGTTCTTTGTCGTCAACGTGCTACAAAAATAAAAAATGTGTGATCGCTCAATATTATCCGTAGTTGCGTTGGGGGAGAAGGGATTACTGCGGGTTGGGCGGCTTGGTTTTGTCATTATTCTATGAGGGCAAAATGAAAAAGGCCTCCGGCAGATGCCGGAGGCCTTGATGTTCTTAGTGCTCGTTCTTCTTCTAGAAGAAGAGGAAGGTGACGAGGACGAAGCAGGGAACCAGAATGGAACCGGACCAAGCCATGTAGCCGAAGAAGCTGGGCATCTTGACGCCCTGGTCTTCTGCGATGGAGCGGACCATGAAGTTGGGTGCGTTACCGATGTAGGTGTTGGCACCCATGAACACGGCACCGGCGGAGATGGCGAGCAGAGTCTGGCTCATGTCGTTCATCAGGTGCATTGCGTCACCACCGGCAGTGTTGAAGAACACGAGGTAGGTGGGGGCGTTGTCCAGGAAGGAGGACAGCAGGCCGGTCAGCCAGAAGTACATGACGTTAACGGGCTGGCCGTCGTGGGAAACCATGTTGATGACGCTGGACAGGGCACCATGTTCACCGGCCTTCAGAATGGCGATGGCCGGAATCATGGAGATGAAGATGCCGGAGAAAAGCTTGGCAACTTCGATGATGGGGAACCAGTTGAAGTCGTTCTTGCGGCGGCTCTCAGGGTCGGTCAGCTTCAGGGACAGGCCAGCGATGACGAGCAGCAGTACGTCGCGGACGATGTTCTGCAGGTCAACCGGCACGTGGTAAATGATGAAGCTTACGTGCGGGTGCCACATGCCGGAGAGCAGAACGGCACCAACAACGCCGCCGAGGAGGAGCAGGTTGATCTTGCCTTCCATACCCAGCTTTTCGCCGGTGCCGGCTGCTTCACCCTTGGGCATGGGCTTGCCTTCCTTGCCGAAGAGATAGGTATCCATGGCAAAGAACACAGCCAGCAGGATGGCTGCAACAAAGAGCATGGGGGGCAGCATGTGCACGGTGGTCCAGAAGAAGGAAACGCCCTTCAAGAAGCCGAGGAACAGCGGCGGGTCGCCCAGAGGCGTCAGCGAGCCGCCCACGTTGGCTACCAGGAAGATGAAGAATACAACGGAGTGTACCTTGTACTTGCGGTGAGCATTGGCGCGCAGCAGGGGACGGATGAGCAGCATGGCTGCACCGGTGGTTCCCATCCAGCTTGCCAGAATGGTACCGACGAGCAGGATGCCGGTGTTCAGTACGGGAGTACCCACAAGGCTGCCGGTGAGGCGGACGCCGCCGGCAACGGTGAACAGGGCAAACAGCAGAATGATGAACGGAATATACTCAAGGAAGAGAGTATGCAGCGTTTCATACAGCGCCAGTTCAAACCCGAACTGGAAGGTGAAGGGGACAAGGAACGCCAGTCCCCAGAATGCGGCAACTTTGCCGAAGTGGTGATGCCAGAAATGCGGTGCCGCCAGCGGGAAAACCGCGATGGAAAGCAGCATGCAGGCAAAGGGAATTACCCAGATTCCGGACAGCAGTGCGCCGTCCAGATGGGGGCCGCCATGTCCGCCTTCGCTGGCAAATGCGAGTGCGGGCAGCATGATGGCAGTCAGCGAAGCAGCGATGACAGCCAAAGATTTGATAGAACGCCAATTAAACACCGTCTCAGCCTCCTTATTGTCGCGGTGAACGTCCATACTCGAGTGCACGATATTGTCCTTGCAGCAGCGTACCTGTCGGGAGAACCCCTCCTCACCGATCAACGCTGTACGTCCTGTCTTCATGTAGAAACCGGGGCGTAACGCGATGGAAAACCCAGTGCAATTGCAATGAAAAACTCCACAAGACCACAGACCTTCTACCGAGTACACACCGTCTTTTCAATAGACGCTCAGGGGAAAATTTAATAAAACCCGTAACAAAAGACTAAAACAATGCAAATTCAGATGGTTAGTTTTCTGTAAAAGCTTATTGTGAAAAATGGTGCAAATCGTTTGTGTGAACAGTTGTCGGATTGTGCACCCAACCAGCAAGGGTGACAAATGCAGGAAACATCTGTAAAGCATGGTTTGCAAACGTGAGCAAAACATCAACACACTTTAGATGTAACAGTGGTGCAACAGAATGGTACGTGAAAGAACAACACACAGACTGGAGAAACTGAAGCGGGTGCTCTCACTCAGGCAGAAGGACCTGACTCTGGTTCTCGCCAATATTCATGACCCGCATAATGTGTCTGCAATATACAGAAGTTGTGATGCATTCGGGGTGCCCAAGGTGCACCTCTATTATACAGATACGGCTTTTCCCACGCTCGGTGCAAGCTCTTCGGCCTCTGCCCGCAAATGGGTGGATACGGTGCGCCACAAGGATAAGGAAAGCCTGATGGCTGCCATGCGCGCGGAAGGCATGCAGGTGCTGGCCACCAGCTGCACCCCCAACGCCAAGCCCCTGCAGGACTATGACCTTTCACGTCCCACGGCCGTGATCATGGGCAATGAGCACAGGGGCGTGGATACCGAACTGGTCGATCTTGTGGACGGCGAAGTCTACATCCCCATGTACGGCATGATTCAGAGCTTCAACGTTTCCGTTGCGGCTGCCGTCATCCTTTCCGAGGCTGCCCGCCAACGCAAGTTGGCAGGAAAATATGATTCTCCGACCTATACGGAAGAAGAATACGAGGCCATTCTGGCCAAGTGGATCGAAAAGTAGCAGCACTTCACTTTCGTGCTGCGGCACATAAAAGAAGGGTCATATCTCGTTGAAGATATGACCCTTCTTTTCGTTTGGTTGAGTTTGTTACAAAACGCCCAAGTCTCTCAGCCAGTCTTCGTACAACTGCTGCAAGTCGCTTTCTCCGGCCTTGCGGGCCCAGTTGGCGAGCCCCGCAGCCTTCTTGATCAGCGGGCCGGGGTCTTCGAGCAATTCGTTTACGTGATCGGCTTTTTCTATGGCTTGCTGGGCAAGGGGAATATTGCCGGCTTTGGCTGCCGTTGCGGCCAGCTGCTTGTAGTAGGGCAGCATGGGGAAGAAATAGGTTTGGAGCAGGCGCACGCCGCATGCTTCCGTAAACTGGCCGTTGTCTTCCAATATGCCTGCAAGCAGATTGTAGCCTGTGTGCCAGAGCGGTTCCTTTTGCAGCATGTCCCAGCAGGCCGCAGGGCTGAATTGCTGCGTCATGGTCAAGGTCAGCTCCTCTTCTTTCGCTGAAGGGAGGGTCAGATAGGATTCCAGCCATGGGGTCAGTGCCATCTCGTACCCGTCACGTCTGGCGAAACGGTGGATGTCCGGTCCGAAGCACCCCTTGCAGCGTTCGTTGAGCAGGGCGGCATTGTCGTTGTCGTCGTCGCCGCGTCCGGGGGTCTGGCTCTCCAGATGGTACACGCGGCTTTGCGTGATTACCGCGAGGCGTTTGCCTGCCTCTCGTATGCGGCAGCACAGTTCAAGATCCTCGGAACCGTTCCGGTAACCGGTGAAGAAGGCTCCGCATTGGAAGAACAGCTCCTTCTCAAGCATGATGGCCGCGCCGGTAATGGCCTGCAGGGTGCGTTTGCCGTGTACAGCGGGATGGTTGGCAGGGAAGTTCGCATACAGGTGTTCGGTGCGTAGCGAAGGGGTGAAGGTGATGCCGCAGTGCTGTACCCGGTTGGTATCTGGATACAGGAGCAGCGGGCCCACTGCACCGAGCCGGGGATCATCCTGCATGGCCTTCATGAGTGGCGGCAGCCAGTTGTCCGTCAGCAGGGTGTCGTTGTTCAGGAAAAGAAGGTGTCTGCCTTGTGCTGCCTTCGCTCCGGCATTGCAGGCGGGGCCGAATCCGGTGTTGGTGTCAAAGCGCAGATGCGTGAAACGGTCGCCGAAGAGCTGCCGCCCCAGCGGGGCAAGCGCTGTAGCCGTGTCGTCCTCTGAATGGTTGTCCGCCACGATCACTTCAAAGTAGTTGCCGGAAGTGTGCGCCTTCAGGCTGTTCAGGCAGGCTTCGGTCAGGTCCCAGCGGTTCCAGACGGGAATGATAATGGAAACGAGAATGGATGCAGGCATATGACTCATGCACCAGCACGGTTGTGCAGGCGTGTGGTTTTGCGTTTGAGGTCGTCCAGAACAAGCGTGCGGGTGGTGTCCCGCAGTTGGGCGATGCTTTTTTCGCCGTGAATGTGTTCCAGTTTGATCTTGTTGCCGAAAATATGGCCGTTCTTGGCAGGTGTGTTGGCCTGCCGCAGGCTGGAATGCTGCATGTGTCTGATGCGCAGCGAACCGTTGTAGACGCTCGGGAATCCGGCCAGACAGGAACGCATGTCGCGCTCCAGATCGTCGAACTGGCTGGGAGAGAAGCGTACATCGAACGCGCCGCAGGCGTCCACGGATCGCATGTTGATCATGTGGCAGCAGCCGGAAACATGCATGCACGGTCTGGTGAACGCGGTCAAGGAGCTGTCGTGCTCTCCGGCGGCGTTGGCATACACGAAAGTATGTTCCATAAGGTCTTCGAAACTCCGCTGCCCCATTTCTTGCGGCAGGAGGTGGAAGTCCGCGCATTGTATGGCGTGGGGGGCTATGTGGTCCGTGATGGTGCACCCTACGGCTCCTGCCTCCGGATGGGCGAGGGCCGTGCCCCACAATTCATGGAGCCAGTTCTTCGGCAGGATGATGTCGTCATCCAGAAAAACGGTCCATGGTCGTTCTTTGACTTCCGGCAGCGAAAGTAGCCAGTTGCGGGCGGCTGGCGCTCCCACGTTTACGGGCAGCGTAATCCGTTTGAAGAGAGCGGGATTCCACTGGTCGGCCATGGCGTCCAGCATGGCGGCGGTGTCGTCCGTTGAACCGTTGTCCAGCAGAATGACGGGCGCGTCTCCGGTGTCTGAGTCGCGTAGGCTGATCAGCGTTTGCCTTAGCTCATCCGCCTTGTTCCATGAATACAGCACGATTGCGGGAGCTTCGTTCCCTTTGGGCAATCCGGTCTGCGGCAGCGGCGTCATGGCATCATGGAGCAGCAGGGTCAGGTTGGGGTGAAAACCGATGGTCTTCCACAGATCGCTGAAGAGCGAGGTGGCGGACTCAGCCTCGCCGAGAAGGCGCAGCAGGGCCGCCGTCTGTCTCGTGTGCCACAGGGCGAATCCCGGATGTTTGACTTCCTGCAGGATGGGCAACGCTTCTTCGGCGCTGAGGGCATGCAGAGCCCACTGGGCATGAAGGCGGCTATGGAGTGAGCCGCGTTCCGGGATCGATTGGGGCAGTGTGTCGAGTATTCTCAGGGCAAGATCGAAATGTCCGCCTGCAAGGGCTCGGTCCAGCCCCGCGGCTATCCAGTACAGGCTGTGCTCACCTGTGGTTTCCGGGGCAGGCAGGGTTTGTAAAATGTCGTCTTCGGTGTGTGCGGCGTGCCAGTCGGCATATTGCGGCGCAGACAGATCAGGGGCGGTTGCCAGCGTAAGCCAGTCCGCCACCGGAAGACCGGCAGCACAGCCGGAAATTGCGTCCATGTCTGCGGCAAGGCGCAGCAGGCGGGCATCAAGGGGATGGTCCTGCAGGGCCCATACGGTCATTTCAAGGGCAAACTGTCCGCAGAGTTTTTGTGTATCCTCTGGTCGTCCGGCCACGTTTTGGGCGGAAGCCTGCAGGGCAAGCGTGATGTGCCGCCACTGGTGCTCAAGGCCGAGTGCCCCGTATTCGAGGGTAGGCACGGCGCCGCAGAGGGCGTCTATCTGGTCGGCGGAGAAGGCCTGACTCATTATACCGTCCTGTAACTATTTATTTATACTCGAAAGAGAAGCGGTGATGGGGTATTGATTCCCTGTCGGAACCAAGGCACACTGCGAAGAGTCCGTTCTACGCAAACTTTGAAGGGGACTGCACCGGATGTCAACCCTGAACCAGAGGAACCTCTTGTGATCATTGACTGGAAGGCGCTTGCGCCGGAACTTTCCCGCCCTCTGCTCAAGGGAGGAGTGGGCAAGGTGCATCTGCTCGGCATGGCTGACACCGCTCTCGGGCTGGCCGGAAAGGGCGGCCCCAAGGCTGCCCTGTATACGGAACTCGGTTGCGATATGCTGCTGGCCGCATGGGAACATGACTGTCTTGATGCTGACACTGCCGGGCATCTTCTGGCGTTGCACAGGGTCAGACCCATGCTCAAGCCTGAGGTGCTGGCTGTGGTCTCTGCCGTGCATGGTGCAGGAAGACCGGACAATCTTACCTATCTCAACCGGCTGTTGCAGAAGCGTGAAACCGATAAGACGTTCCGCTTTCTTGAACAGCAGCGTGAGAAAACGCCTGCTGTCCTGTTCTGGGCGGCGCAGGCTCTTATAGTCGGTTTCTATGAGGCCGAATATGACAGGGTCAGCGCGTGGCTTCATGCGGATACAGCCATTCCCGCGCCCCTGAAGGAACGGCTTTTCGGCGATGTGGCTTTTGCGGCAGGGGATTATGCCGCTGCGGTGACGCATTATGAAAGGGCCGTGCATGCCCTGCCGCTGGTGTCGCATTCCATGCGTCTTGCAGAAGCCGTATACCGTACGGGTGATACCATTCGGGCTACGGGGCTGTGGGAAGCGGCTGCGGCGCAGCGTCCCTGGTGCATCAATATTTTGTTTCGTCTGCATGACGTGAAGACCGGTCTGGATGTCGATGTGCGTCTGCCGGAAGGCCTCGGTGCAGCTCTGTTGTATACGTGGAACAAGGCCGAGTATCTGGACAGGGCGCTGGAGAGCATTGCCGCGAGCGAAATGGATGGCAACCGCGTGGTGGTGCTGGATAACGGCTCAACGGATGCGACTCCTGATGTGCTGAAGGCATGGTGCGACCGCATGGGCAGAGACAGGATGGAAGTTGTCACCCTGCCGCTGAACGTGGGGGCACCCGCTGCGCGCAACTGGCTCATGCATATAAAAGCCCTTGCGGATTGCCGCTGGGTGGCGTACCTCGACGACGACGCCATGCTTCCCCCCGACTGGCTGGGTCGTTTCGGTGCTGCCATGCATGCTTATCCTGATGCCCTCGCATGGGGCTGCAAGGTGGTTGACCATACGAATCCCATGGTTCTGCAGTCTGTTGATTTGCATCTGGATGAGGGGGGCGAGGTGCTTCCCGCGCCCGAGCACATGGAACCGTATCAACGCCGGTTCAGCGTTTCGGACATACATCATCAGGAACTGGATTTCGGCTGGTTCGATTATGTCCGGCCCTGTGCCTCCGTAACAGGGTGTACGCACATGTACCTGCGGGAAACTCTTGTGGAGCACGGCGGATTCGACCTGCGATTCTCTCCCTCGCAATATGACGATCTGGAACATGATCTGCGCGGTGTACTGTATGGGCGTCTGCCCGTGTACACGGGACACCTGCGCGTGACGCACATGAAGCGCACCGGCAAGGCCGCCCGCACGGACAGCGGGGAGTTCGGCAACGCCTATGCCAACATGTATAAACTGCAAATGAAATATACGGCAGCGGAATTCGAGACCATGCGCTGCAACGACGAGGCGGCCGCACAGACGGACCTTCTCGCCAAGTTGCTGCGCCTTGAGCTGTAGAAAGACTTTCGCGCCATAACGGATTAAATATGACAGTTTTCGATACCCGGAGCACCGTGCTTGTTACCTGCCCTCGCGGCGCAACGTCCATTTGTGCGGATGAACTGCGTGCACTGGGCTTTCCTGTCCTCGGTGAACTGGCTGCCGCCGTGGAAACCGAGGCCACGCTCCGCGAGTGCATGCGGCTCAATCTGTATCTGCGCACCGCGCATCGCGTGCAGTTCGTGCTCAAGCACTTCAGGGCCTCCAATGCGGATCAGCTTTATTCGCATATTCATGCGGTTGAGTGGGAACAGTGGATTTCGCCTGACGGCTACCTTTCCATCGGTTCGCACGTGGTGAATAACGAATCCATTCGCGATACCCGTTTTGCCAACGTGCGCGTCAAGGACGCCATTGTGGATCGCATGCGCGCCAAGTTCGGCAGAAGGCCGGATTCCGGTCCGGACAGCACGGGTATCGTGGTTTTCCTGCACTGGTCCGGAGACGACTGCACGCTCTATCTGGATACTTCGGGCGAGCCGTTGAACCGTCGCGGGTACCGCAAAATTCCCTGCAAAGCTCCCATGCAGGAGACGCTTGCCGCTGCCACCATCCTTGCTTCCGGCTGGAAGGGGGATACCCACTTCGTCAATCCTATGTGCGGCAGTGGCACCCTTGCCATTGAGGCTGCCCTTATCGCCCTGAACAGCGCCCCTGGCCTCATGCGCGATAACTACGGGTTCATGCATGTGCCCGGGTATGATCCCGCAGACTGGGACGCATTGCTCGATGAGGCTGAAGCCAACGAAAAAGGCGAGCTTTCCATCCGCATTATTGCCACGGATATTGATCGTCCCACTGCGGAGGCCGCCTACAAGAACGCGAAAGAGGCCCGTGTGGAGCAGTATATCCAGTTCGGCGCCTGCGACTATGCCGAGACCCCAGTGCCGGAAGAAGGGGGCATGATCATCATGAACCCGCCCTACGGCGAGCGTCTTGGCGACAAGGAGCAGCTCGGGCCGCTGTATTCGGGAATCGGCGATTTCTTCAAGAAGCGTTGCGCCGGATACATGGGCTACGTTTTCACGGGCAACCCTGAACTTGCCAAGCAGGTGGGGCTGCGCACCAAGCGCAAGATTCCGTTCTTCAGCGCCAAGATAGAATGCCGCCTTCTGGAATACGAACTGTACGGCGGAACCAGAAAGCAGAAAGACTAGCGCCCTCAGCGCGCAGGGTGGCTGCGTATGGACAGGGAACTCAGAAACAGCATTGCACCGCTGGTTATCGTCCTGTGTGTGGCGGTTCTGGGAACCTGTGCGTATTTCTGGCAGCCTGAATTTCTGCGGAAGGCCGAACTGGCCGCGTACGACATGCGGATCAAGGCGCGTGGCGTACAGGCCGGTTCCGGCAAGGTCGTCATCATTGCCATTGATGAGGAGTCCATCCGCAGGGTGGGACGCTGGCCATGGTCCCGCGCGGTCATGGCGCGTCTTGCCTCGGCGCTGGATGCTGCCGGCGTCAAGGCCGCTGTCTACGATATCGGTTTCTTCGACCCGGAACCCAAACCCGCGCAGGATGAGCTTGTCGCCCTTATCGGCAGGGCCAAGTCGCTAGGTCTGTCGCCGACTCCCGCCTTTCAGGCCTATCTGAAGGAACGGCTTTCCCTTACCAATCCCGATGCCCTGTTTGCACAGGCGCTCGCTGCCAGCAGTACCCCGCAGATTCTGGGGTATTACATGCAGCTGGGCGGCAGCGCTGGTTCTAAACGTGAGATGGACGGCAGCAGTGCCGGCGTGGCGGCCTATCCGGTACAGAAGAGGCTGGGGGGAGCCGCCGTCCGCTCCGGAGACGAAACGTCTGATGCCTTGCCCTTGCCTCTGGCTGTCGGAGGAAGGGCCAATCTGGCGTTGCTGGCGAAACCTGCGGCGGGACAGGCTGCCTTTAATGTGTTGCCGGATACGGACGGCACTGTCAGGCGCTATCAGATGGCTTTCCGCCTGATGTCTGAAGGGCGCGAGAGCGTGGTCATGCCGCTGGCGGCAGCCCTCTTCGGGCGGGCCGTACCGGAATCGCCTCCCTCCTTGCTGCTGGGGGATGCCGGAATTGCCGGTTGCGAGTGGGGCAGGCATGTCGTCTTCACGGATGAGCAGGGGCGCATGATCCTCAATTATCGCGGACCGGGGGGAACCATTCCCCATATCCCGGCGTGGCGCCTGCTGGACATGGCTGGCGGGCAGACCAAGGGGAACGAGCTGCGCAGGATGATGGAAGGCAAGTTCGTGGTGGCGGGGGTGACCGCGCCTGCCGTGTTCGACATGCGAACCACGCCGTATGAAACGACCTTCCCCGGCGTGGAGATCCATGCCACGGCCCTGGACAACATGTTTGCACAGGATGCCATTTCGCGTCCCGCATGGGCTGCGCTTGCCGATGTGGGAGCCATCTGGACGCTCTGTCTCGCGTGCCTGTTGCTGTTTGTCCGCACGCGTCCTCTTTTTTCCCTCGCCGGTTGCAGCGCATTGTTCGTGGGTTCGCTTATGGGCAACGAGTATGTTCTGGTCCACAAACTGTTCTGGCTGAATCTTGTCTTTCCTCTGCTTGCGCTCACCGCTTCGTTCATTGCGCTTAATACCCACCGCTTCTTATTTGTGGACAGGGAACGGAGACAGATGAGGGCGGCGTTTAACCGTTATCTGGACCGGAACGTGGTGCAGGAGGTCATGGAAAATCCGCAGCAGTTGCGGCTGGGTGGTGAAACGCGTGAACTTACGGTGCTGTTTTGCGATATTGTCGGCTTTACCACGTTTTCGGAACGGATGGAGCCGGAGGTGCTCGTACAGTTGCTCAACAGATACCTCACCTGCATGACGAAGGAAGTCATGCGGGGCAGGGGGCTGCTGGATAAGTACATCGGAGATGCGGTCATGGCCGTGTTCGGGGCTCCGCTGCATTTCGACGAGCATGCGGAAGCCGCGTGCCGGACTGCCCTGCGCATGCTGACAGGATTGAACGCCCTCAATACGGAACTGCAACGGGAAGGTTTTGCGCCGTTGCGCGTGAGCATAGGCATCCATACCGGTGAAATGGTCGCCGGTAACATGGGGTCGGAAGAGCGGATGAGTTATACCGTCATCGGCGATGCGGTGAACATTGCCTCCCGTCTTGAAGGGCAGACCCGGAAATATGGGTGCACAATCCTTTGCAGTGAAGCAACCTATGCGCAGGTGCATGACAAGTTCTGGATGCGTCCTGTGGACAGGGTGCAGGTTCGGGGCAGGGAAGGGGCTGTGGCTGTGTATGAATTGCTGGGCCGCATTGAGGAGGATTGTCCCGTAACGTACCTTTCCGAGTATTATGCCATGCTGGAGGCCATGGAGAGCGGAAATATCGCGCAGGCCCTCGAGCTGGCCGTAGCCATGACGGAAACCGCACCTGAGGACGGAGTGGCCGCCTATTACCGGAGGTTGCTGGAAGAAAAAACGCACGCGGCAGGGTAGTGTTGCTGTCTTCTTCACGTCTGCTTCGATTTGTTGAGTACATGCCGTCGTACTTGACAGATCGGTTACAACTGGGCAAACCACGCAGCAACGGAACGTGCTGTCGTCCGTTTCATCTGACCGAACAGGTCCTTATTCCGGGCTTCACTATGAGGTGAAACCCTCTATTTTCATTTGAAAACAGCCGGTTGTCCTGACCGGCACTGACACCGTAAGGCAGGAATACGTGGGCAAATCCGATCGCTACCAGAAGATGTTTACCGTTACGTGGGATCAGTTTCACAAGGACGCAAGAGAACTGGCAAGGCGTCTCGCCGATCGCGGTCCTTTCAAGGGGATAGCTGCCATCACCCGCGGCGGTCTTGTTCCGGCGGCCGTGCTTGCGCGGGAGCTGAACATTCATCTTATCGAAACGGTGTGCATTTCCAGCTACAACTGGAAAGATCAGGACGAGCTGCGCATTCTCAAGCACGTGGAAGGCGATGGCGAAGGCTGGCTGATCGTTGATGACCTCGTTGATACGGGAAACACTGCCAAGGTTGTGCGCGAAATGATGCCCAAGGCGTTGTTTGTCACCGTCTACGCCAAGCCCAAGGGGCGTCCTCTGGTGGAGGAAGTCATTGCCGAAGTAAGTCAGGACACGTGGATACTGCTCCCCTGGGACAGTGCGGTGCAGTTCGTGGAGCCTATTGTAAATTTGACGGAAGAAGGGTAATTTTCCTTTTTTGCGATACAGCTTCTGAATCGGCGCGAGGTGGGCGTTCCGCAGCGGATGTCCGCAATTTTGCAACCCATTATCACAAATGACACTTTTCTGCGCTTGGAGGGATGTGATGCGTAAACTGTTTGGTGTGCTGGCGCTTGTCGCCCTGGTCGCCATGCTCGGTATCGGGACCGTGCACGCGGCTGACAAGGAACTGAAGGTCGGCTTTGTGTATGTTTCTCCCATCGGGGATGCCGGTTACTCCTTTGCCCATGACCTTGGCCGTCAGGCCATTGCCAAGATGGACGGAGTTGAAACCTCCTATGTTGAATCCGTGCCGGAAGGTGCAGACGCCGAGCGTGTTATCATGAACATGGCTCGCAAGAACTTCGATATCATCTTCACCACCAGCTACGGCTACATGGACCCCACCCTGAAGGTTGCCCAGAAGTTCCCCAACATCACCTTCATGCACTGCTCCGGTTACAAGACCGCTCCCAACATGTCTGCGTACTTCGGCCGTATTTATCAGGCCCGTTACCTCGCAGGTATGGTTGCCGGCAAGATGACCAAGAGCAACATCCTCGGTTACGCTGCCGCATTCCCCATTCCTGAAGTTATCCGCGGCATCAACGCTTTCACCCTGGGTGCACGTTCCGTGAACCCCAACGTGAAAGTACACGTTGTATGGACCAAGACCTGGTACGACCCGGCAACCGAAAAGGAAGCCGCCAAGTCCCTGCTTGACGTGGGCGCAGACGTTATCGCCCAGCATCAGGACTCCCCCGCAGCTCAGGAAGCTGCTCAGGAACGCGGTGTATACAGCGTTGGTTACAACTCCGACATGTCCGCTTTTGCCCCCAAGGCTCACCTGACCTCCGTTGTGTGGAACTGGGCTCCTTTCTACACCACTGTTGTGGAGAAGGTACGTAAGGGCGAATGGAAGTCCGACCACTACTGGTGGGGCCTTTCCGAAGGTGTTGTTGACCTCGCTCCCTTCGGCGAAATGGTGCCGCAGGACGTACGTGATCTCGTGAATGCCCGTAAGGCCGAGATCAAGGAAGGCAAGTTCAAGGTATTTGCAGGTCCCGTCAAGGATCAGTCCGGCAAGGAACGCGTAGCTGCTGGCGACGTTGCTCCTGACGACATGCTGCTCGGCATGACCTGGTTTGTTGAAGGCGTTGTCGGTTCCAACGAATAACGTCGGTTTCCAATCCGGTTTACTGGAGATTCCCGCTTCATGCTAGGATTCAGAATAGCAAAGAGACAGGAGCCCCTTCAGTGGGGCTCCTTTTTTATTTTTTTCGCGGCGTTGGCGTTGTCGCTGGGTATAAGCTGCCTGTTGCTCGCCATTCAGGGCAAGCCCTTCATGCGTGCGCTCTTCCTGTTGTGGGAAGGGGCGTTTGCTCACGGCTACTCGCTGGAAGACACAGCCCTGAAGAGCATCCCCATTTTCCTGTGTTCTCTCGGCGTGGCGGTGTGTTTCCGTATGCAGGTGTGGAACATCGGTGCGGAAGGGCAATACGCCCTTGGCGCCGTGGGAGCTACCTGGGCGGTTCTTACCTTTCCTGATGCCCCTGCATGGGCGCTCATGCCGCTCATGTTCTGTGCCGCAGCCCTGCTTGGCGCATTTTGGGCGGCTGTTCCAGCGTTCCTGCGCCTTAAGTTCGAGCTGAACGAAATCATTTCAACGCTGATGTTCAACTACATCGGCATTCTGCTGCTCGAATACTTCGTCTACGGCGATTGGAAGGACCCTGCCAGCTTCGGCTTCCCCATGACGATCATGTTCCCGGATACGGCCATTATCGGCTCGCTGTTCGGACGCATTCACTGGGGTGCTGCCGTGTGCGCCGTGGTTGCCGCAATGCTTTCCGTATTCCTGAAGCGCACCCGTCTCGGCTTCGAGCTTATGGCAGGCGGTGAAAACCCGCGTGCTGCACGATATGCTCGCATGCCTTACAGTTTTCTCGTGATGCTGGTCATGGTTCTGTGCGGTGCTCTTGCCGGTTGGGCCGGACTTATTGAAACGTCCGCCACCCTAAACCGCCTGCAGCCCAACGTAGTGGTCGGCTATGGCTATACCGCCATTGTTGTGGCGTGGCTCGCCCGCCTGCGCATCACGTCCATTGCGGTCTTTTCCATTCTGCTGGCAGGCCTGCGCGTTGGCGTGGAGAATCTGCAGCTTGAGCTTCAGGTTCCTGCCGCCTTTGCGGGTATCATGCAGGGCCTTCTGCTCATCACCGTTCTCGCCGGACAGTTCTTCAACTGGTATGAGATTCAGCGCGTTTCCCGCGTGGAGGCGGAGGCTGCCAAAGCCGATGAGGGAGGGAACGCCTAATGGCTCTTGAACTGATTATTCCCATTCTTGCGGCGACCGTGCAGTCCGGCACGCCCATTCTTTACGCCACGTTGGGCGAAATGCTCACGGAGCGTTCCGGTGTGCTGAACCTTGGCGTGGAAGGCATGATGATCTTCGGTGCCTTCGGTGCCTTCCTGTTCACCTATTTCACCGGCAACCCGTGGGTAGGCCTGTTCATGGCCGGTATTTTTGCAGGCATTCTCGGTCTGCTGCACGGCGTGGTCTGTCAGGTGTTCCAGGGCAATCAGGTTGTTTCCGGCCTTGCTCTCACCATTCTCGGTGTCGGCCTTGCAGACTTTCTCGGCACTCCCTATGTGGGCGTGGCGACCACCGGGTTCACTCCCTTTGCTTTCCCGGTGCTTTCTTCCATCCCCGTCATCGGGGGCATTTTCTTCAAGCACGACGCGCTGGTATATCTTTCCTACACCTTGCCCTTCATTTTCTGGTTCTTCATGAACCGCACCCGTTGGGGCATGGCGCTTGCCGCTGCCGGTGAGCATCCGGCCGCATGTTCCGCTGCAGGTCTCAACCCCGTGCTCATGCGCTGGGCAGGCATGTTCTTCGGCGGCTTCTTTGTGGGACTGGGCGGCGCGTACCTCTCTCTTGCCTATACGCATCTCTGGACCAGCAACATGACCGGCGGCCGAGGCTGGATTGCCGTGGCTCTGGTCATCTTCGCGTTCTGGCGTCCCGGTCGCGCCGTATTCGGCGCCTATCTCTTCGGTGGCATCATGGCCTTCCAGATGCGCCTGCAGGCTCTTGGCGCAACCTTGCCGTCATCGTTGCTGCTGATGCTGCCTTATGCGCTGACCATCATCGTACTGCTGTTCTCGTCGGCTCGCGGCAAGGGCCGCGCTGCGCCTGCCGCGCTTGGCGTGAACATTGAGCCCGGAGAATAGTCATGAGCGAACGCGAGATCATCAATAAGCGAACGAACCGCAACGCCTTTGTGCACCTGCCCCCTCTGGTCAGGCTTGAGCATATCTGCAAGGTGTTCGGCAAGGTCCGGGCCAACCACGACATTACCCTCGACATCCGTCCCGGCATGATCAAGGCTTTGCTGGGTGAGAACGGCGCGGGCAAGTCCACGCTCATGTCCATTCTATCCGGCCGGTTCGGTCAGACTTCCGGCAGCATCTATGTGGACGGCACCCTGACCCGTTTTGATTCGCCCCGCGACGCCATCAATGCGGGCATCGGCATGGTGTATCAGCACTTCATGCTGGTCGAGTCCATGACTGTTGCCCAGAACGTGCTGTTGGGGCAGGAGAAGAGTTTCATCATTTCCCCCAAGGCCATGGAAGCCGAGGTGACCAAGCTGGCAGATATGTATGGTCTGCCCATCGATCCGGCTGCCCGTGTGTGCGATCTTTCCATGGGTGAAAAGCAGCGGGTGGAGATACTCAAGCTTCTGTACCGCGACAGCCGTATTCTTATTCTCGATGAACCCACTGCGGTGCTCACCCCCGCCGAGACCGAGCAGCTCTTCGAGGCCATGTGGCGCATGGCGGATCAGGGTAAATCCATCGTCTTCATTTCGCACAAGCTCAAGGAAGTACTTGCGGTGGCGGATGAAATCGCCATTCTTCGCAAGGGCGAGATTGTTGACGAATTCCATGAGAGCGACGTGCCGAACGAGACGGTTCTTGCCAACCGCATGGTGGGCAGGGATGTCGTGCTTTCCATTAACGCCGAGCCCGTGAAGCCTGGCGGTGTGGTGCTGGATATTGCCAACCTGACCGGTGACGGCATGGACTCCATCAGCCTGACGTTGCGCAAAGGCGAAGTTGTCGCCATTGCCGGCGTGGCCGGGAACGGCCAGAAGGAGCTGGTGGAAGTTGTCTGCGGCCTGCGCAAGCCCGTTGCCGGCAGGGTGGAGATTCTGGGGCTGGAGTGGAACAAGTTTTATCCGCGCCCTCCGCGCAAGGGCAAGTCACTCGCCTACATCCCTGAAGACAGACAGGGACTTGCTACCTGCAAGTATCTTGATCTGGTGGATAACTTCCTGCTCACCACCCGTCATTCCTTTTCGAACGGTCCGTTTCTGAACCGCAAGGAAGCGACCGAGACCACGGTGAAGATTATTGACGAGTTCAACGTGCAGCCCGGACATATTGAAGGCACCGCACGATCCCTTTCCGGCGGCAACCTGCAGAAGCTGGTTATCGGCCGTGAGTTCTTCCGGCAGCCGGACATCATCGTTGCGGAGAACCCCACGCAGGGGCTGGATATCTCGGCCACGGAAGAAGTGTGGCAGCGCCTGCTGGAAGCCCGCAACCGTGCAGGCATTCTGCTCATCACGTCCGAATTGAACGAAGCACTGCAGTTGGCGGACTATATTGCGGTAATGTATCGGGGACGCTTCATGGACGTATTCCATAAGTCCGACACTGCCAAGGTGGATGCCATAGGCCTGATGATGGCCGGTGTGACAGCGGTGTAGTCTTTTGTAATTCTTGTATCAGTTGAAATACATGAGTCAGGCCCGATACTGCAGTGCGGTTTCGGGCCTGTTTATTTTTACAGCAGATATCCTGTTGTCTGTATTTCGTGTTTCGGAACCTTTTGACATGTTGAGCTGATGTCGTGCAATATATCGCAGTACACTTGGCGGACTGTGCGGGGGCGCAGGAGAGCATATGAGTGAATCGGTACTGAAGGCTGCAGTGCTTGAGGCTGCCCGCGAGATGGTGCTGCCTGACGGCTCCGGCAAGGTGGTATTGTCGCTGGACGATACGAAAGCACTGGCGGAAAAGCATGGCTGCCCCCAGCGCGACGTGGAGCGTATAGCCCTGCTGGAAGGGGTGATGCCCGGCCGCTACATGCGCAACTACAGCCACATGGATTGTTCCGAGCAACTCAAGCTGCTTGATGCGCATGTGTTGCTTGTCGGGTTGGGCGGTCTTGGCGGTCACGTGCTGGATCTGCTCGTCCGTATGGGCGTCGGTACCATTACCGGTGCAGACGGAGACTGTTTTGCCGAGAGCAATCTTAACCGCCAGCTCCTTTCCCGTGAAGACTCCCTCGATGTTCCCAAGCCGGTTTGCGCTGCACGCCATGTTGCGGCAATCAACAGCTCCACGACCTTTATCGGCATCCATGAATACCTGAGCGGCGATGCACTTCTTGCGGCCTGTCACGGCAAGACCGTGGTTATCGATGCCTTGGGCGGGCTCAAGTATCGCGCCGAACTGGAACGTGCAGCCGCGACGGCCGGTGTCCCCCTTGTCTCCGCCGTGGTGGCAGGGCTGAGCGGCTACGTTGTGGCGGTCTTTCCTGGTGAAACCGGACCAGCCGAGATGCTGGGCACCGGTTCTGCAGCGGAGGATGTGCTCGGTACGCCTTCTCCTGTGGTTGCCTGCGCTGCGTCAATGCAATGTTCAGAAGTGATGCGCATCATCATCGGTCGTCCCCGGATGCACGGGGTGCTATTCTTCGATCTTGCCGATCGCAGCTTCCAGAACGTGCTGTTCGAGGACGTGTAGTCTGCACGTCTTTTTTCCTGTCCGTAACCCTTCGTGTTGAAACCGATTTTCGCTCTCACGGCTGGACAGTTCGATCATATCTGCTATCCTGTGATGAGGAGTGCAAATATGGCATCAGCTGAAAAAACAAAAGCACATATATCGGCCGTTTGCCGAGTGACGTGGGTCGGCCTGTTCGTTAATGTCGTGCTTTCCGCCATCAAGGTGACGGCGGGTATTGCAGGGAACAGCCGTGCCGTACTGGCAGACGGTATTCACAGTATTTCCGACATGGTGACGGATGTGGCACTGCTTGTGGGAGTGCATTTCTGGTCCGCTCCGGCGGATGAGAATCATCCATACGGACATGGGCGGCTGGAAACGCTCGTCACGGTGTGCATCGGGCTGCTGCTTGCCGCTGCGGGTATCGGCATCGGCTGGGACGCCATTTCGGGGTTCCGGACGGGAGAGATACATCACAGCAAGCCTGTGGCCTTCTGGGCGTCATTTGTCTCTATCGTGGCAAATGAACTGCTGTATCAGTGGACTGTGCGAGAGGGGCGCAGACTCAATTCCTCGGCCGTTATTGCCAACGCATGGCATCATCGCAGCGATGCGCTCAGTTCCATTCCTGCCGCGTTGGCCGTGGGCGTGGCCATGCTGCTGCCGGAGTGGGCTTTTGTGGATCTGGTGGGAGCCATTGTGGTTGCCGTATTCATTCTGCATGCCGCGTGGTCCATCTGTTATCCGGCTCTGGAGATGCTGATAGACAGAACTGCTCCCACAGAGGTCATGGACAGACTCAACGAACTGGCCTGTTCCGTGCCGGGAGTGCTGAGCGTGCACAGGTTGCGTTCCCGCTACCAAGGGGCCGGCTTGCTTGTGGACATGCACATCGGTGTTGACGGTGGTATTTCCGTCAAGGAAGGGCACGATATTGCCGATGCCGTAGAGCGTCTGTTGCTGACGGAAGAGCTCGACGTGGCAGAAGTGCTGGTGCACGTTGATCCGTGGCTTCCGGAAGACGAGTCGTGCACCTAAACTGAGGAGCAATTAGTCCTCCTACGAGAAATGAAAAAGCCGGACAGTACGATGTCCGGCTTTTTTTCTTGCTCGGTGGGTGGCTATTCCGTCTCATCCTCGCATTGGCCTTGATAGCCGAACAGGAAACAAAGTCCCGAGCGTACCTTGGCGGAGAAGATTTTTTCGCCGATGAGCGAACCGGCAACACGTTTGTTGATTTCGCCGAGGGTGGGGTAGGGGTGTATGGCTCCTGCGAGGGTTGAGAGTTTTACGCCGCCGCCCAGCACGGCTACCCATTCGTTGATGAGCTCGCCCGCGTTAGGGCCGACAATTTGTACGCCGAGTACCTTTTCTTTTTTATCCAGCAGCATCTTCAGGCAGCCTTCAGTTGCTCCCTGCGCGATGGCGCGGTCATTGTCTGCGAATCGTTCGATTCGGACCGTGTAATCAAGTCCCTTATCCTGCGCGGCCTTTTCGTTGAGGCCGATGGATGCAAGCTCCGGTTCCGTATACGTGACCCATGGCAACCATGTGTAGTCTGCCTTGCGCGGCAGCTTGAACACCGCGTTGCTGACCACGATGCCGCCTTCATACCCGGCGGCGTGGGTGAACTGGTGGCGGCCCGTTACATCACCGCAGGCAAAGATATGTTTGCAGGAAGTACGCATGCGGGCATCCACGTCAATGCCTTTGGGCGAATAGTCCACTCCGGCCTGCTCAAGGCGCAGATCCTTTACGTTGGGGGTGCGCCCCAATGCAACAAGCAGATGCGTACCCGCAATGGTCTGCGTTCTGCCTTCATGCTGCACCACTTCTACCTCAATGCCGTTCCCTTCGTCCGACGAATTGCGGACGGCACGTACGGCCGTATTCAGAAGGAAGCGCACGCCTTCCTGTTCCAGTGCATCCTTCACTACATCAGCCATCTCCTTGTCCTCTTTGGAGAGGACCTGCCCGGAACGCTGGATGACCGTTACCGTGGAGCCGAGTCTGCGGAAGGATTGCGCCATTTCAAGGGCAATGGGGCCGCCGCCGAGAATGACGAGGGATTCCGGCAGGTGGTTCAGCGAGAAGATGGACGTGTTGGTCAGGTAGGGCACTTCGTCGAGGCCGGGGATGTTCGGAACAGAGGCTGTCGAACCGGTGGCTATGACGATTTGTTTGCCGCTGACCATTCTGGTTCCTTCGGCACAGGTGATGCTTATGGTGTGCTCATCCACAAAGGTCGCATTGCCAAAGAGCACCTTGGCTCCCAGTCCGGTGAAGCGTTCAGGCGAGTCGTGCGGCTGGATGGTCTCAATAACCGAGCGGATGCGTGCGGCAACATGGGAAAAGTCAACCGGGGGCAGGTCCGGCTGCGGCAGGCCCCAGCGGGCGGCATTGGCCATGCGGTGCCGGTTGCGGGCTGTGGTGATGAGCGTCTTGCTGGGGACGCAGCCGTAGTGGAGACAATCGCCGCCGAGATTGGCTTCCCGTTCCACAAGCAAGACCTTCACGCCCAGTTGGGCGGCTCCGGCGGTGGTGGTGAGGCCGGCAGCGCCGCCGCCAAGGACGATCATGTCATAGTCGTAAGCCGTCATGCATACCTCCTGTGGTCAGCGGTTGCGTCTGCGCAGGAATTCAAGCGTCTTGCGGGCAATGAGCGGAAAGAGGCCCAGAAGGGCGAATGAGGCAAGCAGTGAAGGGGAAAGGATGCCGGAAAGGGTTTCGATTTTTCCCAGCTCCTTGCCTGCGTTAACATAGACCGCTGTTCCGGGCAGCATCCCTAACTGGGACACCCAGTAGAAGGTTCGTATGGGCAGTGAGGTCAGTCCCATGCCCAGATTAATGAGAAAGAAGGGAACTACGGGAACAAGCCTCAGGGTGAAAAGGTAGAAAGCACCCTCCTTGGCTATGCCTTCGTCCATGCGTTTGAGGCGATGTCCGAACCTTGCCCGGACCCAGTCCCTGAGCAGGTAACGGGAAACCACGCAGGCCAGTGACGCACCGATGGAGGACGCAAAGGAAACGACGACCATCGCCGTCCAGAAGCCGAACAGGGCTGCCCCGCCGAGGGTGAGAATGGTTGCCCCGGGCAGCGACAGGGCCGTGCTCAGGATGTAGATGATGGAATACCCCGCTATAACGGCCACCGTGTGTTCCTGATAGAGCGTCTGCAGGTCGTGCTGGCTTGCTTTGATGGAGTCCAGCGTCAGGTACCGGTTCAGGTCGAAGATGAAGAACAGGGCAACCAGCGCGGCTATCACACCAAGCAGAATGAGTTTTTTCTTGTCCGTTCGCGGTGCGGTGGCACCGGATGCGGTTTCTGGTGCTGTGGTCCGGTCAGGAGAGGTCATTTCGCGTTCTCGCAGGTTTCAGGTGGCGCAGGGAGATAATGCGTTCAGGAACGGTTCAGGTGCATGACTGCCAGTTGGGCGGCTCCCCACAGGCCGAACTCCTCATTGGTGTTCAGGTGTACGGGAATGTTCCGTAGCAGGTGTCCGTGTGTGTCGCTGTCCAGAAATGCCTCTGCAAAGGCAGGATGGCGGACGATGCAAGGATTGCCGGAAGCGACGCCGCCTGTGATGACCAGCCCCCCGAGAGCAAGGGTCTTCAGCACGAAGTCGTGGCAGGCCCGGCCAAGAAAACGGGCAAACAATGCCAATTCTGGCGATGCCTGTGTAAGGCGCGACGTTACCTCTCGTGATGGCAGCCGTTCGCCTGTGAAGAAGGTATGCAGATTGCGTATGCCGGAGCCGGAAACAACCATGTCGCCGATGACCTGCGGCCGGCCGGTTTCCTTGCGGAGGAAGTCGGCAAAGGCGTTTTCTTCAGGACCGATGAACGGAAAATGGGCGTGCCCGCCTTCTGACGGTATGGCTTTGTACTGTCCGGGGCTCACTTCGATGAGCAGGGCGTGGCCGAAACCGGTGCCAGCACCAAGTATGGCGATGGGAGCATCGGCAACAGGCGTGCCAGAAAGAATGGGCGTTGCTTCGCGCATGGCCGGACTAAGGCAGGCATAGGCCTGTGCCAGAAAGTCGTTCACCAGCAGGGCGTTTGCGCAGCCGCAGGATGCAGGCAGCGTTCTCAGGTCAAGGTCCCAGGCAATGTTGGGCAAGGCGGCGCGTTTGCCGTGTTCAACAGGTCCTGCCACGGCAAGGACAATGGCGTCTGCCGTGTGCGGTGAGCAGGGCAGAGAGGAGGCCGCAAGCTGTTCCAGCAGTTGTTCAAAGCTGGCTGCCTGCGTTGTGGAAAGCCACACGCTTGCCTCGCGCCTGAGTTCGCCGTCGCTGTGCGTAAAGGCGGCAAAGCGGCTGTTGGTGCCGCCGATATCGGCAACAAGTATGCGTTTCACGGAAGGCTCCTGCAAGCCGGATAATTCGCCATCCGGCCAAGATGCTCAGTCGTTATTCGGCTCTGGTCAGAATGACTTCCCACGTGGAGAGCAGTTGTCCCTCCATGAACAGGGCTCCCCTGTTTTCATAGGTGCCTTCATCCAGTTGGCGCAGGGTTTCTATGTTGGCTCCCTGCGGTGTGTTTGCGCTGGAAAGAATGGTGTTGCCCACAATGGCGAAGTTGCCGGAGATCCTTCCCATGGGCAGGGTTTCCGCAGTCCATGTGGTGGAATAGGTTTCCGGGTCAAGCGGGGTAATTTCATAGACGCATTCAATGTCCGTGACCGGCTGGGTATGAATCAGCATGGCCGACCTGTTATACCAGATCTTCCGTTCGTGCGTGATGATGCTTGAGCCGGTGACGGGATAGGCATTACCGTTGCTATCCTTGAAGAAACCCTTGGCCTGCCATGTTCCAGGTGAGACGAGGTACGTGTGTTTCATGCGCGTTCCGGAAAATGTGTTTGTGTGAAGACGGGGGCGTGTTCGTGTGCCCCCGTCCTGTGAAAACGTTATCTGCAGGATGTCATTTGGTTTCCCACAGCTTTTTCAGGCGCTGGTCGCGCCCGCAGTTATAGCGGTAGAATTTGTAGCGGACCGGATTCTTCTTGTAATAATCCTGATGATAGTCTTCTGCGGGCCAGAAGGTTGAAGCCTTGATGATCCGCGTATCCACAGGTCTGTCAAACCTGCCGGATTTGTTCAGGGCCTCCTTCGAGGCTTCCGCTGCCACCCGTTGTTCTTCGGAGTGGTAGAAAATGGCTGTACGATACTGTTCCCCCTTGTCGCAGAATTGGCCGTAGGGGTCCAGCGGATCAACGTTTTTCCAGAAGACGTCGAGCAGGGTTTCGTAGCTGACTTTTGCAGGGTCATACGTCACCTGCAGGGCTTCAAGATGACCGGTGATGCCGGAAGAGACTTCCTTGTATGCAGGATTATCCTTGTATCCGCCCGTATAACCGGAGGTTGTTTCCAGCACGCCGTCAAGGTTGTCGAAGGGCGGTTCCATGCACCAGAAGCAGCCGCCCGCGAAGGTGGCCACGGCCGTTTGGGCGGGCGAGTCTGCCGCGTGTGCAGGGGCGGGATTGCCAATGACGAGCAGGCTGCCTGCAATGAATGCTGCGCCAATGAGGGTCAGGGGTATGTTCATGCCTACCTCCCGTTTGAGATCATTCATGGAGATGACGCTGTTGCGCGTTTCCAGTGAATATAAGCCTTTCTTTCGGAAAAGGGGAGGGGGCAGAGTTTTTCTTCGTTACCCATAAGTGGCAGGGACAGACTGCACTATCTCAGGCGTTGGCCTCGCATGCCTCGCGCCAGCGTTGCTCAATGGTCTGTCCATGGCGGAGCAGGATGTGCATGTAGTCCAGTTCCATCTGGATCATTTCCTGATCGTCGCGGCGCAGCCATTCGGAGAGCCATGCAAAGCGCAGGGCGCATGTGAAGGGGAGCAGCCACGGCAGCGTTTTTTCATTGAGGATATGCTCTGCGCGGAGTTCGGTGACAAGGGCGGGTACAAGGCCCCTCACAAGCCAGTCGGGATGCTCGAAGCCAACACAACCTATGCAGTTTGCCGCATCATAGAGAACGGGTTTGCGTCCGGCGAACTCCCAGTCGATGACGCCGCGAATCTCGTTCGCCCCCCAGATGATGTTCAGCGGATGGCAGTCGCCGTGCGCGGCGGCTGTGGGCAGATGTGGCAGCATGGTGAACAGCGGCGTGAAGTGGGGCAGTATGTCCGCAATGCGGGCATGAATGCCGGGTTCGCGCTGCCTGATGGTTTCCGCCAGCGAGGCCACATAGGCGGGCAGGGCGGGCGTGTTGGCCTCCGGTATGTCGGGCAGGGCGGTTCCGGCCTTTTGCAGGCCCGCGATGAAGCGTCCGATGAGGCGGCCTCGCCATGCGTCATCGATGTATTCAGGGCGGGGCAGTTCTTCGCCGATGATGAACGGGCTGCATTGCCAGAAGCTTTTGTCGGCTTCAAGAATATGATGCCCTTCAGCCGTCTTTCTGGGGGCATGAATAAAGGGGGCGTTTTCGTGCGCCAGTCCGTCGAGCAGACCCGCCACGGTGGCGCGGCTGGCCGCCTGATTTCCGCCGAGTCGTTCCAGAAGCCACAGGCTGCCGTCGTCCGTTTCGATAACCGTGCGTGTTATGCAGCGTTCAGGGCTGCCGGGAATGGCCAGATCATGCCGGATATGCGAGAGTGTGAGGCCGAAACGGGAAAGAATTGTCTGCATGCGTGCTTCCTGTGGATTTTGGGAGTGGAGTGGCACTGTTTCACAGCGGCAACAGGATGTCCATACTTGGGTTGTTCTGTCGGATGAGGGATGTATTCAAGCGCCGGACATATTTCGGAGATTGCGTAAAAAGGCAGCAACGCATAGAATATGCGCTTCTGTGGAAGGTGGTGAATGGAGCGTGAAGAAGGGCTGCGTCATGATTGCAGCTTTGCACGGTCGCTCCGGAAGCAGGCTTGCATGCCGCCCTCCGCAGTGTGTTGCGGCGTCCTGTTCCCGAGAGACATGAATTCCGTCATGGAGTTGCGCAGGTGAGTTTCGCCCGGTTGTCTTTGCATCAGTCCCTGCTTGAGGCAGTGGAAGAGCAGGGGTTCATTGCCCCCACGCCCATTCAGGAACGAGCCATTCCTCCGGCCAAGGAAGGCAGAGATGTGCTCGGGCTGGCCCAGACCGGCACGGGAAAGACTGCAGCATTTGTCCTGCCCTTGCTGGACAGGCTGGTGGAAGGGCCGCGCAATGTTGTCCGTGCGCTCATCGTTGCCCCGACACGGGAGCTGGCCGGACAGATTCACGACGATATCCGCATGCTCGGCCGCAGGGCGCGGTTGCGCAGTGTGCCTGTTTTCGGCGGTGTGGGATTCCACGGACAGGTCATGCAGATGCGGGGGGGCGCGGAGATTCTGGTCGCCTGTCCCGGGCGTCTGCTCGACCATGTACGACAGGGGACGGTTGATCTTTCCGCCGTGGAAGTGCTGGTGCTCGATGAAGCGGACATGATGTTTGACATGGGCTTTCTGGATGATGTGCGCGAGATTCTGCGCCTGACATCCGGCAGGAATCAGACGCTGTTGTTTTCCGCCACCATGCCTGAGCCTGTGCGCGTGCTTGCGGATGAGTGTATGCGTGATCCCGTGCTGGTGGAAGTGGATATTTCCACTCCTGCCGAGACCGTTTCACATTCCCTGTATCCGGTGGCGCCGCATCTGAAGACTCCGTTGCTCAAGGCCATGCTGCGGACGCTGGGGTATGAATCCATGCTCGTGTTCACAAGAACCCGTCATGGCGCGCGGCGGCTCTGGCAGCAGTTGGGTAAGGTGGGGTTCAATGTCACCTGCCTGCAGGGTAATCTTTCCCAGCGCAGGCGGCAGGCGGCTCTGGATGGCTTCAAACGCGGCAAGTTCGCCATCATGGTCGCAACGGATATTGCGGCAAGAGGGCTTGATATTTCCTCCATTTCCCATGTCATCAACTACGATTTTCCCCCGTCAGTCGATACCTACATCCATCGCATCGGGCGCACCGGCAGGGCAAGCCGTACGGGTATGGCGTTGACCTTTGTCACGCCTGAGGATGAGGCTCTGGTGCGCACGTTGGAACGCGCCATGGAAGAAACGCTGGAACGCTGCTACTTGCCCCGTTTTGAATACAGCGAACAGCAGCGAAGCGCGGAAGCACGTCCGGCCAAACTCAGGCGCGTGCCGCGTCCCCGTCGTATGGCCCGTGCCTTCATGCCCACGCAGGTGGAAAAGGAACCGGCCGAACCGCTCAGAAACCAGCGCCCGCCGAGGCAGCCGGCTCCCAACCCCGCACAGGTGCGCGTCATATCGCGGCCGCAACCCAAGCCGCCGGTGCAGCCGGAAAAGCCGGAAATGCGTCCGGCATCGCGTGCCGTGGCCAAGCAGGCCCCGACTCCCCGCGGCCCTCGTCATACTGTGCAGGAAACCCGCGAAGCGCAGGAACAGGACGACTAGTCTTTCCGGAAGCTCCATTTCACTGCTCTTGCTGGCACGCGGGCTGTCTGGTACAACGCCGCGAACAATGACGATAACCGACATCCAATGGAGGAAGACATATGCCGTCCTTTGACGTCGTGAACAAAGTGGATTTGCAGGAAATGGACAACGCCGTGAACAACGTGAAGAAGGAAGTGGAAACCCGCTACGACTTCCGTGGTTCCAATACTGAGATTTCTCTGGATAAGGGAAACAAGCGCGTCAGCATTATCGCGGCTGACGAAATGAAGATGCGTGCCGTGGCAGAAATGCTGCAAGCTCACTGCATCAAGCGCAAACTTGATCCCAAGGTGCTGGAATTCAAGGATCCCGAGCCCACTTCCAAGGGGGCCGTGAAGCGTGATGTGTGCATCCGTGAAGGCATTAGCAAGGAGCAGGCCCAGAAGATCGTGAAGGACATCAAGGCCAGCAAGATCAAGGTACAGGCTGCCATTCAGGATGACCAGGTGCGTGTGACCGGTAAGAAGATCGACGATCTTCAGGAAGTCATTGCCTTGCTCAAGGGCGGCAACTATGACGTACCCTTCCAGTTCGTGAACATGAAGTCCTGATTTTTTCCTGCGATTCGAAATGATAAAGCCGGAAGGGGTGTCCCTTCCGGCTTTTCTATTGTCTTGCGGTGTTGGTTATTCGCCTTCTGCCAGCACCTTGACCGAGTCTATGAACGTTTCGAGGTCGTTCTTTTCTCCGGGCTTGTGGTCTTCCGGATACAGCAGGGCTGACATGTAGAAAACCGAGCCGATGCGTTTCGCTACGGAGGCACTCTGTGAAAAGCGCGACAGCCTGTCGCTTACGGTTCCCCGTTCGTGTTCCGGCAGGTGCGAGACGAGAGGGGCTGCTTCTTCGGCCAGATTGGCGAGCAGGGTGGCTTTTTCCAGCATGATCTGCCGGTATTTGTTCTGGTCCTGATCGTCATGCAGGACTTTTTCGGCTTTCGATTCAAGCGTGCGGATGGCCTGTGCGCGGCCCTCCAGCCAGTCTTTCAATGTGATGAACGCCTTGGTACCCATGGCGCGGCTCCTTGGTTTGTGCATACCATAGCGATTCTGGTTCGCAGACGCAACTGTCGTCCATTATTAACGTAAGGGACGGAGCGGGGAGAGAGTGGCCTTTGTTTCAAAGGCATTGTGGATGCTCTCTCTGTCATAATGGGTGCTCTTGAAGTAGTCGCACTTGGCGCAGTTGGCTATCTTCTTGGCAAAGGTTTCCTGAACCACGCCGCCACAGTATGTGCCGGTGACCGAGGCGCAACTGTAGCCGTGGTTTGGCCATGCGGGACATACGCCCATTTCCTTTTCCTTCTTGCCACCCTTTTCGCGGCCGCAATTCTTGTAGACCCAGCATGGAACAGTCTTGCCTTCTTCATCCGCTCCACAGCTGCCGGACTGCATGCGGGTGAGAAGGAGCTTCAGGTCACTGGCGCGTCCTGTCAGGCTGAATACGTCTGTTGCCGCCTTGTTCATGGTCTCCATTGTGTCGGTGGCAATATGGGTAATCTCGTCAACAGCGCCGTTGATCTGTTCTGACGTGGCGGACTGCTCTTCGGCTGCCGTTGCGATGGACTGCACCTGAGAGCTGGTCTCGTCCGCAAGGGAGACGATGGTATTGAGCGCCTCTCTCGATACATGGGCGCTGGAGGTTACCCGTTCCACTGCGGAAAGGGCCTGCTGCATCTCGCCGGATGCTGCTTTGGAGCTATCCTGAATGGAGCGGATGACGCCACCGACTTCGTTGGTGGCCTGCATGGTTTTTTCCGCCAGTTTACGCACTTCATCCGCTACCACGGCAAACCCGCGGCCAGCTTCGCCAGCTCGGGCGGCTTCAATGGCGGCGTTCAGGGCCAGCAGGTTGGTCTGGTCGGCAATGTCGTTGATCACGTTCATGACCTGACCGATGTCGACAGCCCGGGTGCCCAGGTCGGTAATGCGGTCACCCAGAGCGGCAATTACATTGCCGACGCTGGAAATTTCCTGTTCAAGGGTGGACATGCGTCCGGCCCCTTCCGAGGAATGCTCACGGGTGCGCGCGGCAAGTTCTGCGGCATCGCTTGCGCTGCGGGCCACTTCCATGACCGTGGCATTCATCTGTTCCATGGCTGTTGCCGTTTCCATGGTGCGGTTTTGCTGTCGGGTTGCGCCGGAGTTGGCGCTTTGAATACGTTCAGCAAGATGCTCGGATGCGTCATTCACCTGCTGTGCGGAGCTAAGCACTTTTTGGGTCAGGTCTGCGATGCGTACCTTCTCCTCCACAAGTTCCTTTTCCTGCATGCGGGATTCGGTAATGTCCTTCACTGCGAGGCAGATGCCGAGGAGGTTTTGCGTGCCTACATCCTGCATGGGCGTGACGGTAAAGATGAGAGTTCGCGGGGTGGAATCTCTGGTGATGACAATATCTTCCGATACACGGCTCCTGCTTTTCAGAGCGCGTTCAACAAGCGTAATCGCGTTGCTGTTTGTTTCAAGCAGGTTGCGAAGGTCGTTGCCAAGGTAGTCTTGGTGGCTTCCCTTCTGTCCAAGAGTTGGGAGGGCTGCTTCGTCAAGATATGTCACATTGCCGGAGTCGTCCGTAATAATGATGGAGCAGGCTTCAGCCAGGGCATCCAGAGCTTGATCGAAAACCTGACAGTGGTTGGCACGGTCTTTTCGTAGAACCATGATGGCTTCGGCTATTGCTTTCATGGAGCCGTGCAAGTTTTGTGAAGCACATCCGCCAGCTGCAACATTTGAAAGTTGTTCAAGGGGGGTGCCTATGAATATACGGCAGAGGAAAGCAATGGTGAGGCCAGTGGCTGCAACAGTGGCGATGGAGATGGAAATCATACTTGCAAGGTTTGATATGTTGTTCAGGTAGAGTCCTAAAGCGCTTGCAAGTCCCGCAATCAGAGCCGGAAAAATAATAATGGGATACTGAAAATGTGAATGTCTAGCCATGATTGTCCCTCAAATTGCCATATCTGATGGTGAAAGTAGGCACGTTATTGATTTGATGCAGTGTCTATAGGTATATCTTGCGTAGAAATGCAATGAGAATGTTGCGGCACTGTAAAAAAGTGTAGTCGTGTTGTGTGTGTAAGTGCTTGCTTGCGTTGTCTATCAGTGGAGCTCTGCACGCTCTATGCGCCCTTGCCGTTTCGGGTGGGTGCGGCTACAAGGGGACCCACATTCATGACGTATTCATTCAAGGACAGCATATATGGCAATGATTAGCATCCAAAACGCGAGTTTGACCTTGGGCGGCCCTCTGCTGCTTGATGACGTGACCCTGCAGATAGAGGAAGGGCAGCGCGTCTGTCTGCTCGGACGAAACGGCGCGGGCAAGTCTACCTTCTTGCGGGTAATGCATGGCGACGTTCCGCTGGACAAGGGCATTGTTGCCCGCCAGCAGGGGCTTCGCGTATCCATGCTGCCGCAGGATGTTCCTCAGGGCATCAGCGGACAGGTTTATGGGGTTATTGCCGAGGGGATGGGCGAGGCTGGCAAGGCTCTTGCCGAATATCATGCCGTGAGCGTTCTGCTGGAGGCGGGGGAGTCTTCACCGGAATTGTCGGCGCGATTGCAGAAAGCTCAGCAGGGCCTTGATATCGGCGACGGCTGGACTGCTCATCAGACCGTTCAGAGCGTCATCAATCACCTGAAGCTGGATGCCGAGGCAGAGTTTGCAAGCCTTTCCGGAGGGATGAAGCGTCGCGTGATGCTGGCCCGGGCCCTTGCCGCGGAACCCGATGTGCTGCTCCTTGACGAGCCCACCAACCATCTGGATGTGGATTCCATAGACTGGCTTGAAGAGTTTCTGCTCCGGCGGGTGCGCACGCTGGTGCTCATCACCCATGACCGTATGTTTCTGCGCAAGGTGGCAAACCGGATTATCGAACTGGACCGGGGGCATCTTGCAGACTGGTCCTGCGATTATGATACGTTTCTGGAGCGTAAGGACGGGCAGTTGCACGCGGAACAGCAGGAATGGGCCCGTCTCGACCAGAAGCTTGCCGAAGAGGAAGTCTGGATACGCAAGGGGATCAAGGCGCGCCGCACCCGTAACATGGGGCGCGTACGGGATCTCTACGCCTTGCGTGAGGAGCGCGCCAAACGTCGCGAACGGCTCGGCACCGTATCCATGCAGGTGCAGGAGGCGGAGCGCTCCGGCCAGCTCGTGGTGGAAGCCCGGAATCTGACCTACACCTATCCGGATGCCGATAAGCCCGTCATCAGCGATGCTTCCCTTGTCATCAGCCGTGGTGACAAGGTCGGCCTGCTCGGGCCAAACGGTGTGGGCAAGACCACCATGCTCAAACTGCTGCTAGGTCGTTTGCAACCGCAGTCCGGTACGGTGCGTCATGGCACGAGGCTGGAGATTGCCTATTTTGACCAGCTTCGGGCTGAGCTGGATGACAGCAAGTCCGTTCGGGACAACGTTGCAAACGGGAACGATACCGTGGAGATCAACGGAGCCAGAAAGCATGTCGTCGGCTATCTCAAGGAGTTCCTGTTTGATCCTCAGCGCATTCACATGCCTGTCAGCTGTCTTTCCGGCGGGGAGCGGAACCGTCTGCTGCTCGCCCGTCTCTTCACCAAGCCGTCCAACGTGCTTGTTTTCGACGAACCTACCAACGATCTGGATATGGAGACGCTGGATCTGCTGGAGGAACTGATTGCAGGCTATTCCGGTACGGTGCTTGTGGTCAGCCATGACAGGGCGTTTCTTAATAATGTGGTGACCTCCACCCTTGCTTTTGAGGGCAACGGCCGTGTCTGCGAATATGTGGGCGGCTATGATGACTGGTTGCGCCAGCGTCCGGAACCTGTTGCGCAGGCGGTTCCCCGTGAATCTGCGAAAAAGGCTGCGTCCAAGAGTGCCGAGGAGGGGGGAGCAGGACGCCAGAAGAAGCTCTCCTTTAATGAGCAGCGCGAACTGAGCGCTCTTCGAGAGGAGCTGGAGGCGTTGCCGGCCCGGGTCGCGGCTTTGGAAGAAGAGCAGCATACGTTGGAGGCGGATATGGCAGATCCCGGTTTCTACACGCGCGATCCGCAGGGCTTTGCTGCGGCAACGGACCGTCTTCAGGAGCTGGAGATGGAGCAGCTTGATTTGCTCGAACGCTGGGAGGCAGCCGAGCAGCGTGTGGCAGAGCTTGAGCAATTCAGGGAGTAGCGGGGCTTAGACTGGTTATTGTTGTAATATAGATGTTTCTGTAATTGTCGTACCATCTCATGAACCCTTTTATATAAGGAGTATGGTATGTGGCACGACAAGAATGGAAATCCTATCCTTACGAATGGTTATCAGTCTGGCCTTTCTTTGGGCTCTTCGTTTGCAGTCCCTTCGGCAGCGGAAGAGCGGTATGTTGCCAAGTTCAGGAACCTTCAGTTCGAAAGGGAATCCCTGCACAACAACCTCTGCTTCGTTCCCATCAGTCTTGGGCAGGATTACCACGAGGGCAACAAGCTCGACTCAATTATGCGGCTTGTGGAAAAGACCTTCCGCGAGTGCGTCATCATCGTTTCGGATATGCTGCACAGGCATACGTTGCGTATTGCCGATCCGGAACTTTCTGTGGAGCGGGCCTTCGTCAAGTCCGTCAATGTGGGCAAGCGGTGGGTTGAGGAAAATGCCGGAGCGTGGGCCGGCCTTTCCATTCCCTATCGCCTTGTCTATTGGAGCGACCTGCTCGGCATGGAAGCCTATCCGGACCACCGGAAGCAGCTTGATGCCTTTTGTGGGCGTGACAGTGCGGCAAGCAACCTCGTGGATACCATGGTGAGTCACTTTGTTGACTCCGCCTGCCGGGAAGAAACGCCTGAAGAGGAGCGCGCACGGGTTGCGGTATTGAGCAGGGAATACCTGCTTGAAGAACATGCCATCCAGTTGCGAATGCTTCCTGAGATGTTCCCTGATCATCATTTCATCTATCCGCACACCAATCGGCTTGATCCTCTCATGGATTTCTATGAGCGGATGACAGGCAATGTCTGCCGGTGGCTTCGCGTGCGTATTAGCAGAAAGGGGAAGAGCGTATAGCGGGAGAGATGTGGCTTTTTTTTGACTCGGACCTGACAATCTAACTGATTGCCCATCTTTCATGAAGTGTTGTACGTTGTAACATCTGAATGAAAGGTGGGCTTTTTTATGCGAAGACTGCTTCTGCTGTTGGCATTGGTGGTATTCTTCCCCGGGGGGGGATCTGCTGCCGGCATTGATAAGGTGATAGTCGTGGGACCTTCGTGGGACCGTTTCACCAATATGGACGGAACAGGGCTGTATCATGAGATATTGAACGAGGTGTTTGCCCTGCACGGCATAACTGTCGTTCGCGAATATGTACCTTCCGAGCGGGCCTACGATCTTGTCAGAGCTGGCAGGGCAGACATGATGACCTGTCATGACGTGGCGAAAGCCCCCTTGCAACTGGCAAAATATCCTATGTTTGCCGGGCCTTACCATGTATTTTACAATAAGGAACGCGTTGGGGAGTGGAAAGGGGAGGAAAGCCTTCGTGACAAGGTCGTAGCCTGGCGAATCGGCTATTACACGGTAAAGAATTTTCCTGTTCCCATACAGCCAAAGGAAGTGAAGACGGGGACTTCTGCCCTCGGCATGGTGCTTCTCGGCAGAGCAGATTTTTATGTGGATGATCTGTCTTTTATAGATACGTCCATTAAGGAAAACAAACTTCCGTTCGATAGGGCAGACTATGATGTCCGCATGGCCGGATACCGCACCTACCATCCGGTGTTGTTGGAGTCTGAGCGGGGAGAGCGGATCAAGACATTGTATGATCAGGGCATGGAGCAGCTCATCCATAACGGAAAGCTGCGTGAGATCTTTGCCAAGTGGGGGTTTGAGTACCCGCCTTATACCATTGAGTAGGGCTTGGGGTGTGGACCCAGGGGCTTTAATCGCTTGGTGATAGGGTGCGACTGTGTTTGATCATGCCGTGGTGGTTGCTTGGCAGAAATGATTATATGGATTTATTGCCTCCGGGGGATTCATGAAGCGGTACGTGCTTTCTTTACTTCTTGTCCTGCTTGTTTCTTCGTGGGGACATGCTGCCGACTTGGGTGAAATAGTTGTTGTAGGTCCTTCATGGAACAAATTCACCAATCATGACGGCACGGGTCTGTATCATGAGATCCTCAACAAGATTTTTACGGAGCAGGGGGTGCCTGTCCGCCGCATTTATGTCTCTTCTCAGCGGGGAAACGACCTTGTTGCCGCCGGCAAAGCGGATATGATGACGTGCAGGGACCGCGCCCCTTCTCCATTGTTTCTGGCTCGCTATGCCATGTATGAAGGTGAGTTTCATTGCTTCTTCAATCTCAAACGGCAGGGCGTCTGGCAGGGGCCGGAGAGCATGGCAGGCAAGTCTGTTGTCTTCCGGCTCGGTTACTATGCCCCGAAGAATTTTCCTGAAGGTACAATCCTCAAGGAAGTAAAAACGGCAGATGCCGCTCTGGGCATGGTTGTTCTGGGGCGGGCAGACTTCTACATTGACGATCTGAATTTTATCAATGAGTCCGTCAAAGCGAGTACTGTTCCGTTCAGCAAGGACGATTACGATATTCAGGTGGCCGGGAGACGTCAGTATTTTCCAGTTCTTAGAGACTCGCTTCGCGGCAGACAGATAGAAGAGATGTATGCAAAGGGAATTGAGAGGCTTCATGCTTCCGGAGAGTTACAATCGATTTTTGAAAAGTGGGGATTCCCCTATCCTCACTACGAGTTTTCTGAATAGTTCCGGAGCGCTGCATGGCCGAAGCTAAACGCAGTCCTTTTTTCGTACCTATCAAGAACTCGGTGGCAACCTTGCTGTTACGCAAGGTGTTTTTGCTGTACGTGCTGGTCACGTGCCTGCTTACGGCAGGGCAACTGATCAATGAATACATCTCCACCCATGACAAAGTGACCCGGTCGATTGCCTCTCTGGAAACTGTTGTTTCCGAGGGGTTGGCTGCGGCCATTTATAATGTGGATGACTTGCAGATCCGTACCATCGTGAACGGCATGCTTGAGACGCCGGAACTGGTGGGAGTGCGCGTTGAAACGGAGTTTCAGGGGGCATTTGAAGCCAATTCGCTTGAGAGGCCCCTGCCGTTTGCCGCTCCTGCATTCGGCGAGAATGGCATGTTGCTTAATGTCGAAGGAACAGGAGAACGGGACAGCCTTTTCTGGAACACCTTCCCGATCATGTACATGGAATCGGGCGGGCAGCCCTATGTAATTGGGGCGTTAACGCTGTTTTCCAGTGAGAATATTGTTCTCAGCGAAGTGTGGGAAGATCTCATCATCATTCTCGTCAATGCCCTTATCAAGGCTGTTGCCTTGTGGGTTATCTTCCTCTGGTTTGCCCGCAAGATACTTTCCCGTCCGCTCGAAAAATTGACCAGCGCCACAGCCATGGTCAGCATGGATAATCTTGAGAGTATTCAGGTTGCCATGGAGTCGGATAGCCGCAACGAACTGACGGTTCTTGCGGAAGCCTTCAATGCGATGCTGGCCAATCTGCTCGTCATGCGTAAGGAGTCGGAGCGGCTTGCCGTAAGCTTGCAGGATGCCAGCCGCCAGATTGAGGAGTACAGCTGGTCGCTTGAAGACAAGGTTGAAGAACGGACCCGTCAATTGGATGAGAAGAATGCCGAGCTGCAGGTTGCCATCGACAAATTGCAGAAGGCCAAGGAGCAGGCGGAGTCCGCCACGCGTTCCAAAAGCCAGTTCCTCGCCACTATGAGCCACGAAATCCGCACCCCCATGAATGTCATTCTCGGAATGGCGGAGGTGTTGACCGAGGCAGAGCTTTCAAGAGAGCAACAGGAAAATGTGAAGGTGCTGCGCCAGGCTGGTGAGGGACTTATGGAACTCATCAACGACATTCTGGATCTCTCCAAGGTCGAGTCCGGCCAGTTCATGCTGGAGCATATTGAATTCGATCTGCAGAAGGTGGTGGACAAGACGCTCAGATCTCTGGCTGTGCGGGCGCATGAGAAAGGACTGGAAATTGGATGGCGTCTGGCTCCACACGTGCCGCATCGGTTGAAGGGAGATCCCACGAGGCTGCGTCAGGTTCTGATCAATCTGATCGGCAACGCGGTCAAATTCACAGAGCGGGGCGAGGTCATTCTTGAGGTGAATGCCAATCCGGACAGTATGGATCCGGGCAACCTTCTTTTCACGGTCCGGGACTCGGGGATTGGTGTGCCTCCTTCCCTGCATGGCAGAATATTCGAGACCTTTTCGCAGGCTGATTCCTCGACGACGCGAAAGTTCGGTGGAACCGGACTTGGTCTGGCTATCTGCCGCCATCTTGTCAGTCTTATGGGCGGGCATATCGGGGTGGAAAGCGATGGGTTTTCCGGCTCCATTTTTTCTTTCACGGCCAACTTTGAAGTCTGCAGCAGGCAGCTTGCAAAGACCAAAGGGGCGAAGACCGTGGCCGGCAAACGTGTGCTTGTGGTAGAGCCCCACGTCTTTACCCGCAGCTTGCTGCATGAATATCTGGAAGATTTTGGTGCAGCCGTGGAAGTGCTGGGCAGTCTGGAGGGGGCGGCCGTATGCATTCGGGAACTTGCGGCACAAGGGCGCCCCGTCGAACTGGTTGTGACGGTTCTGCCAAATGAACGGGCAGAGGTGGGAGGGCAGAGCGTCGCTTCGTATCTGGGAGCACTGGTGGATGAAGGCGTACGGCGATCCGTGTTGCTTTGTACGCTTGGATGCGGGGTCGGAGCAGTTCCTGGCGGGCTTTACTATACTTCTTTGGTAAAGCCGATTGCTCCGCATTCGCTTGCCGAGGCGCTGGATGAGGTGCTGGCTTCAAAAGCGGAACCGGAAGAGCCTGCTTCGCATGCAATGGGGGATGGCCGCGCTCTGCGCATTCTGCTCGTGGACGATTCTCCCAATAACCGCATGGTGGTGGAACTGTTCCTGCGCCGAACTCCTCACGAGCTTGTCATGGCGGAGAATGGTCAGGATGGGGTGGACCGCTTTGCGAATGAATTCTTTGACGTGGTGCTCATGGATATTGAAATGCCGGTCATGGATGGTCTGACAGCAACATCACGTATCCGTGAATTGGAGCGGCAACGGGGAGGGGGGCAGGTGCCCGTCATCGCGCTTACTGCCCATGCCCTTGAGGAAGAGAAGAAAAGGGCTTTTGATGCCGGCTGTACCGGATTCTTGACCAAGCCAGTGCATAAGAATGTTTTGCTTACAGAATTGTCGCAGCTGTAACGGTTTGATATTTTTATTTTTTACAAAAAAAATGAAAAAAAATGCACTTGCCCCCTTTTCAAGGCGGAAAAGTGATTTATTATCCCGTCAGCGTTCGGGAAGCTTATTCCCGACGTTGATTTCTCCCGCTTTTTCAGCGGGTATTTTATGTACATAACTTGCGGTGCCCGTTCCGCTGTATGCGGAACCTGCCTTTGAAAAGACCATGTGTTGCAAGCGGGGGCAGGAAGGGGTATATATCCGCGCGGTATTGGCACTCGACTCGTTTGAGTGCTAACAGAAAAGTCGAATATGAAAAAATGTTGGAGGGTTATAGTATGAATCTGAAGCCTTTGAGCGATCGCGTTCTGGTTAAGCGTCTTGAAGCCGAAGAAAAGACCGCCGGTGGTCTTTACATTCCTGATACCGCCAAGGAAAAGCCCTCTCGTGGCGAAGTCGTTGCGGTAGGCCCCGGTAAGGTTGAAAACGGCAACACCATTGCCATGACCGTTGCTGTCGGCAATGTTGTTCTCTTCAACAAGTACGCTGGTACCGAGATCAAGATCGACGGTAACGACTTCCTCGTAATGCGCGAAGACGACATTCTCGCCATCATCGCCTAACTTACCTCATTTCGCTTATATTTCAGGAGGATTATACTCATGGCTAAAGAGATTCTTTTTGACGCAAAGGCACGTGAGCGCCTTTCCCGCGGTGTAGATAAGCTTGCCAACGCCGTTAAGGTTACCCTTGGACCCAAGGGCCGTAACGTTGTTATCGAAAAGTCCTTCGGCTCCCCCGTTATCACCAAGGACGGCGTTTCCGTAGCCAAGGAAATCGAACTGGAAGACAAGTTCGAAAACATGGGCGCCCAGATGGTTAAGGAAGTTGCCTCCAAGACTTCCGACATCGCTGGCGACGGTACCACCACCGCTACCATTCTTGCTCAGGCTGTTTACAAGGAAGGCGTGAAGCTCGTTGCTGCCGGCCGTAACCCAATGGCCATCAAGCGCGGCATCGACAAGGCTGTTGAAGCCCTCGTTGTCGAACTGAACGCTCTTGCTAAGCCCACCCGCGACCAGAAGGAAATCGCTCAGGTTGGCACCATTTCCGCCAACTCCGACACCACCATCGGCAACATCATTGCCGAAGCCATGAACAAGGTGGGCAAGGAAGGCGTTATCACCGTTGAAGAAGCCAAGGGCCTCGAGACCACTCTCGAAGTTGTTGAAGGTATGCAGTTTGACCGCGGCTACCTGTCCCCCTACTTCGTAACCAACGCTGACAAGATGATCGTGGAAATGGATTCTCCCCTGATCCTCATCTGCGAAAAGAAGATTTCCAACATGAAGGACATGCTCCCCGTTCTGGAGCAGGTCGCCAAGATGAGCAAGCCCCTCGTCATCATCGCTGAAGACGTAGACGGCGAAGCTCTTGCCGCTCTGGTTGTGAACAAGCTGCGCGGCACCCTGCAGGTTGCAGCCGTAAAGGCTCCCGGTTTCGGCGAACGCCGCAAGGCCATGCTGCAGGACATCGCCATCCTCACCGGTGGTCAGGTTGTTTCCGAAGAAATGGGCGTCAAGCTCGAGAACATCACCGTGGCTGACCTCGGTTCCGCCAAGCGCGTGGTTGTTGACAAGGAAAACACCACCATCGTTGACGGCGCCGGCAAGGGCGAGGACATCAAGGCTCGCGTGAAGATGATCCGCGCTCAGGTCGAAGAAACTTCTTCCGACTACGATCGTGAAAAGCTGCAGGAACGTCTGGCCAAGCTGGTTGGCGGCGTTGCCGTGATCAACGTTGGTGCAGCTACCGAAACCGAAATGAAGGAAAAGAAGGACCGCGTTGAAGACGCCCTGAACGCTACCCGCGCTGCCGTTGAAGAAGGCATCGTGCCTGGCGGCGGTACCGCTCTGGTTCGCGTGGCCGCAATCCTCGACGACATCAAGCCCGCTGACGACGACGAAGCTTCCGGCGTTGCCATCCTGCGTCGCGCCATCGAAGAGCCCCTGCGTCAGATCGCTGCCAACGCTGGTTTCGAAGGCTCCATCGTTGTGGAAAAGGTTCGCGACGGCAAGGACGGCTTCGGCTTCAACGCTGCTACCGGCGAATACGAAGACCTTATCAAGGCCGGCGTTATCGATCCCAAGAAGGTTACCCGCATTGCACTGCAGAATGCTGCTTCCGTAGCTTCCCTGCTGCTCACCACCGAGTGCGCCATTGCCGAGAAGCCTTCCGATAAGCCCGCTGCTCCGGCTATGCCCGGTGGCATGGGCGGCATGGGCGGCATGTACTAAATCGCCGTCTGGCAAATCTGCCTCTTTGGGCCGGAGTTTTCTCCGGCCCTTTTTTTTATCCAAAAACTGAGCTATGCATTGTTCTGTGTAAGGTGATTTGATGAAGACACACGTTTTTGGGGAATGGCAAAGGAGTCCTGAATGGTTTTGAACAGGCAGGGGGCGATGCGCATGTTGGGTATCGACCCGGAATCGTATGATGAGTTGCTAGCCATTATGCGCAGCGAGTTGTGCAATTGGTTGGACTATTTCAGTGAAACTGGGGGAAATGGGCTGGATGTCATGCGTTCGCGTGCGCATCGGCTCAAGAGTGATGCCGCCAATATCGGTGCGGAGAGGGTGCGGCATACTGCGCGGGCTTTGGAGCAATCCATCCGTGAAGGACAGGATGAGGGTTCGGTGGAACACTTCCGGCGCGTTCTGGTGCAGGATCTGCGCGACCTTCAGCGTGAGATCGGTCCATAGAAAGCGTCTCGGTTCAGCATAATACCGTCACCCCCTAAAGGGATGGGGGCATTTTGACGATGAGGGAGTGTAGGACTGCAGAAGACTGTCTTCTGCCGCGCCTTCCCGATAATCAGAATGGACCATGAGCAGGGGAACGGGCCATGAAATATATGCACTTCCGGCATAAGGCGCTTGCTGCCGCACGGCTGGCGGTGGTGCTTGCACTGGCTGTGTCGCTTTCGGCGTGCGCGCTGTATCGTTCGCAGCTGCCGGTCGCGACGACATATGAGGCGGAATCGCAATACAAGATGCAGTCGGCGGGGCACTGGCAGGTGCTTGCTTCAGACGTGGCAGACAGGATATTCAAGGCAATTGAGGATCGTGACGATCTGCTCATGAAACCCCTGTATATGGAGCCGCCCAACAGCAGGCCTTTCTCTCTGGGCTTTTACAAGCTGCTGACTTCCGAGCTTGTTTCGCGCGGCATACAGGTTTCTCTGGAACGTGAAAGCGATGTGGTGGATGTGGAGTACGACGTTCTTGCGGTTCTGCACAATGATCGCATGCAGCGTCCGCCCATTGGCACCTTCACGGCCATCAGTACGGGAGTGAGCGCTGCGCGTGCGCTGAACTCCATGGCGGAATGGATTCCTGCCGCCATAGGCGCTGGCGTACTTGCCGACTTTGCCAGCGGCGCCGTCACCTCCACTTCCAATCGCGAAGTTCTTATCTCCGTGTCCATGTCCTACAACAACAGGTATGTGGTGCACACCTCCTCAGTCTATTACATCAACGATCCTGACTATGAGCAGTTTGTGGACCCCATGGCCCGCGGGCACTACGTGCAGGAATTCAAGCCCCGCCCCGTGCGGGTTACGGCCCAGTAGGAGGAGAGCATGAAACGTCTTTCTCTGTTGTTGGTGCTGATTCTGCTCCTGCTGAGTGTTGTTGCCGCAATGGCCGGACCGGGCGCCATACCGAGACAGCCCGCGCAGATTGAAGCTTCGCTGGCGGCGTTTCCTCAGGGTTCGCTGTTGACCGGCACCAGTCAGATGGCTGCGGATGCGCTGCATCAGGTCATGGCGGGGCGTGTAAGCAAGGATAGTCCCGTTCTCGTTACTGCCATGGTGGAGCTTGATGATTTGCAGAAAAGCTCCACCTTTGGTCGTGTGGTGATGCAGCAGGTGGGGTCCCGGCTGAGTCAGTACGGGTATCGTCTTGTCGAATCCCGTTTGGGTCAGAATATGATCATCCGTCCCCGTGAAGGGGAGTTCATGCTGACCCGTGAGGTTGCCCGTCTGATGCAGACCCAGTATGCCGCACAGGCCGTACTGGTGGGCAGCTATGTTGAGACGCCTGTGACCGTGTACTGTTCGTTGCGCCTTATCCGGCTCGATGACGGAGCGGTTGTGGGAGCGTATGAGTATCAGCTGTCAAACAGCGGCGAGGTACGCAGTATGCTGCGTAAGGAGAAGAAGTCTCCTGTGGATGTGGATCCGGCGTGGAACGAGTTCTCGCGCAGGCAGGCAGCCTACACGCCCAACGGCGCGGCCTTGCCGCCCGTGCAGAACTTTGCGCCACAGCGTGCGGATGTCCCCGTTTTTCAGGGGAACACCTTCCAGGGGGGGGGAGCAGGGCGGCAGCCTGCCGGGCCGATGAATGCTCCGGTTATTACGCCGCCTCAGCGGGTGATCACGCCTACGCCTCCTTTAGGGGCAGCGGATGCTCCGACGCCGCTTGGTCCACCTGAGCCAGCCATTCGATGATACAGCCTCATGGTAAGCACCCCTTAAGGGGTGCTTTTTTATTTTGTTGCGCCGACCTGCTGTGCTAGAGGGATGTGAGCTTTTACTTTTACTATGGATTCAGTTTCATTTAGCTGGATGCTAACAACTAGGGGGTAGCCCATGTCTTTTATCCATTTCTTTTCTCGGCAGGCCCGCAGGCCCTCCGGGCTGTTCGGGAGGTTTGTCATGTCCCGCGTGTTCGACAGGGGGAATGCCGAGTTGAACGCCTTTGTCAGAGAACTGGTAGATCCGCAAGCCAATGATCATATTCTCGAGATTGGTTTCGGAACCGGCAGGCTGCTGCATGAGCTTGCAGCTACTGTAAAGGACGGGATAGTTGAGGGGGTGGATTTCTCGGAGGCCATGGTGCTGCAGGCGCAGAAGAACAATGCCCGCCTCATGTCAGATGGTCGTGTGTCCTTTAGACAGGGGGCTTTTGAAGACATGGTATGGACTGACAGTTCGTTTGATACCGTATGCAGTGTGAATACCGTATATTTCTGGAAGAATCCGCTGGATACGGCGCAAAAGATCAGACGTCTGCTCAAAGCGGGCGGCAAGCTGGTTCTGGGCTTCGGCGATAAGGCTGAACTAGGAAGAAAGCCCCTCAGCGCAGATGTCTTCAACCTGTATACGCCGGAGGAAGTGGTTTTCTTTTTGCGGCAGAGCGGCTTTTCGGGAGCTATTTATAATAGGAAGCGGCAGGGTAGCGCGCATATTCTTCACTGCGTAGTCGCGGAAAAGTAGAATGTCGTGCGTATGTTGCAGGCGCATCGCTACCGTAACATATGCTATGGCAGGCGTTCTTGCCATGGTGCTTTTCGGGAGGATAGCCGTCATGTTGAGGAAAAAACTGGCCTGCGCCATCTTTCCGCTTGTAATTATGGGTGAAACAGCCTATGGATTTTCCCGCGATACCGTTAGGCGGTCGGCTGTGACCGGCTTTATGCTGAGCTTTCCGGTGAATCGCGAGAACATTCCCCTTGTCATGCTTGACGCGGGCCGTTTTACACTGTAAAAAGGTCCGTTCATTTTTTTAAAGGAGTAACCCCATGAAGAGAACGTATCAGCCGAGCAAAGTCAGACGTGCCAGAGCTTGTGGCTTCCGCGCCCGCCTTAAGTCCGCTAGCGGCCGCGCAGTACTGAGCCGTCGTCGTGCGAAGGGGCGTAAGAGATTATCCGCTTAACGCATTCACGCGAGCATCGCTTGATCCGGCGGCCTGATTTTGTCAGCTGTTACAATGAAGGCCGCCGTTACTTTTCCAAGAATTTCATCCTGTTTGTGCTGCCTCGTTCCTCGGCTCTGCTGAGTTGGCGTATGGGCATGGCAGTGACGAAAAAAACAGGAACGGCAGTCGTGCGTAATCGCGTCAAGCGCGTGATTCGCGAGTTTTTCCGACTCAACCAGCGCGAGGTCTGCGACGGATTCGATGTCGTGGTAGTGCCCAAGCGCAGTCTCAACCCCGAGCGGGTAAGTCTCGAAATGGTTTCGCAGGAATTATCGCCGATAATTCATAACGTCTGCGGCCAGCTTGCCCAAGAGGCGGGAAACGAAGCGCCATGAAGTCATTTGCCCGAACCATACTGGTGCTGCCTATCCGCTTTTACCAGTTGTGCATTTCACCGCTTACGCCCCCTGCCTGCCGTTTCGTCCCCACGTGTTCGGAGTATGCGGCCGAGGCTATCTCTCGTCACGGCGTCCTGAAAGGCTCCGGCCTTGCCGTTTGGCGAATTCTCAGGTGTCATCCCTTCAGCCGCGGCGGCTACGATCCCGTTCCACCTTCCCGGCATCAATCCCCCCTCGGACAGGAGTAATTGAGGTCCAATCATGATGGATAATAAGCGTTTATTGATCGCTGTAGCGCTCTGTTTGGCAGTTACCGTAGGCTGGAATTTTCTGGCGCAGCATATGGGCTGGTTGCCCGAGCCGGTTGAGCAGCAGCAGGTAGCGGCAGCTCCCGAGGCCAATTCCGGAAACGCGCAGGCTCAGACCGCCCTTGGTGTGGATCAGCCTGCCGTTCCTGTTTTCCAGCCCTCCGAAGGGCGTGAAGTGACCGTTTCCACCCCCCTGTACAAGGCAGTTCTGCATAGTCAGGGTGGCGTAATGAAGAGCTTTTTCCTGAATGACTACAAGGTGAGCATCAATGCCGGTTCTCCTGCCGTTGACATGGTGGGTGGTGAAGCTTCTCAGCTTGGCGCTCTCGGTATCATGCTGGACGGCAAGCGTTCCTGGATTGACGGGCAATGGAGCTTTGCCGGAGACAATCTTTCCCTTGATGGCAACGCCAGCGGCTTGCTGGTGTTCACTGGTGAAGTGGATGGCATCCGCGTTGTTCGCGAAATGCACTTCTTTGCCGATACATATGTGGTGAAAGAGAAGGTTCGCCTTCTGAATTCTGGCGACGCTCCCCGCAGTGTACGTCTTGATTTCACCCTTGGTGCAGGCCACCTTGAATCTGCCGATAACCGTTACAATCCCACCAAGATTGCATGGTTCTCCGATTCCGAAGGTCTGGATTACGAAGCCGATCTGGAAGAGCTGGAAAAGGGCTTTGCCAAGAGCCTGCCCCTGCGTTGGGCCGGTGTAGAGAGCAACTACTTCCTCGCCGCTGTTGCGCCTGAAGGAACCGACGTTGCCCTCAAAGCAAAATTCCAGCATGGCGTCTATCGTGTTGCCATCGAGCGTGACGCCATCGGCCTTGCTCCCGGAGCCGAATTTGAAGTCGGCACCAATTACTACCTTGGCCCCAAGCTTGCCAAAGCTCTGGAAAACGCTCCCAACATGCTCGGAGCCTCCATTGACTTCGGCATGTTCAGCATTCTGGCCAAGCCCTTGTTGAAGATGATCAACTTCTTCCACGAGTATGTGGGGAACTACGGTGTAGCCATCATCATCTTGACCATTCTGATCAAGCTGCTGTTCTGGCCTCTTTCCCACAAGAGCTACAAGTCCATGGAGCAGATGAAGAAGCTGCAGCCCATGATGCAGAAGATTCGCGAAAAGTATGCTGACGACCGCGAACGGCAGAACCAGGAGGTCATGAACCTCTACAAGACCTACAAGGTCAACCCTGCCGGCGGCTGTCTGCCCATGCTCGTTCAGATTCCCGTGTTCTTCGGCCTGTATCAGGCTCTGCTGAACTCGATTGAACTGCGTCACGCTTCTTTTATCACACATCTGCCTTTTACGGACATGATCTGGCTGGCGGACCTTTCCGCCTCCGACCCCTTCTACATTACCCCCATTGTCATGGGGCTGACCATGCTGTTGCAGCAAATGATGACGCCCAGCACCGGCGACCCGGTACAGAAGAAGATGATGATGTTCATGCCCCTGGTGTTCACCTTCATGTTCCTGAACTTCCCCGCGGGCCTCGTCGTTTACTGGCTGGTTAACAACGTACTCTCCATCGCCCAGCAGTGGTTCATGCTCCGCAAGGCGTAATGCCTTGCCTTTTAATCGCGAGTACCTCTTGAGGTGAATGCATGGATGCATACAAGGAGTTCCAGGGTAAGACTCTGGACAGCGCGATCGAAGCAGCTTGCAGCTACTTCAATAGCGCACGGGAAAAACTTGAAATTGAGATAGTCAATGACGCCAAGACCGGTATTTTCGGTCTTGTCGGTGCCAAAAAGGCGAAGGTTCGCGCCCGCCGTATGCAGGTTGCGTTCGATAGCAATGTGTTGAACGGCAGCGCTCCTGCTGCTGAAACCTCCGGCCGTGACCGTAAGAAGGCTGCGGAAGGAAGGGAAGACAAGGGCCAGCGCGAAGAGCGCAGACAGCGCGATGACCGTAAGCCCAGAGAAAAGGGTGCCAAGGCCGAAGACGCACAGCGTCAGGCCGATGCAGCCCCTGCGCAGAAGGAACGCAAGGAAGGTCCCCGTTCCGGCCAGCGCGACCAGAAGCCTGCCCGTCGTGAAGCGCGCCGTGATGAGCGCACGGAAGAGGGCAAGGAAGAACGTAGCGAAGCCGGTGAACGTCGTCAGGAACGTCGCGGCGGTGAAAAAAGCCGCTCCGAAGGACGCTCTGACGCTCGACCCGAAGGCCGTGCAGAAAAGGGCAGAGGCAATCGCCAGCCCAAGCGGCCTAAGGATGCCGAAGCTTCTGCGGCATCTGCAGCGGAAGAGACCGAAACTGCTGAACGCCAGAGCTCTTCCTCCGAAGAAGGCCGTTCTTCCAGCCGTCGCAGCCGAGGCGGTCGCCGTCGCAGTCGTGGCGGTCGTGGACGCGGTCGCAAGGAAGAGGGCGCTGCTGCCGAGGGCCTGCCGGCAAAGGCAGACGCAGTGGTGGATCTGCCTGAAGGTGCCCAGGGTGATTTCGATACTTCGTTCGATGACGACATGATGGACGACATCTCCGCCGAGCCCATGCCCGAAGCGAATCTTGCCGAATTGGATCAGGATAAGCTTATCGAGGTTGTGAACGGCGTTGTAGGCAAGCTCATCACTCCTGTCATCGGTGAAACGCCTGTGGCTTCCGCCATTGAAGATAACCGCGTTAAGGTGACCATCTCCAGTGGCGACAACTCCGGCCTGCTGATCGGACGCGAAGGACAGACGCTGGCAGCATTCCAGTATCTTACCAACCGTATCGTGGCCAAGGAGATGGGCGTTGCCGTTCGTGTCCAGCTGGATACCGGCGACTACCGTGAACGTCAGGACGATAAGCTGCGTGAAATTGCTCTGCATCTTGCCGATAAGGCCAAGACCCTCGGCAAGCCCCAGTCCACGCGTCCTCTCAGTTCCTACCATCGCCGCATCGTGCATCTTGCACTGCAGGGTGATGAAGATATTCAGACCCGCAGCAAGGGCGATGGCCCGCTGAAGCGGGTTATTATCGGACGCAAGCGCAAGAGCGCCTAGCATCCAACCGGAAATGCATGCAAAAGGAGGCTCACCGAGCCTCCTTTTTTCTTGAATGCCACAGCAAACACCTTGCCCGTCTGCAGGGCCGGGGCTACATACTATCTATGCATCATTCAGATACCATCGCCGCCATCGCCACTCCTCTGGGACAGGGGGGTATAGGGATTATCAGAATCAGCGGACCAGACGCCGCCGCCATCCTGCAGCGCCTGTTCCGTTCTTCATCCGCATCCTTTGCAGGCTTCCGGCCGCGGGTGCTGCATCATGGACGCATTACGGATGCGATCGGCGAGCCCCTTGATGATGTGCTGGCTGTGCACATGCCCGGCCCTCGTACCTTTACCGGCGAAGATGTGGCTGAGGTCCACTGCCATGGCGGACCTGCCATTGTTTCTTCCGTGCTTGAGGCCGTGTTTGCCTGCGGAGCCCGTCCTGCCGATGCAGGCGAGTTCACCAAGCGCGCTTTCCTGAACGGAAGAATGGACCTGACGCAGGCCGAGGCCGTGGCCGAGATGATTGCCGCGCCGGTTAAAAGCGGCGTGCGTTTGGCTCAGGCCAAGCTTGACGGCATGTTGGGGCGTCGCATTGCCGAACTGCGAGGCCAGCTCGAGCTCGTGCGCATGAAGCTGTGCGTTGCTGTGGATTTTCCTGAGGAAGACATTGAATGCCTGAGCCCTGAGGAATTTCTGGATGATATTTCTTCCGTCCGTGAAGCCATAGGTGAACTGCTCCGCAACTATGAGCGGGCCCGTTGCTGGCGTGAAGGCGTGCTGGTGGTGCTGGCGGGACAGGTTAATGCGGGCAAGTCCAGCCTCATGAACGGCCTTCTGGGCCGTACCCGCGCCATCGTGACGGACATTCCCGGTACCACCCGTGATTTTCTGGAGGAGCAGCTCAGTTTTGAAGGGCTGCCCGTCAGGCTGGTGGATACCGCCGGTCTGCGCGAAACCGGCGATATCGTTGAGCAGGAAGGGGTACGGATCAGCCGCGACCTGGCCTCTCAGGCAGACCTTGTGTTGCTGGTTGTGGATGCCCGCAATGGCGTTGGGCATGCCGAAGAAGAACTCATTACCTCTGTGGGAGCAGACAGGGTTCTGGTGGTCTTGAACAAGGTGGACCTTGTTGAGACGTTGCCTATCGTGCCTGCAGGCTGTGCCCACGTGGCGGTTTCCGCCAAGCGGGGAGAGGGGCTTGATTCCCTTGTAGCCATGGCTCGCGGTCACGTGCTGTCCCGAAGAGACGGTGGGGAACCGCAGGCTGGCGACCTTGTTCCCAATCTGCGGCAGAGCAGGGCGCTGCGCGATGCTCTTGAAGAGCTTGATCTTCTGCAGCAGGATATCAGCCTGCAATTGCCTTATGATATCCTCGGAGTCAGGCTGGAAGCTGCGTGCACCATTCTTTCCGAGATTACCGGCGAGACTACGCCGGACGATATCCTGAACAGAATTTTCGAAAGCTTCTGTATCGGCAAGTGATGCGAATCCGGCTTTCGCAGGCCGTCTCATGAGATTGTTACGGACGGCCTTTTGGTATGCTCTACGTCAGTCTTTGAATCCTTTCGGCGGATGTGACATATGTCACGGACGCCGTTTTTTCTATTGGCTAGTTTGAAACCAACAAGGAGTTCCCATGTCCTCACCTGCAATCGCTCCCTACGAAATAACTGTCTGCCGCGGCATGCAGGCGCAGACGAACTGTCGCTTTGCCATGGAAGTGGGAGAGGGATTCGCCACACGGCTTGAACAGTGCGTGCAGGATAGCGGCTGGCCTGTATTTTTGCGAAATGCCATAACCGGCCCGTTGCTGCATCATCATGCCTTCCGAATTGCCGCCTCCGCTTGTCCCAACGGCTGCTCCCGCCCGCATGTGGCGGATATAGGCATTATCAGGGCTTGCGTGCCGTTGCTCGACCCGGAACCCTGTTCCTGCTGCGCCCTCTGTTACAAGGTATGTCCCGACAGAGCCATCGCCATGGACAGGCAGGGGCCGATGTTCGACTACGGCAAGTGCATGCAGTGCGGGATGTGTGTGGCCAAATGTCCGGAGCGGGCCTTGAGCTGCATGGAGAATGGGTATCGTGTGGTTCTCGGCGGCAAGTTGGGCAGGCATCCCCGCCTTGCCACGGAGCTTCGGGGAATTCATGACGAAGACGTTGTTCTCTCGATTGTATCGGGCTGTCTGGATATCTACATGCGTGAATACCGGAAGGGCCTGCGTTTCGGAGCTCTTGTTGATGAACTGGGTGACGCTCTGGACGAAGAACTGGAACTGCTGACAGGGAAGTAACAAGATGCATCAAGCCTCGGAATTGGAAGCGCGTAGCAATGGAGCCTGCGGGAAGCCGGCAGGACCTGTAATGGGTTGGGCTTTGTTGAGCGTGCCTATGCTGGGGCTGATTTTGCTTGGGGCTCATTCCCTGCGGGCCGGAACAATGTGGGATCTGTTTGCCGTGCTTGTGGTGGCAGGCCTCTGCCTGACAAGGCAGTCATGGGGGCGGCTCATAGCTGCGCTTGTTCTTCTGGGGGGATGCTTTGTCTGGGTGAGGACCGGCATGGGGTTTGTGCAGATGCGCATGATGCTGGGACAGGACTGGATGCGCCTTGCCTGCATCATGGGCGGGGTGACGGTGTTTTCCTTCGCCGGAGCGCTGGTTCTGCTCTCCGGCCGTGCAGACAGACGGTTTCATGCGCGAAAGAGTACAGCGCTGCCGCAGGCCTTCAGCTTTGCGCTGACGGCCGTGCTCCTATGGGTTTGCAGGGAGAAGGCGGCCCGTATCAATCTGCTTCTGGCGGATCGTTTCATTCCGGATAGCGGGGTGCTGGAAATAGCGCTTGTCGCGGTTTACGGGGCTGTTGTCTGCGGTCTTTTGCTGGACCGCAAGAAGGCCCGTAAGGTACGTCCATTTATCTGGGCCATGTTTTCGGCCGTGTTTTTCGGGCAATTGGCGCTGGGGCTGGCAGGCGTGGAACGTCTGCTCATGACCGGTGATCTGCATCTCCCCGTACCGGCTCTGATCGTTGCCGGTCCGCTTTTTCGCGGCGGCGGGTTCTTCATGCTCATTCTCTTTGCCGTTTCTGTATTGTTGGTCGGTCCGGCGTGGTGCAGCCATCTCTGTTACATCGGAGCATGGGATGACAGGCTGAGTCGTATGCAGCATGGCGCCCCCAAGCCGTTGCCCCGGTGGGCCACGTATTTTCGATGGGGGCTTGCCGCGGTCGTTCTCGGGGCCGCTTTGGCTATGAGGCTGGCCGGTGTGTCGGTTCTGGTTGCGGTGTGGCTTGCAGCACTGCTTGGATTGGCCGGCGTGACAGTCATGGTTGTTGTCAGCTCCCGTACAGGAACCATGGCGCATTGTTCCGCATACTGCCCCCTGGGGCTTGTAGGGAACGTGCTTGGCCGCATTTCCCTTTGGCGCTTACGGATTACAGATCGCTGTACGCGATGCGGTGCCTGTCAGCGTGTCTGCCGTTACAATGCGTTGCCGGATGATGCACTTGAACTGGGCAGGCCGTCCCTGAGCTGTTCTCTGTGTCGGGATTGTACGACGGTTTGCACCCATGGTGCCATGGAACTGCGATTTCCCGGCCTTTCGTCTGCCACATCCGAGCGGCTGTTTGTTACGATTGCGGCAACGCTGCATGCTGTATTTGTTGCCGTGGCCCGAATGTAGCCTGTATCAGGCAACCGGATTTACATCTGCAAAAAGCCTTTACGGTACTGGATGCTTGTTGTATTAATGGCGACCGTCCTTGGTGCCCTTTGTGGCATGTTAGTATGAACGCCAAAAAATGAATATGAGAAACATTCCAGAGCGATACAAACGAAAGATTACCAAGGATGAGATAAACGAGTTGCCCCTTCACAGATATGAGGGGCAGGTGGAACTGGTACGGACGGAAGAAGAACTTGCTGCAGCAGTGCAGCGTATGCGGCAGGAAGACCTGCTGGGCTTTGATACCGAAACGCGCCCCACTTTTCGGAAGGGCAAAATAAACCTGCCTTCGCTGGTGCAGTTTGCCTGTAGCGATATTGTCTATCTCATTCAGCTGAATTGGCTCCCCTTGACTGATTCAATCAAAGACCTGCTTGCCGATGCTTCGATAGTGAAAACGGGCGTGGCTGTGCGGGACGACATTAAGGACCTTCAAAAACTGTCCTATTTTGATGATGCCGGGGTGTTGGATTTGGGAGAGGTCGCCCGTTCCATCGGATTGGAAACACACGGGCTTCGCAATCTTGCAGCAAACCTTTTAGGGGTCCGGATTTCAAAAGGAGCACAATGCTCCAACTGGGCCAGCCGGGAACTGACCACGCAGCAGATACAATACGCTGCAACGGATGCGTGGATCAGCAGGGAGATTCATCTTTGCATGGTGTCTCTGGGATTTCTCGGCAACGAGTAGTACGTGTAACCTGCTTGTCACGTAACCTTTTCAAGGTGACAAAAAAGGCCGGAACAGTTTTGTTCCGGCCTTTTTTGTTTCCTTGTCACGCCATTTTGCTTTTTAACAACAAGAGGTAGTAATTAAAGGAAGTGTTGTGTATTTTGCAGAAAGGCTCTGCCAAATGTCACACATATGTAACGCAGTTTGCATATTTCCGTCACGGGTTACTGGTTTATCTGCTCTCGTACTACCGGAGGAAATTGAATGACCAAGGAAAAGATTCTCGTTGTCGAGGATGATGAAGATATTCTTCAGCTCCTGACGTTCACCTTCGAATCAGCCGGATTCGATGTGCGCACAGCCTCAACCGGACGCGATGGCGTGACCAAGGCCGTGAGCTTTCGTCCTGATCTTGTCCTGCTGGATCTTATGCTACCCGGCATGAGTGGTCTGGATGTCTGCAAGGAGCTGCGCAGGAATCCCGATCTGGCCTCGGTTCCGGTCATCATGCTTACCGCCCGTGGCGAAGAGGTGGACAGGATCGTCGGTCTCGAGCTTGGAGCTGACGACTACATCGTCAAGCCTTTCAGCCCCCGCGAGCTTGTCTTGCGTATCAATGCGGTGCTCAGAAGAACCAGGGGGCCGGAAGAGCCGGTGGTCCGTACGCATCTTGGGATAGACGGACTATCCATAGATATGGATGCCCACCGTGTCGAGATTGACGGCGAGGAAGCGCAACTCACCGCAACCGAATTCAAGCTGCTCACCGAGCTTCTGAAGAACAAGGGGCGGGTGCGTACCCGTGACCAGCTGCTGAATACGGTATGGGGGTACGAGTTCGAAGGGTATGCGCGTACGGTTGATACCCATGTGCGCAGACTGCGCCAGAAAATCGGATCGTATGCAGATTACATAGAAACCATTCGAGGAGTCGGCTACCGTTTCAAGGACTAGCCGCCTGTTTGTCAGAGCCTCACTCAATTGGACCAACGCATGAAAATGTATTCCAAAGACCTGAACTTCTACTACGGTGATTTTCAGGCGCTTCATGGCGTTAATCTGGAATTCGAGAAGAACCAGGTTACCGCCCTTATCGGGCCTTCCGGTTGTGGTAAATCCACCTACCTGCGCTGTCTTAACCGCATGAACGACCTTATTCCCATTTCGCGGGTGGAAGGCGAGATCATGCTGGAAGGCATGAATATTTACGATCCCAAGGTGGATGTAGTAGAGTTGCGCCGTCGTGTGGGCATGGTGTTCCAGAAGCCCAACCCCTTTCCGAAGACCATTTTCGAGAACGTGGCCTACGGCCTTCGCGTAAACGGCGTAAAGGACAAAACGTATCTTGCCGATAAAGTGGAAGAAAGCTTGCGGCACGCCGCGTTGTGGGAAGAAGTGAAGGACCGCCTGAATTCATCGGCGCTGGGGCTTTCCGGTGGGCAGCAGCAGCGTTTGTGCATTGCCCGCGCTCTTGCCGTTGAGCCGGAGGTGCTGCTTATGGACGAGCCTGCTTCGGCGCTTGACCCCATCGCCACTCAGAAGATTGAAGAACTGATTCATACGCTGAAGAAGAATTACACGATCATCATCGTGACACACAGTATGCAGCAGGCTGCGCGCGTTTCCGACGTGACGGCATTCTTCTACATGGGACGCCTCATTGAAGTGGGCGATACCGAGAAGATGTTCACGAGACCCGGTAACAAGCAGACGGAAGACTATATTACGGGCCGGTTCGGCTAGGAGATACAGTTATGGAAACGCATTTTCATGGCCAGCTTGAAAAGATGCGCATCAAAGCGCTCGAAATGGCGGCCCATGCACAGATAGCCATTGAAGACGCCTGCAAGGCGCTGTTGACCCGTGACGGCGATCTGGCGCAGAAAGTCATTGATGGCGACCTGCTCATCAACCAGCTTGAGTGTGAAATTGACGACATGAGCCTTCGTCTGCTTGCGCTTGATCAGCCCATGGCGGTTGACCTGCGTTCCATTGTCGGCATCATGCGGGTTTCCGTTAACCTTGAGCGTGTTGGCGACGAAGCCGTGAACATTGCCGAGAAGGCCATGTTCTTGTCTTCCCGGCCGCCCCTGCCGTTTCACGATCAGCTCAAGGCTCTGAGCGACACGGCGCTTGAAATGTTCCGTGCGGCCATCACCGCCTTTCGTGAAGGCAATCCGGACCTCGGCCGGGACATCTGCCGCTGGGACAGCCACTGTAATGCTCAGGATGTGCAGGTCATCAAGGATCTGGTGAACTACATGGGGACGGAGGCTCCCGCTGTGGAGCGTGCCGTGAACACTGTTCTCACCTCCCGTAGCCTTGAGCGCGTGGGCGATCTTTCCACGAACATTGCGGAGGCCGTGGTATTCATTGTGGAAGGCGTGAGCATAAAACACCGCATTTGCCGCTAGAAAGTAAGTTGATTGTTCTCATACGGCGCCCTCGCATGGGGGCGCCGTTTTTTTATTTTCGTCTCCCTCTATGCAAGCGGGGAGTGCTCGCGTATATTTGGGTACATTCATGAGAAGACCGTGCTTTGCGGTATGAAGGAGATGACAATGACCAAGACTGGTAAACGTAAAGTCGAGCTGCCCATCAAGCCTGAAGAAGTTCCCGCCATGCTGAAGCAGCTGGGCGAACAGGCTGAACAGGGTAAGCTTGTCCTTGGCAACAAGGAAATTGAAGTGGACGAGTATGACACCTTCTCCGTGTCGTTCCGTCAGACCAAGGCCGGTATGCGCCTTCGTGTGAAGGTGAAGTACGGCAAGGCCGAACAGGATGATGATTCCGACGATTAGTCGTCGCAGGATATATTCCTTTGAGAGAAGCGCCCCGCAAAAGCGGGGCGCTTTGTTTTGTGGTGCAGTAATTTGTGCAGGTTCCAACTGGCTAATTTATTTCTTTATAATAGACAGGTTAGGACTTTGTGATACGTTGTGTCAGATATAGAGGGCATTATTTGTTGAAAGGACTCTGGCCGTGAAGAAATGGTTGTATCTCTTTATTGCTGTATTCGTGGCAGCAGGATGTGTCTGCAGGACGGCATCTCCAGTATTGGCGATGCAGGTCTGTATTTCAGGGCGTGTGCCCTACGAGTATGTCACGGAATCAGGATATGCCGGTGTAAGCATGGAGATATTTGCAGAGATTCATCAGAGGATGGGGGAAGAAGAGCTTTGCCTTTCCCAGGTTCCGTGGAACAGGGGGCTTCGGTCAGTGGAAGAGGGACTCTGCGAGGTCTTGCTTTCCGGTGTATGGGATGAGGAGCGGGAAAAACGATGGAGCTTTCCGAAACAGCCCATTGGTAGCATAGCGTGGCAGTTCTTTGCCAGAGAGCCAGGGGTTGCGTTAAAAGGTTCGTGGGGAGGTGTGCGCGGTTTCTCTTACCCTTCTGCGTTATACTTGCAGGTGGAAGGTTTACGGCGTGATGTGGATGCCCCGACACAGGAGAGTTTGGTAGAGAAGCTGATCAACGGACGGACTGATCTTGTTGCCATTGAATTGGGGAGTGCACAGATCCTTGCAAAGGAGTTGGGAGTTACACTATACCCCGTCGGCAAGCGGATTTATGTGCCGCTGTTTGCTTTTTTCAATAAGAATGTGCCCCAGAGCGTGATTGATCATTTTGACGAAGTGACCAGCAGGTTGTGGGATGAAGGTTTTATTGCGCGGGTGTATGAGAAATACGGGTTGATCCGGCCCCATTTGGCATCTCGTGATATATTGATAATGGATGAGGAGTATCCTCCTGTTACTCCATAGAATCATAGTGCTTCCCAGAGTGTTGTTCATAAAAAAACGCCCCGCAATGCGGGGCGTTTCTATTTATCACCAGAGGCACGGGCTAGGCGTTGAGCAGTTCCTTCAGTTTGGCGAAGGCGGCATCAATGCCGGCAGGGTTATTGCCGCCAGCCTGGGCCATATCGGGGCGTCCGCCGCCCTTGCCGCCCACTTCGGCTGCAATGGCGCCGACGATGGCACCAGCCTTGAAGCGGTCGGTCAGGTCCTTGGTCACGGCCACGAGCAGGGTCACCTTGTTGTCTTCCTCAACGGAGGCAAGGCAGGCAATGCCGGAACCGATCTTGGAACGGACATCGTCCATCAGCGTGCGCAGGGCGTTCACGTTGGGGGCGTCCACCTTGGCAGCCAGCACCTTCACGCCGTTCACTTCTGCTACGTTGTCCATCAGGTCGCCGCCCTGACCGGAAGCCGCCTTGGCAGCCATGCGTTCCATCTCCTTGCGCTGGGTGCGCAGCTCCTGCTGCAGCGCCTGCACACGGGGAGCAACCTGACCGGGCTTGCCCTTGACGAGGCCTGCCACTTCCTGCAGTTCCGCGCGCTGATCCATGACCAGCTTGAGAGCGTTCCAGCCGGTGACGGCTTCGATACGACGGATACCTGCGGCAACGCCGCCTTCGGAGACGATGAAGAAGGAACCTGCCTGACCGGTGGCGCGCAGGTGCGTACCGCCACACAGTTCCACGGATTCGTTTTCCACGGATACGACGCGGACGTCTGCGGCATACTTCTCGCCGAAGAGAGCCATGGCACCCTTGGCGACAGCATCGTTGTAAGACATCTCTGCGGTGGCGAGCGGGACGTCGGCCATGATGGCGCGGTTCACGTCATTTTCGATGGCAACCAACTCTTCGGGCGTCAGCGCGGAAATGTGGGTAAAGTCGAAACGCAGGCGGTCGGGACCCACGAGGGAGCCGGACTGCTTGACGTGATCGCCCAGAATGCGGCGCAGGGAGGCGTGGAGCAGGTGTGTGCAGGTATGGTTGCGGGCGGAGGCGATGCGGTCGCCTTCAGCCACTTCCATGCTGACAGCCTGGTTTTCGAAGATTTCACCTTCTGCAATTTCAACTTCATGCACGGTGAGCTCGGCATTGGGCTTGAGCGTGTTGAGCACGTTGGCCTTGCCGGTTTCGCCGATGATGACGCCAAGGTCGCCCATCTGACCGCCGGATTCGCCGTAGAAAGGCGTGCGGTTGGTGACGATGTAACCCTTGGTGCCCTTGGGCAGCGTATCCACGGCTTCGGCTTCTGCATTCATGAGCACGGCAATGCGAGCCTCGCCCTTGAGGAAGTCGTAACCGATGAATTCGCTGCGCAGACCTTCTTCAAGCAGAGACTGGAAGCGGGCGGCGAGGGTTTCCTTGCCACCGGCCTTCCATGCGGCCTTGGCGCGCTGCTTCTGTTCCTGCATGCAGGCCTTGAAGCCATCTTCGTCCACGGTAAAGCCGCGCTTTTCAGCAACGTCGTTCACGATGTCGAGGGGGAAGCCAAAGGTGTCATACAGCTTGAAGGCGGTTTCGCCCTGCACTTCGGACTTGCCGGCAGCCTTGAGGGCGGCCAGTTCGTCTTCCAGCATGGCAAGGCCCTTGTCGAGGGTCTTGTTGAAGCGTTCTTCTTCTTCCGTCACCACGCGGGCCATGAAGTCGGCGTTTTCGCGCAGTTCGGGATAGTGCTCGCCCATGATGTCCACGATCTTGAGGGCGGTCTTGTAAAGATAGGTGCCGGTAAGGCCGATCATGCGGCCGAAGCGGTAGGCGCGGCGGATGAGGCGGCGCAGCACGTAGCCGCGGCCTTCGTTGGAGGGCAGAATGCCGTCTGCGATCATGAAGGCGATGGCACGGCTGTGGTCGGCGATAACGCGCAGGGCGGTATCCACGTCGTCATTCTGCTTGCGGTACTGCACACCGGCCAGTTCGGCGGTGTAGCCGATGATGGCCTGGAACAGGTCGGTATCATAGTTGGAGTTCACGCCCTGACATACGGCGGCAATGCGCTCAAGACCCATACCCGTGTCGATGGAGGGGTTGGGCAGGGGGGTGCGGGTGCCGTCTGCGGCCTGATCGAACTGCATGAACACGAGGTTCCAGATTTCGAGGAAGCGGTCGCAGTCGCAGGAGCCGATGCCGCAGTTGGGACCGCAGGTCATGTGCTCGCCCTGATCCACGTGGATTTCGGTGCAGGGACCGCAGGGGCCGGTATCGCCCATGGACCAGAAGTTGTCCTTCTCGCCGAGACGGAAGATGCGCTCTGCGGGCACTCCGGCTTCGGACTGCCACAGGGCGTGCGCTTCATCGTCATCATTGTAGATGGTGATGTAGAGATTTTCCTTGGGCAGCTTCAGGTCTTCGGTGATGAATTCCCATGCGAAGCGGATGGCGTCCTTCTTGAAATAGTCGCCGAAGCTGAAGTTGCCCAGCATTTCGAAGAAGGTGTGGTGGCGTGCGGTACGGCCCACGTTTTCAAGGTCGTTGTGCTTGCCGCCTACGCGCAGACACTTCTGGGACGTGGTGGCGCGAACATAGCCGCGCTTTTCCTGGCCGAGGAAGGTCTTCTTGAACTGCACCATGCCCGCGTTGGTAAAGAGCAGGGTGGGGTCGTCGTTGGGGATGAGTGCGGAAGAGGCGACGACTTCGTGTCCCTTCGACTTGAAATAGTTGAGGAATCTGGTGCGAATTTCGTTTGCGGTAATCACTGTTGGCTCCCTTGAAAAAACTCTATCTGGCATCGTCCCGGCATTTGGCGGAGTAGACGAACGCCGCCCATGGGCGGCGTTCGGTTTTTTCGTCTTGTGCCGGCGTGTTATTGCTATTCGGCAATTGCTTCTTCGGCGATCGGTTCCTTCACGCCGAAGTGGGTGAGTAGCTTGTCTTCAATCTGTTTGGCAAGCGCTTCATTCTCCTGCAGCAGCAGGCGAACGTTTTCCTTGCCCTGACCCAGACGTTCGGACCCGAAGGCGTACCACGCGCCGCTCTTGTCGATGATGTTGTTTTCAACACCAAGGTCGATCAGTTCGCCCAGCCGTGAGATGCCCTGACCGTACAGGATGTCGAAGTTGGCTTCGCGGAAAGGCGGTGCCACCTTGTTTTTCACGATCTTGGCGCGCACGCGGTTGCCGTATACCTCTTCCTTGTCCTTCAGGGACTGGATGCGGCGTACGTCTATGCGGATGGAGCAGTAGAACTTGAGCGCGTTACCACCGGTGGTGGTTTCGGGGTTGCCGTAACCCATCGTGCCGATCTTCATGCGGATCTGGTTGATGAAGATAACGCTGGCGCGGGACTTGTGGATGGTGCCGGTGAGCTTACGCATGGCGTGCGACATGAGGCGCGCCTGACTGCCTACCTGCGTTTCACCCATGTTGCCTTCCAGTTCCGACTGGGGAATCAGTGCGGCTACGGAGTCCACGACAATGACGTCAACGGCGCCTGAACGGACGAGCATGTCGGCCACGTCCAGAGCCTGTTCGCCGTAGTCGGGCTGCGAGATGAGCAGCTCTTCGGTGTTGACGCCGAGACGCTTGGCATAGGAAGGGTCAAGGGCGTGTTCTGCGTCGATGAAGGCTGCGGTGCCACCCTGCTTTTGGCATTCGGCAATGATGTGCAAGGCAAGGGTTGTCTTACCGGAAGATTCAGGGCCGAAGATCTCCGTAACACGGCCGCGCGGAATGCCGCCGACGCCCAGGGCAAGGTCCAGTCCGATGGAACCTGACGGGATGACGGGGATGCTGACATGCGCGCTGTCGTCAAGGCGCATGACCGAGCCTTGTCCGTATTTGCGTTCAATGGAGCTGAGTGCGGTATTCAGCGCGTCGCGGCGCAGGTCTTCGGGATTCTGAGCGGGTTTTTTTGCCATTGGCTATGGTCTCCGGTGCGGATGGATGTTCATTCTGAGCCCTGTTTCCATACCAGAAGGCAGCGCGCTGGGCAACTTCTCTTCCGCATGCCGTAGTGCGGGATTCCGCAAAATCATGTTTATAATTACCGTGTAAGTATGGCATGGTATGCTATGATTGAAAACGCAGCATAATCAATACGGGGAGAGATAATATGCGTAAGCTGATTGTGGCGTGCGTCTTGCTGCTAGTGACGAGCATCGGCGTGCAGGCTTCGGAAGAGGCGGCATCGTTGCGCTTTGTCACACAGGATTTCCCGCCCTTCAGCTATGCGGAAAACGGTAAGGCGGCTGGCCCTTTCAAGGATATAGCGGACGCCGTGTGCAAGGAAGCCGGACTGGAATGCCCTGTTGTCGTGCTGCCGTGGGGCAGGGCACAGGATCTTGTGAGAAAGGGGGGGGCTGATGTCCTGTTTCCCATAGGCTGGAACAAGGACAGGGGGGAATGGCTGCGTCCTTCTTCGGCTGTCGTCCGGACGGAATACGGCTTCTTTGCCAACGCGGGATCAGGGTACACCTACGCTGCCGAGGAGGATCTGATGGGCCGGAAAATCGGCGTGTATGGTCCTTCCAACACCTCGCATCTCCTGCATACTTTATGGAAGCGCTTGAAGTGGTTTACAATAGATATGCGGCCGGACAGCGAATCGGGCTTTTTCAAGCTTGGCAAACGTCGAGTCGACCTCGTATTTTCCAATGTTGATGTAGGCAAGGCAATTATTCGTCAAAACGGCATTCAGGACGTTGTTTACGCAGGAACCTACCAATCGGTTGAATATGTCTTTGGCTTCACGCTTGTCGATTCGAAGCAGGAATATATAAATAAGTTCCTTGTCGCCTTCGAGACGCTCAAGAAGCGGGGGGTGGTGAGCAAGGTTCTCCTGGGCTATGGCTTGCATCCGGCTCCCTGAGGTTGTTTGGGGGCTGGGAGGGATACGGCTTGCAACATCCGTCTTCGGGCCTTGGCGGTTGACCGGAGACAGGCTGGCGGCCTGCAGTCCGGTCTGCTGTCCCTGACGGGAATATGCGGTCCCGTGCATGTCAGTTCTTGCTTTTTGGCGTGATGCGCCTTATCTGCCTCGCATGCATTCGGATACCAACAACACCACAGCTGACTCCCGCTACGATGCGGTCGCCCTGCTTTCCGGCGGGCTGGACTCCATTTTGGCGGTCAAGGTCATTCAGGATCAGGGCTTGCGGGTCAAGTGCCTGCACTTTGTTGCGCCTTTTTTCGGCAAGCCTCATAAGCGCAAGCATTGGGAAGCCCTGTACGGCATAGATATCGAGAACGTCGATATCTCCGAAGAGTATGTCCGCCTGCTGACCGAGCGCCCTGTGTACGGGTTCGGAAAGGTGCTCAACCCTTGCGTTGACTGCAAGATTCTCATGATGCGTAAGGCCAGTGAGCTTATGCATCACTATGGCGCAAAGTTCATCATTTCCGGAGAAGTGCTGGGGCAGCGTCCCATGTCGCAACGTCAGGATACCCTGAACGTCATTCGTCGCGATGCGGAAGTGAAGGAAGTGCTCCTGCGTCCTTTGTGTGCCAAGCATCTTGATCCTACCGAGGTGGAGCTGAGCGGCCTTGTGGACCGCGAGCGCCTGCTCGGCATTAAGGGCAGGGGACGTTCTGAACAGCTGGCGCTGGCCAAACATTACGGTTTTGCAGAGATCCCCACTCCCGGTGGCGGCTGCAAGCTGGCTGAGAAGGAGAATGCCCGCCGGTATTGGCCCATTCTCAAGTTCTCGCCAAAGCCTTCCGTTCGCGACTTCAAGCTCTCCAATATCGGCCGCCAGTACTGGGCGGAAGATCGCTGGATGATTGTCGGTCGCAACCATATGGATAATTCGGCACTGCTCAAAGTTTGCGGGGATGCAGATCTTGTTTTCCGTTTGCGCGGGTTCCCCGGCCCCATTGCCGTGGGACGTCAGTTTGACGGAAAGCCGTGGACGCAGGATGAGATCGCCGATGCCGCTGCGCTTGCAGCATCGTTTTCTCCCAAGGCCGTACAGTCAGGCAAGCCTGTCATGGTGCGTGTTGTCGCTGCGGCCAATCTGCGCAGGCTGGCTGAACAGGGTGGCGAGCATGCTCCCGTGGAAGGTGAAGTGGTGTTTACGGTTGAGCCGAAGCGTGTGACCGACAAGGGCTGGAGCGAATCTGACTGGCCCACTGTGCGTGAGGAAATACGGGCCGACATGCGTGACAAACGCGCGTGAGAGCTTATATATATTATGCCTGGTAGACGCGTGAGACGCTGGCACGGAGGCAGAATCAATACGTTATAAGCCGGGCGACTCGCCGTCGTCACTATGGGGGATTGAGTTACTCCCGACGGCGGCTGCCTGAAACTTTGCAAAAGAGATTTTGCATGTGACTTCGCCCACGATCTCACCGGGTTATTAACAAGCCCTCCCGCTTCGGCGGGAGGGCTTGTTTTGTACTGACTGGCAAATAAGAAATTGGCGGTTATCTGTCTTGCGCATGTCCGACTTAAGGAGAGCAGGGCTTGCCGCTCGATCAGATCGGTAGAAAGTGGTTTGTGATGAATCGTTTGCGGTATTTGCGTTGAGCTTGCTAATGGTTTGCTGATTTTGTCAAATTCGGACAGTTTGTTGATTGATCTTGAAATCGTGAGGATAACAGTCTACAGGTGGCGCGGTGCTCTCGTTAAAGAGCAGGTGGCGTGTCCGGGATTTCAACAGAAATCATGGTCAGGGGGGGATTCTTCCTGCTGAATACAGGCATGCCGCTGGTGTGGGACCGCTTTGGCGTGAGCCCCATTGAGGAGGATCGGGAATGCGCGTTTTCGGGGAAAAGAAGCGCGCAAGAGGGATTGTTGCATCCCGCAAAGCCGCTTAAACCAAGGATGAATTCATGTCCGGTATCATTAACAAGCAGGAAGGGTTTGCCACGCGTCTCGGCGTGCTGACCGCTACGCTGGGTTCCGCCGTCGGACTCGGCAATATCTGGAAATTTCCTTACATGACGGGTGACGGCGGCGGCGCTGCCTTCCTTGTCGTTTACCTGCTGGCCACCTTCCTGGTGGGGCTGCCCGTCATGATCGGCGAGATCATGCTCGGTCGTGAAGCCAAGGCCAACGCCGTGGGTACGTGGAAGAAGCTTGCCCCCGGTACCCCCTGGTTCCTCGTGGGCGCAGCCGGCGTTCTGGCTGCTTTCCTCATCATGGCATTCTATACCGACGTCGTGGGCTGGGTGTTCTCCTTCATCGTCCGTGCGGCAACGGGAGAACTGAATGCTGTGGATCCCAAGGTCGGCGAAGCTGCTTTCGGGGCCATGGTTTCCAACCCCTGGCATTCCCTGTATTGGCAGTGGGGCGTGTTGGCTCTGGTGGGCCTGATTCTTGTGGGCGGCGTTTCCAAGGGTATTGAAAAGACCACCAAGGTTCTCATGCCCGTGCTCTTCATCATGCTTGTCGGCGTGTGCATTCGTTCTCTCATGCTGCCCAAGGCGCCTGAAGGTCTTGCCTTTCTGTTCCGTCCCGACTTTTCCAAAGTGACCGTGGACGTGGTGCTGAATGCCATGGGCCTTGCTTTCTTCAAGCTCTCCATCGGCATGGGCACCATGATGACCTATGGAAGCTACTTCCGTGATGATGCCGATATTCCGCTGACCACCATGCGCGTCATGCTGGCAGACCTGGTAGTATCCCTGCTGGCCGGTATCGCCATCTTCCCCGCCGTGTTCAACTACGGCTTCGAGCCCACTGCCGGCCCCGGCCTGCTTTTCATGACCATGCCTGCGGTCTTCAGTTCGCTTCCCTTCGGTCAGTTCTTCATGACTGTCTTCTTTGTTCTTACGGGTATTGCTACCATCGGCGCCATGATGTCCCTGTTTGAAGTGCCCGTGGCCCTGCTTTCCGGCAGCGGCTGGATGGGCCGCAAGCAGGCGGTTATCGCCACTGCGATCGGTCTTGCCCTGTTCGGTATTCCCGCAACCCTGTCCTTCAGCACCCTTGCCGATGTGACCATCTTCGGGAAGAACTTCTTTGACCTGTACGATTTCCTCAGCTCCAACATTATCCTGCCTCTCGGCGGCATTTGCATCTGCCTCTACTGCGGCTGGGTGTGGGGCATATCCCAGTCCCGCAAGGCGCTCAGCAACAGCGGTTCGCTTTCCAACAGCGGCCTGATCGACCTCTGGTTCATGCTGGTGCGTTACCTGACGCCCGTGCTGGTGGTGCTGGTGCTGCTCAAGGGCCTCAAGGTCTTCTAGCGCTCCATCCGGACTGGCTATCAATGCACATGGAAGGCTCCCGCAAGGGAGCCTTTTTTATGCGCTGGTATCGATAGCAAGGGGTATTGATAAGGGGAGTGAGGGCATGGCGCTAAAGCAGGGGACGAAGCAAAGGCTGCTCTGCTTTGACGAACACCACACTGAAGCTTGTCGTGCGTTGCGGCTGTGGGAGTTAACATGGCGAATGTCAGCCGCTCTGCGGGGGGCAGAGCGAGGTAGGCAGCCTGATGGTTTTACAGGGGGCTAAGCGGGTAGAGCTTGTCTCTTGGAGGGGGGCCTTTTGCTACTGGATATGTTTGCCAAAAAAAGAGGCTCCCACAGGGGAGCCTCTTTTGATGTTCGTCGTGCAGCGAAAGGCTAGCGCGCTTCCAGCGCCAACTCGTCAATGAGTTCCTTGAGCTGCTGGGCGAGAGCGGCGAGTTCGTTGACCGCGTCGGAGGACTGCTCCATGGCCTGTGCGGTTTCTCGGCTCAGGTTGTTGATCTCGTCTGTTGTGCGGGTGATCTCTTCAGAGGTGGCGGACTGTTCTTCGGCAGCCGTCGCAATGGAACGGACGCGGTCGGAAGTACCCAGAACCGTCTCTACGATGCTCTTGAGGGAATCGCCTGCCTTGTGGGTTTGTCCGGCGCTCTGGGAGACGAGCTTGGCCACATCCTTCATGTGCCCGAGGGTGCCCGTTGTGCTGGACTGGATGGCCTTGACTACGCCTTCCACTTCCTTGGTGGCGGTCATGGTCTTTTCGGCCAGCTTGCGTACTTCGTCGGCGACAACGGCAAAGCCGCGGCCGGCCTCACCGGCGCGGGCGGCCTCAATGGCGGCGTTCAGTGCCAGCAGGTTGGTCTGGTCCGCAATGTCGTTGATGACGCCGATGATCTGACCTATGCCTTCTGCCTGTGATCCCAGCTCCTTCAGTGTGCTTTCCATCTGTTGGGTATGCTTGTGCACCTCATCCGTGGAGCGGATGACGTCCTGCACAACCTGAGCGCCCTGATCGGCAATCTGCTGGGCTTCTTCCGCCTTTTCAGCAGCTTCGCCTGCGTTTTGTGCCACCTCAAGGGTGGTTGCGTTCATCTCTTCGATGGCTGCGGCCGATTCGCCGATGCGGTCGCTTTGCAGCGAGGAGGCCTGCGTTGCTTCGGATATCTGTTCTGCAAGTTGCCCTGCGGCATCGGATACCTGGTCGGCAATGTTGTTGGCGGTGGCTGCCGTCTGGGCGATCCGTTCATTCTGAGCCTTGATGCGCTGTTCGCTTTCCTTGACAGCGGTCAGATCGTACCAGAACGAGATGGAGCCGAGGATGTTTCCGTCGGGGTCATAGAAGGGGGTCGTACTGATATCAACGTGATATTTCTTGCCTGAAGGCGCAGTGTATTCGACTTCGCGGTTATATGCGGTTCGTTCTTTGATCGCCTTGTCGGAAAGGGTTTCCCGGTTGCGGTCATTCCAGAAGAATTCGCCGGACTGCATGCCTACATAGTCTTCGGGGGATTTGGTTTTTTCAAGCATGGTGCAGACCTGCTTGTTGGTCCAGAGCATCTTGAAATCCGGACCGACTATGCCGCAGGGAGTGGGAATACCGTTCAGAACCCCTTGAGCAAAGCCAAGCCTGTTCTTCAGTTCCCCCACCATGGCGGTGACGGAATGCACCGTTTCGCCGATGGCGTCATTGGCCGTGTACTCGCTGCGGGCGTTGAGATCGCCTTCGGCAATGCGCTTGGTAACGACGGAAAGGTCGTTCAGGGGGCGCAGCAACAGGCGGATAATGAAGGAGAACAGTACGATTGCGGCAAGGGCTCCGCCGATGATGATGGCAGACGAGGCAAACATCGCTTTGTCGTCGGCACCGAGGTACATCTTCTTTTCAGGCAGCGCAAAGCCGATGTGCCAGTCCCAGGGCTCGTAGTAGCGTTTGTAGGCGATGTGGTCGACGCCGTCCTTCATGAAATGCAGGAACCCTTCCTTGGAGTCGAGAAAAGCCTTGCCGTGATCCAGTTCGGTGATTGCGGCGTCTGTTTCAAGGTTCTTTCCGTAGACGTATTTGCCGTTGGAAAGGGTGATGACGGTTTCGCCTTCACCGTCATAGGAAAGCTTTTCAATGACGGACTTGAGTTCCGGAGTCATCATGTTACGTCCAACGTAAATGACGGCCACGATCTTGCCATCTTCATCCTTGATGGGCTTGTACGCCGTAACATACCAGTCGTTTACCACAAAGGCTTTGCCACGGAAGGTTTCGCCCTTCATGATGGTTTTGTAGACAGGGCTGTCTGCAGGGATATAGGTGCCCACTGCACGGGAGCCGTCCAGTTTCTTCACGTTGGTGGAAACGCGGAGCAGTTTGCCGGGAAGAACCTGGAAAATGGTGGCCGTGCCGCCAAGGGTCTTCTGAACCTGATCCACCAGCATGAAGTTGTTATTCATGGTGATGCCGGTAAGACCGTCCCCGATTTGCAGGGTGGGAATGGTGACCTCTTCTTTTTCCTTGGTCACCTGATTCACGATTGTCGTCGTTATGGTTTCATCTTCCGATATGAACAGGGAGCCGAGGGACTTGATGTCCCGCTCCATGACGACGAGGTCGGAATCAAGCTTTTCCTGCGTGATCTTGTTCTGCAATTCGATGGTGTCTTCCAGTTCTATGAGCAGGGAAGAGATGAAGCGTTGGCCGAGGATGTGAAGGGTGCTTTTGGAGGTCGCATAGAAGTACACGCCGGAAATCAGGAGCATGGCAACCACAGTCGCAACAATGCTGAGGAGGAGTTTTCTGTTGAAGTTGAGTTGCACGGAGACCTCCAGTATCGAATGTGTTTCGGCAAAGGTGAACGGACTGGGCTGGTGTAGCTCCTGTCCCGATTGACGCAATACGCAATGAACCCATCAGGCAATATGCAGCAAGAAATGGTTTGCCTGTTGCTACAACATGTTGTCAAGGCAGAGATTTTTTCCTTCGGCTCCACTGCGGAAGGGCCGATGAAAATACTACCATCCTTTTTTGCCGCCGAAATAGGGCTTGGCGTACCCCTCGTCGATAAGCAGGGTGGAAAGACTGATCTGCTGTATTACCACATCGGCGATCAGGCGGAAATATTTACCCCTTTTTACATCTTTGAGGCGAACTTTCTTTCCCTGCAGCAGAGTGGTTACGAAGGATTTAGCCTGTTGCGCGAGAGCCCGTTTTTCAGGGCGCTTGTCGTGAAGCTCCGGTGTATCGCATCCGGAAATGCGAATGCCGATATTCTTTCCGATCACTGGAGGAAGATCGGGAATATCCACAATGATGGTGTCACCATCCACCACCCGTACAACGACTGCCTCCATGTCCCCGTAGTTTGTCTCATGCGCCTTTGCAGCTGTAGGATAGACAAGCAGGCAGACCAGCAGGACGAGGGCAGGCAATCCGTTGGCTGAGGTGGTGGATTTGAGAAACATAAATATAGATAATTATATATTCACAACCATGTCAACGGACAGCGGGCAAGTTCTCTTTTCTTTCATAAGATGAATAAGGAATGCTATTTGCAAAAAGTCCTGAGTGCAGGCAAAAAAATGGCGCTGCCAATGATGACAGCGCCATTTGGGTCGCAGATTTTTGCAGGATGGGGTTACCCGAAGACTTCTTCCTTGGTGACGGCTTCGGCTTTGACGCGATCCAGCAGTTCAGCGAAGACTTCCTTGACGTTCTCGCGGATGTCGCCGGCAACAATGAGGAAGAGTAGATCGTCACCGGGTTGGAGTTCGCCTTCGTTGGCCTCGGCAACGATGCGGAAGATGCCTTCGCGTTGCTGCATCTCCTTGCATATGGCGGCGATTCTGTCATGATCGGGCTTAACACGCACTGCCACGACGTTGTTCTTGTCTTTGCGGGACCAGCTGCGGACAACCCCGTTGTGAATGAGCATCATGCCTACATGGTCTGCAAAGCCTGGCTCACGTTTCAGGTCTGCAAGGGCCTTGTTGATATCCATAAAACCTCCGCGATCGTAAGAATGGGATAGATAATGGCCAGATTGTCCTCACTGCTTAGCAAACTCCCGCAGTTCAAGGAAGCCCGAATGGTGGCGGCCGGTTATGGCCTTTGGACAAGCTGGGATGGTGATCTGAACCTTTCCATTACCCAGACTCTTCAGGATTACGGTGGGTTGCTACTTGCTAACGAACGCGATCAGGCCGTCTGGTTTTTCTTTTCCACAGATGTTTTTCTTGCGCTTGCCCGTCTGGAAATATGGGGGAAGTTCAATAAACTGCCCGTATTTGCACAGATATTTCCTGCCAAACTGCTTTTCAGCAGTAAGCGTGAAATTAATCTTTCCGTTGATACGGTGATATCGGCCCAGACCTCCATCGTACCGGAGGATCTGGAAATATGGGTTCATCCCAAGGCTCGAGAAGATGGCAAAGGTCTTCCCGGCTTTTCATTTGTGGAGACCAAGCCCTATACCGGCCTTGCTTCCCTTCACTGGTTCCTCTTCCACGCGGACCCGCGGTTGCCGTATCAGTCTCAACTGGGTTGGTATGGGGTGCTGAAGCCGCTGGGCAATCCTCTGGAAAAGGGATTTCAAGCTGGTTGGCGAGAATTCTTCAAGGAAATTGAAGAGATATTTCAGCGACTCAAGATCAAGTTCATGCTGTTTGAGAACTATGTGTTCTTTCAGCTTGAAAATTTGCGCACGCTCCGCTTGTGGTGCAAGGATTATCTGACCGCCATCGCCTCGTTGAAGGAATCAAACCCTGAGCGTTACTGGCCCTGTGTACAGGCATTGGTGGACCGCAAGGGGCTCAACTTCAATAACGAGCTGCACAAGAAAGTACGCCTTGACTGGGATCAGCTGGTGCCTGATTTCCCGCATATGAGTTACCGCAACGCCTATCTCATGGGCGAAGGTTTCGAGGTTCACGATACGCGTTTCAACGTGGAATCGAGCAGCGTGGACGACTGGTGCAATATCAACATGTCCACCCTGGGCGAGGATGCGGTGGGCATGCTGCCCGTTGTCATTTCCAACAGGCTTGTAGCCGGGGCGAACAACCACTGCTTCTACTGCGGCATGCGGACGCATGAACCTGCCGCCTGTCCCACGCGAAGGCTGGAAGAGTTGGACTTGGGGATTTGGCGGAAGGTTGCCGCCATGGATTTTGATACCTTCAATTCCGGCTTCAAGGGTATTGAAGATGCCCTTCAGGGCGACGTGCATGAAGGTATTGCAGCCATCATGGGACGGGATGGGTTGGATAGCCTGATTCTCAAGTCCGTTTTCGCTGTCACCGATACCTTTCAACTGCGTATGATGCGGCGCATGTGGCTTGCGCGCGGCAAGGATTATCCTGCCGGGATAGAAGATCAGGCCCCCCGCGACGAAAATCCTGTCTGGGGTGTGCTGAATACCCTGTTGGCGGGTGAGCATATCCATGCCGAAAAGGAACTGCAGCAGATTCAGATCCGCTATCCCAGAGACTTCCGGTCCCGTACCATCAACGGCTTCATCGCCATGGAGCGCGGTGACCTTGTCCGTGCCCAGCAGCTGTGGAAGGAGGCGGAATCCTTCTGCACTTCGCCGTTGCTGCAGGCCTATCACGTATTCCTGCAGGCGAGAAACCTCGAAATACAGGGGCGTTTTCAGCAGGCAAGCAACATGTACAAGCAGGTCATGCGTCTTTGTCCCATGTGGCTTGAGGCGTTGTATCGACAGGCCGTGTGTCAGGTGAAGATGGGCTTTGCCGATCAGGCTATGGGATTCCTGCTGGGGCTGATTGAAAAAGACCCCAACATGTTCAATCGCGTGTTACTGGATCCTGAAATGGAGCGTGGCCACATTCAGATTCTGTCTTCCCTTAATATTCCATGGACCGAAGCCGAAACACAGGCCGGAAGGATGCGTGAAGGGCTTGAGAAGCTGCGGCTGGATATTGCCATGTGGTTCCCTGAGGAGCACCCCTTTGCGGAGCAGGCATCGGCCCGTATAAGCCGTCTGCTGCAACTGGCGGAGGTGAAGAATTTTGTATCCTTCATGGGGCTGGTGCAGGGGCGTGAGCGCATTGATCGCGACTTGCAGATCCGCGTGAATCAGGAAGCCAGAGATCTGAAACAGAAGTTCAAATACTTCATGGACCGGCTTACGTACATACGCGACGAGGCCGCATGGTTCCCCTTCCCGAAGATCCTGATGGAATTCAACAAGCAGTACAACCTGTGCGCCGCCAACCTCAACTGGGCCCTGAAGACCCATTTTCAGGTGGCGGAAACCTTCAAGCGTGCGCAGAAGATGGCAGAGCAGGAGGAGGAACGGCTTGTTCTGCTCGAGGGCAGGCTGCGGTTCCTTCGTGTGGTGCGCGATGCCACGTTGTTCATGCTTATTTTGGGCAAGACGTTCTTCTGGCTGGAACTGGCCTTTCTGCTGCTCACTCTCGTTGGCTTGCCGCTGACCATTTACTACGGGCAGACCAGTGGCGCGGAATGGGCCACTGGCTTGCTTGTGAAGCAGAAATGGCAGATTCAGAAGGGGCTTATCATCATTCTTTCCGTGTTCGCTCTTGGCTTGGCCGCTTTGCGGACAGCCGTGGTGTTCGAGAAAACCCGTGAAAAGCTGTTCCGAAAGGCCAGAGGACAGGGCTAACGGTTCTGGCACCGATGGACGTACGGTTCAGGTGCCGCATCCTCTCCCTAATCTGCCCTTGTAATTGCCACTGCAGGTGAAGCCGTCTGGCTTTTCCCGTGGTCACTTATTCGGCGAACTCTGTCCGGCGTGTCCTGTTGTCAGGCTGCCGCCCAGATAGACCGTACTTCCTGAATAAGCGCGGCAATGAGAGGATCATCCTTTCTGGCCGTGAGGCAGGCTATGCTGAGCGGTACGCTGAGCGGTTCATCCCACGCCCCTGCCAGACCTTCCGTTTCCAGCAGTTCCGCCATGTCTCTCCGCAGGATGGACGCGCCTTTGCCATTGGCCACCATCTCCCTGACAATGGCTTCATCCAGAGCATCCGCAACGGGGTGGGGCTTTACACCGTGTTCGGCCATCCTGTCGGCAACAAGCTTGTGGAAAGGGCAGTCGCAGGTTGTCCAGAGCCACGGCAGTTCCGCCAGGGTTTTCCATGTGAAGTCGGACACCTTGTCCACCCGCTTGAGAAAGCGGGTGGGAATGACCACGGCCAGCGGCACGTCGGCCAGAAAGGTTTCCGAGATGCCTTCATCGCGGCTGATGCCGAAGCGGAAACCCGCATCCAGAACCCGTTCATGCAGCAGGCTGGTTGTAGCCAGCGTCTGCGAGGTGATGAACTCAAGCATGAGGGCGGGATAGAGCTTTTCCATCCGGGAATCGAGCGTTCGCATGCGCAGAAAGAGGGGGTCTGTGTTCAGCCCTATGGTTAGCGATCCGCTCAATTCCGTATTCAACCTGCCCGCCGCGACTTTCATGGAGTCTGCGGCATCCAGTATCATGCGTGCCTGACTGAGCAGTGTCTTGCCGTTTACGGTTAGCTGCATGCCCCGCGCCTTCCGTTCGAAAAGGATGACGCCGAGGGATTCTTCCAGTCCGCGAATCTGTGTGCTGAGCGCGGATTGGCTTATATGCAGCACCCGTGCCGCCTTTGTCAGATTCTGCTCCCGGGCGACACACACGAATGAACGAAGCTGATTGAGTTCCACGCAACCTCCCTTGGCGTTGCTTGAGCCCTCGGATCGGGGTTGGAGCTGAGTTGCATGCAGCGTTCTGCAGAACAGAATGCTGCCTTCGGATAATTCTGTTGGAAAGAATGCTCCTGACCGGGCCATACTGCAAAAACATCATGTATTGCAAGGAGTGGCGTTGTGAAGAATGGCAAACTGGGTCCTTTCATGCTGAGCGGATTGATGGTCGGTCCGGTGCTCGGTTCCGGCATATTCATTCTGCCGCCTCTGGTGCAGCAAGCGGCGGGAGAATGGGCCGTTCCCGCATGGCTGGTAACCGTGTTCCTGAACGCCGTGTTCGCCTTTGTATTCGGTTTTCTCTCCATTCAGTTTCCGGGCAACGGCGGGGTGGCAGATGCAATTGCCCATGTGTTCGGAGCCAGAGCCAAACGGCTTGCTTCGTATTATCTCATCTCCGCAGTCATATTCGGTCCTGCGGCGGTGTTGCTGACCATTGCGCAGTATCTGCCCCTGCCGTGGCTGGATACAGTTCCCGGAGGGCGCATGGGAGTGGCGCTTTGTCTGGTTCCTTTCGGCTTCATCCTGTTGCTGCAGCGTATCCGTGCCATAGGCACTATCGCACTTGTGGTTTCATCCGTATCGGCTGTGCTGCTCTTCGCAGGCAGTGTGCTGGTCGTGCTTACCTATGGAGAGGGCATGCCCCTTGTTCCGCGTCCGGCCAGCTTCGACGCGGGCGTTTTCGGTCACAGCTTGCTTATGCTGTTCTGGATCATCGTGGGGTGGGAGGTGGTGGGGAACTACAGCGGCGATGTTGATGGCCCGAAGCGGACCATCCCCCGTGCGGTCATGGGCAGCGTGGCGGCCGTTACAGCCGTTGAGCTGTGTGTTGCCTTTGCCATGCAGGCACAGGCGGTACCGCAGCAGGCGGGGTATGGCGTAGCGCGGATGCTGTATCCCATGTTCGGACCGTATGGTGGCCTTGTATGCTCTCTGCTTGTGACAGCCTTGTGCGTGACGACATACCTGATGTTTGTGGGTGGTGTGGCCCGTCTTATGGCCTCTCTTGCCGATGACGGTGCGCTGCCTGCGGCGTTCGGCAAAACAAGGGGCGGCGTGCCGGTTGTCTCTGTGGCCGCCCTGTGCCTGATGCAGGCAGGATCGCTGGTGGCTTGTCTGTCCGGTCTTGCCCGTCTGGAGTCGCTTGTGGCCATTGCCAGCGGCTTCTTTCTTGCCAATGCGCTGATAGGCATCGGCACTGGAATCGTCATGCTGTCACGCATGTGGAAGCGCGTCTGTGCAGCCTTGCTGGCAGTGGTGCTGCTTGTCGTGTTCGGGCAGTCGGAATGGTTTGTCCTGTTTGCAGTGGGCGTATTGGCCATCTGGTGTTTGAAGCCGGTTTCGCGTGTGGTTTCCGGTGAGGAATCCGTGACAGGCAGATAGATTTTTTCTGCAAGGAGAAGGACATTCCTCTCGTGAGGTTTACATCCTGACGGTGAGGTCTTACAGTGCCTTCGATCTGTGCCGGTTTGATCAAACGGTCAAATACGTGCGCAGTACAGCGCATGTTGAACAGGTTGCCCTCTGCGGTTGGTTTAGCAGCCGTATGCAGGGCAATGCTCCAAGTGAAAACGCCACTACCGACAGGAGTCACTGACAATGTCCAAGTCCATCAAGGGAACCCGTACGGAGCAGAACCTGCTGAAGTCCTTTGCAGGTGAATCTCAGGCCCGCAATCGTTACACCTACTTTGCCGCAATCGCCCGCAAGGAAGGCTATGTACAGATTTCTCATATCTTTGAAGAAACCGCTGACCACGAGAAGGAACACGCCAAGCGCATGTTCAAATTCCTTGAAGGCGGCGAGGTGGAGATTACCGCAACCTATCCCGCAGGCAAGCTCGGCACCACGCTGGAGTGCCTGAAGGCTGCTGCGGACGGTGAACACGAAGAGTTTGTTTCCCTGTATCCTGAATTTGCCCGCATTGCCGACGAAGAAGGCTTGCCCGACGTGGCGGAAATGTATCGCAGCATCTGCGTGGCAGAGGAATACCATGAAGAGCGCTACCGTGCGTTGATCAAGAATATCGAAACCGGTCACGTGTTCCGCAAGGACTCCGAAATCGTGTGGCGTTGCCGTAACTGCGGCTACAACCATAAGGGAAGCGAAGCACCTGTTCAGTGTCCGGCATGCGTGCATCCGCAGGCCCATTTTGAAGTCAAGGCGACCAACTGGTAGCAGCCTGTGTTGTGAAAAGGCGGAAACTCTGCCTATGGAATTGGAAAAGCCGGAAGCGTATGCTTCCGGCTTTTTGTTTCATGTAGCCTTGGGGATTGCTCGTCTTGCAGGATGAGGTTTCTGCCTGCCGAACTATTCTCCGCGCAGTTCGTTCAGATGCGTACGGGCGAATTCGATGGATGGATCGATGTCCAGTGCGGCCGTCAGGTATTCCTCGGCCTCGGCACGCTGGTCAAGGAACTTGCAGCACAGCCCGAGGTTGGCAAGGTCGATGGCCGAGCCCTTGTCCAGATCCTTGATGAGCGTGCGGAAGTCGTCCGCGGCTTCGGCGTACATGCCCAGTTTGAAGCGTGTGACGCCGCGGAAGTTGAAGTATTCCTTCATTTCGGGGCACAGCGCCACGGCGCGGTCCAGACCGGACAGGGCTGCTTGCCAGTCTTCTTTCAGCGTATGGCAATAGCCGCTGTAGAAGGCGGCCAGCCCCTGCGCATCGGCTTCGGGCTGCAGCGGTTCGGCCTGTTCGAAGAAGGTGCAGGCCTCGTCAAAGGCTTCTGCGCGCAGGGCGAGCATGCCCTTGAAGAAGGGCAGGAAGTGGGCGTTGGGATAGATGTCTTCCAGCGCAGACAGTCCTCGTGCTGCCGTGGGAGCGTCGCATTCTTCGCTGAGAATGCGGCCCACAAAGAGGCCGAGGCTGGCGTTCTTGTCGCGTTCGCGGAACTGGAAGCCGGGAACGATGTTGTAGTTGGCGGAAACGTTCAGTTCCGGATTGGTGGTCTGAATGGAGAAGAGGCTGTAGCCTTGCGTCTGCAGACCGCGAACGAGCGCCATGAGTTCTTCGTAGATGTCGCCGTTTTCCACCGTGGGCAGTTCATCAAGATTGACCTGCGGGCCATCCAGCAGCCAGCCCAGTTCCTCCGTGCGTGCGTACTTGGGCAGGCCGGAGGCTTCGTAGCAGGCTCCGGATTCAAAGTCGCCTGCAAGCTGGGCTACTTCTGTCAGGGCTCGTACGGCGGCCTTGACGGGGGAGGAGGCTGTGCCGGCGGTATAGACGATCTCCGACTGGTAGGGGAAGGTGGCCGGGTCCCATGCAATGGCAGCGACTGTGGGGACGGGCATGCCCTGCGAGAAGTCCTTGAGGATGACGACAATGCCGTTATCCGTGAACTTGCTGTAGAGATTCACCAGCACCGGATCGGTGAAGGAAGCGGGGCTGATGGTGGGCACGGGCTTGCCTGCGCGGTCTATGACGCAGCAGACATGGCGTTCCACCAGTTCGCAGGCTCCCTGAAAGATGGATTCCTCATCGGTGTTGCCCGCGGATGAGCCGTTGAATTCGCCCAGCTTGCGGAACCAGTCCAGCGGAATGATGCGCTCTTCGCCGGTGTGAACGTCCGTGGCGGGACAGAACCACCATTCGGTCAGATCCATCACGCGGGCGGCTTTATCATGAGGCAGCGATTCGGAGACGGACTGCAGAATAACGTCCATGCCGATCAGTTTGTCGCCAAAGCGCGTTGCCGCTTCCGTCCAGGTGCAGCGTACCATGTCTGGTTTGCGTTCCCAGAAGGTCCAGTAGCTGTAGCGCTCCATCAGCTCCATCAGGGCAGAGGCTTCGGCCTGCTCCACGGAAGCGCCTTTGCCCATCTGCTTGCGGGTGGGCATGAACTTGCGGGCGTCCGCACCGCATACGGAAAGAAAGACGGGGATATCAAGGCGACCCGTGTCGATACGGCGGGTTTCCGCCAGAATCTGTGTTTCCAGTTCGGCGAGGCGGGCTTTCACGCGGGCCACGGTCTCTCCGGGAGTCATGACCTTGTCCTGATCGGCGGTGTAGTGCTTGGGGCAACTTGAAAGTCGTATCATGCTATTTGGCTCGCAATCTGTGGATGGTAAACAGGGCGCGGTCTGCGCTGTCTTCGTTTCCTGCGGTGGTTTTGGCGCCTACGGTCTGTTCCTGCATGCGGAAATCACGCTCTGCAAGCTTGAAGAATTTCTTGGCCTTGCGGCGGTAGTCCTTAGCAAGGATCGCCTCCGCTTCGGGACGCTTTGCGAGGTGGTGGTTGATGAACTTGACCAGCGCACGGTGCAGGGGCTCAAGATACAGAATCTCGGCTCCCACGATGTAGTCGAAGCTGCGATCCATGCGGGTGGTCTGGATGTCTACCTTGCGGACGGAGACCCGGTCTTCCATGCCGTTCTGCAGTACGTTGATACGTGCAAAGAGCAGTGCGTCTTCGTTGATGTCCGAAATCACCACCTCGGAAAAGCCCTGTGTGGCGGCTATGAGGCCAGTTACGCCGCAGCCTGCGCCTATTTCCAGCAGGGATTTGTCTTTGGAGGGGGCATGGCGCAGAAAGTGGCCCAGCATGAAGGCGGCAGGCCATATCTTGGCCCAGAGTGGCAGAGCGCTCAAAGCGTCTTCCTTGATGGTGGGAACAAGGTTGTCGAGATATTCCTTCATGTTCTGCACCTGCAGAACCTCGATTTGGGCATCTCCCACGGCCAAAGGCTCGAACGCAACCTCAAAGCGTTGACGGGCCATATCAAGTAGTTCGTCCAGCGGTGCATCCAGACGGTATTGCATAGTGTTTCCTTGGCTATGTATAGGGGCCCGCAGCGGCAACCCCACGTCGCCGTTAGGCGGGCACACAGGGTTCATGCACTATGCGGAACGATTGTGCAAGGCACATGCTGGGAGAAGAAAGGGTAAACGGGTATGGGGTGCCTGGAGGGAGAACAGAATACTCTGGCAGGAGATGTTGCTGGCAGGGGGCTGACCTTGCTGCCTTTTTCTGATAGATGAAGTCATGGCGCCAGCCGCCGAAATGTAACAGCGAATTACGCAGGAGAACTCATGGAAAATCCGTACGTACTGCTCGAGACCACCTTGGGCGATATTCTCATAGAACTGCTGCCGGAAAGTGCGCCCAAGAGCGTAGCCAACTTCCTGCAGTATGTGGACGCCAAGCATTATGATTACACCATCTTTCACCGCGTTATCCGTGGTTTCATGATTCAGGGCGGAGGGTATGACAACCGCCTGCAGCGCAGAGAGGCACTGCCTCCTGTGGAGAACGAAGCCAAGGGCGGTCTTTCCAACCTGAAGGGTACCGTGGCTCTGGCCCGTGCCACGGAGAAGGACTCCGCCAGCGATGAATTTTTCATCAACGCGGAAGACAACCTCGACCTCGACCATATGGACGACACTGATGAGAACTACGGCTACACCGTGTTCGGTCGTGTTGTGGAAGGTATGGATGTCGTGAAGAAGATCAACTGGAAGGTTACCAAGCCCCGTAACGACTTTGACGACCTGCCGGTGGATGACATCGAGATCATTTCCGCACGTCGGTTCGAATAGAATCAAGAAGAATAAGTGATGTATTCAAGGCGGTCTTCGGGCCGCCTTTTTTTGTGCGTTGAGTGAGGCACCACCGCAGTTCGGGATAACGACGGGGGGCTGCAGCGTTCAGGCTAAAACGCAAAAGAAGAGGGCCGGTCATGGACCGGCCCTGAAATCTGGAGCGGGAAACGGGATTTGAACCCGCGACTTCAACCTTGGCAAGGTTGCACTCTACCACTGAGTTATTCCCGCTAAGGAATATATGTTTGCCTTTCGGCTGTCCGACGAGTGGAGCGGGAAACGGGACTTGAACCCGCGACCTTCAGCTTGGGAAGCTGACACTCTACCACTGAGTTACTCCCGCGCTCTATTAAGGTGCTCCAACCCCGTTCGGGGTAAAAGCTGGCGGGGTTACCGCCAGCCTTGATGTCTGGAGCGGGAAACGGGATTTGAACCCGCGACTTCAACCTTGGCAAGGTTGCACTCTACCACTGAGTTATTCCCGCGTTATGGAGGCGGCATCCAGATTTGAACTGGAGAATGGAGGTTTTGCAGACCTCTGCCTTACCACTTGGCTATGCCGCCTCATATTCGGCGATGTTTTGAACACAGTCCTTGCAGGCGCTGTATCCGTTTGGAATCAAGAGTGATTCCCTCTCGCCGGAGAGCCTTTTGCCTGAACCCGATTTGGATTGCAAGCTTTTTTTTCACTTTTTTTTCTCCGCCGATTTTCCTGCTCTGAAGAAGCGGTACTCGTCGTTGGGGAAGCAGGTAATTGCCATAGCTGGCGCAACTTGTCAATCGTTTGGGCCAGCTATTTCAGAAGTACCCGCAAGAGGTTCGGACCTTCTCATCTTATATGATGCAAAGGGGATGACACGTCGTTGCGAGGAGGGGGGGGCGTGTCATCCCCTTTGCCAGGGGCTGATGCATGCAGTGGACAGTTAGAACGAGTAGCTTACGCCCAGCGAAAATCCGGGAGCACCGTCAATGTCCAGTTTCTTGCGTTCATCGCCGTCGGAATCATAGACCTTCATGGTACGGGCGAAATGGTAATCCATTCCGCCGGAAAACGAGAGCTCGGGGGTTACGTCGTATTCGGCCCGCACTCCACCTTTCCAGCCGGAGAATTCAACAAATCCTTCGCGCTCAACCTTGCTGTCATCCGCAAGGCGATAGATGTCTCCTGTCCTGGTGACGTCGCCGACAAGACGGAACTCTTTGCTGAACGCGTAGCCGGCTTCCACGCCCTCCAGTCCGAGCGAGCCGAATGCCCCGAGGCCGTTTGTTCCTCTGCCGTCGTAGTCGATGGAAAGGACAGGGAAGAGGGCATTTTCGATCGAGTGGAAGGCGATGCCCGCACCAGCGGATATGCTGATGGTGTCAGTTATGGCATAGGTGAGTCCCCCTGTTGCCATGGCACCAAAGGAGTCGTTCATGTCCGATTCAAAGGCGCTGGAGATTCCGCCATGCACGAACCAGCCCCATGTATCGTTGATCCGGTCCGAATAGCCGCTCGAGAGGGCGAGCGTGTGCATTGTTTCCCACGGATCGTCTCCGTTCGTCCCCAGAGGCAGGCGAGAGGCTTTGCTCCAGTCGTATTTGTCCTGCGTGTAGCTGAAGTCCAGATAGGGAATGCTGAACCCGGTCGTGAATCCGGTAATTCCGAAAGAGCCCTCATTCGATTCCACATCGGCTTCGCCGATGTAGTGGCCTTCTGCGAATACAGAGTAGGGAGTGTCCTCGCCTGCAGCATAAGCCGGGGTGTACAGCGCGAGAACCATCAGAATGGAAAGTAGTCGTTTGGAAAAGAGCATGTGAACCTCGTTGGTGTTTATTTATGGCGGTGTAGCCGGCGGGGGGCATTGCATCCGGTTTTGAATGGGGGAGAAGGGATGCAGGTGATACCGGCTACACCGGGCAGACTTGCGAACCATATTGTCTATTCTGATAAAAAGTATGAGTGATGAGGTCAAAAACTGATAAATATCGTTAGAAATCGTAAAAATGTGTAAAAAAGAACTGAAGAAATAAACTCCCTTTTACTTGTGACCATTCATGTAGTAGGAGGTTTGACTATTGTAAGTCTTGCAGTGTTACTGCAAAAAAGGGGGCAGTAATGGAACCGCGGTATAAGGTTTTACTGTTTGATGACGATGTTAAGCTGCAGTCTTTGTTGACGGAATATCTGCAAGGGGCAGGCTTTGAGGTTCAGTGCAGGCAGAACGGCCTTGATGCCGTTGCCGCTCTTCGTTCTGTTCAGCCGTCCATAGTCATTCTGGATATCATGATGCCGGGCAAGGATGGCCTTGCCGTACTGCGCACCATTCGCGCCGAGTCACAGGTGCCCGTTATCATGCTTACTGCGCGTGGTGATGATGCCGACCGCATTGTCGGATTGGAACTGGGGGCGGATGATTATCTGGCCAAGCCCTTCAATCCCCGGGAGCTGCTGGCACGCATGCGCGCCGTGTTGCGGCGAGTGGATCTGGCCGTTCCCTGTGTCTCGACCAGTACGGTGGAATGCGCAGGCCTTGTGCTGAACACCGGTCGACAGGAACTTGTCATTGGTGAGACGGTTGCCGCTCTTTCTCCCACGGAGACCAAGCTTATGGCGGAGCTTATGCGCCAGCCCAATACCGAGTATTCCCGCGATGATCTCATGACCCGAGTGTGGGGCAGGGAGTTCAACGCCTATGACCGTTGTATAGACGTTCATATCTCCAAACTGCGTTCCGTGCTGAAGTCGCATCCCGAGCATTCCGAGCGGATTCGTACAGTATGGGGCAAGGGCTACATGTTTTTGGCATAAGAATGCGGATCAATAGTCTTTATACCAAGATTCTGCTGAGTTTCTTCACTGCGCTTGCGGTGGTTCTGGTATTCATTATCGTGCTGTTCATTGTCTTTGTGGAAGACAAGTTCGATGAGCATGTGGAGAATGAATTGCTTGCGGCTTTCCGGCTTACAAGCATGAGCATCAACTTGATAGCGAGCGATGACAGCTTGAGTGATGCCGATGCTCATGCCGATCTGCAGCGCTTTATTGATGATCTTGATGTCGCCTTTACAGGCATGGTCTGGCTTGAGAAGCCGGATGGCAGCCTGTTCATATCCTCCCGTCCTCAACCTGTCCCGAAATTTACCCTTGGTGAGACAAAGACCAAGGATAAGCTGCTGTATGCGCATGTCGACGATGTGCCCGGCGTCAATTTCTACTTTGCGTATCCCGTACGTTTTTTTGGCTACAACGGGACATTGGGCATGCTCTGCCGTGACGATATCTATAATAAGGACGCTGCTCCGGTTTTTCTGATGATCGTTGAAGTGGTGGGGGTAATAACCCTTCTTCTGGCTTTTCCCGTGGTTCGTCGCATAACCGTTCCCCTGCGTAAGCTGGAGGAGGGAGCGTTGCGCTGCGCCTCTGGCGACCTTTCATACCGCGTGGATATCAAACGGGGCGATGAGGTTGGCAGGGTAGCCCGTGCCTTCAATGTCATGGCGGACAGTGTGGAAAAGATGCTGCGTATGAAGCAGGAGCTTATGGCTAATGTTTCGCACGAAATGCGCAGTCCGCTGGCACGGATGCGCGTTGCGCTTGAGCTTGCCGAACTGCGCATGGGCGAGGGGCGGAATGATGAGGCAAGGCGTCATCTTCTGGCTATCAGCGATGAAGTGGAGGATCTTGATTCCGCTATCGGCGGTGTTATCGAGTTGAGCCGTTTTGACGCCGGTGCCGGCCAGAAGGTCTTTTCCAGATGCGACCTCGCAGAGATGATGCGCGGCATGCTGCAACGCTATGTTCCCGCAATCGAGATGAAGCAATTGGAGCTGGAGTGTGATTTGCCGGAGCAGATGGAGCTTGAGTGCCAGAAGGAGGCACTGAATGCTGTCATCAAGAACCTGCTGGAAAATGCCGTGAAGTTTACCGAGCAGAGCGGTTTCATACGGCTTGAGCTTTTTGAGGGATGGGGCGATGTGGTGTTCTCTGTGGCGAACAGCTACAGGCGCTTGTCGGAGAAGGAGCTGGGTATCATTTTTCAACCCTTCTCTCGTGCCGTGGGCGAAGATGTTCAAGGCACCGGACTAGGGTTGGCTCTTGTGGAACGGATTGTCACTGAACATGGGGGCAAGGTTGTGGCGCAGAACATTCGTGACGGCGTTCGGTTTGTTGTCCGTCTGCCCCGGGAGAGATGTAAGCATGAAGGGAGCTGTTGCACGGGCTAGTGTGCCGATTGGAGTGCGCCCTTTGATGTGTTGTGCTTTTCTGCTGATGCAGCAAAAGAAAAACCCCCGATAGAGGAATCGGGGGCTTTTTTGTATGTGTGCCATACACAGAGTCGTAAGGCCATGTATGGCTTAGTCGCATAAGTGGAGCGGGAAACGGGATTTGAACCCGCGACTTCAACCTTGGCAAGGTTGCACTCTACCACTGAGTTATTCCCGCTCGTTGTGGCCGGACTTGCCGTCCGACGAGGAGGGGTTATAGGCAAAGAGGGGCAGGTCGTCAAGAACATTTTGAGATTTTTTTGCTACGATAAAAACATTCATTGCTTTAATGTGTTATGCGTGTTTTGAGAATGAGTTTTATATGGCGATATCCAGGAAGAGACGGTATAACTAGCTGTAGATGCAGGAATCAGTCTGTACTTATATGCCTGAATGCTTATTCTAAGCATGATGCATAGGGCGGGATAGTCGCAATGTGTATACTCTTTTGTCTATCTTGTCGGTATGTTGGGGTTTTTGAGTCGAAATCAAGTAGTGCTTTACTTTTGTCCCAGCATTGGTATATGCCTGTGTGCTCAGTTATAAAAGGGCTGGCGACGTGGTTCTACCCAATTCTTTTTTTGCAGTTCACTGAGCCGTGAACCATGCCGAGGAGGATAGTATGGAACAGAAAGACCTGGATTATTTCCGTGAGCTCCTGCAAGACATGCTGGAAGAAGCCCAGCAGAAAGGGGATGCCACTCTCGATGAGCTGACCGACAGCAACGAAATGTTTGCTGATCCTGCTGATAGGGCTACTGCTGAATCCGATCGCGCGTTTACCCTGCGTATCCGTGACCGCGAGCGCAAGTTGATCAAGAAGATCCGTTCCGCCATCGGTCGTATGGAAGACGGAACCTTCGGCGTTTGCGACGAGTGTGGGGACGACATCGGTGTGCCGCGCCTCAAGGCCCGTCCTGTGACCAAGTTGTGTATCAACTGTAAGAGCAAGCAGGAAGAAGACGAACGCGAACGGGCTGACTAGCCTGCAGGCTTGAGTCTCCATGGATGCACACGTATTCCGACGCCTTGCCGCAGAATTGGCAATGGTGTTGACCGGGGCCAGAATAGAGCGCTTTTTCGCTCCGGCTCCGGATATAACGACATTAGTTCTTTATGCCGCCGGCCTGAAGCAGAACCTTTTGCTTCGGGCCGGTCGTCGTTTTCCCCTTCTTCTGCTTTCTGCGGAACGTCCTGAAAATCCGGATGCACCTCCGGCTCATGTCATGTGGCTACGCAAACATGCCGGTGGGCGGCGTGTGGGAACACCCGTTGTCGACTGGGTGAACCGTCGCATGGCCTTGCCTCTTTCCGGCACCCCTTTGCGCTGGCTCGTGCTGAGCCTGCGTGATGGCGTGACTGTAACGGATTCTCTGGAGGAGGGCTTTGGCGATGTGCCGGAATGGCCGGAACATGCGGATTTTGCTTCCATCCTTGAGCAGCGCGATGTCTGGGCAGCCTATCCGCAATATACACCTTTGCTTCGCGAGACACTTGCCCACCTGCTTACGGAAGACCCCATGGACGCCCGTGCGTTGCTTGCCGATCTTGAATACGGCCCCGGCGACTGTACCGGAGAAGTCTTTGTGTACAGCCGGGAGAGTGTGCCGGAGTTGGTTAGCGTGTGGCCTCTGCCCTCAGCCCAGCGAAAGGGACTGGAGGAGGTTGTTGCATCCTCGGCTTTGGAGGCAATGAATCTTCTTGGCGTGCAGTCTCTCTTCGGGGGGATGGTGCGTCAGAAGGCTGCTCAGGAAAAGGCGCCGGTCAATGCGGCTGTAAAGCGTCTTCGCAAGACGTTGAAGAAGCTTGATGCCGAAGAGCGGCGTTTGTCAGGCATGATCGCCGGACAAGCAGATGCCTTGGCCATTCAGGCCGAACTCTGGCGGTTGGGCGTGGACAGCAAGGCTGCCTCGGTGAACGTGTGCGGAGTTGACGGGACGGAACGGAGTATCGCCCTTGATCCTTTGCTGACGTTGCGGGAGAATATGGAGCGTATGTTCCATCAGGCCATGCGGGGTAAACGTGGCATCGGCATTCTTAACGAGCGCAGGGAGAAGCTGCGCCAGCAGATTGAAGAGTTTGAGCGGGGAGAGGGGGATCCTTCCTCCGTGTTGCCTGCCAAGGGAAGAACGACAGGGAAGAAAGGGCGCCCAGTGCCTGCGCCCCACCCGGACAGCAAGTTGTATCAGCGGTTCCGCAGCTCTGATGGGTTCCTCATGCTGCGTGGTCGAAATGCCAAGGGCAATCATGAGATACTGAACAAGGCCATGCCCCATGACCTGTGGTTTCATGCGGAAGATGGCCCCAGTGCCCATCTGGTACTGCGTCTTGAGTTTCCGGGACAGGAAGTTCCGGAGCGAAGCCTTGTGGAAGCTGCCCAGCTGGTCGGCGTGAAGAGCTGGCAGCGTGATGCCGGTCAGGCGCGGGTCATGTGTGCCATAGTCCGCCATGTTCGCAAGGTTAAAGGGGCTGCCGTTGGAGCCGTGCATGTGGGCAGGATGGAACGTTCTCTGCTGGTTGATCTTGTCGATGGTCTGGAAGATGGTCTGGCTCTGGATGCTGGGAAATCATGAAGGCGTATTGAGCGTGGGCTCAGGTCATAAAGTTGTTGTTGACTGAGGGGAGTGTGCGTGTATCCTGTATAGTATGGTAATATTGGTATCAGGCTAGCATTCGCGCGCGACAGAATTTCGTGGGCGCGGCGTTACGAGGGGTACATATGCTCAAACGGTTTCGCTCGCTATTCGACTTGCGGTCAAAAGACTCTTCCGGCGCGGACGAAGTTTCAGACTCGGCAGCGCAGGATACGCTTTCGCCGCAGGATTGCACGCATGCGACACTTGTTGCCCGGCAGCCCATATTTGACCGGGAGTCCCGCATCTGGGGATTTGAACTGCTGTTCCGTCGAGCTCCGGATACGAATCATTGTCCGGACGGTGTTGATTCCTCAATCGCTACCTCTTCCGTCATTTCAGACGGTTTTTCCATCGTTCAGCCTGTTCTGTTGCCGGATCAAAAGGTCTTAATCAACTTTTCAGAAGAGTTGCTTACCCAACAGATCCCCAAGGTACTGCCTGCCGCCCTGTGCGGTGTAGAAATTCTTGAAACAGTATTGCCGACCAGAGAGGTGCTGCAGTCTCTCATCCAACTCAAGAAGGACGGATACCTCCTTGCGGTTGACGACTATACGGGCCAGAAGGATTTACAGCTTTTCGTCAAGGTTGCAGATATTGTGAAGGTTGAGGTGCTCGGTCGCCCCTTGGCTGAAGTGTATGAGGATGTGAAGAAGTTGAAGGCCTTTCCCTGCAGGCTGCTGGCAGAGAAAGTTGAAGACAGAGATACCTTTCTGAAATGCCACAAGATGGGCTTTGACCTGTTTCAGGGGTTCTTTTTTGCGCGTCCTGAGATTATGCGGGGAAAAAAGCTTTCCGCTTCCCAGGCCGTGAAGATGCGTCTTCTGGCAAAACTGGCTGACGAAGATTTTCTGATTTCCGAGGTGAGCGAGATACTTCGCTCAGATGTTTCACTTGTCTACAAGTTCATGCGTTATCTGAACTCTGTGCATTTTGCCCTGCCCACCAAGATAAAGAGTGTGGAACACGGCATAACCCTTCTCGGTAGCCAGAAGCTTAAACAATGGCTTTGCGTGACCGTTCTTTCGGATCTTGAGTCCACTCCCATGTCCCGTCATATCGTTGCCCAGTCGGCAGAGCGTGGTAAGTTTCTTGAACTTTTGGGCAAGGATGCGCGCACTTCTGTGGACGTAAACAGCCTGTTCCTGTTGGGGCTGCTCTCTCTCATTGAGACGCTGTTGTCCATCTCTCTGGATTCGCTGCTTCAGGATATGCCTATCGATGAGGCTATGGTTGCGGCCTTGAAGGGGGAAGAAAGCGTTTATCTGCCGTGGATGCGCCTGGTGTCGCATTATGAACGTGCCGAATGGGACGAAGCCCTGCATGATATGACCATTCTTGGACTTGAAGAGGCACAGGTTGTTTCAGCCTATGAACAGTCCCTGTTGTGGGCAGCATCTTTTTTTGACTGATTTGGTTTGAGGCAGGGGGGCGGGGGCGCATGAGATTGGGCCCGCAAGGTTGCTTTGGGGAGCAGGGGGAATGGCTATTCCCAGTCCTCCATACCGTATTTTTTCAGAATGCTTGTCAGTCTGCCGCTTTTACGGAGCGCCGTGACGCCGTCATCCAGAGCCGTGGCAAATTTCCGTGAACGGGGGTCGACGGGGGAAAAGGCAATATACAGCCTGTCTTCTGCAGGGATTATCGGATCTTCACCCGCAAAACGGATGGTCTTTTCCAACCCCATTTCCTTTGCCTTGGCAAGAACGGCCGCTTTTTGGTCGACCACAACGTCTATCCTGCTGTACTGGAGTTTCAGCAGGTTCGTTTCAAGGGCGTTTTCACCCGGTGCCTCCTGCACGAGAGGGGTGTCCTTGTGCGCTTCTATCCAGGCATTCATTTTGGGGCCGTAATCATAGTCCCGTACAATACCCAAACGGACTTTGGATAGGGCGTCTTTGTCGGTGGGCTTCCAGCGAGAGGTCGTGAGCGTGAAGTAGGCGTTAGGCCCAAGGCCGAGCCACTTTTCAGGGAACACGAAATCCGGTACTTCTGCCATGGTGGCACCAACGAGTCCCTGTGCCCTGCCTTTCCTGACGCGATAGATTGCCCTGGTCCAGTTCATCTCTTCGTATGTTACGGAGTAGCCAGACAATGCAAATGCTTCTGTTGCAATCTCTATGAGGTAGCCCGGCGCACTGTTACCTTCATTGCAATTGTACGGGCACCATGAATCCGCCACCAGGATTATGGTTTCAGCGTTGCCCCGTAGAGGCAGGGCAAGGGTTGCAATGAGTAAAAGGGTAGATATGAGTGTGCGCATTTAAGCCTTCCTTGTTTCCTACTATATGCCACTTTTGCTGAATACCATAATGATTAATGCAATGGTACAGGTTGCATAAAAAAAGCCCTGCCGCAAGGCAGGGCTTTTGATTGCGGGAAGGAATGCTCCTACAGGGAGGCGCCGACCTTCTTGAGAAGACGAACGAGCTGGTGGGTGAAACCGGCTTCGTTATCGTACCAGATAATCAGCTTAACCATGGTGCCGTCAATGACGCTGGTGCACAGGCCGTCAACAACGCCGCCATGGGTGTCGCCGATGTAGTCCACGGAAACCAGGGGCACATCGCTGTAACCGAGGTTGCCCTTCATGGCGCCTTCAGAGGCTGCCTTGAGCGCCGCGTTCACTTCCTCAACCGTCGTGGGCTTTTCCACACGGCAGGTCAGGTCCACGATGGAACCGTCGGGAGTGGGAACACGGACAGCCATGCCGTCCAGCTTGCCCTTGAGTTCCGGGATAACCAGTCCCACGGCCTTGGCGGCACCGGTGGTGGTGGGAATCATGGACATGCAGGCAGCACGGGCGCGGCGCAGGTCCTTCTGGGAACCGTCCAGAATGCGCTGGCTCATGGTGTAGCTGTGAATGGTGGTCATCAGGCCGTGCATGATGCCAAAGGTGTCGTTCAGCACCTTGGCGGCGGGGGCCAGACAGTTGGTCGTGCATGAGGCGTTGGAGATGACATCGTGCTTTGCAGGATCGTAAATGCCATCGTTGACGCCCATGACTATGGTAGCGTCCACATCTTTGCCGGGGGCGGATATCACAGCCTTTTTCGCACCGCAGGCGATGTGTCCGGCAAGACCCTCGCGGTCCTTGATGGTGCCGGTGGTTTCGACGGCTATGTCAACTCCGTATTTAGCCCATTCCCATTCGTTCTGCTTGCAACGGGTTACGATAACCTGCTTGCCGTTGACCAGAAAACCCTGTTCATTGGCAACCACGTCACCCTTGAAGGTGCCGTGGACGGAATCGTACTTGAATAGGTGTGCAAGAGAGGCGTTATCCGCACGGGCATTGATAACGGCAATCTGCATATCGGCATCATCCGCGAGCAGTCTGAGCAAGTAGCGGCCGATACGGCCAAATCCATTGACACCGAGAGTTACAGCCATCGTTCGTCTCCTGACCTTCTAGATCTTGTTGGAACAGCCGAGCACGTTTTTGATTTTGTGCTGGACCATATTCTTAACAGCTTCGCGCGCGGGTTTCAGGTACTGGCGCGGATCGAAATGGGAGGGGTTCTCCGCAAGGTACTTGCGAATGACAGCAGTCATGGCAAGGCGGATGTCGGTGTCGATATTGATCTTGCAGACACCGAAGGTCGCAGCCTTGCGCAGCAGTTCTTCCGGCACGCCGGAAGCCGAACCGATATTGCCGCCGAACTCGTTGGCCATCTTCACGAACTCCTGCGGAACGGAGGAGGAGCCGTGCAGTACGATGGGGAAGTTGGGCAGCATGTTGGAAATCTTTTCAAGACGATCGAAGTCGAGTTTTGCTTCACCCGCGAACTTGTAAGCGCCGTGGCTGGTGCCGATGGCGATGGCAAGGGAGTCGCAGCCGGTGCGTTCGACGAATTCAACAGCCTGATCGGGGTCGGTGTAGATGGAGTGTTCGGAGGAAACATCGTCTTCCACACCGGCAAGGCGGCCCAGTTCGGCTTCAACATCCACGCCCTTGTCGTGGGCGTATTCGACAACACGCTTGGTCATGGCAATGTTTTCTTCGAAGCTGAGGTGGGAGCCGTCGATCATGACAGAGGAGAATCCGCCGTCGATGCAGGACTTGCAAATCTCGAAGTCCTGACCGTGATCAAGGTGCAGGGCGACCGGCAGGTCGTCTTCGATAAGTGCAGCCTCGATCAGCTTGCGGATGTATGCCTGACCGGCATACTTGCGGGCACCGGCGGAAACCTGAAGGATGAGCGGAGCACGTTCTTCCGTGGCAGCCGCCATGATTCCCTGAATGATTTCCATGTTGTTAACGTTGAACGCGCCAACAGCGTAGCCTTCCTTGTAGGCTCTCGCAAACATTTCCCTAGTGCCGGTAAGGGGCATACAAACCTCCAGAATGTGTAGGCGTTGCATTGCAGCGGGTGCGGCAATGTACCAAAAATAACGGCGCGTCCACTGTAATCGCGCCGGAAGTGGCTCTTGAGTGTGAGGGTGGGACTCTCTCCAAAGTATTGGGAGGCAGTCACCCTGTCAACAAAGGCACGAAGACTTTACACGGCAACGGGAAGAAAATCAAAGGGGATGAGGGTGGTTGAGGCGCTTTGCCACCAAGTTTATTAAGCAAGGGCGTGAATGCTGCATTGCAGGGGATGCAGTATTCCGACTTTGCGAATAGCAGGAGGCAGGCCGAGGCTGCTGCGGCAGGCCCGGGATACTGCGGCTATACCGGCTTGTACTTGGAATAGGCCCTCCTTCGTGCCGGGATTTGGTGCCTTGATGGTGCGCTGGTCGCGTCAGAGTCTTCTTAATGCATGGGCCTGCAGTTTCTGGCAGTATTCATCAATAGAGTGGTCGGCAGCGGCTGCTTTGCCTGATGTGGTGAGGATGCGTTGTAGGACGACATACGATCTCCATGCATAATTGGGGCTCTTTTTTACCTTCAGATCTTTGAAGGGAATGCCCTTATCATCGGTAAGGTTTTGCGGGGCATCCATGAAGATGAGGCTGCCCTCGTGCGTGTAGCCGGAGAATCGTCTCAGCCATTCCGACATTTCGAATCCCTTGATGGGGAATAGGCGTATGGCTGCCAGAGCAATGTTCAGTCCATAGCCAAATGGTACGCGGGGCACCGCATCTGCGGCGTTGACTACGCGATAGATGGGGGTCTTGATGGGAATGAAGAAATCGTCATCGGCGGCTCTGGGTGCTCCGAATGTGTATGTCGCTCCCGTACTGTCCGAGCCGAGATATCTGGTGGCGACTATGGCCAATGCTCCGCCCAATGAGTGGCCCGTAATGTAGAGCGGGAGGTCGGGGTGCTTCGCTAGTGTGTCCCTGATCTCCTTTTCCACAGACTGGAAGGCATTGAGAAAGCCTTTGTGCACCCGCCCGCCGCCGGGGGCCGGTACAAGCATGATCTGCATGTCTGTGGCCACGTCGCGGATGGAGGCTGTTCCTCTGAAGGCAAGAACGAGGAAGGAGTCAGTTCCGCCTTGGCTGAGTTTGGCCAGAAGGGCTTCCGTGTCATTTTGGACGAATGTGCCGAGCAGTTCGAAATTGGCATTACGCAGTTCCCGTTCCACCAGTTGGCAATCCTTGCCATTTAGTTCGTAGCATTTGGAGACCAGTCCTTCCAGCAGGTCTTCGTGCTTTCCCTCCCGTATTGCTTTGCGTAGCTCCTCTACATACTCCGCAACGGTTGTTTCACCGGGTAGCGGTTCGTATATCAACCGGGAAATTTCGGCCATCAGCCAAGCTGTCCTGTCTGAATAGGCTGCCCTGCGGATAGGGAGAGCCGAGAGCAATAGCGCATTGTCGAAATAGGTGTTCATGCTTTTTCTCCTTTGTACAAAAAAAAAATCGAACCTCCATTTAAATACATTGTCTTGCTATATATGTCAGCATGTTGATGGCGATAATTACCATAATCATAATAACTGGCTGTGCGGTAAAGAATGAACAGAGCCCCCATCCGGCGTGCGAATGGGGGCATGTATTTGAGAATGCTTCTGATTGGAGCAGGGTCGCGACAACTGCCTGAGACCCAAGGCCGGAGGCGCAATGTCTGTTCGGGGCTATTGATTGTCTGTATTCAGTACGGAAAGGGCTTGCAGGGCCGCATCGTCCGTGAATTCGAAACGCAGCGGGGTAAGGGTGATGTACCCTTCCGTAAGCAGGGCGCGGTCGGTGCCTCCGGCTACGGTTTCCGGCGGAATGACGCCGTTTAGCCACCAGTAGTCGGAGCCGCGCGGGTCTTTGCGGTGATCGTACCAGTCTTTCCAAACGGCGCTGGTCTGCGGGCAGACTCGAAGCCCTTTGGCATCCGGCATGGGGCAGGACGGAAAGTTGAGGTTAATTACGCAGCGGGGGGGCAGGCTCTTCCACGGCATGTTGCCGATGAGGTCGGCAGCGAAGGTCGCGTGGTCGCTGAGGTCGCCGGGACGAAAGTTGTCATAGGAGACGGCAATGGCGGGGAAGCCCATGTGCGCGCCTTCCGTGGCGGCGGAAACAGTGCCGGAATAGAGAATGTCCGGTCCTACATTGGCGCCTGCGTTGATGCCGGATACAACCACATCGGGCTTTACATCCATCAGGCAGGTGAGTCCGAGCTTCACGCAGTCTACGGGAGTGCCGTATACGCCCCTGCCTGTAAAACCGTGTTCCTTGAATTCCTTGACGCGCAGGGGCATGGCAAGGGTCACGGCGTGTCCCACGGCGCTTTGTTCGGTGACTGGTGCAATGCAATGCACGGTGTGGCCTGCCTGAATGAGGGCTGCGTACATGGCGCGCAGTCCCGGTGCCTGAATGCCGTCATCGTTGGTAAGGGCTATGATCATGGTTGGTCCCGAGGCAATAATACGTTATGCAAGTGTCCGGTTGCGTAGACAATCTAGGGATAGAAATTGACATCTCCGCCGAAAACATGGATCGGTAATGTGAAATTGACGGTCAGAGAAAGGGTGGTAGTGTTGCCCGTTTCCGACCGGCTTCAAAAGCATAAGACGGACATGCAGAAAACTCAATTCATTCGCGATATTTCGGCCAACGATGAGGTAGGGTCCATTTTTGCCGTCACCTTGGCGGCGCAGGGGCAGGCGCGTAACGGCCCGTTCTGGCGGCTTGAGCTGGCAGACGCCTCGGGTTCCGTAGGAGCCAAAGTGTGGAGCCCGCTTAGTCAGCAATTTGCAAATATTTCCGCCGGGATGATTGTTTCAGTGCGCGGGCGTGCTGCTACCTTCCGGGATCAACTCGATATCAATATCGATGCAATGCATATTCTGACGGACGAGGAATTGGCCACGCTTGATATGGCTGATTTCATGCCTGCTTCCGAGCGGCATCCTGATGATATGATGGCCGACCTGATGCAGTTGTGCCGCAGCACCTTCACGCATAAGCCGTGGCTGAAATTCATGAACGCCGTATTCAAGGATGAAGAGATCGTCCGGCGTTTCAAGACGGCCATCGGCGCAAAGAATGTGCACCATGCCTACGCCGGCGGTTTGCTGGAACATACGCTTTCGGTCAGCGAACTGTGCATGCGTCTGTGTGACCATTACCCCGAACTGGACCGGCAGGTACTGCTGGCTGGTGCCATTTTTCATGATATCGGCAAGGCATGGGAACTCTCTGGCGGCATTGCCAATGATTACACCGATGAAGGACGTCTTATAGGGCATATCAGCATCGGGTTGGAAAAGGCTGAACCCTATCTGCAGAAGTCCGGCCTGGAACCGGAGCTGGTCATGCACTTCAAGCATATCGTCCTGGGACACCATGGCACCAAGGAATGGGGGTCACCCGTGCTGCCTGCCACGCCGGAGGCAATGGTGCTGCACTATGCCGATAACATTGATGCAAAGCTGGCACAGGTACGGGGCTTGTTCGCCGATCTTTCCGATACCGCCACCGGTTGGACGCCTTATCAGACCACGTTGGGCAGGCATATGTACAAGCCCGCGCGCACGCCGGAGTCGGAACCCAAGCAGACCGTAAAACGCGAGGGGGCTCGCGAAATTCCCAAGGAAGACCAATGTTCATTACTTTAGAAGGAACCGAGGGCTCAGGTAAAAGCACCGTTCTCAATCGTCTCAGAGACTGGCTCATGGAAGAGGGGCACGGCGTGGTGCTCACCCGTGAACCCGGCGGCAGCCGTCTTGGCAGAACGTTGCGTTCCATCCTGCTGGACATTTCCAACACGGACCTGACAGGAGAGGCGGAACTGTTCCTCTATCTGGCAGACCGTGCCCAGCACGTGCGTCAGGTCATCAAACCTGCACTGGATGAGGGCATGGTGGTGCTGTGCGACCGCTATGCGGATTCCACCGTGGTGTATCAGGGGTATGGTCGTGGGCTGGACCCCAAGCTGCTGCATCAGTTCAACGAAGTTGCCGTGCAGGGGCTGTGGCCTGCGCTTACGTTGCTCTTGGATATCGATCCCGAAATCGGCCTCAAGCGTGCCATGTCGCGCAATCTGGCCGAAGGAATCTGTAATTCCGAAGGGCGGTTCGAGGCGGAATCCCTGCTGTTCCATCACCGCATCCGAGACGGATATCTGGCATGGGCCGCCGTCAACCGGCATCGTTTTGCCGTGATCGACGCATCCAAGTCGCCGGATGAGGTGTTCGAGCAGGTGAAGAACGCTGTGCTTGCGAAGATGAAGCCCGCCGCTTAAGGGGGCGAACTCACGCGAGCGGTGCAGGGGATGTGCCTGCGTGCGTCAGGCGAGTTGTGGTATTTGTTGCAGTCCGGAAATAAGGGGGCAGCATGTTGCAGGCCAAGAATTCATTGGGCGTCATCTTTTTTCCCGCGTTCGACTGGGCCATAAGCGCGACCCATCCCGAGCGGGAAGAGCGCCTTCTCTATACGCAGGATCAGCTGCGCGAAGAGGGGCTGTTCGATATCGAGGGCATCACCGAATACAAGCCGGAGATCGCCACCCGTGAGGACGTGGAACGCGTACACTTCTGCATCCCCGATGTCTCCACGGTATGCACCAAATCCCACCTCATTTCGGCGGGCGGTGCCATCAAGGCCGCTCAACTGGTGATGGAGAAGAAGAAGGACAAGGCCTTCGCGCTGGTTCGTCCTCCCGGGCACCACGCCATGAAGGTGGTTCACGGCAACCGTGGGTTCTGCAACATCAATATCGAAGCGGTGATGCTGGAACGCATCCGAGAGCAGTACGGGCCGTTGCGTGTCGCCATCATCGATACCGACTGCCACCACGGCGACGGTACGCAGGATATTTACTGGCACGACCGCAATACCCTGTTCATCTCCATCCATCAGGATGGCCGCACCCTGTATCCCGGCACCGGTTTCCCCATTGAACTTGGCGGGCCCAACGCGCTTGGCAAGACCCTGAACATTCCCCTGCCGCCCAATACGTCGGACAAGGGCTTCCTGCATGTCATAGACCATCTGGTGCTGCCCATTCTGGAAGACTTCAAGCCGGACCTGATCATCAATTCGGCAGGGCAGGACAATCATTTCTCCGACCCCATCACCAACATGAATTTCACGGCGCGCGGCTATGCGTTGCTGAACAAGAAGCTCAATCCCGACATTGCTGTGCTTGAAGGCGGCTACGCCATTCAGGGGGCGTTGCCCTATGTAAATCTGGGCATCTGCCTCGCCATGGCCGGGCTGGATTTCGATCATGTGATAGAGCCTGACCTTAATCCGGCAGCGATTGAACAGAGTCCGCAGGTCACCGAGTACATAGAGAAGCTGTCTGCAGAGCTGTTGAATCTCTATCGTAATCCGCCTGCTGTTCCCAAGCAGGGTGAGGTGAGCGGCGAGTTCTTTGTCCGGACCAAGGATATCTACTACGATACGGACGGCATCAGCGAGAGTCAGGTGGAATCCGTAGTCATGTGTCCGGATTGTTCCGGTACGCTCAAAATCGAAACCTGGTCCACGGTGAATCCGCTGAGCGTGGGGATTCAGATTCCCATAGACGCCTGCGACCGTTGCCTCGGACTTGGACAGCGAATGCTTGAAGAGGCCCATGTAAAGGGCAACTACCGTTATATTCAATGTATCAACCGTAAGGAAAAGCAGTACACGCATTATGGTTTTTAGCGCATCTGTTCCGCGCCCGAAGAGGTTTTTCGAGGGCTCTTCGGGAGTTGGCAATATCTTTTTGGGGTTACTGCTTCTTGTTGCTACGACTGTTTTTGCGACAGCCGCACAGGCGGAAGTACGACCCGATGTGAATCAGCTTGAGTCGCTTGCCGCAACAGCCCGGTGGGACAAGGTGAAGGCCGAAGCGCAAACAGCCATTCGTTCGGACATGCTGACTGATGCGGAGAAATCCGTTGCGCAGACCTATCTTGCTCTTGCCCATGTTCAGCAGGGGGAACCCGGTCCCGCTCTGGATGCCGCCGACAAGGCAGTGCAACTCGACGAGAGCAATGGCCGCAGCTGGCTCATGCGCGGTACGGCCTACATGATGCTGCGTCAGCTGGATGCCGCTGAAAAGGATTTCTCCAAGGCGTTGCAGAAGTCTCCCGGAATGTGGGAAGCCTGCCGCAACCTCGCCGAACTGGCGCAGGCACGGGGAGATTTTCCCACCGCGCTGGACTGGTTCGGCAAGGCAACGGCCCTTGCCCCGAAGAACATTGATCTCGGCATGGAATACGCTTTGCTGCTGCATTCCCTCGGCCTGCATGCAAAGGCCGATGATGCCATAACCAATGTGATTGTTGTGGCGCAGGATACGCCTGCGCTGTTCAATAACCGCGGGATGATCCGGCTGGCGCTGGACAGGTATGAGGAAGCCCTTTCTGATTTTTCCCGCGCCATCGCTATTGATCCCGCATTTGAGGAAGCTCTGGTAAATCGCGGCAACGTGTTGCGCGCCTTCAAACGCTATGATGAATCGTTGGCAGACTTCGCTTCGGGCATTGCGCTGCATCCCAAGTCCGTGAAATTGCTGGTTGGCAGGGCGTATACGCTTTCTGCCATGAGCCAGTACCACGCGGCAGCGGCGGATATGGCCGCCGCCTACAGTCAGGGCAATGTTGATCCATATATTCTTAATGAGTATGCATGGTTCCTTGCTACATGTCCTGATGCGGGCGTACGCGATGGAGCCCGCGCTGTGAAGATGGCAAAGGAAGCCATAGAGCTTTCCGCCGGTCCCATTCCGGGGTATTTTGATACGCTGGCGGCTGCCTTTGCCGAATCAGGCGAGTACATCAAGGCTGTTGAGGCGCAGAGACAGGCAATTTTCATCGGACAGCAGGCCGGATTGCCCAGGGCGCAGCTTGAAGAATGGGCGTCCCGTCTGGAAGGCTATTCTCAGGGCGTTCCCTACCGCAACAATCTGCCGTAATATTGCATTATTGATCAGTAAGACATAAGGATACTCTCATGGCTCGCAAAAAGACCCCCGCAGAAAATGTAGTAATAGACACCAAGGCCGTCACGCCTGCATCCAGGGAGCCCTGTTCTCCCATCGATACCTACTGGACCATGCGTCTTGAGGAATTGAAGGAGGCGTTGGAGGCCAATAATTTCGAGGTGTTCATTGCCGAGAACACCGAAGCGGCGGGCAAGGTGTTTCTGGAGACCATTCTTCCCACGCTGAAGGATGCCAAGACCGTTACCTTTGGCGGTTCCATGACACTCACGGCGACGGGCGTTGTGGATGCAGTTCGCGCCAACCCCGCCCTTGAGGTCATTGATACGTTTGACAAGTCCCTCACCCGGGAAGAGGTGCTGGCCCGCCGCAGGCTTTCTCTGCTTGCGGACGTGTTTCTCACCGGGACCAACGCCGTGACCGAATGCGGCAAGCTGGTGAATCTGGATATGATCGGAAACCGCGTGGGCGGCATCAACTACGGGCCCAACCACGTAGTGCTGTTCATCGGGCGCAACAAGATTGTTGATACCGTGCAGGATGCCATGACCCGCATCAAGGAATACGTTGCCCCCGTGAATGCCATGCGCCTGAACAAGAAGACCCCGTGCCGCCAGACATCGCGCTGCATGGACTGTTCAAGCCCTGATCGTATCTGCAATATATGGACGATAACGGAGAAGTCCTTCCCAAAGGGGCGCATCCGTATTGTACTGATAAATGAAGATGCTGGATTCTAGGAGCGTCTGAACGATCATACTGTAGCAAACATATCGGCAGTTCTTCTTACGGAGAGCTGCCGATTGTGTATGGTCTGTCGGGATGGTCCGGCGTGTGCTCTCAAGTACGCGACTGGACTCCAGGACGTCAGACGTTCAGCGGGAGAGAGACCTGCAGGCGCACCGGCTATGCCGCACCGCCCGCAGGAGAGTGTGCCCCGCCCTTTGCGTCCGTTTTCTCAGGGCGCAGGTTCGAGAATTGGAGGAAGAAACCGCACACAGCACACTGTAGCCAATCCAGCTCCGACGGCCCGGAACTTCGATGTAGCAACCATTCATCACCGGACGGAGAGATATGTTCCTGAACGAACACCTGAGCAAGATTTTGTTTGGCGAGGCTGGAATCAACGTACCCCAAGGGGTGCTCCTTACTCCTGACAGCGTGGAGGTGCCTGCCTCCATACCCGCGCCGTGGTACCTGAAGGCGCAGGTTCTTACTGGCGGGCGCGGCAAGGCGGGCGGCATTCTGCGTGCCGAAACGCCGGAAGCCTTCAAGGAATGCGCTGACAGGATATTCGGCATGACCATCAAGGGCCATCCCGTGCCTTTCATCCGTGTGGAACCTGCAACGGATATCCGCAAGGAATGCTATCTTTCCTTTGTTCTTTCCCGCGAGCGGAAGGATCTTCTGCTGACCACCAGCCGTGCAGGCGGCATGGAGGTCGAAAATGCCTCCGGGCAGGAAAAACCCCTCATTCAGCGTGTTTCCATCGACGCGGGCTTGCGCGATCATCATTTGCGGGCCGCGTTCTTTGAAATGGGTGTGGACAAGGCCTATTGGCCCGGCTTCCGCGATCTTGCCAACAAGCTCTACGCCGCGGTGCGCGACAACGGCCTGCTGCTGGCGGAAATCAATCCGCTGGTGCTGACCGGAGAAGGCGAATGGGTGGCGTTGGACGGCAAGGTGGAGCTTGATGACAACGTGGTGGAAATGCGCCCCGACACGCTGGAGCGCTTTTACACCCCCGAGCATTATTCCCGCGAGGAAACTCTCGCCCGTGAAGCAGGCCTCAGCTACGTGGAACTCAAAGGCTGGGTGGGCATTCTGGTGAACGGTGCAGGGCTTGCCATGGCCACCATGGACCTGCTCAATTTCAACGGCCTGACTGCCGCCAACTTCATGGACCTTGGGGGCGCCGCCAACCGCGAACGCATGCAACGGGCACTGGATCTTCTGTTCCAGAACACCAATGTGCGCTCCGTATTCATCAACCTGTTCGGCGGCATTGTTTCCTGTGCTGAAGTGGCCAGAGCGCTGCTTGCCGTGCTGGACGGGAATCGTTCGCCAAAGCCGCTTGTTGTCCGCATGGCCGGTTTCGAATCCGAGGAAGGCCGTCGCCTGCTCAAGGAAGCCGCGCATCCCGACATCTTTATCGCCACGGAAATGCATGAAGCCCTGGAGCACCTGCGTACCATCAAGCCGCAGGATGCCCCCACCTACGATTATCCGCTCATTGAAGAGGCTGCTCCCAAGCCGCCCGTGGGCCGCATTGAATCCGGTCGCAGCATCGGGCTTGGTCTTGGTGCCGGGTCCAACGTGCTGGTGCAGGGCATTACCGGCAAAGTTGCCCAGCGCCATGTGCAGCTGATGCAGGAGTTCGGCACCCGTATTGTTGCTGGCGTCACTCCCTTCAAGGGCGGTACCGAGGTACTCGGCGTGCCGGTGTATGACTCGGTGCACGAGGCATGCAGGCATCACAGGATTGATGCCTCCATTATCTTCGTACCCGCTCCCTTTGCGCCGGACGCCGTGCTGGAAGCAGCAGCGGAGGAGGTGCCGTGGGTGGTATGCATTACGGAAGGCATTGCCCAGTCGGCCATGCTTTCCGCACTCAAGAATATCCCCCCGTCCCGGACAAGGGTCATCGGGCCGAATACCCCCGGTGTCATTGTGCCCCGCCAGACCAAGATCGGCATCATGCCGGGATATGTGTTCGAACCCGGTCATGTGGCCGTATTCTCGCGTTCAGGCACGCTCACCTATGAGGCCTGTTCGCGCCTGTCTGCTGCAGGCATCGGCCAGTCCGTATCCGTGGGGATCGGCGGTGATTCTTTCATTGGTACCAACTTCATCGACCTGTGCGAAATCGTCCGCGATGACGACAATACGCATGCGGTGCTGGTGCTGGGTGAAGTGGGCGGCTCCGCGGAAGAAGAGCTGGCGCGTTATGTGCGTGAGACAGGATTCGAGAAGCCGATCATTTCCTTTATCGCTGCCCGCACTGCGCCTCCCGGCAAGCGTCTGGGGCATGCAGGAGCCATTCTGGATGAAAAGACCGGTGGTGTGGTAGGTAAGCTGCAGGCCATGCGTGATGCCGGATTCACCATCTGTCCCGACCTTGCCCGCCTGCCAGAACTGGTGAAGAAGGCCATGGGCTAGGGGGGGGAGACGGACGCAGGAGTCTCAGTTCTTTTAACCGCAAGACTCGGATGTTCGGCTGTCAGGTACAGGCCCTTTGACGTCCGCATTGATACTGTCGTTGCAGTCTCGGTAAGACTGAAGCGAGCAGAGCCCTGAATAGAAAAGAACAAGGGGCAACGCGAGCCCGGATTGCGTTGCCCCTTGTCTGCGTTCATCTGCTTTGTATGGGGTTTGGGTGGGGCTGTCGAGGAGCACAGTCCGATGCAAAGGCAGATGAAGCAAGGTGTCGGTTAGCCTGCGAATATGAAATCTGTTGCGCGAATCCTAGGCATGGTACCGGAGGTGGTGAGGGCATGTGGCGCGCGTTTGCGTGCACATGCTGCTGAGGCACAGATGCTGTTGCTGGTGGTACATGGGGCGGCATCTGTTTTTCCTGTCGCCGGTGCTGCACAGGGTGCGGCGGCGGAAGGAAAGCAGGTCTGAGGTGGCGCGCATGACCTTGACACAAGACGAGACAGCTAGCGCATAAAGAGCGGTTCCCACTACGATTTCCATAGTATTTCCCCCTACTGTTCTTGGTTGAAAGAACACTCAAAGATGCTCTGGAGTCGAATCTACGCTTATCATTCCTTTAATCAAGCATAATTTGATTGATCAATCTTATTGAAACAAGATGAAACGCTGCAACTATGAACTGCAAAATGCAATTTGCATGTTGTGAACTTCAGTTCTTGTAATGTTTGTGTTGTGCTGCTTGAGTGTCTTGCTGTGTTGCGACAGATTTTTTCCATAATTGTACTTTTCAGAAAGTGACGTATTGCATGTGTGCATGTCTGTAGGGAGATGGATTCTGGTGGGCGAAGCATATTGGGGACGTGGCTTGCGGGAAGAGAAGAACGTCTCGCGTTCGGAAATCAGTGCGGTAATGCGCCATGTAAGGGTGAGTCTTTACTGGGGAGCCAGCAAACAAATAAGGCCGGAAGCATGACGCTTCCGGCCTTGTTCAGGTTTTGGCAATGGGTATTATTCCATATCCGGCGGGGCTGCCAGCTCTGGTGTCGAGCGGCGGATGGCCAGCAGGTATTCGTTGCTGGGCTTGGGATCCACCAGCATCTGGCGATGCACTATCTGCATGCCTTCCGGCTTGTTGGGCCATTCTTCCCAGTGTTTCTGGCGTATGGCCACAACGACATCGGGGTGTTCTTGCACGAAGGTGTCCAGTTCAGCCCAGTCGTTCGTTTCGAAGATGTTTGACTTGGCATAGTAGGAGTACGTGCCGGAGTAAATGCGGTAGCTGGCCGGTGCAAAGCCGTTGAGCAGGTAGCTGCGCATGATCGTCGCCTGTGCCTTGGGACTCATGATGGCATCAAGCGAAGGTGCTGTTATGGTGCCGAGAGGCAGTATGAAGGCTGTGACGCAGGCTGCGAGCAGCAGCAGGCCGCCTTCGCCTCGGCGGGGGGCCGCAATCCACAGGGTGGCGGCACAGACACCGGCAATGGCGGCAAGGTAGTCCCAACCGGCAAGCTGCACATGGAAGGGGTTGTTGAAGAATTCAAGATAGACAAGGCCGCCGGCAACGCCTGCAAAAAGCAGGGCGAACAGGCGGAACATCATGCGGCAACGTCCGGGCGTGAGGCGCATCAAGCCGCGCGCGCTCAGAATGGCGAGCAGCGGGAAAAGGGGCATCAGGTACACCGGCAGCTTGATGCTGATGGCGGACAGCAGGCCAAAACCGGAAAGCAGGGAAATCCAGACATAGGCAAGGCCCATGCGTTCGGGTTGACGGGTGGCCCAGAGGTTCTTGTAGAACTGGACACCGAAGAGGCGCTCCCACGGTACGGTGATGAGCAGGAAGGTCCACGGCACCATTACGCCTGACAAGGTGGCGAAGTAGAACCACCAGGGCTGTCCGTGGTGCCAGGTGTCCGTGGCGCGCTTGATGATCTGCTGCTGGAAGATGTTGCGCAGGTAATCGGGATCTTCAGTGAAGTAGGCCGCGCTGACCCACGTAAGACATACGGCGGTCATGACGCCGAACCCGATGGCGACGTCCCAGCCGAGCAGGCGCTTGAAGCGGAATCGCCAGATGGTGAACAGAATGATGGAGATAATGGGGAAGGCAAGACCCAGCGGGCCCTTGGTAAGCGTTGCAATACCTGCGAAGAAGAAGCCGAGCACTATCCAGCCGAAGGCGCTTTCCTTCTGCCAGCCCTTGAAGAGGCAGAGATGGGAGAGCGTGATAAGCGTGGCAAAGAGCAGGTCCATGCGGGAGTAGTGCATCATGCCCACCGTGAAGAAGGTGGAGAGCAGTATCAGGCCGGCCGCAAAAGCGGTCTTCTTGTCTTCGCCGAGAGCCCGCGCAAAAAGGTAGGTAACCCACGTGAACAGCAGGCCGGAAACTGCAGCGCCAAGCATGAAGAGCTTGGGCGATGCTTCACCTACGAACGGGTAGAGTGCCTTGAGCAGCCAGAAGTAGACCGGCGGCTTGTCTGGATAGGGGATACCGTTCAGGTACAGTACGATCCATTTTTTGGCATTGATGACGTGTTCGAAGACGTTGGCATAGCGGATTTCATCCGAGAACCACAGGGCGCGGCTGTCCAGCGTGAACCATGTCTGCAGCGCCACGATGGCAAACAGGGTGAGCATGGGCAGATAGGACAGCGCGTCGAAGCAGTGATCCAGCAGGCCCTTGGGGACCGGCACAGGCTGGGGGGCTGGCTGCGTGTCTTCCTCTGCTGCGGCAGGGGCAGCTTTGGTATCGCCCTGCGACTCGGCATCGGCTTCGCCGCTGGCGGGGATATGTTCGGCGGATGCGGAATCCGTTTGCACAGATTCTATCCGGGGCGTCGTTTCTGCGCTTCCGGCTTCCGGGCTGCCTGCCTGTTCATTCTTTTCGGACGTGTCGGAAGAGTCGGGCATGGGCCAGTCGTTAGATTTGGGGCGCTCGGGGGAATCGGTCATCTCAATCCCTGTTCCAGATGGTGTGTATGACATAGGCAGAGAAACTGCCTAACAGTATGCCGAAGAAAATGTCGCTGGTGTGATGCATTTCAAGATATACGCGGGAAAAGCCGATGGCGGCTGCGTAGCATCCCAGCAGCAGAGGGACTATGTGGTTCTTGAAAAAGTAGGTCAGTGGTATGGTGCTGCCAATTATTTCCGCCGTATGGCCCGAAGGCAGTGAGTTGTGGGCGGAGTCGAAGGACCACGGAACATACAGGCCGTCCACACCGGGGCGGGGTCTGCCGATGGCGATCTTGAAGAAGCGCACCAGCAGGAAGGAGACGGCCAGCTGTACGAGTATGTAGGCGATGACAAAGCGGGTGAGCTTGGCGTCGCGATGTTTGCGGGCTGCGAGCAGTATGCCTGCGTAGATCACATAATAGGCAGGGTTGCCCAAGTCGGTCAGCAAGGTCATATAGTAGGTGACCTCAGGGTGTGCGGCGCGGAAGGTCCGGAAAAAAGGGATAACTTCGGCCGAGGTTCCGATGGTCACGGTAATGACGAGCAACAGCAGACAAAGCGGCAGAATGCTCAGAATATGTTGTGTAATGGGGTAGCTGTAACGCATGGGGCCTTATACGGCGAAACCGTCCGCAAGTGAAGGAAAAGCTGGGCGGTGTGGGAAATGCAAAAATATGTAACGGTCTATTGACGATAATATTTTCCGCGTGTAGGCCCTTCAGCTACTTTGAGTATTCCCCGTTCTTTTCACGTTCTAGCACATTCCCGTTCCGGGAGGATTACCTATGTTCAGCGCATTGCGAAAACGATGGCACGAACCCGCAGGATATAGAGATGTTCTGCAGGTCGGTCTGCCCCTTGTGGTCAGCCTTGGCTCGACCACGCTCATGGAATTCACCGACCGTGTGTTTCTCAGCCACTATTCCGCGGATGCCATAGCCGCTTCCATGCCTGCGGCCATGGCTAACCTGACTTTTCTGCTCTTCTTCATCGGGGTGGGCAGCTACTCCAATGTCTTTATCGCCCAGTACAGCGGTGCGGCGCAGCGTTCCCGCGTAGGTGCCGCTCTCTGGCAGGCCATATATTTTTCCATTTTCGGTGCTGTGGTGCTGGCTTCCATGTCCCTTATTGCAGAGCCTCTGTTCAGGCTTGCCGGGCATAGCGAATCCGTATTCCGGCAGGAGGTGACATACTTCCGCATTCTGTCCGTGGGCAGCGGCCTTGCGCTGGCGGCCAGTTGCGTAGGCTGTTTCTTTTCCGGCCGCGGCATCACCAAGCCGAACATGGTGGTCAACCTTATTGCCACGGCTATCAACATTCCGTTGGATTACATGCTGATTTTCGGGGTTGGTCCTTTTCCCGAGATGGGCATTGCCGGTGCAGGCATCGCCACGGCCTCTTCATGGGGCATGCAACTGGTCATGTACTGCTGGCTTGTATTCACCAAAGAGAACGATTGCGACTTCGCCGTATGGCGGGCGCGGGCCTTTGATCCGGTCCTGTTCCGACGCATGATGCGCTTCGGTCTGCCCAGTGGAGTGAACAGCTTTTTCGAGCTCTTTGCCGTGGGCTTCTTCATCTTCATCGTGGGCAGGCTCGGCAGGGCAGAGCTGGCCGCATCCAATATCGTGTTCTCGTTGGATACGGTGGCCTTTCTGCCCATGATCGGGCTCAACATCGCCATATCCACGCTGGTGGGGCAAGCGCTGGGAAGCGGCAGGCCAGATCATGCTGTGCGGGCTACCTCCAGCACGCTGCACATCGCCATGCTCTGGATGGGCGGTATGGCCGTACTCTTTGTTGTTGTGCCGGAGTGGCTGCTGGATGTGTTTCGTCCGCAGGATATGAGCGCGGCATGGTTTGCCGTGGTGCAGGACAAGGGCGTTGTCTTGTTGCGCTTTGTGGCCTGCTACAGCCTGCTCAGCTCCTCGGCCCTTATCTATTTCGGTGCAGTCAGAGGCGCAGGCGACACGCATTATGTCATGTGGGCCATGGCCTTCAGTGCCATTGTGCTGCTGGCGGTGCCGCTCTATTTCGTGCAGCAGGTCCTTAATGTGGGTCTGAACGGGCTGTGGGCCGTGTTCACGTTCTATGTGGTTGCCCTGTCCGCCATTGCCTACCGGCGTTTCCATTACGGACCGTGGAAGACCATGCTGGTCATCGAGACATCGCAGCAGGCGGCGGAACCGGTTCGTGAGGATCCGGAACGCAAGTGCGTATCTCTGGAGTAGGTATTACTCCACGGCGGCAACCTTGGAGAGCATGCCGTATTCACGCCCCTTGCGGGCGTCGATCTTGAGAGTCATGTAGATGCGGTCACAGTCTGTTTCCAGCGCCCTGTAGCAGTCGCTCACGGCAGCCATGACGCTGTCCCAGTCGCCTTCGATGACTGTGCCCATGGGGTTGAGCTGGTACATGAGGCCGCTGGACCGCAGCACATTGAGGGCCCTTTTGACATAGGGGCTGACACTGTCGCCCTTGTCCATGGGAAAGATGGAAAGCTCGGCAATGACGGACATGGAATTGCTCCTGAAAGATGCTGGTGTGAGCGAAGTTGCCCGGATACGTTCAGCGGGTTGTATCCTGTTCCCTGAAACATGAAAAGGCGGGAGTGAACAACAAGTTCGCTCCCGCCTGTTTTTTTGGCTGATCTGAGATTATGCCGCCCTGTGTGCTTTCAGCGACCGGCTTCCGAGCACGTAGTCCATGAATTCCACCTTCTCCATGACCTTCTTGGAAACGGCCTTGAAACGTTGGATTTCCTTGGCCGTATAACGGGTCACGCCGTCCCGCAGCCCTGCAATGTCCATGATCTCATTGTAGAGGTAGGGCAGGTAGATGGGGTCCTGCCGCAGGAACATATGAAGGCTGCCGAACAGGGAGCGGATTTCTTCATGGTTGCGGTCCGCTTTCTTGAAGAGCTTTTCCATGCGCTTGTGGGCATGGCGGAGCGACGTGCGCCAGCTCGGGCCACGCTCTTCAAAAACGGGCTGTTCACATGCGGTGCGGGCCTGCATCATGCGCAGGCGGTAAAGTTCCAGCGCAGGACCTTCCGAGGTCAGGAACCCTTCTTCCGCAGCCTGTTCAAGGGAACTGTTGGAGGCAGTTGTAATGACATAGCCGCCGCCGTAAATATTGCGCACATTGAGAGCAAGTTGCTTGATATCCTGTTCCATCTCGCGGGCGGAGGTCAGGTACTGCATACTGGTGCGGATGGGATTGCCTTCCAAGTCCTTGAGTTCGATGTACTGCGAAGTATTGCGCGAACTATGGTGGCCTGCCGCGTGGGTGGTTTCCCGCCAGGCGAAGTCCTGTCCTACGAGAGTGATATCCTTGACGCCCATCCAGTGCAGGAATCGCATAAGCGCCACGGAAACGTTGCCCGCCGCGTCCAGCACGAGATCGTCCGTTCCCGCGATGAAGGTGGCAAGGCCACCCACGGTCCACAGCGGAATGGTGGGGCCGGGGTACTGGTTCACCACTTCCTGCTTGGTCTTGGTGGAGTATATGAGCGGAATGTCACGGACGAACTCCGGATCGAGTTGCTTGAAGACATTCAACATGCTGTCACTGAAGTCGATGGACATGCAGAAGTGCGGTTTGATGCCGACTCGCTGGGCGGCTGTCAGGGTCTGCAGGGCCGTGACGATGAGCGCGGAATGCTGCATCTTCGCCAGCGCCGGACCATTTGCGGCCAGCGAAGGGCCCGCACCTACGATGACGGCCTTGAGGTTTTTACCCGCATCGCGAAGCGGGTTTACGGTGCCGTCGGAAAGCGCACGGCGGAAGTTGTTCAGTTCGTTCCCCACCATGATGTCCTGCGCACGACGCAGGGTGCCCATTTCCACACTCAGATGCTCCAGCATCTCCTTGCATTCCCGGGTCCAGTAGGCATAGTCCGGCCCGATTTGCTGGCTTGGCATGTCTGCCCGCATGTATATCTTGCCGAACAGGAACTGGGTGTCGCAGTTGCGCACGGTCTGCAGCAGCAGATTGCGGTCCGGCGGCAGGAAGACCAACTTGCCCATCTGTATGAAGGGGCGGTAGTCCGTCTGCCCTAGACATACGGCGAGGATCTCGGGGTCAGGCTCCAGTACATACACCTTGTGGGTGTCGCGGGTGTTGGAAAGCAACTGGTTGATGCCGTACCCAAGATTGCTGCCGATGACGAAGGTCGCATCCAGAGGCGTCTGCTCGCGTGGAATCCACCCCTGATAGAACGGGCCTGGAGGCATGGACTCGAAAATGGTTCGCCCGTCTTTCAGGCGGAAGTCCAGAATCTCCCAGCGGTTCAATCCGATGCGGGTGTCGATGTCCGCAAGATCGGGCTGTTGCGCTTTGAGCCACGCGGCAGCTGGCTGCTGCAGTGTGGCCATGGCCCCAAGGTTCAGTGTGTAGAATGGCGAGTACTTCATGCGCGCGATAATGCAAGAAGATTGCCAGAACGTTGGAGCTCCTGATCTGCAAGGAAATCAGGCTGCCGTGTATGCGGGAATAAGGCCATTCTGGGCTGTTGTGTCAGGTTGCCGACACACGGGGAGGGGCTTGCTGGAAGCCGGAAGGGGAAAAGAAAAGGAGGCAAGGAATGCTGTCTCCTTGCCTCCTGTATTTCGGACGGGATCAGTAGTTGTTCTTCGGGGGCAGGGGCAGTTCGTTGCCGATAAGAATGGCTCTGGTTTGCCATGGGGCAATGTCCAGTGTCACTTTTCTGCCTTCCAGCGACAAGGGGAGGGCGGAATCGTCCTCGACAAGCAGGTCGAGCGCCGTGGACTTGGAGTTGAGTTTGCCCCATGCCTTTTTGACGGAAAGCTTTTCCGTAACCGTCTCTTTGCCGAAGTTGGTGGCAACAAGCAGCAACGCGTCTTCTGCATCCTTTTGGGGGAGGCGGAAGAGTTGTACCAGGCTGCAGGTGTTTGCTGTCGGCAAAACGGCGAGTGGCGTTGCTGTCTGGATGCCGTAGTGTTCCCGGACCTGCAGGATGCGGTTCAGGTTCCAGACAAAGGAATAGGGCGTGAGTGACTGTTCCGGAATGGACCCGAACACGGTTTGCGCCTTGGGCATGCCGAGGGGCGTGATAAGCGTTTGCCGCGAACTGTTGAGCAGGTCATACGCGCCCATCATGTTCTGGCGCAGGGCCTCGTCTTCGTTGCGGGCGGGAACAAGCCCTTGTCGCAGCGGCAATGTGCCGGCCATTTCCTTGCCGGAGATCATGAATATTCCCGGCTGCATGGCGTGGTAGGCAGCCAGTGCCGTCATGCCCTTGTTCATCACGTCTGTCTGTTCAGCCGTCATGTGCTGCATGTCGCGTATGCCAGCCGCCATTCCGACGACTCCTGCCGGGGTGCTGTGCAGCACGCCGTTCTTGATCAGAATATCTCCTCCCGCGGCGGTGATGGTTTTCACCATTGTCTTTTCATACTGTTCCCGCATGGGGGGGATGCTGGTGTCGGCTGTGCCGTAGAGATGACAGAGGGAGAGGTCTACGCCTTCAGCAGGCTGAATTGCATGAACAAGGCGTTTGCGATCAATGCCCAGTGACTGCGTAAGTTCCAGCGTCTTGCGAAGGATGGTGGCATCGCCCGTGAGCAGCGCTGCCTGAGCGCTGACGGAACCGGCGTGGTCAATGGCTACGTCCGGTCCTTCCTGCATGAGCAGGCCCTGCATGGGAAGCGGCAGGGAATCCTGCAGGAAGCTCCAGCCCCCGTAGCGGCGCACTTCCTGCGCTATGGTGGCGGCAGCTTTGCGGGCACTTTCCGTGGCAATGGCAATGTCGCCCCGCCCGGCAGGGGTTGCCGGTTCAATGCCGACATAGGGGGCGACACTCACGCCGGAGAAGGCCACGCCGAGTGTACCGACCTGCTGGATGATGGAACCGGAGACAATGCGGCGGGCCGCTGCCGTGGGGTCCGTCCAGTTGAGAACAGGGCGGTCAGGCGACCCGTAGTAGAGATAGGCGTAGCGTCTGCTGGTGCCGTCCAGTCCCCGCACCTTGCCCGTGGCGGCCCAACCGTAGGGGATAAAAGGTATATCCAGAGTTTCGCGCAAGCGTACAGGAGGCAGAATGCGTTGTTCGCGGAGCGCCTTGAGTCCTTCGGCCGAAATCGGTTCCGCCTGCCATTGTTCAGGTACTTCGGGCAGCAGAGGCCAGCTTTCGGCGGGTAACTCGATCATGCTGTATATGCCCAGATACTCGGGCTTGGCGCGGGCGGAAAGAAAGAAGTCCGCTCCCATGCCGGTGGCGGCGGGCAGCAACGTGTCGCCCATGACGGCTCCGGCCATGTTGGCGGCGCGGGTCAGGCGGCGGTATTCATCCTGTGTGCCTGCGTACTTGCTGAATTCATACTGCACCGTGTCCGCACCGAGAAATTGTGTGCCGGAGATGTCGTATCCCCATATGCCGCCAGATTCGCGCAGGGGTGAAAGCAGCAGGCCGCGTATGCCCAGCTTCTGGGTTTGCCGCCAGAACTCCGGGTGCAACAGGGCCTTGAACAGGGATTCGTTGTCCGCAGTGAGGACTGAGGCCGGATGCAGCGACAGCCACACCGGAGCTTCCTTGATCAGAGTCTCCGGCCTTGGGGCGACGTAGGGTGAAAGCCACTGGATATTCGTGTTGGAGACGATGCGGGAAAGATCCTGCGAAGAGCGCAGCATGGCCTGCTTTTCGAGCCATTGCACATAGCCGGGGTCGGCCCGCAGCTCTGTTGGAGTGGGGGCCTTGGGCAGATTCTTGGTGCTTCGCTTGGCGTTGCAGCCTGTCAGGGCAATGGCAATGCACAGGGCGATAACTATATAATGCAGCCGGATGGCGTGCCGCATGTATGGTCCTCCATATCTTTCGTACGATCAATCTAGCAGGGTTCTATACTGCATGTTGCTTTGCATGAAAAGAAATGAGGTTGCCGTGAACCGGAAAAAGGACGGGACGCTCAAGGCAGATGTGCTCCTGTACGGCATTGACCCGAGCGCTGTGTCAGGATATTGGCAGCAGAAACAAGATAATAACCACGCCTGTGTCGTTGACCGAGCGGGCGATACGCAGCCGGAGTAACTATGTCCAAGTTTTCCACGGAATCGTTCATCAAGGAAAAGGTTGAAGTCGAAGACGCCAATAGGAATCTGGTGTTCGGCAAGTCCAAAAAACTGGACAGCTTCGACCCTGCCACAGGGCGCATCATCTTCATCGGCATGCCCGGAAGCGGGCGTCTCGAACTGGCACAGCGCGTTGCCGAGAGACTGAACATGCGGGTCGTCGCGCCCGAGGTCGTCGACTCCGTCGAAGCGTTGGACGCCGCCTGCGCCGATACGGGGATCATTTTCATCCTGCCCTGCGAGGCCTTGCGCGATGAGGCTATCCGCGCTGCCGTGCGCGAAAAGGGCAAGGTGTTCTACCTCATGGCAGAAGTGCTGCGCATGGCGTACCGCCTGAACCAGACCTCCATCCCCGAGCAGGAAGCCATCTCCGCATTGTTTGTGGAAATGGAGCCCCTGTGCATGATGACCCTGCACTACATTCTTCAGGCATGGAAGGAGCCTGAGGAAATTGTGGACAACGTGCTGGAAATGCTGGCGCTTCCCTGCTAGTCCACTAACGGAATTACCGTAAAAAGCCCTCCTTTCGGAGGGCTTTTTTTATGCGTATTGGTGCAGGTAGTTCGCGAACAGGCGCTGGCTGATCCGGCTGAAGGTATCAAAGTCCGCCGTCAGTTCCAGTCCGGGGATGAACGCCTTGACCACGGGGAATTGCAGATCCTTGCGCTGTAGCTCCACATAGACTGGGCGCCTGTTGTTGGCGATGAGGGTGCGTTCCATGAGCTGCAGATTGCGGATGGGGTCTTCCATGCTGAAGTCCGGCAGTTCATCGTGTCTGCGTATGGGCAGGTCTCTGAGCGGCGGAGCCGACTGCGGTCCCTGCGGATAGGGGTAAGGCGTTTCGGTGAGAGCGGAAATAACGGCGCGCTGGCCGTTGAGTCCTGCGCCCGTGCCGCGGATGACTTCGCCCTTGCGGGTCATGACAAAAGCCTTGTAGCAGGGAATGCCGAACTCCGTGGTGATGTCCTGTAACATTACGTGCACGCCGCGGGCTTCATAATCCGCCAGCAGCATCTTCACTTTTTCGTCTTCGCTGACAAGACGGAAGCAGTCTGCCTTGATGAAGGGTTTGGTGGCTTCCGCATCGCGTTCGATGATTTCAGTCAGTGCGGCCACCTTGGCTTCTTCAATGATGTTGCCCGAAGCAAGACCGGTGGAACCCTGAGCCGAGAAGAGGGCAATCTCGTCCAGATTGCAGAACATGTAGACCATCTGCACGGGCACCATGATGGGCTCCGGTCCATGTGCTCCAGGAGTGTGCCCCTGCATCCAGTGCAGAGGTTCGTCTTGATAGGGCACTTCCAGCGGGACGCTGTTGGGGTCCATGGCGGTAACGCCTTTGGCCGTGAGCTCTGAAAGGCGGGCAACCATGATGGGATGGTTCCTGGCCGTTTCGAGAACGGAAGAAGGGCCGATGGAAGCGAAGGATGAGCCGCGTTCCACCATCTCCATGGAGTAGCCTGCGCGGGTGTCGGCAAGAGAGAGTCCTCGGCCGTATGAAGTGGCGATTCCCTGCAGGGTCAGATTGTGCCTGCCGCATTCCACAGCAATATCAAGGTGCCAGCGGCGCAGGAGCGCGATGGGCGAGAGTGAGGCGATGTGGCGCATTTCCACGTCTGCGACAAAGCCGTACTCCACAAGGCGTTCCAGCGCGAGCATGGCGGTCTGTTCAGGAGCGGGGCGCTGCCAGGGCGCTCCGTAGGATTCCGCTGCAAGCTTTTCCCGCATTTCCGCCACGGAAACGGTCTTGGGCTGCTCCTCTTTATTGAAGAGCATGGGCAGATCAAAGTCGTCCATGTCTTCAGGCAGGGGGAGTATCCGGTGGTCCTGCATATTGGACTTGAATTTGGCGCTCCAGAGTTTGTGAGCCTCGCGATCATCCTGCATCCACCATTTCAGGTAGATGAGCGGGGTGTGATTGCGCAGTTCCGCCAGTGCGTTTTCGGGGAACCGGTTCAGAAGGCTGCCGTGAGCGGGGTGAAGAAGGCACGACTCCAGCAGCAATGCCGCCAGAACCGGACGAACGATGCTGCCGTCCTCCAGAGCGATGTCTAGCAGTTTTTCAATGCGTGCCGTGTCGAATTCCTTGGTCTGCTCAAGCAGGTATTTATGCATGAACTCGTCATAGGGATGCGCTTCCTGATAGGCCAGTGCATCGTCAAAGGAAATTGGATCTGACGGGTTGCAGGCAACGTAGCCGACGGTTCCTTTGGTGTCGGTGAGAGTAAATGAATAACGCATGATCTGGCTGTTCGGCATGAGCTCTCCGTGGCGGTTGAAAGTGATCTTGGGACCCTATAGCCCAGTCTGGCGGGTGATTCAATCTTGGGAATGGTATGTGAATGTTTACAGCGGAGTCGACGCCTCATCGCCTGCCGTATGCGTCGAAGCGAAAGGGGGATAGGTGGAGGGGGGATAGAAATAATCAACCTCCGGCATCGCGCGCAGAGTTAGCTGTGCGTAACGCCGGAGGTATCCGGGGGCGTGGGAGGAAGTGTAGCTATGGTGTTTAGAACGTTATCTTGACCGGCTGTGTAGAGGCTTCCGCATTGCGCTTCATGGCGGTGAAAGCCGTTGAAAATTTCTCTATGATCTTTCTGGTGAGGTTGGTCGGGGTCGTATACGTGCGCTTGCTTTCATAGATACAACCGTCGTTGCTGGTAATGACAAGCTGGAAATTTACCTGACCTTGGTCTGTAAAGGCAGCCTGCTTGGGGTAGCAGTTCAGGTACAACGTGCTCGACTTGAACATCTTGTGATATGATTTTAGATAGGTGTGTATGGTTTCAATATCCGATTCGGAAAGCGAATTGTCCGATTTGTCCTCCGGATAAATGACCTCTAGTGCAATATTGGGGGAAGAGTAGGCAACGGTTGGCTGTGTGGCGAACTGGAAATAACCGTAAATGAGTCCCATGGTGCTTCCCGCCGCGAGCACCGCCAATAATAGCCACTTCATGCATCTCTCCCCAAACCGGTTGTTTTTGCGAATTAGAAACTGACTATAGTATGCTTGCGGGGAAGATACATATGGGGGAAACCCCTTATTTTTAAGGTAGGGTTTGAATGCCTGACCAGAAATAAAAAAGGCCGCTCCATGGGGGCGGCCTTTTGATTATCTTTGGATGTGCGGCTATTGTGCGGCGGCAGCCTTGGCAGCTTCTTCGGCAGCCTTGGTTGCGGCTTCTGCAGCGGCAGCGGCGGCCTTGGCAGCTTCTGCAGCCTTGGCGGCGAGTTCCTTCAGTTCTTCAGCAGTCAGGGGCCTGGCAGCTTCAACCTGTTCTTCCTTGGCAGGTTCTGCAGTTGCTTCCGCCTGATGGCCCGCTTCATTTGCAGGCTCCTGATGCTCAGGGGCTACGGCTTCCTTGTGGTCTTCAGCAGCGGTTTCTTCGGCATGGCCGCCTGCCATGGCTTCCATGGCGCGGGCGGGGTTGGCTTCAACTTCAGCAAGGATGGCCATGGGCTTGTCTTCCTTCAGCCACTTCACGCGGCCGGTGGCAACGTCGTAAATGGCACCGACCACCTGCACCTTGCCGCTCTTGACCAGTTCGCGCGTGCTGGGGCTGACCATGAACAGGTCATGAACGGACTGCCATACGTTCTGTTCGATGGCCACGGGGATGACGTCTGCACCGTGCTTGCCGGTGTGCTTGATGGATTTTTCCACTGCAGGGGCAATGGGGGCCACCAGGCCGGGGATGTTGCGCTCAAGGGCATGTCCATGGCCTTCAATGGCGTTGGTGACGGCAGTCACGGCACCGCACTGGGTATGGCCGAGTACGACCAGCAGGGGGGTGTTCACATGAGCAAGGCCGTATTCGATGGAACCGGCTTCATCGCCCTGAACCACGTTGCCTGCAACGCGAATCACGAAGATGTCCATGACGCCTGCGTCAAAGATGCGTTCAACGGGCACGCGGGAGTCGGAGCAGCCGAGCACGGTGGCGAATGCATGGTCGCCCTGGCTTTCCATACCTGCCTGTTCAAGACGGAAGTTGTCCGTACGGGGATGCAGGGAATCGCCATTCACGAAACGTTCGTTGCCTTCCTGCAGCAGCTGCAGGGAAAGGGCGGGGGTGCGCTGGTCTTTGGTCTTCAGTTCCGAACCGTCGTCGTCGCCCATGGTCACGAAGAACAGGACAGCGAGGAACAGTGCCGCAATAATAATTATGTTCTTTTTGGAAACGGTGGACATGCGTAACTCCTCTTGAATCGTTTTCACCAGATAGACAATATGGCAACTGTAGCACGAAAACCCGACCGTAACCAGACGGACGGGTTATTATCATGAAGCGTTACGTGATATTATTCACAAGAAAGGACCAGTTAGCAATCACTAATTGGTGAGGGAGGTTGCCCTAGTCCTCTTCGGAAAAGATCTGCCTGTCTGTGCCCAGATAGGATTCCACGGCGTGGTAGAACGTTTCCATGAGGCGCGTGCGGTACTTGTCGCGGTGCATGACCGCGTAGAAGTGGCGGGTGAGCCGCAAGTCTTTCAAGGGCACTCTGAAGAGTTCGCCAAGCTCCAGTTCGCGTTGGATGGCAAAGGGCGAAAGGCAGCTCAGTGTATCCGGGTTCTGCAATACGCGTTTAATGGATACGGTGTGGTGCATTTCCATGACAATGCGCATGTTTTTCATGTGCTCTGCCATGTAATAGTTGAAGGTATCGCGTGATCCGGCGCCGGGTTCGCGCAGAACCCACTTTTTGTTCAGCAGCTCCTCAATGGAATACGGCCCATTCTTGGCGAAAGCCTCGTCGCTTGATACGACGAACAGTTCATCCCGGCACAGGCGGGTGAACTCCAGGTCTGAACTTTCAATATCGGTTTCAATGAGTCCGATGTCTATGCTGCCCTGTTCAAGACCTTCCGCAATGTCATGGGGGTTGGTGAAGACCGTCTCAATGGTGACATTGGGATATCTGTCCTCAAACTCAAACATGATCTGGGGCAGAATGTAGTCCGCAATGGTCGAAGATGCGCCTACCACTAGTACACCGGTCATGTTGTCCCCTTCAAACGTGCGCAGCACTTCGTTGAGGTTGTGCATGGCCGGTTCAAGGTTTCGCAGAAACGTGCGTCCATGGGGGTTCAGCGCCAGCCTACGGTTCAGGCGGTCGAAAAGCTGCACCCCGAGGTCCTGTTCAAGGCCTTTGAGTGCAACGGAAACAGCTGACTGGGTCAGGAAGCTTTCTTTGGCTACCTGTGAAATATTGGGATTTTTCGCAAGGGAGATGAATAGCTCCAGCTGGCGAAGGTTCATAAAGCCTCCGGCTCGGTTGTCTTCAGGGTTGTATCTATGGGCATATAAAACAAATTAATGAAGACGACAACGGGTAATGAATTTTGTGAATATAGTAACGAGATCGGGAAGCAAAAGCAGGACGCCGTTACGGGCAAGCGTAACGGCGTCCGGAAAGAAGGGAGGAGTTGTGACCCCTTCTGTGTGGCAGGAAAGACTAGTTGTGCATGAAGTAGTTGAAGAAGCCCTTGGAACGCTTTTCAGCAGTTTCCTGCTTGTATTCCTTGTACAGGAAGGCGATGCCGAGAAGAGCGGTTGCAAACACTACAGCACCAAAAACGAAACGCTGACCGAAGTCGTAGCTGCCGACGGCGAGATCCTGAACGGTGAAGGTGATGATCATCAGCAGCGGAATCAAAGCAAAAGACATGGTTCTTTCTCCAAAGAGTGTATGTTTTTTTCGGCGCAGCCTGCGGAGCAGGGGGCACTACGCCTTAATTTGAAAGCATATTGAATGCGGAATTGTTCAGCTACCGTATTGCTGCTTGTATCATTAAGAGTAACTTGCAGTTTACGGAGTGTTATTACTCGTGGTCAGATCTTCTTTCGAGATATTGTGAAATAATGATCAAGTTTCGAGTCTTTTGCATGTCGTATTGTGGACGTGCAGGGCAAGGAGTCTGTAGCGGCACTTCGTGAAATAAGGCACATTGCGAATTGTTCATGCAATGCGTTGGCCTTCACGAAAACATGTCGATAGCCAAGAAACAGGATATCGAGCGAAGAGTAACAGCACAACACGGTGCTGATGCATGCAGTCATTGCGTGAGATCAAAATACGCATGTTTAAGAATTGCGCAAACGAAAAAAATTTATGTCGATAAGAAGAAAAATTGATTAACTGACCAGTTCCCGGAAGGCGCGGGGGGAGGTGCTCGTGCGATCCGGAGCAGAGTCTGGCGTTGCTTTGTCTTGATTTTATTGACTGAATGCCCAGTTTGCGGAGTTTCCGAGCCGGTGGAGTATGAAAGCGGGAGGCCCGAATCGTTGCTCAGTCTGAACATGAGGTGAGGGAGGCTGGCCGGAAGGCGGTTGAACGCTTGACGCTTTTCCCCCTTGAGTCTAGTTTGGCGCAGCCTGAAAGGGGTGGCTTTGCGCTGGCTCCGCCTTCACGCAATCCCCTGCATCTCTGTAGATGTCGTATGCGGTTGCGAAAGGCTTTCAGGTTCAAATTTTGAACTATCCTGCAAATATTGATTGGGGGCACTATGTCCATAGAAGATGAAATTCTGGATCTGCGTGATGATCTTGCCGATGCCGTCATAGAAGCGTTGCTCGAGTCGGGGTATCGGGATCTGAAGGCGGAAGGGTATGAAGACTTTCCCATTCCCGCCCCGGTCGGCGGGCATATTCCGGACATCACCGCAAAGAACAAGAAGGGTATCACCTTCATATTTGAAGTGGTGACCAAGGAATTCTTTGCCGAGCAGGAAGTGGCGGACCGTATCAAGGCCTTTGCCGAATTCGGGAACGAGAAAGACGCCCAGTTTGTGGTTATTGTTCCCGAAGGTGAAGAAGGATTTGCCAGCGCGTTCATCGAGGATCTCGAAATCTCCGAAGACAGCGTGGAAATCTGGGAAGCCTGATAACATTCCCCATTTCATTCTTTCAGCACACGGCGTTGCAGCCGTGTGCCTTTTCTGTTGCAGTTGACGATCAGGAGTCTCAGGTACATGCCTACACGTATTGGAATTAACGGGTTTGGGCGCATTGGGCGTTATCTGGCCCGCCTGCTGGGAGATCCTGCCCTTGCCGGAACAGCAGGGGAAGGCTCTCTGCGCCTGACGACGGTCAACGACATCATGTCGATTGAAGAGGCTCGTCACCTGCTCCAGTACGATTCGGTGCACCGTCGATTCGATGGTGTTCAGCCCTGTGATGGTGGATTCCTGCTCAACGGGCAGCCGGTTCGTTATACCTCGGTCCAGCCTGCGGGGTGGAACTGGGAAGACGTGGATATTCTGGTGGAGGCCGCAGGCCCCTTTGCCGACAGAACCAGCACCGAGAAGCATCTTGCCGCAGGGGCAAAGCGTGTCGTGGTGGCCTGTCCGGCTCCGGATGCGGACATTACGGTTATTCCCGGAGTGAATGAAAAGGCTCTCGGGCTGGAGCACCGTATCGTGTCCTGCGCTTCCTGCACCACCAATTGTCTGGCGCTTCCCGTTCAGCACATCCAGCGGGAATTCGGCATCCGTAACGGGCACATGACGACCATTCATCCCTATACATTCCGTCAGCGTTTGCTGGACGGAACTCATTCCGACTGGCGCAGGGCAAGAGCCTGCGGGATGAACATGCTGCCGACGGCTGTAGGGGCCACGTGCACCGTGGCCAAGGTGCTTCCGGAGCTTGAGGGAAAACTGCAGGGGCTTGCCTTCCGTGTTCCCACGGCCAGCGTTTCGTTGATTGATCTTGTCTGCGAGCTTGAACGTCCGGTTACCGTCAGCGAGGTGAACGACCTGCTGCGCGGCCATGCTGACGAGCATATGGGCTACACGGAAGAGCCGCTGGTCTCGGTGGACTACACCGGCTGCACGTACGGCAGTGTCGTGGATGGCGCTCTCACTTCAGTCATGGACGGCACCATGCTGCGCATCGTGGCGTGGTACGACAACGAGGCCAGTTTTACGAACCAGCTGTTACGGCTGGTGCATCACGTTCGCAAGGTTGCCGGGCTGTAAGTTACGCCCCCGTGGCGTTACGGATGGCGTGAAGAAAGCGTGAGCGCAGAGCGTCGCTCATCAGTGCCTTCTTCACGGGAGAAAGCTTCAGGAATCCTCCCGCCAGTCCCCGCATGAATTCCTGTGTGCGGCTGTTGGGATTGTCGAAGATGAGATTCTGGAACGTGCCGCGTTCCAGACATTGCAGAATGACGCGTTCAAAGGTGTCTTCCGGATGGAAGACCTTTTGGGCGCGTTTTTTCAGTTGCAGCGCTTTCTGTTTGCATTTGAGGGCGCAGACGCCACAGCCCAGACAGATGGAGGTATCCACTACCGCCGTGCGAAGCTTGCGTGGTTTGCCGCCGGTTCCGAGGTCTCCCGTCAGTTCTTCACGGATATGTATGGCGTCAATGGGGCAGGCCTTGGCACACAGGCCGCAGCCGTTGCATCCTGATTTCTCGCACTCTGCAATAAAGCTTGAAGAGACCAGCACCCCCGCATAGCCGGATTGCTTGATGCCGTGCATGAGGTTGCAGCAGCAGCCGCAGCAATGGCAGATGAAGCCTGCTCCTTGGCGGACGTTGTCCGTGGAAAGGGTGAACCCCATGTCGCGGGAGCGGGCCAGAATATCCACCATCTCGGCCTTGTCGATACGGCGGGCAAAGTTGTTGCGAATGAGGAATTCCGCTCCATCTCCCATGGAGGTGCAGGTCTCCAGCGTTACGTCGCATCCCTGCGTTCCCAGATGGTGTTTCTCGTGGCGGCAGGAACAAAGTCCCACGGCGAAGATGCTGTTTTCCGCCACCAGTGCTGAGGCTTTCTCGTAATCCAGAATCTCCACATGGTCGGTGTCGGCCACGGTTTCCTCATAGGGCAGCGCCCGCATCACGGAAATGATCTGGCCATCGCCGAAATTGGCATCCAGAAAGTCCCTGTCGCCGAACATGTACCGCTGGAACAGTTCTGCCCAGAGCTTGGGGGACAATTCGCCCTTGGTGCGCATCATCGTGAATTCGAAAAAGCCGATCACGAAAGGGCTGATCATGTACAGATACTGCTCGTTTTCCCAGATGTCGCACACCAGTCCCTTGCTGCAGAGCGACTCCAGCCGCGGGCGCAGGGAAGCCGCAGGAAGGCCGGTAATCTGCGACACGCGCTCCAGCGTGGAGGGGCGGTAGGGCATTCTGATGATCAGTTCCGCATCTTCGGGCGTATACAGGCTGCAGAGGAGATCGCGGAAGGCAGGGGTCCATGGAGTACGGACCGAGGTCTGGTCAATCTTTTCACCCAGTTTGCGGTAAACGTCTTTGGCTGCGATGTGTCCCATGGCTGTTCCTGTTGTGCTTGGTATGGTGCGGGTAGGCGGCGGGAAAGCCCTCCTACCGGTCGCGCACCATACATGAAGGTGCTCGCATGGTACAGGAGGAACAGGAGGAACGGGGTGGACGGGGAATCAGTATGTGCCCAGTATTATGGTGCCCTGTCCGACGACTTTGTGGGTGCCGGAGTTAATGGCAAGGATGCGGGTCTGATAAGTGTTGCCCGTTCCGCCGGAGCAGGGGGGCAGATAGGCACCGTTTTCCACTCCTTCGATTTTGCCGCCGGAGATAGTTACCAGAGTGATGCCTTTTGGAAGCGCGGTCGTTTCGGCAGGAATGGACGGGACGGTATAAGACGTAGTGCCCTGAGGTATGTCCATGCGGAAGGCTCCGTGGCCTCCTCCCGAGGCAAGGGCTGAGCGGCTCAGGTTATTGAATGCGATGATGAGAATGTCTGTGTTCTGAGGGATGTGGCTGACGATGAAGCTCGGAGATGTTGGCGTACCGATTGTGTTGTATTTCGAACAGATTTGCGAAAGAGGGATGTTCTTTCCTGTCCATCTGCTGTCGGCAAAGGATATGAGCAGATTTGCGGTGTCAGAGGTGTCATAGCCGAACCGGGTGCTGCCGCAAGCCGTGAGGAGCATGGTCAGCAACAGTGCTATGGTTAGGGAAAGAAATCGTTTCACGGAACCCCTCCTGGCATTGGAATGGCGGTCAAGAGTGTTGCCTATGGATATACCCATGGTGGGAAGATTGCTACAGGAAAGTCTGCGGGTATTAGAGAGACAACAAAAAAGGCCGGAATGATCCGGCCTTTCAATCGTCTGAACGTGTTCTCGGTTACACGCCGAGCTGGTAGGTTACCGCAATCATCTGGGCTGCTGCGGCAAGCATGGCCAGCGGCAGGGCAGCGATCATGGATATCTTGTGGCGCATGGGGGTTTCGCTCCGCATTACGCGCAGCCAGAGGCCGCTTGCCAGCAGGGGCATTACAGCCGCGGTGAGCCAGCACCACATGGTGATGTTGTCTGTAGCGGGAGTGCCCAGCGTGGGCTGCAGCATGAAGAAGAGCCATGCGGCGGGCACAAGCTGCATCAGGGTGGGGATGAGTGCCCACTTGGCAGCGGAAGGTGCGGCAAACTTGTAGTAGTCGCGGCCGAAATCGTCACGGTTGCGGCGAAGCAGCAGATAGCACTGGGTAAACATGCCGGAAGCGCCCAAACCGCCGAGCAGGCTCTGTACGAACAGCGGCCACATGGCGGAAGCGGGAGATACCGTGTAGATAGTTGTGAAGATTTCCAGCTGTCCGGCACCGGCAGGCACTACATGGCCTTCACGCAGCATGCTGTTGGCGAGGCCGTAAATGAGGAACAGGGCGGAAATCATGGAAATGGCGGCAAAGAGGCCGATGAGCATGTGCAGGCTCTTGCTCTGGCGCATGGTCTTCCACAGCAGGGTGTATGCCATGAGCAGGGCGAAGGAGAAGGTGACAGCGCCAAGGCTGACCATCAGCGGCAGTCTGAACGGCCCCTGAAAAATCTCCGGATTCTGAACGGCAATATGCACGGAACCGGCAGCAATACCGGTGAAGAAAAGGCAGCCGAGGGTGGTTGCCATGGATGCGATCTGTTTGGCGAGCTTGTCGTGAAAGCTCTTCTTGTGCAGAACGGCAAGTTGCTGGTTGGCAACGGTGATAATCGGGCTTGCCGCGATGGCGAGCAATACCAGTCCGATGCAGCCTGCAATGAGAGCGGTTGCCGCTTGCGCCGGAGAGATGAGCATTGGGGTCATGCTGCTGGGCTCCTTTGATACTATTGGAGACAGGGCTGGATTCAGGCGTTATGAATGCCGGTTTTCCGCGCAAATGCGAATACCGGCCCCGTCCTGTCGGCAACGGTCTTGTGCCTGAAAAACGCCTGATGCGCAAGGCTGCGATACGCGGCCGGAGGAGAAACAAGGGAACTAACGCGCATTGTTCCTTGAAAAAAATCTGCGTCTCGCCTATTCATGTGAGGCATGGTGTAACTGGCGGGTATTGTGCGCAGGAAGGTTGTTGCGGCACGTCGGTTTCTATCATGAAGGGGTGGATTTCGTTTTCGCAAGATAGGGCCTGACCTGTTTCGGGGCGGTTACTGTGATGAAAACGCAGACATTGCCGGAGGCAAATATGGGTTGTCGTGTTGACCGGATGGTTGGTTGTATTCTGATTGCATTGTGCACTGCATGTGCGCCGCAGCAGGGGTCGCAGAACAAGGCGGCCAGTGACGAGTGGCGCTTGCAGAATATTGAAGCGCGTTTTCTGGAGTTTCAGGAAACCCAGAAGGAGCGCGAGGCGCAACTGCAGACCAGAGTGCAGGAGCTGGATGGTCAGCTTTCCACGGTGCGTCAGGAACTGGATGACACCAAGACCAAAGCCGGAGAGCTGCAGGCAGAGACTGCTGCTCTGAAGGAAGCCTTGCGCGCCCGTATGGTGGCAGCCGGAGAAGCTCCCCTTGCCGAAGCCCCAGTCTCACCCAAGTCTGAAAAGTCCGCCAAGACAGCAAAGAAAACAGCCGAGTCTTCCAAGCCGAAAGTGAAATCGGATGTAAAGTCGGACGTGAAGCCGGAAATGACGTCAGACGCGAGCGTCGGTGCCAAGCCTGCGCCCGCAACTCAAGCCCAGGCACAGGAAACTCCTGCCGGTGAAAAAGCCATGGTGGGCGATGCCTCCGGCGGTCCCGAGAAGCTGTATGAAGAGGGGCTTACGCTTGTCCGTGCCGGCGAAGTGGAAAAGGGCCGCAAACTGCTGGATCAGTTTATCGGCGATAACCCGAACCACAGCCTTGTCCCCAACGCTCTCTACTGGATGGGTGAGACCTACTATCATGAAAAGCGTTATGCGCAGGCTGTGCTTACCTTCAAGGAAGTTGTGCGTCGTTTCCCCAAGCATGACAAGGCTGCCGCTTCCATGCTGAAGACCGGTTTCTCCTACGAACAACTGGGCGACAAGAGCAACGCACGTTTCTACCTCCAGACCCTGATAGAAGATTATCCCTCCTCGTCGCCTGCGGAGATGGCCCGCAAGCGTTTAGCTTCGCTATAGGCCATCGGAGTTTCATGCAGCCGAAGGATTCCTCCGCCGCATTCAGTCTCGGTGGAATGAACGACGCACAACGTACCGAATTCTGGGCTTCGCTTGCCTTGCGGCACACGGCGCGTCTGGGCTCGCGTACGTGGAAGAAGCTACTCGACGTCTATCCCTCTCCGTATTCTGCGGTTCTTGATGTGGACAACTGGGTGGCCCGTGCCGGAGTTGCTGCCCGCATGGTTTCCGAATTTCGTTCCGAACGCTGGCGCGGACCTGCCAAAGAGGAATGGAGTGCCGCAGGCAAGGCGGGCTGGCGCATCCTGCTCTGGACCGATCCCCGGTATCCGCAGCGTCTCAAGGAAATAACCGATCCTCCCATATTCATGTATTACATGGGCGATGCCAGCCTGCTTTCCAATCCCGGAGTGGGGGTGGTGGGGTCGCGTTTGTGTTCGCGGGACGGCATTGCGACAACGCTTGAATTATGCCGCCGTCTTTCGGCATCCGGTGTGACGACCGTTTCGGGGCTTGCCCGGGGCATAGACAGCGAGGCGCATAAGGCCGCACTGGAAAGCTGGGGCAGCACCATTGCCGTGCTCGGTACCGGTCCGGACTGTATCTATCCGCCGGAAAATGCGGATTTGCATGCTCGCATTTGTGAAAAGGGACTGGTGCTTTCCGAATTTCCTCCCGGTACCATGCCTGAAGCCAAAAATTTTCCCATGCGTAACCGCATCATCAGCGGGCTTTCTCTCGGCGTGCTGGTTGTGGAGGCGGCCAAGCGCAGCGGCAGTCTGATTACCGCACGCCACGCCCTTGAACAGGGACGTGAAGTGTTTGCCGTGCCCGGAAGGGTGCAGGCGCGAACTTCGTCCGGATGTCACGATCTGATCCGGCAGGGAGCCAAGGCCGTGTTTTCCTGCGATGACGTGCTGGTCGAGATCGCGCCGCTCATCGGTATTCATGCCCATGAATGGAAGACGCCGGAAGAGGTGGCTCCCCGCCCGCGCGGGAGGGCTGAAGAGGCCTCCCGTAACGTGTCGGGCCGTACGACTGCCAGAAAGCCTTCGGGCTCTGCGCCGATCAGCCGCACTGGTATGCCCAGCGATGCGGAGCAACTCCGGGCCGATCAGGACGAAGCCGGAAGGGGTGGCGATGGAGATGTGCTGCCACTGTGTTCCGGTCTGCAACGCAACGGAGCCACTGTGCGCGCTGCTGTGGCTGCAGATCCCACAGACGGCATGACGCCTGATGAGCTTGAGTTGTACAAGGCCCTTGCCGGTCGGGAGTCGGTACAAATAGACGACTTATGCCGGGCTCTGGACTGGCAGGCATCCAGAACCAGTGCGGTACTCCTCATGCTGGAAGTGCAAGGGGCTGTTCGTCAGTTGCCAGGTATGCACTACAGCGCTATCGTGTAATCCGGCGTGTTCATGACAGCTTAACGAGATGGTTTTCATCATAAGATAGATCATGCAGAAGATACCCGTAAAATTGGCTGCCCCGGGCATGACGCTTGCCAAGGCCGTGGTCCGCGAAGACGGCATCACCCTTGTGGGTGAAGGCGTGGAGCTGTCGGAATCTCTAATTGCCCGCTTTGAACAGTCGGGTATCAGCAACATCACCGTGAAAGGGAATCCCGTGCAACTGGACGGGCTACCGGGGAGCACGGACTATGGCAAGCGCGCCGAGCGTATGGATCATTTGTTCCGCAAGCATTCCGACGACAACTTCATGATGACGCTTAAGAAGGTGCTGACACAGTATTTTCGCCTCAAGGCTGCCGCTCTGGCGGCTATTGCTGCTGAGGCCGCCGAAGCGGAAGCGGCACATGAGGGGAGGGAGGGCGCCGAAGCCGAAGGCGCGCCACAGGCAGACGGTGTTCACGACGTAGCCGGCAAGCCCAAACAGGGGAAGAACGGCATCAGTGCACTGCTTTCGAGGAAGGTGAAGCCATGACGCAGGACATGCGCACCCAGTACAAAGGTCGAGTGCTGGCGGTGAAAAATCTGCCCACCCTGCCCAAAGTGCTGGAAGAGGTGACGCGTCTCATGGAAGACCCCAACACCTCCACAGAACAGATTGCCAAGCTCATCACGTTCGATCAGGTGCTTTCCGCCAAGGTGCTAAAGATGGTCAATTCGCCCATCTACGGCTTCCCCGGGCGCATCAGCTCCATTCAGCATGCCCTAGTGTTGCTGGGCTTCAACGTCATACGTGGCCTTATCATCTCAACTTCCGTCTTTGACGACATGAACAAAGCCATGGTCGGGCTTTGGGAACACAGTGTGGGCTGCGCCCTTGCCTCCGGCGAGGTTGCCAAGACACTCGGCCTGAAGGATCCCGAGGAATATGCCGTTGCCGGTCTGCTGCATGACCTTGGCAAGGTGGTTTCCGCTGTGCAGCTGCCGGAGATCAAGCCAGAGCTGGAGAATCTGGTCAAGACGAAGGACATCACCTTCCTTCAGGCGGAGAAGGAGTTGCTCGGATTCGGGCATGACCGTGTGAATGCATGGCTTGCGGAACACTGGAACCTGCCGCCGAACATTTCCGAAGCCATTTCGTACCACCACAAGCCGTTGAGTGCGCAGCACTACACCAAGTATGCCTGCGTGGTACACATCGGCAACTTCCTGACCCGTGTGTTTGAATACGGGAACGGCGGTGATGACAACGTGCCCGTGTTGCAGCCCCACACCATGAAGCTGCTCGGTTTGAACCAGCGCATGCTGGAGTCCATTCTTGATAAACTTTCGGACGCCTTTCTTGAAGTCTCCGATCTCGGTTTCAGTTAGGGCGGCGTAGCGTTCATGCATCCATCCATGACGGAACAGGGCCCCCTGCAGGCTTTTCTCATATCTGCGGACGATTGTTTCGTGCGTCAGGTGCAGGGAATTTGGCCGACGCAGGAAATTCAGTGGACCATTTTTTCGCGTGCCGGGGCAGCGGTAGAACAGTTGCTGACCGATCCGCCCGCCCTGCTTGTTACAGACGCCGTTTTGCCGGACATGTCCGGAGAGACGCTGGTTACGCTGGTGAAGAGTGAGAATGTCTATCGTCAGGTGCCCACCGTGCTCTGCATGCCCCGCAAGGTTCTGTATGGCGAAACGGACTGGTCGCAGATGGAGGCGGACGATATCATCCTTGCCCCGTTCGAGGATCAGGAGTTCAAGGCCCGTGTCGAATTGACCCTGAACCGCATGTCCCGCTCCCTTGACGCCAATCCGCTTACCCGCCTGCCCGGGAACACCACCATCATCCAGTTCATCAAGGACAACATCGCAAGAAAGCGCGATTTTGCTCTCGGGTATGCTGATCTCGACAACTTCAAGGCCTTTAACGACAAGTACGGCTTTTCGCGGGGGGATGAGGCGCTCATGATGGCGGCGCGCATCATCGTGAATACTGTTCGTTCCTTCCCCGGCCCGTTGTCTTTTGTGGGACATGTGGGTGGTGATGATTTTGTGTTCGCCTTGCCGCTGGAAACGGTTGAACCCGCCTGCAAGCGGCTGGTGGCAGCCTTTGATGCCATTGTGCCCAGCTTCTACGATGAAGAAGACCGCGAGCGCGGCAGCATTGTTTCCAAGGACAGAAAGGGGCAGACCCAGACCTTTCCGCTTATGGCCATATCCATTGCCGTGGTCTGCAACCGCAATGGCAGTCTCAATCACTACGCCCAGGCATCGGCCATTGCCATGCAATTGAAGAAAAAAGCCAAGGAAGACCCGCGGAGCAATTATGTCATCGATCAAAGGAAGGCGTAGAGCCCGCGGGGGAGACGTTGATGTCTCCAGCTTTTCCGCCTTGTCACAGGCTGAAGGTGCCGGATCGGGCGGTCTTCCGGAATTGCCTGACATGGCTGAGATGTTCATAGGGCATCTTGCGGTGGAAAAGGGCTATTCCGATGCCACGGTAGCTGCCTACGCACGGGACCTGCACCAGTTTGAATCCTATGTGCAGCAGCATGGCGGCACCCTTGATGCGCCGCAGGCGATAACCCGCCAGACGGTGCAGGGATTCCTTGCAGACCTGCACCGCCAGCGCATGAACAAGACTTCCATGGGCCGCAAGCTCTCGGCCTTGCGGGGATTCTTTCGATATCTTGCCAAGAAGAAGTTCATTGCCGTCATTCCCACGGACGGCGTGCGCAACCCCAAGACCGATACCCGGCATCCCAAAGCCTTGAACGTGGACCAGACATTTGCCGTGCTGGATGAACGCAAACAGCAGACTGCCGAGGCAACGCGGCATCGGGGCAACGCCCGCGAGCAGTTGACGCGCGATCTCGCCCTGGCTGAATTGCTCTATGGTTCCGGCCTGCGTATTTCTGAGGCGCTCGGTCTGAATCTGTCAGACATTGATCCGTCCTCCGGCATTGTGCGTGTCATGGGTAAGGGCAGCAAGGAGCGCATGGTGCCGCTTTCTGATACGGCCAAGACAGCCCTGCAGACATGGCTGCGGCAACGGGAGGCGCTTGATGCTTCCGGCCGTGAGCCGGCCCTGTTTCTCGGTGCCCGTGGCGGCAGGCTGAACCGCCGGCAGGCGGCACGCATCATAGAAGACCTTTGCAAACGCGTGGGGCTTCCGCAGGCTGTTTCGCCGCACGGACTCCGTCATTCCTTCGCCACACATTTGTTGGAGGCCGGAGCAGACATGCGCAGTGTGCAGGAACTGCTTGGTCATGCGCGGCTTACCACCACGCAGCGATATACGCATCTCAACCTTGCCCGCCTTGTGGAAGTGTATGACAAGGCGCATCCCAAGTCCGGCAACACCGGGGCAAAGAAAAAGCCCTGATCGTTGTCAGGGCTTTTAGCATTCCGTCAGGGAATGGGTGATTCTTCTATGCCTACCTTGCACACTCCGTCCAAGCTTCGCAGCTTTTCATAAAGCTCCACCCATCCGGCATTCTCGCGACCTACGAGCCGGAATTTGTAGGTGGTGACTGAAGAGCAGGCATCCACTTCAAAGCCTACCGTGTGCGATGAGAACGATTTGCACTCTTCAATGATCTTGAGAAGCTCATTGTGCATCTGCACGTTCTTGCGGAAGACAACGGTCAGAATGACAAGGATGTTCTTGGGCGGCATGCGGCGCATGACCACGGGCAGCAGAAACAAGACGGCCATGATGATGGCCGTGGCCATGATGGCAGGCAGAATAAGCCCTGCACCTACCGCAAGGCCGATACCTGTAACAAGCCACAGACCGGCTGCCGTGGTTAATCCGCGGACACTGCCTTTACCTTTGATGATGGCACCGCCGCCCACAAAGCCGATACTCGCGATGGCGTAGGAGGCAATGCGGCCGGGGTCGAGCCGGACAACGGCCTGTGCGTCAAGGTGGCGGAACAGTTCTTCCATGTACAGCGAAAGCTGCATCATGAGGCAGGCGCCGATGGCGACCAGAATGTTGGTGCGGAATCCCGCTGCCTGCCCGCGGCGTTCGCGTTCAAAGCCTATGCAGCCGCCGAGGAAACCGGCGATGAGCAGTCTGGCGAGATGTTCCAGATGAATATGATGGGGTAGTGATTCAAACATGTGACCTCCGCGGCGCTTGCCGCTGTCACACGATTGTCACATTGGTTGGAAATGTCAATTGCTTGGTTCCGGCGATACGTAGAAATTCTGGCTGGTTGAGAGTGGTGCTTTAGTTTTGTGCATGCTTGAAGAACATTTCGTACAGCGTGAGCATAATCTCAACAGCAATGAGAAGCGTGATGTACCATTCAACCCTGTACGAACTCAGATAATCCAGAATGTCCGTATTGTAGCGGACCGTATCCGTGATGACTTTGAGTCTGCCTTCCAGCACCCGCTGGCGTTCCTTGATCTCGTATTCGCTGCTCATGAGCGAAAAGAGTTTTTCCAGTTCCGGCATATCCCAGAGTTGTTCCGGCTTGTCATCCACCATGATGCGGCTGACCATGGCGTTCTGGATGGCGAGTGAATTGCCCAGAGTTTTGATGAGTTTTTTGCGGCCGCCATGAATTTTGCCGTGCCGCATGTTTTCTGCAATGGGTTCTATGGTGTCCAGCATCTCCAGAATCATGTTTTCGTAACGGCTGAGCACCACGCTTTTGGAAAGCACATCCGCAATGATGTAGAGCTGGTCACGTGTCGGCGTCTCCAGTTTGATCTTGCCGTTGTATACGGAAAACGGAGTCTCGCCCGCAATGATCTCGACGGATTCGGTATCGGAAATACCGTCCAGCATGTCGGCGTGAGGGGCAATTTCTGCACGGATGAAAGGCAGGTCTTCCTCCCGTGCGCCGAAGTGGACCAGCGCGCCGTATTTGTAGACCAGAACAAAACAGCCCTCTCCCAAGTCCTTGATGGCGATGGAATGGGACAGGCGGGGATAGTCGAGCGTCCGCAGATTGATGCTCTTGGCAATGCATTCGGCGATGATGCGCATGATGGGCTCGTTTTCAGCTAGAGGTGCCATGCCGCGTGGAGCGGTGGACACCTGTCTCTTTGACAGGTGTCCATGATGAAAATGTAAGTGGATGCGGTGGGATATGGCAAGCGCTTTTTGCCGGAGGCTTTGCTAGCCTTCGGAAAGGGCTCTGTTCAGCGCAGCCTGGACATGCAGATGGGTGGTGTCGAGCAGGGGGAGAGGGGAACAGCCGGAATCGACCAGAATGCAGATTTCCGTGCAGCCCAGAATGACGGCTTGCGCGCCTTGCTGTTCCATGCCGTTGATGATGCGTATGTATTCTTCGCGGGAGTTGGTACAGACCTGGCCGCAGCAGAGCTCCTTGAAGATGACCTTATGCACGAGCGAACGGTCGGATGTGTCCGGTGTCAGCACCTTCAGGCCGTGCTTCTGCTCCAGTCGTCCCTTGTAGAAGTCCTGCTCCATGGTGAAGGCCGTGCCCAGCAGGCCAACCGTATGCATGCCCATTGCCTTGGCGTATTCCGCCGTGGCGTCGACAATGTGCAGTACGGGCACGCCGGTTTCCGCTTCCAGCCGTTCCGCGAACTTGTGCATGGTGTTGGTGGCTATGACCAGAAAGTCCGCTCCGCCTTTGCGGACAGAGTGGGCTCCGTCCACAAGATGGGACGCTACGGTCTCCCAGTCTCCGGCTGCCATGGCTTCTTCGACGGGATGAAAATTGACGCTGTGCATGACAATACGGGCGCTGTTCAACCCGCCAAGCCGTTCACGTACCCCTTCATTCAGCCATTTGTAGTAGAGCAGGGTCGATTCCCAGCTCATGCCGCCTAATATGCCTATGGTCTTCATCGGTTCCTCCTGTTGCGGCGCATTACAGCACAGAGCCTGAATGGTTGGCAGGCACAGAATATGGCAAAAACTACAGGCACAGTGGAAGACAGCCCGCTGTTGCAGCCGCCGGATCGTACGTCAGGCAGGGAAGGGGAGCAGGTTGTCATCCGGACCGAAGTGCATGGCTTCTGCCTGTGCAAAGTGTGTTGCGGAAAGAGGCAGCTCTTCGAACAAGGCAGGGGAGACGTATATGTTTTCCAGATGCAGCGTGTCGGCAATGCGGACAATTCTGACTGTCTCCGGCTGCCAGTCTCCCAGCGAATGCAGCGCAGCCTGCAGGGCCTGTCTGTCCGTTGGGTAGTGGATGGGAATGGCTGCCTTTTCGGGACTTATGCCCGTCAGGGCGTTGGTTACGGTCTTGCCGTAATCCATGGCATTCACAAGGCGATCCGTGGTGAAGTCGGCAAAGCCGATGCCGAGGGCGTTGCCTTCGGATTCCGGCGTAAGGTCGCGTACGAAGATGCGGCTGATTCTTGGGGTGGATGTGAAGTCGCCCAGAATATCGCGGTTTCGGCCTGTCACGTTCACGTCCATGCCGGTTCCGGAGATGTTCTTGCCGATGGCATCGACAATGAGGAGATCGACGGCGGCAAAGGGAAGCTTGGGGGAAAGCTGCTTGCAGAGCATGAGCAGCTTTTCTTCTTCCGCTTCAACATTACGAGCAGCAATGGCTTTGATGGTATGCAGCTTGCCGTGAGCGTTTTCCACCAGCCCGAGTCCGAACAGAATGGGAGCCTTGGCCAATGTCAATCGGCCGGCTTCCCTGATTACGCGGGCAAACCCGTGGCGGACGGCAAGCTTGTGATACAGGGCCGCTCCGGTGTGCTTGCCCAGCCCGATGCAGGCCATCTTGAACAGCCCGCTTTCTATGGGGGCTTTGAACTTGGTGTGGGATTTGATGCGGTTGGCAATAATGATGTGGTCTGCCTGCATGGCAAGAGAGTCCATGAACACGGGAATGCCGTCTTCTGTTTCCCCGAGCCGGACCACATCCATGGAAGAGCGGATGGGGGCTCCGATGCTGGCTTCGGTTATGCCCAGCGAAGCCAGAACCTTGACCTGTCCCTCTGCCGTGGCACCACCGTGGCTGCCCATGGAAGGAACGATGTAGGGATCAAGTCCCATGTCGCGGCAGATGGCGACCAACGCGGCGGTTACTTCCGCTATGCGGTCAATGCCTCGGCTGCCTGCGGTAATGGCTACGGTTTGGCCTGCCGTTACCGCTTTGAGCTTGCCGGAGGCGAACAGCTGCGCAACCGTATCACGTACGGCGGCTTCGACGTTCTGCACCGACTGCGCATCAAAACGTTGGCGGACGGGAGCCAGCATGGGCCAGCGGGTGATATCCGGCGTCCACATGCACGGTTACTCCGGCGAAAGCAGCTCAAGATTGAAGGCGGGATCAAGCTTGCGTACCATGCCGGAATCCACGATTTCCATAATAACCACTTCGGCGATCTTCCAGACGTCTATACCCTGACGGATGCAGCCCGTAAGGGTATCGTCTCCGCGCCCGAGGGTAGTATGCATGTGCAATTTGGGATTGCCCTTGGAGTCGGCAAACAGGGTGCCCAGCGCTGCGGCCTCGTGGGCGGCTTTGAAAACCCGGGTCACGGGGGTGATGATTTCTGCGTCGCCGTCTTCCGGTCCCACGACCAGCGTGCCGGAGCCTATGCCACCCACCAGTGAGACAAGACCGCCCTGAATGGCGTTCTCCGCCGCGAATTGTTCAATGCAGTCCGGCAGTCTGTCGCCGTCTTCAAGTCGCAGGACGAAAACGCGCCCCATGGATCCCTGTGCTGCTTTCATGGTAATGTCCTTTGCAGGTTATGATTCCGGTCGTGTGAAACCGGATACCTTATTCGTTGTTGGCGGGCAATGATGATTGCCTTTCCTTTTATGTTGTCCGCTCCCACCGAAATGGAGAACGCATGAAGCGAAAGCATGAACAATCAGCGGGGCGCAGGGAGCAGATGGCCGAGGCCGTGCTGAAGATTCTATGTTCGGAAGGCATGTCGGGGTTGACTGCCGCCAATGTGGCCCGTGCGGTAGGGGGGAGATCTTTGCCGTGTACAGGCATTATGGTGGCAAGCTGTCCATGCTGGAAGCTGGAGTGGACTTGAGGTAGGGGTTGGCCATTTGTGGATATGCCTCGCCAGACTGCAATGCGTATTGTCCGGCCGTTGCAGTGTTTATTTGCTGGACACTCTGCTGGTTAGTGTGCTTCTCTGGTTAATGTTGTAATGTTTCTACTGTCATGTTTGGTTTTAATAAAAGATGATGCGTCTTTTCATCCAACGCGGGGGGAGTGAATGGGTACTACTGAATCTCCTTCATCTTCCAGAGGCAAGGAAGCTCTCTGGGTGCGTTATTTCCTTTGCCTGTGCGTGGCCGTAGGCATTGTTCTTGCCTCCCTGCTTGCCACATTTCTTCATCACGACAAAGAGATCATGGCCCGTGAACTGGTTGTACGGGCTCGCATGCACTTTCACAGTATTCTCATCATGCGTCGATGGAACGCCGATTACGGCGGCGTTTTTGTTGAAAAAAAGCCTGGAGTAGAGTCCAACCCCTATCTCATCAATCCGGATATTGCGACCTCCAACGGGACTGTGCTTACCAAGCGTAATCCTGCTCTCATGACCCGTGAGATATCCCGTATTTTTGATGAAGCAGGACTGCTGCGTTTCAGGATCACAAGTCTTAATCCACTGAATCCCGATAACAAGGCCAACTCATTCGAGCAGCGTGCCCTGCGGAGCTTTGCGCTTGGTGAAACCATTGAACTCTTTGAGGAGTATGAGGAAAAGGGCAGGAAGCGTTTCCGGTATATGGCTCCATTGTACACAGAGGAATCATGTCTTACGTGCCACGGAAAGCAAGGATACTCGGTGGGAGATGTCCGTGGCGGCATAAGCGTTGCGTACGATATTACCGAGTTGCGACAGGAAGAAGCTGCAAAACATGTTCAGCTGCTGGTGATTGCCGCGGGAGTGCTGGCTTTGCTGCTTGGCACCCTTTATGCCATTACCCGCATCATGCAACTGAAACTGCAGAAGGCGCAGCAGGCCATTGAGACAATGGCCATAACGGACGAGCTGACCGGATTGTACAATCGTCGTTATGCCTTCCAGAAGCTTGCGAACGAGTTGAAGTTGGCAAGCAGGCATGGAACGCTATTTACTTGTCTGATGCTTGATATCGACTATTTCAAGGATGTGAATGATACGTATGGACATCCCTCCGGCGACAAGGTGTTGCAGGACCTTGCCGGTATCCTCCGCACCAATTCACGTGCGACGGATACAGTTGCCCGCTTCGGGGGCGAGGAGTTCATGATCATTCTGCCTCTTACGGACTCGGAGGGTGCTTGTTCTGCAGCAGAGAAGATTCGAAAAGCTGTTCTTGAGCATGTGTTTAAAATGGATACGGATATTGAACTGCACCTGACTGTGAGCGTGGGATGCTCAACGGTCCGTTTCGGAGGCGATGGCATCATTTCGGTAAAGGATGTTGTCGCCATGGCGGATAAGGCATTGTACAGGGCGAAGCGCGCAGGCAAAAACCGCGTGGAGAGTTTGCCGCTGGTGGCCGGAACAGTTGGAGACGTTTCCGTTGGAAACCCCGAAGGGGTGTAACAACAAGCTGGTCTTTCCCTGCCGTTGTTCATGAAAAAAAGCCGGAACACATATGTGTTCCGGCTTTTCCATTTCAGATTTGCGTAGTGTTACGCCTTGGCGTTCGCCGCGTCGTATTCTGCGGCAAGGGAGTTCATAAGCTCCTTCACCGACATGATGCGGTCAACACGGTGCACATTGGAGCCGGAGAAGGCAAAACCGCGATCAAGGTTGCCCTTCTTTGCGTTGAGCAGGGCAGAGGCGATGCAGTAAGGGCTGTCTTCCTTCTTGCAGTTGTGGATGCATTCGAAAATGCACTTGAAGGGCTTCTTGAGGCCCGCTCGGGCGTCTTCCACGAATTTGCCGATGATGGCACGGCCGGGCATGCCCACGGGGCTCTGGATGATGGTTACATCCTCTTCCCTGGCGTCGATGTAAGACTGCTTGAAACGGTCGTCGGCATCGCATTCGTGGGTGGCCACGAAACGGGTGCCCATCTGTACGCCGGAAGCGCCCATGTCGAGGAACTTCTTGATGTCCTCGCCGGTGTATACGCCGCCTGCGGCAATGACGGGAATCTTCTTGCCATGCTTTTCTTCAAAGACTTTCACGGCTTCAACGACCTGAGGAATGACCACTTCCAGCGAGTGGGCAGGATCATCCAGTTCTTCGCGGCTGAAGCCGAGGTGGCCACCGGCCTTGGGGCCTTCGACAACAAAGGCGTCGGGCAGGTAGTCGAACTTGGAGAGCCACTTTTTGCAGAGAATGGTGGCGGCACGGGCGGAAGACACGATGGGAACGAGCTTGGTGTGCGCCTGTTCCTTCTTCTCATCGTAGTATTCCTTGAGATACTTGGGCATATCCAGCGGCAGGCCTGCGCCGGAAAAAATGACGTCCACCTTCTCTTCGATGGATGTCTTTACGAGGTCGGCAAAGTTGGTCAGGGCGACCATGATGTTTACGCCGAGCACGCCGTCGCTCAGTTCACGGGCCTTGCGAATTTCCTTGCGCATGGCGCGGATGTTCGCTTCGTGGGGGTTCTTGCCCACGTCAGGCTCGCTCATGCCGATCATGGCACCTGCGATAACACCGATGCCACCCTCATTGGCAACAGCACTGGCAAGGCCGGACAGGGAAATTCCCACACCCATGCCGCCCTGCACGATGGGCATACGGGCGACGATGTCGCCTATTTTCAAAGACGGAAATGACATGATTCAGTCCTCCAAATTGCGGTGCTTCACGCCGCATTGGTAATGAAATGTCGTGTCAGTAAAAACACGACAGCGGGAGCAACGCGCCGGAATCCGGACGCACCACTCCCAATGGTCCCTCACGGGCGGTTCTTACACAGAACAGCAATTAGCGCAAGTGCACCATGCGCAGTGTTTTCCGCGGTTGGGACGGTAGAAGGGGACTGTTTCCATGTGCCGGAATAGGAATTCCATCAGAAGGGGAATCTGTTGCCCTATGACTGCCTCGCGCACGTCTTCTTCCGTGCCGGGGCCAAATAGCAATACTTCCTTGCCGTTGCTGCGCAATTCAACCCATCCGGCATCCCCTACGGGGAGCGGAGCCCCCTGCCGGACGCCTCTGGGATAAATGTACAGGTAGGCCGGAAGCTGCACGCTGGGCAGTTTTCCCGCAAGCAGGGCAAGGGTGTCGTCGTCTTCGCCCTGCCAGCAGCGCAGGCGGCTCCAGAGCATGTCGTCGCCCCAGATGTCGGGATTGGGACGGCTCACCTTGCCGGTCTTGTAGTCCAGAATGACGGTTTGGCCTTCGCGTTCATCCACGCGGTCCATGCGACCGGCAAGCCGTCTGGTCTTGCCGTCAACCGCAACTTCGGCCTCATAGCGTTGCTCCAGAGCCACGACCCAGGTTTCCGGCTGGTGATCGATGAAGCTTGCAAGCCGTTTGCGACCCGCCGCCTCAAGCATGAGGAAGGAATCGAAGGGCAGGCTGTCCTTGAGTTCGCTCTGGTGTAGCTTGTGTGAAAAGAGGTCCTGCAGGCGCAGGGCATCGTCTTCTTCAAAGCGGACCATCCGTTTGAGGTAGGGTGTGTAGAAGTCTTCCAGCACACTGTGGAGCAGGTCGCCGATACCGGCGTAGTCGTCTCCCTCGTTCACCTCATCAACGCTGCCCACGCCGCAGAGCCGTTCATGGAAGAAGCGGACCGGGCAGGTGAGATAGGTGTCCAGTGCGGACGGGGAGAGCGGCCGTTGCAAGTACTCGTTCAGACGCGCCGAGACTTCCGGCGTGCGTTCCACGGACTTGTCCATTCGCGTGATGGCAGGCATGGGATAGGATATGGCGTGCAGGGGCGGTGTGCCGGCGGTGATGAGCGTGCCGCGCTTCTTTTCTTCCTGCCACAGCAGCTCTTCCACAAAGCGGGAGCGCGCGCGTTTTTCTTCGAAAAGGCCGGAACGTTCCACGCCCGACTGGTAGTAGATGGTTATATTCTCGGCCCCCTGCAGCAGGCGGTGGAAGTTGTAGGCGGAAACCAGCTCCCGGTGGCGGGAATCCGGCAGTCCCAGCATGCCGCGCAAGGAGTCGGGCAGGAGCGGATCGTTGGCCGGTGCGCCCGGGAGCTTGTCTTCGGTCGCATCAATGACGTGCACGGTATTGAACCGCAGCAGACGCGTTTCCAGCATACCCATGACCTGCACGCCGGTGAGCGGGTCTGCCTCGAAGGGAACGCGCTCCTGCCGGATTGTTTCGCGGAGGATGGTGAACAGCACGTCCCTGGGGAAGGCCTGCGTTGCCAGCGAGCATTCGCGCAGCATGGGGATGACGCGGTGCATGAGACGGAAGATGGACTCCGCATCTATGGGGAAGCGGTCCCACAGGTCTCCGCCGTGGGTGAGCAGCAGAGTGCACAGATCGGCCAGCGTGTCCGCCATGTCCTGCGGCGTGGCAAGGTCTTCCCAGCGTGTCACGGTGAGGTCAAGAACGGCGGCAAGCAGGGTGCGGACATCGGCCTCCGGCAGGCGCCCCTGCTCATCAAGGTCCGGATGCAGTGCCCTCGGGTCCGTATAGCGTCTGCCCGTCCGCACGGATGCCTCCATGTGATGCAGGGGTACGCCGAGCGGGCGCTCTTCTGCGATGGTGAGCATTTTCAGATACGGGTGTCTCAGAAGGCCGATGACTTCCTTCCAGTGGTAAGATTTTGCGTTGGCGGTTTCCTGCAGGCGCATCACTGTTTCCAGCAGGCGAAACAGGGTGGAGCGGCCCAGCGGATAGCCCATGGAAATGTTCACGTCCTTGCGCGGCAAATGGTGCAGCACGGGCATGAGCAGGCCTGTGTCGGGCAGCACCACGGCGGAGTCTATGGTTGCCGGCGCATTGTCGGATGAGGCGTCTGTTTTGCTCTCCGGGGCGTATTCCGAGAGGGTGCGCTCCAGCACGTCGAGCTGGGAGTGCAGGTCGAATCCTTCGTGAAACACGGTTTCTCGTTTGCGGGATTCCGGTTCCTCGATGCAGACCGCCTTGGAATTCCAGCGGGAGAGCCAGCGCGTGTGTTCGCGGCAGGCCCAGTGCGCCCTGGAAGGGGCATCAGCAAGCCGGACATCGGAATGGAGCACGATATGCGCCCCGTGTTCTTCACTCAGATGGCGGAAGATCGCCTCTTCCACCCCGGTGAGACCGTAGAATCCGGCAACGAAGATGTGCTTGCCGCGCAGGCAGGCGAATTCCGGCGCAGCTCCCTCCCTCCGTTGTGCTTCGATGTATCGCAGCACGCGGAATGCGTCGTATCCGGGAGTGGTCCACCCCCGTGCATCCAGTTCTGCCGTATAGGCTCTGTGTATGCGGCCCAGCGAACCGAGCAGCCCGGCGGCAAAGTCCACCACCTGCCCTTCCATGTAGGTCACGTCTTCCGGTTCGATATTCTGGTTGTAGAAGTCCTCAAGCAGGTTGGCAAGGCGCACGCCCCACGGAAAAAAGCGGTTGGTGTCGCCCGTGGGCAGGGGCAGGGCGTCATGCGAGTCCTGTGTTTCTTGCTCAAGGCAGCGAAGCAGAAGGCCCACGCGGTCCAGCATTTCGATCTGGTCCGGCGGGTTGTTCTCAATCTCGGAGCGCAGGGTGCCGAAGAGCTCGCTCACGGTCAGCATCTGCGACAGCGCGAAGGGCTTGGGCAGTTCCGGCATGGCGTGGAGTGTGTCTGCAAAGTAACGGCGCGGGCGGCTGTGCGGTACGATGATGCAGGCCCGTGCGGGGTTGCCGTTCGTCTCGGTCAGCACAAGGCGCGCAAGGCCTGCGAGGAAGTCGTTTTCCCACGGAATGATGATGAAGGGGTGGGCGCGCATGCTACAGCTCCGTCGTTGTTTCGGAATAAGAGGTGATGCGGGGATGTTCCGTCATGATGCATTGGCGGGCATCCAGATAGACCAGCGCGCTGTGCAGGCTGTGCCCGCTGTATGCGGGAATGGCCGCCAGCAGGTTAACGTAACGAGAAACCTGCTGCTTGTGGGCGGAAGAGGGCTGGCCTGTCTTGTATTCCACAACAGTGAGCGTCGTGCCGTCATCCACCAGCAGGTCGGTGCGGTGCTGGTTGCCGTGGCTGTCCATGATGGACTGCTCCGGCGTGCCATGATGTTGCCAGTGCGGGAAGTCCGGCAGGGTAGCAAGCCAGTGCAGCATGTCCTGCAGTTCCGCCTGCGTGGTATCCCTGTCCGGTATGGGCAGCGGGGCGGTGCGCATGCCGTGGCGCACGGCGCGCTGCACGTCCTGCATGACGGATGCAGGCGTTGCGGGCAGGGTGAGTCGGAGGCGTTCCAGGCAGGCGTGCACCAGCGTGCCGCGTCTTCGTTCGTCGAACACCAGTTCCTTGAGCGGGTTACGGAAAATCTTGAGGCGCGGCAGCCATTGCATGGGCTTCCAGTCGCCTGTGGGCAGGCTTTCTTCGGAGGAATATGCCGTGGGCACCGCTGAAGCGGCAGTTTCATCGCCAGCTTCGTCACCAGTCTTGCCAGTTGCTATGGATTGTCCCATGGCTGCTTCCGCAGGAAGTGCATGTTCCTTCTGCATTGCCCGGGACTGGGCTGCAATTCGCGGAGCAGGCCGTTTTCCTGCCGGGGGCGTGCCGAACGAAGCCTCCGGCTCCCGATCCTCTCTGTTCACTCCCATGCCATGCTCGTCCAGAAGGAGGCGTAATGCCACAAGGGTCGGGGACTGCGACTCATGATGGGGCGTGGTGGTGATGAAGGCGTGCAGTTCGTCTACGGGACGGGTCCACGCCACGTAGAGCAGATGAAGCTGTTCGCGCGCTTCCGCCGCAAGGGCCGCATAATACGGCTCCCCCAGTTCCTTGCAGCGGGGGACCATGATTTCTTGCCCCAGCACATTTATCCGTTCAGGGGTATCGCTGCGGCGCATGGTGTGGTGGTGGAAGGGAATGACCGCCACGGGGAACTCCAGCCCCTTGGATTTGTGCATGGTCATGATGCGCACGGCGTCCACGTTTTCAGGCATGGGCACCTTCTCTTCACCGCCGCTTTCGGTCCACTGGTCAAGGAAGGACGACAGGGAGCGCATGCCGCGTTCTTCTGCCGCAAAGACCACCTCAAGGAAGCGTCGCAGGAAGATGCCTTCATCCTTGAATCGCTCGAAGGCGTTGGTGCGGGCATAGAGTTCGCGCACGGTGTCGTAGGCGCTCATCAGGCCCGCCTGCGAATAGAAGGGCGCTATCCACTTTCGCCACGCCTCGGGAAAGGCTTTTCGGAATGCCGAGAAAAGCCGTCCTTCGCGTGGGGCGGCCAGCCAGTTGTCCAGATCAGTGGCCGAGAGGCCCGCAAGGTCGGCAAAGAGTCCCCTGCCGGAGACAAATTCCCAGAAGGCCATGTCGTCCGGCGGGTAATCAAGAAAACGCATAAAGGCCACGGTCTGCGTGACAAGCGGATGGTCGGCCAGCTTCAGGCTGTTTTCCGTGATGACCGGCAGATTCAGGTTTACGAGCCATTCGGCCACCAGCGCTGCTTCATCATTGGTCCGCACCAGCACGGCAATGTCGCCGCAAGGTCTGCGCGGAATCAGCTCGTCGCGGAACAGGGTCGTCAGGCGTTCTTCGACCTGTGCGAGCAGATCGTCCTTGCTCTCGGCGGAGATGTCGTAGAGGTGGACATATCCGCCGCTGTTTTTCTTGTGTTCGGGCACTTCCTGCGCTGCTCTGCTGAAGCCTTGAACTATATCGTCCACGGTAGCGTTCACGATCCGGTCCGGTGCTCCGGAAAGGATTGCGGAGGCAAAGGCGCGGGCAACTTCCGGCTCTGCAAGCTGTGAGAAAATGCCGTTGTTGAATTCCACGATCTGCGCACGGCTGCGCCAGTTGTTGGGCAGCGGGGTGCGTTTGGGGTTCGGGGCGATGGCCCGCAGTTCCGGATCGTTCAGGATGGATTCGAACAGGGCGGAGTCGCCGCCGCGCCAGCCGTAGATGGCCTGCTTCACGTCGCCCACATAGGTGAGGGTGCCGTTCTTGGCGAGACATTCCACGGCAAGGGGCTGAATGGCCTCCCATTGCGGTACGGAGGTGTCCTGAAATTCGTCGATGAGCAGGTGTGTGAGCCGTGTTCCCATGCGGCAGAAGGCTTCCGAGGCACCGGTCTCGCCGGAAAGCACGTCGCGGGCATAGCTGGGCCACAGGGATGCAGGTACCTTGCCTTCGGTCTGCTGCATTTCGTGCACCATGCGGGAGAGCGGCTCTGCCAGCCGCACAAAGGGAACAAGGACGAGCGCTTTGCGCACCAGATGACCGGGGCCCGTCAGTGCTGCGTGAGCTTCGCGCAGGTCGCCGTATGCTGCGTCAAGGTCATCGGAAGCCTTGCCTTTGGAAGCCTTGAGCAGGCAGTCGTCGATGTGTGCCTTGGCAGTGTATGCCGAATCCGCCGGAGGCCTGAACGGATTGGAGGCAAGCGCCTTGTCGAGGTACTTGAGAAAGTTGGCCTGCGGGCCGAGTTTTTCCGCCTCCATCATGGCTTTTACGGCATTGGCGGCCGTAAGGTAGTCGCCGTGCATATTCACGAGCCAGCCGCGCAGAATATCGCCATCCGCATCGGGCAGGGAACCTTCCTGCAGGCTGCGGGTCATGAGTGCGAAGAGGCGGGTGCGCAGTGTTTCGCCCGGCACAAAGCCTTCCTTGTCCGTGAGCATAAGCAGGGACCGGCAGGCATCTGCAAGCAGTTCGCGTTCGGGGCCACCGGCGCGGGCGGTATCCAGAAGCCTGTCGTAGAGCGGCTCGAACAATTCCCTTTCGTCGAAAACGGGTTCGAAGTCCGGCGGCAGCCCAAGCTCAAGTGCGGAAAGCCGCACCAGCATGTTCAGCAGGCTGTCTATGGTGCGCACGTTCAGCGAGGAGTAACGGCGCAGCAGAATGTCCACCCAGCGGGCCGCAGTGTCGGGGGCCCAGTCGGATGCGGCGTTGCGCGGTTCGATGTTCAGCGCGCGTTCCTTGAGGGAACGCACGATACGTTCGCGCATTTCCGTGGCGGCCTTGTTGGTGAAGGTGACCGCAAGAATCTCCGGCCAGCTGTGGCCGGTCTCTTCGTCGTTGTCCGCATGGCGTATGGCGCAGGCGGGGCGGGCGTCTTCCACGGCTTCCTTGAGCAGCGTAAGAAATTGCCGGGTCAGGGTATATGTTTTCCCGGACCCGGCAGAGGCTTTGATCTGTTGCAGCATGAATTACAGTTCGCAGTAGTTGTCGGGCACCATGCCGCGCAGGGCGGATTGGCCTGTTGATTCGAGAACGGCACGCCAGTAGTCCGAATGAATGTTCAGCGTGCGACGCTTGAGTGTGACGAGGTCGAGCGGAATGTGCACGTAGCGGTCCATGAGCTTGGATACCACCATGGAGGTCTTGCCCGCCATGGCGGCATGCACCGCGCTTTGTCCCAGCAGCCCGCAGTAGATGCGGTCGTTGGCGTTGGCCGGGATGGAGCGGATAATGTAGCTCGGGTCAATATACTTCAGCGTGTAGGGCATGCCGATGTTGTTCAGGTATTCCTTGATGCGGTCCCGCAGCAGGGTGGTGAAGTCGCCCAGAACAGGGTTGCCGGAGATGTCCGTTGCCTTGCTGGTGGACATGAGGTGCTGGCCTGCGCCTTCGGCCACCACGATAACGGCGTGTCTGCGTCTTTTCAGGCGGTCTGCCAGTGCGGGCAGCAGGCCGTTTTCCCCTTCCAGCTCAAACTGGGTTTCGGGAATGAGTACAAAGTTCACTTCCTTGATGGAGAAGGTCGCCTGCGCGGCAATGAAACCGGATTCGCGTCCCATCAGTTTGACAAGGCCGATGCCGTTCATGGCGCCCTGCGCTTCGGTATGGGCGCAGCTGATGGCCTCCGTGGCCTTGTCTACGGCCGTTTCAAAGCCGAATGACTGGGGAATGAAGCTGATGTCGTTATCAATGGTCTTGGGAATGCCGATGACGGCAATCTTGAGATTGCGCTTGGTGACTTCCGCCACAATGGATTTCACGGCCTTCATGGTGCCGTCGCCGCCGATCATGAACAGGCAGTTCACGTTCATGCGTTCAAGGGCGTCCACAATGTCTTCCGGATTCTGGGGCCCGCGGGAGGAGCCGAGCACCGTGCCGCCGAACTGGTGAATGCTGGATACGGAATCCGGTGTAAGCTCCACTATCTCATGGCCATACTTGGGGATGAAGCCTTCAAGCCCGTATTTGATGCCCATGACGCCCGCCACGCTGTAGTTGTGGTAGGCTTCCATGACGATGGCGCGGATGACGTCGTTGATGCCGGGGCACAGGCCGCCGCATGTGACGATGGCACACTTGGTTTTGGCCGTGTCGAAGAACAGATGGCGGCGTGGTCCGGCGCTTTCAAAACGGATGGGAATGGGCGGCCCATCGCCGATTTCTTCAAGGAATTCCTTGTCGAGAAAGACGTTAAGCCCCTTTTTGTCATCCTCGAACCGGCAGAAGGATATGGGCGAAGGAATCTTGGCATTCCCCAGCGTGAGGATAGTCGTATCAAGAGATAGGCTATCCTGGTCGGTTTTGCGTTTCGGCATGAAAGACTCCTGATGGCTCGTGACGGACGAACGCATCGTTCGTCCTTTCGGTTCGGGGTTTTCAAACAATACAGGCTTATTACCACAGGGTTCGCTGCAACGCCAGAGCGCGTTGCGGGCTGCGGGCAAAATATCACGAACCGCGGGGCGCGGTTTCTCTTTACACCCCTTGCAAAACTGCATAGGTTCGTCGGATAGAAATGAAATACAACAGGTTGTGTGGTGAAATTGTGACGATGAAACCCCTACTCGTAACACTGGGCGATCCGAACGGGCTGGGCCCCGAACTGGCCTGCCGTCTTTTCGGGCTTGGCGGCAGCGGTTCCCTGCCGCTGGTGCCGCTTATTCTCGTGGGGCCGGAAGCGGCTCTGGAAATGCATGCGCGTCTGCTCGGTATTGCGCCTTTCTGGACGCGAATCGAAGATCCTGCACGGGTGAGCGGTGAAGAGCCGGGAATTTTCCTGTTTGAACCCATCGGGCTTGAAGGGCTCAGGCTGGACATGGGACAGGCCACCCCGCAGGGCGGCAAGGGGGCAGGGTACTCGCTTGAAGCTGCCTGCAAGCTCATCCGGTCCGGCGTGGCGGACGGTGTGGTCACCTTGCCGTTGCACAAGGCCATGCTTCAGGAAGCAGGTTTCAATTTCCCCGGGCACACGGAGTTTCTGGCGCGTTTTGCCGGATTACGGGACGAAGACGTGTGCATGCACCTGTGCGGCAGCAAGTTGCGGGTGAGCCTTGTCACCACGCACCCTCCGCTGCGTGAAGTGCCCGACCTCATCAGCCGCGAGCGTATCAAACGCTGTCTGGCCCTGACTGTGGACTTTGTCCGCAAGCTCGGCGTGAAGACTCCCGTTGCCGTGTGCGGTTTGAACCCGCATGCCGGGGAATCCGGCAAGATCGGGCATGAGGATTTGGAAATCGTGGCGCCTGCAGTGGAGGACGCTCGTAAGGCCGGTCTTAACGTTGTAGGCCCGCTGCCTGCGGATACGCTTTTCTACCGCGCTGCCAAGGGCGAATTTTCCGCAGTGCTGGCCATGTACCACGATCAGGGGCTGCCGCCTCTCAAATTGATGCATTTTTCCCGGGCCGTGAACGTGACGCTTGGTCTGCCTTTTGTGCGGACCTCGGTGGACCACGGAACTGGTTTTGATATTACGGGCAAGGGCGTTGCCGATACCGGCAGCTTTGAAGAGGCCCTTACGCTTGCCGCCCGCTTGATCGAATTCTAGCAGGGCTGTTGCGGAGTGTGACGGCTGCCGTTTCCGGCTGTGATTAACGGGAGGATAGTGTGCGTATCGGCATTGACGTAGGGGGAACCCATACTGACGCGGTGGTGGTGGATGGCGGCAGGGTTGTCGCTTCGGCCAAGGTCGTGACCGATCACCATAACCTGCTGTCGTCCGTACAGAGTGCGCTGCAAGGTGTGCTGAAGGATATCGATCCCAAGGCGGTGTCGCGCCTGAACCTTTCCACCACCCTGTCTACGAACGCCATTGTGGAAGGCAGGACTGAGGATGTGGGGGTGCTCGTTTCCGCCGGCCCCGGCATTGATCCCGACGATTATCAGGTGGGGCCGTACTACTACACCGTCAGCGGTTCCATCGATCACAGGGGTGAGGAAATTGCACCCCCTGATGTGCAGGAGGTGGATAGCCTCGCACGCAATTGTTGCGAGACGGGCCTCAAGGTCTACGCCGTGGTGGGCAAGTTTTCCACCCGTAACCCCGCCCACGAAATCATGCTGACGCAAGGGCTCATGGCCTGTGCCGACTTCGTCTCGCAGGGGCACCGTCTGTCCGGACAGCTCAATTTCCCCCGCCGTATTGCAACCGCCTATTACAATTCCGCGGTCTGGCGCATCTACAACAAGTTTGCGGATGCCATCGAGGAGAGCGTGCGCGAGTACGGCATTTATGCCCCCGTGCATATTCTCAAGGCGGACGGCGGTACCATGCCTCTGGCCACTTCCCGCGAGCACCCCGTGGAATCCATTCTTTCCGGTCCTGCTGCGAGCGTCATGGGTATTATTGCCCTGTGCGACATTCAGCAAGACTCCATCATTCTCGATATTGGCGGCACCACCACGGACATCGCCATATTTGCCTCCGGTTCGCCGGTTATCGAGAATGACGGCATCGAGGTGGGCAGTTATCCGACGCTTGTTCGGGCTCTGCGTACCCGGTCCATCGGCATCGGCGGCGATTCGCGTCTGCACGTGCAGGCCGGAGCTGTGCGTGTGGGACCGGAACGCGTGGGACCATGCATGGCTGCGGGCGGCAAACAGCCTACACTCATTGATGCCCTCATCTACAAGGGGCTGGCAGAATTCGGTGACGTGGAAACTAGCAAGGCAGGTATCCGCAACCTTGCGTCCCTGTGGGACATGTTCCCGGATGCCCTTGCGGACGCCGCCATCGATGCCGCCGTCAACAGCATTGCCTCAGCCGTGGAAGGGCTGCTGGATGAGGTGAACTCCCGTCCCGTATACACCATCATGGAATTGATCGAAGGGGCGAAGCTGGAACCGAGCCGCGTGTATGTCATGGGCGGGCCCGCAAAGGCCTTCAGCGGCCTGCTGACCAAAGCCTTGCAGCGCAGGGTGGAGGTGCCGGAGGAGCACGCCATAGCCAATGCCATCGGTGCTGCGTTGACCCGCACAACCTTTGAACTGGAATTGTTTGCGGATACTGAAAAGGGCGTTCGTTTCATTCCCACGTTGGGCATCCGTGATGTGGTGCAGCGCGGATACGTGCTGGAACATGCGCAGAAGGATGCCGTGAGCCTGCTCCTTGAGCATCTGGGCGAGCAGGGCGTGGCGGTGCATGAACGCGATGTGGATATTCTGGAGGCGAACAGTTTCAACATGGTGGGCGATTACGGCACGGTGGGACGCAATATCCGTGTGAAGTGTCAGGTGCGTCCCGGCGTTGCGGAGGCGTTTCGTCATGATTAAGCGGTTGATCGCCTTTGTCTTGTTCTTTCTAGCGGCGGGGGCTTCTCCCGCCGTTTCTACGTGGGCACATGCGGCAGGCAAGGCTTCGCTGCATGATATGGCGGGACAGATGCTGCTGGTCGGTTTTCGCGGCATGGACGTTACGCCGGAAAGCCCGATCATACGCGACATCATGCAGTTCAACGTGGGCGGTGTGATCCTCTTTGACTACGATGTGGCTCTCAAGAGCAAGGGGCGGAACATCCGTGACCGCGCGCAGGTCAAGGCGCTGACGGACTCCCTGCAGCAGGCGGCGCGCATGCCGCTGTTCATTGCCATTGATCAGGAAGGGGGGCGTGTCGCCCGTTTGAAGCCGGAATACGGCTTTGCATCAACGCCGTCTGCCGCTGTTCTGGGCAACGGCACTGTGGACGAAACCCGCAAGGCGGGCGAGACGGTGGGGCGCATGTTGGCCGACGTGGGGGTGAACTGGGACTATGCCCCCGTGCTGGATGTGAACGTGAACCCTGAATGTCCTGTCATCGGCAAGCTGGGCCGCAGTTTTTCATCCGATCCTGATGTGGTTGCCAAGCACGGAGCCGCATTTGCCGAAGGCCTGAACAGGTACGGCGTCATAGCCTGTCTCAAGCATTTTCCGGGGCATGGCAGCGCTACGGCGGACTCGCACCTTGGCGTGACCGACATCACGGCCACATGGTCTCTCAAGGAATTGGCCCCGTTCAGAACGGTGCTGGAGCAAGGACCACGCAGCGGCCTGCGCACGGCGGTCATGACGGGGCACTTGTTCAATGCCCGGTTGGATGCCGAGTATCCGGCCACGCTGTCCCGCAGCACCATAACCGGTCTTCTTCGCGAGCAGTTGCGCTATGACGGGCTGGTCATCACCGACGATATGCAGATGAAGGCCATTGCCGATGTCTACGGGTTGAAAGAGGCCGTGGAACGGGCCATAAACGCCGGTGCGGACATGCTGCTTTTCGGCAACAACATCAGCTACGATCCTGACATCGTTCCAAAGGCGACGCGGATCATCATGAAGCTGGTGGAATCGAAACGGATTTCGCGTCAGCGGGTTGAACGTTCCTACCAGCGCATTCAGGCTTTGAAAGCGGGAATACGAAAGAGGGACGGACAGAAGTAACCTGATTGAAAGGAAAAGGCGGTGCAGGGCACCGTCTTTTTTGTTTATGTGTGCATCACATGGACATTTTGTAAGGCCGTAAGATAATGTGGTATTGATTTGGCAAAGCGTAACCATCGGCAATTATTGCCTGAAATGCCTGCCAGGAAGCGGTCGTGCAACGTGGCGGATTGAGGCGACCTTTCTTGAAGAAGCGCGGGGAGCCTGCAACCATGCACCATTTTCACTGTTTGTAATCTCATGAAAAAAGGTATAGTCGCTAAGTTCTGGAAAATGTCATTGTACGGAGTTCGTGATGCGAATCGGCTTACGGCTTTTTATCGGATTTAGTTTCATGCTTCTCCTGCTGGCGGCAATGGTTGCCGTGGGGTGGGAAGGGCAGAGAAGAATGACAATTGCGCAGGGCGTGCTGGAGCGCAGGGCAATGCTTGAGGCGGAGTTGCGCACCATGCAGGCCGGAGCGTTGCAGTTCATGCTGGAGCCCAAACCAGGAGCTCTGGATGCTGTGCTTTCCCGCAGCGGTCAACTGGACCAGTCTTTCTCCGCCTTCAAGATGGCGGTGGAGCACGATGTTGCCGTGCGGCTTGATAAGGCCATGCGTGCGAATATTGAGTTTCGTGGTGCGCTGGAGCGTTGGCAGTCCGTGTCTGATGGCAGGGCTACCCGCTTGCAGGAAGCCGAGAATGCCGCAGGGCAGTTTCTGACGTTGTTCGACGAGTTGGCAGGCAAGAAGCGCGATGCCGCTTTTCTGCATCCTGACGGATATGCCAGCGCGGATGTCGTGAATAACCGTCTTGCGGAACTGCGGTTGGTGAATGATGTGCAGCGGGAATTTTACGAAGCCCGCATGCTTTCCCGTGAGTGGATGCGTTCCGGTGATGCCAAGGTGCTGGAAGAAGTGCGTACCCGTATGGGCAACGTGCTGACCCTGTTGGGAGATCTGAAGGGCACCATGACGGCGCTGGCTGACAAGGATTTTGCTGATACCCTGCTGGCGCACGGGCGCGACTACCTCGCCTCCCTGAGTGACCTTGAAGACTCCACGGGGCTCATGAACGATGTGCGATCCACACTGGCCTCTGCCGTGGCGGATATGCGCGACCCCATGAAGGTGCTGGCCGACAAGTACGAGGCAGATCTCGACTATGTCCACGACATCGGCACGTTGACCGTTGGCGGTATTGTGGCTCTTGCGGTTTTTGTGGCGCTTATCTTTACACTCATAATCAGTTCAGGTGTGCGCAAGCGGCTGGCCAGAGCGCAGAAGGCTCTTGATGCGTTGGCAGCCGGGGAATGTCCTGTCCGTGATCCCAAGGATTCTGTGGAGGACATGGGCCTGCTGACAGACGCCATGCAACGTCTTGCCTTAAGCAGTACGGACATGGCCGAATGTGTTCAGGCCATGGCCCGGGGCGAGTGGGACGTGCAGGTTCCCGTGCGTTCCGAAAAGGACGTACTCGGAAATGCTCTGAGGCAACTGGCAGAGAATGGGCTGGTGGTTCGCAAGGTTCTGCAGCGTGGAGCCAACGGCGATTTCAATCAATCGATTCCCCCTCAATCCAAGGGCGATGCTGCGGTCGCAGCTCTGGACGGTTTACAGCAGTTTGTAAACGTCAAGGTCGGAACTGCCCGCAATGCGACTCTGGCTGTGCGGGATGCCGCAGGCAGGGCCATGGAGGCCCTGAAAAGCCTTGAATCGCGCATTGCGGAGAAAGGTGCAAGGCCTGAATCTTCCGGCGCGTTGAGCGATATGCTTCCCCGGCTCGAGTCTGTGAATGCGGCTCTGAAGGGCAACGCAGCAAGCCTGAAGGATGCCGACAAGGGCACAGACAGGCTGGCAGGAGCGGTGAAGCGGCTTGATGCGGAATTTCGCACCCTCATGGGTAAGGCCTCGTTTGCAGAAGATGTGGCCAGACAGATCGAAACACTGGCCATCAACGTGAATATCGAAATGGGCAGGGTCGGTGACAACGCCGGAGGTCTGGCCGCCATCGTTACGGAACTCAAGGCAGTTGTAGACAGGTGCCGTGAGCATTCTGCAGCCATGAATGACTCCTTGTATGCGGGCCGCAGGGCTTCTGATGATACGGCAGCCCTGATCCGTGACGTGCAGGAAGCCTTGGGTCACAGCGTTCAGGTTGTAGTAGCCGGAGCCGCTGTGCTTGAAGATGAAATGGCAGCATTGAGGACCATGGCTTCCTCCCGTGCCGCTCATGCCCGTGCGGGTGAGCGCGATGATGAATTGCGTGCGTTTGCTTCGCTCATGGGCAAGTCTTTCAGTGGTCTTGTCATGGAATTGAATACGTTGCGTTCGGCTCTTGATGCGTTCCGGATCGCAGGGGATCAGGGGCAGGCTGTACCGGCTCAAGGTGCGACAGGGCGTTTCCTTGCCGAAGACGGGAAAGGAAAGCCTCGAGATGCGCAGCTAAGCCAGGGGCAGCGACCTTCTGTCCGCTCCATGCCTCCTTTGCGATTGGGTAAGGGTAAGGAAGACTTTGCCGAGCTGGAAGGAGAAGATCTGTAATTGAAAAGCCGCCTGAAAAGGCGGCTTTTTTGTTTTGATGTCTGTGAACTTACTGTTCCGCCTCGTGGCCTTCGCTATCGCTTTGGCTTCCGACGGGGCTGCGCCGGTCCACCACATACACATTGCCGGGAATGGATTTGGCAAAGTGTTTCATCTGTGCGGCCCGTTCCCCGATCTCCTGCAGGGAGCAACTGCCCTGGCAATCGATGACTGCCAGTGACACCGATACAAGGGGGAACTCCCTCTCGACTCCGTCCCGTCCGCGGGCCAGAATCCAGCCTTTCTCGCGGTCATGCGGACTGTAACAATTGCGCACCAGCCGTTTGAAACAGCGTGTTACAGCTCTGCAGATGCGTTCTGCCTTGTTGCGGTCGAGCACGCAAACGAAGTCGTCGCCGCCTATGTGGGCGGTAATATCGCCCCGGATGCCGTGTCTGCGGATGGCCCATGTCAGGATGTCTGCCAGCAGCAGTATTATCCGGTCTCCGTTTTTGAATCCGTAAGTATCGTTGTAGGCTTTGAAGTTATCCAGATCTGCGTAGATGAGTGCGAATCTGGCCTCACTTCTGAGGCGGCATTCGATTTCATTCTCCAGCGCGACATTGCCGGGAAGACCGGTCAGCGGGTTTGTTCCCTTGGCAAGCTCAACCTGCGCCTGTGCGAGCACGTTGAGCAGTGTCTGCACCGTGACCAGTCCGAGAAGTTTGCCTTTTTTGGTGATGATCACATCGTCGTATGCCTGCAGTTGGCTTCGCTGCATGGCCATCTGGGCGGTGGCCTCAACGGGGGTGTTTTCATCCACGATCAGGGGGGAGGCATCCATGACGGATTTTGCAGGCCGTTTGTAGTAGAGAGCAAGGCCGTACTGGGCAGAAAGCTGCCTGTTGAGATGATATTCCATGATCAGTCCGACAGGTTCGTCGTTGGCCGTCACGGCAATGCTGCTGTTAAGGTTGTTCTCTTCGAAATATTCTCGGATTTCACTGACCAGCGTGTCCGGTGAGACAATGTTTACCGGTTTGGCGTAGCTGCCCACCGGAACGGAGTACCCCGTGCTTCGGAGCGCGATGGGCTGGTTTGCAGGACGGATGGCGGAGAGATCTATGGTTGTCTGCTGCTTTGGGTAAGTGGGCCTGCCAAGATAGTATCCCTGCCCGAAATGTGTGCCTATCTGCAGCAGGGTGGAGGCTTCTTCCTGCGTCTCGATTCCTTCGGCAATGACCTTGGAGTCAATCTTGTCGGCAAAGGCGACGATGGTTTCCAGCAAGGCGCGGCGCACGGGATCTCGGTCTATGTTACGGATCAGCGACATGTCTATCTTGATGAAGTTGGGCTTCAGTTCGGCGATGGTGGAAAGGCCGGAATAGCCTGTTCCCGCGTCGTCAATGGCCACTTGGAAGCCTTGCCCCCGGTAATGATCGAGGGTTTTGTAGAACAGGCTGAAGTCCCTGATGGAGTGGCGTTCCGTAATTTCCAGAACGATGTTTTCCGGCTTCAATCCAACCTTTTCGATGATTTCCCGGGTACTGCCGGGAGTGAATCCGGGGTCGGTGAGGGTGCGTGGATGGATGTTCAGAAACAGTTTCTGGTTTTCTGCAAGAGCATCCGCACGGACGATGGCGTTTTCACGGCATACCCGTTCAAGGGCAAAGAGCATGCCCATTTCTTCTGCAAGGTCGAAGAGGATGTCCGGGGACCGGAAAGGGGATTGCTCCGGGCCCCGGCTCAAAGCTTCCCACGCCATGATATCGCCGGAAGGAAAGCTGACAATGGGTTGGTACAAGGTTTGGATGCTGCGTGTCTGCAATACGGATTTGAACTCACGTGACAGGCGAAGGGTGTCCAGATCGAACCCCTTGCGGGCCAGTATGCGGCATTCGCGCATGGCAAGCATGAAGTCGTTTCCCTGTGTGCCGTCCTGCTTGTGACGATAGGTGGCGCAACCGACATTCAGATGTGGCTCTCTGCCTGTCAGGCGGAGCATTTCACGTTTCAGGTGTTGTTGCACGCGCAGCTTCATGGTGAAGGCGACATCGGCAAGACGGTATTGCCGTGGACCGGCATCCGGCCATGTCAGCAGATATTCTCCGGCTTCCAGTGGAAAGAGCGTGTTGTTTGATAGCTCGGGAACCGTAAGCTCCCTCAGGGCGGCCTCAATGCCCTGTCGCAGCTGGGTGTTCAGGTTGGTGGCAACGTCATCCCCGTACAGCTCCCGCATGAGAATGTGATCACTGATCTTGAAGACAATGAGGTTGAGGCTGGTATGCCTTTGGAGTGATTCTCGAAGCTGGGTAGTATTGATTGGCATGGTGCTGGTGCCATGCAGGAATGGTGTGGCGTTGATGGAGCTGTCCGGCATGCTGGATTCCCTTCTGTTAGCCTGCGCTGTGGCGAATTGTGTCAGTGAGTAACCGAGCCCTGAGGGAACTGCTTCCGTTCTGTGACATTGCAGGTTGCCGTCAGGATGGCAAATGATCTCGGTGTGTCCGTATGATTACGTACTCCCTTTGCGCGGACCAAGGTTACGGGGGGGTGACAATTAAGCGGAAAATGCGTGGTGGGTGATCCGCTGTGGGCTCATAACGACTGGCGCAATCGGCTGCCGGTATGTAGAATGCGTACCGTCGGACTGAACGGGCGTTGCATTGAAGGCTACATGTTATTAGAGAATACCGTGGCTGGGAGATGTCCTTCTTGAAACTTCAGTCCATAGAGAGTATCTCCGCCATCTCGCGCACGGGTGCTCCTTGCGCAATGACTGCGAAACACAAGAGACAATTTTTGGGGCAGGAACAAGAATTGACCAAAGAACTACCGGATCACTGGCTGGTGATACGCCTCAGTGCGTTGGGCGATGTCGCTCTGACGACCGGCGTGCTTTCGCGCTGGCATCGGGAACGCGGCTGGCGTTTCACCTTTCTCACTCTGGAGCAGTGGGCTCCGGTGCTCAAGCATCATCCGGCCATTGACCGTGTTATCGGTATCCGGCGTGAGGACGTGCGTGCGGCGAACATGATCCGGTTATTCAGGTCTCTTTCACGGGAGATGGCAGGCTGCGGCCTGCTGGATCTTCACGGCACCTTGCGTTCGGGAATGCTCGGCGCGTTCTGGAAGGGCCCCAAGGTCAGGTATCCCAAGTTCAGCCTTGAGCGCCGGATGTTCTTGCGGAGCAATGGGAGAATCTTTCGTGACCGTCTGCTGGAATACAACGTGCCACAGCGTTATGCGCTGGCCATTGAACAGACGGCGCCACCCAGACGCGAGTTGCTGCCGGAGATTCATCTGCTTGCCGAAGAGAAAGCACAGGCAGCCGAGAGCATTGCCTCCCTGCAGATGGGACCGGGCAAGCTCGTTGCCCTGCACCCCTATTCAACACATATCAACAAGGCATGGCGGGCAGACTATTGGCAATCACTTGCAGCATCTCTTGTGGCCGCAGGGCACTCCGTTCTTGTTCTCGGGCGCGGAGAGAAGCTGGGATATCCCATGCCCGCAGGCGTACATGATTTGACCAATGCCACTTCGTTGCGGGAAACATGCGCGCTGCTGGTCCAATGTGACATGCTGGTAACGGGCGATTCGGGCCCCATGCATCTCGCAGGTGCTGTCGGTACGCCGGTGGTCGCCCTGTTCGGGCCGACCCATGCCGTATGGGGTTTCTATCCTGAGGGTGAGCACGACATTATTCTTGAAGCGGATGAAGCCTGTCGTCCATGTTCATTGCATGGAAGCAAGCCATGCCAGCACGATCAGGCATGCATGGCCTCCCTGTCTCCCGAGAGGGTGATGCAGGCAGTTGAGCGTATGCCGGTCAAGCAGAGGGCGTGATAGGTTGAGGCGAAAGTCTCTTTGCAGATCCTGATACAAAAGAACCCCTGCTTCCGTTGGCCGAGTGGTCCGGAGCAGGGGATTTTTCGTGGGAGGGGCGTTTAGAAGATGCGGGCTTCAATCTCTTTCAATATTGCTTTGGCTTCCTTCATGTTCGGGTCTGCGGAGATGGCGCGCTTGGCATAATCATACGCCTGATCCAGTTTGCGCCAGCGCCTGTAGAGTTCGGCCATGTTGAACAATGTTTTGGGGTGCGCACCGAATTGCTTAAGTGCCTTGAGGTATACCTGCTCACATCTTTCGAATTCCTGCAGTTCCTTGTAGCAGCGAACGGCTCCGCCGTAAGCCTTGCTGTCGGAGGGAAACTGATCAATGACTGACTCAAACAGCTCAACTGCTTCAAAATACAGCTGGTGTTCCAGAAAGAGCATGGCAATTTCGGTTGTCAGGCCCTCTTCGTGTCCCCAGCCGTCTACAACCCTGCGGAGCACGCCTTTGCCTCGGGGGTAATCCTTCGCCTGCATGAGCGCCCTGCCTTTTTCCAGCAGTTCTTCCTTTTTGCAAACTTGCTTCTGCTCGCGGGCGATGTGCTTGCTTTGCTGTTCGTCCTTCATGCTGTGCAGAATGGACTCCAGCCGATCCAGCAGTTCTCTTTCCTGTCCACGTTGATATCGGACAAAGGGGGTGGCGTGGATTTTTCTTTTCTGAAAGAACTTTATAATGTCAGGGTGCTTGTTCAGTTCGGTTATGTATTCATGCACCAGCACTTCAACTTCATAACGGGCCTGACCTATGAGTCTGGAACCGAGAATGTCGCTTATGCCGCTGCATATGGCCTCGAGTGAACGGGGAATGTCGTTGCGGCGCAGATATGAGCGGGCGCGTGAAAGGTTTTCGCGTGTGAGTTTGGGAACAGTGAAATTCATCATGTTTTACGGGGCTCCGGTACGGGTCAAAGGTCTTGCACCGCTCATCCTATCTGTAGAGACTTGGGGAGTAAAGTCTTCAGAAATGTAAGGTCAGAATTGTGATGATGATGATTAAACTTGATTTATAGACCAGATGAGTTATTAAGGTTACTTATTTTGTGCTAGGGGGACGCAGGATGGTCAGTTCAACATCAGACGCGAAGCATTCCGGGGGGGACGCAGCGTTGGCTTATAGTGACGGAGCAGGCGAGGAATACTCTTCGTCGTCTCGAGTTCTCGTTATTGAAGATGGCGTCGTTTCTGCCAAGGCCCTGTGTCTGCAATTGACCCGTCTCGGCTATGTCGTTGTGGGGGTCTTTGCCAGTGGGGAGGAAGCGTTGGGGCAGGTCTGTGACCTTGCTCCGGACGTGGTTGTCATGGATATCGGCCTTGCCGGTAAAATGGATGGTGTGGATACCGCCGAAGAGATTCACCGGCTTTATGATGTGCCGGTAGTGTATCTTACTTCAGCCACAGACGACGCGACCTTTCACAGAGCCAAACTGACCAATCCTCTTGCGTGGCTTGAGAAGCCTGTTTCCCTTGAAACGCTGCATCGCGGCTTGCGCATGGCTTTGTACAAGCGGGATTTGTACCGGAAGCTTCAGGTCAGCGAAGCCAAATATCGGCGCATCGTGGAAACCATGTCCGAAGGGTTGGTCATTCTGGACCCGCAATACCGTATCGTCTTTGCCAATTCCAGTTTTCAGCAATTGATATGCTGTGGCGAAAACGGTTGCAACAACGAGTCATTCCCCGCACTGCTAACCTCCAGAACCGTAGAGGCCCTTTTCGGTATGATTGATCGATTGGGCGATTCTGGCAAAATCGTTGCGGAAGGGCATATTGTTTCCCTGAAGGGAAGGGAGGTGCCGGTCCGCTTGTCCGTTGCGTCATGGTGGGGGAGTGGTGACGTCTCGTTTGGTGACCTGGGCGACGGGCGCGGCTATATTTGTGTTGTTAATGACATGACTGAGCAATTGGCTTCGGAACAGGCCCGTCGAGAAGCGGAGGACAGGTTCCGCACCCTGTTCGAGAACGTGCTGGACGGTGTGTACCAGAGCCTGCCCGATGGTCGCTTTATTGAAGTCAATCCGGCCATGGCTGCCATCTTCGGGTATGAATCCCCATCTTCCATGATTCGTGAGATCGTTGATATTAACAGCGATCTGTACGTCGACTCGAGCGACCGTAAACGGTTTCTTGAGGCTTTGCGCATCAATGACCGTGTGAACAGATATCAGGTTCGGATGAAGAGAAAGGGAGGCGACATCCTCTGGGTTGAACTGTCGGCCCGGGCTGTCCGGGATGATTCCGGTGAGATTCTGTCAATTGAAGGAATGCTTTTCGACATCACAGAAAGAAAGCTGACTGAGCAGGACCTGCGTCGCCGGGCCTCCAGGGATGACCTGACGGGACTGTATAACAGGGTGTACTTCCGCGAGTGGTTTGACGGTGCCTTGGCCTTGGCTTCCCGAAATGCCAACAGGCTCGGCCTGCTGTATGTTGACCTCAATGATTTCAAGAAGGTGAACGACATGCACGGGCATATGGCCGGTGATAAGGTGCTGCGGGAAATTGCCGGAAGACTGCGTGGTTGTGTGCGCGAATGTGACATGGTGGCCCGCATTGGGGGCGATGAGTTCTGCGTGGTTCTCGAAGGGCTCCACTCATCTGATGATGCCGTGCGGGTGGCTCGGGAGATTGGCAATGTCCTCTCCGATCCTTTGGTGTTGGCTGAGTTGGTGGTCAGTGTTGGAGTGAGTCTTGGTATTGCCATTTATCCGGATGACGGCAGCTATGCGGAAGAACTGCTCGGCAGGGCTGACGCCGCCATGTATCGGGCCAAGCAGGAGGGAAGTGGTGTGGTCTTCTGGCATACCTTGCAGGAGCGGAAGGCGGGCTAGCCGGAAATGGTGATAGCCTGATTGAATCCCCCCCTGTCAGCCGCGGCTCCAGCATGCTGTTATTGTTTCGCGATGCTCCAGCATGATGTCAAGAACAGCCCGCGGGACAAGATAGGTGACGTTTCTTCCGGCCAGCCAGCGTTCGCGTACCAGTGTTGCGCTGATATCCAGCCGCGGTTGCGGAAGGAAATGAATTTTATGCCCCGAAGGCAGCCGGTATACGGCAGCCAGAGGGGCTTTTTCTTGCTCTTTAACTGCATCGGGCCAGCTGTCGCGAATGACGCTGTGGACCGTTTCCACATCTCTGCCGGAACGGGGGAGGACCACAAGATCGGCAAGGTTGGGAATCTGCATGCCCTTGTGCCAGTCCGGCAGGGTGACGAGGTCTCCGGCTCCGAGGATGAAGAACAGGCTGCAGCCCGGATTGGATGCATGGTAAGCCGTCAGTGTATCATACGTGTACGAAGGGCCCGGGCGTTCGTTTTCTATGTGGCTGATCTGAAGATAGGGGAAGGGGGCCGCTGCGGCTGCCAGCATCTTGGCGCGCAGTTCAAAGGGCAGCAGATTGCTTTCTGCCTTGTGGGGTGGGGATGCGCATGGAATGAGATCGATGCGGTCGGGCTGCAAGGCTTCGAAAACCTCCACGGCAGGGCGTATGTGGCCAATGTGTACCGGATTGAATGTACCGCCCAGAATGCCGATGCGCTGCATTTGATTCCCGAATGGCGTGAGTTTTTCTCACGGCTGACAGATGCTGCAGGGCCTGACCATGGCTGCAGTTCATCTTGGGTTGAATGGAAAACGGCAGGGGAGGGGGGCTCCCCTGCCGACATGACCTTATGGTCGGTGCCTGAAGCCTGAATAATGAAGGTTGATCAGACTCTGACCTGCCCTTTGCCGAAGACCACGAACTTGGTGGTCGTCAGTTCTTTCACGCCCATGACGCCGTAGGAGTGCAGCTTGGACGTGCTGATGCCGATTTCAGCCCCAAGGCCCAGCTGTCCGCCGTCATTGAAACGGGATGAGGCGTTCACGGCCACCATGGAGGCATCCACCTCGCGGACAAAGCGCATGGCGCGGTCAAGGTCGCGCGTGCAGATCACTTCCGTATGATTGGAGCCGTATGCGGCAATGTAGTCCTGAGCCTCAAGCATGGAGTCCACAACCTTCACCAGCAGGATGAGGGCGTGATATTCGGTGCCGGGGTCGCTGTCATTCATGGCGACGGCGGTTTTGCCAAGCAGAGGCAGAGAACGGTGGCAGGCGCGGAACTCCACACCGGCAGCGCCGAGCTTTTCCGCCACCATGGGCAGAAAGGCTGCCGCTTCATCCTTATGGACCAGCAGCCCTTCAAGGGCGTTGCAGACGCCGGGGCGATGGGTCTTGGAGTTGAATACGACTGTCAGGGCTTCATCCAGATCGGCGCCGTTGTCGACGTAAGCATGGCAAACCCCCTCGTAGTGCTTGAGTACGGGCATGGTCGCCAGTTCCACAACCTTGCGGATGAGTGTTTCCCCTCCACGGGGAATGATGACGTCAATGTATTCTTCAAGCTTGCACAGGGCGTTGATGGCCTCGCGGTCCGTGGTGCTGACGACCTGTACTGCGTTGCGGGGCAAACCGGCGGCTTCCAATGCTTCATGCACAAGCGCAGCAAGCGCAAGGTTGGAGTGGATGGCCTCGCTGCCTCCGCGCAGGATGACCGCATTGCCCGCTTTGAGGCAGAGAATGCCGGAATCCACGGTAACATTGGGGCGGGATTCATAAATCATGGCGATGACACCGAGGGGGATGCGCATTTTGCCCACCAGCAGTCCGTTGGGACGCTGCCACTGGGTTTCAATGGCGCCGATGGGGTCGGGCATTTCCGCAACCTGTCGGCAGGCATCGGACATTTCCCTGATGATTGCAGGCGTCAGGGTCAGTCGGTCCATCCGGGGGCCATCCAGACCGCGTTGGCGGGCCTCTTCAAGGTCCTTGCGGTTCGCTTCGGTGATGGCTTCTTCTTTCTGCAGCAGCAGGTTCGCCAGACGCACCAGTGCGTCAGCCTTGGCGGCAGGGCTCGCTGCACTGAGGATGCGGGCGGCCTCCTTGGCCTTTGCGCCCATGCTCTGCATTTCGGCTGTAATATTCATGGAGCCTCCACCTTTGAGTGAGAATTGCGTAATCTGTTAAGAATATACATTTGGAGAGGGCTTCGCAAGTGCGGCACCGTGTTGCAAAGACAGGGTGGTTTTATGCGTAAATCATCGCAGGTCATTGTGTTGCAGAATGTCACAATACACGAAAACCCTTTTGACATTTTCGTAATGCGAGCTTACAACGAGGTGCGTTTTTGCGCTGACTTTCGGCGTATTCCCATCTGGTACTCGACGCAATAGGAGAAAAGACTGCATGTCGGAAAAAAGAGAAACTGAACACCAGGTTGATGCCGCGAATATTGGAATCGTGGGTGAACTGCAACACGGCATTTCCGAAGAAGCCCAGCCGCTTCTCAAGTTTCTTGTGAACAATTTCAGAGCCATTCTGATCGGCCTTGGCGCCATTCTGGTGGTCATAGGCGGTTACGGCATCTATGACTACAGCACCAAGAAGGCTCTTGCCTCGGCGCGCATGGAGCTGGGCGATATCCTCATCAACAAGGATGGCGCAGATCAGGTATCGACCCTTGAGGCGTTTATTGCCAAGGCGCCCGAGAAGCTTCGCCCCGCGGCCCTGTTTGAGCTGGCCCGCCTGAGCCTTGAGAAAAAGGACTATGATAAGGCCGCCGGCGCCTGGGCATCGCTTGCCGGTATGACAGACGGCGAAATGGGCTTTGTTGCCCGCTTGGGCAAGGCACAGGCTCTCGCAGCTTCCGGCAAGATGGAAGAGGCATTCTCCGAACTGGAAACCGCTGAATCTGTGGCACCCGATGCCTTCAAGAATATCACCAAACTGCAGTTTGCCGTTGTTGCGGAACAGGCCGGCAAGCTCGACCGCGCCCTGGCAGCGTATGAAGCGCTTCAGGGTGAAGGCAACAATACGGATAAGGAACTCTTTGCGCACAAGATCAGCCAGCTCAAGGCCCGTCTGGGCAGCAAGGGCTAGATCGCTCGCTACTTTTCCCGCTCAACTGTTTTGTAGTGCCGGTTTTATCCGGTCTTTTCAGGAGAATTATTCAACATGGCGCATCCTATTCTGGCCGGAGCCCCCGGCGAAAAGCACCTGTTGCTCGGTAACGAGGCAATAGTGCGTGGCGCGCTGGAAGCAGGCATCAACGTTGTCACCTGCTACCCCGGCACACCGTCGTCCGAGGTTCCCGATACCTTCCACCGTCTCAAGGACGGCTCCTACTACTTCGAATACTCCGTTAACGAAAAGGTTGCCATGGAAGTGGCTGCCGGTGCAGCCCTTGGCGGTGCCCTGACGCTTGTGACCATGAAGCACGTCGGCGTGAACGTGGCTGCAGACCCGCTGCTGACCATGACCTACACCGGTCTGCCCGGTGGTCTTGTACTGCTGTCTGCTGACGACCCCGGCTGTCATTCCAGCCAGAACGAGCAGGACAACCGCTACTATGCGCGTCTTGCCGGCATGCCCTGCTTTGAGCCCGCTTCCGCGCAGGAAGCCAAGGACATGACCCGCGAAGCACTGCTGCTTGCCCGTAAAACCGAACAGCCCGTCATGCTGCGCACGACCACCCGCGTGAACCACCTGCGTGGTCCCGTTGCTTTTGACGTGCGTCCCGAGCCCGCAAAGATCGTTGACTTCAATCGCGATCCCCGTCGCTTCGTTCCCGTACCTGCGGTTGCCCGTGTGCGTCACGGTGAATTGCTCAAGTCCCTTGAAGCGATCCGTGAAGTGGCGGAAAACTCCCAGTGGAACGTGGTGCGCGGCGAAGGCAAGGTCGGCATCATCGCTTCCGGTATCGCCCGTTCCTACCTCTCCGACGTGCTGGCCGAACAGGGCTGGGCGGACAAGGTTTCCGTTCTCGAACTGGGAATGAGCTGGCCCCTGCCGGTGAAGCTCATCGGCGATTTCCTCAAGAGCGTGGAAAAGGTCATCGTTATCGAAGAGCTTGAGCCCATTCTTGAAAAGGAAGTCCGCGCCATGGTGCAGGAGATGGGGCTGAACGTGCCGGTGTTCGGCAAGTGCGAATACCTGACCGTGCAGGGTGAATACACCACCACCTCCATCCAGATGGCTCTTGCAGGGCATCTGGGCGCCAACGCCGCTTCTCCCGTGTGCTTTGAAGGTGAAGAGGGCCTGCCGGTTCGCCCGCCGAACCTCTGTGCCGGTTGTTCGCACCGTGCCGTGTATTACACCGTGCGTCAGCTCTTTGGTGACGACGCATACTACTCCAGCGACATCGGTTGCTACACGCTGGGCATTCTGCCTCCGCTGAAGATGGCCGACTTCCTCTTCTGCATGGGGTCTTCCGTATCTTCCGGCTGCGGTTTCTCCCGTTCTTCCGGCAAGGATGTGCTGGCCTTCATCGGCGATTCCACCTTCTTCCACTCCGGCATAACCGGCCTTGTGAACGCCGTGTTCAACAAGCACGACGTATTGCTGGTGGTTCTGGATAACGGTACCACCGCCATGACCGGTCATCAGCTGAACCCCGGCGTTGACGCCAATGTGCTGGGCGATGCCTGCGTGCATCTGGATATCGAATCCATCGTGCGTGGCTGTGGCGTGAGCGAAGTTGCCAAGGTGAAGCCTTTCAACCTCAAGGCAACCCTGAAGACCTTCGAGGAAATGAAGGCCAAATCAGGCGTTCGCGTCATTATTGCAGAAGAGCCCTGCATACTGTATGCACGTCGCGCGTTGAAGTTGAATCGCCCCCAGACTGCCTATGTGGCTGAGCAGGGGCCCGAAACCGACCGTGTTCTCAACGAATTCGCCTGTCCCGCATTCTACCGTGACGAAGCCGGCGTGCAGGTTGACGAATCCCTGTGTTCCGGTTGCATGGTGTGCATGCAGATCAGCAAGAACTTCAAAGCCCGCAAAAGGAGCGCCTAGATGGAACGTATTCGCATCTATATGACCGGCGTGGGCGGGCAGGGTACTCTTACCGCCACCACCCTTCTGGCCCGCACCGCCCTTGATCAGGGACTGGATGTCGTATCCGGCGAGATTCACGGTATGGCACAACGCGGCGGCGTGGTGGAATCCACCGTGCTGCTCGGCGGTTGGAAGAGCCCCAAAATCAGTCATGGCGAAGCCGATATCGTACTCGGTTTCGAACCGTTGGAAACGCTGCGCGGCCTGCCGTATCTGGCAAAGGGCGGCAGTGTCATCAGTAACACGGAACCGTTGCCTCCCGTTGGCGTTTCCTGTGGCCGCGATACCTATCCCGCCATGGAACACATCACGGAGCGGGTGAAGGGATGTTCCGCCAAGTGCTGGTTCCTGCCCTGCAGAACGCTGGGGCTGGAAGCCGGTTCCGTACAGGCGGGGAATATCGTGCTGCTCGGCGCGCTGTGCGCGTCCGGTCTGCTTCCCTTCGGCCCGGAGGCTCTGGAATCCGCAATCAGGAAATATCTGAAGCCCACGCTGGTTGATATGAACCTCAAGGCCGTTGCGCTAGGGGTTTCCAAGCTGGCGGGCTAGGAAAACACAAATCCTATGAGTGTAACCAACCTACAAGACGAGAGTCTACAGCCGTATCTGGGAACGCTTCAGCGCATCGTGTCTGAGATGGGACCCCAGCGTCCCTTCCAGTCCACGCTGAAGTCTCTGCTCAAGACACTGGCGGAGAATCATGACTTCCAGCGGCCTCATCTGGTCATCTTCGACCCCGAGACCCGCACGCTCAAGCTCAGCCTTGCGCATACGCCGACAAAGGCGGCGCATGTGGAATATGAGCCCGGCGTCGGTGTGACGGGGCAGGTGTTCTCCAGCGGGCAGCCTGTCATCGTGCCTCGCATGAAGGATCATCCAGCCTTCCTCAACCGCGCTTTCGGGCGTACCGAGGAAGAACTGATGAGTCTTGCCTTCATCTGCGTGCCGGTGCTCGGCCCCGGTGAAGATGATGAAGGGCGCGAAGTCATCGGCACCCTCAGCGTGGATACGCCCACGAGCGATATGTCCAAGCTGCTGGGACAGTCGAAGTTCCTTGCCGTTGTTGCGGGCATGATTGCCAACCAGGCTGCATACTTGCAGGAGGAAATGGCACGGCAGAAGCACCTGATGTCGCAGGGGCTCATTGCCGGAGACAATGTGGAGACGGGATTCATCCCCCCCAACATTGTCGCCGCTTCCAAATCCATGCGTCTTGTATTGAATCAGGCTGCTCAGGTCGGTCCCAGCCGTGCCACCGCGCTGCTGCGCGGCGAATCCGGTACGGGTAAGGAGCTGCTGGCGGAAGCCATCCATCAGGCCAGCCCCCGCCGCGAGCAACCCCTGATCAAGCTTAACTGCGCCGCGCTTCCTTCCGAACTGGTGGAGAGCGAACTCTTCGGTTACCAGAAGGGTGCTTTTACCGGTGCGGTGCAGGACAAGAAAGGCCTTTTCGAACTGGCGAACAAGGGTACCTTGTTCCTTGATGAGGTGGGCGAACTCAGCCCCACGGCGCAGGCCAAGGTGCTGCGCGCCATTCAGGAGCAGGAGATTCAGCGCCTCGGCAGCGAAAAGACCATTACCGTTGATGTGCGTCTTATCTGTGCCACGCATCAGCCTCTGGAAGAGCTGGTGGAAAAGGGGCACTTCCGTGAAGACCTCTATTACCGCATCAACGTGTTCCCCGTATTCATTCCGCCGCTGCGCGAGCGTCGGGAAGACATTCTGCCTCTGGCGGAACACTTCCTCAGTCTGTATGCGGAAGAATACACTCGTGACATCAAGCGTATCTCCACGCCCGCGATTGACCTGCTCACGCAGTATCACTGGCCCGGGAACATACGTGAACTGAAGAACTGCATTGAGCGTGCGGTGCTGGTGTGTGACGAGCACGTTATCCGTACCTACCATCTGCCGCCTTCGCTGCAGACGGCGGAAAGTACCGCAACCGATTCCAACCTTTCGTTCTGCGAAGCCGTGGCCAAGTTCGAACAGGAGCTGCTGGTGGACGCGCTCAAGAAGGCCCGCGGCAATATGCTGCAGGCAGCGCGCGATCTGCGGGTGAGCTACCGTATCGTGAACTACAAGGTGAAGAAATACGGTTTGGACGCCAAGAAATTCGCCGTGGCGAAGGGGCGTCCGCGTTAACAGCGCAGTTGTCATGTAATGATGAAGGCGGCTTCCGAAAGGGAGCCGCCTTTTTGCTGTATGCCAGACTTCCGGCGGGACTGATGGACTACTTTGGGAAAGAATGGGGCTGCGGAGCGCAAGATACATGCGCCCGCTTGCTGCAAAGGCCTATTGCACGATGCCGCGAACCTTGTAGTTGAATTCGTAGCTCAGTGCCCCGCCCCAGTCGGAGAGCAGCGCATCGCGGAAGCGGGTGCCGTCTTCAGGTCCCACCGGTTTGCCATAGGTGTAGTACCAGTTGAGAATGGGATCCCCCGTGTAACCGAGTCCTATCCAGTATCGGCCTGGCTTCAGGATGGTCTCCTTGGGGTTGAAGGGGAAGCGTTCCCAGCGGTAGCCCGGACGCAGAGAAATTTGGGCAACGGGCATGAAGTCGCTGGTGGCTATGAGCTCTCCCGGTTTGCCCCCTGCATCCTCCATAAGGTCGATCCAGACCGATCCCCCGCCGCCATAGCGGTGCAGGGCAAGGCTGATATCTCTGACAGCTACAGGACGGGACAGCTCAAAGACCTGTGCATACTGCCTGAGGTGCGTGGTGACGTATTCGGCTGTTTCCACCATGAACGAGCGGGTCATGGTGACAACCCCGCCTTCTGTTTCCGGTTCCTCCGAGTAGGTGGAGAAGTCTATGTTTTCGGGGAAATCCAGATTGCCGAAGCTGTATGTCGCGCCCTTTTTCAACTTGGGAGCAGGGGGCTTGGCGGTCGCCACCGGTTTGGTTTTGGTCGGGGGCTTTGCGGCAGGCGTCGTCTTGGGTTGCGGTTTGATTTTCACCGGTTTTTGGGCGTCTTTGGGAGGCTGGACTGCGGGCATTTTCTGATCTGGCTTGGCGACAGCGGCTGTTTCAACCACAGGCAGCATCAGTCGTTTAAGCGGGCCGTCGGCAGCTTCCTTGCCGGCGAGCGAAACCGCGTCCCTGCCGAAATTGGAGACGAAAAGCTCCTGTACGCTTGGCCTGCGTGTGCTGCCCTTGCGCGGAATCCATTTTACCTTGCTGTCGTTTACTGTCTCCCTGTTATCCAGCCCCACCTCCACCCTGATGAACCGGTTGGCGATGAACATGGCTGTGCTTTGTGGATTGTAGGGAGTCCATCCGAGATCCGGAAACCAGACTTCAATCCATGAATGCCTGCCCAGACCCATGCGTGAGCGCACCACGTCGCCTGAAAGGGTTATGTCGAAGGGTTCATCAAGCGTGATGCCGTTAACGACGCGGACGGGAATGCCTGCGGAACGCATGATGGCCGCAGCAAGATGGGAATAGTTCTGGCAGTTGCCGGTACCGGTATCAATCGAGAAGAGGGCGTCAAAGCGTTGCGGCGGGTTCACGTAGCGCACATTGTCCACTACCCATTCGGAAATGCGTTGTACCGCCTCATACTGTGTGGAAGCTCCGGCCGTAAGCGTTTGGGCAAGTTCGCGTATGCGTGGGTCATCCAGTTGCACCTGTTCAGTCCCTAGAAGGTATTCGGCCTCTTCGCGGGGGATGGCCCGCATGGGGAAGGGAGCCGTGGAGCGTAACGTGGTCAATTCCGTGGTGTTGGCAGCCTTGAAGCTGACCTGCGCGACTACGGCTGAGGGCGGGCTGTTCCAGCGGCCTTCTATGACCTCGTTGCCGCGTTTATCCGTGAAGGTTCTGCGGTCGTCGGGTTGGGGATTGAACCGCAGATTGAAGTCGCTGACGACCTGACTGAAGGTGGGGGAATTGTATGTCTTGGGTACGACAAAGCTCAGATAGAATGTGTTCGTGGAATCCACGTCGGTAACAGTTTTGGAGACCTCGAAGCTGATCAGCGAGTCCATATTGCCGCGAACACGCACGTTGCGGGCCCAGACATCGGGCGACAGCATGCAGAAGGTGCTCAGAAGCAGAATTGTCAGCAGTGTTGTCCTGAAGGATATGCCGGGCGTATGCAGGATCATGTGGCACCTCCGTGGCCGTATGCCGAAGCATCATGCATCATAGCAGCTTCAGGCGGGGCGAGACAATACCGCAGGTTCATAGGTAAGTTGTCCTGAGCAATCTGAAGCATCTGTCCGTTTCATATGCCAAAAGCGCAGCCGTCAGCGCGGGCATCGCTGCCTGCGGCATAGAACCCTTCTTCCATACGAAGGATGATCTGGCCTCTGCCGAAAAGCTTGCGGTCATGGCCCGAGCAGACGGAAACGGGGTGTCGCAGGGCGGTAAGTGCTTCGATTGTTTCTTCGGGCATGCCTTCTTCCAGTGCTACCGAACCGTCAGGGTTGATGCAGAAACGCAGCCTGTCCAGCGCGCTTTGCGGGTCGCAGCCGTCATCCAGCATGGCGCTGATGACCTGTACATGGCCCTGCGGCTGCATGAAGCCGCCCATGACACCCATGGCCGAGTGGAGCGTTCCATCCGGCATGGTGGTCATGCAGGGGATGATGGTGTGGTATGGACGTTTCGAGGGGCCTATGCAGTTGGGGTGCCCTTCAACGAGTGTGAAATTGCAGCCGCGGTTTTGCAGGACGAAGCCAAGGCCTTCCGGCACGATGCCGCTACCGAAATTCATGTATACGGAATTGACCATGGAGATGGCGTTGCCGTTGCGGTCTGCCACGCAGAATTGCACGGTGTCGCTGCAGCTCTCCGGTGTGCCGTGCATCATGGCGGCATTACGTCTGTCCGGCTGAATGCGTTTGGCGCGCAGGGCGGTGTAGTCTGCTGAAAGCAATTCGCTGTAATCCAGTTCGGCATGTGCCGGATCACAGACATAGCGGCGGGCATCTGCAAACGACAGCCTCAGCGCTTCGATTTGCCGGTGCAGGCGTTCCGGAGAGAGTGGGGCGTGGTCAGCGTGGTCGGTATGGCTGAGGATGCCCAGAGCGCCAAGGGCCACAATGCCTTGCCCGTTGGGCGGGCATTCATGGACGCGGATGCCCCGATACTTTGTCGAGAGTGGCGTTACCCAGTCAGCTGAGCAGGCTGCAAAGTCCTTCACCGTTAGCACGCCTCCCGCAGCCTGAACCGCCGTTGCCATGCGCTGGGCCATGGCCCCTTCATAGAACGCCGATTTGCCGTGGGATGCCACCGCAGAAAGCACTTCGGCCAGTTGCGGATTGGTGATGCGTTCTCCCGGTAGCGGCGCTCTGCCATGGGGAAGCAGGGGAGAGCTGATTGTATGTTTGCGCAGGGCTTCTGCATGGGACCACAGCTCGCTGGTTACAGGGCCGATGCAGAAGCCGTTTTGAGCGAGACGGATGGCAGGGGCGAGAACCTGTTCAAGCTCCAGTGAGCCGAATCTTTCATGCAGTGCGCACCATGCGGCGCAGGCACCGGGAACAGTGACGGATATGCCGTGGAATTTCGGCATGTCTTCCACGCCGAGAGCGGCAACCGCTTCAGGTGTCAGACCTGCACCGCTTTTACCGGAACCGTTCAGGGCGTGCACGGTGGACGTTGCTGCAACGTAGCACAGGGCGAAGGCGTCGCCGCCTATTCCGGTGGAGCAGGGCTCAACCACGGCCAGAACCGCAGCTACGGCAACGGCGGCGTCTGCCGCAGTGCCTCCGGCCCGCAGCATGTCCAGTCCTGCTGCTACTGCCAAGGGTTGTGACGCCGCAACCATACCGTGTTCTGCAAAGACGGGAGAGCGACGGGAATGGAAACCGAAGGGAGGAACGCTGAAACTGGTGCAGGAGTGACTAAGCATTGACGCCTCATGATATTGTTCAATCGCACAACAATGGGAATTTTTTGCAAAAATTCTCTGTTTGGGGTTGCGGGGCTGGTGCTCTCATTGTAACAGGGTAACCAGAGAACCTGCAGGCCCCAATGTCGACAGTTGACATTGGAAGTTACTATTTACCTACGGCAGCTCGCTGCCACAAGCAACAGGTATCCGGTACGGTAATGCCAAAGAAAAAGAAAGGGCAGACACTGGTTTGTGTGTACCCGGATTGGTGTAAGGGATGCGGCATCTGCGTCGCGTTCTGTCCGGGGAAAGTGCTGGAAATGAGCGCATTGGGCAAGGCGGAGCCCGTGCGTCCGGAAGACTGCATTAACTGTGGCTTCTGTGAACTGCACTGTCCAGATTTCGCAATCTCCATCCGGCCACGGGAAGACGGCGCAAGCTGCCCCACATTCCCTTCCGGCCCTCCAACCAACGGTGAGGCTTGCTGATCATGGCTACAATCAGAAAGAAACGGAAAAAGGTCGAGGTGTTTGCGCAGGGCAACGAGGCCATAGCCGAAGGCGCTCTGCTTGCCGGATGTTCTTTTTTTGGCGGCTATCCCATCACGCCGTCCACTGAAATCATGGAAGTGATGTCTCATCGTCTGCCGAAGACCGAAGACGGCGTCTTCATCCAGATGGAAGACGAAATCGCCAGCATGGGCGCCATCATCGGCGCTTCTCTTGCCGGCCGCAAGTCCATGACCGCAACATCCGGTCCGGGGTTTTCGCTCATGCAGGAGCACATCGGTTATGCCTGCATGGTTGAAGCGCCGCTGGTAGTGGTTAACGTCATGCGCGGCGGTCCCAGCACCGGTCTTCCGACCAGCCCTGCACAAGGCGATGTGCAGATGGCCCGCTGGGGTACGCATGGCGATCATTCCATCATCGTGCTTTCTGCCTCCACCGTGCAGGAATGCCTTGAAATGACCGTGATTGCCTTTAACATGGCGGAAAAGTATCGCACGCCCGTCATCCTGTTGGTGGATGAAGTAACCGCGCACACCCGTGAAAAGATTTCCATTCCCGATCCTGATGATCTGGAAATCCTTTCCCGTATGACGCCTACCGTGCCGCCGGAATGGTTCAAGCCTTATGCCGAGGCAACCCGCGCGGTGCCTGCCATGGCCCCCATCGGTTCCGGCTACCGCATTCATGTTACCGGTCTTACCCACGACAACATGGGCTTCCCCACTTCTCGTCCCGACGAAGTGAATGAAGCCATGAAGCGCATGTTCCGCAAGATTGACCAGTTCTACGGCGACATCATGATGGTGGACGAATTCATGTGCGACGACGCCGAAGTGGCCGTTGTTGCCTATGGCAGCGTGGCCCGTTCCGCCCATTATGCCGTTGAGCAGGCTCGTGAGCGTGGCGTGAAGGCAGGTCTTCTTACCCTGAAGACCCTGTTCCCCTTCGCCCGCCCGGCTGTTGAAAAGCTCTGCCGCCGTTGCCGGCATATTCTGGTTCCCGAAATGAACATGGGGCAGATTTCCCGCGAAGTGAAGCGCGTGAACAACGGCATTACCCGCGTGCGTACGCTGAACCGTGTGGACGGCCAGATCATTACACCTTCCGAAATCCTCAAAGCAATACTGTAGGTGTGCCATGGCAGAAGTAACACAACTTATCCACGACTACCTGCGGCATAACAAGAAATTCCCGCACGTGTTCTGTCCCGGTTGCGGGCACGGCATTGTTCTCGGTTCCCTTATCCGCAGTGTGCATGCATTGCAGTTGCCCAAGGATGACGTTGTCATCGTCGCCGGTATCGGCTGTTCCGGCCGCATGGCCGTGTATGTCGATTTCAACACCGTGCACACCACCCACGGCCGTGCATTGACCTTTGCAACGGGCATCAAGATGGCCAACCCCAAGCTCAAGGTCATCTGTGTCATGGGTGACGGTGATGCGCTGTCCATCGGCGGCAACCACCTCATTCATGCCGCCCGCCGCAACGTGGGCGTCACTGCGCTTATTCTGAATAACTACATTTACGGTATGACCGGCGGACAGTGTTCACCGGCAACGCCTTTCGGCGATACCTCCATGACCACGCCGCACGGCTCTCTGGAGCAGCCTTTTGATACGGTTGACCTAGTGACTGCGGCAGGGGCCAACTATGTTGCGCGCGGCACCTCGTTCCACGCCAATATGCTGGATACCCTGATCAAGGATGCCATCATGCACCCCGGGTTCTCCGTGGTGGAGGCCCTTTCTCCCTGTCCCACCCAGTATGGGCGCAAGAACAAGTTCAAGGGCGCAGTGAGCATGTATGAGTGGCTCAAGAAGAACACGGTGAAGGTTGAAAACCGCAAGGAAGGGGACACCCGCATTCCCATCGGCGTGTTTCGCGATGTGGACCAGCCCGGCCTTGAGGATCGCTATGCCGCTCTGAAGGCCCAGATTGCGAAGAAAGACCTTCCGGCTCCCAAGGAAGCACCGGTTCCTGCCGGAGAGTGTGCTCCTTTGGAAGTCCCCGTAGAAAAGGCTGAGACAAAGGAGCAGGCATAATGAAGAAGCTCCAGCATATTGAACGGTTTGAAATGCGCCTTTCCGGCACCGGTGGTCAGGGGCTTATCACCCTTGGCAGAATGCTCGGCTATGCCCTTGCCATCGGGCACGGGTACTACGCCACCCAGACGCAGAGCTATGGTCCTGAAGCGCGGGGCGGCTCCAGCCGTGCAGACGTGGTGGTGAGTAGCAAGCCCATCAGCTATCCCAAGACCGAGAACCTGGACCTGCTTGTGGCGCTGTCGCAGCAGGCATGTAACTCCTATTACCATTACATGAAGCGTTCCGGTATTCTGCTTGTGGATTCGCAACTGGTGCAGCAGCCACCCACGAACGTCTATCTCGGGCTTCCGTTCACGGAAATGGCGACCAAGAAGATCGGCAATCCCATGACGCTGAACACCATTGTACTTGGGGCTGTTACGCACCTTCTGCCTTTTGCTGATGTAAAGGCAATGCGCACCGCGTTGCTTGAGAACCTGCCCAAGAAGATTCATGAGGTGAACCTCAAGGCCTTCAACCTCGGACTGAAGCAGGCCAAGCAGAAGTTCGGCGATGCTCCTAATCTGTGGCAGAGCGCCGAGGCCGGTGCAGAAGCTGAAGCGGATTTCTCCGACTAGAGGCTCAGTATACAGATAGCGTGACAAGGCGGGAGCGTTCTGGCTCCCGCCTTTTTCTTTGGGAAAAATGAGTGGATTTCACGACTTGCCATGCAGGGAAGGGCGTAGTACCTGTGACCGGACGCCGTAATCGAGCTGGGGAACGTTGGCTTTGTCGGGTTTGGAATGTCCGGGGGGCGAGGCCGGTAACCCGAATAGGCATTCTATCATGTCGCAAAGCCTTGCGTTTTACTATTTCTGGATTGACGGCATGACACAATACACGCACGAGGGATGTTATGAGTACGACTGTTGACGAACTTACCGTTGATTATGAGGAAGACGGCCACCTTGTCGTCAAGGAACTGGATAAGGCTATTCTTTCCAAGGGGGCATGGGCAACGGTCATGTTCCGCTACAAGCAGTGGGACAACAAGCTTGAGGATTACGGTCCGGACAAGTACATCATTCGTCGTTACCAGAAGGTTTCAGGCGAGTACCGTGCCAAGTCCAAGTTCAATATTTCCAGTGCCGATCAGGCCAGGAAGATTGTGGATACCCTGCAGCAGTGGCTTGCAGAAGTAGAATAGCCTTGGCTTCGCAAGAAAAAGGAAAGCCCCCGTCAGGGGGCTTTTTCATTGCATTGGGGGGGGTCAGATATTCATGTTGGTGAACAGGCCAAGCAGATAGTCTGGGAGCTGTGTTTGTGCTTCTGCAGTCATCACCTTGGTGGGATACTGCTCCGTGATTCGCAGGGACATGAAGTACTGCATGAGAATATCGTCCGTCACCGTGATGCGTCGTCCGGTACGAATCTGCTGGGCGAATGCCTCCTGCAGCATGCGCCGCCCTTCAAATTTGATAAGGTCTGATCGGATGATAGCCATGTCTTGCTCCTCATCAGTATAGTCTTACTGTAAGACGTTGGAGGAGAAAAGGAAACCCGCAAGGGTAAATATTATTTCCGGACGGAGCGGGCGGATATGGCTATGCAGAACAGGTTGTATCGATCATCGTAGGACGGTTCGATATTGTAGTTGTACACGGGGTTCAGGTCCAGAACAACGCGCAGCTTTTTGCTTTCGGCATTATATCCGGTTCTGACCTGTTTGATCATTGCTCCCTTGATATCATACGACTTCTGCCCTTTCCATTCCTTTACCTCGATGACATCAAAGAACAGACGTGGTTTTTTCTCGTCATCAATGGTTTCAAGGTCCGGAATGCGCGGGTCGCTGAAATCCAGGCAGAAAAGCTCTGCATCTCCGTCTTTGGTTACCCCCATGTTCTTGATGACCGCGGGAGCGAGTTTGCCTTCCTTTTTTGTCTTATCGGCATGGGCGGGCAAAACCATCAGGGTGCATATCATGACAAGGGCTGCAATAAACTTGTTACACATTCTCCGTGCACTCTCCATCTGTTGTGTTGCATGCACTATGAAGCAAAATGCCGGAAAATGCAAAGATGTATGGCAGATGAGCAAGCATGTCCGCAGTCATTCCCCTTGCTGCGTGGTTGCAGGTCCCGCTGTTGGCTAGGCTTCCTTAACCTTCGGTGACATGAGCATGGATACGGCGCATGCGCCGGGCCCGCTATGGCAGCCGAGAACCGGAGATGCCTGCATGATGTAGAGCGGGGCAACGCCGAGTTCTTTTTCCATGCGTTTGGCGTAGCGTTCCGCCACCTTGGGCACGTTGACGTGGGTGATGGCAAACTGCAGGTCACAGTCACCCTTGGCCTGCATGTCGCGGGCAAGCATGGCGAAGAGTTTGTCTTCACTGCGCTGTGTGCCAAGCGCTTTGGCCACCACATTAACCTTGCCCTGTTCACGGGAATTGAATTCAAGCACGGGCTTGATGCGCAGCAGGCGGGCAAGCATGCCTTGGCTGCGAGTCATGCGGCCGCCACGGACGGCGAAATCCAGCGTGTCCATGGAAACGAACACCCGCACGTTCTGGCTCTCTTCTTCCGCAATGCGGACGATGTCTGCGGCGGTCATGCCTTCTCTGGCCCGTTGGGCTGCCCTGAGCACGACAAGGCCCAGGCCGCCTGTCAGGGTATTGGTATCCAGCATGGTCAGATTGTCGTTCCAGACCATCGAGCCCACAGCCTTGGAAGACTGCATGGTGCCGCTGTAGCGGGCCATGACGTGCAGCGCCGCCACTTCCTGATAATGATCCTGCATTTCCTCGTAAAGGCGCTTGAAGTCGCCGGGGGCGGGCTGCGAGGTGCGGGCCGAAGTGGAAGAGGCCAGTCGGGAGTTGAAATCTTCCGTGGAGATGGTGATCTTGTCTACGAACTCTTCATCGTTGAGGAAAAGACGCAACGGGGCCACCCGAATACCGTATTCATTCAGAAGCTGTTCGGGCAGGTCGCAGGTGGAGTCAGTGATGATGCCGGTCTGCTGCTGTACGTCTGCCAGCAGTCTTCTGTGCTGTTCCAGCATGTTTTCCGCCTTCTGCGCGGAAACTGTGCCGAACGTGGCGGCTATGGCAAACGCGGTCTCCGGTTCGTTGGTATGAACGTGCACGCGGACTTTTTCGGGCGTGCCGGCAACGATGAGGCTGTCGCCAAGGGGGGAAAGTTGCTTGCGCAGGGCATTTGCGTCTATGGCTTGGCCTGTTACGAGACACTCGGTGCAGTAGAGGAACTCCAGCGAATCAACGCTGACCCGATCCTGTACCGGAGAATAGGAGTTCACCACAACGTAGTCTTCGGCATTGTCCCGCAATGAGCCACGTTCGGTGAATTCTACTATGCCTTCAAGCAGGTAGACGAAACCCAGTCCGCCGGCATCCACGACGTCGGCTTTTTTCAGCGAGGCCAGCTTGTCCGTGGTGGAGCGTACGGAGAGCTTGGCTTGCTCAAGCGAATCGTGCAGCAGTTCGTGGAAGTTCTGGTAGTTGTGGCAGTTGGCTTTCAGATGATCTGCCCAGTCGTTGATAACCGTGAGAATGGTGCCTTCGCGCGGGTCAGAGATGGACTCCATGGCGCGGCGTGCCGCAGTTGAGGCGGCGTTGGAAAAATCTGACGGCGTGATGCGCTTGAGACCCTTTACCCCTTCTGAAAAACCGCAAAGGAACTGGGCAAGAATGACGCCGGAATTTCCCCGTGCGCTCATTAGGGCCGATTCGGCAATGACGTTGCTCATCTTGCCGATGGAGCGTTCAATGCTCTTGGTGGAAGTGGTGACGATATTGCGCATGGTGCCGGCCATGTTGCTGCCGGTGTCACCGTCTGGAACAGGGAACACGTTTATGTCATTGAGGTGTCCGTGTTTTTCTACCAGCCGCTTGGTTGCCGCCTGTATCACACGCATGAAGCGCGTTCCGTCAAGGTATTGGATTTTATTGGGGGTATTCTTCAAGTGTGGCGTCCTTGTCTGGGGCTTGGAATGCGTGCGATGCGGGTGCAAAGCGGCTTTGCCGCGCTTGCGCGGCAGAGAACATATAAAGAAGAAGACGCCGTAGTGCAAGGCGCTGTTTTGTGGAGTGGGAGTGCGGTTTGTGGAGTGATTAGTGGTGAAGCGTGGAGCTTACCCTTGCAAGGGTGATGTAGAGCATGAATGCTGAAAGAGCTGCACCGGCATAATACACGGCACTCAGGTCTCCGATCCAGAATACGAGCGTGAAGAACATGGGCGAGATGGTTTGGGCCAGCCGGAGTACGGTGCCATTTACTGCCATGACGGCAGCCCGTTGTTCAATGGGGGCGAGGCTGGTGAGCAGGGTGGTCAGGTTGGGGAAGTTGAACCCTTGCGCGAGGCCGAAGGTGCAGATGGGGATGAACATCCACCAGTAGTGAGGGGTGAGGGGGATGAGGATCATGGAGATGATGTACAGAACATGCCCAACGCACAGCATGGTGCGTTCGCTGAACCAGCGTGAAAGCTTGCCGATGAGGGCAGAGGCAAGGGCCGTAGCCAGTGAAGAGGCGCCGAAAAGTCCGCCGATGGCTGAAGGGGGAACATCAAAGGATGTATCCGCAAGTACGGGGAAAAAGGTGACTATAGGGCCGTACAGGATGAAGAATGTAAGCAGGGTGACAGCAAAGAGGGCAACAGCCTGTTTGCTCTGAACAATCTCTTTTGCTGATTTGAAGTAGCTCTTGAGATCCTGTTTTGATTCAGGTTCAGGCAGGTTCAGATGTTTGAGAACGGCATAGCACAACGGCAGGGCAACCAGTGGGAGGAAGAAGGGCCAGTGCCAGCCAAGCTCGCCGAGCAGTCCCCCAAGGGCGGGGAATATGGCGGTGCCCATGCCGAGCACGCCCGCATTGAGTCCCATGATGCGGGTGCGTTCCTTGCCTTTGTACAGGTCCCCGATGATGGTGGTGTAGAGCACGCCCAGAGGTGCTGCGCCGATGCCCTGAATGAAGCGGAGTATGAGCAGGTCAGACAGGGTTTGTGCCAGCCCGCATGCTGCACCTGCAAGGCCGAAAATGATAAGGCTGGGGATGAGTACTTTCTTTCTGCCGTAGCGGTCTGCCAGAATGCCCGCTACCGGAGCGAGAAAAATGCCCGGAAGAGTGAAGCCTGTCAGCACAAGGCCTATGGTTTCCACAGGGGCTTGAAGCTCCCGCGCCAGAAGCGGCAGCACCGGCATGATGCTGGATACCCCCATGACGACCATGAGTGTCAGGCCGAAGATGATGGGGAGGTTTGAATTTTGGGGCGTGGATGACAATGCGGGCTCGCTGGCAAATAATTTAAAGCACTTCCGGTCTACTAGTTCCGTGCGCCGTGAACGTCAAGCCGCCTGGAGACCAATTCGTGCGTCATGATACGGTTGCCATTGTGGTGGCTACAGGCTATGTTCAAGAGTATTGCTGCTGACAACAAGTCGAAATGAAACGTTTCTTTCACTATAGAGCTCTACCGCGTCCGGAGATATTATGACTGATGAAAAGAGAATTCGGTGTCCATATTGCCAGAAGGTGTTCAAGCTGAAAGTGAAGCCCATGCGGGATGATCAGAAGACCGTAAACCTACAGTGTCCTTACTGTAAGGAGAGTCTGGCGTTGACCAGAGAGATGATTTATTCGTCGCAGTCCTGATTGCCGGCCTGACCGGAGTTGAACGTGTCCAGATTAGCCTCTTCGTAACCGGAGAGGCTTTTTTATTACAGGGGCACGCCTGAACGGTTGGAGTAGAGGGCGCTCAGTTTTTCAATGTCGTTTATGAGTTCGCTCCAGTTTTCCTGCTCAAGGTGCAGCTCCATTGCCGTTGAGATGGGGGAGGATTCTGCCGCGATGGCTGATGGCAGGCTCCGCAGCATGGCAGGAAGCATGCGTTTTACAGATGCCTGTTTTTTCAGGGTTGAGGCTCGCCGCAACAACTCGAGCCGACCAGCAAGCGGGTTGAACTGCTGAGTGCTGTTTTGTTTCTGCGTGTCAGATTTCGAGATGGCGCATGCCATGACAGATGAAAGGGAGCTGTTGCTCTGCGCGTTACGAATGGTTGTTTCAAGCTTCGTGGCTGTAACGGGTTTCGTGATCATCCCCTGAATTCCGGCCTCGCGACATGGTTTTTCCACTTGTTCTCTGGGGTGCAGGGAGATTGCGATGATGGGGGGAGGCGGGATTGCCCTTCCTGCCAATTCGCTTCTGATTCTTCTGGCTACCATGAAGCCGTTTGTTACTTGCATCTCCAGATCAAGGAAGATGATTTCCGGCCGGAGGGTTCGGGCGCTGGCGATGGCGTCCTCGACTATGGAAAAAGTCAGGCACTCCATGGAAAGCTGGTTCAGCAGCAGGCCCATCAAGCGTGCATCGTTTGGATCAGGGCATAGGGCGATGGCTCTGCGGGTTGCCTGTTCGTAGTTGTGTTGAGCGTCATTCTCAGGCGTGGAAGGTTGTAGTTGATCATGGTGAATGCGATGATCTCTGCTGCCGTCAAAGGTGATGGTGTCGATACGTCCGGTGCCTGTCCCGTGCTTATTATCGCGTGTCTGGTTGTCGTTTCCGGGTAAGCTTCGGGGGAGGCGGTGTGTATGAAATGGGATGATGAATGAAGTTATGCCGCACGATGGAGAAGCCAGGGAGACTATGTTGCCCTGGAAGAGGTTAATCAGAGAGGAGAAAAATTGGCGTTGCACACCTGAATAGTCCAGGTCCGCAGAGTCGGTCGGCGGCAGGGCCAGGCGTTTATCGTTACCGGAGTCCGTAAACGAGAAGAGCAGGTGTAGGGTGGCATCCTCTGTTCCGAGTGCCTGATTAAGAATGTCTGACTCCGTCGGGGGGGCGGCGGAAGTGACTGATAAATGGATTGCCGTGCTTGCGTTGTGCTGCAGGTGGACTTTGGCTGCCATTTGCAGCAGTTGTCTTAAGCGGTTCTGGTCTGTGGTTACAATTACAGGGAGTTCCGGAGCTATCTCGTGCGTGATGGTGGAGCTGTTCTCCTGTTCGTGCGCAAGAGCTTCCGAGGCGATCTGAATGGCCTTGCGGATATCGTAAAGTCCCTCATGCAGGTACATCCTGCCCGATTCGGCTCGCGCAAAGTCAAGAAGACAGCTGGAGAAGTGCTGTATCTTGTGGCAGGCATGTTTGATTTTTAGAGCGATATTCTGTCTTGAGGTTTCGGGTTCTGCGCTTGCAATACTTTTGCATGCCAAGATTATTTCACTGCAGGGGGGCATCATGGCAGAGCCGACTTCTTCAAGCAGGGCCGTTCTGGAAAGGCGGGTTCTGTTTTCCGCTTCCTTGTCACATTCCTGCTGTATTTTGCATTTCTGGTCGTCAATATTGATGATGCAACCTTCAAAGAGCAAGCCGCCGTCGGTGTCGGTTACGCAACGAACCGACACAAGTCCCCAGAATGTACTTCTGTCCTTCTTCCGGAATTCAGCTTCAAAGTTCCGCACCTGTCCGTAGGTGGAAAGGAGCTGCTTCAGCTCGTCCCGTCTGGCCGGGTCCACATAGGCACCAGTGTCGACGGTGAGCTTGGTGTCCAGAATGTCTTCCATGTTGTAGTAACCGAACATGCTGATGAGGGCTGGGTTGGCATCGAGGAGCTGGCCCTCTGGTGAGGTGACAAAGATGCCTTCCAGCGCGTTTTCGAAGATGCTCTGATACTTGCGTTTGATGGTAATTGATTCCTGTTCGTGTTTGTTGAACCTCTCTGTCATCTCGTCGTATTCTTTCATAATTAATGGGGGAATGTCTGCTGATGCGCTGCTTGCATCGCGTAGCCTGAGTGGTGAGAAGTTTCGTAATAGTTGGGCAATGGCAATATGCCTGGCCTTGAGGCGCAGGTCCTGCTTTCGTGTGATGTGGAGGTTGTATCCGGCGAAAATAGCCAGCAGCAATATGAAGAGGGCGAATGAATTCAGGCTCAGGTTTATCAGTGGGGCTGAGCTGATTACTGCACCTAGTGCTGCTACGACATTCCCCATTTTGTCCCTTATGAAGGTGTATTCTGCCAGATAGTATGTTTCGTCGGATAGTATGAATCTGGGGAATATGGATGGGGTACCGGATGATTGGGCATAGGTCCATTCTTCCGTGGTCGAAAGCGAGATGCTCGCGTTGAGTGATGATGCGGTTTGTGTCGGGGTTCCCCAGATAAGCAGCAGTTCAGTATCCTCGTGCTTGTTCAGCTTATGAAGCAACGCTGAGTCTATTGGCGTGCTGACGATGATTTTGCCAACCGGGGCGTTGTTGTTGCGGACGATGTCTGCAGCATACAGGTAGAGCACCCCGTCTGCGACCATGATGTCGGAGGAAGGGGAGGGCTTGATGGTGGCTTGCATGAGGATGCGTTTGCGCAACGACGCGGGCAATGGGGGGGAGGTGGCGGAGGAGGGCAATATGGCTACCCTTACGTTGTCATTGTCGAATACCTCGATTGTTCGCCATGGTAAGGGGGTGATGCCGGGGATGTTGTTGTCTGTCTCTGAAGTGGATTCATTCTGGAGTTGCAGAAAATGCAGCAGCTGTGCGGACATGCAGAGAGCAGCTGCCTGATTTTGCAAGGCCTGCTGCATGGCCAGCAGCTCTATTCTGGTTTCCTTGAGATTCTTTGAGATGATGATGTTCAGGTGATGCCATTCCCTGTAGATGACCATGCTCATGAAAATGGTCAGGCACAAGGCAAAGGGGATGAGCGGAGTCCAAAACCGTCTCCATGTTGAGGGGGGGGGTAGGCGATGAGACATGCGGCTCTCCTCCGAAAAGAGTCAGAGAAGAGACTATAGACGCTCTTTGAGGCTTTGGAAATTATTCTGTCTTACTTCATGGAATACATTGAGTTGGTGCGATGGCTTACGATCTCATTCTCGGGACAACTGGACGACTCGGAAACAAGGAGGTGAACTTCCATGGTACGTTTGCCGAAGTGGAGTGCGCGTTCCGTGTCAAACATGAATATGTCGATCTGGTTTCTTTTTGATTCAGCCATCAGATCATCAATGGTGAATATGCCCATCTGTTTGATGTAGATTTTTCGTCCGAAAACCCACCCTTGATCGAACAGGTCGCGGGAAACGGCCACGATACCGTGACGTACCTTGCGGTTTGAGGCGGTGGTGAACGGCGTGTTGTCGGTTTCGTCTTCTCGTGGGCTGTACGCCGTAACCCGCACAGTTTTTTTGCGTTGTATAGCCTGTATGCTTCCCTTGTTTGCCATAGTCATTTTCAAGGCGAGGAGGCTTCTGACGTATCCTGCCGTGATATCAGACTGAATCTCTGTAATATCTTTCTGTTGCGCTCTCAATTGTTCTGAAAGGGCAATAATGTCCTGGTTTTGAACAAAAATGACTGCTGTAAGAGCAATGAATATTGTAATACATATTGCGTTTTTCATGTTATACCGCAATGGTTGTTGTTGTAGAGTGTTGGTGTGGTGATTTTTGCTATGCTATGGTTAAGATCGTATTGATTTTTGTTCAATGATAAGTTTGTTGCACGGTATTATGTGCATGTAGTGTGGATTTTTGCTGTGTTGTAACATTGTTGTAACCTGTTTTCATAAGAATATCTGAGGCCGCACAACTGTCGATAATCCTTAACGCAATCGTAACAGCAGATAGCCATAACTCGGTGCTGAAGCTGGTCGCCATGTCGGTTGACCGGAATATGATTGTAATGAGGAAGTTATGTTGCTGCGCACAAAAATATTGGCATTTTGTTTGGTTATCGGGCTGGTTCCTTTGTTCGTGATGGGTGTTTACAGTGTGCAGACCGCATCGACGAGTCTGAAGAATTCGGCTTTCGATCAGCTGCGGGCCGTCAGCGACGTGCAGCAGGACAGCCTGCAGGGGCTGATGGATCAGTGGAAGCATGCCACGGTCATCTATTCGCAGGTCAAGGAGGTTTACAATGCCATTGGCATGATACGGGACACCCTTTATGGCAAAGCCAAAGAGGGCGAGAAGATGCCCCTTGATGAGGAATATGAAGGCATTTACGACTTCGTGAAGGCGGCGTTCGTCCCGTTTGTGAAGGAGTTCGGATTCGAGGATGCCCTGCTGTTGGATGACTACGGCAGGGTTGTTTTTTCCGTGGCCCGGGGCAATGACCTTGGAGAGGATTTTGTCAACGGACCCTATCGCAATACGAATCTCGCCCGCGCCTGGCAAAAGGCGGTCAAGGGCGAGTTCGCATTTGTGGATGTAGAGGCGTATGCCCCGCTCGGCGGCAAGCCTGCTGCCTTCATGGCTGCGCCGGTGTACAGTTACACCGGAGACATTCTGGGGGTTGCCGCGCTCAGGCTGCCTCTTGAGCATGTCAAACACATCGTATCCCAGCGCGCCGGCATGGGAGAAACCGGCGAGTCATATCTTGTCAATCAGGACAAGGTGATACGCTCCGATTCCCGAAGGGATTTGAAGAGGCATTCGCTTGCCGCCGCTGTTGCAGACCCGAAGGGTGGCATGGCGGATACGGATGCCGTGAACCGGGCTCTTGCAGGGGAGCGGGGCGTGATGGTCGGCGCAAGCTATGACGGTGCGGAATATCTGACAGCATTCGCTCCGGTTGAACTGGGAAATGTATCCTGGGTGCTTGTTACGGAAATAACCACGGAAGAGGCATTCAGGCCGGTTACCCGTCTGCGAATGGTAACATTGGGGCTGGGGGTGGCGACAGCCCTGCTGGTGATGGGAGGAACGTGGTGGTTCCTGCGGCGTTCCATTGCGGATCCTTTCAGGCGTATCATTGCCTATGTTCAGGCCGTGGCGGGGGGCAACCTCCATGCCGCGCCCGAAGGAGTCTTCAAGGGCGAGATTGGGCAGGTAACGGACGCGGTGGCTCTGATGGTCGGCCAACTCAAGGTAAAGCTGGGCTTCTCGGAGGGGATTCTCACCGGTATGACTATGCCTGCTGTGGTGGTGGATGAGAATAACAATGTATCTTTTGTTAACCGCTATTTTCTCGACATGATGGAGTTTGACGGCAGTCCCGATATCTATTTCGGCAAACCCGCCGCCCTTCTTCTGCAGCATCAGGAGGGAGGCAGGGGCTCAACGTCGCTGGCCATGCGCGAGCAGAAGGCGGTCTTCAATGTCGAACGGCACTGGACAACGGACAAGGGGAATGCGCGCACCGTGCGGATTGATTGCGCGCCTCTCTATGATCTGGACAAACAGCTTATCGGGGCCATCGCTCTGGTGACCGACCTGACGGATATTCGTATCAAGGAGGCACAGATCAGCGAGCAGAACTCCATGATGCTGGAGGTAGCGGAGCAGGCTGAAGTGATTGCCGAGAATCTTTCAACGGAGGCGGAGGAACTTTCCCGGCAGGTGGAGCATGTGGGGGAAGGTGCCCGTATGCAGGTAGACAAGCTGGGACAGACTGCCGCCATTATCGAGGAGATGAATCAGGAGCTTCAGGAGGCTGCCCGGTATGCGGAAGCTGCCGTAACGGATGCTGATTCCGCCATGCGCAAGGCTGAAGAGGGGACCGAGGTCATGGGCCGGACAACGGCTGCCATGAACCGTGTGCAGGCGCTTTCGGAGAATCTGCGGGAGAGCATGCATCATCTCGGAGCGCAGGCAGATGCCATTGGCGGCATATTGGAAGTAATCAGCGACATTGCCGACCAGACCAATCTGCTTGCCCTGAACGCTGCCATTGAGGCTGCGCGGGCTGGTGAGGCGGGGAGAGGGTTTGCCGTGGTTGCGGACGAAGTGCGCAAGCTGGCCGAACGAACCATGGCGGCAACCGGTGAAGTGAACAAGAGTGTCCGGAGCATTCAGAACACGGCCCACGAGAATATCAAACACACGGACGCCGCCGTTGCGGCCGTATCGGAAGGCAACGAGCTCGTCGTTGCGTCTGAACGTTCATTAAACGAGATCGCGCAGCTTTCCGTTTCCATGGGCGAGCAGATTCAACGTATTGCGGAACTCTCCCGCGAGCATTCGGATCAGCATGGTTCCATCATCAAGGCTGTTGAGGATATCCGGACCATTGCAACAGAGACCGGCACGGGCATGACGGAGTCGGAGCAGGTGGTCAACGGGCTGGCAGGCAACGCGCATGAACTGAATGATCTGATCGGCAGGCTGAAGCAGTAGGCCTGTGAAGTAGCTTTAAGGGACGGGAGAGGGGGTTCCTCTCCCGGATGGCGCAATGGACGGAAGAGAATCAGGCGGTGGCAAGTGCTGCAAGGGCGCTTGCCGCCGCTTTTTCCGTGAGGTCGAACATCTCTTCGCTGTGGTCGTAGCCTGCCAGATGGAGCGTGCCATGGGCAATGAGCCGTAAGGCATGCTCCGTCACATCCTGATGGTAGAGCAGGGCTTCGCGTATTGTCGTGTCCAGCGAGAGGGCAAGCCAGCCCATGTGCCAGCCTGCGGGCATGTCCGAAATGGAGTCCGCATCGGTGGACGGAAATGAGAGTATGTTCGTGGGGCCGTCGCAGCCCAGAAACGTCCTGTTCAGTTCGGCAACCTCAGCGTCGCTTACGAGGTTCAGGTCCAGCGAGGCGCCTTCGTGTCCGATGGCGGTGCAGATGGTTTCCACGCACAGGCGCAGCTCGGAGCGGGTCAGGGGCAGCAGCCACGAGATGCCTTCAGCTTTCTTGATCTGTATCATGCAGCGTTATTGCAGCGGGTTTGATGTTTTCTTGTCCGAACCGGAAGCCGAAAGGCTGTCCTTGGCTTCGGAAGAGGAGGCAGCAGGAGTTTCCTTGGTGTCCTTGGTGTCTTTGGAATCCTTGGAATCCTTGCTTGCGCCGTTCTTCTGTCCCTGCTTTGTTTCCTGTTTGTCTTCGCCCTTCTTGGCGGAGCCGCTTTTGTCTTTCTTGTCGTCAGGATATTCAATGCGGCGATGGAATATGCCTGTCAGGATGCGGTGGAAGCTGTCACTCAGGGTGTGCAGGTCCCGCAGGGTGAGTTCGGACTCGTCAAGCTGACCTTCGGCAAAGATGGTCTTGATGATGGTGTCTATATGACCACGTATTCTGCTGGGAGTGGGGTCGGCAAGCACGCGGCTGGATGCCTCCACGGCGTCTGCCAGCATGACGATGGCGGCCTCGCGGGTTTGCGGTTTAGGGCCGGGATAGCTGTAATCCTCTTCCCGCGGATTGTCGCCGGCCTCCTTGGCCTTGTTGAAGAAATAGCGGATGAGGGAGGTGCCATGGTGCTGTTCGATGATGTCCGCAATTTCGTCGCCCAACCTGTGCTGGCGGGCCATTTCCACACCGCGTTTCACATGGGTGCTGATGACCAGCGTGCTCATGGACGGGGCAATCTTGTCGTGCGGATTCTTGGCGCGTCCCTGATTTTCTATGAAGTATTCCGGTTTGGAGAGCTTGCCCATGTCATGGTACAGGGCGGCAACCTTGCAGAGCAGGCTGTTTGCGCCGATGGATTTGGCCCCGGCTTCCACCATGTTCGCCACGATAAGCGAGTGATGATAGGTGCCCGGTGCCTCCAGCATCAGTTCCTGCAGCATGGGCTGTTCCAGATTCATGAGCTCCATGAGGCGGAAGCGTGTGGTGTAGCTGAACACCATTTCAATGAGCGGACTCACGGCGAACTGCACGAGAAGTGAAAGCAGGCCGTTGCCGAGCACGTAGAGGCAGCCCAGCCAAATCTGTGAGGCCTCGAACCGCTGGAACATGGCCACGCCCATCCACGTGAATATCAGGCCGGCAATGTGCGGGAAGATACTGAGAGCGATGTCGCTTCTCGTCTGGGCGCGTTTCACCAGCAGTACATAGAGCATGGAGCCGATGAAATAGAACAGGAAGAGCCACATGCCGCCGCCCGTCATCACTGCGCACATGAAGGAAAGGATGAGGGAGGTGACGCTGCAGCGTTTGAAGCCGAAGATCATAGCCACAAGCCCCATGCCGCCGGAAACGGGGAACAGCAGGGGGAGCAGCTCGCCCCGCATCTCAGTGGGGGCCTGATCGATGAGGGAGCCGTTTGCCAGCATGAGCATCTTCGCACCGATGCCGAAGAGCAGAAGCAGCAGGCCGGTAAAATAGAGGTCCTTGTTCTTCACGTCAGAGATGCGTCTGCCGGGTTTGGCAAAGGCCAGACCGCCGCCAAGCATGAGGGATACAATGAAGAGGCCGGCAATGCGCATGGGGAAGACTGTCTGCCGCTTGTGGCTGAGCAGGGTCTGCAGCTGCATCTGATCTTCTTCCGTTACCCGTTCGCCCTGACGTACAATGATTTCGCCCTTCTTGATGTGATTGTAGACGGGATCTATCGATTCCGTGGCCATCTTGATGCGCTGGTTGGTCGCCTCTCTGTTCAGCGTCAGCGTGGGTGACAGAAGGGGGGTGAGCAGCGCTGTGATGGAGCGGCGCATATGCAGGGGGAGCTTGAGGGGGCCCTTGATGTAGTTGGCAAGGTCAAGGCGCAGATCCTTGATGTCGGGAATGCCTTCCAGTTCGAGTCTGATGGTTTCGGTTTCCGTGGTCAGGTCGCGGATGACGATGCCATGGCGGTATTGCAACAGCAGGGTCTTGTCCGCGGTAACCCCGGAGATAAGGCGTTCGACAAGCCATGGCAGCACATCTTCCCGCATGGTTTTGCGGAAAATGCCCTGCTGCCAGTCCTTGACCGTGGTGGCCGAGATTTCGGTGTTGAGGGCCTCGGATATCTGCCAGCGCAGTTGATCCGGGTCCGAGTTGTCGCTTTCAGGCGCATCAATGGTGGTGAAGATTTCGGCCACACGGGACTGAAGGTGTTCTATGGGCGTGAGGCTCAGGTCGAAAACGGGCGGTTGCAACTCGGCGACCTGTTTTCGCTTCGCAAGAGTGGAGACTGTGTCTTCCACAAGAAGATTCTGATCCGCCGTGACATCCTGAGTCGCAATCTCTCCGGCTACGAAGAGTATTGTCTGCGGACGGAACTGCACACCGCCCAGAACTGAAAGCGCGGCAAGGACGAAAATGAAGAACGCCAGGCCGTATACGGGGCGGCTGGAGTGCTTTTTCGGCTTGCGCGGCTTGAACAGTGACGGCAGAAAGCGGCTTGTGCCGTTAGTCTTTTTTCCTGAAATCAGTTGTTTGGCTGCGTTCATAGGCTTGTACTATCCGTCCCACCAGGGGGTGACGGATAACGTCATCTTCATGGAATGAGAGGAAGCGGATTCCCTTGACGCCGTCGAGGATGCGTTGAGCATCCACCAGTCCCGAACGGGGGAGGCTTCTTCCCCTGTCTCCGGCCGGCAGGTCGATCTGGGTGATATCACCCGTGATCACTGCACGTGAACCGAAACCGAGACGGGTCAGAAACATCTTCATCTGCTCGGGAGTTGTGTTCTGCGCTTCATCCAGAATGATGAATGCGTCGTTGAGTGTCCTTCCGCGCATGAATGCGAGCGGAGCGATCTCTATGACACCGGTTTCCAGCATTTCGGAAACTTTTTCGAAATCAAGCATATCATGCAGAGCATCATACAGTGGGCGGAGGTAGGGATTGACCTTTTCCACCATGTCGCCGGGAAGGAAGCCGAGTTTTTCTCCTGCTTCCACGGCAGGACGGGTCAGGATGATGCGTTTGACCTGTTTGGAGAGCAGTTTGGAAAGCGCCATGGCAACGGCGAGATAGGTCTTGCCGGTGCCTGCGGGGCCCACGGCGAATACCATGTCGTTTTCGCGCAGGGCGGCAACGTAATCACGCTGGCTCAGGGTCTTGGGGGTGATGGTCTTCTTGGGGGAAGCCACGAAAACGGCTTCCTTGAAGATGGTTTTGAGGTCTGTTGCGGGTTCTCTGGCAATCATGCCGTACGCATAGACCACATCGCGGGGGAACAAGGGGCTGCCTGATTTCAGCAGTCCATAGAGCTGTGTCATCAGGTTGAGAACGGTGTGCAGTTCCTTCTCGTCTTCCGAAGAGGCAAGAAGGGTTGCACCGCGTGTGTTCAGTGTGACGCCGCTTTTTTCCGCTATAAGGGCCAGGTTGCTGTTCTGCGGGCCGAACAGCTCGTTGGCGAGGCGGGCATCATCGAACTCAAGCGCTCGTGTAGTAGGTTGTGCTGACATAATCTGGCAGTGCCTGGCGGCGGTACCATTACTCCTCAATGAATCAGGATTTGGCAGAAACTACCTTTTTTTGTCCCCAGCGTCCAACACTTTGCGGTATGTACAACGTCCTGTCAATATTAGTGAAAGTCTAGAAAATGACAGTATCGGTGTATGCGTGGATGTATAGGGTATTTGGTATGATTCCTGCTAGATAGAAGGCAGGCGGCATTCCTTGCCGCAAGGAACTGACAGGCAGGAGACGAGCGAATGTACACTTCAAGCATAGATAGAGTTGATGGTCTTTCCTATACCGGATTGCGTACGGATACCCGCGCCGCCGAGAATAATTCTGCGCAGGAAACCGAAAAGCCCCGTGCGCAGCTTCGCAGAGCGAGCATGTATACGGGCAATAATACCATGTCCGGTATTGCCCGCGAGGTGGAAGCGGCTCTTGCGGGAGTTGAGCCGGATGCCAACGGCCGTATCACCTTCAAGCAGCTGGAGGAGCACAAGAAGACCAAGGAAGCGGAGTTCGCCGAGAAGGTGAAGTCCGACCTGCGTGCACTGGGAGTGGATGAGAAGATTGAGTTTCGTCTCGTTTCCGATAACAACGGCGGCGTCTCCGTTATTTCCGATCATAAGGAAGCAGCGCTTATCGAGCGGTATTTCAAGGCTAATCCGAAGATGGTGGAAGAGTTCAACAAGATTCAGATGATCGGCAACTTTGACCGTGCCCGCCAGTTTCAGGACAGGCCCATTACCGACATGCGCAAGGAAATTCAGATGCAGGGGGCTGCGCTGTTCATGAGTTCTGCAATGACAAACGGCATGTCTCTGGCGTCTGAACTCATGGATTTCAGCGAAGCTGGGTTCACCGCAGGTATGTACGGTCTGAGCAGGACGATCTAGAGCGCGCCCACAGGAATTGGTTCATTTCCGGGTATGCAGAAAGGGCCTTTTCTTCCTGCAATGAGATAGGACCAATTAGGATGACGTGCAATACAGGCAGCCATACCGGCTGCCTTTTTCATTTTGTGAAGTGTTAAGCTGCAGCGCTCCGGATTTACACATGGCGGCTTGTTTTTTGGGTTGGTTGCTGTCATGAATTCCCCCATGCGAACTCTTCAGATAATCAACGTGCGCTGGTTCAATGCCACGGCATGGTATGGCCTGTACCTCGGAACGCTGCTGCAGCGAGCCGGTCATGAGACCCGCATCATTGTCCTGCAGAACACGCCTGGGGCGACAAAGACCCGCGAGTGGGGCATGCAGGGCATTCATATGGACCTCAACACGGCCCAGCCCGTCAGGCTGCTGCGCACCTACGGCCAGATGCACCGTCTGGTGACCGGCTTCAAGCCGGACATCGTGAACTGTCATCGGGGCGAAGGGTTCATGCTCTGGGGGTTGCTCAAGAAGCAGCTCGCGGGCGGCCCCAATGCCTTCAAGCTTGTTCGCACGCGCGGTGACCAACGCCTGCCGAAGAACAACGCCATAAACCGCTGGCTGCATACCGATGTGGCCGATGCCGTGGTGGCGACGAACTCCGTCATGGCGCGTCATTTCACCGATGTGTTGCATGTGCCGGCGTCCAAGGTGCACACCATCTTCGGCGGGGTGGATGCCGAACGCTTCACCTTTGAAGCTGATGGTCGAGCCCGCGTGCGAGCCGAGTTCGGTTACCGCGAGGACGATTTTGTCGTTGGCCTGCTGGGCCGTTTTGACGAGGTCAAGGGCCAGCGGGAAACCATTGAAGCCGTTGCGTCTTTGCGCAGGCAGGGCATGACCAATATCCGGCTGATGCTGCTCGGGTTTGACAGTGCAACGCCGCAAAAGGTGGTGCAGGACTGGATACGCGAAAACGGCGTTGAGGATATCTCCGTCATCACCGGAAAGCGCGATGATGTGGTTGCCTGCCTCTCTGCGCTTGATGCTGGCGTCATTGCATCCAAGTGGTCCGAGACCATAGCCCGTGCCGCGCTGGAAATCATGGCCTGCGAACGTCCTCTTATCTCCACGGATGTGGGGGTTATGCCCGACCTGCTGGAGCCCGACGCCCTGTTCCGTCCTGCCGATGTCGAGGCGCTTGCCGCGGCCATCCGCCGCGTGGCTACGGACGCGGACTATCGACGCACGTTGCTTGAACAGCAGCAGCTCCGCATTCGTTCCCTCAGCGGGCAGCATTTTCTCGATCAGACGCTCTCCCTCTACAACGCTCTTTTGCAGAAATAAGGTGCCACGTGATAAATTTTGCCAGTGATAACGCCTCGGGCGTTCATCCCCGTGTTCTTGCGGCCCTTGGCCGTGCCAATGAAGGTTTTGCCCGTGCCTACGGAGACGACAGACATACCGCAGAGGCGGATGCAGTCTTCAAGACCCTGTTCGGCGACGATATTGCCGTGTTCTATGCGATCAACGGCACCGGTGCCAACGTGCTGGGGCTGAAGAGCCTTGTACGCTCCTACCATGCGGTGATCTGTTCGCAGATGGCGCATATCAATGTGGATGAGACCGGAGCACCTGAAGCATCCATCGGGTGCAAGCTGCTCACCCTGCCTTCACCCAACGGCAAGATTACGCCTGAGCAGGTGAAGCCTCTGCTGGCTGCGCAGGGCGTTGTGCATCATAGCCAGCCCAAGGCCATTTCCATTACGCAGGCCACGGAGTTCGGTGAAGTGTATACGCCTGATGAAGTGCGGGCTCTTGCCGATCTTGCCCATGCACACGGCATGTTCCTCCATATGGACGGTGCCCGCATCGCCAACGCTGCCGCATTTCTTGGTGTGGATGTGAACGCGTTTACCCGCGACGCAGGAGTGGACGTCCTCTCCTTCGGCGGCACAAAGAACGGCATGATGTTCGGTGAAGCGGTGGTGTTTTTCAACGTATCCGCCAATCCGGTTCCGAGCTCGGATTTTCCCTATCTGCGCAAGCAGAACCTGCAGTTGCTTTCCAAGATGCGCTACGTTTCCTGCCAGTTTGCGGAAATGCTTCGGGACGGCCTGTGGTTGGAGAGCGCCCGTCATGCCAATGCCATGGCGCAGCGCCTTGCACGCGGGCTTGAGGCCGTTTCCGGCATGACCGTGGTGAACAGGGTGGAGGCGAATGAAGTATTCGTCGCAATGTCCCCCGAGCGTATTGATGTCTTGCAGGAGCAGTTCTATTTCTATGTGTGGGATGCATCCCTGCATCAGGCGCGTCTGGTCTGTTCCTTTAACACCACAGAGGCAGAAGTGGACGCTTTTATCGCGGCTGCCGCCACGGCATAGACGGAAATACGCACGGAGCGGAGCGTTCCGATCTTTTAATCCGGAAAAGAGTCAGAAGGCCGGGAACCAACAGGTTCCCGGCCTTCTTGTTTGTGTTTGCTATAGAGAGAGGATTTCGGGGCTGAATGTTTGCAGTGTCGTTCGGGTCAGTGATGCAAGTGTATGGTAGAACGGTGTGGCGGCACTTTCCTGTACAGCTGTGCAGAATGGGTCGATCCATCGTGCCGGATGGTTGTTCACGAAAGCCGTCAGTTGCGAACGGCATCGGGCTGAGCCTTGCATGTCGTTCTGAACCCGGGCCTGCATTTCCTTGTGCAGCAGGTAGTACATGAACTCCAGTTCTGCCGAGAGGTGGTCGGGTGGATTGCCGAAATCCGCGCTGACCTCAAGCCCCGCAGCCTGATAGTGGTGCAGGGCATCATAGGTTGTTTCACCCATGATGCGTCTGCCTTCTTCCAGATAGACTGAACCGAAGGGCGCGGCGAACAGTTCGAACGGGCCTATGAAAAGACGGGCATAGTCCCGCAGCAGCTCGGCGGGCTCTGTGTCGGTCAGGCTTTGGTGCAGAGGGGCGGGTACTGTTTGGGATATTGCCAGCGCGTTCAATGATTCATCCAGCATGGTTACGTAGGCAGGGAACGAGTCGCCCGGCTCCCTGTAACAATGCGCCAAGGCGAACAGGGCGTTACACCATGCTGCAATTCTGCTTTCACTTCCGCTTTTCATATGAGTCTCCACAGGCGGCAGGGGCTGGTATGTCCGGCCCCTGCCTGTAGCTTGCAGTTAGGAAGCATTATCAAGTCTGAGTTTGCTCTCTCCCCATGTGTACAGGAGCAGCATGACACATACTGCGAAGTCGACCACAAGCAGTTCCCAGAGGTTGGGGGTGTAGCTGAGCAGGGCTGGAAGTCCTTCGCCCTTGGGACCTACAGGCTGCAGTTGGCCGGAGAGTATGACCTGAAACAGGATGGAGAAAGCGCCCGCCAGCGCCGTTGCCGGTGCAAATATCCGGGCCCACGAAGTCTGGCGCAGGTTTGATTCCGCCATCAAGGCAAATGGAACGGCGAGCCATATTGCTGAACCAATGCCGATAGAGTTGGTTAGTGCAGGCACGGTGGCGGCTGATTCCAGAAGTATTTTCAGAACGAGCAGCAACAGGGCTGCGCCGGAAGAGAGGTACAGCAGCCTGCCGAGATAGTTCATGCTGCTGGTGACGGCTGCGGAAGGCCTGCCGGATGAGATGGATTGGAGAATGGATTGATGGAAGAGAATGGCTGAGACGCCGCCCATGAAGGCAAGGGAGAGGAAGAGCACGGAGATGAAGGGGCCGAAGTAGGTCGGGCGTGCTTCCGTGAGTCCGAAAACCGCGCCGAGCATCAGAGCTGCAAAAAGGCTGCAGAACATGGAAAGAAGGCTGAGCAGCTTGCCTGAACCATCAGCGGTGCCCTTGGTTCGCATCTGGGCGAATTTGATGATGAGCAGAACAAGCTCGAGGCTGTAAAGCGCACCCATGTACCAGATGGGGGATGACAGGTTGGGGGAAAGAAGAAGCTGATACATGTGCCCCAGAGAACCCAGTTCAAGGCCGATGGCTATGAAGGCGGCCGCAAGGGTGGCTATGGCAAGAAATGTCAGCCTCTTGGCCTGCGGCATCAATTCCTTGACGCCGAAGACCAGCGGCATGGATGCCACAAGAGCCAGCCCTGTGCTGGTAAGGGCAAAGAACACGTATGCCACAAGCGGCAATGTCCAGACGATGACATCGTTGGCCTTGAACAGAGCGTGCCCTTCGCTGAACAACTGGGCCGCCGTATAGAGGCCAGTCAGGACGCCTGCTCCGAGAAGAGCAAGCCACGGAACTCGCAAGGTGTTTGCCAAACTCATTTGAGGCCTCCTTTCGTCTGGATATACGTGCCGGGGTTGAAACTGCGGATGTAAAAGATCTTGGGCTCCGTACCCAGTTCTTCTTTCAACCGGTACGGACGGTATTTCCCGAGCAGTTTGCTTACTTCGCTTTCCGGATCGTCCAGATCGCCGAAGATGCGTGCATCGGCAGGGCACGCCTCTACGCAGTAAGGCAGTTGCCCCTTCTTGAGCCGGTGGTCGCAGAAGGTGCATTTTTCGACGACGCCTCTGGGCCTTAACCCGGGCAGAGTCGCATCCCGGTCAGGATTTAAGAAAGGCGTTCCCTGGGTTTTCAGTTTTGCCAGATCCGCTGCAGGCGACGAGGTGCAGTTCGGTATCAGCTCGCCCTGCTTGTTCTGCTGGCTGAACGGGTCTCGCCAGTTGAAGTAGATGACCCCATAGGGGCAGTTGAACATGCAGTATTTGCATCCTATGCACTTATCCGGATCGTGCATGGTTATGCCGCCCTCTGCCTTGTGCATGGCCTGTGTCGGGCAGCCCTGCACGCAGGGGGCGTTCTCACAGTGGTTGCAGAGCGTGGGGGTGTAGTGGAAGCGTACATTTGGGAAGGTTCCCACAGTCTCGGTGATCTTGTTGGACCATGAGATGCCTTCCGGCGTGTTGTTCTCGTTTTTGCAAGCTATGATGCAGCCGCCGCATCCAACGCACCGTTGGTGATCGATAACCATCGCGTATCTTGTCATGTCATCTACCTCCTTACGCCTTCACTATCTTGACGCGCACGGTGCTGTAGTAGGCGGTGGAACCGCTGAGCCGTTCAAAGTCCGCAGGAATGATCATGTTGTTATTCCCGCCGCGGGGCTCCTTGCCGAATACCTTTGATGCCAGCCTGCCATAGACCCAATGACCTTGCCCGTAGCATTTGGCCACGGTGCCGGGGCGGACGCCTTCCCAGAGTTTTGCGGTGCAGGAAAGTTCTCCGGTCGGAGAGACCAGCTTGATGGCATCGCCGTTTTTGATGCCCATGGCTTCGGCGTCCACGGGATTGATCTTGGCGACGTCGTCATATTTTTCATCGCCGGGATCCAGATCCTTCAACTCATAGTACCAGGCGCAGTTCGCGGAACGTCCTTCGCGGTTCAGGCGGGACTTGTGGTCGACGAAGACGAAGGGGTGGTCAGTCGGATTGCCATGCACGAAGGGTTCTTCAAAATGTGGCACAAAGGCTCTTTCACCGCGCGCAAGATATTTGCTGGCTTCAAGCACGGCATCCACGTCCGTTTCATGCTTTTCGGCGTGGGCTCCCAGCGCTTTCTTCAGTGTCTCACTGTAGAACTCGAACTTCTTGGTATCGGTCTTCATCTCAGACCAGCGTTTTTTGTACGGGTAGGGATCGGAGTTCCATACGCCTATTTTGCGGAAGTGCTCCCAGCCCTCAAACTTGTCGCCCCCCTTGTGCAGGGCGGGATCCCACAGAGGTTGGGTTGCATACTTCAACGCGTAGAGTGCGAATTCCTTTTCATTGGAAGGGGGAACGCCGGTTTCCGGATCCTTGTATTCGGTGCGGAAGTAGTCGAGCAGGTTGGTGAAACCTCGCTGTGCAAGCTTTTCTGCCAGCAGCCAGGGGATTTCAGTTTCGTCGATCTTGTAATCCCAGAGAGGTTCGATAACGGGCTGCATGATGGTGACATGCCTGTAGCCGTTACCTATGGACTTCACGTATCCCCACTTTTCGAAGAGATGGTGCGTGTCCGGCAGAAGGATGTCCGAGAACCATGAGAATTCGGACGCATTGGTGGTGATGTGGGTGATGAAGGGAATTTTGCTCAGTGCTTCTTCCCAGCGCTGACCTTGCGGAGCGGAGAAGGGGAAGTTGTTCATGTAGGCAATGACGACCTTGATATCATAGGGGTCTTCATTGATAACGCCGGTAGGAACGTTGTTTGTGATGACGGCACTGCCCGGTTTGCCGGCGTTGATGGCCGGAAACTCCAGTCTTCCGCGTTGATCGATCTTCTCGTGCTTCTTGCCCTTCTTGGCGATGTCATCGAAATAGTGATCCGGCTTCGGGAACTTGTTGGTATATTCCTTGTTGGCAACAAGCGTACCGCCTACGTTGTCGCAGGCGCCCACCAGACCGTTGAGCGCGTGGCAGGCCATGCTGGTATAGCCGCCGCGTACCTGCATGACGGGGCCGCCGCCGACCCACGACATGACGTGGGGAGCCAGAGAGCCGAACTCGGTGGCAACGCGCCGTATCTGTTCGGCTGAAACGCCTGCAAGCTCCGCTGCCCATTCCGGCGTCTTGTCTTTGAGTTCCAGGTTCCACCAGCGCACGAGTCCGTGCGTGTGCACCTCTGCAAACGTGGTTTCATCCACTTCCTGTCCGACGACGAATCTGTTTACGCCATCCGTAAAGTCGCCGACGAACTCCTTGCTCCACAAGCCCGAGGTGAGAATGACGTGTGCCATGGCAACGGCGATGGCCCCATCGTAACCGGGCTTTGCTGCAATCCATTCATCAGCCTTGGCAGCCGTGGCGGAGAGTCTGGGTTCAACAATCGCCACCTTGGCGTTGCCTATGGCTTCGCCCCATGCCTTGGAGTAGTAGGATACCTGTCGGTTTGCAGCCAGCGGATCGGCTCCCCAGAGAAGAATGTAGCGCGTGTTCAGCACATCGTACTGACGGTAGTCCCAGTAGCCTTCCGTGTAGTATGGGCCGAACTTTTCCGCTTCCGCACACAGTGCGCTGTGGGAGATGTTGTTGGGCGACCCGATGATCTTCGTTGTAAAGTCATAGAGAATGTCGCGCATATAGGTGTATCTGCCACGCAGAAGCATGTACTTATGCGTTTCATGTGCGTTGCGCAGTTCCATTATCTTGTCGGCAATGGTGTCCAGCGCTTCATCCCATGTAATGGGGACAAAGCCGGGGTCCTCATTTCTGCCTTTCTTGGGATTGGTGCGTTTCATGGGGGTCTTGATCCGGTCGGGATCATACACCTGCTGCAGACCCATGTGGCCCCTTGGACAAGAAGCGCCCAAGTTGACCTTGGAATGGGGATTGCCGCGAACTTTTACCGCACGCCCTTCAACAACGTAGACTTGTTTGGAACACCATGAAGTGCAGCCTTGGCATGTGGAGGCCAGCCATTCTCCCTGCGGCGTTTCACGTACTGCCGCTTTGGCCTCAGTGAGTGCACTCAGCGCAGGCTTGGTAAAAACGCCTCCAGACAGTGCGGCGCATGTAATAGCTGCGCCTTTAACAAAGTTACGCCTGGATTGGTTCTGGTTCTTCCTTCGGGCACTTTGCGTTTTGGGCGACATACAACCTCCGGATTGCTTCTAGCTGTAAGAAAAAACACAATGAGATAGTTTGTGTTGTATAGTAGCAGAAAGAGCGATGATTGCCGTTATATATTGAGAACCATGCAGGTTGTCTTTTGGCGTCGTGGAGCGGCTTGCTGTTGAAGGGCAAGGGGACGTGGTGAGTGAGGTGATAACAAGATAAAGGCGCCCCGGTTGGGAGGCGCCTTTCGTGTTGCAATGGGTATTGCGGTGAGGATGAAGCTGGGCAGCTACCTCTACGGCAGCTTGGGAGGTGGGCTAGCCTACAGGCGTATGGACGAATACAGGTTGGCAAGCCACGGGCGGGAGTAAATCTGCAGCCGCATCATCATCCATGAGGCAGGTTTGTCCTTTGCTTTGAAGCGGTGCACGTGATCAGCGCAGCCGCCGGGGTTTGCGCCCATGTTCGTGGTAAAGAAACACTGGTACCCCAAGTCCTTGCCTATGGACAAGGCGTCGGGAGAGAACGCGCCCCACGGCCAGCACAGCGAACGTTCGGGCCTTCCGAGTTTCTGTTCTACGGTCGCCTTGGCTTCAGCCAGTTCCTGCCGAAGAGCGCCTTGCATGGCCATGTCGTCTTCATATGTGCCCAGTTCTTCCTTGGAGAAGCCTTCAACCAGCGTCTTCAGCCTTTCCACGTTGTCCGCCTCGGCGAAAAAGGCGTAGGCGGCTTCTTTCTCCTGCGGCACCAGATCGCGGATGGCGTCCATCAGGCGGGAGGAGGGAATGAATGCACGATTGGAAAGACGCGGACGATTCTTGAAGCGGGGAAGCCCCCATATGACTTCGGCATCCACACGGTCGAAGGTGCGGCTGCGTTTGCCGGGCTGGAAGAATCCGTCATATTCGGGACTCACGAAAACGGTCTTGTGCCATGCGGAGTGAGATGATACCCGCACCACGCCGCTTTTTTCCATGAGCCTTGCCTCTTCCCAGCTTATGAAGTGATCCGTGCGTTCGTCAAAGCCGAGCGCATGCGGTACATAGGGCTGGTCAACACGGGGCAGGGCATCGGCGGAGCATTCGTTGTTCCACACCTGCTTAAGGGTATTACGGGGCGTTTCGCCGGTTTCAATCTTGCCGGTTACGGCAAAGATCGTCCCCTTGTGCCCGTATTTTTCAAGAATGGGAAAGGCATAGACGTAGTTGTCCAGAAAGCCGTCGTCAAAGGTGATGAGCACGGATTTATCCGGCAGCGGCTTGCCCTGAATGAAAAAGTCTTCCGCCTCGTCCAGCCCGATGCCGCGCCACCCCTTGCGGGCCATTGTTGCGCAGTGTTCTTCGAATAGTTCGGGGGAGACGGCAATGGGGTTTTTCCAGCGTGATATATAGTGGTACATAAGTACCGGAACGGATCTGGTCATGATGCTTTGAAGGGGAGTGCGGTTGACTATGAATTATGGTGCGTTATGTTAGCATTCGAAAATGCAGAACGCTCGTCTGCATTGCAAACGGCGGGATTCCGCCAGTCGTCTTACTGAGGAGAGCTATACGAGATGGGAGTTGAATACAAGGATTATTATAAATTGTTGGGCGTATCCAGAAGCTCATCAAAAGACGATATCGCAAAAGCATTCAAGAAGCTGGCGCGTCAGTATCATCCTGACCTCAATCCGAACAACAAGGACGCGGAAGCCAAGTTCAAGGAGATAAACGAGGCGTACGAGGTGCTCAAGGATGACGAAAAGCGCAAGCTGTATGACCAGCTTGGGCCAAACTGGCAGCATGGCCAGAACTTCCAGCGCCCCCCCGGATTTGAGAATATGAATTTCGGAGGTTTTCAGGGCGGTGGGGATTTCAGCGATTTCTTTGAAACCATTTTTGGTGGCGGAGGGTTCCGACGTTCCGGTGGCGGCTTCGGTGCTGATCCCTTCGGCAATTATTCCAACAGGCCGCGTCGCGGGCGTGATGTGGAGGCGACCCTCGGCCTGACGCTGGAAGAAGCCTATCATGGAGGCCGCAAGGCCGTGACCATTCAGGATGCCGGTGCCAGCAAGACCCTTGAAGTGAACATTCCCGCCGGCGTCAAGGACGGGGCGAAGATCCGTCTCTCCGGTCAGGGAGACCGGGGGATGGCGGGCGGCCCCAGCGGGGATCTGTATCTCAAGGTGGTTATCAAGCCCCACAACCGCTTCCAGCTGGATGGCGTGAACGTGGTGCTCGATCTGCCGCTCGCCCCGTGGGAGGCCGTTCTTGGTGCCACGGTGCGTGTTCCCACATTGGATGGCGATATTGAGCTCAATATACCTGCCGGAACGGGTAGCGGCCGGAAGCTGCGCCTGCGCGGCAAGGGCCTTGGCAGCGCATCGGCACGTGGCGATCAGTTCGTCCGTGTCATGGTCAGGGTACCGGATTCGTTGACCGAAAAGGAACGGGGCCTGTGGGAGAGCTTGCGTGAAGTTTCCGGCTTTTCGCCCCGGGATTTCTAGTTCCGTTCCGGAAATTAGCGAAAGGGATACGTGCATTCATATAGGTATCTGAGGGCAGGAGCCGCCGGCTCCTGCCTCCTGAAACCGGAAAGCACAACAGCAACAAACTGCACATGAAACACGCCTGCGGAGGCCATGATGGATATGTATCGTTATGACGAAGACCTGCCCATTCAGTCCGACTACATCGCATGGGCGGAGTTTATCGAACTTGCCGCGGTGCACCCCACGCGGCTTGGCGAACTGCTGGAACTGGGGTGGCTGCATCCTGCGCGCACCGCACAGGAAGAATATCTTTTCACGCGCAAAGACGTATACCGCATCCGTAAGCTTGAGCGCATTTGCGCCGATTTCAATCTGAACGCGCTCGGCGGTTCCATCATTGTGGATCTGCTGGATCGTATCGATCAACTGGAGCGCAAGGTGCAGGAACTGGAACTGCTGATACGCGACTGATAATTCTCATTCATACTGCTTATTGCGGGAGAGATGACGCATGAATCTGAACCAATTCACCGAAAAATCACAACTTGCCATCAGCGAGGCGCAGAACGTTGCCATCCGTCTGGGACACCAGCAGGTGGACGTTGAGCATCTTGTGCAGGCGCTGGTGGAGCAGGAAAACGGACTTGTGAGCCGTTTGCTGGAACAGATGGGGCACAAGCCCAAGGCGTATCTTGAGGCTCTGGGCAAGGAATTGCGCAGACGGCCTTCCGTGAGCGGTCCCGGTGTGGGACCCGATTCCATCTATGTTACCCCGCGGCTTAATCGTATGCTGGTGCGGGCGCAGGATTTTGCCAAGCGTCTGCAGGACGAATACGTGAGTGTGGAACACCTGTTCTGTGCGGCGCTGGATGAGCCTGCCTCGTCCGAAGTGGGGCGTGTTAACAAGGAGTTCGGTCTCAATCAGGATAAGGTGCTCGCCGCATTGACCCACGTGCGAGGTGCGCAGCGTGTTACCTCGCCCAATCCCGAAGACACCTACGAGGCGCTCAGGAAATACGGGCGCGATCTCGTTGAGGAAGCCCGCAAGGGCAAGCTGGACCCCGTGATCGGACGCGATGCGGAGATACGTCGTACCATCCGTATCCTTTCCCGTCGCACCAAGAACAACCCCGTGCTCATCGGCGAGGCTGGCGTGGGCAAGACCGCCATCGTGGAGGGCCTTGCGCACCGCATTCTCAACGGGGATGTACCGGAAAGCCTGAAGGACAAAAGTCTCTTTGCGCTGGATATGGGGGCGCTCATTGCCGGTGCCAAGTACCGCGGCGAGTTCGAGGAACGCCTGAAGGCTGTGCTCAAGGAAGTGGAGAAGGCCGAAGGCCGCATCCTCATGTTCATTGACGAACTGCACATCATTGTGGGGGCGGGCAAGACGGACGGCGCCATGGATGCGAGCAACCTGCTCAAGCCCATGCTGGCCCGTGGCGAACTGCACTGCATAGGCGCGACGACGCTGGATGAGTACCGCAAGTACATAGAAAAGGACCCTGCGTTCGAGCGCCGGTTCCAGCCCATCGTGGTGGAGGAACCCACCGTTGAGGATACGATTTCCATTCTGCGTGGTCTGAAGGAACGTTTTGAAGTGCATCATGGCGTGCGCATCAGCGACTCCTCCATCGTGGAGGCCGTGACCCTTTCGGACAGGTACATTTCCGACAGGCAATTGCCGGACAAGGCCATTGACCTGATCGATGAAGCTGCCGCCATGATCCGCACGGAGATTGACTCCCTGCCGTCGGAACTGGATGAAGCCAACCGCAAGATCATGCAGCTTGAGATTGAACGCGAAGCTCTGCGCCGCGAAAGCGACGAAGGTTCCCGCGAACGTCTGCGCAAGCTTGAAAACGAGCTTGCGGGGCTGCGTGAGAATCAGGCCACCCTCATGTCCCAGTGGGAACGTGAAAAGGGCACCATCAACTCCGAGCGCAATCTCAAGGAAGAGATTGAGCGTACCCGCCGCGCCATTGAGGAGGCGGAACGCAACTATGATCTTAATCGCGCGGCGGAACTCAAGTATTCCACACTGCTCAATCTGGAAAAACAACTGGCCGAGTATCAGGCCGGTGAAGACAAGGATGGCAGGCTCCTCAAGGAGGAAGTGCATCCCGACGACATCGCCGAGATAGTGGCGCGCTGGACGGGCATTCCCGTATCCAAGCTGCTGGAAGCCGAACGGGAGAAACTGCTGCGTCTGGGTGAAGAGCTGCACAAGCGTGTTGTCGGGCAGGATGAGGCCGTGAATGCCGTGGCGGAAGCGGTGTTGCGCTCCCGCGCGGGGCTTTCAGACCCCAACCGGCCTATCGGGTCCTTCATCTTCCTCGGCCCCACCGGGGTGGGCAAGACCGAGCTGTGCAAGACGTTGGCTGCCGCGCTGTTTGATTCGGAAGAGAACATCGTTCGTCTGGACATGAGCGAGTACATGGAAAAGCACACCGTGGCGCGACTCATCGGTGCGCCTCCCGGCTACGTGGGGTACGACGAGGGCGGTCAGCTGACCGAGGCCGTGCGCCGCAAGCAATACAGCGTGGTGCTCTTTGACGAGATCGAAAAGGCGCATCCCGACGTGTTCAACGCCCTGCTCCAGATTCTGGACGACGGGCGGCTCACGGACAGTCATGGACGTACCGTGAACTTCAAGAATACCATCATCATCATGACCTCCAACGTCGGGGCTCCGCTCATGCTTGAGGGCATTACCGATGATGGAGAGTTCAAGCCCGGTGTGCGTGGTTCCGTCATGCGGGAGCTGAGGAACAACTTCAGGCCCGAGTTCCTGAACCGTGTGGACGAAACGGTGCTGTTCAGGCCGCTGATGCTTGATCAGATCAAGCAAATAGTGGGCCTGCTCATGCAACGGCTGCAGGCGCGCCTTGATGAGCGTTCCATTACTGTTGAGCTTGATGAGGCCGCTGCCGACCACATTGCACGGGTTGCGTACAACCCCGTATATGGTGCCCGTCCGCTCCGCCGGTACCTGCAACAGCATGTGGAGACGCCCCTTGCCCGCATGATCATTGGCGGGGAGCTGCAGGATGGCAGGCAGGTACGCATAGGCTTGGAGCAGGAAAAGCTGGTTTTTGAAATATTGTAGATAATTGCGTAAAATAGCTTGAGAAGCGCGCTTTCCGTCATGGGAGGCGCGCTTTTTTCATGTATTCACCATTGTTTGTGGGGGTGTGGTGGTGTATGAGCGCAAGTGGTCTCCTTGACGACTCCATTGGGGCTGTGACAACACTTCTTCGGTTGAACGAAATTGTTATTGTCATGATAATGTCAGGTCTTACGCGGTATTAAGGAGTTTGTATGAGAGAGTTGTCCGGATGGATGCGCCGAATGGTGTATGTGTATATTGTTCTGATCGGTGTGTTCCACCTGTATACCGCTGTGTTCGGAGCCTTTGAGGCTTACCTGCAACGTATCGCCCATCTGAGTCTGGTGTTTCCGCTGGCGTTCTGGCTGTATCCGGCCACTAAGCGTTCTCCCAAAGACAGGGTGACAGTGCCAGACTGGATTCTGTCTCTGCTTTCAGTCATACCGGGCCTGTATGCCGCATGGCAGCATGACGCCATTACCGCACGTATAGTCAGCGTTGACCCTTTGACCACGGTTCAGCTTGTTCTCGGCATTTTGCTTGTGTTCATGCTTATGGAAGCGACCCGGCGGGTGGTGGGGCTGCCGCTCATGCTCGTATCAGCCTTCTTTGCAGGCTACATGTATTTCGGACATTATTTCCCCGGGCCCATGCGCGGGTTATCCTTTTCGCCTGAAGAGATTGTGGAGCACCTGTTCCTGACGGATGAGGGAGTGTTCTCCATACCGCTGGGGGTATCCGCCACCTTCGTCATGGTGTTTCTGATATTCGGCGGTTTTCTTGATAAGAGCGGCATCGGCGAATACTTCATGAAGTTTGCCCAATCCATGGCGGGCACAACCGCTGGCGGTCCCGCCAAGATTGCCGTGCTCTGTTCGTGCCTGTTCGGCTCCATTTCCGGTTCTGCCGTGGCAAACGTCTACGGAACCGGCACCTTTACCATTCCGCTGATGAAGCGTCTGGGGTATTCGGGGCTGTTTGCCGGAGCCGTTGAAGCCGTGGCAAGTTCCGGTGGTCAGATCATGCCGCCCATTATGGGGGCAGGGGCCTTCATCATGGCCTCGTTGCTCGGGCTGCCGTACCGCGACATCATCATCGCGGCACTGCTGCCTGCTCTCATGTATTATGGAGCCCTGTTCCTCATGGTGCATCTGCGGGCCAAAAAGCGTGGACTGCGCAGTCTGACACGCGAAGAATTGCCCCCGCGCCGCGAGGTGCTCTCCAAACTTTGGATGCTTGCTCCCATTGTGGTGCTGGTAACGCTGCTGCTTTCCGGTTTTACCGCCATGCTTGCAGCGGTGGTGGGTATTGTGGGGGCGTGGGGTGTGGCTTTGCCGGATGCGCGCTACCGCATGGGGCCCAAGCGTATATGTGACGCCATTTACTGCGGTGCCAAGAATATTCCCGTGGTCGCCATTGCCTGTGCCAGTGCCGGTATCATCGTCGGGGCCGTTTCCCTGACCGGTATCGGCTTCAAGTTTGTCACCATGGTCTCATCCCTCGCCAACGGCGTGGGGTTCATAGCCCTTGTGCTCATCATGATTGTGGCGCTTGTTCTCGGCATGGGGCTGCCTACCGTCGGGGCCTATATCCTTGCTGCGGCCTTGGGCGTTCCGGTGCTGGTCAAGCTGGGCTTTGCACCTCTTGCGGCACACCTTTTCGTTTTCTACTTCGCTATTGTATCGGCCATTACTCCCCCCGTGGCGCTGGCGGCCTATGCGGCAAGTTCGCTATCGGGGGCGTCTCCCAATGCGACCGGTTTTCAGGCCATGCAGCTGGGAATTCTGGCCTTTATCGTGCCCTTTGCCTTCTGTTATGATCCCGGCATTATTCTCAGCGGATCGTTGTTCCTGAACTGTGCGGCGATCATCGGAGGTATTGCTGCAGTCTTCGCCTTCGGTCATGCGGTAGAAGGCTATGCTGCGGGACCTCTTGCCTTGTGGCAGAAGTTTGCTTTGGTGGCGGGCGGAGGGCTCAGCCTTACACCGCATCTTTACGGCAAGGCAGCAGGGGTACTGGTTGTAACCGGCCTGCTGTTCACTTGGTACAAGGCTGCTCAATTCAAGGAAACTGCCTGCGAGCAGGCGTAATATTTTATACGTCATACTGAACCTGAGGAGGTAAGAGCGTGAAACGGATTATTCTGATGTTTGTCCTGTGTGTAATGACAGTGATTGGTTCTGCAACTGCCGGTACGGCCGGTGACAATGTGGATAAGAGCCAGTGGCCTGATCAGCTCAGATTCATGGCGGGCCCTCCCGGCGGAACGTGGTTTGCTTTGGGCGGTGTGGTTTCCGAAATGTGGACGCGTGAAGTGGCTCCCGCGACCAGCGGCACGGGCGGCGGCGTTTCCAACATCGTCAACGTGGACCGCATGAAGGGAGACATGGGGCTTACTGTGGCCTCGGTGCTCGGTGCCGCACGTGCTGGCGAGGAGCCTTTCAAGTCCCAGATGCAGAATGCTGTGCTGCTTGCAAACCTGTATCGCCAGTATACCTACTTCATCGTGCGCAAGGATTACGCCGAGAAGAACGGCATTACCTCCGTGGGCGATATCGTGCGTAAAAAGCTGCCCATCCGTATGGCTACTCTCAAGCCCGGCACCTCTTCCGAGTTTGTGATCCGTTCCATCTTTGAAAAGGGCTTCCATTCCGGTTGGGATGCCGTGAAGTCCTGGGGCGGCAGTGTGGAATTTGCCTCCTACAGCGACGGTGCAAACCTGCTGGCGGACAACCACATTGACATGTTCGCCTTTGCCGTGGGCCGCAAGGCTTCCATCGTCATGAAGATTGAATCCCAGACTGATGTGGTCATTCTGCCTGTTGATGAAGAAGCCCGCGTTGCCATGAGCAAGGCGCTGGGCACCACTACCTTCACGATCGACAAGGAAGTCTACTCCTCCGTAACCGGTGATGTGCCCGTTGTCGGCGACTACACCTGCATCGTCATGCGCGGTGACCTGCCTGAGTCTCTTGCCGGTGCCCTTGCCAAGTCCCTGTGGGACAAGCGTGAGGAGCTTGGTGCTGCCGTGAGCGACCTGAAGGAAATGACTGCAGCAGAAGCCGTTTCCGAAGGTATTCCCGCACATCCGGGTGCTGCCGCTTTCTGGAAAACCGTTTCCGGCAAGTAGCTTTGGGCCGCTTGGCGGTTTGACCAATTCTAATGAACGCGCACCTGATTTCGGGTGCGCGTTATTATTTGGTAATCATTACAGAAATGGTGTATGGGATGTTTGCGCGATGCGCGGAGGCGGACTGCGCAATGTTGTTAAGGCGGGGCGTGGTTGATCATACGCATAACTTTTGGTACAGCACTGTTCGCCTTGGAATAGGCTGCGTACCGCTAACAGGGAGTGTATCTCATGCGGATTTTTTGGATGTGCGTTCTCGCACTTGCTCTTATAACCGTGACTGCCGGCTCCGCGCTGGCTCAAGGGGGACATCCCGTGATCAAGCTTGAAACCTCCATGGGTGATATTGTGCTGGAACTGGACGCTGAAAAGGCTCCCAAGACTGCTGCCAACTTCGTGCAGTATGTTGAGGAAGGCCACTACGATGGCACCATTTTCCATCGCGTTATCGACGGTTTCATGGTTCAGGGTGGCGGTTTTGATGCACAGATGGTGCAGAAGCCCACCCGTGAAGAAATCGAGAACGAGGCGGACAACGGCCTTCAGAACCTCAAGTACACCATCGCCATGGCCCGTACCATGGCTCCCCATTCCGCAAGCTCCCAGTTCTTCATCAACGTGAACGATAACCACTTCCTCAACCATTCCGGCAAGACCATGCAGGGCTGGGGATACTGTGTATTCGGCAAGGTTGTTGAAGGAACTGAAGTTGTGGACAAGATCAAGGGCGTTGCCACCGGCACCTACGGCTTCCATGAGAATGTTCCCACTGAACCCGTGGTGATCGTGAAGGCCTCTGTGATCAAGTAATTCCATTCCGTTCAGGGATGAGTATGGAAACCCCGCCCCAACGGCGGGGTTTCGTTTTGCAAAACAACGCCGTATTCAGTAAAAGGTGTTATGTCGGGGGGAGTAACGTTTAGCTATTGAGGATGCAGCATGAATATGTGGACCCGTCTTGTTTCCCTTGTCGTGTGTTTGGCCATGGTTGTGCAGCTCACGGCATGCGGCATGATTCTGTACCCCGAGCGTAAAGGCCAGAGAGCAGGCAGGATTGATCCCGGTGTGGCCATTCTTGACGGTATCGGGCTGTTCTTCTTCATCATTCCGGGAGTAATCGCCTTTGCTGTGGATTTTGGTACCGGCGCTATCTACCTGCCGGGAACCCGTAGTGCTGACGCCGGATTGCAGCCGGAAACCACGGTTGTGCAGGTCGACCCCATGCTGCTCAATGAAGACTACATTGAGGCCGTGGTGACAAGTCATACCGGCAAGCAGGTTGACCTCGGTGCAGAAGGTGTGGTGATGCGTGAACTGCGCTCACCGGTAGCACTGGCTGTTGCCATGCGCTGATTGCGATTTGTATAAAAGAAAGAAGGCCCCGTTGCAAAACGGGGCCTTCTTTTTGTTTCCAACATTATCGCAGCAGATCCATGACGTGGTGGTTGGCGTCGCTGACTCTTTGCGAGAGCAGGTTGACGACAAAACGGTGCAGGGCAGAGGTGAGCAGCGGTTCCTTGAGCTGCAGTTGATCAAGCGTAGTCCGTGAGAGCCGGTAGAGTACGCACGTACCTTCGGCAACAGCGGAGGCGGAGCGTGGGGCGTTCGTGTATATGCCCATTTCGCCGAACACGGTTCCGGGCCCCATCTTTTTGACGCGGGTGGTTTTTCTGCCGTCCAGTTCCAGTTGAATGGTTATCATGCCCTGTTCGATGAAATACATGGCGTCAGCCGTGTCTCCCTGTCTGAAGATGTGCTCCTTGCTCGTGAAGCTCATCTTCTCCAGATAGGACATCAGCAGGGGCAGCTTGTCGGGGTCGGGAAAGACCGGGGAGAGCATGTCTTCAAGTCCCTTGTCGGCAAGGGCGTTGGCTCCGGCTTCCTTCAGGATGCTGTCCTCACACCATTCCAGTGCGTAGTCCATCTCGACAAAGGACATCGAGGTCCCGTCCGGCTCGTTAAGCGTGAAGCCGTTTTCCTCAAGCTGCTGTTCCACTTCAAAGGGGACGTTGGTGAATAGTAGTGTGAATCCGCTCTTGCGGGCGAGGGTCTTGAACTGCGTGAAGCTGATGGCCACCTGTGAGGCAAGTCCGCTGACGCGGGAGAAGTCGATGATCATGTATCTGAGGGGGGGCTCGTTTTCATTCCTCAGCCGATTGCGTATGGCGGCCAGAATCGGCGTGGTGGACCCGAGGAATATGAAACCCTGCAGGCGCATCATGAATATCTGGTTGCCGTGCGTTCTCAGTATGGCAAGGTGCTCGGCTCCTCTGTCTACACGGCTCCGGTTTGTGGAGCCGTTCAGTAAGTGCTTGATGACGGTTACTTTGCTATAGCGGTTTGCGAGAACCAGAATGGAAAACAGGAAGCCTGCAGCCATGCCGGCGAGAATGCCGAAGGCGACGGATATGAGGAAAACGAGCACGAGAAGGACGTAGTCATCTATTCGCGTAAAGCCGCGTTTTGCATCCACAAGCCATTTGCGCAGAATTGAAAGCCCGAAAAAGACCAGCAGCCCTGCGGGAACGAAGCGTGGCAGGTAGCCGAGCAGGGGGCCGAGCCAGAAAATTGCTGAACCGCAGACAAGGCCCGCGGTTATTCCTGCGATGGGACCCGTTTTACTGCCAAAGCCGGATCCTATGCTGCGGGTGAGGGATATGGAACCCGGAAGGCCGCCCGCAAAGGCACTTAAGGTGTTGGCTGTGGCCAAGTTCTTGAGCAGACCGTTCAGATCAACTTCATCTTCAATCAACAGCTCCAGAGCATAGACTTTCTGGGCAAGAGAAAAGGTGACGAGAATTGTTATCGCAATGAGGTATGGTGCGCCTTTCAGCAGAATATCCCAGCGGATACTCGTCAACATCTCCATGCTGGTGCTCTGCCATGGAAGGGGCACAAGGGCCGGTTGCAGGAGCAGGTTCATATTCTGGGCTTCTGCAATGGAGAACCCCCAGTATCTGAGCAGTGCATGGCTTACCGCCGCTGACAGAAGGATAAGCGCAATGTTCAACAGGGCATTCTTGGAGCGATAGAGAACAAGCGTGAGCAGCAGGCCGAAGGATGCGGCCGGAATCCATTTCAGGCACGGTTCTACGCCAAGAGCAGGCAAAAGAGCCTTGATACAGAAGGGATCAAGTGCACTGAGCTGGAGAGCGCCGTTGATGAGCAGAACTCCCACCATGGCCAGAATGCCGCCGATCACGGGTTGCGGGATGAATCGAAGAATGCTGCCGGCGTCCATTGTGGCGGCAAACTGAGAGACCAGACCGGTGAACAGGGCGCATAGGACCAGACCTGCCAGCAGAGTGACGCCGGTTGCCTCTATGGTCATGTTGGGGGACTGGCTTTGTATGAAGGTGGCAAAGAGATACAGCAGGCCGCAAACCACGGTTTCCGGGCCTGCGGCGACAACAGGAAGTCTGCCCCGAAGTGACATGGTGATGCAGAACACCGTGCTGGAAATGAGCCCCATGCTGAGTATCATGCCATATGAGGCTGAGCTGGGGGCAGCCTCCTGAATAAGCGTGGCAATGGTAATGCAGAAGAACAGCAGCAGCAGACCGCCTTCCAGCCCGGCCTTGAGGTTGGATAACAGGCCGCCGTGCATGAAAGAACGCTTTTCTGCCGTTTGGGTGGAGTTTATTTCCACAGACTGCGACGGCCGTTGGGGGGTAGCCGGATCCTGCTGCCTGCCCGTGGGAGATGTGGTCGCTTTGTCCGGCATTCCGGCTGGTGCGGGGAAGGTGTCCTTTCGTGCTGCTTCATGCAACGGAGCATCGGCGTCGGCGTTGGCCGAAATGGTTACAGCCTGTTTGCATGAAGGACAGCGGACCGGCTTGCCTGTAAAGGTATCCGGGACTTCTTTCTGGATGCCGCATTGTTTGCAGTGAAAAAACGCCACGTGCACACCTCTGTTGGCCGTTTGTTCGTGGTGACGCATGCATCGGGGGGGATGTTGCAGTGCGTAGAAACATGCTTGCGTCATCCCGAGTGCTGGTGCGCCGGACAGCTTTATGCCGCATGCTGCGGAGCCGATGCAGAAAAGGAGCTGTTAACCCTTTGTATAGCATGAATATCGTCGGGCGGGCAACAACTGGTTGACGGGTTGCTTTTTGTTGCCGACATAGTATGAGTAACAGACCTGACAAAACAGTTATGCATCACAGATTCTCGGAGGAAGTATGGACTACCGTTTGGAGCATGACAGTCTCGGCGAACACAAGGTACCGAATACTGCCTATTATGGCGTGCAGACACTTCGGGCGCTGGAGAATTTTGATATTTCCGGTATCCCGATTTTCCGCTTTGAAAGGATGATCCAGTCGTTGGCCGAAGTGAAAAAGGCCGCCTGCCTTGCCAACATGGAACTTGATCTTTTGCCGGATTCCATTGGTGAAGTCATTGTGCAGGCCTGCCGTGACGTTCGCAGCGGTATGCTTGATTCCCAGTTTGTGGTGGACGTGGTGCAGGGCGGGGCGGGTACCTCGGTGAATATGAATGCCAATGAGGTCATCTGCAACAGAGCCCTTGAAATTGCAGGCCATAACAAAGGGGATTACCACGTCATTCATCCCCTCAACCATGTGAACCTTTCGCAGTCCACGAATGATGTGTACCCCACGGCGTTCCGCATTGCGTTGGTGCGCTACATAGATGATCTCATCAGGGCCATTCGTGAACTCCGCGAAGGGCTGGATGCCAAGGGCGTCGAGTTTGCCCGCGTGATCAAGATGGCTCGCACGCAGTTGCAGGATGCCGTTCCCATTACGCTGGGTGCGGAGTTTGCCGCATGGGGCGTGACCGTGGGAGAGGATATCCAGCGCCTTGAGGAGATGCGTCTGTTGCTCTGCGAGGTGAACATGGGGGCAACCGCCGTGGGAACGGGCATCAACTCGGTCGTCGGCTATGCCGATCTGGTAGTCGAGAAGCTTGCGGATATAACCGGTCTGCCTATCCGGCGCGCAGAGAATCTTATCGAGGCCACCAGCGATGCCGGTGCCTATGTCATGCTTTCCGGTATGCTGAAGCGAATATCCGTCAAAATTTCAAAGATATGCAATGACCTCAGGCTGCTTTCGTCCGGTCCCTTCACGGGGCTGCGCGAGATCAACCTGCCTCCGGTTCAGCCTGGTTCGTCCATCATGCCGGGCAAGGTGAATCCCGTCATACCGGAGATGGTTAATCAGGTCGCCTATCAGGTGGTCGGCAACGACATGACCGTGACCATGGCGGCTGAATCCGGCCAATTGCAGTTGAACGTGTTTCTTCCCATCATTGCATTCAATCTCTTTCAGGGGCTCGAAATGCTTTCACGGGCTTTCGTCACCCTTCGCCGCCGCTGTATTGACGGCATTACCGCCAACCCCGAACGCTGCCTGCAACTGGTCAAGGGCTCACTCGGTGTCGTCACCGCGCTTGCTCCGGTCATCGGTTATGAAGAGGCGGCAAGTCTGGTCAAGCAGGCGCAGGAGTCCGGTAAGGATGTCTGTGGAATCGTCAGGGAATCTGGCCTCCCCAATGCGGAAGATATATGCAGCCTGCTGGACCCCGAGATGATGCTTGCTCCCAGAGAGCGCATGAAGAAATGATGTTGAATGATTTGTTATATACAGGGGTGGTGGACTGCTCTCACCCCATTTCTCCGGAGATGCCTCATTGGCCCGGTGACCCGGTGACAGGGTTTTCGGCGTGCGCATCTCCGGAGGCGGACGGTTTCTACCTGCGCTCTTTTGCCATGAGTGAACATGCGGGCACCCACTGCAATGCGCCCAATACCTTTTATCCGGATGGAAAGGATATTGCGGCCATACTGACACCGCCGCCGGTATTGCCGGTTGCCGTCGCAGATTTTTCAGGTGTGGCTGCCCAGAATGATCTGGCCTGTTTCATGCCGGAACACCTGCAGAATTGGGAGCTGCAGTTCGGCAGAGTGCCGGAGGGATGTCTTTTTCTGCTGAATACGGGCTGGGGTTCCAAGTGGAAGGAACCGGCAGTTTTTCTCGGACTGCACGACGAACGGGGAGACAGGCTGACAGGGTGTTCCGCGCTCCCTTCCGGCTGGGCAATGCGTTTTCCTGCCTTTTCACCGGAAGTCGCCGAGTTGCTTGTTTCAAAGAGACGCGTTGCAGGAATCGGAATAGATACCCACGGCGCGGATAGCCCTGCTGACGACACCTTTTCCGTGAACAGGTGCGTCCTGAGGGCGGACAGGCTGGTGCTGGAGTGTCTTGCCAATCTGGACAAACTGCCGCCCCTAGGCGCTGTCGCCGCTGTCGGGGGCCTGAAATTGGCAGGAGGGACAGGATGCCCAGTTGCCGTAACGGTTTTTCTGCCTCCTATCCCTCCGGTTGCATGATCAACTGCTGACAACGGCTCCGTGCACGGTCAGGTCAAACTGACTCTGACCATCCGTTATCTGCAGGAACTGGGTAAATGTGGTCCCGCTGTTGGCAATGGCCCGTTCTGAGTCGCCATTGTGCTTGAGTTTTGCGAAGTATTGTCCCACCAGAACGCAGCCTTCGCTGTCTCCGATAAAGTTTCCTTTGTGAATCAGAATGTTGCTTCGGCCCGGGACTCCGGTAATCTCGAAGGTATTACCTTTACTGGGGGATTGCACTCGTTTGCAAATATAGTCACCCGGCGGAATGCTGCTTACATTCTGCTGGTTGTCGACCCACGGCCGCTCAAGTGTGACGCAGAATGCGGAACCATCCACAATAAGTACGCCGAAGGTCCCCGCCTCAGACCTCTCCACCCTTACGATGTCCATCTTCATGGGTTGTCTCCTTTGCTGACAATACATGTGTAAGTATTACCGTAATTATAGATGTATCTATTTTATTGGTATGATTCTTTCCGTTTGCGATGGGGAGGGGGTGCCGTTATTTCAGCAAAATATTGAGTATTAGGTGTTTGTTCTTTGCTTTTGAACTAGTTGGCGGCATAGAGAAAATAATATATATAAATGCGTATATGTTTAGTGTTGTACCTGAGGCGCTTCGTTGAGTGGGGACTCTGCGGAGTAATTCGGATGTAGATGTCCGGATAACGCTGTTTGTGTCACCCGCTGGCCCCGCTGTGCGGCGGCCTAACATTAACCCTTAGGAGTCGTTATGCCACTAGGTGATGAATTCAGAGGACTTCCGATGGAAGATCTGATCGGTACGCCCCTTTCTGCAGCGTGCACGGCCAATCTTCGTCTGGCGCAGGCTACCGCCGACTATATTCAGGCGGTCGGTTTTCAGATTGATGATTCCACAGGCAAACCGGGCAAGGATATTCGTACGGCAGAATTCCGCTACAGCATCCCGGGGGCAGATAACAAGCCGGTGGAATATTGCATTGCCACTCCCTTGCTTGCCATTGTGCCCATCCCGAGTCTGAAGGTGAACAATGTGGATATTTCCTTCGATATGGAAGTACGGAGCAGCGAATCCAGCAAGGAATCGACAGACAAGCAGGGCTCGTTTGAAGGCAGCGGGTCTGTCGGCTGGGGGCCTTTCAAGCTGAGCGTCAAGGTTGCCGGTTCCGTTTCTGCCCATAAGGAGAACACCCGTTCCACGGATAAATCCGCCAAGTATCATGTGCAGGTAACAGCCTTGGACAGCGGTATCTCCGAAGGTCTGGCCCGAGTTCTTGATATCATGAACAAAAGCGTTGTGCCTGTTCCTGTTACTCAGGGATAGCCATCATCCGTAAATAGGTCCGGCAGGAGCGCAGAGGCCGTCTTCTGCCGGACTTCACTGAAACGGAGTTGCCATGAAGAACGATTTTGCCCTGTCGGACGTGCGCTATGTCAGAAAGATCACGGTAGGGTCTACCAATCCCAATGTGCAGACTTCTGAACAGGAAAAAGAGCAACAGCTTGTGGTGCTTAATGAATTTCTCAACGGCTACCCCAAAGGCAGGATTATCGGTAAAGATGTGAACTTCGGTGTGTTTGCCGTTGGTGAGCATCAGGTTGTCATGCAGTCCACCATGTATCATATTGGATTTATGCGTCCTTTGATTGACGAACCGGCAAGTGAGGTATTCGATGGCGATCAAGCTTGATGATATGTTGCGGGCCATGCACAACTCCGTTGTGAAGGCGCAGGAGATTTCGGAACAGCAGCATATGCGTATGCTGAAGCGGTACTTCAACTACGATGATGAGAATGCCACCTATGACGATCTGGATAAGGGCAAACCGAAAGTGACCACGGTGCAATTACCGTATCTTTCCGGCGGCAATGTGGCCTACCGGAGTGTCGAGGTGCCCTTGATTGTGCTTACCCCGCCGTCTTCATTGGTGATTGATGAAGTGAAGATCAATTTTAAGGCGAATCTGACTGGTTTTGAAGAGGCTAAAGAGAGTAAGAAAGGTTTTGATTTTCGGAGCATGGTTCGTTCTTTTGTGGGGGGAAAGGATCATCCCGAGATTGAGATGCCAAACGCATCCTTGAAGCCGGATCTGCACAGGGGCGCACCTGTAATGGATATGAACGCCAAGAATCAGGCAGCACTGGCGGATATTGAAATCAAATTCAAGAACGGTGATCCCCCGGAGACCATTGCCCGTATCGGTGATCAGATTATCAAGATGCTGCCGCTTTAGGAAACGGAAAACCGCTTCGTCTCTCTGGGAAACGAAGCGGTTTTTTCATGCTCATCCGTATGAGGAAAGATCTTATTGTTCGAGGAAGAAGTCGACGCTGGTTACGACTCGCAGTACCTTGATTTCGGGTGAATACGGGTCGCGTTGCTCAATGGAGAACACGCCCTGCCGTGCCTGCCGTATGGAGCCGACCCGGTTGCCGGAATCGGCGGCAAACTGGTTAGCGGCTTCTCGGGCATTCTTGGTTGCAGCGGCTATCATCTCCGGCTTGACCTCATTAAGGCGTGTGAAGTCGAACTTGGGCTGATAGTCGTAGGAATAGACAAGCATCACCCCTTTTGCCAGCAGGGCACCGGTTGCCGTCATGGCTTCCTTGACGGCCTGGATCTTGTTGCTGCGGATGGTCAGCACTGCTTCTGCGGAATACCGGTGAGGCGGACGCTGGTCGGGGTTGCCGCCATATGCGTAGTGGTCGGTTATGCGGGGCGTGGAGCGCGTTGTCTGCGAATCGCCGAGGCTTTGCGTTGCGAGGAATTCGCGAATGGACTGTTCAGACTCCTCAATGCGTTTCTGCAGTGCAGGCAGATCGTTGCCCGTTACGGTGAAGCTTATGGGCCATATGACGCTGTCGGCGGGATACTCGCGTTCGGCAAGGCCTTTTACGGAAACGTAGCGATCATATGCCTTGAATTCTCCCATGGCATCGCCGAGGACAATGCTGGCAATGACAATGCTTGCGGCAAGAGCTAGTGCAGCCGTGATAAGACCTGCGTTACCGAAGGGAAGCTGCTGTGATTTAAAATCCATGTTGGTTCTCCTGATTGATCCGGCAAACTGCTGGCCGGTGGATAGAAGGACTATATTGCTTATGGCATAAAATGCAATTGTAGACAGCGATCATCTTTGTAAAATTCACTGTTACAAATTGAAGCAGCCCCGGTTCATTTCTGATCCGGGGCTGTTTTGTGGTGATGCTAAAATGCGTTGAGGCGTTGTATCAGATGGTTGAGGCTTTGTATCAACTCGTTGAGGCGGTGGATTGCTTCCGAAGCCCGGACCGTGTTGTCGCTTGTCTTCATGGCGATATTGCTGATCTCTTCCGTCGAACGGGTGATCTGTTCGCTTGCCGCAGACTGCTCTTCGGCAGCCGTGGCAATGGAGCGCATCTGATCTGCTGTGGAGTTGGTGATACTCACTATGGAGGTGAGGGAGTCTCCCGCCGTTTTGGTCAGTTCAGTACTCTTGCGGACAACCTCTGAGGCCTCGTGCATGGCTTTGATGTTGGTCTTTGTTCCTTCCTGAATACCCAGAATGGCACTGCGCACTTCACCCGTGGCGTTCATGGTTTTCTCGGCAAGCTTTCGCACCTCATCTGCAACCACGGCAAAGCCTCTGCCTGCTTCGCCCGCGCGTGCGGCTTCGATGGCGGCGTTCAGGGCAAGCAGGTTGGTCTGGTCTGCTATGTCGGTGATTACGCCCATGATCTGGCCGATAGCCTCGGCACGTTCACCAAGCTCATCCAAGGATGTGGTCAGGGCCACGGACTGCGAGTGAGCTTCCGTAGTGGCCTTTATGACATCATTAACAATGGATGCACCGGATTCAGCATGCTTCAGCGCTTCTTCAGCACCGCCTGCAGCGTGCGAGGCATGGTTGGATACTTCCAGAACAGTGGCATTCATCTGTTCCATGGCTGTAGCAACTTCTTCGGTCTGGCGTTTCTGTATTTCTGAACCGTCGTTGATGATTCTTGCCTGTGATGAAAGCTCGTCAGATGCGGATGTCAATTCCAGGGCGATGGAAGCGGCCTGAGAGGCAACGTCCTTCATGGTTTCAAGCAGAGTGGAGGCGTGCTCCTTTTCCCTGTGTGCTTCTTCCGTGGCAATGTTGGCTTTGCGGGATTCTTCAAGAGCGTCCTGTTCTTTTTGTGCCGCGCGCTCCATATTGTTTTTCAGCTCTCCAACCATGTCGACAATGTCCTGCCGCAAGGATTCCAGTTCGCCGGTGAAGGAAATCTTCGAACAGGCGTCATAGTGTCCTTCTGCAACCATGCGGGAGGCTTGTTGCAACGAACTGACATTGCTGACAATGGAGCGGATGACCCAGAAGATGAGCAAGGCGAGGACAAGGCCTGTGGCAAGCTCTACAACCGTGGTGATTCTGGCAATATCATGGCTTCGTTTGTCGAGGAGAAGCAGAACTGTTTCAACGAGTTGTTCGAGTTCCGGTTCAACTTTTCGAACCGTTTCCCGCAAGCCTTCAATACTTGCCGCTACGTTATTAGCCGTTTCTGCGTAAGCGTTGAACGCTGTCAGATAAGTATCAAGATTGGTACGAATATCGGCTTTGGTCTGTTCAGAGTATGTTTCGGACGCGTTGAGCGTGTCCAGCATCTGGGCATGGCTGCGCGTGAAACGTTCAATGTACTTGGTGTCACCACGCAGCATGAAGTCCTTTTCATGTCTGCGCAGGGTGAGCATGAGCGAGAGAAGTTCAGTATCCTGCTGTGCTGTTATGATGCCTTCGGCTTTGTGGATGGCTTCGCGGAGAGTGCCGCTCAACCCTTTGTCTTCCGTAAGGCCAAGCTCGACGACATAATCGGAAAGCGTTGTGAACTGGTCTCTGTATTGCTCAATAAGGGAAATAACGTGATCAAGCTCTTTTGCAAGGCCGGGTTCGTCCTTGGCAACGGTATTAAGGTCTTGAATACATTGTTTAACAACGGTTTCGAGCTTTGCTTTGTATCCAAGATCCTTTCGGGCAAGAAAGTCCTTTTCGTTTCTGCGTGCTTGCAGCAGGTGCACTTCCGACAGTTGGATCATGTGGGCTGTATCGAAGGCGGCATTGATTTTCTGCGATCCGAACAGGTTAATGCCGAAAATGATACCCAAGCCGGTCAGGGCTACAATACCTATAAGGTATAATTTAATTTTGATACTCATTGTTTTGCTCGCTTCATATTTTTGAGCCTGCCTAAAGATGATTAGTAAAATTGTAAAGTCTAAATACTATACAGTATCAAGGAGTGTTCGGGATTATATATTTCATTCATGAAAATAGCCCCTGAGCTGCGGGCTCAGGGGCTTGAGAAGCTTAAGTCTGACGAATGTTACTTTTCGGTGAAGGAGAGGGCATGCGTGGTACAGGCAGTTACGCATGCCGGCTTGAGCCCCGCATCCACGCGATCCATGCAGAAGTCGCATTTGAGGACCGTGTTCGTCTCCTTGTTGAAGGTGGGGATGTGCCATGGGCACGCCTCAATGCAGGCTTCGCAGCCGATGCACTCGTCCTGGATGACATAGACGATGCCGTCGGATTCGCGCCGTTTCATGGCTTCGGTGGGGCAGACGTCCACGCAGGCAGGGTCTTCGCAGTGGTAGCAACACTGGTAGGACGCCTTCATGAACGGCTTGCCATCCTTCATGACGGGCAGGGATGAGGTGTGTACGCCCAGCTTGATACCTATGGGGGTATTGTTCTTGGACTTGCAATGCACTTCGCAGGCCTTGCAGTGTATGCAGCGGTTTTTATCCAGTTTCAGTCTGTAATTGCTCATGATGTTCTCCTGAAAGCTGCTATGCCTTGCGGATGGCTACAAAGTGTTCCTGAAGGGAAAGGCCACCGCCGGAGCGGTCCCATACTTCCAGTCCTCCAGCCATGAGCTCCTGATCCGCAACGCCCTTGCCAATGGCGCGGGACTCAACTGGCAGCTTGTGGCCGAAACCGTGAACCATGAAAAGAGCCTCGGGATGGATGCACTCGGTCACAAATGCCCGCATGGTGCCGGCGGGTTTTCCGCCAGAGAGCACTTCAACGAGATCGCCGTCTGCTATACCCAGCTCCTCGGCACGGGAAGTGTTAATCCACGCCACGTTTTCAGGCATCTGTTCGTGCAGCAGCGGGTTGTTCACGGTGTGGCCCTGCGTGTGAACCCCCACACGGCCGAAAGCGATGCGGAACATGCCTTGCTGGGGTTTGGCAGGTGATACGTAGGGCTTCAAGGTATCAATGCCAGCCTTGCCCCACTTGCCGCTGTCCATCTCCAGCTTGCCGGAAGGAGTGGGGAAGCTTTCCACCTCACGCACCACGGGGGCTTCCACCAGTTCCACAAAACCCTTTGCCGCGAAGTCCTGCATGGTCAGGCCGGTATTCTGCAACTGGTAATCCCAGATTTCTTCAATGGACTTGAAGGCCAGTCTTTCCATGCCGGGGTGACTGCCAGCCAGTCGCGCTGCAAGGCCGCAGAGGATTTCCCAGTCAGCCTTGGTGTTCAGGGTGGGCTGCATGGCGCGATGGCGCACAAAGAACTGCGGCTTTGGGCCGGACTTGGACGCAAGGATGCTTTCGCGGGAAAGGTATGTGGACATGGGCAGCACTACGTCAGAATGCCACGCCGTATCAGACCAGCTGAAGGTGATGCTGACGAGCAGATCAAGGTTTTCCCATTTCTTCTTCTGCGCCTCGGGGTCCGGCATGGCCATGAGCGGGTCATGGCGGAAGCAGAGATATGCCTTGATGGGATACGGATCGCCGGTGGCAATGGCATCATAGGCAAGGTTTACCAAACCCGGGCCGCCATCGAACTGGGGGTGCTTCCAGCCGACGCCATCGGCGCGCTTTTCTTCGGGCTTGGGGAAGAGGTCAACCAGTTTGGTGAGTCCCTTCTTGCCTACGTCCTTGGGAGTGTTCACAAGGGGCAGGCCGCCCTTGACGCCCACGGAACCGAGCAGGGCGTTGATGATGTATGCCGTGCGGCAGACATTGAAAGAATCGTTGTAGCGGGCAACCATCCAGCCGGGATGCCAGATGACGTTGGGAGCGGCTTCTGCAAGCTCCTGCGCAAATGCCACGATGCGTTCTGCGGGAATGCCGGTTTCTTCAGCCGCCCACGCAGCCGTGTAGGGGGCGATGAAGGCGGTCAGCTCTTCCATACCGCCGACATACTTTTCTACGTACGCAGCCTGATACAGTTTCTTGGTGACCAGTTCATTGATCACGGCAAGGTTGAACGCGTAATCCGTACCGGGGCGAACCATGAAGAAGTTGTCTGCCTTGCTGGCGCTGACATTTGCCCGGATATCAATGACGGAGAGCTTGCATCCCTTGCCCAGTGCGTCCATCACGGCGTTACATTCGGCCACGTTGATGGCTTCAAGAATATTGCGGGTCTGCAGGATGATGTGTTTGGCGTTACGGAAGTCGTACGAAACCATCTTGCGGCCCATGCCGAGAACGGACTGGGCGGCATGCTGCACATTTCTGGCGCAGGAGGCGTCGTGGTTGCAGTAGTTGGGTGAGCCGATGCCACGCATGAATGCCTGATGCAGATCCACAAAGGGGCCGCCTCGGTCAGACCAGAGAACGCTACGGTTGCCGTGTTCCGCAGTGATTGCTTTGAGCTTGTCTGCAACGTAATCAAGCGCTTCATCCCAGCTGGCTTCACGCCACTTGCCTTCGCCTCTGGCACCCACTCGGATCAGCGGGGTGGCGGGGCGTTCGGGATCTTTTTCAAGGGCTATACCTGCCGCTCCGCGTGCACAGAGCCCCCCCTTGAGAGCAGAGTGGGGATTACCCTGTATCCATGCAGCCTCGCCATCACGTTTTTCCACTAAAATGGGGCAACGCACGCTGCACATGCCGCAAACACTGTATACGGATTTATCAGTTGCCATGCTTCCTCCTACGTCTGAATGACCGGATTACACGCTATTGAAATACGGTTGTTGTCTTGATTGTGTAAAAATATCGGAAAACTATCCGTAATTATTGAAGAAGTATTGTTGATTATGGATGCCTGTGGGGGATTTTCCGTACTGTCGGATATCCCGGTGCCAATAACCCATTCTCCTTATCATATGAATGCAATCTAAAAAAAGTATGTGAAAATGATAACAAGCTATTCATCGCGCACTCAAACATAATGATTAAATGCATTCGAGATTGCCATATCATACCTGGTGAGCTTAGATTACAATAGGATTCTAATACAAAAAAATACGTTTATTAATTGTGCTGTGAGGGGCTGCTGCCTGGTGCATCCGCGTGCCTCAGCATTATAACCAGCCGGAATGGATGGTGGGACTATGGCACCCAAAACGACCGATAACAGACAACGCATGAAATGGCTTGCAGTGCAGGTTTGTGTCTTTACGGCCTGTTTACTGGTTACGTTGTTTGCAGCGAACTCTGTGCAAGCAGATCACCCTCTGAAATTATTGCATTACTGGACAGGTTCTCTGTCAGGCGGCATAGATGATATGGTTGCTGAATATAATGCGAACTCCCCAGCCTCTCCCATTGTGGCGGAGGGGATGGATCATGAGTCATTCAAGTCTGGTATAAAGGGGCTGCTGGCATCCGGTCAGCGCCCTCAGTTTTTCAGCTATTGGGCCGGTGCAAGAACGCAGGCCATGGTCGATTCCGGCTATCTGGCTCCCATTGATGAAGCGTGGCAGGCCGCCCGTCTTGACGAGGTCTTTCCGAAGGCTATTGCAGACGGATGCATTTACAATGGGAAAAAATATGCCCTTCCCGTTACCCAACATCTCGTCGGTTTTTTCTATGACAAAATGTTGTTTGAACGTTTGGGGCTGTTGCCTCCGAGAACATGGGATGATTTTCTGGTTGTCTGTAAAGAATTGAAGGCCGCAGGAGTCGTTCCCATCGCCCTCGGAAACCGCGAACGTTGGCCGGCACAGTTCTGGTTTGATTATCTTCTGCTTCGCACGGCAGGGCCGGCCTATCGGGACAGGCTTATGCTGGGGCATGCTTCTTATCTTGATCCTGAAGTGAAGCGGGTGTTTGCTCTTTGGCAGACTCTGATCTCCAATGGATATATTGCGAAGACAACGGCTCTCAAAGATTGGTCCGGAGCTGCCGATGAGGTGCGGCAGGGGAAGGCCGCCATGACTCTTATGGGAACCTGGATCATTGGGTACTATGAGGAGCAGCAAGGCTGGAAGCAGCTTGAGGATTATGATTTTTTTGAGTTCCCTCTTGTTTCGTCTGAAGTGCCTACGGTTTCTCTGGGGCCTATAGACGTGCTGGTTATGACAAAGGACACAGGACACCCGCATGGTCTGAACGAAGTCATTGCCTTTTTTGCCGGAGTTAAATCGCAGGAAGTGATGAGCGTCGGATCCGGCGCCCTTGCCCCCAGCAGCAAGGTGCCGCACGAATTCTACTCGCCGCTTAAACGTCGTCTTGTCGATGTGGTGCAACACTCAGAAGCGTGGCGGTATAATTATGATCTGGCAGTCCCGCCAGCGGCGGCGGAAGTGGGATTGGGCTTATTTGCCGCCTTCCTGCGTCAGAATCAGAATCTGCCTGCACTGCTCAAAAGTGTGCAACAGCGTATGGAGGTGATTTACAGTCAGCGATAGGACGGATTCTTTAGCGATAGTCTTTTCGGGGCCAGTGCCGCATTGATTCATCGGCATGTGGCCCTTTCTCTTTGGAAACAACGTGGGAGAAGTGCGCAGGGTGGTGTTTGCGCCATAAGGCTGCCGTGTCTGAAGTGGGGGGACTATTGTGCCGGTGGGGTGGCAGAACTGGCGGCGCTGGGCAATTGTATGCAAAATCTCGCTCCTGAGCGGAACTCGGTGTCGAGCCAGATCTTGCCATTATGGTTTCTTGTGATGATGAAGTACGAAACAGAAAGCCCGAGCCCCGTACCATCACCCGGTTGCTTGGTGGTGAAGAACGGTTCGAATATCTGGCGCTTGTGGGTATCGCTGATGCCGGGGCCGTTATCCTCCACTTCAATGACTGCCCAGTCGTCCTCTTTTCGAAGGCGGACAATGATCTGCGGGGGGGCTTTCTGCTCGAAGGCGGAGTTGAGGGCATATGCCGCGTTCTTCAGCAGATTGAGCATGACCTGTTCGAGCTCTTGGGGGGAGCAGAGAATCTCGGGTGTTTCGGGAGAGTATTCCCTGATGATTCTTATCTGTTTGAAGTCGTACTTCTTCTTCAGGTCATAATCGGTTGATGCGAGGTCTATGCACTTGTCCATCAAGTCATCAAGCCGTGTTACCATATGGTGACTTTGGCTTTGTCGTGCAAAGCTCAGCATGTTGCTGACGATTTTCGCAGCACGTTCTCCGGAGTCCCGTATGCCGTACAGCAGGGGGCGTATTCCCCGGGCATCAAGGTACCTGCTGACGCAGTCGAGGTCACATCCGGTTTCAGTGGCAAGCTTTCTGTTGCTCTGCATGTCCGGGGAGAAACGCCGGATAATGTTCTGAACTCCGAGCAGAATTCCAGCCAGCGGATTGTTGATTTCATGGGCCATACCTGCGGCCAGCCCGCCTACGGACATCATTTTTTCAGTCTGAAGGATGAGTTCTTCCATCTTTGCCTGGTCGGTCACATCGTCAATGCGAATGACCGCACCTTGCAGTTCGCCGCTGTAAACCGGGAATGCAAGAATGGATTCAAGTCGGGTGGCTCCATCTGTTTCGTGAGGCTGGTTGGTGAGCAAAACGGTTTTACGTTCCTGCAGGGCAGAGATTATGGCAGGCTCATGCGGAATCATGCGCGGCAAGGCGTCTGCCAGTTTCATTCCGAGCAGTCGTCTGGCGTCAAGGCCGGTTTCATTCTGTGCCTTTTTATTGCAGTGGGTGATTGTTGTCTGGTTATCTACTCCGATCACGACGGAAGGCATCGAATCCAGTATCTCCTGAATAAAGGCATGTGCTTCACGAACTTTGCGCTCAGCAAAGAAGCGTTCTGTCATGTCATGAAGGATGCCATCTATGTATTCCTGCTGATCGTCTGTTTCACGTATGGTACGCAGGCCGAGAGCTCCAACCCGTTCTTCGCCATCTGTTTTTTTGAATGAGATAATGTAGTTTGAAACTTGTTCGGTTTCGTCCAGCCGTGCCATCAGCAGGTCATATACCGTACCATCCTTGAAAACCTGATTCTTCAGGCTGGTAACGTTGCGCACGGCTTCTTCCGGTGCGTTGTAGCCCAGAATGTTTGCAAAAGCGGCATTGGCGGTCAGGATCTGTCCCGAAGATGACATGCGGAAGATGCCTGCAAGGGCGTTTTCGTAAAGATCCCTGTAGCGGGTTTCCGTACTGCGCAGTTTTCTTTGTGATTCGGCAAGAGCGTCATATTGCTGTTGCAGCCTTTCGACCATCACGACAATGGAATCCCTCAGGCTGTTCATTTCAAGAAGAAAGGCGTCTCTCGGTCGTGTTGTGGTCAGAGACCCTTGCATACTGATTTCCCGAGCAAAGTTCTCAATAAGTTTGAGGGGGGCGTCTATGTGGCGCTTGAGCACGATGTTAAGCAGTATATACAGTACAATATTCAGTGTTGCGATTGTAAGGGCTATGCGTTGAAGGGCTTTCTGCGCAAGCGTCTGAATATTCCTGGTGGTTCCCTGAAGAGTGATCTTGCCGATCACTCTGTCGGCAAGAACTATCGGTCGCTCTGCAATTATCTGGTCAGCAACGCCAGCAATGCTGTCAGTAGCAGCAATGGCGTTACCTTCAATGCGCATGCGGCCGGCGACAACCCTGTCTGACAGGGCGTCGTGAACCAGAACGGCGGAGATATCTTTATTGAGAAAAGCATTTTCTATTATCTTGATGGCTTGATCGTCCTGAAAATTCCATATGGGCAGGGCAAGACTTGCTGCCAGCTCTTCCGTTGTCTGTTCTATGACACGGTTCAACTCAGCGTAATAGCTATTCTTTTCACGAAGGTAATCGGTAAAGCCGAAAACGAGCAGCACAATGGTCGTCACCAGAAGAAGGGTGAGGTTGATGAATGCTCTGGTCGTCGGTCGATGCTTTGTCATGACTCATTCTCGTAACAAGGAGGCCGCTGGCTGGATCGAGATATATACTATTTTCCCTATCTCTTAATACGACACTTTTACTTGATAGGGAAGTCTTCTGCCCCTGACCGCGGTTTGGCTTCAGGCAAGGTTGATCATATTCAAAGGGTGGGGCGGAAATGTGGGGATGATGGTATGTGTTGATGTTAGTATACCCCGTATGGGTAAAAAATATAATGCCCGATCAATATAATCATTCCTGCAGGATAAATATAAAATTAGCCTAATGAGGCCGACAATTGCGATGTGGCGTGTTGACACCCATACCCCCTATAGGTATTTATAGGTTGTGAGCCGAGTCTGGTTGTCAGGCTTTGGTCTGCTTGCAGATGGTGCTGATACTTTTTCTTTATATCTGGAGGAAATATGCAACGTAAGATAGTGATCGCCTTTGTGACCGGTCTGTTCATTGCCGCAGCCTTCGGCATGGCCTTTGCCGAGGGGGGGAATGCTCGAAAGGGCAAGTTTCTGTATCGTAAGCATTGCCGCAGTTGCCACGGCGTTTCTGCTTCCGATCTTTCTCCCGCCACCAAGACCCAGAAGGAATGGAAGGCTATTTTCAGCGATACTTCCAAGATTCCCTGCAATGCAAAATGGCCTGCCATGCCCGAGAGCGATGTAAATGACATTTTTACCTACCTGCATGACTTTGCGAAGGATTCTCCGTCCCCGGCAAAGTGCAGTTAGTATTGCGCGGGGCGTCGGCAGCGGTGCAGGCGTCCCCGTATGACATGTTCGAGCAATGCAAGGTTGGCGACTTGCCCCTTGGCCGGTTGTCGGATCGATTCTGTACCGCAGGGAGCGTTGTATGTCAGAGAGAAAAGAACTGAAGCTTTCCCGAAGGAATTTTTTCAAGGCCACAGGTCTTGCGGCTGCAGCCAGTCTTTCCGGCGGCAGCGTGCTGGGAGGGTTGGCTCCCAAGGCTCAGGCAGCTACAGCCGCACCGGCATGGAAGTCTTGCTTCTCCGCCTGTGATATGTGTTTCAACAAGTGCGGGCTTATTGCACGGGTCGAAAACGGTCGGGTGGTCAAGCTGGACCCGAACCCGAAGTTTTCAAAATCTCGCGGTATGTTGTGTGCCAGAGGTAATGCCGGTGTAGCTCAGCTTTATGATCCCGATCGCCTCAAGTATCCGCTGCTTCGTGCCGGAAAACGCGGTGAAGGCAAATGGAAGCGCATTCCATGGGATGAAGCGCTCGCCATGACAGCTGAGAAAATGCAGGAAGTGCGCAAAAAGTATACTCCGTGCGGGTATCTCTTCAGTGCCGGTTCCGACATGCAGTCTGGCTTCGTTTCCCGCTTTGCGGAAGTGTTCGGTTCGTTCAACATTACTTCGCATGAGTCCCTGTGCCTCATTTCCGGCAATCGCGCTTTTCTTGATACCTTCGGCGAGGTTCCCTTTCCGGACGTCATCAACTCCAAGTACATTCTCATGGCAGGTGCCAACCGCTTTGAGGCGTTGGTGACGCCTGACTCCATGGACCTGATGACGGCCATGCGCGAGAAAGGCTGCAAGCTGGTGGTGCTGGACCCGCGCTACACCAAGACTGCGGCGCTGGCGGACGAGTGGTATCCCATTCGCCCGGGGACGGACATGGCTTTCATGCTGGCGGTTATGCACGTCATAACTTCCGAGAACCTTTATGATGCACAGTGGATAGCCGAGAGGACCTTCGGTGTTGAGCAGCTTTCTGAACACGTGCGCCAATACACGCCTGCGTGGGCAGCGGCAGAATGCGGTATTCCGGCTGAGGATATCGTTCGTGTTGCCCGCGAGATGGCTGCAGCTGCTCCGCAGTCAATGATCTATCCCGGTCGGCGGACATCGGATTACGAGGATTCCACGCAGATACGTCGCAGCTTTGCCATAGCCAATGCGCTGCTCGGCAACTGGGACAGACCCGGCGGCCTGCTTGCAGCCCGCGCCGTGGGTTTGAAAGGCGTTCCCTTCGATCCGCCGTGGTACGACGATAACCCCTCTGACCGCGTGGATGCCGGTATCGTTCCCATGATGTTCGATCACGAGGGTTCCTTTGTGCTGACGCGCGATGCCGTGCTCAAGGGTGAGCCTTATCCCGTCAAGGGCTGGTTCGTGTATAAGACCAACCCTATGGCTACCGCTCCCAACAGGGCCAAAACCATGGCTATGGCCGAACAGATGGATTTTTCAGTGGTAGTGGATATCGCCATGACCGATACGGCCCATATGGCGGATCTGGTGCTTCCGGCTCCAAGCTATCTCGAACGTCTTGATCCTGCGTCCGGACTTCAGGGCTCAAGCGCCTGTGCCTGTGTGGTGGTACGTGATCCGGTGGTTGAGGCGCTTTACGAGTCCCGTCCCGTCTTCGACATCCTCAAGGACATCGCAGGCCGACTTGATCTCGGTGAGTATTTCGATTTCACCATTGAGGAATACCGCAAGAAGCAGTTTGCGGACCTGCCGGATGCCATGGAGGTGCTGCAGCGTGATGGCGTCTATTACAATCCTTCCAAGGTGTACGGGTTGTATGAGGGCAAGGCGCACAAGACGCTCAGTCAGAAGATAGAGCTCTTCAACCAGCGCTATGCCGATATGGGACTCGACCCTATGCCGGTGTATACTCCACCGGCAAAAATGCCCCGTAATCAGTTCCGTCTGGTGGTGGGGCGCAATGCCTACTTCACCCACGGCTCGACGCAGAACAATGCGCTGCTCAACGAACTGGTGCCGGAAAACACGCTTTCCATGCATCCTGATGCAGCTCAGGCCCTTGGGATTGCCGATGGCGACCGCGTGGAAGTTGCGTCCTCCGCAGGCAGGGGCGAACTCAAGGTGGCCCTTACCAAGGGCATCCGGTCCGATACCGTGTACATGCTCACGGGATTCGGCGCCATTTCTCCGGGGCTTAGCCGGGTTCATGGAGTGGGGGCGAGCATTTCTGCGTTGCTGGTGGACAAGGTGGATGCCATTTCCGGCAATGCCGCCCTGCATGAAACGTTTGTGACCGTAACCCGGAAGGTGGCGTCATGAGAAAAGCCCAATACGCCATGGTGATTGATTCCTCCAAGTGCATAGACTGCAAGGCTTGTGTGGTTGCCTGCAAGGTTGCCAACAAGACGCCGGAGGGCTTTTCCCGGAACTGGATCAGGGCTTCGGAGCCTGATTTTGCCGCAGCCAAGCCGAAGACCCACTTCCAACCCGCTGCCTGTATGCATTGCGAAGCACCAACCTGTGTGGATGCCTGCCCGACCGGCGCTACGTTCAAGGACGCGGACGGCATTGTCGTTATCGATGAGACGCTTTGCATCGGCTGCGGCAACTGCATCCCGGCCTGTCCGTATGGCGCCCGGTTCCGTAACCCGCAGAAGCGCACGGCAGACAAGTGCAATTATTGCCCGGAACGCCGTGCCGCAGGGTTGCCACCGGCATGTGTGGATACCTGCCCGACCAAGGCGCGGACCTTCGGAGACATCATGGACCCAACTTCCGATGCCGCGCGTCTGCTGGATAAACACAAGGATCATGTGGTGCAGGTGGTGAACCAGAAGAGCAACACGGCTCCCCATATGTACTATGTCGGTTCGACCGCTCCCGTGGATTGGACGCGTGAGGCGGTCATGCCCGTTTCTATGGCGACCATGACAGGCGTGGTGGACCCCGTTGTGAAAACGCTGGTCGGTCTGTCCGGTATTGGCGTGCTTGCCATGCTGGGCCGCCAGCTGCTTTCCGGCGATGATTCGCACAAGACGGATCAGGACAAGGAATAGGAGGGCGATATGCGCATGTACAAACGACATGACCGTTCGGATATCTTCATCCATTGGTTTAACGCCGCTTGCTGGCTCCTGTTACTTGTGACCGGAGTGGGGCTCATCCGCAATCCGGCCCTCAACCCCTTTGGTGACACATTTCCCGAAGCCTTGCGGGCCATGGTGGGCGGTGGCGGCAATCTGCTGCTGGTGCATGAGATCATCGGTGTTGCATGGATCTTCGGATTTGTGGGCTATCTGCTGGTTAATCTCCGCGGGGCGGTCTACTTCCTTCGAGAGGTCTTCTCCGTCAGCCCTGATAGGGACATGCCCTGGATGTTCCGCAAAATGATGCTCATGACGCTGGGCGAAAAGGCTCTGCGTGCCATGGGGCAACCTGCGCATCTGCCCCCTCAGGGCTATTATAACATGGGACAGAAGGGGTTCGGACAGGTTTCGGTACTTGGCGGTATGGTGATTGCCGTTACCGGCCTGATCATGCTCCTTTCGGATGTGTATTTCACGGCGGACGCCACCGTGACGGTGAGCTGGGCGGTGACCCTGCATTACCTCGCCGTGGGTGTCGTTTTTGCCGGACTGCTTGTGCACATCTATATGGCAGCCATATCACCCGAGGAAAAGCCGGGTTTCCGTTCCATGTTCACCGGCTCCGTGCCGGAAGACTATGCAAAGCATCATCACCAACTGTGGTACGAGCGTGAGAACGCTCGGACTGCAGATGGAAAATAGTCAGGGAATTCGCGCGATAGGGCGCAGTGTGGGTAATGATCATGGCCCGTAAGGGCAGAGGAGTGTTTATGAAGATGACCGCAAGACGGTATGGGGCAGAGGTTGCCATTGCCAAGAATCGTATGGCTTACGTTCTTTCTTTGCTGGCGATGATGCTGATGCTCATTCCTGCCGGCGTGTTTGCAGCGGAAACGCCTATTCCGGCAGAAATGCAGTTCCACACCATTGTGGATACCGCTTTCGTGCAGCAGTACGTGAAGATTCCCAAACCGGCAGACGTGATGATCATCGACTCCCGTCCGGCCAACAAGTTCGGCGAAGGCTATATTCCTACCGCCGTCAGCATTCCTGATTCCCAGTTCGAGAAGATGGCATCGCAGCTTCCCGAAAACAAGAATGCGCTGCTCATTTTCTACTGCGGCGGCCTGCATTGTCCCCTCAGCCACAAGTCCGCAAAGAAGGCTGAGGCTCTGGGCTACAAGAACGTTAAAGTATTTGCCGAAGGCATGCCCGGCTGGAAGAAGGCCGGAAATGCCCCCGCCATCAGCGTGGAAATGATCGCCACCATGATGAACAGCGGCGACAATTACATGCTGGTAGACTCCCGTCCCACCAAGAAGTTCCTTGAAGGTTCCATTCCGTCCGCCATTTCCCTTCCTGATTCCAAGTTCATGGACAAGCTTGTCATGCTGCCCGCAGGCAAGGACGTTCCCCTGATCTTCTTCTGCGGCGGTTATGCCTGCCCTCTGAGCCACAAGTCTGCCGCCAAGGCCAAGCTGCTCGGCTACTCCAAGATCATGATCGCCGAAGCCGGCTACCCCGGCTGGAAAGAGCAGTTTGGTGCGGCCGCCGCTGTGGCAGTCAAGGCCGGTGCTCAGGAAGGCTCCGTAGACATCCCCTGGTTTGAAAAGACCATGAAGGAGAATCCTGCAGCCATCCTGCTGGTGGATGTGCGTGATGCCGCCGAGTTTGCTCAGGGACATATGAAGAATGCCGTGAACATTCCCGTGGATGCCCTTGAAAAGAACATTGCCTCCCTGTCCGCCGACAAGCCCATCGTGTTTGTCTGCGCCTCCGGTGCCCGTAGCGGTGAGGCTTATTACATGGTTCGCGACATGCGTCCCGAGATCAAGGACGTGTTCTATCTTGAAGCCGAAACCACGTATAACGCAGACGGCACTTTCGAAATCAAAACTCACAAGTAGCAGTGGCCAAGGGCCGGAGTATGCCTCCGGCCCTTTTCTGTTCCTTGCTTGATGCATGTTGCAGAAGGGAACGCCCATGGCGGATTCAGCTCACACCGTATCCCGAAGAGATGAAGGTACATGGCGTCTGAGAATGGCGTTGCGGCGCTATCTCTTCCCATTTGTTTTCTCTTTTGTCCTGCTGCTGGTCGTGACCTTGTCTTCTGTATGGGCAGAACAGATTCAACGGCCGGTGTGGTGGGCTGATATGCAGGCAGAAGCCGAAAGCGAGGGCTACTACCTGCTGGAGGGCGATGTGGCGTCAGCCGGTGCTGATGTGCTTGTTCTGGATGTGCGGCCTGACTATGAGTTCAGGGCAGGCCATGTTGTCTCTGCGCGGAATGTGGAATTCCCGCCGACAGATACTGCGGGTGACGAGCAGCTTGTGGCCTCTGCGGTGGCTGCGGTGGCTGCCCTTGCACATGGAGACCGTACGCGCCGTATCGCCGTTTATTGTCGCAGTTTCAGGTGAACGCGCAGCGCGGTAGCGGCACGCCAGTTGGCGCGCGCAGGATTCACTCAAATTTTCAGGTACCCGCAAGGCTACATGGGATGGCTTGAGGTGCATCCCGAGGTCGTAAGAAAGACCGCCCACTCTCTCGCAGAAGGATCTCATATTCAGGATGTACGTCTTGCCGTTCTCGGCGGCGATGCGGATCGCCGGTATCTGGGGCTGCCTGATGGCGCTACACATATGACTTATTCCGCCATTGCTTCCAGATTCATTCTCGTCCAGTTTTTTAATTGTCTTTGTGCCGAATGCCTCAGGGATATCAGCGAGATGGACGCCTTGCGTGCGGAGCTTGAACTGGTGGGTACAGACAAGGCTGAAAACGCATCAGAGTCGATTCGTTTTATCGGGATCGCGGTGCATGACGAGGCGCGGAGAGTGGCGGCGTTTCGCAGAGAGCAGAAGACTGGCTTTCCTCTGTTCGTCGACAGAAGCGGAGGCATACTTGAAAGCATGGGGCTGGGAGTGCCACCCGCAGTGTGTCTGCTTGAGCGCATGCCGGAAGGAGTGGTGCTGCAGGCTATGGCCCGTAACTCCCTTCAGGAGAGAAGGGAGTTCATGGCAATGCTGCGCAAGCGCTTCGGAAGAACGATGAAGGATTAGGCGGCGATATGTCTGAGCAGGGCTGTCAGTATAGTCGCAGTGCCTGAGAAGAAGCCGCTGCCGTCGTGTCTGGACAGTCGGCAGGCGAGTTCCTGCGTCCACGGAAGCATCTCGTTTCTGACAAATTCCGTTGCATGGTCGCGTGCGATCTTATCGTCGTCGCGCCACCCTGTGGAAAGGAGAAAGTAGAGATATTCCAGCTGGATTGAGATGTGATCCGGAGGTTCGTTGCTTCCGCCTGCAGGTTCAAGTCCCGCTTCGGCAAGACGTTCGTGCATGCTTATGGCCGGAGCCGCCATAACCTGTCTCTGTTCTTCGTAACAGGAGGCATAGAGCGGTGCCGGAATGCCATCATGGTTGGAGACGAACAGCCGGACGTATTCCGTGGCGCAACGTTCGCAGAATGCTGTGCGGTCATCTGAGTGGCTGTCACAGAGTTGTTCCAAAGAGGCTATGCCTTCACACAGGTCTGCAAGAGCACCCTTGTCTGCCTTGTACAAGGGGTGCAGGTCCGCGAGGCCGTCTTCACACAGGGTCAGGCAGTCGTTTGTAGACATGCCCCTGAACACGGCGGTTGCGAGTTCGATGGTACACAGGAGGAACAAGCGTGATGTCTCATCGGAAAACATGGAGTCGTTCATCAATACCTCTTGCAAAAGTGACCAGAAGGCGTGTGGATCAACGCCATTCCGGGGTGGCAAAGCATGAAGAGACAGAGCCGGAAGAAGCGGCAGGCGTACCGCATTGTCCCCCATGTGCCGCCGGGCAGTCTCTGGCCGCGGAAGCGGGGGAGACCGTCTTGGCTGCGGGAGTGGGACAGGGCTTTGACTCCTCTGCTGATACCGGAACTATCATGGACCGGATGGATAGGGAACAGGAACGGCTCAGAAAAAATGTTCTCGCTCGTATGCGCCGGATTGAAGGGCAGATTCGGGGCATTCAGCGAATGATCGAAAACGGCGAGGAATGCGGTGACATTCTCATGCAGGTGCGCGCTGCCCGTTCGGCGCTGCATGCTGCCAGCAAGCAGGTCATGAAGCGGTATATGGTCCGCTGCCATCTGGATGCCATACAGAACTGCGAGAACCCTGATGAGCCTATCGAAAAGATGATAGATCTGCTGACGGGGTATCTGGACTGAGAATACAAGCAAGGGGCGCCGGAATACGGCGCCCCTTTTCTGTTCGTCTGTCCTGGCTGAGTCGGCAGGTATGCTCCGGCTGGGATTATTAGCTGCCGATGAGAAAGTCCGCCAGTTCGGCAAAGCCGGAACCGCCGCGCCCTGTGGTGATCCATGTGGGGGCAGCCTCCAGTTCATCCCGGAAATCCAGCACGTTGGCGACTCCAACGGAGTGCGGGAAGTAGCCGAACATGGGGGCGTCATTGGGCGAGTCGCCTGAAAAAACGACCTGCTCGCGGATGTCTGCCAGCTCAAGGCCGAACTGTTCACGGAACAGGATTTCGGTCATGGAAAGCTTGTCGTAGTCACCGAACCAGCCGTTCACATGAATGGAACTGATCTTTGCATGTGCACCGGCTTCTTCGAAGATGCGTTTGATGGCGAGAATGTCTTCCTTGGGCAGCGGCGGCACGTCTTCGCAGAAATCCACGGCCAGATCTGCCTCACGGAAGGGCTGGTCAGCGGAAATGGCTGCCCCGGGCACTGCCTGCAGGATGGTCTTGCGCAGCGTTGCCAGCTTTTGACGATCCTCCGCACGTTCCACATCTGTTTTGCAGTAGCGGCGGATCATGCGGCGGCCTTGGGTATCGTACAGATAGAAGAAGGCCCCGTTTTCGCCGACAACTCCATCAACGGGCCACATGCGGGCGATCTGGTCGCACCAGCCCGCAGGACGTCCGGTAATGGGAATGACCTTGAGGCCGTGCCCCTGCAGGCGTTCCATGGCCTGATAGGCATCAGCGCGCAGGCGTCCTTCCGAGGTAAGCGTGTCGTCTATGTCGGTGAGCACAAAGCGGATTGCCTTGCGGGCTGATTCCGGCATTTCCTTCAGTGGGCGCATAATGACTCCGGTATGGAAAACGGGCGTAACCGATTTCGGAAACGCCCGTTTAATGGTGTAGTTATTGTGACGGTCTAGATTATCTTCTGGCGAATCTTGGTGACGAGCACTTCCGCGATGATGACTACTGTGAAAATGCACAGCAGAATCAGCGAAACCTGCTGCCAGCGGAACAGGTTGAGCGCCGTATCAAGGGCTACGCCGATGCCGCCTGCGCCTACAAGGCCGATAACCGATGACTCGCGGACGTTGATGTCCCAGCGGAACAGGGCAATGCCCCAGAATGCCGGGGCAACCTGAGGCCAGTACCCCTTGATCAGGATGCTGGGCCAGGGAGCGCCTGCGGCCTTGAGCGCCTCAATGGGGCCTTCGTTCACTTCTTCAAGCGCTTCAGCCAGCAGCTTGCCGCAGAAACCGATGGAGCGGAAGCCGATGGCAATGGTGCCCGCAAGAGCACCGGGGCCGAAGATGGCAACGAAGAGAATGGCCCATACCAGTGAGTTGACGGTACGGGAAGACACCAGGATGAATGTCCCGAACCAGTTCAGGACAGGGATCTTGGTGATGTTCTTTGCGGCCATGAGGCCAACGGGCACAGCCATGAAAAGGGACAGGACCGTTCCCAGTGTCGCAATGTTCAGTGTTTCCACCAGTGCCTGATGGATGCCTTCGCTATGATAGGCTGCATAATCCACCGGCCACATGCGCGCAAAGAGGTCCTGCAGCTGTTCGGGAGCGTCGTAAAGAAACTCGGGAATAATCTCAACGGTCTTCAGCGAGACAACGAAGAGCGATACGGCCCCGAGATAGACGGCGAACCGGGCAAGCTTTTGCGCCGGTGTGAATCGTTCCCAGGTTGCATTATCAGTCATTGAAGATCGCCTTTATTTTCAGAGAGATGTATTCGCTGACCATGATCAGGGCTATGATGGCGATGAGAATGGCCGCCAAAAAGTCGTAATCGAAACGCTGGAATGCAGCGAAGAGCGTGCCGCCGATACCGCCGGCACCAACGATTCCGACCATGGTCGAGTTGCGCAGGTTTGCGTCGAACTGGTAGGTGGCAAAGCCGATGAAGCGGTTGAACACCTGAGGCAGTACGCCGAAAACGAGTACGCTCATGAATGGTGCACCGGCAGCCTTCATGGCTTCCACGGGCTTGAGGGATATTTCTTCAATGGCTTCGCAGAAGAGTTTTCCGATGAAGCCGATGGAAAGGAATATCAGGGTCAAAATACCTGCCAGAGGACCAAAGCCTACAGCTTTAACAAACAGGATGGCGAAGATGACCGGGTGAAACGAACGGCAGATCGCAATGAGCGTTCTGGCCGGCCAGGTCATCCATTCAGGCATCAGGTTGCGCGCTCCGCAAAGCCCTATGGGCAGCGAGGCCGCAATGCCGAAAGCAGAGGCAATGACTGCAATCTCAACGGTTTCAATCAGGTTGCTGACCAGCAACCGCCAGCGGTCAAAGTTGGGCGGAACCATTTCGCCCAGAAACTTTGCGCCGTTCGCCAAACCTTCGATAAACCGTGCCCAGGTGAAATCAAGGGAGCTACCGGCGTACACACAGTATGCCAGCACTCCGAGCCACCCCAGCCTTGCCAGCCAGTTGGGCTTGAAAGGCGTTCTGGTTTCGGTTCGGGTTGTCATGCCAGCCAATCCTCCCCGCCGTAAATCTCCTTGAGATGATCGGTGGTCAGTTCCGCGGGGGTGCCGTCAAAGACGATGTGGCCCTTGGACATGCCGATGATTCTGTCACAGAAGCGCTGGGCAAGGTTTACGTCATGGATGTTGATGAGAACGGGGATGTGCTGGGTGCTGGAAACCTGCTTCAGGAGTTCCATGATTTCCACAGAGGTCTTGGGGTCGAGCGAGCTGGTGGGCTCATCCGCCATGATGATGTCAGGGCTCTGCATCATTGCGCGGGCAATGCCCACACGCTGGCGCTGACCACCGGAAAGGCTGTCTGCGCGTTGGGTGGCAAAGTCTCCCAGACCGACCTGGTCGATGAGTTCGAAGGCGCGGTTGATGTCTGCCTGAGGGAACTTGCGCAGCCATGCGCGCCATGAGGGAATGTAGCCCAGCCTGCCGCAAAGCACGTTTTCGATCACGGACAGGCGTTCAACAAGGTTGAACTCCTGAAACACCATGCCGATATGACGACGTGCAAGGCGCAGACTGGTGCCGTTAAGAGACGTGATGTCCTTGCCGGCAACGGTGATGCGTCCGCTGGTGGGTTCGATGAGACGGTTGATGCAGCGGAGCAGGGTGCTTTTGCCCGTACCGGAGGGACCAATGATCCCTACAGTCGTTTCCCCATGCACTTCAAAGGTCAATCCCTTAAGAATGAGGTTGCCCTTGGTGTAAGCCTTTTCCAGATTTTCCACAAAAAGGGAACGGGGGCTGGCCCCGTTCCCGTTATGGTTCTTGTTTATTGCGTGAGACACTATTTCTCCAATACCCGATTATTACTTCTTTGCTTTGGCGGCTTCTTTTTCAGCCATCTGCTTCAGGCCTTCAGCATTGTAGCTGGTGCCGGTGGCTTCAGCGATGTCACGAATAACCTGCCAGTCCTTCTGGAAGGTGATGGGGTAGAAGCGGTCGGCACCCTTGAAGGTTTCCTGCATGGTGGCGGGGAAACGGTAGGAACGGAAAGCTTCTTCGATCTTTTCGGCCAGAGGTGCACAAAGCTGGTTGGAGTAACCGAAGGAAGAAGTGGGGAACTTGGGGCTGCGGTAGATGATGCGCAGGTCGTCGCCATTGATGCGGCCGGCGGCAACCATACGGTCGTATACGTCGGAGGCAACGGGGGCGGCATCGTAGTCGCCATGAGCTACGCCCATGACGGACTGGTCATGCTTGCCGGAATACACAACGGTGTAGTCCTGATCGGGAACGATGCCCAGCTTGGGGAAGAGTGCGCGGGGCGCAAGGTTGCCGGAGTTGGAAGAAGCGGAGGTGTGGGCCACTTTCTTACCCTTCAGGTCTTCCATGGTCTTGATGGGGCTGTCCTTCTTGGTGACAACGATCAGGTTGTAGCCCTGCATGTCGTCGGCATAGCCCTTGACGGCGATCGGAACGTAACCGGCGAGGTTAACGGCGAAGCCGGTGGGGCCGGTGGAGAAGCCTGCAATGTGCAGACGGCCGGAACGCATGGCTTCCACTTCGGCAGCGTTGGACTGCACGGTGTAGTAAATAACGCGCTTGCCGGTAGCCTTTTCAAGGTATGCCTGGAAGTCGGCAAAGGCATCCTTGTAAACGGCGGGATCTTCAACGGGGGTGTAGGTGAACACCAGCGTGCTGGGATCCTTGCACATGTTTGCAGGGGCGAGGTCGGCAACAAGGTCGCCGTTGGCATCGCAGTACATGGAATCGAGCTGGCCACGGTTCGGGCAGTCATCAGCAAAAGCAGGAATGGCGGTCAGAGCGAACGCCAACACCAGGAACAGTAAACACCTCTTCAACATAAGCTGACTCCTCAAATTGGGTTTGATTGCGTCCGGCAAGACAGCCGGACTGTGCGCGAGCTCGCTCAATCTATAAATCATACCCCAACATGAGCGAGCTTTCACGTTAATCTACGGTACTTGTAACATAATCGAAGCGGTTATGGTCACGTCTTATGAAAAACTTTTTCAATATTTTCGCAAAAGATGATTATGTTTTCGAATGTGAACATATTCGTGTTGTGGCGAAGGTGTGGAGTTTGTTTGTGTATAGTAGTAAAATAGTTTGGTTTATTTTCCTTTGTGTTGCAGGTGTGGTGCGTGTGGAGGGGTGTTGGGTTGTGTTGCAACGCAAGTAGCATATGTAGAAAAGTGAAAACGGATCAGGCTGAGTGAAGGCGTTTTTGGGTCATGTACGGTTATTTCGACGACGCTTGTCACTGGAAGGGGTGGTGAAAATGTAGAGAAGGGGCCGGTTAGTACACCATACTGCGACAAGGCGGTAAGACGGTGTGCCTTTGCTTTGAACACCTTGTTTTTGCGAGTCTTTTGAGAAGTGCTTCCGGCGGGGCTGGATCAACCATTTGCAGGTTCAGTGGAGAGTGGGCGTTGCGGAGGGCTCTCAATGGGTAAGCCAGCACCTCAAGGGGAGGCATCTGCCGATGCCAACGTAATCGTCAGTTCATGTTTCGGTTTTTCAGTAATGACGGTTTGGGCAAGGAATTCAGGCGCGCTCCTCCATGAGGATTTCGACAATGTTTTTTCCTGCCTCGCGTTTGTATGAAAGGTGCCTCGCAAGGCGGCGGATGAGCATGATGCCCAGACCTCCGACCATTCTGTCTTCCATGGGCGACGTTGTATCCGGTTCTTCCGCTTCGAGAAGATTGAACGGCTTACCCCGGTCTTCAATGCGGATGCGGATTTCTCCTGACGTGGCCTTGAGTTCAACGAAGACAGGCCCGCCGCCTTCTCCGTAAGCATGATGGAAGATGTTCGTGAGAATCTCTTCCAGAACGAGTTGCAGGTTGAGTATTCCTTTTGGGGAAAAGCCTGCAGCTTCGGCTTCGTGCGATGCGGCTTCCTGAAATACCCGCAGACTCTCGATTACTGCCGGCAGCTCTATGGATAGCATGGTTCAGTCTCCAAGGTGCGCCAGTGCGTCCTGTCGCGTTTCCAGAACGGTAAACATGGTGCTGAAGCCGGATACGTCGAACACGTCCTTGACCATGCCGCCAAGCCCGAACAGGGCCAGAGCACCCGACTTGCCTGCAACCATCTTTCCGCCCATGAGGATGCTGCGTAGTCCTGCGCTGGAGATGTATTCAAGACCGGAAAAATCAACGGCAATTTTCACGGTTCCCTCACGCAGCAGGGCGTCGATGGCTGCCTGGTATTCTCCTGCGTTTACTGCGTCCATCCTGCCTTGCAGATTGATGACTGCAAGCCCGTTTTCGATGATTGTGGATATGTTCATGGTTCCTCTCTTTATGATTTGCCGGATGTTTTTGTTCGTCCGTGCCAATGCAGGGCCAGAAGTGTGATGTCGTCGGACTGAGGACATTCCTGTGCATGAGCATGCAGGGCCACGGAAATGTGTTCAGTAAGAGCCTGAGCGGACATGCCCTTGTATTCGGACGCTGCCACGCGCAGACGATCCGCCGAGTACAGCTCGCCGTCTGGCGACATGGCCTCCGTCACGCCGTCGGTATAGAGCAGGAGCCTGTCGTCCGGGGCCAGTGTCATTTGGCGGCACTGGTATGGGGCACCGGACATGGCGCCAAGCACCAGACCGGGCGGCATGTCCAGGGCGGTGACGGGAGCGCCTGCCCGCAGAAGGAGCGGAGCGTCGTGCCCCGCGTTGGAGTAAGTGAACTCACCTGTTTGCAGGTTCAGCAGGCCGCAGAACAGCGTGACGAACATGCAGTTGTCGTTGTCTGAGGCCAGTTCCTCGTTGACGCGTTGCAGGATCGCAGCGGGGTCACGCTCGTGTTCCGCAATGCCCTTCATGAGGGTCTTGGTGACGGCCATGAACAGGGCGGCAGGTACTCCCTTGTCGGAGACGTCGCCAACGGACACAAACAGGAACCGGTCGTCGAGGAGGAAAAAGTCGTACAGGTCGCCGCCGACCTCGCGCGCGGGCGTCAGGGTGGCGAAAATGTCAAATTCCTCTCTGTCCGGGAAGGGAGGAAACCGTTTGGGCAGGAAGCTCATCTGGATGTTGCGGGCGATCTTGAGTTCGCTTTCGATCCGCTCCTTGGCTGCCGTGGTATTGGTGAGGTCGGCTATGTAATCCTTGAGTGCCGTGCGCATTTCGTCGAAGGAGGTCGTGAGTCTGCCTATTTCATCCATGCGTGCGGCAGGCGGCAGTGCTATGTCCAAATGGCCTTGTGCGATTTCAACAGCGTTGCCGGAAAGTATGCGCAACGGGCGCGTAGCGTTATGCGCTACTACCCACACCAGAACGGAGATGCCTAAAATGCCTGCAAGCGCCAGAGCGGCAACGGTAACGCTCTGGCTCTGGAGGCTGCTGAACAGTTCATCCTGCGGAATGACAAGTCCGAGGCTCCACCCGACAGTTTTGAGCGGGGTATAGATGACCTCAACAGGCTTCTGGAGGTTGGGAACTACGAGGGGCATGACGCCTGTCTTGCCTTCCGTCATCCTGTATCCCAGCGTGGTGAGCTGAGGGATGTCGGTCTCGACAGCCAGTTCGTAAATGGACTGGTCCGCTTTCATGATGAGCCGCTTGTCCGGATGGACCACGAAGAAGCCGTTCTGGGTGAGGATGAAGGCGTGCCCGCTTTCATAAATATGAATATCGCTGACGAGCTTTTGCAGCCAGTCAATGGCGATGTCCGCGGTGATGACGGCATAGAACTCCTTCCTGCCGTTGCGCTCGCGGTAAACGGGGACGGAAAAGGTCGTCATCATGACGTTGCCTCCGCCCTCGTCAAAATAGGGCTCGCTCCAGATGGCCTTGCCTGCCTGACGTGGGAGCCTGAACCAATCCTGATACCAGTACTGGTAGTTGTCGTTGGCGAGTTGCACCATGCGGAGTCCGTCTGTGCTACGGTAGCAGTATGGAGCATAGTACTTGCCTGCAGCCGGTACGGCATTCGGGGCGAAGGCTATTGTCGAACCATAGATGTCGGGGGTTGAGGCGACAAACTCCCTGAGTAAGGTTTCGACCTCTTCCGAAGTCATGTCCTGATCAACCAGCCTGACGGCAAGAAAGCGCGGAACCTGTTCGACCCGCTGCAGCACGCGTTCGATTCTGCCTACGGTGCCGGTGGCGAGGTTGAAAGCATTCTCCCGGGTGAGCTCAAGAATGGAGCGCTCTGTGCGGATGTAATTGTAGCCGAACGTACATAGAAAAACCGTCCCCGTTGTAATGAGGATGTATAGCGTCAGGCGCGCTGTGAAGCTCATGCGGGACACGGCTGCTCCTTGGTACTTGGGCGGTGTGGAAGCCGAAAGTGTTTTCCGGCGACGGGGGGCCTGTAGATATCCATACAATTTTTCAAGCGATCCGTCGATACGGTACGTTGTTCATGTTATCTATCGCATGAATGCTCTCTTTCTTGTCTTAAACATGCGGGTTGCCGGTGCTGTAATAAGCAGGAGAATTACAATCAATTCTTGAGTTGCCGCCCAAGCTCACGTAAGCATTATGGAAAAAAGCAGGTTATGTCATGCATGGACCCGATAGACCCGTTTCGTTGCGGCTGCATGCCCATGCCGGTCTGATTCCCCTTCTACAGGCTGTCGTCGAACAGGGGGCCGGCGCATTCGGTTTGGAATACGACAAGACTCTCAGGCTGACCATGGCAGCTGAGGAGTTGTTGTCTCATCTGGTGGAAACGGCTCCCGGAACCGAAATCAACCTTACGTTGGAACCCGGGGGCTGGTGCGTGCGGGCTGACATGGCGTTTGTGTCGGACCCTTCGGAGCTTTGGGCCATGAATCTGGTTGCCGGAGAAGACGTGGGAGGCGACAGGGATATGGCCCGGCTGGGGCTCCTGCTGGCTTCGCGTATGGTGGATGATTTTACCGTACGTCTTGAAGGCAGGGTCGTTCATCTGGCGCTGCATCAGAACCGCAATTATCCCGTTATTGAGGCGGGGCAGGGAAGACGCGTTCCGGCCAGAGGAACAGTAACCGTGGTGGAAAACCCGGAACCGGCCCTCATAAAGGAGGCCTGTGCTCGGGCCTGCGGTCTGTATCCTTTGCATTCGGTGCACCCTGCCTTCTCAACCCCCGGCAAGGTGGTGGACATGGCGGCGCGTGGCGATCTGGTCACGGTAGTGGCTGTGGACGAGACCAGTGCGCCTGTGGGCTTGCTGTGCCGCCGCAGTCCTTCAGAAAAAAGCGTTGCTTTCTACGGCCCATACTTATTGGCCGAGGGAGGGAGCGTTGCCGAAGTGCTGGAGGACCATCTTCTGCATTCCGTGGCTCGCACCGGTGCGGTGGGCCTGTTCAGTGACTTGGCCACGGATGACCTGACAATCCGTAATTATGAGTCGCTGGGGCGGCTTCACTATCTTGGCCCAGACGGGGAAATGGCGGAGCGCGATGTCTGGTACCGGCATCTTCGTGAAGATATGGGGACGACTGTCTGGGCGCATCCACGCATGGTACCTTTCATTGAGGAAGCCTGCGAACGGCTTGTTCTCATGCGCGATGTACGGCAGACCGACGGCGTTGGTGAAACCCTTCCCGCACGGTCCGTGTTTTCTTCAAGGCTGCGCCCTGATCTGCACGAGGCTACGCTTACCCCCATGGTGACAGGGGCCGACGTTGCGGAAGCCGTGGCCCGGCATGTTGAGGTGTTGCGGCGTGAGGACTATCGCATCATATCTTTCCGGCTGGATCTGGCTTACGGCCGTGAGGCTGCAGTGGGCGGTGCGCTGATGGACAACGGTTTCGTCCCCAGACTGTTGCTCCCCTATGCAGGAAAATCAGACGTGGTGGTGTTCCAGCATGTCGCGTCCTGATTTCCGGCAACTTGTCCCGGCATACGTCCAGTCCTTCGAGGCGTACTACCCGAGCAGGCCTGATCCCGAGCTCATGCGGATGTACGGCGTGGACCACCTGCACAGGCTGAACAACAACGAAAACGCGATGGGGCCACCGCCGGAAGTGCATGAAATCGTTTCCGGATTTCCGCCGGATAACGTTCCGGTGTATCCCAATGGCGACAGTTTCTACCTGCGGCTCAAGCTTGCCGAGAAGTTCGGCAAGAGCGATGACCAGTTCCTTGTGGGCAACGGTTCCTGCGAAGTTATAAGCAGCGTCATCAAGGCCTTCTGCGAAGAAGGGGACAACATTGTCACGGCGGACAAGACCTTTGCCGTGTATGAGTGGGTGGCGGAATTTTCCGGCATCCGCGCGCAACTCATCCCGTTGAAGGATAACGGGTTCGACCCCGAAGGCATGCTTGCCGCCATGGATGAACGCACCAAGATTCTGTTCGTCTGCAATCCCAACAATCCCACGGGCACCTACTGGAGCAGGGAAACCATGATCCGTTTTCTGGACGCGGTGAACGGGCGTGCCGTGGTGGTCATGGACGAAGCCTATTTCGAATACGTGGAGCGGGATGATTATCCCGACGGTATGGAGTTGCTGGAGACCTATCCCAACCTCATCGTATTCCGTACCTTCTCCAAGATGTATGCGTTGGCGGCGCTGCGGATCGGCTATTTGTGCGGTTCGCCTGAAATTGTGGACGTGGTGCGGCGTACTCACGTTGTCTATTCCGTTAACACGCTTGCCCAGAGGGCCGCTGCGGCTGCGCTTTCCAATGACGGTTCATTCATTCAGGCCACGAGGCAGACAGTGCGCGAGGCGAAGGAATTGCTTTGCCCGATGTTTGACGAGTTGGGGTTGGAATACCTTTGCAATGAGGGCAACTATGCGATGGTCAAGGTGCCCATGTCGGATACGCTCATGTACCGGAAGCTGATGAAGAAAGGGGTTATGGTGCGGACCATGACCGGTTTCCGCTTCCCGAACTGGATTCGCGTCAGTCTTGTCGGGCGGCCGGTGATGGAAGATTTCTGCCAGGCTTTCCGTGAAGTGCTGGGCCATGGCCGATGATGCCTTTGGGCGTCGTTGATCCATCGCTCCGGTCTGTGCCGCTTATCAGGAGAACAAACCATGTTGCATGACTTTCTGCATCGGGCACGGCCCATATTTACCGAAGAAGGGCTTGCGGCTCTCGGGAGAAAAACGGTTGCCTTCGCCGGTTTGGGCGGCGTGGGCGGCGGTGCATTTCTGGCCTTGGTCCGTTGTGGCGTTTCGCGTTTCCGGCTTGCTGAAAACGGAATGTTCGACCCGCCGGATATGAATAGGCAGGCTGCGGCCTTTGGAACCACGATGGGGCGTTCCAAGCTTGATGTCTATGTTGAGTTGGCTAGATCAATAAATCCGGACATCCGGTTGGAACTGTTTCCCCAAGGGATTGTTCAGGACAATTTAGAAAGTTTTCTTGATGGCGCAGACGCGTACGTGGGCGTCATTGATGTGGAAAAGGGGGCGGAGGTCAAGGCTGCAACTCCGGCGTTGCTGAAGAAGTTCAACATCCCCATGTTTACCTGCGGGGCGATCGGCTTCGGTGCGTTGCTGGTGGCGCACGAACCGGAAGGCATGATGCCGGATGAGTTCTGGAAGCTTGTAACGCAAAAATCCGGAGATGGCGGGGTGCTGCCTTCCTACTTGAGCAGCTTCTTCGATAGTGCGGTCATGGAGCGTATTGGTGAAGGTTTTGCGGCAGGAATTCTTCCGACCACAGCCATCGGCGGTCTGGCGAGCAACACTCTGCTGGCCTGCGAAGTGCTCGCGTACTTGCTGCAGGACGATGGGCCGGAAGTGCGCAAGCCGGTGTTCGCTCCCCGATTCACGGCGGTGGACTTTCTCGGGCTGCAAATGGTTGTGGGCGATGTGACGCGGGACTGAGGTTGCACTACAACATGGCGGAAAGCATATGACCAGAAACGGCGTGGACATGGGAGAGGGCAAAGTGCTCTCTGTGCTTCTCAGGCTTGGCGGACCGGCCATGGCGTCCATGTTTTTCCAGAATTTGTATGCATTGGTCGACACCGCCTTCGTAGCTCGGTTAGGCACGGTTCCTCTGGCGGCCATGGCGTTGGCCGTTCCGATACTGTATCTTTCCATTGCGCTCTGCAAGGGGCTTGCCGTGGGAGCTACGGCGCTCATGAGCCATGCCCGTGGCGCAGGCGATCCATCAAAAGCGGCAGGTGTCGCAACCGCCGCGTTACCCTTGGCGCTGCTTGTGCTGTGTCCCTTCTGTCTGTTGGCCTTTCCTGTTGTTAATCAGCCGATTTTTGCCCTGTTCGGTGCAGAGGGAGACGTGGTGGCAGAGGCAGACCGCTATGTGTTCTGGGTGGCGTGGACGTTTCCCGTGATGGGGGCGACCATGCTCTGCGAGGGGATTCTCCTGAGCTGCGGCGATTCCAAAACCCCCATGAAGGCCATGATTGCAGGGAATGTTTTGAATATCATTCTCGACCCCTTGCTGATTTTTACCTGCGGGTTGGACGTGGCTGGCGCATCTCTGGCTTCACTCATCGGTTGGGCCTTGTCCGGGGGGCTCATGTATGGTGCCCTGCTGCGACGGGGGGGCGATCTGCCGCATATGTTCTGCAGCAAGGATTCCATGCGGCATTGGGGAGACATTCTGAAGCAGGGGGTGCCGGTGGCCGTGTCCATGCTGGTTATCCCCGTATCGCTGTCACTGTTCAATTACGTGCTGGCGGGGTTTGGCCCTGCCTATGTTGGAGCATGGGCACTCTCGGCGCGTCTTGAGCAGATGTTGTTCCTGCCTCTCTACGGGCTGACCTGTGCACTCATTCCCTTTGCCGGATTCAATATGGGCAGGGGCAATGCAGCGCGCATTCGCGAGGCTACCAGATTGTCCGTTGCTGCCTGTTATACGCTTATTCTGCCTGCTGCCGCTGTCCTCTGGATGAATGCGGAGTTCGTGGTGGGTCTTTTCAAACCCGAACCGGCGGTGTTGCAGGCTGCCGTGTTTGCCCTGCGTACGGCTATTCTCGGGTATTGGTTCGGGCCGTTCGAACTGGTTGCAGTGAGTCTCGCGCAGGGGCTTAAGCGTTCCGGCTATACGCTGTGCATCAATGCGGGCAGGGTGCTCTTTTTACGCGTACCGCTGGCCTTTTTGTTCGGCGGTTTGTGGGGCGGTACGGGCGTCTACGTCAGTCACCCCACAGCCCTGATGGTGACAGGCCTGATAAGTATCTTCCTGCTGCGTCATCTGCTTGAGCTTACAAACAGATCGTGCATGCCGTTGACTGCTTGCGAGGAAGCGGCCTGATATGGAGAGTTACATGCCATACCTTCTGTTGGTGGTCTTGATTCTTGTGCTGGTGGAAGTAAAGACGCGGAGGCGTTATTGGGAGGAACACGGTGTTCCGTTCCAGATCAAGCGCGTTGGCGAATATCCTTACAATGAGTTTATTCGGGAGTGCGGGCCGCCGCTGCATTGGACGTTGAAGCCCGATTACGCCAGCAGGCAGGTGCACATAAACACCCTTGGACAGCGAGGGCCTGAACCTGAAACTGGCAGGAGAAAAATCTGGGTTGTCGGTGAATCCGAGTTGTTTGGCGCCAAGCTTTCGGATGAAAACCGCATCTGGTTCAGAAGACTGCAACGCGCTCTGGATGACGGGGGATACGATTATCAGGTCATGAACGCATCCGTCATCGGGTATAATGCATTGCAGACGGCGGAATCTTTCATGTCGCTTCCCTTGGAGCGTGGCGACTTGGTGCTTGTGCGGCCCAACATGAATGAACTGTCCCTTGCCTATATGCAGGGTGCGGAGTGGCAGGCCGGAACCCCTTGGCCCATCGCCTTTATCCATAAGCTGCAAAGGAGCAGGCCGTGGTACCATAAGCTGCTGGATTGCAGTTGCCTTGCAACGCTTGTGCGGCGGCGGATAAGCGCAGATGATGAGAGGGCCAGAGTGTTCACTGCCAAGCCGGGATTTCAGCGGGACCGGTTGGTCGGATTTGTCATCGAACAGTTGGAGCGGATGGTCGCGTATGCCGAAGGGCGCGGGGCAACTGTGGCCTTGTTCGATGCTATATTCAGTTACGACCGTGAGGTGCAGGCAGAGGATGAGGCCAAGCTGGCAGCCATTCAGAGCAATTGGCGGCATTTTGTTGAAGGGTGGAGCAGCGAGCAGTATGACCTGATGGATCAGGCCGTTGCGCAGGTGGCTGCTCCCAAGGGGTTGCCTGTGTTACGGACCGCTCCGCATGTTTGGAGGCATCCGCTACGATATCGGTTGTATCTCGATCTTGTGCACTTCAACGCAGAGGGGCATGAGGTGCTTGGCGATGCGTTTTTCAACGAACTGTGTTCTCATGGTTTGCTTCAAAAGGGGGATCAATGAGCCGAGAACGTCTTATCGCCAACCTGCGTGCAGTCCGGTCCGAGATTGAGCCGGGTCAGGAGGTTGAGGTCGGCTTGTTCCGTGAAGAGGATGCGCAAGGCATTGCGCTCGCATATCTGGAAATTTACGGGGACTCCTTCCCTATTGAACATGTCTACGATCCCGCCGAGATTACTCGCCGAAACGCTTCTGACGATCAGTACACCATAGTTGCCCGCACCATGAGTGGAGATGTTGTGGGGTTGGCAGGGTTGTTCCGTCACGCCCCGAATCCGGACGTGTATGAAGCCGGTCAGCTCATGGTGCTTAAAACGTATCGCAGCAGCCATGTCGCAGCGGAAATTGCCCGGAATACATTAGGCATTCAGGCCCGCAACCTTGGACTTCCGGTCGTTTTCGGCGAGGCGGTTTGCAATCATCCCGTGTCGCAACGGTTGGCTCATCAGGAAGGGATGCTCGTTACCGGTCTTGAACTGGAGTGCATGCCGGCCGCAGCCTATGCCAAGGAAGGCGGCGTGTTCCGTAACGTTTCGTTGCTGCTTATGTTCAGCGTCTACAAACGACAGCGCTGTACCGTGTATCTTCCGTCCCAGTATGAGGACTTCCTGAAATCGCTGTATACCGGTATGGGGCTGGTAAGGGATCACGCAGGTGCAGAACCCCTTTCTGGCGGAACAGAGAGCAGTGAATTCCTCTTGCCGGATGCGGGCTTGTTGCGTCTGACCATAAGCCGCGCCGGTGAGGATTTTCAGTCTGTTGTTGCTGATGCAGAGCACAAGGTAGGCGAATGTGGCTTGGTGCAGTGCTACCTGAACCTTGGAGATCCCGCAGCGCCGGATGCCATAACCATGCTGAGAGAACGGGGGTACTTCTTCGGCGGTTTGTTGCCCCACTGGTTCGGGCCTGACGGGGTGGTAATGCAGAAACTGCCCGAGCAGCCCGATTGGGATGCCTTGCGTCTTTATGGCAAAGAAGCGAAAGCGATGTGTGATTACATAAGACAGGATTATGAAAGAACACTCGTCCAAGGGTGACCGGCAGATCTTCGGCTGGGCCATGTACGACTGGGCCAACTCGGCCTACATCCTGACCGTGGGCACTGCCGTGTTTCCCGCATACTACGCTGCCGCCGTCATTCCCGCGGAAGGATTGCCCGTGTTCGGCACGCACCTGAGCGCCACGTCCATGTGGGGCTACATGCTCAGCCTGTCCTCCGTGCTGGTGTTTCTCTGTGCACCTGTCCTTGGTGCAGTGGCGGACTTCACAGCCTCCAAAAAACGGTTTCTCGCCCTGTTCTGCTATGCTGGCAGCGCGGCTACGCTGCTGCTAGGGCTTCTGCCCGCGCACGAGGTGTGGCTGCTCAGCGCGCTGTTCGTGGTCGCCCATGCCTGTTTCGCCGCAGGTAACGTCTTTTACGACGCTTTTTTGCCCGGCATCAGTCCGCCTGGCAAAGAGGACTGGGTGTCCGGAAAGGGATACGCCTACGGCTATGTCGGCGGCGGATTGCAGCTTGCCTTGTCCTTGTGCGTCATTTCGCAGCACGACTGGTTCGGGCTGACTGAGGCCGCGGCTGCGCGGCTGTCGCTCGTGTCTGCGGCGTTGTGGTGGGGCGGGTTCAGTCTCGTGACGTTTGCGTTGGTTCGGGAGCCCCGTCTGCCGTCACAGAGTGGTGCGACTGCAAAAGAGGGCATTCTCTTCTTCCTTCGGACGGGAGTAAGACAGGTAGGGACCACGCTGAAGAATGCGCCAAGGCAGCGCAACATCTTCTTTTTCCTTTGCGCGTTTCTTATCTACAACGACGGCGTGCAAACCGTTATCGCCATGGCTACCATGTACGGCAAGGAGGAGTTGGGGCTGCCCACCTCCATGCTTATGGTCACGTTGCTTGCCATACAGTTCGTGGCGGTTCCCGGCGCGTTGTTTTTCAGCCGCCTCGGGGAACGGATCGGCGCGAAGCGCGCGCTCATGATCAGCCTCGTGGTCTGGTCCGGTTTGGCCATCTATGGCTACTTCATCCAGACAGCCGTGCAGTACTTTATCCTCGGCATGGTCGCCGGATTGGTGCTGGGTGCGGTTCAGTCGCTCAGCCGTTCCATGTATGCGGTGCTCATCCCCAGGGAAAATGCGGCGGAGTATTACGGGTTCTACTCCGTGTTCGAAAAACTGTCGGTCGTCTTCGGTCCGGTGGTGTTCGCGGTGATCAATCAGGTTACCGGCACCTCGCGGCTTGCCATCGTGTCGATTGTCGTGTTCTTCGTGGGTGGGCTGGTGCTTCTTGTGCCCGTACAGTGGCCCCGGAAGGATGCCTCATGACCCTTTGATTCTGGCCCGCGTCGCAGCATTTCGCTACGCTTCAATTGCCTTTCGGCTTACCCTCGCCCTTAGCTTCGTCCGGCACTTCCCAGATCCGGATCTCCGCAATGCCTCAGTATGAACTCGCGTGCGATGTTTCGCAGTTCTACCGCTGTATTCCATGAAGCGCCATCTGCTTCTGGCCCTGTTGGTTGAACTTCGATGGGCTTGCCGATGGTGACGGTGATCGACCCTCGGCGGGGAAACCACGAATCCGCACGGAGCATGGAACGGGTGCCCCTGATGGCTATGGGAACCACAGGTGCGCCGCTTTCAGCGGCGGCGATGAAGGCCCCCATGTGGAAGGGACGCAGCCCCGGAGCGCGGGTGAACGTGCCTTCAGCGAAATACATCAGGATGCGGCCAGCCTTGGCCTGTCTTGAAATGCGGCGGGCGTCCTCAATTCCCTTCTGCATATCAAAACGTTCGACGAATTCGGTATGAACGCGCTGCATGAGAAACCGGAGTGCGGCATTGGCGGCAAGCTCGGCTTTTGCAACGAAGCTCACGGGATGCGGCAGAGTTGCGGCAAGCACGTAGCCGTCGAGATAGCTGGCGTGGTTGGCGACTATGACGCAGGGACGATCCGTGGGCAGGTTTTCAAGCCCGCGTACCATGAGGCGTGTGCCTGTGCTCAGACCGAGCAGCCGTGCAAGGGTGTGCAGGGCAGTCCAGCGCCACGAGAGCGCGGGCAGGGCAATGATGGAAAGAATGCCCAGCGTGGCAAGGATGACATAGAGGCTCCACGCCCGGAAGGCGAATAGGCTGTCCGAAAGGGCGCGGCGGGCACGGCGTAGCTGTTGGGGCATGGACGAGAGGATCTGCCTGGCAAGGATAAGCCACAGCGCCCCTGCGGGTCTGCCGAGCCTGCCTTGTTCGTACCGTTCCTTGCTCGCCGCCCTGCGTACCTTGCCACTGGATGTCTTGAGCACAGTGCCGGGGGGCACAAGCAGCACCTCATCAGCAGGCGTACCCGCGAGGTCTACGGCGAGGCTGTTGATTTCTGCGATGATCTGTTCCCGTGTTTCGGGAGAGGATTCCCGTGTCTCTGCCAGCACGACGAGGCGTTCCGTCCCCATGTCGGACGTGGCGTCCGCTTCGGGGGGTGTCCCGGGAGCCGGGCTTGAATCCGGCCCTCGCGTATGGCTGCCGAAGACGGCCACGCAGCTCTTGCGGATTCCCTGCACCTTTCCTATCGCTTCTTCAAGCTCCTCTGGCGTTATGTTGCGTCCGGCACGAATGATGATGTCCTTGATGCGGCCGGTGATGAACACGTCGCCGCAGACCATGTAGGCAAGGTCGCCTGAATCCAGCCAGCCGTCGCGGAACAGTTTGCCTGTCTGTTCAGGGTTGCGGAAATACCCGCTGGTGGCGGAAGGACCGCGGAAGTGAAGCTGGCCTACTCTGCGTTCGGGGAGTTCGCGTCCGGCGTCATCCACAATGCGGACTTCGTGACCGGTCAGAGGGCTGCCGGAAGAAACAAACTGCAATGCATTGTCATCGTCAGCATCTGCCGGAAGGGCGAGTCCGTCGCGCTGAAAGGTTTCGCGTTGGACCCGGTCGATGAGCGGCCCCCGGTCCGTCGGCGGGAATGTGAGCCCCACAGAGCATTCCGCCAGTCCATATACCGGCATCACGGCTTCCTGTTTCAAGCCGCAGACGGAGAAGCGTTCGATTAATCGGCGGACGGTTTCCGCGCTTACAGGTTCGGCTCCATTACACACGGCGCGCAGGGAAGAGAGGTCGAGCTCCCTGAGGTCTTCTTCTGTCACTTTGCGCAGGCAGAGTTCAAAGCCGAAATTGGGCGAGGCAGTGATGCTTCCCCGGTAACGATGTACAGCCTGGAACCAGCGTAGCGGCCGCGTGAGAAAGCCGATGGGCGACATGATGACCAACTGTGAGCCGAAATACAGGCTGCCGAGCCACGCGCCGATGAGCCCCATGTCGTGGTAGAGCGGCAGCCAGCTGACAAAGACATCGTTGGGGGTTGCCTGCACGTTCTGCCCCATGGCGCGAATGTTGGCGAGCAGGTTGGCGTGGCTGAGCACTACCCCTTTGGGGTTGCCGGTGCTGCCGGAAGTGTATTGCAGAAAGGCGGTGTCCTGCGGATTGACCTGCGGCGTCCAGAAGGCCCCGGAATCGGAGGAAAGCTCCTCCACGGTTACGATGCGATGCAGCGATTCCACCTGCGACTTGAGCAGGCGCGCGAAGGGCTTGGCCTCCGGCATGGAAACGAGCGTTGAGGCGGCGCAGTTCTGCAGAATGCTCCTGTGTCGCCGCAGGTGGTCTTCCAGTCGGGCCTGACGGACAGGAGGGTACAGCGGTACGGGAATGCCGCCGGCAAGCAGTATGCCGAGAAAGGTGAAGAAGTAGTCCGGCCCGGTGGGGAGCATGATCGCCACCGGCTCAGCGGGCTTGATGTCCAGATGTTGCAGCCCACGCGCCACTGCATCCGCGCCTTCCTTCAACTGGTGGAAGGAGAGGGTGTCGCCTTCTTCCTTGTCCTTGTAAAAACGGATGTGCAGCCGGTCGGGATGGTGTGTTACGTGCCATTCGATCACGTCGACCAGCGTACGGGCGTTGTGTGGAACGGCATCGGGGCGTTCCGTTTCCTCTGGCTTCTTGGCAGGAACGAGTGAATCGCCGGCAGGTTGGTCTGCAGCGTGGGCCGGAGTTGCGGCTGTGCGGAGCCGGGATATCGCCCGCAACAGATCGCGGGGGGACTCGGCATCGGTGAATGTCCGTTCGGGCAGTGTTACGCCGAAGGCGTTTTCGACGCGTGTGAGCAGTTCCATGCGCGCGAGGCTGTCAAGCCCAAGATCCCGATCAATCGAGTGGTCAAGGTGAACGGGGCGGTCTGCCGCCTTAGGGTGCAGTTCAGCGACAAGCTCCCGGACAAGACGCAACAGGAGGTCCTCGACATGTTCGGGCGTGCCGTTTGTCGAAGCCGGAGTCTCTTGCCCCGTCTTCCGGGCCTGCACCTGCTCAGCTTCCCGAACCGCCGTGTTCGCTTCGCGCCCGGCATCGTCGTTGCGGTGAAACGCCATGCGCCCCTCCTTGCATTGCGGTCGTCATCGGTCCTTCTCCGATCAGATCAGTATGCGGGAGGTTGGCTGTGCGGGCAATTACAATTCTTGTTTGGGGTATTACGTCGGAGTGTGGGGCGAGAGAGGTTGCCGAGGCTAGGGGGGGCAGGTGCTATTTTCGCCCGTGTTGTGGAATCGAAAGGATGTTGCGTGATCCTTTGGTTCTTTCGTTGTTGCGCCTTCTGCCGGAAAAGTGGCGTGTATTGCATGAATCTTGGCGCGGTCTGCGATACTCATGTCGCGATTTGTTTTCTATCTTCCAATCAACGACGGCAGGAAGCCGTAACAATACAGATTAGCTCGGAGGATAGATACATGGTGGATAATACCAATAAAGTCGCATTGGTGACTGGTGCTTCGTCTGGCATGGGCATGGATTTTGTCGAGAGCCTGCTTAAAGAAGGGATGATCGTTTATGCGGCAGCAAGACGTATGGAGCGCATGGACAAACTCCGTGAAATGGGCGCACATGTCCTCAAAATGGATATCACCAAGGATACGGATGTCCGTGCTGCTATAACTTCCATTGAGGTAAAGCATGGTGGCGTTGATGTGCTGGTGAACAATGCTGGTTTTGGTTTGTATGGTTCCATGGAGGAAACATCCATGGAAGATGCCCGCTATCAGTTTGAAGTGAATTTTTTTGGTCTAGCTCGTCTCACGCAACTCGTGTTGCCGTATATGCGCAAGCAGCGTTCGGGCAAGATCATCAACATTTCTTCTGTCGGTGGTAAGATTTATACACCTCTCGGTAGCTGGTATCATGCAACCAAGCATGCATTGGAGGGATGGTCTGATTGCCTGCGTCTCGAAGTGTCACAATTCGGCATTGATGTGGTCATTATTGAGCCGGGCGGTATTGCCACAGAGTTTGCGGATGTCATGAGTGAGAATATGACTAAGCGTTCTGGCGACGGGCCCTATAGCCATATGGTGAAAGGCTATTTGAAGATGTTTGAATCATTTGGGAGCAAGATGCTTTCCAAGCCGAAGGTCATCACCGAATTGATCCTCAAGGCTGTTCGCTCCGGTCGACCCAAGACGCGTTACTATGCAGGTAGGGGGGCGTTTACGTTGTTTTTTTTGCGCAGGCTGCTTTGTGATCGACTTTTCGACCGTGTCGCAATGTCCTTGGTTAGATAGGAGCACTGCATGGGGTATGCCTGTTTCGCGGCCGAGCGTCAGGGGGCATGCCGGGGGTGGTCATCAATGTTCTTCACCCCCATGGCCTTGCGCCATACCACGTGGGGGTGGCGCGTGTGCCTGTCAGCGCGCCGCCCTCATGTATGGTTCTATACCTACTGCCGGGCTTATTCCTGAGCCTTCTCGTTGTGCGGGCTTGTCTGAGGGCAGTCCTAAAGGATACAAGTGTTGGCATGAAACAAGCGACTCGGTTTACTGTCGACAGCAGCTGGAAGATGTTGCTGGCTGACCTGGGTATCGGCGAAACAGCTCTGCTGCGGCTTGCCGGTCTGCCTGTGGACCTTTTTTCCCGACAAGGGGCTACGCTGGAGGTGGATGATTATTTCTCCTTCTGGCGGGGGTTGGAGCAGTTCGCGGGAGAGAAAGAACTTGCTCTGCTTATTGGGCAGGCCATTTCTCCCGAGATGTTCAACCCGGCATTGTTTGCCAGTTTTTGCAGCCCGGACTTGAATACGGCTATGAAGCGGATGCAGCAATACAAGCCGCTGTGCGGTCCCATGAATCTCACTTTGGAGATCGACGAGGTTGCCACCAGCGTGACAGTGGATTGCGCAGGTTACTGCAAGAGAATTCCTGCATCTCTCGGGGCCATGGACGCTGTTTTCTTTACGCAGCTGGCTCGGATGGGAACTCGTCACCGGATAACGCCCACTGAGGTTGTATTTGCTCATACTCCTGCTGACCGAAAGGCGTATGAAGAATTCTTCGGTGTCCCCGTGACCGTTGGCGATGTCTATCGGACGACTTTCAGTGCAGAAGACGCCTCAATGCCGTTCTTGTCTGAAAACCATGGCATGTGGGAGTTCTTTGAGCCAGCCTTGAACAAGCGGCTTTCTGAGCTGGAAGAGGGCGCCTCCACCAGCGCGCGGGTTCGGTCTTTGTTGTTGGAGATGTTGCCGCGTGGCGAGTCGTCCGTGGATGACGCCGCCGGGTATCTCGCCATGTCAAAGCGGACATTGCAGCGTAAGCTGACAGACGAAAGGCAGTCTTTTCAGGGTATCCTTAAAGCGACTCGCAAGGATTTGGCTGAATACTACCTTTCAAACTCGACAATTCCGCAAGGGGAGATATCCTTTCTGCTCGGCTTTCAGGATACCAACTCATTTACCCGCGCCTTTTCCAATTGGACTGGGCAAACTCCCGGCCAGTATCGGCTTACAACGATTCAATAGCTCGTTTTCAAAGCAGACCGTTGTCAAAGGTCAGGCGAATCAACTTGTCTGTGGTCTTACAGCCCACATTGCTCAAGAGGATGTGTCGGCAATTTACGCTTGCTAATCAGAACTCTGGCAGAAAGGCTCTCCCCAACACAATCATTGCTCCCATCCCTTCAGTGCTTATGCTTACTATTGGAGAGTCCCGTTTCATCGTGAGCACAATGACCGCATGGACCGGCCGGATTGTAGCCGTGACGCAGGCTGGTGGGACATGCATTTGGGAGGGAGCCATGAAGATCGCCGTCAAATTGACCTTTTTCGGTGAAGAGATCACGAAGCTTGTGGATTATCCTGGCAGGCCGACGAGTCAGGGAGAGGTGGTCCAGTGGCTCATGAGCCAGACGGATATACAGTGGACCGATTATGACAGCGCCTCGCAGGAGGACAAAATTCTTTACCATTATGATGAGGGTACCGTGCAGTAACCGTGCGGTAAACTCATGCTGAATATATGTGAATGCCTGTCCGTTTTGCGGGCGGGCGTTTTCAATTTTGGTGAGTGTTTGCCGGTCAACGCAGGCAGAGAAAGAGTTCCTGCGTATCCGTCAGGCCCAGATAGTGGCGACAACCCGTATCCGCCAAAGTGGCCATGGCGGTCTCCACTCTGTAGCGGGGCAGAGCGCGGTTGCCGCTCAGTTCGGGCAGCATGGCCTGCGGAATGCACATCTCGCTGCAGCAGTGCGACAGGGCGTGCAGCCAGCGCAGCAGGCCGTCTGCGGCTAGAGCTCCGCGATCTCGTATCTTCATGTCCAGACGCGGAATGACGTTCAGGCTTTCCAGCAACATGGGGTGCACAGCCACAAGACAGAGGTCGTCTTCCCTGTTGATCATGACCTGCTGCAGGAAGGAAAACATGAATTCGTAACGGGCATTGCTGATGTGCAGTGTGCCTGCCTCCAGCCTGCGCAGGCTCGCCCGCACCCGGGATTGCACTGCCTTGCTTGCAGAGCGCGAGACCTTTTGTGCCAGTTCCCGAAGGGGGATTCTGACCATGCCCTTCACGGGTGCTTCCCGCTGCGTGCGGCGAAGGCAGGCCAGCAGAACGTCCAGATCGAACTGATCCAGACGCTCGCCCGTGAACAGGCTTGTGAACTGCGGCAGGGCGCTGATGAGGGGATAGCGGCTGACGTGCTGGCGTTTGCGGGCGTAGATGGCCTGAAAACAGTCTGAGGCGAACAACAGTTCGGGAGGCAGGAGCATGAACTGCCGCTCTGCAGGGGTAATGGATGCGTTGTCCGTGGTGCCGTAACGCCAGCCGATCTGCATGGGTTCCCTGTCGTGCAGGAAGGCATCGTCATAAAGCATGCTAGCTCCCTTTACGGAATGTTGTGTGCAGAATCCGGAAAGGAGCGAGAAACAACGCACGGAGGACGTGGCGCGCCGTATGCCCGAAGCGTAACGCTCCTTTCCGGAGAGGCGGCCGGAATCCTTTCGGCATTCCGGCCGTATATACCGTGAGTGCGTTCAGGCGCAGGCCTGACAGCACTGCTAGAAGTTGTACACGGAATCCAGTTCGGCATCCGGCACGTCAAACACAACCCCGTGAGGGGCAAGCGGTTCGCGCTTGAAATAGCGCGGCAGACGGTCATGTGCGGGTCCAAATCCGGCGGCCTTGTTGAATTCGCGCTCCATGCGCAGGATTTCCTGACCGAGGGCCACCACATCGCCGCCGTTCATCTTCAGGTTGTACATGGCGTTAATGCTCTCCACCATGGCATCGAAGGTCTCGGACTGGTCAAGGATGGCAAATGCGATGAACAGGCAATAGCCGGTCGCGTCCAGTGCGGCGGTGGCCACCTGCAGGTTGCGGGAAAGCTCGGCCTGCCCTTCGGAAGAAAGGGGGTTCACGTGGCCACCCACGCTCAGAATGTTGGTGGCAACGGCGTAGCCTGCGGTGTGGTCGGCACCCTGCGTGGTGGTGGCATAGGTAACACCAATGCCCTTGACCGCGCGCGGGTCATACGCAGGCAGAGCCTGATTCTTAACAACGGGAGCGCGTTCCAGTCCGTAGCACTTGGCCGTGACCGCCGTGCCCGCACCGAGAATGCGGCCCAGAGGCGTGCCCTTGCCGACCTGATGGATAAGGTCGATGGCTCCGTCCTTGTCGCCGAAGGGAATAACGCCAGCCTCCATGGCAACGCCGATCGTGGCACCCATCTCAATGGTATCCAGCCCGTAGTCGTCATCAAGGCGGTCCATCAACGCAATGGCGTCCAGATCGTCAATGCCACAGTTGCCGCCATGCGACCACACGGTTTCATATTCCGGCTGCTTGGTAAGGAAGTTTCCTTCCTTGTCTACATAGATGCCCGAACACTTGATTACGCACCCCTTGTGGCAGCCATGGGTAGGATTACCACCACGCACTCGTTCCAGTTCAGCCTGCGCCTCGCCGGAAATGTTGCTCGCGTTATCATAACGTCCTGTGGAGAAGTTGCGGGTGGGATAGCCACCGGCTTCGTTCAGGATGTTGGTCAGAATGTTGGTGCCATATGCGGGTAGGCCGGTACCTGTAACGGGATGGCCTTTCAAGCCTTCCACGAATTTCTTGTTGGCGGCTTTGAAGGCATCCGGCAGAGCGGGCTTGCGGATGGAGGCCTTTTCCGCATTCACGACAATGCACTTGAAGCCCTTGGAACCCATAACAGCACCAACACCGCCGCGACCGGCATGGCGGGTTGGACGGAATTCGGGATCTGTGACCGCAATGGTGGAGTTGGCCATGCGCATTTCGCCGGCCGTGCCAATGCTGATCATCGTGACCTTGTCGCCGAATTCTTCCTGCACTTTGTCACGCAGGGCGTAGTTGGGAAGCATGCGATAGGAATCTGCCGGTTCCACCTTGGCCCCGTTTTCGTCGATGACGAGGCGGTAGAGGGCATCGCCCTTTGCTTCGCCTTCAAAGATAATGGCGGCGTAGCCCAGTTTGGCAAGCGCCTGAGCCGCCGTGCCGCCGGCGTTGGCTTCCTTGATGGTTCCGGTGAGGGGACTTTTGCAACCTACGGATAGGCGACCTGAGGTGGCGGCTGCCGTGCCGCTCATGAGGCCGGGGGCGAAAACCAGTTTGTTTTCGGGCCCAAGCGGATGGCAGTCCGGGGGGACTTCCGTATAGATCACCTTGGTGGTCATGGCTCTGCCGCCCAGACCGGCGTAGGTGCCGACAGGGTGCGTGGTCAGGGTCGGTGCTTCGGAGCCGTTGCACTGCACGCGTAAAATGGTTTCCATGGACTCTCCTTCCTTACTCTTGCCGCGCGTTAAGATCAAAGCTGCCCTGCAATGATCCTTTCCTGGCTGCGGCTGCGCAGCGGACCGCCAGCCGGGAACATCCTTCGCAGGGGCGGCACCGCGCCGCCCCCACGAAAGAATGGAGGTTCGGAATATCTACATCTCGTTGGGGAGTTGTTTGAGTTGTGCCAGCGTATACACGGGCCCGTCCTTGCAGACGTAGCTTGTGCCCATGTTGCAGCGACCGCAGATGCCCACACCACATTTCATGCGTTTCTCCAGTGTGGTGACAACCTGCTCGTCGTCAAAGCCCAGCTCCTGCAGCGCCTGCACCGTGAACTTGATCATGATGGGCGGGCCGCAGGTCACGGCAACGGTATTTTCGGGGCTGGGATTGATTTCACGTAGAATGTTGGGAATGAGGCCTACCTTGTGCTTCCACTCCGGCGTGCCGTTGTCCACGGTCAGCACGGTGCGCATGTCCTTGCGTTGCAGCCACTCTTCCACTTCATAGCCGTAGGCCATGTCTCGGGGGCTGCGGGCTCCGTAGAGCAGGGTGATATCACCGTAATCCGCACGGTTATCCAGCATGAAAAGCAGCAGCGTGCGCAGCGGAGCCATACCGATGCCGCCGCCGATGAACACGATGTTTTTGCCTTTCATGGATTCGTAGGGAAAGGCATTGCCCAGCGGAGCCCGTACGCCGATCTGGTCTCCAGCTTTGAGGCGATGCAGTCGACTGGTCAGTTCGCCCACCTTCATGACGCTGAACTGAAGGTAGTCCTTTCTGGTGGGCGGTGAATTGATGACAAAGGTGGATTCACCAACGCCGAGAACGGAGAGTTGGCCCACCTGGCCGGGTTCGAAGTTGAAAGCCTGCATTCTCTCTTCGCTGTTCAGGACCACGCGAAAGGTTTTGATGGCAGGAGTTTCCTGCACCACCTCCACAATGGTGGCCATATCCGGCAGATACACATTGGGCGGATTGCTAGTCATGGGCTTGCTCCTGAATGGCTCCGGCCTGTTGTATGGCGCAGGCGACGGCATTGCGAATATCGAATGAAACCGGACAATTGGAAACGCATCTGCCGCATCCCACGCAGGCCAGCGTTTTGTCGTGTAGCTGCGGGTAATAGCTGAACTTGTGGCCTATGCGATTGCGCATGCGGTGCGCCTTTGATGGCCGCGGGTTATGACCGCTGCCTTCAAGGGTGAACTGGCTGGACATGCAGTTATCCCACGTGCGTATCCGCCTGCCGGATTCTCCGCGTGTTTCGTCCGTGATATTAAAGCAGTAACAGGTGGGACACAGATAGGTGCAGGCCCCGCAACTCAGACAGGCTTCCGCCGTCTTGTCCCAGAACCCCAGATCGCCGAACAGGGAGAGCAGGTTGCGCTCCATATCAAGGAAGGAGCTGCGCTCGGGCACCTGCTCCAATATTCTGTTGCGGGAGTTGAGCGCCTCCTGCCGCAGGCCTTCAGCCTTCATGAAGCTTGTGCTTTTGAGCAACTTCTCACCTTTGGGAGTAAGTGCTTCAGCCACGTAGCCCGCTTTAAGGGGGGTGAGCAGAATGTCTGAACCAGTGGCGTCCACAGGGCTGCCTCCCACCCTGTCGCAGAAACAGGCTTCTTCCTGTTCCGAGCAGGCAAGGGTAACTATGGTGGCATTGTCGCGACGTGCTGTGTAGTAGGGATCCTTGACCTGATCACCGTTGTATACGCGGTCGAATATCTGCATGGCCCGGGCATCACAGGGGCGAGCACCAAAGACCACGCTCTTTCCCTCAGGCAGAGTAGGCTTGAGCTCAATGCTTGTCTTATAGGGCGGCTCAAGCGTTTTGGTCGTTTCATACTCAAAGAGCGTTTCACAGGGAGGCAGCAGTGCTCTTTTGGCGGGCGTGGTGGAGAGCTGTGAAAGCTCGATGCCGCGTGCGGGATCGAATTCGCGGAATACAATGGAGCTGCCGTGCTGTGCCGGTGCTAGCACGGTGAAATCTCGGCTTAACTCTTCCAGCCACGGGGCGATGTCTCGGGCCTTGAGAAAACGTACGGTACTCATCGTGCATCCCTCTCCTTGATGTGTTCTTCCTGCTGGCGGAACATGAAGAGCGGAGGAGTGTTCTCCATATCCATGCCGGCCTCATAATCAAACAAATGCTTGATCCGCCGGTTCAGGGCTTGCTTCATGGCGAGAATCGGAATGCCCATAGGGCAGGCGCGCTCGCATTCCCCGCATTCGGTACAACGTCCTGCAGTGTGCAGGGCGTGTATGGCCTGAAACATCAGCTTTTCACGGGGATTGTCGGACAGATCAACCCAGTGAGGGTCGCGGCTTTGCGCCACGCAGCTATCCTTGCAGACACACAGCGGGCAGGCGTTGCGGCAAGCGTAACAGCGTATGCAGCGGTCCATGCTCTCTTCCCAGAAGGCGAAACGGGCATCCGGCTCCATGGCATCCAGCTTGTCCAGCGTACTTTCCGGAGCTTCGCCGGTCATGTGGCAGCCATTGCGTTCCGTTACCATGTGGTCGTGAATGAGCGGAGTCTGACTCGGGCAGTTGTAGCATTTCTCCATCAGCACATCCTGCATGGGGATGGTGCGGACGCCTTCGTCCGTGGTGACGGAGACGATGTCCTTGCCTGCCTCCACGGAGCGCAGCCGTTGGCCGTCTGCGGCCTCGCGCACTTTACGGATGTTCACAGCGCCGGTGCAGGGGATGCCGAAGATGGTTATCTCGTCTCGGTTGATCAGCTTTTCCTGCAGCAGCTCGATAATAGTGCGGCTGTCGCAACCGCGTGTAACAATACCTACCTTGCGCCCCTTCAGGGACGGCAGATAGGCGGCAAGGTTCTGTACATGCATGGGGCCGAAATCCAGCTTGTCCAGATCATCCTCTGCCGTGATGAACAGCGGAGCACTGGCCAGTTGGTTGGAGCCGGATGTCCAAGCCAGCACCACGTCCAGTTCGGGCAGGGCCTGTGCGATGAGCTTACGAAGCTCCTGAGTATGCTGTACCATGCGTCGGTCTCCTCAGATGGCGGCCTTCATGCCGGTTTCTACCGTGACAGCAGGGCAGTTGCTGAAGGATGCCGCCGGGCCGAGTTCATGGATTCGGGCGGTGAAATCCGAGACTACCTGCTTCCACTTCTGCCCTTCGGAAGCGGAAACCCACGTGTAGTGGAAGCGCTCGGGCTGAATACCCATTACATCCAGCAGTTCACGCAGAACTTCCAGACGTCTGCGGGCGTAGAAGTTGCCTGCGGTATAATGACAATCGCCGGGGTGGCAGCCGGAAACGAGCACTCCGTCCGCGCCATTAAGGAAGGCACGCACCACAAAGAGCGGATTTACGCGCCCTGTGCAGGGCAGCTTGATGATGCGCAGGTCCGTTGGCTGGGCAAAGCGCCCAACCCCTGCAGTGTCTGCGCCACCGTAAGAGCACCAGTTGCAGAGAAATCCCACGATGCGGAGTTCTTTTCCTTCTAGTACGGGCATAAGGCGTTCACCTCGGCAAGAATCTGGTTATCGGTAAAGTGCTGGAGCTGAATGGCCCCCTGCGGACAGGTTACCGCGCATACGCCGCAACCCTGACAGACGGTTTCCACCACTGAGGCCTTGGGCATGCCGCGGAACTCCGTCATTTCGATGGCTCCGAAGGGGCAGGTTGACTCGCACTTTGCGCAGCCCACACAGCGCTGCATGGCAACGCTGGAAACCTGCGGATCGCTTGCGAGCTTGTCCTTGGAGAACAGCGACTGCACTTTGCTTGCAGCCGCACTGCCCTGAGCCACGGATGAGGGAATGTCTTTGGGGCCCTGACAGGAACCGGCCAGATAGACGCCTGCCGTGTTGGTTTCCACAGGCTTGAGCTTGGGATGCCCTTCCATGAAGAAGCCATAGCCGTCGTAGGAGATACGAAGTTTTTCTGCCAGTTCTCCCGCGCCCTTGGAGGCTTCTGCACCTACGGCGAGCACCACGAGATCGGCTTCCACTTCAACCTGCGTTCCCATGATGGTATCCGCGCCCTTGACCACATAGTGGCCGTTGCGGGGCTGAATGGTGGAAACTCGGCCGCGTATGTAACGAGCGCCATACTCTTCCATGGCCCTGCGGGTGAACTCGTCATAGAGCTTCCCGGGCGAGCGGATGTCCATGTAGAAAACGTGGGACTGAGAGTCCGGAATGTGATCTTTGGTCAGAATGGCCTGCTTGGCTGTATACATGCAGCAAAAACCGGAACAGTATGGGCGGTTCACGGAAGGGTCGCGCGAGCCCACACACTGGATGAACACGACGTTCCTGGGCTCCTTCCCGTCGGAGGGGCGCTTTATGTGCCCCCCCGTGGGGCCGGATGCCGAGAGCAGGCGTTCATATTGTATTGACGTGATGACATCGGGATATCTGCCGCCGCCGTATTCTCCGTAGAGGGTGTGGTCGAACAGATCGTAGCCGGTGGCCGCGATGATGGCGCCCACCTGTTCCTGAACGACTTCGTCCTGCTGCTCAAAGCGGATGGCCTGTGTGGGGCACAGCTTGGCGCAAGCTCCGCATTTGCCTTTGGAAAGCATGATGCAGGCGTTGGCATTGATTACGGCTTTTTTGGGAATAGCCTGCGGGAAGGGAATGTTGATGGCCGTGGTGGTACCCACGCCTTCGTTAAAGTGATCTTCTGCCTTTTTACTGGGGCATTTCTCCATACATTGTCCGCAACCGGTGCAGGCCTCCCAATCCACATAGGTGGCCTTTTTACGGATGGAGACATCAAAGTTGCCCACAAAGCCGTTCACGCTTTCCACTTCAGACATGGCATAGAGCGTGATGTTAGGGTGCTGGGCAACGTCCACCATACGGGGACCGAGAATGCAGCTTGAGCAGTCCACGGTGGGGAAGGTCTTGTCCAGCTTGGCCATCTTGCCGCCGATGCTGGATTCGCGTTCCACGAGAATCACCTCAAGTCCGCCGTCCGCACAGTCCAGTGCCGCCTGAATTCCCGCCACGCCGCCGCCGATGACCATGACACGCTTGTTAATCTCGAACTCGCCCGCGTGCAGCTCCGTATTGTTGCGCAGCTTGGCCACGGCCATCTTGACCAACTCAGTGGCCTTGTTGGTGTTAGCCTCCTTGTCCTTGCCGATCCACGACACGTGTTCGCGGATATTGGCCATTTCGAAGAGGTATTTGTTCAGACCGGCGCGTTCCAGCGTCTTGCGGAATGTGGCCTCGTGCATGCGCGGTGTGCAGGATGCGACGACTATGCCGTCCAGCCCGTATTCCTTAATGGCATCTATGATGCCCGCCTGCCCAGGCTCCGAACATGCGTACATGGTGTCTGTGGAGAAGGCCACGTCAGGGAAGCTGCGTGCGGCTTCCGCCACCTTCTCCGTATCCACGGTGCCTGCGATGTTGGATCCGCAGTGGCACACGAAAACTCCAATATTCATCGTGCACGCTCCTCTTGGGCAGGAGCCCCGACCTGTTGCAGGGCTTTTGCCGGGCTGACGCACAGCTTGTCCATACGCAGGCAGGATTCGCTCTGGCCCAGTGCCAGACCGGCAAGCTGGGTGTAATAGAAAATCGGCATGCTGTGCTGCGTTCCATTTGCTCTGTTGATCTGGTTTTGCCTCAGATCAAGGTTGAGCTGGCACATGGGGCAGGCCGTGACAATGGCGTCTGCCCCCAGCGAGGCTGCTGCGTCCAGAATGCGGCCTGAAAGACGGGTGACCAGCTCGCGACGCACGAGGCCCAGCGAGGCACCGCAGCAGTCCACCTTGTGCGGGAAGGGGAGCACTTCTGCCCCCAGTGCACCCATGAGTCTGTCCAGACTTGTGGGGTTTTCCGGATCATCAAAGGTCATGACATCCGGTGGGCGGTTCATGATGCATCCGTAGTAAGGCACCACCTTCAGGCTCTTGAGAGGCTTGGATACATGTTCAGCAATGGACTGCGGAGAGCAATGCTCTACAACGGTCTGCAGCACGGAACGTATGGGCAGATCGGCACGCACGGGGCGTTCCACAATGCTCTCCACCTTTTCATGAAAGTCCTTGCGCTGCATGCGCAGACTGGTGGTCTTCAGATTTTTCAGGCAGCTGGGGCAAGGGGTGATGATGCCTTCCACGTCCATGCTCTCGGCAATGGCAAGGTTACGGGCTACCAGGCTGGCTGAAAGAAGATGGTCGCTGGCATGCGCGGGGGTTGATCCGCAGCAGTTCCAGTCGGGAATATCCACCAGTTCCACACCCAGCGATTTGCACAGGGCGCGGGTGGAAATATCGTATTCAATGGAGGAGCCCATGGCGGAGCATCCCGGGTAATAGGCGTATTGCTTGCTCATGTCGCCTCCCTAAAGCTGTTCCCTGAAGCGGGCAAAAATGCGCTGCACTTCATCCGGATGTTTGATGCCGTGCGGACGCAGCCCCAACTTGCCCTTGCCCAAGGCAACGGGGGCGAGGTCGGCATCGGTCCAGAAGCGGCCTGTGCGACGAACGAAGTTGGCCATCATGCCTGCTTCGAACACGCGGCCGTATTTTTCCACGGAATTGAGAAAGGCATCCCACATGTGCCGGACAGGCGGCTCCGCCACCAGCCCTTCACGGCGCGCCATGTGGCGCAGCACATCCATGATGCGGGCAACGTCTATTTCGTTGGGGCAGCGGGTGGTGCAGGTTTCGCACGAGGCACATAGCCAGATGGCCTTGGAGGATAGCACCGCGTGCTTTTCTCCAGCCTGCAGCATGCGCATGATACGGTTGACCGGAATGTCATAGGCAAATGAAAGCGGACAGCCTGCCGTGCAGTTACCGCACTGGTAGCAGCGGGTGAGATTCTGTTCGCTCCCTTCCTGTACTTCCTTGAGGAAATTACTGTCAAAACGGTCGGTTGTGCTTGATGTGGGCATCAGTCTCTACTCCGTTTTTAGGCAAGGGGCTCCTGCTCCCTGCTGCGGGGATAGCGCAGCAGGGTTGGGCAAGAGCAAGGATGTTCGGGAGGGGGGAAGGGGGTTTCTCCCCCCCTGCTATGGGCTACAGAGCTGCCTGGTAGATGGCCATGACATCGCTGTCCTTGGGACGGCGGGGGTTAGTCAGACCGCAGGCATCCTTCTGCGCGTTGGAGGTCATGGTGGGGATATCTTCGGCCTTCACGTCCTTTCCGTAACGCTTGCCGAGTTCGATGAGACCGGCGGGAATGCCCACGTCTGCGGAAAGCTGACGGATGGCAACCAGCGCCTTTTCAGCAGCGGCTCTGGGGCTCAGGCCTTCAATGTTTTCACCCATCCACGTTGCCATTTCGGCGAAACGTTCAACTCTGGCAATGAGGTTGAACTGCTCTACGTGAGGCAGCAAGATGGCGTTGCACTCGCCGTGCGGCAGATCGTAGAAGCCGCCCAGCTGGTGAGCCATGGCGTGCACATGGCCGAGGCTTGCGTTGTTGAAAGCCATACCGGCGAGGTACTGTGCGTAGCACATGCCTTCGCGGGCTTCGATGTCCTGACCGTTGGCAACGGCACGGCGCAGGAACTGGAAAATAAGCTTGATTGCCTTTTCGGCACAGGCGTCGGTCATGGGAGTTGCAATGGTGGAAACATACGCTTCAACAGCATGGGTCAGGGCGTCCATACCGGTGGCAGCAGTCAGCGCCGGAGGCATGCCCATCATGAGCAGCGGATCGTCGATAGCGATGGTCGGGGTAACGCGCCAGTCAACAATGGCCATCTTCACCTTGCGGGAGGTATCGGTGATGATGCAGAAGCGGGTCATTTCAGAAGCGGTGCCTGCGGTGGTGTTTACCGCAATATAGGGGGGCATGGGCTTGGTGGACTTATCCACGCCTTCAAAGTCGTGAATCTTGCCGCCATTGGCGACGACAAGCCCCACACCTTTGCCACAGTCATGAGAACTACCGCCGCCAAGGGTGATCAGGGAGTCACACTTGTTCTTCTTGTAGACTTCAACGCCAGCGTGCACGTTCTTGTCGGTGGGGTTGGGTATGGTTTCGTCATAGACGATGCAGTCCATGCCATTTGCCTTCATCAAATCAACGATCTGTTGGGTGATGCCGACAGCGGTGATGCCCTTGTCGGTTACCAGCAGCGGCTTCTTGCTACCGAGAGCTTTAATCTTGTTGGGGATTTCCTTGTGGGAGCCAATGCCCATAAGGGTTACGCTGGGAATAAAGAAACCATACACTTCCTCTCGTACTGCCATAACGCTCTCCTACCATACAGGTAATGCTTGAGGTTGATGAGAAGTCTGAAACGGCTCGCCGCAACGTTGATACCTGTTATAGGCAAACGCTGTGCCAATTGTGATTATCTATTGTTTACAGTGCGTTATGTCGATTGACGATAGGAAGTGATGTGACACTTGCATTGAGGGGTGTGCAAATATCTCTGCACTCGGGAAAGATAACGAGTACATAATTCCTGCTTTGCCGGTAGGTTATGTGGCAGTGTCGAAATGACCCTGCGTGACGGATGAATTGGGTCAGAATGACACAGTGTTTCAAAGTGCTGCAAAATGAAGCGGAGCCTTCGATTGAAGGCTCCGCCAAAAAGAGATTATCTAGCTGTAATGTTAGGAAATAGAATACTTCTCAAGCTTCCGGTACAGAGTCTTCCTGCCTATGCCCAAGGCCTCTGCCGCGTGCTGGCGGTTACCATTGAAGAAATTGAGAGCCCGCAGAATGTGCTCCCGCTCCACCTCTTCCAGCAGGAATATGCCGTTGCCGCCATTGCGGCGTTCAGACGCCTTGCCCACCAGTTCCTGCGGCAGGGCACGGTCTGTAATGACATTGTTCTCGCAGAGGATGAGGCTGCGCTCCAGCACGTTACGGAGTTCACGCACGTTGCCCGGCCAGTTGTAAGCCAGAAGGGCCTGCATTGCCTTGTCTGATATGGTGGGTGTCTGCTGGCCGAAGTTGGCGGCCATGCGGCCAAGGAAGTGCTCCGCCAGCAGGGGCAGGTCTTCCTTGCGTTCCTTGAGCGGCGGAATCTGGATGTTGAAGACGTTTATCCGGTGATAGAGGGCCTCGTTAAAGGTGCCTTCCTCCACTCCCTGCGCAAGATTGCGGCTGGTGGCAAAGATGAAGCGAATGTCTATGCAGCGTTCTGTTTTCTCACCCACCCTGCGGTAGCGGCGAGCCTCGAGAACGCGGAGAAGCGAGCCTTGCAGCTCAAGGGGCAGTTCACCGATTTCGTCCAGAAAGAGGGTGCCCGTGTCGGCAAAACCCAGCAAACCTTCGCGGTCATCCGTGGCCCCGGTGAATGAGCCCCGGGTGTGCCCGAAGAGTTCACTGCGAATAAGTTCCTTCTGCAATGTCGCGCAGTTCTTGATGATGAATGGTTTTTCACTGCGGGCGCTTGCACTCTGGATGGAATGCGCCACAACGTCCTTGCCCGCACCGCTTTCGCCGGTGATTAGTACCGGCACCTCAGTGGGGGCCACCTTGTTGATGAGAAAACGCAAGTGTTTCACCACGGAAGAGTTGCCTATCAGCTTGGAGGGCGGGGTACTCTTCTTGCTGTGGCGATAGGTTCTGTTTTCCCGCTGCAGGCAGGAACGTTGATAGGCGCGTTCCACCACCAGTTCTATCCTGTCCAGATTGAAGGGCTTGGGAATGTAGTCATATGCGCCTATACGCATGGCCTCCACGGCATTGTCTATGTCTCCGTGGCCGGTGATGAGTATGATCTCCACGTCCGGATACATGCTGCGAAATTCTGTCAGCAGATCCAGCCCGTCCGCATCCGGCAAACGGATGTCGGAAATAATGACGTCGAAGCGCTTCTTATTCAGTTTTTCGCGAGCCGCACGCCCGCTTGCCGCTGTCTCAACCGAGCGTTCCGTGGTGGCCAGCTCGCGTTCCAGCAGCTTCAGAATGGATTTCTCGTCATCAATGACGAGAACGCTGTAACTCTTGCTATGCATGTACTCCTGCCTGTTTTTGCGGCAACGTGACAGTAAAGCACGTGCCTTCCCCGAGTGTACTCATTACGCTGATATCTCCCTCATGTTCCTGTACAATGGTGTAGCAGGTGGCAAGGCCGATACCGATGCCCTTGCCCACAGGTTTTGTGGTGAAAAAGGGCTCGAAAAGTTTGTTGAGTTTGTCTTCCGCAATGCCGCAGCCCGTGTCTTGCACCATAAGGTGCACCCCTTGTGCCTTTTGGGCAAAGGCAGTGCTCACGGTGAGGGTGCCGTTGTCCTCAATGGCATCCACGGCATTGGTCAGCAGGTTGAGAGCCACCTGCTTGAGCTGGGCCTCGTCACCGAAGATGTGCGGTAGTCCTTTCTGCAATTGCAGCACAACGTTGAGGCCGGGCCGCCTCTTGAAATGGTGTTGGAGAATTCGCACGGTATCTTCCACAACTGAATTGATATCCACCGGGAGAAAGGCGGATTTGGTCGGGCGGCTGAACGTGAGCAGGGTCTGCACAATGGCTTGGCAGCGTTGGCATTCCTTGAGGATGGTGTCCGTGTATTCCTTGAAGTCGTTGACGAGTTTATCGTCCACCTGTCCCTCAAGTTTGGGAATGCGTCTGCGTATGCCTTCCGCAAAGCCGGAAACCGCCGTGAGCGGATTGTTAATCTCATGTGCCACGCCTGCTGCCAGCATGCCCATGGTAGCCATCTTTTCAGCCTGATAGAACTTGGCCTGATACTCTTTTTCCATGGTCACGTTACGCTTGAAGATAACAACCTGATGCTCTTTCAGATGCGGGCTCTTCAGCGGCGAGGAAACCATTTCAAAATGCATGTTTCGGTTGCCGATGCGGAAAATGGCTGTTTCCTTGCTCACTGTGTCATAGCGAAGCGACTGAAAGGCCGGACACTTGGGGCAGGGCACGTTGTTGCCGGTGAACAGCTCATAGCAATACTTGCCGCGGGGGTCGCCGTCGGGAAATATCTCCATGAAAACATGATTCACGGATATTATGCGCATGTCTTCCGAGAGAACCATCATCAGGTCGGTTATGCCGTCGAAAATGGCGGCAATCTCCCTGCGCTGGGCTTCGGATTTTTCGTGGCTGGCCTTCAGTTCCACTATGGTTTTCTGCAATTCCTGAAAGAAGTTGAGCTTGCTGTGCTCAATGCCGATGAGATCCTGAATGGTAGTGTTCTCTATCACCATGCCTCCTCGCAGATGCGGGTCAGGTCTTCCCATGAAGCCTGTCTGGGGTTGGTTATGGTGCAGGTGTCTCGTTCCGCCATGCGGCAGATGGCCTCCAGATCGGAATTTGAAGGCAGAATCTCCCGTAACTGAGTGGTCACCCCGAGTCGGACAAACATCTCGTGCAGGGCGTCTATGCCCTTCTCGCCGAGGCAGCGTTCGGAGCAGATGCGTGGGCCGAGCACCTCCTTGCCGATGCGGGCCATCTTCTTCTCCGTGGCAGGCAGGTTGAAGCGCATGACCACGGGCAGCAGGATGGGGTGCACTAGTCCGTGCAGCACGTCGTAGCGTCCGCCGATGGAGTGCGCCAGAGAGTGCCCGATGCCGAGCCCCGCATTGCTGAAGGACATGCCCGCGGCCGTGCTGGCGATGCTGAGCTGTTCCAGAGCGTGGAGCGAGCGGGTTTCCACGGCTTCGTTGATGTTGTCCAGAATGAGACGGATGGAGAGCAGCGCCTGATGTTCCGTGAACGGAGATGCCGCCTTGGAGACATACGACTCCACGGCATGCGCCAGCGCATCTACGGCGGAAGCAATGATCAGTTCCGGCGTCTTGGTGGTAAGCATGGTGGGGTCGATGATGGAAAGGTTGGGTACCAGCGAACGGCTGATGATGGACATCTTCACCTGTCGCTCCACGTCGGTGATAATGCTGTATTGCGACATGTCCGAGCCACTGCCCGCCGTGGAGGGGATGAAGATCATGGGCGGCAGCGGGCGCATGATCTTGTTGGCGCCTTCGTAGTCGCGTATCTGGCCGCCGTTGCCCACGATAGTGGCAATGCCCTTGGCCGCGTCGATGGGGCTGCCACCGCCCAGCCCGATGATCACGTCAGCCTGTGACTCCCGATACAGAGCCGCCCCTTCGTGCACCTGATGATCGCGCGGATTGGAATCCACGTTGTTGAAATAGACGCAGTCCAGCAGGTCCTCTTCCAGCAGTCCTTTGACCATGGAGACCCAGCCTGCCCGTTCAAGGCCGTCATCGCTGACCAGCAGTACTCTGCGCGCGCCCAGTCTGCGAGCACATTGGGCGAGATGTTTTACGCTCCCTTTGCCGAAAATGATTTCCGGAATGGCAAATTTGGTTACCAGCATATTCCTTCCGATGCAGCTAAAGGTGACCCCCGATAAGACACGTAACCAGTACTGGCTGACATGCAGCGCTCAATTTACACGACAGCCCTATAGCAAGAAGGCGGCCAAAATGACCCACGCTGCTTGGATAATGATCTGCATGACTTCCATGATAGCGGGCTGCGGCAATAGACGTTATCTTGTGTTTCGAGTAATATACTGTAATGTATGAATAATTGCAGAATATCTATGCGCATTGATGTGCGGTGTAGCATGTCGCGTGGTGCTGTGTGTCCTTGCAGTAGCTGTTTACTTTCTCCCTTATTCGGGATGAGAGCTGGTTCTGCTGTGTCATAATGATACAGTCTACTGTGTCACAACGACACAGTAATGCAAGCCCTAAGTCCGAAGGGAGTATCGAGGACATTCAACGTCATCGATGAGATAAAATTGTGAGTTGGAGCTGGTCGGAGTTTGCACCTTTATTACAAGGCGACGGATAGTCAGTGTGGTTGAGCGTCTTCGGGTTGATCGAGGGTTACTCGATGTTCTACGTATAGATAATGGGCCTGAGTTTCTTTCAGGTGAGTTCGTGGCATGGGCAGAATCCGTTGAGATTGACAACTCGATACGTGTAGCAAAGAGATTTATCAACGAATTCTGGTAGGGAGATGGTAGGGAGGCAATGTTTCACAGAAAAAGGGCTTACGACAATGTGTCGTAAGCCCTTTATTTTTATGGTCGGAGAGACAGGATTCGAACCTGCGACCCTCTGGTCCCAAACCAGATGCGCTACCAACCTGCGCTACTCTCCGGAAGATGTATGCGGACAGATAGACGAAAGCCTTTTGGCTTGCAAGTAAAAATGTGGCTATTTCGCAAACTTCCGAATCCGGGGAAATGACAGCCTGCCTGAACGGAGTGGGGATGAACGGTGTTCGCGAATCGGCAGGATGGGGAACTTGGAGTTTCGGAAGGCGCGGGGCGCACCACAAGCCACTATCTGCGGAGCTTAGATGTCCGACACGGCCAGTGTGAGGGTGTCGAGTTCATCATTAATCGAGACAAGATAGTCTTCAGGGGTACTTCGCGTTGTCCGGGATGTGCAAGCTGGCGTAGCGGTGGCGTCTGATGTGGTGTTGGCGTCTGGCGTGTTGAGCATGTCGTAGAACAGCCATTCAAGCTCGCTCGCCAGTTGCATAACCTTTTCGGCTCCCACCGTGGCGGCTGCGCCTTTGAGGGAATGGGACGCTAAGCGTGCACCGTCAATGTCATCAGCCGCCAGCCGTTCTGCTATGCGTTGCAGCTTGTGCGGAGCATCTGTCTGAAAGGTGTTCAGGAGCAGGGCAAATAGTTCCCAGTCTCCCCCCATGCGTTTCAGGGCAGCTTCGATATTTATGGTCAGGTGCTGCGGCATCAGAATTCAATTCCCTTTTGTGCCGGTATGCCTTGCTTGTATGGATGCTTGATTTCCGTCATCTCGGTTATCAGGTCGGCCTCTTCTGCCAGCCACTCAGGGCAGCCCCGGCCGGAAAGCACAAGGTGGATGTTCCGTTCTCGTGCCTTGGCAATAAGACCGCGCAATTCATCTTCCTGCAGCAGGTTGGACTTGAGCGCGTACAGGGCTTCATCAAGAATGACCATGTCTGCGTTTTCAAGCTGTTCGGCAGCCCATTCGATGAGCGTTTCTGCGGCTGCCCGATGCGAAGGGAATTGTTCGGGGCGTGTCAGAAAGCCCTTGCCCTGCGCGTGGAAACGGTCGCCAAGGAGGCGGGCAAGCATCTTCTGCTCACCGGCCTGTTCGTTGCGCTTCATGAATTGCCCGAAGGATACGGTGAGGTCTTGTCCGAGGGCGCGGATGGCAAGTCCTACGGACGCGGTGGTCTTCCCTTTGCCGTTGCCAGTGTTGACGAGAATCATGGTGTGAGGCTCCAAATGCCGGGAATGCTGGTGCCGCACGTCTGGCAGACATGGGCTCCTTTGAAGAGAGTTCTGTAACCGGTTCGGCGGATTACAATCTTTCCGCAGGAAGGACAAGCAGTATGCTCGGACGGATGGCCGTGAACGTTGCCGAGATAGACGTATTCAAGCCCGCACTGTTTGCCGATTTCCCATGCGCGCTCAAGGCGTTCCAGCGGGGTGGGGGGCCTGTCCAGCATCCTGTGCGTGGGATGGAAGCGGGAAATGTGCCACGGCACGTGTTTGCCAAGTTCGTCCCGGATGAAACAGGCAATGTCATTCAGTTCCGCATCGGAGTCGTTGGCGCCGGGAATGAGCAGGGTGGTCACTTCAAGCCACCAGCCCATGGACACGATATGCTTGAGGTTGCGAAGCACCGGCTTGAGCTTTGCGCCGCAATGCGTTTCATAGAACTCTTCCGTAAAGGCCTTGAGATCAATGTTGCATGCGTGAATGAGCCCGTTCAGGGAATCAAGACATTCCTTGCTCTGAAAGCCGTTGGAGACCATGACGTTCATCAGGCCGTGCTCAATGGCGCGGGAGGCTGTGTCGGCCATGAGCTCGTAAAATATGGTCGGCTCTGAATATGTATAGGATATGGACTGGGCATTCAGACGCAGCGCCTCGTCAACGAGGACTTCGGGAGTCACAAGTTGTCCCTGTACCGGCACGCCATGATGCGGAGGGTCGGAAAGCGAGTAGTTCTGGCAGAAGGAGCAGCGCAGGTTGCAGCCCATGGTGCCGAACGAGAACGTGGTGGTGGAGGGCAGGAAGTGGTAGAGCGGTTTTTTCTCCACCGGATCAAGGTTGGCTGCGGCAATGCGGTCGTATGTTGCCGTGAACAGGGCACCTTCCATGTTGTGTCGCACGCCGCAGCGGCCAACTGCTCCGGCCTTGATAACACATGCGTGCGCGCAGAGCCGGCACTGAACCGTATCGTCCTTGAGCGTCTTCCAGTGTCTGGCAGGATGCATACCGCTACTCCCGGTTATTGATTGGGGACTGATTTTTCCAGCTTGGGCGTAATTTCTATATTGATGGAAGGCGGAGGCGTGGTAGAATCAGTTCCATTGCTTCCCTGATTGCTGGGGGATGGGGCAGAGCGCAGGATGGTGTCGCCGGTGTCCGGATCTGTGCCGAGCTGCATGCCTTCCGTGAATGTTCCTATGGTTCTGTCCTGTCGTTCCGTGTCGCCGGTGCCCATGGTGCTGGCAACAAGGGGGGAGGAAACGACCAGCAATGCAAGCAATGCGTAAAGGGGAATGCGCGCAAAGTTAGAAATGTGTTTGATAACATTATGTAATGATACGCTTTTAATGGCCATGAGAGTTCTCCTTGCTCTTTGGGCTCTAAAAGCCTATGAAGGGCTTCCGAAAATCTCGAACCTACGCTGTTTAAGGAGCTATATACATGTCTGAAGATCGTGCAAGAGCGTACACCGAGGCGGGGGTGGATATCAATGCCGGCAACGCCCTTGTCAGCAGAATAAAGAATATTGTCGCCCAAACGCACACCAACGGCGTTCTTTCGGATATCGGCGGATTCGGTGGCCTGTTCAAGCCCGACCTTTCCGGCATGGAAGAGCCGGTTCTGGTGGCGTCCACCGATGGTGTGGGTACCAAGCTCAAGCTGGCGTTCATGTTTGATAAGCATGATACTGTTGGTATCGACCTTGTTGCCATGAGTGTGAATGATATCCTTGTGCAGGGTGCAAAGCCCCTGTTCTTCCTCGACTATTTTGCAACGGGCAAGCTTGACGTGGATAAGGCGCAGCAGGTTGTCGCCGGTGTGGCGGAAGGCTGCAAGCGCGCCCGCTCCGCACTGCTTGGCGGTGAAACCGCGGAAATGCCCTCCATGTACGCCGACGGCGAGTACGATCTTGCCGGTTTCTGCGTGGGTATTGCTGACAATGCGCGCATTGTGGACGGTTCTTCCATCCGTGTGCATGACGTGGTTATCGGTCTTGCCTCAACGGGCCCTCACTCCAACGGGTATACCCTTGTCCGCAAGCTGCTGGACAAGAGCGGCCTGAAGCCTGCTGATACCTTCCCCGGTACTGACCGTACCGTGGCGGAAGTGCTGCTTGAGCCCACTGCCATTTACGTTGAAACCGTCCGCAACCTGATGCGCGACTTTGAGATCAAGGGCATGGTTCACGTTACAGGTGGTGGTTTCTACGACAACCTGCCTCGCGTGCTGCCTGCCTCCGTTCAGGCTAACATCAGTTTCGGCAGCTGGGATATCGAACCGGTTTTCCATTGGCTGAAAGAACAGGGCGAGCTTTCTTGGCCTGAAATGCTGCAGATCTTCAACACCGGCATCGGTTATGTGCTGATCGTCAGTGCGGATGTTTGCGAAGAAGTCATGGGCCGCCTTGAAGCTCTGCACCAGAACGCCTGGGTGATCGGTACGATAGAGCGCCGACAGCAGGACGATTCGGAACAGGTTCACGTGAACTTTCCTGAATAAAGCAAATGCAGATACCAAGAAGCCGGGGAAACCCGGCTTTTTTGTTACACCCGCACTTGCCTCTTTGACGCTGAACGCCTAGTTTGACTGTGTCGCTTCCAAGCGAACTTTCGCGGGCAGGCATGGCGCCGGAAGCAGTGCTCATTTCAGAGAACTGCCAATGCCTGAGGAAGGAAACATATAGTTCCCCCAGAGCAGTAATAATCGCACTATGAACAAGAATATATATTCTCCAAGAATGCTTTGTGCCGCCGCAGCCCTTGCGCTGTGCTTCGCAGGAAACGCAGAAGCCCGCATGGCAAGCGGTGAGTGGATGGACAAGTTGCCCGCAGGTGCAACCTTTGAGGTTGAGCCGATGCGTTCCAAGGAGCAGGCAAAGCAGGGGGCCTTCGCAGATGCCGTGCTCGCCGAATCGCTTGAGATTCTCCGCGGTGCCATTTCTGATGAACGCAAGGTGTATCTGCAGGAGTATCTTAAGCCCAAGGCTTCGCACTTCATCATGAGTTACACTGAGCTTGGCGTGGAGAGCATGCCGCAAGGCCAGAAGCTTACCGTGGATGTTCATGTGAACCGCGACTCCCTGCGTCAGGAACTGAAGCGTCTTGGCTTGTTTGCCTCCGCTGTCGCGCCGCTGGCATATAGCCCTCAGTACAGTTCCGTGCAGCCGGACATGTGGGAAACCCTTGGCAAACTGCATGTGCTCTATGGGCTTACCCCCAGTTCTGACGCGCCGCTTGAGCTGCGTCTTGATCATGCAGGCAAGGTGTGGACTGTATCGCTGGTGGACCGTAGTGTGGCGGGTGCAGAGCCCTTGTTTGCCACAGCGCAGACGCTTGAAGATGCATGGGGCAAGGTGTGGGGCAGCCATTTCGGCGGGATGAACGAGGATAAGGCCGTAACCTCTGCAGTTCTCCTGACGGTGGATGGTTGGTTTACTCCTGACGGCGTGGAAGCGTTTGATGCCATGTTGCAGGAATGGTCCGACGTGCTGGATACGGTTTCTCTGCAGGATGTTTCCATGGAATCGGCTGGCATAACCGGAAATTGGGCCGTGAACATCATCAATGCGGATGTGCTGCGTGAGCGTTTGCAGGACTATACGTCCAAGCGTCGTCTGTCTTTTGCCTTGAAGGATAGATAACCGCACGGGGGGTGCCGCGGATGCGCTTGCCCGTGTCAACCTGAAGGAGAGTGCGTCATGCGTGACCTTCGCTCCCATGGTTTCCCGGGTAGCTTGAGATTTGCCTTGCCGGTACTCATTTTGCTTGTTCCGGTGCTGGTCTGGCTGCAGGTTGCTCAGGCAGAGTATGTGTTACCTCTTTCCGGCAAGGCTCGGGTAACCTATGTCGAGGGTAGCGCCCGGCTTGTTGCAGAGTCGGGGGATGTACTGCTTGCGCAGGGAATGGAACTTGTTTCTCCCTGTACCGTCGATACCGGTGACTCCCGGTTGGAACTGCTCATGCCCGACGGCAGCGTGCTCAGATTTGCGGCAGCTACCCGTTTTTCGTTCACAAAAGCGGTGGTGGATACGCAGAACCGCAAGATAGAGGTGGACGTAGCCGTAGGGGATGCCTGGGCCAACGTGAAGGATTTTCTGGGTGAGGGCAGCTCGTTTGAGATTGCGGCACCCACTGCTGTGGCAGGCGTGGCGGGAACAACCTATCGCGTGCGCGTCAGTCAGGCGAGGGAAACCTCGGTGTTCGTGTATGACGGCAGGGTGCGTGTCCGTCAGCGCTGGGCACCTCAGGGCTCAGGTGAGCTTTCGGTATCAGGCGAGCCTGTCAGGGTGCAGGGGCCGGAGCGCATTGAAGGGCCCGTTCGTGTGGAGCAGGCCCTGTGGGAACGTATGGTTTCCATGGGCATGCAGTTTGACATCAGCGCTGCAGGAACTTTTTCAGAACCGATCCGATTTGATGCTCAGTTGATGGAGCAGGATGAGTGGGTGCGGTGGAATCTTGAGCGCGACAGGTTTGACAGTGCACGCTAGCGCTGCCAAGGGACAGAAAAAACAAATCCCGAAGCGCGCCGTGCTTCGGGATTTGTTTTGAGAAAAGATCCGTGCCCTGAGATGGTGTTAGGCGTCGTCGTCTTTCTTCTTGGAAGACGGAGTAACGTCGATTTCGTCAGGCTCGGTGGTTGCCTTCTTGAAATTCTTGATGGCCTGACCAAGTCCGCCGCCGATTTCAGGAAGCTTTTTGGCACCGAAAACGATCAGCACCACAAGGAGAATCAACAGAATTTCTTGCATTCCTAATCCGAACATACATTGCCTCCGTGGGATATTGATGCAGCCTATACACAGAGGGCAAGGTGAGGTCAAGGAAAAGTGATGCAGATAAAAAACCCTTTGTGGCGCTAACTGTCTGTAATTGCAAGGTCTGGCGACTTGGGCTACCATGCCGCCATATTCGAGAATAAGGAAGAGGAAGAGTATAATGCGACGTATAGTTGTTATCAGTTCCGGACTTGCAGGTGCGAAGGCCGCAACCCGCATCAAGCGCCTTTCCCCTGAGGTAGAGGTGAATCTTGTTGTTCCCGGTGGTGAAGAAACTGCCGGCGATGGGCCCTTCTCGCGTATGGGCGAAAGCCGCCGTGTTTCCGAGGCTCTGACGGAAGCCCGTCAGGTCGGGGTCATCAAGGCTTCCGAAGTGCAATTCGATTTTGAGCAGAATCAGGTGAACGTGCGTTCTCAGCGCGGCTTGCTGCAGATTCGTTTCAATGAAGTGGTGCTTGAGGTGGAGGCTTCAGCCCGTTTGCCTCGCAATCTGCGTGCCGCCGGCAACGTTGTGCCGTGGCCGCTTGAAGACAGTGCCGTACTCGATAGCTGGATTCAGGAGACAAAGCCCGGTCGTGCCGTCATTGTGGGCGGCGGCATTGCCCTTGAGCTGATTGCTCCCTTGCTGGAGTCCGGTCTGGCCGTCACGTGGGTACGCACCGAGGATGGTTCCTACGACCCCGACATGTGGGATGTCATTGAGCGTCGTATCATTGAAGCAGGCAATGGCCGTGTGGATGTGGAGGACTGGACCGACGTGCGTGTGGAATCTCTGGTGCCCGTTCTGGGCGAAGACGGTTCCGTCCAGTCCCTGCAGGATGGTCGTGGCGGCGAGGTTGCGGGTGATGCATTCTTCTGGACCATTCCCCAGCGTGCGCTGCATCCCATCATTGCCCAGCCCGGTGTCGAGCTTGATGCTTCCGGCCTGATTGCCGTGGACGAGCATTTCCGCTCCGGTCCTGAAGGTCTGCACATCATCGGCTCCGGTGTTTCACTGCCCCGTCTTCCCCGTAAGACAAACGGTTCGTCCGTGCCCTCCGTGGCCATGGGCGAAGCAGCCATTTTGGCCTCTGCCCGTGTTGTGGCAAACCATCTGGCCGGCTTTGTCGGCGACACTGCCGTCTGGCAGGGAGCTTCCGGCGTATTCCGCGCTTCCGCTCCGGGCGTAACGGTCTGCAAGCTGGGGCTTACCTCGGAAGAAGCCACCGCCAACGGATTCGATTCCGAGTTCGCCTTGCTGCGCACCTCGGCGTCGTTGTTCAGCAACGCTGAACCGGTGACCGTCAAGCTGATCTGCGACAAGCATTCGCACGTTCTTCTCGGGGCTCAGATCGTTGCTTCCGAATCGTGCGGACAGGCAGACACCATTGCCAACACTGTGAACGTGGCCATAGCCTCCTCCATGACCGTAGAGCGTCTTTCCGTGCTCGACTTTGCAGGCGGCGGTGGAGAGCTTCTGCAGCGTGCGGCCTCCATTCTGTCCAACAAACTCATGTATCGTTTCTACGGTATTTCTGCTGAAGAGCTGGTGGCTTCCAAGGAAGCTGGCGCCAACTTCTTCATGCTCGACCTGCGCGACAATATGGCGTGGAAGGATGGGCACATTCCCGATGCCTACAACATTCCCTACACCCAGCTGAAGAAGCGTCTGCAGGATGAAGTTCCCCGTTTCACCCCCATCGTGCTGATCAGCCGTACCTCTGACGTGGCCTATTCCGCAGCCTGTCAGCTGTACGGGCTCGGAGCGAAGGACCTCTATGTTCTGGACGGCGGCATGGAGATGTGGCCCTACGAAGTGATGAAGGGCTGATGAAACCCCTTGGTTCGACTACGCAAAACGTTCTTCGTATGCCCGGCGTGCATTGCGCACTGTATGCCGCCGGGCATTGCACTTACGAAGAACGGTTGAATCCCGGTTATGAAGGGGAGTGGCGGTGCGCCGAACTGCTTCGCTTCATGGCAATGTACGATGCGCTGCTTGAACAGGCGGACCGTTTTTCCCTTACGGAAGACGAGGTCACCTCGCTGTGGGAAAAACGGGTTGCGGCAACACGCGCACCGGGGGAGGGCTGCTCGGCGTATGCCCCGCGTTCGTCCGGCTGTCCGGGCTGCCGCAAGCCTTCGGGAGCGTGTGCTTCTGATCGTTCTGCAGGCAAGGCGCACGAAGCGCCTTCCGTCTCTGCCGAATGTGTCGGGCAGGAAGAGGTCGTATGTGCCTTTCCCGTGCAGGATTTCTCGTCTGTATTGGACTGCGTGCATGGTCTCGGCTCTGCCTGCATCCTGCTCATGCCGCGTTGCGACGGGGTCTGCGGCAGGTTTATCCATCGATCCGGCTGATATTCAATGAAATGGTGAGGAATAATGACGAAGTCTGATGCCCCGTTACTGTTGCACGTACCCGGTATGCAGCCTGAACTGGCAGGTTCCGGTCTTCCTTCGCAAGTGCGTTTTCTCTCTCCCGGGCTGCCGCGGACTGATGGCGAATTGTTCTGGGTTTCGGAGGAGCTGCCGTTCTCTCCGGCAGAGGCGCGGGCCTGTCTGAACGAGATGATCAACCTCGGTGAGCAGTTCAGGAATACCCGAGATCTGGTCACTCTTGCCCTGCAGCCTGAAGAGGATCCCTACGGGCGCGATGGTTCCATGCGTCGTGAAATGGCGGAGCTGGAACGTTTTGCTGCCACCGGTGAATCCGTTGGGCAGGTCAAGACTACCGAAACCGGCGAGCAGCTTCGGGCCGCTACTGCTGTTGCAGCCCAGAAGTCTCTGATTCTGGCTTGGAATCTTGAATCCCGTGTGCACGAACTGGATGCGCTTCAGGCATCCTTTTCAAAGACAGCCGACTCCTTCAAAGGGCTGGTTGGCGTGGACGAGGAAGATCTGGAAGAATTGCCCGGATTGAGCACCACTGTGGCATCTCTTGTCGGCTCTGCCACGGATGTATCCCGCTTGAGCTGGCGCACCGTGCTTGATGCCATGCTGCGCTTTACGCCGGACAACGCCGTGTTCGTGACTCGCGAAGAGCGCCTTGTGGCTGCTCTGGCTGAGTTGACCGAGATGGTGCAGCCGGACGATGATGTTGCAGGATATGCGGATTCCGAGACTGCCGGAATGTACCGGATTGCGGCATGGACCCTGCTCGGGCACAGCACTCCGCCGGAAAACCGGCCTTGGCTGGACCGTGAACTGCGTTTTCTGGTGCTTCAGAGCCGTTAATCTGCTTTCAGGAGGATGAGCGGTGTACATTACTGCCCATAATCTGCATGAGTCACACCCCGCCGGACTTGCAGGGGTGATTTTTGACTGCGACGGGGTCATGTTCGACACCCGTGACTGCAATATCCAGTACTACAATCTCATTCTCGAGCGCATGGGATTGGATCCCATGACCCCTGCGCAGGAAGATTTTGTGCATATAGCGACTGTGACCCAGTCTCTGGAATATATCGTGCCCCGTAAAAGGTGGGATGAAATCCCGCAGGCCCGCAAGTCCGTCAACTATGTGCAGGAGATCATGCCGCATATGGTTCCCGAGCCGGGGTTGTTTGAACTGCTGGAGACCCTGCGTTCCATGAATATCCGTATGGCTGTTTTCACCAACCGGACAAATACCATGGAACTGGTGCTGGAGCGCTGGAATATCACCAACTTCTTTTTTCCCGTCATGACGGCTCAGAAGGTGAAGGGCAAGCCCCATCCCGAAGGAGCGTTCAAGATTCTTGATGCGTGGGGGGCAAAGCCTTCTGACGTTGCTTTCATCGGCGACTCCTCGGCGGATCAGCAGGCCGCTGCGGCATCCGGTATTCCCTTCTGGGCATTCAAGAATGAAAGTCTTCTGGCACAGCGCCATATTCCGGACTTCTGGAGTGTGCGGCGTGCGCTCATTCAATGGAATGGAGAGCTCTGCTCTCGCTAACTGATTGATTTACGACTATTTTGGGATAAAAACGCGTCTTCTTCATTTTTTGCTTGATTTCGGCTTGCAGGAAATGGAAAGATGACAATTAAGGAGAATCTCCATAGGTCACATGGACCGTGGAGTACCTCCAAGAATATTCGGAGGCTACATGGAGTTGCTTGCAGGAAATTTTCTCGGGGCCATCGCCGGAGTTCTTAACGCGGTCCTTTCTCTCTACTTCTGGATCGTCATAGCCTCGGCGGTGCTCTCCTGGGTCAACCCCGACCCGTACAACCCCATTGTGCGTATCATTCGCAATTTGACGGAACCGGTTTTCTACAAGGTGAGAAAGCTGCTTCCGTTTACTTATGTTGGCGGTCTTGATCTTTCTCCCGTGGTGATTCTGCTCGGGATCGAATTCATCAAGATGTTCGTGATACGTTCCTTGTACCAGTTCGCCGGACACATGTAGGAGGTGGACATGTCTGTCAGCCGTATCGATATTCTCAATCAGAAATTTTCCCGCTCCGTGCGTGGATACAGTGTTTCCGAGGTGGACCGCTGCATGCAGGATGTGGCCGACACCATCGGGCGTCTGAGCGAGGATCGGTCGGGACTTGAGGCGCGCGTGACGGAGCTTGAAGCTCGCCTGCGCGATTTCAAGGACCGCGAGAATGCGCTGAGAGATACCTTGCTCACCGCCCAGAAAGTGACGGATGAGTTGAAGGCCACCGCGCAGCGCGAGGCTCAGCTCATCATAGATGCGGCCTATGCCAAGGCGGAGAACCTGATCAATCAGGGACACCAGCGGCTGGCCAAGATCCATGAGGAGATCAACGCATCCAAGAAGATGCGGGCACAGTTTGAAATGAAGGTTCAGGCCGTTATCGACGCGCATCAGCAGTTGATCGAAATGAACCGCAAAGAAGACGAGCAGTTGGACGCCATGGAAAAAAAGGTGGCGTTCTTGAAGGCTAACAACGGGTAGGCATGTCCCTGCCGGAATATATTGTACCGGAACCGGATGGCAGTCATATGCTGCTTGTCTGGGCTCAGCCCGGTGCCAAGAAGAATGAGGTGGTTGGTCCGCATCAGGGGCGTTTGAAGATTCGTCTGAACGCACCCGCGGTGGATAACAAGGCCAACAAGGCTCTCCTTGAGTTTGTCGCGAAGCTTCTGTCGGTTCGCTCCAGTCGTCTTGAACTGGTGGCGGGGCATACAAGCCGGCAGAAGAAGATCCGTATAGAGTCAGCAGAAGAACCCGTGTGGAACTCGCTGATCACGGGTGTTGCTGAATAACCTCCAAAGGAAGGAGTAAGGCTTATGGAAGCACGTGACCTCGAAATGCTTGAAAAGTATCTTCCGCAAGATCTTGAACTGAAGACCCTTTGGGATGAACACATCATCTTCAAGAAACAACTCGAAAAGCTCGAAAGTAAAATCGCCCGTACGCCCTCGGAGGATTTGACTCTGAAGGAGATAAAGAAACAGAAACTGGAAGGGAAAACGCGGCTCCAAGATATATTGGACCGCTATCGCAACGCGGAGGGATAAATGGAACTTACTGGGGCCAAGATCCTGTTGGAAAGCCTTAAACTGGAAGGCGTTGATGTTCTGTTCGGCTACCCCGGCGGTGCCGTGCTGGACATTTACAACGAGCTTCCCAAGCACGAGAGCCTGCGGCACGTGCTGGTGCGCCACGAACAGGGCGCAGTGCATGCTGCAGACGGATACGCCCGCGCGACCGGCAAGGTCGGTGTGTGTCTGGTTACCTCCGGTCCCGGTGCCACGAACACCGTTACCGGCATTGCCACGGCGTATTGCGATTCGATTCCGCTCGTAGTGCTGACAGGACAGGTCCCAACTCCCCTGATCGGTAACGATGCGTTTCAGGAAGTGGATATCGTCGGCATCACCAGACCGTGCACCAAGCACAACTATCTGGTGAAGGACATTACCAAACTGGCTTCTACAATCAAGGAAGCCTTCTACCTGGCGCGCTCGGGCCGTCCGGGGCCTGTTCTTGTGGATATACCCAAGGATGTGCAGAATCAGCTGTGTGAATTCAGGTATCCTGAAGAAATCAAGATGCGCAGCTACAACCCGACCTACAAGCCCAATCTTAACCAGCTACGCCGTGCCGTGGAGCATATCATGGCTTCCAAGCGGCCTCTGGTATTTGCGGGTGGCGGGGTCATCACGTCCAACGCCAGTGCGGAACTGGGCGAACTAGCCCGCTCCTTGCGCATTCCGGTTGTTGGCAGCCTTATGGGGCTGGGGGCTTTCCCCAGTGACGATCCTTTGTGGCTGGGTATGCTGGGCATGCACGGCACCTATGCGGCCAACAAAGCCGTGAGCAATGCCGATCTGATCATCGCGGCAGGTGCGCGGTTCGACGACCGTGTAACCGGCAAGCTGTCTACGTTTGCCCCCGGTGCCAAGATTATTCATATCGACATCGATCCCACATCCATCCGCAAGAACGTGGAAGTGCATGTTCCTGTGGTCGGTGACTGTCGGCAGGCCCTTGCCGGTATTCAGGAAATCGTGAACGCCCGACTGAGTGAGAAGGACTGGCAAGGCGAGCACGAAGAATGGATCCGTCAGGTTGAAGATTGGCGAGCCGCACAGCCGCTTACCTACATCAAGAATGGTAAGCTGAAACCCCAGAAGGTGGTGGAAACGATTTTCGAGCTTACCAAGGGCGAAGCGATCATTACCACCGAAGTAGGGCAGAACCAGATGTGGACTGCCCAGTTCTACAAGTTCCGCAAGCCGAGGACGCTGCTTACCTCGGGCGGACTGGGAACCATGGGATACGGTCTCCCCGCTGCAATCGGGGCGCAGATGGGCTTCCCGGACAAGCTGGTTATCGATATTGCGGGCGACGGCTCCATCCAGATGAACAGTCAGGAGCTTATGACCGCGGTATGTAACCGACTGCCGGTGAAGATCGTCATCCTGAACAACGGATTCCTCGGCATGGTCCGGCAGTGGCAGGAGCTTTTCTACCAGAGAAACTACTGCAACACCTGCATGGACGCGCAGCCAGACTTCGTAAAGCTGGCAGAAGCATACGGGGCGTCGGGCTACCGCGTCACGGAAGAGTCGCAGCTTGAATCCGTTCTGAAGGAAGCGTTCTCCAATCCCAACACCTGCATCATTGACGTGCATGTGGAGAGGGAAGAGAACGTGTACCCCATGGTACCTGCTGGTGCCTCCCTTGAAGAAATGCTGCTGGTGTAGGAGGTAACCATGCGTCACGTACTGTCGGTACTTGTTGAGAACGAACCCGGTGTGCTTTCCAGAGTGGCCGGTCTCTTCAGCGGACGCGGATTCAACGTGGATTCTCTGAACGTTGCTCCCACGCTGGAAGAGGGTGTTTCTCTTATGACTATTACCACCACCGGCGACGATCAGATCGTGGAGCAGATTGTAAAACAGCTCCGCAAGCTCGTTACGGTGATTAAAGTTGTTGACTTTCAGGACCTCGCTGCCGTAGAGCGAGAGATGGCGTTGATGAAGGTGTATGCGGAAGATAACCGCAGAGCTGAAATTCTTCGCATTGCCGATATATTCCGCTGCAAGGTAGTTGATGTGAGCATGAATGAACTGACCATAGAAGCCACGGGCGACCATGGCAAGATTGAAGCGATCATCGCACTACTAACGCGTTTCGGCATCAAGGAGATTGCACGGACCGGCACTGTCGCTATGCGTCGATCCATGCAACCCGAGAGTTAGACAAGCACGCTAGGCAACCCGCCTGAGCGCCGGTCGGCTCTCAGGCGGGTTTTTTTATACCCTAACCTAAACGTGTGTGCCGTGCTTTGCACGGCAGGGAGTAGTAATGAAGGTTTATTATGAACAGGATGCCAACCTGGACGTCTTGAAGGGCAAGACCGTAGCTATCATCGGTTACGGCAGCCAGGGCCACGCCCACGCACAGAACCTGCGCGACTCCGGTGTGAACGTCATTGTCGGTCAGCGCCCCGGTGGCGCCAACTATGAGCTCGCCAAGGAACATGGCTTTGCCCCCATGTCCGCCGCTGAAGCCGCCGCCAAGGCCGACCTGATCATGATCCTACTCCCCGACCAGACTCAGGCCGCTGTTTATGAAAATGATGTGAAGCCCAGCCTTACCGCCGGCAAGTCGCTGGTGTTTGCTCACGGCTTCAACATCCACTTCAACCAGATTGTTCCCCCCAAGGATGTCGACGTGTTCATGGTCGCTCCCAAGGGTCCGGGTCACCTCGTTCGCCGTACCTACACCGAAGGTGGCGGCGTTCCCTGTCTGTTCGCTATCCACCAAGATGCGACCGGCACGGCACGGGAGAAGGCTCTGGCCTATGCGAAGGGCGTTGGTGGTGCACGTTCCGGCGTCATCGAAACGACCTTCACTGAAGAGACCGTAACCGACCTCTTTGGCGAACAGGCTGTACTTTGCGGTGGCATCAGCGCCCTGATCAAGGCAGGTTTCGAAACTCTCGTGGAAGCCGGTTACCAGCCGGAAGTCGCGTACTTCGAATGTCTGCATGAAACCAAGCTTATCGTGGACCTTCTGTACGAAGGCGGCCTCGCCAAGATGCGCCATTCCATTTCCGACACCGCCGAATACGGCGACTACGTGACCGGACCCCGCATCATCACCGAGGAAACCAAGAAGGAAATGAAGCGCGTTCTGGAAGACATCCAGTACGGCCGCTTCGCACGGGACTTCATCCTTGAATCCAAGGCGAACTACCCCACCTTCACCGCCCGTCGTCGTATCGAAGCTGCACATCCCATTGAAGAAGTGGGTAAGCGTCTTCGCGACATGATGCCCTGGCTCAAGAAGTAATTGAGTTCAGGAATAGAATAAAAAAAGCCGCTTCGAGAGAAGCGGCTTTTTTTGTGGTCAGTTCTGGAGCAGGGGGGCGGTGCGAGCAAGTTGTTTTGCTCTGTAGCAGTATGTGTCTTGAATTGTCGCAATTCGGGGTATACTGTCGTGCCTCCTTTCCATCATGTAACTGACTGCCGGAGATTCCTGTGAAGGCTGCCGATATATTCCTTGCCGTGCTTGTTGCTCTTGTCTGGGGGGTCAACTTTGTGGTCATCAAGGTGGGGCTTGGGGCATTTCCTCCCATCCTGTTCGTGGCGCTGCGCTTCTTTTTTGCTGCCGTTCCGGCGGTTTTCTTCATTTCGCGCAAAGGGATTCCGTGGCGTTGGCTTATTGCCATCGGCATGACGCTTGGTGTCGTGAAGTTCGGTTTGCTGTTCGTGGGTATGAACATGGGCATGCCTGCAGGGCTTTCATCGCTGGTTCTGCAGTGTCAGGCCATATTCACGCTGTTCATGACGGCGTTAGTGCTGAAGGATGTGCCAACCAAATGGCAGGCGTGCGGTGTGGCCGTTGCCTGTGCGGGCATGGGCTTGCTCGTTTCAGACATGTCCGGCACGCCCAGCTTCACCGGTCTGATGCTGGTGATTGCCGCCGGTTTCTTCTGGGGCGTTTCCAATATTCTCATGAAGAAGGTGGGGAAGGTGGATATGCTTTCGCTCATCGTCTGGATGAGCCTTGTGCCGCCGCTGCCCCTGCTCGGGCTTTCCGCACTCATGGAAACAGGGCAGTGGGAGGCTGTAACACACATGACCCTGACCGGTGCCAGCGTGCTGTTCTACATCGCCATCATCTCGACGGTGTTTGCCTTCGGCATCTGGGCACATCTGTTCAAGCAGTATTCCCCCAACATGGTAGCCCCGTTTTCCCTGCTGGTCCCTATCTTCGGCATTGTGTCCGCCTCTGTCGTTCTGGGGGAAGAGTTTACCGCCGTGGAAATGACGGCATCCTGCCTCGTGCTTGGCGGCATATTCCTCGTGGTGTTCGGGAACAGGATTGCGGAGAGGGTGGGTAAGCTAAGGGCTGCTTAAGTCAATTGTGTTTTTCTGAACGTTGAGTAGTAAAAAGCCGCCCATCTTGCGATGGGCGGCTTCATTTATTCTAACCACTCAAACCGTAACTACACTGCAACTCGCGGTGCCGTAGCGGCAAGCTCCAGAGCTTCATCCAGCGTGGGATGCGCCCAGATGATGGAGTGTACATCCTCAACCGCCCACTGCTGCTTGACCATGATGGTGGCAGCGGAGATGAGGTGTGACACACCATGGCCCACGGCGGCGATGCCCGCCATTTTACCTTCCACCCACAGCACCTTCACGAAACCGTGCGTCGTGCCGTAGGACTGGGCAATGGGGTTTGCGATGAGCTGCGATACGGAAACCTCCACAGCCTTTCCGGCTGCCTTGAGCTCCGCAACGGTGTTGCCCACGCGCATGACTTCCGTGTGGCCGTAGATGCAGGCGGGCATGGGGCCGGACTCATAGTCGCCCTGTACCTTGCCGCAGATGTGGCGCACCACGTAGCGGGCCTGATGGTCTGCTGCATGGGCGAGCAGGGTGCGGCCGTTCACATCGCCGATTACGTACACGGAGCCGGAAGCCTTGAGGCAACCGTCCGTCACGACCCATCCGGCACCAACGGTCTTTGCGCCGATGGCATCCAGATTCAGGGAACCGCTTGCAGGCTTGCGCCCAGCCGCCATGAGCGACTTGTCAGCGGTCAGGCTTTCGCCGTCCTCGAAGGTGAGCACGGCCTTGCCGTCAACGGTCTTGAGCGAGGCAACCTTGCGGCCCGTATGGATCTTCCAGCCTTCGCGCTTGAGCTGCTTGGCGAGCACGTCACCGATGTCCGCGTCCTCAGTGGGCGCGAGTCGGTCCATGCCTTCCACGATGGTGATTTCCGTACCGAGACGGTTGAAGAAATCGCCCATCTCCAGCCCGATGGCACCGGCACCCACGATGATCATGGAGGCGGGCGCTTCGGTCAGGGTCAGCACATGCGAGGAGTGCAGCACACAGTCGCCGTCGGGTTCCAGCCCGGGAAAGGCCGTGGGCATGGAGCCGGTAGCCACGATGCAGTGCTTGAACCCAAGCTCGGTCACACCCTCGGTGCTCTGCACGGCAAGCGTGTTGGCATCCTTGAAGCTGGCGGTGCCGGTGTGCACGTCCACGCCCAGTGCCTGCAACTGCTTGCCAACGGCGGTGCGGCTTCCCTTGAGGAAACGGTCCTTGCGGGTCTGCATGGCAGGCAGGTCAAAGGCAAGCGAGCCGGAGGCGCTCTTCAGCTTTTCCTGACTGTGCAGCATGGGCGCGGCAGCAGTGGAACCGAGGAACAGCTTGGTGGGTATGCAGCCCCAGTTGAGGCAGGTGCCGCCAAGATCTTCCTTTTCCACCAGCGCGGTCTTCAGACCGGCCTGAGCCGATTCCATGGCGGCACGCATACCGCCGGGACCTGCTCCGATGACTATGCAATCGTACGTCATGACGTCACCTACGCAGGGTCGATGAGGATCATCGCACGGGCGGCCTTGGTTTCATCAAGGCGGCGCACATGGGTTGTCAGGGGTGCTTCCTGCAGGGCAACGGGATCGGTCTTTGCGCTTTCCAGAATCGCGATCAGGTCTTCAAGGAATGCGTCCAGCGTTTCCTTGCTTTCCGTTTCCGTAGGCTCATACATCATGCACTCCTTGACGATGAGCGGGAAGTAGATGGTAGGAGCGTGGTAGCCCTTGTCCAGCAGAGCCTTGGCAATGTCCAGCGCACGTACACCGCAGGCTGCCTGCTGGTCGCAGGCGGAGGCGACGAATTCGTGCATGCAGATCCGGTTGTAGGGGATGTGCATGAAGTCTTCCAGACGCTTGCGCATGTAGTTGGCGTTCAGGACCGCGTATTCGGAAACACGCCTCAGGCCTTCGCCGCCAAGACGCAGGATGTAGGCATATGCCTTCAGTACCACGCCGAAGTTGCCGTAGAAGGGCGCCATGAAGCCGATGGACTTGGGATAGTCGTAGTTCAGGAAGAAACGGCCGTCGCGCAGCTTGTCCACACGGGAAACAGGCAGATAGGGCTCAAGGCGTTCGGAAACGCCAACGGGACCGGAACCGGGACCGCCGCCGCCATGCGGGGTGGCAAAGGTCTTGTGCAGGTTCAGGTGCACTACGTCAAAGCCCACGTCGCCCACTCGCATTTTGCCCATGATGGCGTTCAGGTTTGCGCCGTCATAGTAGAGCAGAGCGTCAACCTTGCGCAGCTTTTCCACGATCTCGGGTAGATGCTTTTCAAACAGGCCCAGCGTGTTGGGGCAGGTCATCATCAGCGCGGCTACTTCATCATCCAGCACGGCGTCCAGAGCGGCGGGGTCGAGCATGCCGTCTTTGGATTCGATGTTGACGACTTCGTAACCGGCTAGAGCGGCGGACGCGGGGTTGGTGCCGTGTGCGGAGTCGGGGCAGATGACCTTGGTCTTCTTGTTGCCCTTGTCCTTGTGGTAGGCCGCGATGAGCATTGCGCCGGTGAGTTCGCCGTGTGCGCCCGCCATGGGATGCAGGGTGAAGGCGTTCATGCCGGTCACTTCGCAGAGCAGGCGTTCGGTTTCATACATTACTTCAAGGGCGCCCTGCGTATACAGGCCCGCACTCTTGATCTGCGGCAGAAGCGGGTGCAGCTTGGCGAAACCGGGCAGCGCAGCAACCTGTTCGGTGAACTTGGGGTTGTACTTCATGGTACAGGAACCCAGCGGATAGAAGTTGGAATCCACCCCGAAGTTCAGGCGGCTGAGGCGTGAGAAGTGGCGTACCACGTCCAGTTCGCTCAGCTCAGGCAGTGCGGGCTTCTTGGCGCGCATCAGGCTCTTGGGGATGAAGGTTTCCGCGCGTTCTTCCGGCATGGGGGGCAGACAGGCGGTGCGTCCGGGGACGGATTGTGCGAATACGGTCTTCATTACAGTATCCCTCCCAGCATTTCGGCCAGAATGCCGACCTGTTCAAAGGTGTGTTTTTCCGTGCAGGCCATGAGCAGAACGTCGTCCATGTCCTTGTAGTAGCGACCGAGCGGCACACCGGCCACGTAGCCGCGTTCCACCAGCTTGTCCACGGCTTCGAAGGCGCTGATGGGCAGGCGGATGGCCACTTCGTTGCCGAAGGGGGCTTCGTTCAGCAGCTCCACGCCGGGAATGGCGGTGAGGCGGTCTGCGAGATAATGGGCACGCTCCATGGAAAGCTCAGCCGTGCGGATGAGGCCTTCAGGTCCGAGCAGGCACATGTGGATGAGCGCACGCAGCGCACACAGGGCCTGGTTGGAGCAGATGTTGGAGGTCGCCTTGGCGCGGCGGATGTGCTGTTCACGGGCTTGCAGGGTGAGCACGTAGCCTTCGCGGCCTTCAATGTCTTCGGTGCGGCCGACGATACGGCCGGGCATCTGGCGGATGAGCTTTTCAGTACAGGCCATCATGCCGAGGTAGGGGCCGCCGAAGGAAAGGGGCTGGCCGAGGCTCTGGCCTTCAGCCACGGCGATGTCGGCACCCATTTCGCCGGGGGTCTTCAGCACGGACTGCATGACCGGATACACGGAGATGATGCCCAGTGCCTTCTTTTCATGTGCATGGGCGAAGAGTTCGGTGAAGTCGCTGACGTTGCCGAAGAAGTTGGGGTTCTGCACCACCACGGCTGCGCACTTGTCGTCAATGGCGGCCTTGAGTCCCTCTATGTCGGTCATGCCTTCATTGTGGGGCACGGTGACGAATTCGAGGTTCAGGTTGGAGGTGTAGGAGGTGAGCATGGTGCGGTAGATGGGGCTCACTGCTTCGGAAACGACGATTTTGGTGCGCTTGGTGGCGCGTACGGCCATCATCATGGCTTCGAAGATGGCGGAACCGCCGTCGTACACGGAAGCGTTAGAAGCATCCATGTCCATGAGGCGGCAGACTGCGGTCTGGAATTCGAAAATGGCCTGCAGGGTGCCCTGCGAGGATTCAGGCTGGTAGGGAGTGTAGGCCGTGTAGAATTCGCCGCGGGAAATGAGGCCGTCGATAGCCTTGGGAATATGATGGTCGTAGAATCCGGCGCCGAGGAAGCTGACAAGGTCGGTGCGGTTCTTTCCGGCAAGCTGTTCAAGGTACGAGCAGACTTCCATTTCGCTCATGCCTTCCGGCAGATCGAAACTCTTGGGGCGCATGGATGCGGGAATGTCTGCGAAAAGGTCTTCCATGGTGGTGACGCCGATGACGTCCAGCATGGCCTTCAGATCATCCTGAGTATGAGGAACGAAAGGCATATGGCCTCCTGTGGCCTGTGCGCTGGGAAAACGCGTGTCTTCTGCTTGCTAGGCAGTGATATGGGGGAACGGCGTGAAACAGGGGAAGCCGTTCCCGACCGGAAGACGCTTGGGGCGGATAAGGGCGGCACGTAACGCATTGCGCTGAACGGCAGACAGTGGATGCACCAACAGGACACGACTTCCATTGCGACGATGAGCAGTGTTGGCTGCTTTCGCAAGCAATGCGTGGCGCGCTAAGCGGTATCTGGTCTGGCTGCCGATTGCGCCAATGCCGAACGGCCGTCAGCTACATCTGCTTATGAAGGCAGGATGAAGACGGCGTTCGTGCATGCGGCCCTGGCCGCGGCTTAGTGGTCTTCGCTGGCAGCCAGTTCAGCGTATTCGGAGGCGGAAAGCAGGTTCGCAGGCTCGTCAGAGATGCGGACCTTGATCAGCCAGCCTTCTTCGAACGCAGACTCGTTGACCTTCTCGGGATTGTCCTCAAGGGCTTCATTCACGGCGATGACTTCACCGCTGACAGGGGCATAGAGTTCGCTGGCAGCCTTTACAGATTCGATGGAACCCATTTCGGTGCCTGCTTCCACAGTGTCACCCACGGCAGGCAGTTCGACAAAGGTGATGTCGCCGAGCAATTCCTGCGCATAGTCGGTGATGCCGACAACTGCGATGTCGCCGTCGATGTCGGCCCATTCGTGGGACTTGCTGTAGAGGAGATTTTCAGGGGTTTTCATAGAGGGGAGCCTCCTGCGTTAGGTGTTGTTGCGGTTGTGGTGTGCGGGCAGAGCCCGCGAGTGGTTCTTCGTTCTGCATACCTCCGGTCTCGGCTGTGGGCAAGACCTGAAGTGGCGTTTTCTGCAAAAAAAGATCAAATTAGTGATCAAAGACTCAGAAGTACTCAAAAATAAATGGCCAGCTCACACGGGGTGGGGCTGGCCATTGATATTGCTCAAATCTGGTTATTGGGCAGACTTCTCAAGGACGACACCCAGAGACTGGATTTCATCCAGAAGAGTCTGCTTGCGGATGGGTTTGACGATGTAGCTGATGGCGTCGCCAAGAAAGAACGCATCGTGCACTTCCTTGTTGTCATCCAGACCGGAAATCATGATGACCTTGGCAGCCTTGTCGTTAGCTATGCCCATTTCCTTTTCAACTTCACGGATTTCGCGCAGGGCATCCTGACCGTCCATGTTGGGCATCATGATATCAAGCGTAATGACATCATAAGGATCACCATCCTTGAGGGCAGCACGGAATGCCTCCACACCTTCCTCTCCGTCAGCCGCTACTTCGACATATCCGTAGGGGTGCAGAATTTTCTGAACCAGTCGGCGGCTGTCAAAGTCATCATCAATGACAAGAAATTTCATTCAATTCCTCCAAATGTTCCAGAGAGGTATCGCCCGTGACTCTACGCTCCATCCTCTCAGTCGTCAACAAACTTAGACCCCTGCAGCGACAAAGGCATCTGCCACTATCTGTCGCGCTTCCGCCTGCAGGGTTTTAAGGTGTTCCGCTCCGGCAAAGCTTTCAGTGTAAATCTTGTACACGTCTTCCGTGCCGGAGGGGCGGGCTGCGAACCAGCCTTCTTCAGTAACAACCTTCAAGCCTCCGATGGCCGCGCCGTTGCCCGGAGCCTTGGTGAGCTTGGCCGTAATAGGATTTCCGGCCAGTGTGTCAGCCTTGACCGCTTCCGGCGAAAGGTTCTTCAGCGCTGTCTTTTGCGTGGCATTGGCCGGTGCTTCAAGACGTTCGTAAATGGGGGTGCCGTGGCGTTCGGTGAGTTCCGTATACAACTGTTGCGGATCCTTGCCGGTGACGGCAAGAATTTCACAGGCCAGCAGGTTCATGATGATGCCGTCCTTGTCCGTCGACCAGACCTTGCCGTTCTTGCGAAGAAAGCTTGCCCCGGCACTTTCTTCGCCGCCGAAACCGTAGGAGCCGTCGATGAGCCCGTTCACGAACCACTTGAACCCAACGGGCACTTCGCTCACTGCGCGGCCCAGCTCCTTGCCAACCCTGTCTATCATGGAGCTTGAAACCAGCGTCTTGCCTATGGAGGCGTCTGCCTTCCATGCGGTGCGGTGGGTGAACAGGTACTGAATGGCTGCAGCCAGATAGTGATTGGGGTTCATAAGACCGGAACGGGTAACAATGCCGTGGCGGTCCGTATCGGGATCGTTCCCGAAGGCAATGTCATAGGAGGAACTCAGGCGGATCATGTCGCTCATGGCCCATTTGGAAGAGCAGTCCATGCGGATTTTTCCGTCCTTGTCCACGGGCATGAAGCGGAAGGTGGGGTCATTTTCCTTGTTCACCACCGTGATATCCAGCTTGTAGCGCTTGGCAATGGGTTCCCAGTAAGCAAGCCCGGCTCCGCCGAGAGGGTCTACACCGACCTTGAGTCCGGCTTTGCCGATGGCTTCCATGTCGAGAATTGAGCTAAGATCCCGTACATACGGGGAAATATAGTCGTAGCTGCGGGTCGTGTCCGCCTTGCGGGCACGGAGCAGGGGGATGCGACGAACCTCGGTGTTTCCTGCTGCAATCAGTTCATTCGCCCTTTTTTCAATCCAGGCGGTTGTTTCCGTATCCGCAGGGCCTCCGTGAGGCGGGTTGTACTTGAAACCGCCGTCATCTGGAGGGTTGTGCGAAGGGGTGATGACAATGCCGTCCGCAACGCTGCCGCCAGCCGCATTGTAGGAAAGGATGGCGTGGGAAATGACCGGGGTGGGAACATATCCGTCCTGCGCATCTATGCAGACAGTAACGCCATTGGCCGCGAGCACTTCAAGGGCGGTGTCATGTGCGGGTTCCGAAAGGGCATGGGTATCGCGCCCCATGAAGAGGGGCCCGCTAATGCCTTTCTGTCTGCGATAGTCACATACTGCCTGCGTGATGGCTGCGATGTGCGTCTCGTTGAAGCTGTGTTTCAGGGAGCTGCCACGGTGGCCGGAAGTGCCGAAAGATACTCGTTGGGAAGGTTCCTGTACGTCAGGCTGCAGCGTGAAATAAGCGGAAACAAGTTTGGGAATATTGACGAGAAGCTCAGAAGGGCACTTTTTGCCCGCCATGGGATGAATGGCCATGTGATGTCCTGTTCAGGTATGCAGGTTAATCCGGTTATTGACCTGTTCTATACCTTCAGGATTGCAGAATCTCAAGGGATGAAGAGAAGTTATAAAAGGTGGGGGACGGAACGGGGGGGACGGGGGACCGGCGAGAACCTCTTATGTGTATTTTACTTTTTAAGTGTGTTGATCTCTTAGCCGGAATCCCGTCGCCCACGCTCCGTTGTCTGAATTGAAGCAATACTTGTGCCGAATGGTGTGGAGCTGCAATTGGCGTAAAGTGGGGGGGGCCGGGTTGTGCGGCGTCAGGATCGGTGCCACTTGATAACTCCAAGCGGATATAAGAATTATTGGTCAGGCAGGAGAGTGTCGATGGATGCGAGATAGGCCTCCGTTTCCGCTACGGTCTGATGGATGCCGAGACGGAGGTCTGGCAGAAGTTGCATGGCCTGCGTCAAATCTTCGGCTCCGGCGGCATCCTCCATTCTCTTGGCCAACTCAGCCAATTCGTTGGCACCCACGTTTCGAATGGACGATTTCATGGAGTGGGCAAGACGTTGCAATTCCGTACAGTTGCCTTTCATGAGGCATTCTTCCAGAGAGGCTGTCGTGGCAGGCATGGTCTCGGAATACAGAGTAAGCAAGGTCACTATCACATTCTTTTTGTTGGAAAGAAGACGGCATATTTCTTCAAAGTCTGAGATGGCGGGGGATGAAGTACCATTTTCCGTAGAAGGCGGCAGGGCTTCAGGTGTGTGGGCATCACTGGCGAGATGCGGGAAGATATCGGCAAGAAGCAGGCGCAGGTCGTCAACCACCAGAGGTTTGGAGAGGTAGGCGTTGAAACCGGCGTCGCCGAACCGAAGTTGTTCCTCCGAGCGGATATGCGCACTCAGAGCAACGACAGGAATCTGCGCCGGTATGGCGGGGCGCATGCCAGAGCGTATGATCTGTGTTGTGTCTATGCCGTCCAGAACCGGCATCTGGATATCCATGAAAACAAGGTCGAACTGGTGCTTTTCAAGGAGCTCCAGTGCCTGTTCACCATTGCCGGCTATGGTCACGTTGTGTTTGTCGAATTCCAGCATCTGGGAAATGACAATCTGATTGAAAGGATTGTCTTCGGCTACAAGCATGCGTAGCCCCTGAACCAGCCTGTTGCTTGCTGACTCAGATGGGCTGGGATTTGTGAGTGAAAAGAGAGACTCCTCTGCAGCATGGTAGTGGCCGAACGGGATGGTGACTGTGAACGTCGTTCCCTCTCCCTCGCGGCTTGCAACCGAAATTGTGCCCCCCATCATCTCTATCAGGTGTTTTGATATCGCAAGGCCTAACCCTGCGCCGCCGTATCTGCGGGTGACCGAACCGTCTGCCTGTGCAAAGCTTTGGAATATGAGCGCGATCTTGTCGCTTGGTATGCCTATGCCCGTGTCGGTGATGGTGAATGTCAGCCAGACAGGAGATGGTTGATCTGGCGTTGCTGCGGCTGTTGTTGTTTCTTGTGTGTCTTGTTGACCGGTATGCGAGCAGGTGAGGGTAACTGAACCGCTTTCTGTAAATTTGACTGCGTTGCCCACGAGGTTGATAAGTACCTGTCGCAACCTGTCCCGGTCACCCAGAACGCGAGAGGGAAGAAGGGGCGGGCAGTCTGCGTTCAGGGAAATCCCCTTGTTCTGTGCTTCAAGTTTGAGCAGGTCATGGACGCCGATGATGAGCTTGCGCGGGCTGAAGTCCATGTTCTCCAGTTCTATAGCGTCGGCTTCGATTCTGGCAAAGTCCAGCAATTGGTTCAGCAGCTTGAGAAGAGAGGAGGCGGCATCCCTGAGCACATGAAGATTGTGGGCCTTTTTAGGGTCGTTTTCGGTTCGTAGATTCAGGTCGGCCATGCCTAGAATGGCCATCATGGGCGTTCTGATTTCATGGCTGATGTTTGCAAGAAACTGGCTTTTGGCCTTGTTGGCAGTTTCCGCCGTCTCCTTGGCTTCGATCAGGAGGTTTTCCGCATGCTTTTGCGGGGTGATGTCGTGAATGAATCCTTCAAAAGCTCCTATTCCTTCGGGCGTGGTGAAGGTTCTTGCGTTTTCTACGATCCATAGCTTCTTCCCTGTACGGGTCACGGCCTGGGTTTCGAAATTCTGTACGTAACCGAGTGTTGCCATGCGGCGTAAATATTCCCGTCGGGTGGGTGGTTCTGCATATAAGTGATCAAGATTGTCTTGCAGGGCCGCCCGCATCTCCTCTTCACTGCCATATTCGAACATGGCGACCATGGTGGGGTTCAGGCTGAGTAATTGTCCATCTTTCGTGCTCTGGTAGATTCCATAGGGAGCGTTGCGGAAAATAGATCTGTAGTTTTCTTCAGCCACAGCGAGTGCGGCAAGAGTGCGTTGCTGGTCCGTAATGTCTTCAAAGCTGTCCACTGCACCGATGAGCTTGCCTTTGAAGTCGAACAGCGGTTCCCTGTTTTTGAGAATACTGCGGGATACACCGGCTTTTGTTCGTATTTCATACTGGATGCCGCGGCTGGAGACGGGGTCGATTACTTTCCTGCTTATTAAAGCGGGAGATGTGGCGGAATGGAAAAAGGTGAAGTGCTTGCCAATGGCTTCTTCCGCAGTGTAGCCGCTGATTTCTTCCGCACGGTTGTTCCACGCGGTTATCAGGCCTGACTCGTCCATGGAAAATACTGCGCTGGGAATAACCTTGTTGATCTTTTCTGCCTGGCTGCGCAGGGTCACTTCCCGCTCTTCAGCATTCTTTCTGTCCCGTATTTCCTGTTGAAGCAGGGTGTTATGAAGCTGAATCTGCTCCTTATTCTTGCCTGATTCCTCAAGCCGGGCTTTAAGCGAAGTGTTCCTGAGGTCCATGCGGACGGCAATCAGCGCCGTTATGAGAGTGACTAATGCGATAAGGGAAAGCAGCAGGAGCTTTAATTGCGGGTGGGCTAGACTGTAGATGTCGTTCAGTTCAAAGGTAGCTACCAAGCCGTAGGAAGAGTTGGGAATGGAAATGCGTATGGCCCAATGATGATGCAGTATTTTATTATCATCCGTAGTTGTTTCAATAGATTCCACAATTCCGGGTTGCAATGCTCTGAGTTTGTGCAGGGGGAATGCAATCGATTCAACGTTGGAGAGCGGTGTAGGGAGAGCCTGATCATGCAACAGAAATGACATGTGGGGCTCATCGGTTGCCGTGAGTCCAAGATATCCAGTCAAAGATTGGATGGGAATGGTCGCATAAATATACCCCCTGATGCTTCTGTCATGGACGTACGGTAAGATGATCAAAAAAAGCTTGGTGGAGGCCTGGGGGATGAATAGCTTGGTGGTGCCGTCATAACTGTCCAGAGCGGAGTGCAGCATGCTCTCTGAAAGGCACTGGTCTGTCTGGTGATGGGCTCTTTTAAGTATGAAGAGGTTCTTGTCTATATCTCTGTAGCCTGCTTGGCAGTATATGGGGCTGCCACTGATGAAGCTGCGGGAGATAAACCGTTCAAACTGGCTTTCCAGGAGGCTGATGCTGGCATCAAGCCCGTATTGGCGCGACATGCCGAGTTCCTGGTTTCGATAGTAGCCGGACATGGCCGGATGCTGTGCAAGTTCTGCGACATCAAGCAGACGGGATTGAAAAAAATACGATATGGCCCGGGCTTCACTGTCGACGGTGGCAAGGAGGTGCTTTTGCCGTGTCTCCCTGAGTGTGATGTTCTGTTCATGCAGTTTTGTGATGAGCCAGAACAGAAAAATGCCCACGGCAAACACTGCGGCGTACAGAGCGAGCCGTGTATGCTTTATTTTTCGGTTCCTGATTGTCGGTTCAGTACTTTGTTGCATACTTGAGATTGTCGAAATAAGTATCGAAGTATCGTGCAGCGTCAGGGTAATATTTATTAATCAGAACATCGTAACTGCCATCTGCCATGCAATTTTGCAGAAAAATATTGAATTCTTCAAGCAGTTCTACAGATTCTGGGGCAAAGGCAGCAGCCATGTGTTGTTCTTTCGAGACCGGACCAATGACTTTCAGTTTTCCGGGCCATGTGTTCAGAGCGGCCAGTGCGTTTGGAACGTCAACAAGTATGGCATCTACGTCTTCATTCATCAGCGTCGTTATATGAAGGCTGAACACTGAACTGGAGTAACGTATTCGGGCTCCGGTATGCTGAATGCCATACATGTGGGGGTCAATGCTGGTGTTTTTTATGCCGAGTATCGCTTTTCCTCCAATCTGCTTCAATACCTGACGAATGTCTTCATCGATGGTAGCGGTCGGGGCTATGGGCGAAAGTGGGGATTCGGCTTTGGCGAGCAGCCAGACTTGTGTCGGGAATGTCGGATTTGAAAAATGGAGAATCGAACTCCGCAATGGAGTGACTGTAAGGCCGTTTGCGGCAATGTCTCCAAGTATGGAGGCTGGATCTGTAAAGAGCAGTTCTGCTCCGTTCTGACGATACTGCTTTCCGGTCAGGTCTGCGAAAATCGTATCCGGAGTAGATTCGACAAACTCATACCGGACCCCGAGGTGTTTTGCGAACAGGCGTATGAGGTCTACGTCCAGACCATTTCGGTTTTCGGTTACGAACTGGGAATAGGGGAAGCCAATGTGGCGCAAGACTCCGCGTTCACGTATTTCCTGAAGCGTGACGGCTGCGGATGGGGAGCTGTCTGCACAGAAGAGCAAAAAAACAACGCCGAGGATAATCTGGAAAAACAGATTTCCCCGGCGTTTGCTGTTCTGTGGCATGAAATCCTCCGGTGTTTGGGTTCTGCTTTGTGCAGAACCTGATACTCACTGGAGGAGTACACTACTAAACATTGAAAAGGAAGTGAACCACATCCCCGTCTTTGACGATGTATTCCTTGCCTTCAGAGCGAAGGACCCCGGCGGAGCGGCATGCTGCTTCGGTTCGGTACTGAATGAAGTCGTTGTAGCCGATGACTTCCGCGCGGATGAAACCGCGTTCGAAATCGGAGTGGATTACGCCGGCGGCCTGAGGTGCGGTCCAGCCGTTACGGATGGTCCATGCGCGCACTTCCTTTACACCAACAGTGAAGTAGCTGATGAGGCCGAGGGTGTGGTAGCCGGTGCGGATGACCTGAACAAGACCGCTTTCGCTGATGCCGAAAGATTCCAGCATTTCCTGCGCTTCGGCCTCTTCAAGGCCCTGCAGTTCTTCTTCGACCTTGGCGCAGATCTTGACCATGTCGCAGCCGCGGGAAGCGGCAAATTCGGCAAGGCGCTGCACGTGAGAGTTGTCTTCCAGCAGGCCGTTTTCATCAACGTTTGCACAGTAGATGATCTTCTTGTCGCTAAGAAGCGCCAGTTCCTTGAACTGTGCTGCAAGGCAGTCAAGCTTGCGCTCCGGGAAGCTGGCAGCCGGCTTGCCTTCGCTCAGGAAAGCGAGAAGGCGTTCCATTGCCTCCACGGTGGGACGCATGGTCTTGTCGCCTTTGGAAGCGCGCTGAAGCTTGTCCAGACGCTTTTCAACGGCCTGAATGTCGGCCAGAAGCAGTTCGGTTTCAATGGTGTCTATATCGCGCAGAGGATCGACGGAGCCTTCCACGTGAGTGATGTTCTCGTCATCGAAACAGCGCACAACTTCAAGGATGGCGGCTGCTTCGCGGATGTTGCCCAGAAACTGGTTGCCCAGACCTTCACCCTTGCTTGCGCCGCGAACAAGGCCGGCGATGTCGATGAAGTCAACGGTGGCGTTAAGGGTCTTCTGCGGCTTGGCTATTTCGGTCAGCGTGTCGACGCGCTTGTCCGGCACAGGAACCGTGGCCTTGTTGGGCTCGATGGTGCAGAAGGGATAGTTTGCGGATTCCGCGTTCTGCGCCTTGGTCAATGCGTTGAAAAGAGTGGATTTTCCCACATTGGGAAGTCCTACGATGCCGATGCTCAGTGCCATGATGATACTCCGGAAAAAAAGATGGGAACGCTATTCGTCCGCGGGGCTAATACGTCTTTTTTCCGTGAAACACAAAGGAAAATTGCACTCCCCGGCCGGGATGAAAAGTGGGGCGGCGTGGGGGACCTGGCCAAGAAAAAGCCCCCGAATTGCTTCGGGGGCCGGGTGTCATGCTGTTGCAGCCGGTTAGGGCACTACGCGCATGATGTATGCGGATTCGGGCTTGAGGTATTTGCGCGCCACATTTCGCAGATCCGCAGCCGTCAGTTTGTCAGCTTTTTCAATGGCTTCCTTGTTCATGTCCAGCGGGTAACCGGATGCGGAAAGCGAGGCAGCTTCCGAACTGCGACTGCTCAGGCTCTGGTGGTCGCGATAATAGTCCCCGCGCAGCAGGTTTTTGCCGCGATTGAGCTGTTCTTCCGGCAGCAGGTTTGCATGAAGGTCGGCGATAACCCGCTTGAATCCGTCCAATGCCTGCTGTTCCTTGGCAGGTTCGGTTCCGATGTAGAACGCGAGAAGTCCTGTGAGGTCCGACTGCCACGGGAAGGCGGTGACGGTGTATCCAAGGCCATGCTTGTCCCGAAGGTCGCTGAAGAGCAGGCCGCTCTGACCGGCAAGTATGGTCTGCAGCAGATCAAGGGCGGGGCCGTCCTCGGAACCGAGCGGAGCCGTCTTGAAGATCATGAGCAGGTGGGCCTGGTTTCTGTCCTTGAGGGTAAGGGTTTTCTCCCGTTCGGCTCCCCATTCCGGCTGGAGTGCCGCAGCCTTTTCCACTTCGGGAGCGGGCAGACTGCTGGCAAGCCTGAGCATGGCATCGCGGTCATAGTTTCCGCAGACGGCAAGGGTCCAGGGGCGGACAACCTGCTGCTTCCAGAATGTCTTGATGGAATCCGGGGTGAATGTGCCAAGGCTTTCTTCACTGCCGAGCTGATAGAAGCCGTACGAGTGATTTTTGAACAGGAAGGGGAACATATGACGGAAGGCAAGTCCGAGGGGCTGGTCTTCACGTGATTTTATGGCCGCTTTCATGTTCTGGATTTCGCGCTCCACTTCTTCCGGGGCAAACGCCGGTTCGGTCAGTACGTCCCTGAAGAGTCCCAGCATGTCGGAACTGAATCGTTCAGGGAACTTGGCACGCAGGGTGAATGTTTGCCTGCCGGAACCTGCCCCGATGTCGGAAGCCCTGTTGGACTGGAATTCTTCCATGGCGGTGGCGTCGAGCTTGGCCGTCCCCTTGGTGAGCGTGCGTGCCGTAAGCTCTGCCAGTCCCTGATGCTCTGCATCAGAAAGGCTGTCTCCGCCCTGGAAGATGAGATCCATGGAAATGTAGGGCAGGGTGTTGTCGGGAATGAGGATAAGGGTGCGTCCCTTGCCAAGGTCAATGGTTTCCGTACCTGTCGGGTGCTGTCTGCTGTCGGCTTTCTTCACTGCTACAGCGTTGACCGGCCAGATGCTTCGTGTGGATTTCTCCAGCGCCGTGGCATTCACCTCAGCCTTTTCGGGCAGCAGAATCACGGAGTGCAGGCGTTCGGGACGCACGTAGGTGTTGATGACGTCCTGCAGCTGTTCGCGGCCGGTCTGACGCAGGGTTTGAATGTAGTTTGCCTCGCCCTGCTCGCCGCCGCTGAAGAACTGGAACATGCCCACCTTGGAAGCGAGTCCGGGCAGGGTTTCCTTGGTCCGGTACATGGAGTCTTCAAGGTTGAGACGGGCTCGTTGCAACTCTTCTTCGGTGAAGTCGCCTGCGTTTACCGTGGCAAGAGTCTTCATCAGTTCCTGCCAGAAGGTGTCTACCTTGTCGGCATCCAGCGATGCGCTGAGGTACAGGAAACCGACCCGTTCAAAGGCATATGCGCCAAGGGAAATGTCATCCACAAGCTGGCGTTCGTATTTGAAGGTCTTGTAGAGGGTGGAGGTGCGGTCGCCGCCCAGAAGCTGCGCCAGCACTTCCAGCGCAGTCGCGCGGGAATCGTTAAAGCCGTGAATGGGCAGGGCTACGCTCATGTAAGCCTTGTTCCATTTACCGTGCTCCACTGTTACAGAGGGGCCGTCAGTGAACTGGGCAAGGTCAATGGCTGCAGGCGGAATGCTTTCGCGGGTATTGACCAGGGAGCCGAACTGCTCCTTCGCTTCGCGCAGCACTTCAGCCTTGTCGACCTTGCCGTTCACAACCAGCAGCATGGACTGCGGCTGATAGTATGTAGAGATGTAGTCCTTGATGTCCTGTCTGCTGAATCCGCTTACCGTCTCCCGGTAGCCGATGATGGGCCGCGCGTAGGGAGTATTGGGCAGGCTGCGGGCGGATATGCGCTTGAACAGCAGCTGGCCGGGATTGTCTTCACCGCGTTCAAGTTCGGAAAGAACGACCTTTTTTTCCGATTCAAGCTCTTCCGGGTCAATAGTGGCGTTGAAGGCCATGTCCTTCAGAACATCCATGCCGGTTTTCCAGTGTGCAGCAGGCACATCGGCAAGGTAGACGGTGTAGTCGAAGCTGGTTGCCGCGTTGATGTAGCCCCCAATAGCTTCGATATCACCGGCTGCACCACCTTTGGGACGTTTGTCGGTGCCTTTGAAGACCATGTGCTCCAGCAGGTGGCTGATGCCTGCCTGTGCCGGGGTTTCATATGCGGAGCCCGCATGCACGTAAAGGCGGATGGAGGCCAGGGGGAATCGGTCATCTTCCTGAATGAGAACGGTAAGACCGTTGGGCAGGTGGGTCACCGAAGCGCCCCACGGCGGGGGATCCATTGCGGGAATATCGGCACCGGCGGGCTTGGCGCCGGATTCGGGAGCAGACATGTGGGGAGAGGTGGTGGACAACGTCTTCTCGTTTGTTTTTTCTGTTGGTTTATCGATAAAAATATACATCGAGATCATCGTGATCATGACGATGATACCGAACAGGAAGCCGGAGAACCGCTGAAACATCGTTGAAGCTCCTGTGGTCGAACATTGCGGAAAAAATGACAGCCCTAAGGGCATGATACTTCAGATGCGGCATCAGGCACAGCCTATGTGCCGGATTGAATACAGGTAATCGCAAAAGTCCTCAAGGCAAGGATTGTTCATAATAATTTGCCCCCGAGATGAAAAATGGTAATGTTCCCGAAGCGCTTGCGACAGGCCGGAGGCCTGATGTACTTTGGCCGCATGGCGGGACATCCGTCAATGGAGAGATTTATGCCTGAGGCACTATTGGAACAGTTTTATCGTCATTCAGCAAACCTTGTGAACGAGCTTGAACCTTACCTGCTGGAATTGGAGGTAACGGATGAACAGGCCGATTCCGAACTTCTCGGGCGTATTCTCCGCGTCTTGACCAGCGTCCGTACCGGTGCGGCGCTGCTTGATGCCGAGCTTTTGTACCGGCTGGCGCGCCTGCTTGAAATCGTGCTGGAGCGTATGCGCTCCTCCTCTCTTCCTCTGACGCACGAGGCGGTTCGTACTGTGCTGCGTGGATGTTCCGTGCTGAGCGCCGTTGCAGCGGGTGAAGAGACCTCCAAGTATGAAGGGGCTGTGAGTTCGCTTGAAGCCTTTGCAATAAAGGATCTGTCTTCGGCCGACGTCTTTGAGCTGCGTCATCCCATACTTCTCGCAGACGGCAGGCAGATCATGCTGCTGTCCGATTATGAGCTTGAGCAATGCAGCGGCAGCGAAACCTTTTTGTATATTCTGATTTTCAATCTGCAGACCGATATTGCGTCCAAGGATATAACGCCCATTGATGTTCTGGAGTTCCTGCAGAAGAGTGGGCATGTGGTGGCTACGCATTGCGAATGTGATCTTGCGGCCTCGGTCTGTTGCGGCACGGACGCTCAAGGGATGTTGTATGTTCTGTTTTCCTCCATCCTTGAGCGTGACCTCGTTGAAGCCGTTTTCATGCTGGAAGAGCGGCAGATACAGCCCATAGATGTGACACAGTTGCTTGCAGGGGCGGTTGCCTTGCCGGAAAGGGAAGGCGACTCTGCTACGGATGACGACATGTTCAACCAGCCTGTCACCGATGCTCCCATGGAGGGGCTTGATGCTTTGATGGCCGAATACGATCGTGCCATGAACGAACTGCGCGAGGCTTCGAAGGTTCCGTTTGAACCGTGGGATTCTTCAGATATCCCGACTGCGACGTTTATGACCCCGTCAGACACGCAGGACATTTTTGATTCCATAGTGGATGAGGTGGAAGCAACCGTTCTGCAAAGGGAAGCTCCCCCTACCGGTCTATCAGTCGGCCATGATGAGCGGCATGATCCGTTTGACGATCTGGCTCCTGTTGATGAACTGCTTGATGGTGAATCCTCTGAAGTCTCCGCCAGTCCGGATGCAGGGAGTCCATCTTCCGACGATTCCGATGCCTTGCTGGAGGAACTGCTCGGTGGAAGCAGCGTTGATTCTTCCGGCATGGCCAGCTCCATAGCCCATGCTGCAGGCGACCTGTTCGTACAGGGGGATATTGACGCGGTTCTTGCGGCAGATGTCTGGCAGGCGGAAGAGGGCGATGAGGAGGCCATTGTTGTTGATGCCGAAGTTCTAACGGTCGATGATGACGGCTTGCGGCAGGCTGGTGGAGAGCTGCATGTCGCTTTGGCTGAAGATTTTGCAGATGAGGAAGAGCTGTCAGTCGAGGGTGAAATGATGCAGACAGTGTCCTTCGCAGCAGAAGAGGCTGATGCAGATGTTTCCCGCAATGACAATGAACTTATAGCGGCTCCTGAAACGTTCGGTTTTGTCGCTATGGATACCCAAGAGGCGTCCGGCGCTGTTGAAGATGGTGCCGTGGCAGCCGGATATGATGAGGTGGACAGTGACCAGAGTCAGCTTGCTGCTCTGGAGGCCGAGTTTGAGGCGGCCCTGCTTGAAGAGGCCCGGGCTGCGGGAATTGTGGTGCCAGATGATGACCCGCAGTTGGCAGAGCTTGATACTCTTTCCATGAATCATGCAGATACTGAGATGGCTGTTTTTGATGAATCGGGCTCTTATTCGGCTCTGCCAGATGGAGAACACGCACCGGAGGATGGCATGATTACTGATCCTGATGCCGATTTGTTCATGGATTCCGGAGCAACGCCGGACCTTTCATATCTTGATTTGCCTTCACGCGAGGCAAATGATGGGGGCATTGTTCTCTCCATGGATGATCAGGGGGAAAAGCTTCACGGCTTCCCGGTCTCAGTGGACGCGAGCGGGGTTGTTGTTGATCTTTCGGGCGATATGACCATCGCTTCTGCCGAACGGTTGCGCGATCTGTTACTCGACCTCCTGCAGGAGCATGCTGTTGTCGAGCTTGATATGAGCGGGACTGACGTTGTGGATGTAACGTTCATCCAGATTCTGGTTGCCGGGGCGCGTTTTGCGCAGGGGCACGGCGTGCAGCTCAAGATTAAGCCGGGCGCTTCCTCCACTGTTATGGATACGTTTGAGCAGTGCGGTTTGAACAAAGAGGTGCGTGAGCGGCTGTCGCTCACGTCCGTTTTCTTTCAGTAACCGCTTTGAATGGAATAAAAAAAGGGAGGCTTTCGCCTCCCTTTTTTTATTCCATGTGTTGAGCTGTTTTGGTGAGCCTGAAGTCCAGCAGGCCGAAGTCGGGAACGACCGCCAGAATCAGCTTCAGCGGAGAGACATACAGGTCGGACCAGTCAAAGGTAACGTCCATTCCTGATTCCGTCAGTTCAATCTTGTGGAATATGGGACGGATATCGACCGTGCGTTCTCCCTTCTTGGTTTCGCGGGTCCACTCGAAATGTTCCAGCTTCTTGAATGCGTCAAAGGCTGCCTTGAACTGTTCAAGGCGTTCAGGCGCACCGGAGTATTCCAGCTTGAAGTCTTCTGCAATGGCCTGCGGCTGTACCCTGCGGAAGTCCAGCAGTTCAATGCGGGTGGGATGCATGCCTTTGGGAAAGGCGGTCGCAATGGCATTAAACAGGTCCTGAGATCCCATGGGCTCGCGCAGGTAGATGTTTACCCATTCGGCCGTACTTGCAACCCCCACCGGCAGCGCTTTGCCGAAGGAGATGAGCGGCAGGGGATGGAAGCCCTGCGAGAAGGTCATGGGCAGACCGGCCCTGCGGAACACTTTTTCGAAGACGGCCTGCAGTTCGAGCTGCGAGAGGAAGATGGAAGGTCCTTCCTTCGTATACCAGATGCGGTAGTGCACGGCCTTGTGTCCAAGTTCCTGAGCAAGCTGGGGCGGGGTGCTGCTCTCTGATTGCTGCTGGATGACGTTGCCGCGCTCGTCTGTTTCCGGTTCGTGCGTCTGCTGGTCGCGCTCCTGCAGGTTCAGGATGTTGCGGTAGGTAGTGTCCGGCGTCAGGCGGTCAAGCAGGGAAGGATTCTTGCCTACGTCGCAGGTGCCGCAAAGATGGCAGCTACCGTACCGGCAGTCGTCCGTAATGGCCATATCATAGGCGCGCTGGCGTTCCTTGAGCAGATACTCGCGGGAGACACCGCTTACGATATGATCCCACGGCAGGGCATGGTTTACATCGCGCTCGGCAATGTATTCCTCATAGGTGAGGCCATGTTCGGCAAGGGCTTCCATATACGGTTCGAGCTTGAAGTGTTCCATCCAGCTGCTGAAAACTGCGCCTTTGCGGTAGGCTGTTTCCACCACATCCCCAAGGCGGCGGTCGCCGCGTGAGAAGATGCCTTCAAGGGCGCTTGAGGTGGGCTCATGCCAACGCATGCGCATGCTCTTCTCTTTCTTGAAGGCGTCACGCAGGTAGAAAATGCGGTTCTTGATTTCCTCAAGCGGGATCTGGGCTTCCCACTGGAAGGGCGTATGGGCCTTGGGAACGAAGGGGGAAATGGATGCCGTCACATTCAGGCGCTTCACATAGCCTGCGGCTCCGCGAACCTTGCGGCACAGCTCGACGATGGCATCAAGGTCTTCGTAGGTTTCCGTGGGCAGGCCGATCATGAAATAGAGTTTTACCTGCTGCCAGCCATGCTGGAACAGTTTGCGGATGTGCAGAAGGAGTTGCTCTTCGGTAATGCCCTTGTTGATGACGTCGCGCAGGCGCTGGCTTCCGGCTTCCGGCGCAAGGGTCGCACCGGTGCGGCGGATGCCGGCCATGCGGGCCATGATGTCGTCGTCAATGGAGCCGACGCGGAGCGAAGGCAGGGATACGGAAATCTGTTCGTCACTGCAGCGGTCCACGGTGCGGGTGAAGAGGGTCTTGAGCGCCGAGAAGTCGCCCGTGGACAGGGAAAGGAACGAAAGTTCGTCGTAGCCCGTGGAGGTGAGGGTTTCGTGCAGAATGCGCTCGATTTCCTCAACTGAGCGTTCGCGGGCGGGGCGGTAGATCATGCCCGCCTGACAGAAACGGCAGCCGCGGGTGCAGCCCCGGCCAATTTCCAGCGCAAGACGGCTGTGCACCGCGCCGAAGGGAACAGGCTGGGAAACGGGGAAAGCGGCCGTGTTCATGTCCGGTATGACGCGACGGGCAGGGGCCGTATGATCGTCATACAGCGGCACAAGGGGCTGGTCCTTGCCCTTGAATTCGAAGAAAGAGGGAATGTAGATGCCGTGCAGGCGCGATGCGCGTCGCAGGAATTCGTGACGGGTGGTGTTTTCCTTCTTGCACTGCTGCAGAAGGTCCAGCACTTCCACCATCACTTCCTCACCTTCGCCCAGCACCATCAGGTCGATGAAGGGGGCAAGAGGTTCCGCAGCAAGCGTGCAGCCGCCCCCAGCCATTACCAGCGGAATGTCCAGCGAGTCACCGCGGTCTGCGGAACGGAGCGGAATGCCGCCCAGATCAAGCATGTAAAGAATGTTCGTGTAGCAAAGTTCATGTGTTACATGAAAGCCCACGAGGTCGAGCTGTGAGAGTGGCGTATCGGACTCCAGCGTTGCAAGCTGGGTGTTGTGCTCGCGCAGTACCGCTGCGGTATCCACGCAGGGGGTGAAGACGCGTTCTGCCCACCAGTCTTCGCGGTTGTTGATGATTCCGTACAGAATCTTCTGACCGAGATAGGACATGCCCACTTCGTACATATCGGGAAAAGCGAGGGCCAGATGCAGGGTAACGGCATCCTTTTGTTTATGTACGGCCCCTTCCTCGATACCGAGATAGCGAGTGGGTTTGGGGATGAGGGAGAGCAGTTCGCGCATCAGGTGCTCCTTACGCCGGTGGAAAGTGTGAACAGTCTGCCATGTGTTCGCGCGGCATGACTGATAAGTATTTGTCAGGATAACAAAGGGGGGTGGCATGCGCCACCCCCCTTGCGGGTCGATGAATCGGGGCGATGCTACTTGAGCAGCTTGGAAATGTCGGAAACCTTGCCGGCACCGGGATTCTGGAGATTCAGACCGCCAAGACCGCCCGTGCTGAGGGTCAGGTTGGAGATGGCTTCAACGTACTTGGTCTTCAGCTCGTCAGGGCAGCTCTTGTACTCGTAGAGCACGTGAGCCGTATCAATGGAGCCGTCGAAATCCTGTTCAAAAGGATAGCCGAAAGGCAGAAGCATCATCTGTACCCCCTGCTGGGTGGGAACTGTCTGCAGGGCAGCAACCTCGGTCAGTTTGCCAATTTCAACACCGGCCTTGCCGATGACCAGATCTCCGCTTACCAGCTTAACCAGCTTCACTTCATATGCCATGAGATTACTCCTTGGGGGTTGTTACCGCGCAATAGGTAGGGCTTAGCCCTTTAGCTGTCAAGCTGCGAGGTGATTCTGGCGAATGTTCTGGTGGCCGGAAGACAGGTTAGGCCCGTCAGCCCCAGTATGATGAAGCCCAATCCGAAGCTGCCCATATCGCCGCAGAGGCTGATCATGGCCGGAGTTCCGCCGGATGCTATCAGCACTACCAGCGGCATGGTCATGGACAACACCAATGACCGCTCAGTCGGAGAGAAGGCATTGGCGAACATCTTGAAAATGGCTGGAAACATCAGGGCAGGCAGGGCAGCCTGCACGAAAAGGACCGGCGTAAGCCAATGTCCGTGCACGGCGGCAATAAGCATGATGCTCACCACACTGCCTGCAAATGTAATCAGCAATATGCGCTCTTCTCCTATCCTGTCCGTGAGCCAGCCGCCTGCAAGCGCCAGAAGTGGCGTAGGGATGCGCGTGAGCGCCACAAGGGCATTAGCAGAGGTTCTGTCCATACCTTCCGCATTGACCAGAAACAGCGGCAGGATGCTGTACGGGGCCCATTCCATGGCAATGGCCACGCCGATGATCAGAACGAACAGCCACGTATCCTTGCGTTTCAGCAGGGCCGGAACGGTACTTTTTCCGGGCGGTTCCCCATGGAAGCGTCCGCCTCTGCCTGCAAGCAGAAACAGCAGGGCTCCGGTTACGGCAATGCCTCCCATAAGCTGCAATGTGCCGCGCCAGTCCGTGAACTGCAGGGTGGCTTCGGCAAAGGAGGGAGCAAGAATGAAGGCGAGGTTCGGGGCTAGCTCATGAACTGAAATGGTTTTTCCCCAGTGCTTACGGTCCACAATGGAGCCGAGCGCCGCCAGGCCTGAAGGGAAGTAGAGACCGCCTGCCATGCCGCACAACGCAAATCCGAGTCGCAGGTCATCCGGCGAACTGGCATGGGAGAGCGAAATCAGGGCAAGGCCGTAGCAGCCCACGGAAAGTGGAATGACATATCTGTGCTGAAGTCTGCTTGAAAGAAAGCCGCTGCAGAAGATGCTGAAAGCGTTTCCCATGGATGTGAACAGCAGCAGGGTGCCCGTTGCCGTATGTGAAAGCCCGAATTCTGCCTGCAGGGGAACCAGAAGGGGAGACAGCAGCATGCGCGAGGTCTGGTTCAGAAAGAACATCAGCGTGATGAACAGGATCCACGGCAGCGCTTTGCCGAAGGGAGTTGTCGATGTGGTTGTGTGTGCCGTAGTCATGGGGAATTAAATGGTATGTGTGCGTATGTGCATGCTTTTTGCTGTCTTGCGACCAGAACGTCGATCCGGAAAAGATTGCCGCATTCAGGACAAGCCGTTGAATCGGTTGTTTTTGAGACGGTACCTTTATGGGTTGCAAGGAACAAGGAGCAAGGGATGCAGACCACATTATCGTTCATGGGTAAGATGCTGCTGGTCCTTCTGGTTGCCTTTGCCGGTTACAGTATCGGGAGCAGCTATTCCGAGAGGATAACCAGTGTGGCCAAAGGCAAAGGGCAGCATTCCATCCGGCGTAGTGTGACTCCTCCGGCATATTTTTCTGTCGGAAGTCAGTTCGTCTCGGACGGCAGTGGAAACTAGCCGTCATGTTTGCAGCAGGTTGGTAGTGGCTTCGTTTCGCTGCGGACATTGAAAAGGGGGCCCATGGGCCCCCTTTACTTCGGTGTTGCCGCCAGTGCTACAGACCCATGCGTTCCTTCAGATAGCTGAAGTCGATGGCCGAGCTGACCAGCTGGGCGCCCTGACGAATCTTGATGACGTCCCGCAGCTTGTGGCGGGAGAGGATAATCTCCATCTTCTTGGCGACGGTGTACGTGTCGTCGCGCACCACAACGATCGGAATGTTGAGCACTTCCGAACGGGTGAGAATGATGTCGTTGGGGTAGAGGTTGCCGGTGAGCACAAGACAGGGGCAGTTGCCTTCAAGCGCCACAAGCTGAACGTCAGAACGGTCGCCGCCGACGATGATGGCGGAGTTCTTGTTCTTGCGGAAGTGGGTCATGAAGTTTTCCACCTGCATGGTGCCGATGAGGAAGTTTTCCACCACCTTGTCGGACTTGTTCTGCGCAGAGATGACCTTTCCGCCCAGACGCTCGGCCAGATCGCCAACCTTGATGGCTCCCATGAGGGGATCCTTGGGAATGACGCCCAGCACCTTCACGCCGTTCTTTTCAAGGAATGGGCGGATGAGGCCGTCCACTTCATTCATGAAGTTCGGGGGAATGTCGTTGAGGACCACGCCGGCCATATTGTCGCCCAGTGTGTCCTTGAGAACGACGAGGTAGTCGTAGTTGAGTTCCTTCTGCAGACGGTCGATGACCACTGCCTGAAGGTTCAGTTCCCGCACGACACGGATGCCGTCAACGTTGCAGTAACGGCCGGAGTACATGCTGCCGGAGCCCGCCACGACCATGACGTCCTTGCCCTGCTGCAGCGTGTTGTAGCCGTTGACGATGGAGGGCATGAGGTCGTCGCACTGTCCGCTGAAGGCGCGAACCTTGAAGTCCTGCGTCACCACTACAGGGGTGACCACGTTGGCAGGCGCGTCCTGCCCCAGAATATCCTGTACGAAGTAAGCGTCCTCGTCGCCGAGAATGCCGTCACGTTCTTCGGGCATGGCACCAACGGGCTTCATGTAGCCCACGTTGAGGCCTTCCTTCTGCAGGCGAAGCCCGATGCCCATGACGACCATGTTCTTGCCGGAATAACCGGCAGTCGATCCAATGTAGATACCGGCAGCCATAGTCTCCTCCTCTGGTGTTGCCGTACGGGTGCGAAATGTGTCTGTCCACTTGCATGCGTGTCCCGCGCATACGAGCAAGGCGCGTTATCCAGATCCGGCCCGTTTGCGGGCATTGCCTGCCGCTGGCAGGTCAGTGCTCCGGGGCGAGAATCACGCGCACATCCGCGACCCATGCTCCTGTACTATTGACAAGGACGGGATTGAATTCTGCCTCATGAATCTCCGGAAAATCAAGTGATAACTGCGACATGATCAAAAGAATGTCTTCAATGGCCGTGAAATTGACGGATTCTTCACCCCGCACTCCCCGCAATAGAGGAAACGATTTGATTTCACGTATCATTTCCTGCGCATCACTCAGCGAGAGTGGAGCAAGCCTGCACGATATGTCCTTGAGCACTTCCACATAGATGCCGCCAAGGCCGAAGATGATCATGGGGCCGAACTGGGGGTCGCGTTTGAAACCGATGATGACTTCCTTGGCATTGCGGGCAACCATTCCCTGCACAAGGCAGCCCATGACATAGGCGTCCTTGCGTTGCCGCTGCGCTCTGGAGGTGATGTCCAGAAAGGCGGCCTGTACCTCTTCAGGCGTTTTCAGGTTGACCTTTACCCCGCCCACGTCACTTTTATGGGATATCTGGGGAGAGGCGATTTTGAGAACCACAGGGTAGCCTATCTGCTTGGCTGCGCTGACGGCTTCATCGCTGGTGCGGCAAAGCCTTGTTTCCGGAATCGGCAGTTCATATGCTTTGAGAAGGCCCTGAGCCTGAAACTCCACAATTTCCTGCGTACCCTGCGCCAATGCCTGCCGAATGATCTCCCGCGCCTTGCCGATATCGCGCCTGTAGCAGACCTCCACCGGCATGGGCTGGTCCTTCCATTCCCGATAGTTATTCATGGCTTCTATGGCCTGAATCGCAGGTTCCGGAAAATCGTAGCAGGGAATGCCGGCACGGACGAGTATATCCCGGCCTTCCGCTACGGCGGGGCCTCCCATGAGGCAGGCAAATACCGGTTTGCTGTGCTTGGACACCACTTCAACAATTGCCTTGGCGACATCGGACACACCTGTTCGTGCCGTGGGGGAAACCAGCACAAGCAGGGAGTGGATCAGTTCGTCTTGCAGAACAATGTCTATGGCGCCGGAGAAGCGGTCTGCCTTGGCGTCGCCTATCACGTCCACGGGGTTGTAGAAGGCTGCGAAGGGGGGGAGTATCGCCTTGAGCGCATCAACCGTTTTAACGGAGAGCGGCGCCATGAAGAGACGGGATAGCTCGATGGCGTCAGCCGAAAGAATGCCGGGACCGCCGGAATTGGTTACCACGGCCACATTGGGGCCTGCGGGAAGCGGCAGGTGAGAAAATGCCTGCGCAAAGTTGAAGAGATCCCTCAGGGCGTTTACGCGCATGATGCCGGTCTGGGAAAATGCCGCTTCATATGCCTGATCAGCTCCGGCCATGGCCCCCGTGTGGGAAGAGGCCGCTTTGGCTCCCGCGCCGGTCTTGCCGGATTTGATCATGATGACGGGTTTCTCGCGGGTTACGTTCTGCGCGACTTTCAAAAAACGCTGGCCGGACTCCACTCCTTCCACGTAGCCGATGATGACCTTGGTGTCAGGATCTTCAGCAAGAAAGGCAAGAATATCAGACTCATCGAGAATGGCCTTGTTGCCTATGCTGATGAATTTTGAGAAGCCCAGATTACGGTCTTTGGCCCAGTCCAGAATGGAGACGCACAAGGCGCCTGACTGTGAGAAAAAGGCTATATTGCCCTTGGCCGGTTGTCCTACGGCAAATGTGGTGTTGAGGTTGGCGCCGGTGTTGATCAGGCCGAGGCAATTGGGACCAAGAAGGGCCATGCCGTACTGGTTTGCCAACTTTTTGACATTCTCTTCCAGATACCACCCGCTACCGCCGATTTCCTTGAATCCTGCAGTGATGACTACTACGGCCTTGACGCCTTTCATGCCGAGTTCCTCCACCGCACCGGCAACTTCTGCCGGTGGGATGCAGATAACGGCAAGGTCAACGGAATCAGGCAGGTCACGGATGTTGCGGACAACCCTGCAACCCAGTATAGTCTCGGACTTCGGGTTCACGGGATATATCTTGCCGCCGAAACCGGCTTCCAGCAGGTTCGCCAGAACCACGTTGCCGATTTTGCCGGTTGTGGCAGAGGCTCCGATAATGGCGACGCTTTCGGGGTTGAACAGGGCCGGTATGTTGGTGTGATATGTCATGGGCCCCCACTTCGGAGAAAAGGTGAAAATGCTCAACACTCTACAGAATTCTATCCACTATCGCTTCAAGCAAGTCAAGTTGCTGGAAACGGCGCTGACCCACAGTTCGCACGCAAACGAGCAGGGTGGCGACATTGAACATAATGAACGCTTTGAATTTCTTGGGGATGCCGTGCTGGAACTGTGTGTTTCGGAGCGACTCTTCAACATGTTCCCGACTGCCCGTGAAGGTCACCTGACGCGCATGCGCGCAAAACTGGTGAGTAAACCTTCTTTGGCTGAATTGGCCAAGGAGTTGAAGCTGGACGCTTGTCTCTTGTTAGGCAGGGGAGAAGAAAGCCAAGGGGGAAGGGATCGCCATTCCTTGCTTAGCGACGCGCTGGAAGCTGTGCTGGGAGCCGTTTTTCTTGATGGCGGCTACCAACGCGCACTGGAAGTGGTTGATGTCATCTTTGCATCCCGCTGGCCCAACGAGCCGGAAGGGGGCAAAAGCAAAGATTACAAAAGCAGATTGCAGGAACTTACACAGAAACGCTTCAGGGAGCGTCCCGTGTATTCCCTAGTCGGCAGCAAAGGGCCGGAGCACGAGAAAGTCTTCGAAGTATTGCTTACATTACCCGACGGTCGCAGTGTCTCTGCTGAAGGTCCCAGTGTGAAACGGGCAGAGCAGAAGGCCGCCGGACTGGCGCTAAAGCATTTTGAAAATTAAGGAAACCGAATGACTTGTTGAAAGGGCCGGGGAGGGGGAGCTCCCCGGCCTTTTCTGTCTTTGGTCGCCTTGAACAATGTGCGATGTGCGGTACTATTAGCCGCCGATAAGCTGCATTGCCATTTGCGGCAGAGAGTTTGCCTGCGAGAGCATGGCCACTGCTGCCTGCGTCAGAATCTGGTTCCGCACGAATTCCGTCATTTCCGTGGCAACGTCCACGTCGGAGATTCGGGATTCAGAAGCCTGCAGGTTTTCTGCCTGGATGGTAAGGTTCGAGATCGTGTTCTCAAGGCGGTTTTGCAGGGCACCCAAAGCGGCACGGATCTTGTCCTTGGAAATAATTGCCTGGTCAATGGCGTTCAGGGCCGCCTGTGCGGCGGACTGGGTGGAGATGGTATAGCCACCGTGCGTGATGCTGGTGCTGTTGCCGATACCCAGTGCAGAGGCGGTGGATATGCCGATCTGGATGTAGTAGTAGTCTTCTGCCGAGTCGTTGCCTGTACCGAAGTGCACCTTCAGCTTACCCGTGGAGTTCAGACCGGAGCCGTTGTGCGTGTTGCCGGAAAGGGTGCCGTTCAGCAGGTGAATGCCGTTGAAGTCGGTGGCGTTGGCGATTCGGGTAATTTCTGAAGCCATTGCCTGGTATTCGGACTCGATCATGAGACGCTGGTCGGAGTTGTAGGTACCGGTGGCTGCCTGTTCCGCCAGTTCCTTCATTCTGATCAGTTTTTCGTCGATGATCTGCAGAGCACCGTCGGCAGTCTGGATCATGGAGATCGCGTCGTTTGCGTTACGGATCCCCTGGTTCATTGTGGAAATATCTGCCCGCATAAGTTCGCGGATTGCCAGACCGGCTGCGTCGTCCGCTGCGGTTCCCACGCGCAGGCCGGAAGACAGGCGGCGGGTGGAATCTGACAGTCTCGTGTAACTTGCATTCAAGTTACGAGACGCGTTCATCGCCATCAGGTTGTGATTTATGACCAAAGACATGGTATAACCTCCTTGTTGTACTGCCCATGAGAAGCAATGGCGATGCCAAATATAAAAAAACAATAAAATACAGATAGTTGAAAAAGGACAAAAACGCACCGTATGCGTGTTTTAAGCCAGATGGTCAATATTTTCCCCCTGATGGGGCGGATATTCGACGCATTTGCGGGGGTGGGAAAAATGTTCACTACCCTAAAGATGATTAAAGGATCGTCGATAAGATGGATGTAAGGTGATAGTCCCATTCCGGCATTGTGCCGGTTTTCAAACCGGGAGGATTCGTCATGAGACTGCACGATATTGAAAGCGGTCTGCTCCATTCCTATGGCGAGCCCGGCCTGTTAAGGCCGGACCCCGGAAGCAACGTTCATGCTGCGCATATTACCAGACAGAATTCTCAAGTGTACGTTGGCGAGACCGGGGACAGGAGCAGTGCAGAGCCTACCGCACCTGTCAATGAAAAGGACGTCAGAGAGGCTGCCCAGGAGCTTCAGAAGCGTATGGAAGAACAAGGCGTTCATCTGAAGTTTGAAGTTGTTCATGCAAAGGACGGGCAGATAGAAGTGGAGGTTACGGATGAAGACCGGAGCAAGGTTCTCATGCGTATTCCCCCAAAAGGTGTGCTCAGGATCAATGCTCAGGGAAAGAGCGCCGTTGGCAATTTTCTGAATCTGCGCTCCTGAGTCTCGCGCGATACATGTGTTTAAAAGGCATGGTGCAACCATGCCTTTTTTTATGTTCAAAACAAAAATCCCGCCTTCGGGTAAGGCGGGATTTTCGGGTGGCAGACGGTTTCGGGGCCGGCTGCCGTATATGGTCGATCAATCTAGTTGTTACCGCTTCATCATGATGACTTCGTTGAGCATGGTGTCGGTTGTTGTGATGACCTTTGAGTTGGCCTGGAAGCCTCTCTGGGTGGTGATCATCTGGACGAATTCCTTGGCGAGGTCCACGTTGGATTGCTCAAGGGAGTTCGAATACACCGCTCCAAGTCCGTTGTTGTTGGCAGGTCCGGGCAGCGCTTCACCGGAGTCGCGCGTTGCCGAGAACAGGTTGCCGCCTTCCCTGCGCAGATTGTGTTCGCTCTGGAAGTCGTAGAGCGTGATCTGGTACAGGTCCAGAATGATGCCGTTGGAGTAGCGTCCGCGCATGATGCCGTCGCGGTCAACGGTTACGTTCTGCAGGAAGCCGAAGGTGTAACCGTCCTGACTCTGCAGCAGAGTGGATGATGCCCCTGCGAAGCTGGTAGTAGCTGAGGACTGCCGCTCCGTGTTGTTGCCAAGGGACATGAGATTGCCCGCGTTGCTGCCGACGGTGAGAGCCGTGTTGGCTGAACCGCCGTTGATCAGGTTGGCCGAGGTGCTTGTGTACTTGAGGCCAAGATTCAATTCCATGAGCGAGCCCGATACGTTGGTTGCAAGACCGGGAGTAACGAAGCTTGCGTTGGAAAGATTGGTGAAGTTTGCCGTAAACAGGGGATACCCGTTTGTTGAATATGTTGTGGGTGCCCAGTTTGAAAGGTTCTTGAGGTCCACCCCTGCATTGCTCTTGAGGGTAAAGGCAGACTGGTCGACAAGCTGGCCCGAGCTGTCGAAGCTCAGGGTACCCATCATCAGGATGCCGGCTGCGGACGTCGTGTTCACGTTCGTGCCGTTAAAGACGCGTCCGTCTTCTCCCGGTTCCACGGTTACCATGTATTCCCAGTAACGACGGCCGCTTGCTGCGCCGGAAATGGTGTCGGATGCTACCTGGTCAAAGTAGACCGTCAGGTTGTGGGCGGTGCCGCCTTCGTCATACACGCGTAACGTGGACTGGTAGGCAAAACTGTTCTGTCCGATGGGCGGGGAGTCCTGTCCGTTCCACTGGTTGAACATGGCAAAGAACGGGTCGTTGACGTCGTTGGCCTTGTCGCCGCCATCGCGGGCGTCAAGGTTGGTGATCATGGTAATGTTGGATGTGTGCTTGGGTTCGCACGTAAATCCTTCAAGCCTGATGTCGGTGGGGACACCCGACCCCTTGATGGCTGACGACGTGCTCGTTACCTGTGTGGACGAGGTTGCCAGCGAGGGACGGGCGGTCTGGATCTGCCAACCCTGCAGCACATAGCCGTGCGGGTCGACGAGATAGCCGTCCTTATCGAAGCGGAAGTTGCCTGCCCGGGTATAGTAGACGGATTCCTCTTCCTTTACTTTTACCTGAAAGAATCCCTTGCCCCCGATTGCAAGGTCGGTAGCTTCGGTGGTGGTTTCGAAGGCCCCCTGACCGAAGTCGCCGTAAATGGCTCCGATGGCGACGCCGCGTCCCACCTGGGTTACGCCGGCCGCGCTGTTCACATCTTGGTTGATGAAGTCCTCGAAGTCCATGCGACTGCCCTTGAACCCTACGGTATTGACGTTCGCAATGTTGTTGCCGAGAACATTCATTTTCTCGCCATGTGCCAGCAGGCCCGAAATTCCTGTCCACATGGATGCGGTAAGACTCATGATCGACCTCCTTACAAAGCACTTGTGTGCCACGTTGTGCGGAGTTATTCCGCACTTCTTTGTCAAGCTGCGTGCAGATGGCTTAAGCCATCGTTGCACAGGTTAGGATTTGTAAATTCGATTGCTATTGCCCGGACGGTGTTGTTTCATCCGTGTTAGAGCTGGAAGAAGTGTCCACAACTTCCTGAACGTCGGTAAATCTGACTACTCGACCGTCCGCAAGGCGCAGGTACTGTTCCGTGCCGTCCTTCTGAACACCGGCGACCTTGCCGCTGACTTCCGTCGATACGAGTACCGGGTTGCCGTCGAGACCTTCCGCGTACATGGCAACGGAATAGACGCCGTCGGCAAGGTTCGTGCCCTTGTAATCCTTTCCATCCCACTGGTATTCGTAGTTGCCCGGCTGTTTGGTGCCGATGCTCTCGGTGCGGACAAGGTTCATGTTCGGGTCGTAGATGTTGATAAAGCCGTTTGCTACCGGTTCCGTGATGGTGAAATAGAGCGAACTGGTACTGTCGTTCTGCTTGGAAAGCCCGTAACCCTTGGCTCGAACATCCTTGCCGATAAAGCTTACTGCGCTGATCATTTCCTGACGTGCAGTGGAATCGTTCATATCCTTGATCCCGCCGGAAATGTTGGTCAGCTGTTCAAGGCTGGAGAATTCAGAGAGCTGGGAAACAAATTCCTTGTCGTCCATGGGGTTCATGGGATCCTGATGGGAGAGCTGGGCTACAAGAAGGGTAAGGAAGTCTTCCTTGCCCAGTTCAGACTTGCCGCGAATCTGCAGTTGTCCGAATTCCTGCTCTGCCTTACCCAGAATGTTGCCATCGATTGCCGTTGCCATGGGAAACCTCTCTTACGCGATGATATCCAGTCCCTGATGGGTGGAATGTTTTGCCGTTTCCCCGGTATTGTGCATTTCCTGGGCCAAAGCTGATCCGTCAGCTCTCATGCTGTGTAAACGTCTCTGATTCAAAAACTTTTGTCTCAGTTCCTGTTGGGCATTATGTTCCATTGAACCCTGCCAGGAACTGTTGTTCTGCTGGTTCTGAAGGCCTGTCTGCACTTCGATGTTGTCCACCTTCAGGCCCTGATTTTCCAAGGAAGCTTTGAGCTGGTGCAGTTGATCGTTGATCGCTTTGGCTGCTTCCGCACTTTCAGGTCTGATAACGGCGTTCACTTCGTGGTTTTTTACGGAGAGGATGACGGTGACCTTGCCCAGATCTTCCGGCGTAAGCTGGAGGGTAAGCTGCTTGCCGCCATTCTGCATGGTGCGGAGCATGCCGTTTTCAACTTGTTCGAAGATCTGTCTGTCGGCATTTCTTGCCGTAGCTGTACGCAGCCCCCCTGCCGCCAGAGCGGCGTTGGGATCAGAAGTCTGAGTAGTCGTCGCAGCAGACTGAGGCTGGAACTCAAGGCGTTCAAGAAGCGTTTTCAACGCATCCTTTTTCCCTTTGGTCTGGTCCTTGGCGGCTTCATCGTCGAAAGAATCATTAAAGCGGTTGAACTGTCGGCCTTCGCTATTATGCTGCTTGTCGATGGCGGCTCGGCCTTCAGCCTTGCCTTCGTGTTGCTTGTCTGCATTCTTGAGGGCGTCTTCCGCCTTGTCATGCTTGGAGACGTTGCGTGCTTCGCGGTTCACTTCCTTGTTTCCCGCGGAACCTGCCGTGGCATTGGTAAATCCGTTGGCAGCAGCGGTCACACTGTCCTTGATGAGGACGGATGACGCTGTGGTTTCCTTTGAAGCACGCATGTCGGCAGCGTTGAATCTGCCGGAACGCTCCCATGCCTCTTCCATGGCAGGAGCAAGAGTCTGATGCAGGCTGTTCACCCGCTCTTCAGCAGCGTTACGTTTGGCGTTTACGCTGTTGGAAATTTCTGCCAGCAGGCTTTTCAGATTCTTTGCATCAACAGTTGCGCTCTGTTGTCCTGCAAAGAGCTGCTGCATGCGGGCAATGCCGTTTTCGTCAAGCTTGAGCGCCTTGCCGATGTTGGCAAGTTCTTCAGGAGCAATATCAATGCTGGTGCCTTCGGGCATTGCGTTGATCTTGTTCAGAACACTGTTCCAAGCCTTGGAAAGGTTGCCGGATTGAGCGGTTTCAAGAATGCTGGAGGATTCATCGGGGGTGAAGCCCAGCTTCTGGAGAAATACGGACGCGCCGTTTCGGGTGGCATCGTCGAGCTTGAAACCCGCTGTTTCCTGCTTTGTGAAAGCGCTGTTTGTCGTAAGGGTGTGCAGCAGGCTGTTCCAGGTCAAAGATCCTTCTGATGCAGAGTTTTCCAGCTCTTCGAGCGTAGAATCATCAACGCCGAGCTCTGAAAGCTTGGTCTTGAGTCCATGGAACGTGTGCACGTCGATCTTGCCATCGCGCAGTCCGCTTACTGCATCGTCCTTGCTGCCGCCTGTGAGAAGGCGGTTGCGGACCATGTCTGCCCGCGCACTGTTGCCGGGAAGAGACAAGGCGTTGATGGCGGAGTGCATGGAGTTGGCCCCCATATTTCCCGATGCATTCAAAAGCCCTTCGAAAGACACGCCAGAGGTCTTATCCTTGGGCTGTGCCTTTATGCCGGCAGAAGGGGTTTGATCGGAAAACAGTACGGGAAAGAATTGCATGGGGGAACTCCTTTCGCCTATGCAAAGCGAAAAGTGTTCCAAAATTGATAGGGCTGTAATTTCAGTTGGATAGTGATGTTTTTGTGGTGGAGATGGGCGGCACTACTTGCCCATAGAGGAAAAGCTTGCCTGCCGGAGGCGGCATGCGCTGCATGTGAGTATGGGCGCACTGGGCTTGCTGTTTATAGCAGGTGATGAGTCGGGACGGGAGGGGGCTGGGCGAGTATACCGGGATTGCAAACGGAGGTGCACTGCTGGCTATCGGGAAGAAAGTGCCAGAAGGCGCTCCAGCATGCTCAGGGCATCGGCAAGTCCGGCCGGGGAGAATTCCTGATTCTGCAGTGCAAGGTGCATGTATCCGGTGAGCGGGCGTATGAAAGGGGGATGTTTTTTCCAATAATTTTCTGACGTTGTCAGAGAAGGCTTGCCTTTTATGGCTCCAAGAAGATCTTTGCTTATGGTAAGCAATTCCTTTTTCAGTATCGGCATCAAGCTGGGGGAAATGGCACACAAGTCCTGCCATGCGGTTACTGTCCGGCTGGCGTCCCACAGGCCGAACTCTCCCCCGAAATAGGACTTCCAGAACAGGGCAAGACGATGCCTTGGGGTTGTTGTCTCCGTTCCGTCGGCGTATTGCAGGGAATAGAGGCCGTCGGTATCCCGTGAAGTGGCATAGAGGCGTTGTCCTGCGGGGGTGACACCGACGGCGGAAGAGCCCTTTTTGGTAATAGCGTGGGTGAGGGCGGCAACTCGTTCCATGGAGAAGGCGTTATGGCAGAGGAAGGAGGAGTGTTTACACTGCCAGCAGCCGTTGCAGCTGATGTTTGAGCGGAGCACATGGTGGCCCGGCTGGTATGGCCCCGTTTCCCAGGGATGCACATAACCCATGGAAAGATTGAGGGTCGGGGTGCCTGTCCACGCCGCAACATGCATGGGGCCTGTATCCGGAGTGATCATGCAACGCAGCGTTCTGGTCAGGGCCGTAAATTCAGCAAGCGTGAAGCGACCGCACAGATTCAGGGCAGGTGTTCCGGTCTTTAGCGCTACGGCATGTCCAAGCGGCATGTCGGCCTTGCCGCCGAGAAGCACCGGTTTCATGCCCCGCTTGAGCAGCGCCGTGACTAGAGTGCTCCATGTATCAACAGTGGGGCGCTTTGCTGCATCGCTGGCTCCGAGAAATACGCCGATTCTGGCTGCGTCCGACCGTTCCGTCTCTGGTGCTGGCCAGCGGGATGAACCGATGAGAGCAAGGGGCAGGGCGTCGAGGCCGTTCAGGTCTGCCCAGTGATACAGATTGTGCCGGTTGTTCTGTACAAGGCTGGCTCGGTAAAGCTGCCATTTACCGTGTATGTAATGGGTTCCCGAGGCTGTTGTCGCAGGACCGATGAGGTGGTCGCAGGTGACTTTACCGGCCAATTGGGCTGCCTCGGGTCGGTGGCTCAGGTTGATGACCAGCGCATAGGCTTCCTTGGCGAGCAGGGGAGCTGCTTCTCTGGGAAAGTATGTAACGTGGGGACTCAGGGGCATGAGCCCTTCAAAGAAGGTCCGCTCTGCTACAACCCAGATGGGATGGTTCGGATACTGGTGCTGCAACCAGAGCATGAGCGGAAATGTGAGCACAAGATCCCCCATGCGCTGCATCTGGAGGATGAGAATGGGCTTGTTGCTCATGGGCTTATCCGAAGATGCTGCGCATGGCGGCTGCAAGTTCCGTCACGCGTTTTTCATAGGTATGTTCTGCCAGGATGCGGGTACGGGCAGCTTGAATGACATTGCGCCGGGCCTGGTCATTTTTGAGATAGAAGGCAATAAGCTCGGGAGCTTCTTCGGGTTCGTTGTAGCAGACAACCTCTTTGCCGGGAATGAAGAGCTCGTCCATCTGTTCCCGTTTGTCGGTGAGAACGAAGGAGCCGGTTGCCGGAACGTCAAATACCCTCTGGTTTACTGCGCCCTTCATCTGCTTGCTGGTGCAGTTGAAGTTGATTGTCGAGAGGGGGTAGAAATGGGGCAACTCATCATAGTAGCCTATTTCCGGATGCAGTTCCCAGCGATGCTGAGAGGACCTGAAGGTCTGTCGCCAGCCTTTGTCCCCGACGATAAGGGGATTGAAAGGCAGCGTCTGTTCAACGCAGCGGGCACGGTACTGGCGGGTTGCTTCCCACGTGATCATGGTTTCATAGGAAAGCTGCCGTTCTGCGCTGTCCAGCGCATTGAAGTGCGGAAAAAGCTCGGGATGGTAGTGCTGCAGGAACGAGCGGACAGACCGCTCTTCGTGTGCGGCAAAATCCTTGGCCACCTGTTTGTAGCTCTTCAGCAATACTTGCGGGAAGCCGCCTGCCTTCATCCTGTGCGCAACCTTGTAGACCATGGAGTTTCCGACAAAGGAGATGTCGCGCTTCAAAGGATGATGTGCAGGGATTGCCGAAGGTTTGGCAAAACGGACCGGGTCGGTTCCAAGAGGCAGGTAGCGGACGTGCTGGAACCCCATCTGTTGCAGGCTGCCGATATTGTCGGTGTCCCAAGTGAAGATGGCTGTCCAGGGACTGATAAGCCGATTGTACAGGTACAGAATGAGATGGGGGTTATCCACAAACCATGAGGCGAGGGGAAGCTGTAGACGCTCCAGCAGGTCGGTCAGCACGCCTTCCCGGTCAACGCCAAGGTGGTTAATGGTAAAAGCGAAGTCCGGCTTGAATTCAAGCACAGCTTTGAGCAGGCGCTCCACGAATTCGGTGTGGCCTACCTCGTCGTCGTTCAACGTCAACAAGTGGTAGGGATAGCCAAGTCGCTCACAGGCTGTGACGATTTCGCCCATCAGGAAGTACTGGCTCGTAATGAGCAGAAGGCGCGGGGTATTGTCCTTGAATTTGGGGTAGGCCGCTTTGGACCAGAAATCGTAGCGTACGCTCGCTGCCAGTTTGTCCCTGATGGTGCCGTAGTAATTTCGGTCAAGGCGAAGATAGAAGGGGTGGGGAAGGGCTAGAAGCGGTTTGCCTCCACATTCCATCTGCCACTTTGTCAGGCCGTTGAGCACCGTTTCCGTATCGCCATCCGCTATCCAGAGAATGCGCCCGTCTTGCAGTGCGGTTGCCAACGCGGTCTCTGCCGGTGTTCCTTTCTGCGTATTGCCTGCGCGATCAAGGCCCGTTGCTTCAAGTATGGGCAATTCATTATCAATAACAGCAACTGGTCCGTCATATTGCTCAAGCAAGGCGCGGAGGGCATAGCCCATGCCGCTTCCAAGTACTACTGGCAGGGTGGCGTTCCTGTTTTCTTGCGCATGAAAAGGGCGGAGAATCTGCATCTCCCGATCAGAACCACCAGCGCCGAGCAGGGGCATGGTTTTCCCTGCCGTGGAAATACGGACATCTACGAGTTGTCCGTTCTCCATGACCGCTTCAACCTGATAGTTCTTTGTATGGGAAGACTGCATGGCTACCAGCTTTTCACCTCTGGTTTGTGGAGATAGAGCTCCATACGGTTGTTCGTCTCGCGGTTGGGGTCCGAGGTGTTGGGTAGCAGCGGCTGTGAATCCGCATATCCCACGGCCTTGAGGCGGGAGGCGGAGAGGTCGCCGCGGGACATTATTTCACGAAGCAGGGCTGCTGCCCGGGCGCTGGAAAGCTCCCAGTTGGTCGGGTACATGCCGGCAGGGGGAGCAATGTCGTTGGTGTGTCCGCGGACAACAAGATTAACGTTGCGTTCCTTGAGTATTTTGATGGCGCCGTCGAGCAGGGGGGCTGATTCAAGCTTCAATTCAGCAGAGCCGGGAGCGAAAAAGGTGCCAACAGGAAAGCGCATCACAACGCCTTGATCTTCTGCAGAGACTTTTACCGTCTTTTTCAGATTCGGGTCATCAAAAACGATATTCTTCAGTTCAACCACCATGCCCAGTATCTGCTGGTCGTCTTTCTTGAGCTCCACGTCCTTGCGTTCAAACTGGGAAGGAGAGAACGCTGCAAACTCGGCATCCGGTCTCTTGATCTGGATACCGAAAGCATTCTTGATGGACCCCATGAGTGTTTTGAACTTGTTGGCGTCCTGCTGGGCAAAGGAAAGAAGCAGCACGAAGAAGCAGAGCAGAAGCGTAACCATGTCTGCAAAGGTGGCCATCCATTCCGGAAGACCTTCCTGTTTCGGTGGTTCGTCCGCTTTGCGCTTCGGCGGAGGCGCGGCGTTTTTTTCAGCCATGTCCTACCTGCCCTGCCTCTGTCCGGGGGGAAGGAAGGAGTCCAGCTTTTCCTTCACGATACTGGGGTGTTCGCCATTCAGGATGGCAAGAACGCCTTCCATGATAAGCTCCATGTTCAGAGCTTCTTCATTTGAACGTTCTTCCAGTTTCTTTGCCATGGGCAAAAACATACAGTTCGCCAGAACCGCGCCGTAGAAGGTCGTCAGCAGCGCAACGGCCATTGCTGGGCCGATTGAAGCGGGGTCGTCCAGATTCTGAAGCATCTGAACGAGGCCGATCAGTGTTCCGATCATGCCGAACGCCGGGGCCATTGTGCCCATACCCTTGAGAATTTCCTGACCGGTGCGGTGGCGTTTCACCATGTTGCCCATTTCCAGTTCCATGACAGCGCGTACGATGGATTCTTCCGTACCGTCGGAAACAAGCAGTATGCCGCGTTTCATGAAGGGGTTTTCAACGGAAACCTTTTCCAGCGCGACCAAGCTTTCCTTTCTTGCCTTTTCTGCCAGACCGATGAGCGTCTGAATTGATTCCGTCAGGTTCGGAGGTTTTGCAAAAAAGGTCTTCATGATGACCTTGGCGGCACCAAGAATGGTCTTCAGGGGGAACATGACGAAGGCAACGGCAAAAGTACCACCCACAACAACGATGAGAGAGGGGATGTCAACAAAGCCCCCCATCCCGCCGCCGATGGCGATGGCGCCGATGATGAGGCCGAGAGAGCCGAGAATACCAATTAAAGTCGCTATATCCATGTGTTACTACTTTTTGACTATGGCTGGTGAATCAAAGACGATTTCATCATCCCGATATGAGATGCAGACGTTTTCCATGAAGTCGTTGATAATGCAATAGGCGCCGCCAATACTAATTTCGACTCCGGGGCGAAGCTGACCCGGGACGATGATGCGGCACTTGCGTAAATCCGATTCGCTGTTCATCTGGGCCCAGAGTGCTTCCCGCTTTTTATGCAACGCTTTCAGGCGGGTGCGGGCCTGTTCCAGTTTGCTTCCATATTCAGCGCGATGCACATCGCTTTTCGCACATTGAATACTCAGGCTGTCTACTATGGCATCCAGTTTCCTGATGCCTTCATCCGCTGCGCGTAGGTTATAAAAGTGCAAGGGGTCATAACCCATGACAATGCTGGTAATGGTGCTGATGCCGCCCCCCAGCTGGTCCTGAACATATACAATGCGGTTGGCGTATACGGTTCCTCCGTTCAGTCGCCCTTTGACAGCAAGATTCCCTTGCACCCATACGTCGGTATGCATGCAGGAGCCTTCAATCAGGATATCGCCCCCTGCGATGAGGGTGGCGTTTTCGATGAAGGGGATGCGGATGTCGTTTTTAGCAGAGATATGTGCCGTTTTTCCGCCTTTTATGCCATTTTCTGAAGTAAAGCTTCCAAAGGCTTCAATGTGAGCCCCTTCCACAGTCTGTTTGACTAGAATGTTGTTGCCCTGCACGTTGAATCCGGACCGGATGGTTCCATGAACGCAAATATCCCCGACAAACACGATGTTGCCCGTATGAAAATCCACGTCCCTGCGCACATTCAACAGCTTTTTAACGGTAATGAGATCTTCATGATAGAAGACATAACCGTTGGATGCTGCAATGATTTGTGTTGGTTTTACGGGGTTTTGTGCCGTGTTCGGTCCTATTGGCAGTTTGTTGTCCCTCAGCGGTCTTGGCGCCTTGGAGCCCTGAGGCGGCGGGGTGTCCTGCGCTATTACTTCTGCCAGAACCTGGCCGGCGACGACATTCTGCACATACCCCAAATTATAATGATCAACCTTTCCGTTGGATGACTCCTTTGGAGTGAGGTGCATGTGATCGAAATCGGGATCGAAGTAATGTACTAATAATTGAGACATGAACTGGTCCTGACAGTTATTCCGGCAGCAAATCCAGGATTTCATCGTCTCCTTCCAGAATCTGGAAGAAGCTGCTCAAGTGTACCAGATCAATGGTGGAACGGACCTGACCAGACGGATTGAGAAGAAACAGCGACTTGCTGCGGCTGGCCATTTGGGTTTTCAGGGCGACAAGCATGCCCACGCCCGAGCTGTCTATGAAGTCGACATGCTGCATGTCTATGACCAGGTGGTCAATTTTATTCTGTTCCATATACGATTCAACCTCAGCCCGAAGGCTTGAGGCGGAACTCAGCGTCACTTCTCCGTTGAAGTGGACAAGCAGAGTTGTTCCCTGTTGAATAGGAGTTAACGAATCCATAGGCCCCTCGGAATGGTTAACAATGCATGCACCGTATTCTTGCCGTCTTGCTCGTTCAGGCTGAATTCGCTTGCAAGCGAAGAGATGATGAAAAGGCCGCGTCCCCCTTCGGCCTCAGGTTTTGATAGCTCCGGGTTGGTAAAATCAGTTCCGTCTTGGGAAAAGCCGATTCCCCAGTCCGATATGCTGCAAGCAATGGAGTGTCCCGGATCTATGTCGAGTACAATCTCCACGTTGCCAACCTCCATGTTCCGGTATGCATGGCGTGCACAATTTGCAACGGCTTCTGTAAGGAGCAAATCCAGCGAATGCAGCACCTCTTCACTGAAAATGTAATCTTTCAAAACGGCCACGGCGCCCTTGGTCAAAGTGCGTGAAGCGTCCAGATGGGCCTTTGTTGTAAGTGTGTACACATGCATGAGTTGTTACCCCATTGCAATCCAGAGTGCTGTTACATCATCTCGGAAATTCTGCTTTCCACCGGCCTCAAGCGTCAAGCTATTTTGTAATGAATCTACATAATCCGACTGTACGGACATGAGATCGGAAACAAGCTCGAGGAAATGGGAAAGGGTGAAGAGTTCGCCGTCCGGCATCTGCCAGTCGAAAAAACCATCTGTATACATTAGCAATCTGTCGCCTTGCTCAAATCGGCATTGCAGGGATTCCGGCTGGATATCGAAGAAGCCCAGCAGCGGGATATTCGAATGCAGAATCTCGGTTTCGCCGTCGGAGTGGCGTAAAATGGCCGGACAGTGGCCTGCATTGATGTATTCCAGCGTATTGTTCTGCGTATCCAGATCAATGCAGAAAAGCGTTACAAAATCAACTTCGGTGCCGATAGTGTCCAACAGGTGTTTGTTGATCAATAATATGGTGTCGTTCAAGGGCATGGACCGGGACTGGGTAAGCCGGAACAAGGTGCGGACTATGCCCATGATGAAGGCGGCCCGGGCGCCATGCCCTGAGACGTCGGCTATGATGGCCCGAAGCGTGCGGTTGTCCGGTAACGTAAAGTAGTCATAATAGTCTCCGCTGGCATGCCCCGAAGGATTGTAGATGCTTTCAATGCGGATGCCGGGAATGAGCGGACTTTTGTCCGGCAGCAGCTTTTGCTGCAGGTGGGCAACCAGCTCGATCTCCTGACGGATTTTCAAGGAGTACTGCCGCAGTTGTCTGGTGATGGTCGTCTGACGCTCGGCGACACATATGCGGGCAAGGAGCTCTGCATTGCTGAAGGGCTTCTGCAAAAAGTCGTTAGCCCCTGTGTGCAGTGACAGTGCATGCAGCTGTGGATCTTCCTCGCCTGTCAGTACGATGATGAACGTGTCGGTATCGTTGTACTCCTGACGGATTGTCTGGATAACATTCAGGCCGTTCTCTTCGGGCATCTGCAGGTCGAGCAGAATGATGTCCGGCTTGTGCGCCAGATAGCTGCTCAGCGTTGCAACTCCCGTTTCCGCTTCATGCAGGATTCTCGAACTCCCGAGCATCGCCTTGAGAGATGCACGAGTCAGTCGCGAATCATCTGCGATAAGAATCGTGGATTTGGGAGTTGCGTTTTCCGTCATGGTTTCACGAAGTCTGTATCCGTCAGTGATATGGTTACCGGTCCCCAGTTCGTGAGAGAAACATCCATTTCTGCTCCGAAGCGTCCGCATTGGACGTCTGTATCGGGCTGCGGCATGGCGCTGCGTACATCCTGCACAAAGCGCCCAAAGAGCTGTTCTGCTGTTTGCGGGGGGCAGGCATCGGTAAAGGAAGGACGCCTGCCTTTCCGTGCATCGGCATAGAGCGTGAACTGCGGAATGAGCAAAACCTTCCCGCCATATTCCAGCAGGCTCAGATTCATTTTGCCAGCACTATCCGGAAATATACGCAGTTCCAGCATCTTGCTCAACAGGGTTTGCCATATTTTCCTGCTCGGCAGCGTTTCATCGTCGTGCTGGCCGAAACCGACCAGCACGACGAGTCCGGTGTCTATCTTGCCGATAACGGCATTATCCACGGAAACCTGCCCTTGCTTGGCACGTTGGATGAGCAATTTCATGAGCCTGTCCCTGTGGTCGTTTGCCCGGCGCTATTTGTTATCGGATTCAGTATCGCTTTCAGCGCTGTCTTCTTTGGCAGTGGTGACATTAGCTTTGGATTCAGCAGCTTGTTTGGACTTTGGTGCAGCATCTTCGGGCACAAGGTCGTCGGCAACCAGGAAGTTGGCCATGCTGGCCTTTTCCTCATGTGCAGCTTCTGCCTCGGCTTCGGAAATACGTTGCTCTTCTTCGGCACGCAGGGCTCTGCGTAACACTTTGCCGACAATGGTCTTGGGAAGCTCTTCCCGGAACTCGACTTGTTTGGGCAGCTTGTAGTTGGCAAGCTGCTCGCGGCAGTGTGCGATGATTTCGCCTTTGGTAAGCTTCTCGCCTGCCTTGGGTACCACGTAGGCTTTGATAATCTCGCCGCGGGTGGGGTGAGGGACGCCTACTGTGACAGCTTCCTGAACCTTGGGATGCTCGTACAGCACTTCGTCGATTTCGCGCGGATAGACGTTGTATCCGCCGACAATGATCATGTCTTTCTTGCGGTCCACGATGAAGAAGTAGCCGTCCTCATCCATGTTGGCGATGTCGCCGGTATAGAGCCAGCCGTTACGCAGGGTTGATGCGGTTTCGTCGGGACGGTTCCAGTAGCCTTTCATCACCTGGGGACCGCGGATGACGAGTTCACCGATTTTTCCGGCAGGCACCGGTACGAAGCCCAGTTCCATGTCCACGATGCGGGCTTCGGTATCCGGGAAGGGGACACCGATTGAGCCGATCTTGTGCACGCTGTCTATGGGGTTCAGGTGGGTGACGGGCGATGCCTCGGTCAGGCCGAAGCCTTCAATGATGCTGGCTCCGGTGAGCGCGGCAAAGCGTTTCATCTGTTCCACAGGCATGGGCGAAGAGCCGGAAATACAGTAGCGAATGCACGTAAGATCGTACTTGGAAATCTCTTTCTGCTGCATGAGGGCTATGTATACGGAAGGCGCACCGGGGAAGATGGTGGGCTTGTACTTCTGTATGCCGTCCAGCACATCCTTCGGCACGAAACGCGGGAAGGGAATGACCGTGGAGGCAAGCAGCGTGGGGAAGACGAGGCAGACCGTCAGGCCGAAAACATGGAAATAGGGCAGAATGCCGAGGAACGTGTGGTGCTCGCTTGCCAGCTTTTTGAGCATGGCGTTGCACTGCTGGGCGTTGACGCCGAGGTTGTAGTGCGTGAGCATTACGCCCTTGGCAATGCCGGTGGTGCCGCCTGTGTACTGCAGCAGTGCCAACGTCTCTGTCGGGTCCGCAATGGGCGCGCTGAGTCTGTCTTTGCCTTCGGCAAGCTGCTTCCAGGGCAGAATGGTTTTGCCGTCGAAGGGAATATTCTGGAAGGAGGCATCACGCTTGGACTTGACCGTATAAAGCAGGTTGAGAGGAAAGCCGAGACTCTCGGAAATTCTGGTGATGAAATATTTCTTGATGGGGAGTTTGTCGCGCAGCTTTTCCAGCTTTGGCCATACAAGATCAAGGGCGATCATGTGCTTGGCGCCAGAATCCTCGATCTGGTGCACCAGCTCCTTCTCCATGTAAAGCGGGTTTGTCATGACGACAACGGCACCTGCTTTGAGCACGCCCCAGAAGGCGGCAACGGTCTGCGGCAGGTTGGGCATCATGATGGATACCCTGTCACCCGGTTCTACCCCATGGCGGCGCAGGTTGGCGGCAACGGTTTCCGCCATGACCTGAAGCTTTTTGTAGGTGATCTTCTTGTTGCGGAAGATAATGGCAGTCCGGTTGGGGTGATTGGCTGCCGCCCTGTCGAGGTAGGCGTACAGGGGAAGCTTTTCGTATTCAATGGATGCGGGAACACCATCGTCGTAATGGGCCAGCCAGGGAAATGCGTAGGAGGGGGTCTGCTCGCTCATGAAGATATTTTTGTAATGGGTGGATGAAACGCCCGCAGGACAAGTTGTACTATGCGGGCGCCTGAAACATTCAATTTGAATCTGATTTGTTGATGCAGATGCTTTTACAATGGCCCGAAGATTAACGCAAGGTGCTGATTTTTCGACAGGTCACGAGATGAGTATTCACTTGTGTTGAATATATCGTTGCCCAAAGAGGCGGTCGCAGCCTGTTTTTTCTATAGATCAATGTTTCCAGAGGTATTGAAACATGCATAGGCGTGGGCGATAAAAACCTTTGAACTGCGCATAGATCTTTACATTATCAGATTTGGGATTCCTTGCGGCAAGGAGCCAACTCCCTGCCTCACTATCTGTAAAGTGGCAGCGATGGTTGCTTTTTGTGTGGCGTGTTTTCTTGTTGCTGAAGTGTGTACGCACACAGCTTCGGGCAGGAAATGTGTAAGGATACAACTTCAGGATATGTTGACTGCGCTTTTACAGACTCTCCAGTCTGGCATCAGGACTATTTGCGGCCGGGGGGCAAGGTCGGCGAGGTGGGGAAAAACTGGTGGAGGGGTGAAGTCATGGTTGGCGCTACTGTGGGGCATCCCTGCAGCATTGAAATGGGGTGATGAAAAAAGCCCGCAGGCAGCGCCTGCGGGCTTTTGGGTAACCGGAATGAACGAAGTTAGAGAAGTCCCTTGGACTGTAGGCAGCTGCGAAGAGTCTTTTCGTTCTGTTCCATGAGGGGAACCAGCGGGAGACGCATCTCAAGGCTGATCTTGCCCATCATGGCCAGCGAGGTCTTTACGGGAATCGGGTTGGTCTCAATGAACATGGCCCTGCACAGTCCCTGCATGTCGAAGTGCAGCTTGCGTGCAGTGGCGATGTCGCCATCCTTGAAGGCCTTGCACAGCCCCGCCATCTTGTCGGGAATGATGTTGGACACCACGGAGATGACCCCGCAGCCCCCCAGAGACAGCAGCGGCAGCACGGTGAAGTCATCACCGGAAAGCACCTGAAAGTCTGGGCCGCATTGTTCAATGATGTCGGAAACCTGCGTCAGATTTGCCGTGGCTTCCTTTACCCCTTTGACCTGGGGAATGTCTTTGAACAGACGGGCAAGAGTGCAGGGCAGCATGTTGGTGCCGGTGCGGCCGGGAACATTGTAGAGAATGAAGGGCATATCCACTTCGGCGGCAATGGCCTTGAAGTGCTGATAGAGCCCTTCCTGCGTGGGTTTGTTGTAGTAAGGCGTGATGAGGAGCGCGCCGTCTGCTCCGGCCTCTTTGGCAAATCTGGTGAGGTCGATGGCTTCTTTGGTGTTGTTGGAACCTGCGCCGGCCAGAACCGGTACGCGCTTTTTCGCTTGGTCAACGCAAATGCGGATGACCTCGCGGTGTTCCTCATGGGAAAGCGTGGCGGATTCACCAGTCGTGCCACAGGGAACAACGCCGTTGATACCCTGTTCAATCTGCCACTCGATTAATTCCCTGTATCGCTCCTCATCAACGACGCCGTTCTTGAACGGAGTCACCAGCGCCGTAAACGCACCCGTAAATTGCATATTGCCTCCTCTTCTCTCTGTCGGAGCGTTCGTCCGGACAATGGTGTCCGGACGAGCGGGCCGTTTGTTCCTTAGGATAGGGTGAGGCCAAGGGCCTCAAGATACATTTCGCCGGAATACACATTCAGCGCTTTGCCTTTAAGGTAGACGCAGCCGTCTTCAATGGAAATGCCGAGAATCTCGCCGCCTGAGCTGCGTACGTTCACGGATTCCTCGGTCAGGCCGAGCGCGCTGGTGACGACAACGCCCGCTGCGGCACCTGTGCCGCATGCGTAGGTTTCGTCTTCCACCCCGCGCTCATAGGTGCGCAGATGAATGTTCTTTTTGTCCAGCACGGTCACAAAGTTCGCATTGGTTCCCGCAGGGGCGAACGCCGCGTGGTAACGCACGTGCGCTCCCAGCGTTTTCACGTCCAGTCCGGCTGCGTTGTCGTGAATGTATACGGCATGGGGCACGCCGGTGTTCACGAAGTGGATGGTGCCTTCCATGCCGGGCATGTCGATGGGCTTGTTGAGCTCCAGCCCCTTGGGAGGGGTAAGCTGGACCTTGACCTCGCAGTTATCGACATCCACTTCGGCGCGGATGGGGCCCGCATCGGAGCCGAAGGTGTGAATGGGGCCGGCGAATCCCAGCTTTACGGCCAGAAGACCGGCACAGCGGGATGCGTTGCCGCACATTTCTGCGCGTGAACCATCGGCGTTGTAGAAATGCCAACGGTAATCGACAGAAGCTTCAGGGGCCTCTTCAAGAAAGACGAGGCCGTCGGCTCCAACTCCAAAGGCACGGCGGCAGACCTTTTTCGCCCAATCCGCCATCGCTGACACGGGCAGCTTAAGCTCTCTGTTGTCAATGAACACGAAGTCGTTGCCGCAGCCCTGCATTTTATGGATGGGGACTGCTTTCATGTTCCTGTTCACCGATTAACTCCTTGCAATGTATGCGATATGTGCCCGTTTTCGCGTTTATGATCACGGGGCGGGCATGGACGCGATAACCGGATCAGGGGCGACGGATTCATCAAGATTGACAACGGGGAAGCGGACGTTGTCATTCTCTCTCCATTCCCAGTCCGGAGTTCTCCGGGGCCATTCCATAAGCTCGATAACGGCCAACGCCTTGCCTTTGGCGTAGCCCCGTGCCCACAGGATGGTACCTTTCGAATCCATGTTGCCCCGCATTCCTCCACCTGAACCGCTGCCGAGCAGAACATCGAAATGTCCTGAAGCAGCGGTAAGAAATTCTCGTTCCGACGGTGTGCCCCAAGGGCTTACCCCTATGATGAGGTCACACGTTTCGCGAAGAGAATCCGCAATGCGGATCAGTTCATTCTTATCCGTTTCGGATTCGTCCAGTTCTGCCGGAAGCAGGATGACTCCGATGCGTTTGTTGTCGATCACACTCTGATGCACAACCGGTGTTTGGTCAACAAGGCGGAAGCCCGATGGCACTTTGCCTGTATGCCCTAAAAACCAATTGTGCGCAGTGGTTCCCATCCACCCTACGTCAACCTGCATTCTTTCAAAGGCATCAATAAGATAGGGGGCTGAGGATGCGGGCAGTTCTTTGCCCTTGGCATCCGTGAATTCACCACTGCCGCCGATGACAAGGGCTGGTCCCAGCGTCCTGTATGATGTAATTTTTCCGGCCCGCCGGGCCAGTCCTCCGAGGGTTTTTCCTCCTCAGGTGGGACAGGGAAACATTTCACCATAGCCGTTGGCAAAAAACACAATGCGCAGAACGGGAAGGTTCTGCGCGTCGTGTGCTTCTGCCGCCTTTCCCGTGAGCAGTGCGAGCACACTCAACAGGGCGGCCAGGATGGCTATGCGGCCAGCGCCGGTAAGGCGCCTTGGGCTACTCATTGAGAAATTCTTTGAGTTCCTTGCCGGCCCTGAAGAAGGGGAGCTGTTTAGGTTTCACCTTCACTACTTCGCCGGTTTTGGGGTTGCGTCCGGTGTATCCGCCGTAATCCTTGAGTTTGAAGCTGCCGAAGCCGCGAATTTCAACGCGGTCTCCATTGGCAAGGGCGGACTTCATGCTGTCCACGAAGATGTTGACCACGGTGGTCGCCTCTTCGATGGAGATGTTGTTTTCATCGGACAGGGTCTTGATGAGTTCGCTTTTGTTCATCACCTACTCCGGGCAAATAGGGCATGAGGACATGCGCTGTGGTTAGAGGTCAAGAAGATTGCAGCTAACACAAATTGGGCATGTGGAGTATGTAATAAATCATTCTGATATTCAAGCGGTTATTAGAAAAAACCTACCCCTCGATCAAAAAAGGTCCGCTCGCGATTTGGTCGCGCATGGAAACGCGCAGTCTCTGCAACTTGACGGCAAGAGCAAACAGGTCCTGCGCTGCGGGAGAAGTGGGGGCCATTTTCAGCAGGGGCTTCTGGCGTCTTACAGATTCCGTCACCATCTTGTCGCTACGGATACCTCCCAGAAGGGTGGGCGTAAAACCGAGGAATTTATCACAGGCGGCGGCAAGGCGCTTGAAGGTGATCTCCTCTTCCCGCTTGTCTTCGACCTGGTTCACGATCACGTAGAAGTCCTTCACGCCGTGCTGGGTGGAGAGCACCTTCATGAGGGCATAGCTGTCCGTCAGCGAGGTCGGTTCAGGTGTGACGATGACAAGGCGTACATGGGTCATGGCACCGAAAGCGAGTACCGTCGGATTAATGCCTGCGCCAATGTCCATGAAGAGATAGTCATAGTCGGCGAACAGGGGGGCGAGCTTGCGGAACAGCATGGCGCGCAGGTCTGAATCCATTTCCACCAGTTCCGGCACGCCGGAGGCGGCAGGCAGGAAGTCGAAGCCGCCATTCTCGATATGTATGGCGATTTCTCTGGGGTTCATGTCGGAGTCCAGCAAGTTCTGCATGTTGTATTCGGGGGCGATGCCCAGAAGCACGTCCAGATTTGCCAGGCCGAGGTCACAGTCCATGAGCAGCAAAGGGAAGCCGCCGCGGAACATGCAGTATCCGAGGTTGAGGGCGATGTTTGATTTACCCACGCCGCCTTTGCCGCTGAGTACGGAAACGCTGAGAGTTCTGTTAATGCGCATGTTCATATGGAGTTCTATTCAGTCCCGGAAAACAGGAACTGTTTCTCGTTGGAGTGTACCATGGTGGATCGATCGTATTCGAAGTCCGGCTGCTGGCGGGCAACATGTACGCAGTTCTTGCCGCTGGTCTTCGCTTCATAAAGGGCCTTGTCGGCCAGCTCCATCAGCATGGCAGGCGTAGTGGTGCCCCGTCCGCTCATGCAGGAAACGCCGGCGGAGAAGGTACAGGAGAAGGGGGCGTGGGGCTCGCAGCCGAAGAGCTGCTCGCTGAAACGCAGCAAGACACGTTCAACCATCGACTTCGCCTTGAGGGCGGAGGCACCGGGAAGCAGCAGGGCGAATTCCTCTCCGCCGAGCCGCGCCGCAACATCGTAGACCCGTTTGGTCTCAGACAGTACTTCGGCCAGGCCGCAGAGCACTTCGTCTCCGCAAGGATGACCATAGGTGTCGTTCACGTTTTTGAAGTTGTCTATGTCGATGCAGGCAAGGCTCACCGTGCCGTTGCTCCGGTCAACACGTTCAGCTTCGATCTGAAGCTTGCGGTTGAATGCCCGTCGGTTTTCAAGGCCCGTCAGCGGATCATGTTCCGACTGGTGCGCAAGGTCTTCCAACGCCTGAAGCAGATGGCTCAGGTTCAGATGGGAAGACTCGTCCAGCGACAGGGCAAACCATTCCTGCAGGCCGTGCTTCTGGGCTACCTGTTTCCACTGCTCAATGGTTATGCCGTTGAACATGCGTGTGACGGCAATGAGGCCTGAGGTCTGTCCGGACGTGCGTTCCTTGGCAAGTTGCAGCAAAATTTGGCGCAACGATTCCAGTTCGCCAGACAGGGGGCGCAGGTCTTCCGGAATATCCCTTCCGCCGTATGTCTTAGTTTTCTGCATGGAGGTACAAAAGGAAATCTCTCAGGAATACGTCGATCTTGCCGTTCAGAACGGCTTCGACATCTCCCATTTCCGAGTTTGTCCGGTGGTCTTTGACCAACCGGTATGGCTGGAGCGTGTAGGTACGAATCTGGCTGCCGAAGCTGATGTCCATCTTGTTGGCATATTCTGCCTGGCGTTCGTCCTGCCTTTTACGCAATTCCAGATCATACAATCTGGCTTTGAGAATCTGCATGGCGGAATCGCGGTTCGCGTGCTGCGACTTTTCGTTCTGGCACTGGGCCACGGTTCCCGTGGGAATGTGGGTGATGCGCACCGCCGAGCTGGTGGTGTTAACGCTCTGTCCACCGGGACCGCTGGAACGGAAGAAGTCGATACGCAGATCTGCTTCCTTCACGTCCACGACGATATCGTCTCCGGCATCGGGAATGACATCCACCGAAGCAAATGACGTGTGCCGCCTGCCGGATGAGTCGAACGGGGAGATGCGGATGAGGCGATGGATGCCTCTCTCGCCTTTAAGCAGGCCATAGGTATTCGTGCCGCGGATACGCAGGGTGACACTCTTGATGCCTGCTTCATCGCCGTCCAGAAAGTCGAGGTACTCGGCCTTGAACCCTTGCGCGTCTGCCCAGCGCACATACATGCGCAGCAGCATCTGGGCCCAGTCCTGTGCTTCGGTGCCGCCTGCACCGGGGTGGATTTCAAGAATCGCATCCTTGGAATCTTCCGGCGCGGAAAGCAGCATGTTCATTTCAGTGATCTGCAGCAGTTCTTCAAGCAGCTGGGTCTGCGCCTCAAGCGTTTCAAGGATTTCTGCGCTCTGATCATCTTCTGCAAGCAGCAGCCATTCTTCAAGATCTTCCTTGGCCTGCTTGAGCGCTTCCAGACGACTTATTTCTGCTTCAAGGCCGCTTTTTTCCTGCAGCACGGGCGTTAGCTTTTCCGGCTTGTCCCATGCGCCGGGACTGGAAAGCTGTTTCTCTATCTCATCGAGGCGGTTTTTCGCTGCCTCGAGGTCAAAGACGCCTCCACAACGTGGAGAACTGTTCGAAGAGGGCTTGGCTTTGCGTACGCAGATCGGCAAGGTGCAACATATATGTATCGTTGATTATGGTTAAGGTTTCTTCCGTTTCATCCCGATTGCGATGCAGAGCATGCAGGCTCCGGCCAGCAGTACATGGATGAACGTGTAGGCATTGTGGTACGGCGTTGTCCGGCTGACTGTCGCGGCGATACCGTTGATGGTTTCGGCGCGGAACAGGGAACTGCGGGCTATGAGGGTGCCTTTGGGATCCACAATGGCTGAAATGCCGGTATTGGTGGAACGTATCAGATATCGGCCTTGTTCGATAGCCCTGAGAACAGCCAGATGCAGGTGCTGGTCTGGCGCGGCCGTATTACCGAACCAGGCGTCGTTGCTGATGTTGACCAGCAGATTGGCACCTTCGGCAACTCTTTGTTGGGCCAGCTCGGGAAAGATGGTTTCGTAGCAGATGAGTACACCCAAGGCAAGGTTGCCATGGGAAACCGGATGGATGGCAGCACTGGTCTGGAATTCGCCGGTTCCTTCAAAGAAGACTTCAAGAAAGGGCAGATATTGCCCGAAAGGCAGATATTCGCCAAAGGGCACAAGGTGCTCCTTGTCATACCAGCCATTCATCAGGCCATCCGGCGTGAGCAGGTAGGCTCGGTTGAGCGTATCCCACTGCCGGCCTTCAGTCCCCTTGGCATAGGCTGGGGTGCCGACAAGCAGCGGTGTTTTTTCGGATATGACCATGTCCCGAACAACAGAAAGGTATTCCTTCTTCTCCTGCAGATAGAAAGGCATAGACGTTTCCGGCCAGACCACGAGATCGGCCGGGGCTTTGGACAGCGCGCCGAGGGTCATGTCCACGTAGCGATGCACGGTTCCGTTCTGGTAAGCGGGAACCCATTTCTGCCCCTGATCAATATTGCCTTGCACAATGGTGGTGCGGACAGGGGACGTGGTCGGTATGGCGGTTTGCCATGCATACAGGATCCAGCCTGCACATGCGGCAAGAATTGCGGCAGCAATGCCTGCAGGGATAAGGCGGCGGGAGCGCGCCGTTTCCAGCAACAGGGCGACAACCATGACCAGAATGCCGGAATAGGCGTAGCTTCCCATCAGGGAGACGGGCTGCAGCAGTTCGGGCCACGGAACAAACGCGGCGGCAAGCACCGCCCAGGGGAAGCCTGTGAACAGGGTGCCCCGTAGAAGTTCAAGTGTTCCCCAGAGCAGGCCAGCAAACACGGCAAGGAGTACTGGCGAGAGTCTGTCGCGCATGAGCCTGATACCCAGTGCGAAAAGTCCGGCATACAGGGCCAGATAGGTTGCGAGAAGCGCGGGGGCGGGAAAGGCCAGTGCCCAGTGTATTCCCGCCTGTTCTTCAAGGGGGACAGCCACCCAGTAGATGCACGCCGTGTACCCCAGAATGCCTGAGAACAAGGCCTTGCGGAATACCGAAGCAGGAGATGCCTCGCCAGAACCGAAGCCGTAGAGGACGGCAGGAAAGAGCAGGGCAAGCGGAGGCAGCTGGAACAGCTGGTTGGCCATTCCCAGGAAGAGGCCGAGCGCGGCGATCAAAGGTAGTAGTGCGTGCATAATGTGCAGAGAAAAATGGGTTTTCGGAAAAAGGTCAAGGGATAAAGCGGGGCGCATGAAAAAGGGGCAAAGAAAAGGCCCGCGGGTGCGGGCCGTTGCTTAATCCTGTCGTTCAACGAGTATGGATTGGATGAGTTTGGCGTTCGCATCCTTGATTGAGAACCGGTAGCCCTCAAGCATGAAGGTTTCACCGGCTTGCGGAACGTGTCCTGCAAGCTCGCTGAGGTAGCCACCGATGGTTTCCACCTGTTCGGATTCAAGCCTGATATTAAGGATAGGCTCAAGCTCTTCCAGCAGCGCTCTGCCGGACAGCATATAGCTGTTGTCATCAAGCTTTCTGATATCCTCTTCCTTGGGAAGATCGTATTCGTCGTCAATGTCGCCGACGATGATTTCCAGAATGTCTTCGATGGTGACAACGCCCGACGTGCCGCCGTATTCGTCTACGGCAATGGCGAAGTGGAGCTTGCGGGCCCTGAATTCCTGCAGCAGATCGCTCACCATCTTTGTTTCCGGAACAAAGAACGGCTTGCGCATCATGGTTCTGAGAGGGGTATTGTGCAGGGCAGGGTCATACAGGAAGCGCAACACATCCTTGGCATAGGCAACGCCGACGATGTTGTCACGGTTTCCTTCGTAGATGGGAATGCGTGAGTGACCGGATTCTATGATGAGTTTGACGACCTCGCGTACGGAAGCGTTGATCTCGATGCAATGGATGTCCGTACGGGGCACCATGATTTCATCAACCTGAGTCTCGTCTAGGCTCAGCACGTTAAGAAGCATGGAACCTTCAACCGCCTCAAGCTCGCCTTCTTCGCGGGCTTCGAGAATGGCTTTCTCCACGCTGTCACCGGATTTATTGTTAAAAATATTACTGATCAGCGACCAGAGTCGACTGTCCGAACCTCCGTCCAAAACGGGTCTCCTTGTTGAGGTGGCTGGATATTGGGTCAATGTTTGTCCCTCTGAATTCTGCGACAATATCTATCACAAGTGCCTGACGCAAGCGCAAAAAAGCGGGTTTTCTGAAATATCTATTCAATCCCTTTCTCGCGGTAAAGCTCCAGATGGCGCTTCATGGCCCAGTTACCTATCTCATCAACCTCGTTGTCCCTCAGAGGGGAAAGCCAGAACAACTCCCCGTTGCTGTTGTCGACTATTTCGGCCCGTCGCATGAACTGCAGTCCCAGATCGACATCGCGGGTCTCAAAGTCGATATAGGGCATCTGCAAGCGGCACAGGAGCCAGTAGCGGTTTCTCTGACCCGCTTCCGGTTCCCACAAGTCCAGAAGGACAAACAGTCTGTCACCTATATTGAAGGAAAGGCCGCATTCCTTGGCGTTTTGTCTTTTTACATGCAGCTTCAGGCCGCCCGCAGAAACGTTTACCAGCCGGATCTCAGCCCGTTTGCCGGGAATGTAACTCAGAACGGGCTTGCCCCAATTCTTGAAATTCATGTCATGCGTAGCGTCGGAAAGCAGTTTTTCCGGCCAGAGGGCAATGCCCATGATGTACTGGTCCGGCGGGTCCACGCGCAATGCGGCGCGCTTCTGCTTGAGTTCCAGTTTGTTCGGCATGGCCAGATTCAGGTGGCATATGTCGTTGCCCACAGGTCTGATGCCGATGATGGGGGACGTGAACATGTAATGCAGAGGATTGTGATGCTCATCCTGAATGCGGAAGTAGCAGTCGACATACTTGCCGAGCCAGTTTCGGCTGATGTTTTTGAGGGTGGAACACTCCATCGTCACGGTGTCGGCGCTCATTTCATACAGAGAGCAGAAGGTTGAGCGACGTCTGTTGGACTCTGAATGGAACTGGAGCTCCATCTTGCTGCGCAGTTCCATGGCTTCGTTCAGATTCTTCTGGATGGATTGAGGTTCAAGTACCCAGCCGTGGGGAATGTATACGGTATTTTTTTTTGAGCGAAACCACATGACAATGATGACGCCGACCAACACGAGAACGACGATGAGCAGCACCAAAATGGCCTGCATTGATATCATCTCGCTGGCGGTACTATGCGTGAAGCTGCGACTTATTTCGGAGAAATAATCGGTGGTTTTATCCACGGCTGTAATCAGTGGGAATCGCACGGTATTATGTATTGTTCCAATTCGGTTATACGTTCTTCAATCCGCTGTTTCAGGGCCATGTCCTCTGTGAACAGGTGCGCAAGCCGCCAGTCTTCTCTGAGAAAGACTACCCAGCCAAGCCGCGAATCGTTTGTGCGGGCTATGCCGAGAAACATGTAGGCAACTTCAGTATTGCCTGCCGCATGGGCCTGCAGTGCAGCCTTGCGTGCATAATGCGAGGCATAGAGCTGGTCTTTCTCTTTTTCAAGTCGGCTCTTCAGGGCGGCAAAATCGTTCGTTTGCAGCAGATGCCGGTAGTTTGTGTCGCGGGAAGATATTGCCTCTTCTGCCGTCTGTCCACCCTGTGCCGTAAGGAGTGAAGCAAGGGGATGCTGCGCTGTTGAAGCGGGGCAGTCGAAGCCCATTCTCCTGTACCGTTCCGCCTGTCTTTTAAGCTCCGGATCATCAAGCCCTACATACTGCTTGAGTCTCCATGCCAGCGTATAGTTGTATGCCGCCTGACACACCATGTCCTGCCGCAGAAAATTTTCCTGACTGGTTGCAAATAACGCCTCGGACTCACACCAGTTTCCTTGCAAGAAAGAGTCCACAAAGCTTGAGCGTCCAAAGGGGGCCTGTTTGAGCTGGTCGGGTTCGGAATAGGCCTTGTCTGAACGTGGAGCGCCGCAGGCAGTGAGCACGATGATCAGGCATGCAAGGAGCAGGGGGATGAGCGTGGTTCTTTGACAACGGGCGGGGGAGTGGCTGCTGCCGTGGTTCGATTGTACCCGATATGCTTTCATGAGACCTGTCCTGCGGTTGTGTGCTGTTCAAAGCTCAGGAGCGTCTGCCGTGTTTTGTCATGGTTGAGGGTGCGCAGCCGGAACCTGTCCGTCGCCTGTGCGGCGAAGCGGCCAGGTTCGCTTCAGGCGTTCCAGCACATCCGTTCCCAGCTTGAGCGTGTATTCCGCCTGTGACCTGAGGCGTACCAGATCCGTTGTAGCCCTGCGGACTTCATCACTGATGGCGTTTGTGTTGTTCACCGTTGGCTCCAGTTGGGCCCGCATGGCATCCACATTCGCCACAAGCACGTTCAGGCGGCCGAGCAGGTCTTCCACGCCGGCAAGCACTTCATTGATGCCGTCCACACTACCGGAAGCCTTGTCGGTCACCGTGTTCAGCCCTTTGAGCAATGCTTCGCTTTCCTTCAGCACGGCAGCAAGGCGTTTGACCGGTTCGGGATCATTAAGAAGGTAGCGTACCAGTCCTTCGGCATCGGCTATGGTGCCTGTCAGGCGCTGCATGTTGGCCAGGGTTTTGTGAAAGTCCTTGTCCGGTTCGCTCAGGTCGGTCGTAATTCTGCGGGTATTCTCAAGAATGGCAGCAACGTCATCCAGCATTGCTGGCATGCGTGCCTGCAGGGAGCCCACCAGCCCCTCGTCGTGCGTCAGTTCAAGCGTGGTGCCCGGGCTGATTACCGGTCCCTCTCCGGGGCCGGGAAAGACTTCTATCCAGGCGGAACCGATGGGAAAACCGCCTGCTATCTGCACGGTAACACCTCTGGTGAACCAGCTCTGGTAGCGTTTGAGGACTTTCAGCTCAATCTTGATGTAGTCAATGCCGTGCATCTGCACATCACTGACGGTGCCGACGCGAAAGCCGGAGATCTTCACCGGAACCCCGCGCTCGATTTTTTCTCCGGTGGGGCTCACAACGTAGTAGTAGACCTTTTCACTGAACAGTTCCTTTTGGATGCCGACAAAAACGAGTGAAAAGACGGCAAGGCCGAGCATGGCTATGACGAAAATGCCTGTTTTGAATTCCCTTGTCAGAACAGGGTGTTGCATCACAAGGCTCCTGACGCGACATGAAAAGGAAGATCATGCAGGGATTGGGCGTACTCCGGTGTGCACAGGATCCAGATACGCGTTCCCGCTGCGTGTCTGTCGCGCATGACTATGGCTGCTTCGAGTATGCTGCGGTCCATACAACTGCGAGTATCCAGAACAATAACCCGACTTTCATTCATGATGCAACGCAACATGCTTGTCCGTATGAGAATCTCCCGCGTAACCGACAATGGAAAGCAATGCGCCAATGTATCCAACCCTTCCGTCTGCAGCAGGGCTTGAACTCTCTTGTTGATGGTCTTGCCGGTCTCCAGCCTTTTGTACAGGGCTGGTAACGCAATGTTATCCGCGATGGTAAGCTGATGCAGCAGAGGAACAGAGTGGCTTGCTATGCCGATGCGAAGGCGTGCGGGGAGCATGCTTTGTATGGCTTTGTCCATGGCAGTTTCGGGCAAGGGAAGGATCAGGTCGTGCTCGAGTGCAAGAAGACGGGAGGGGGGCAGCATCACATGCCTCCCGCAAGAAAGAGAATCTCCACGCCGACGATGTAGCCCACTCCCTGCAGCAGTGCGCTGACAATGCGCGGGCCCACATCATGCGGGCTGATAACGCGCATGCCGTGGGCGACGGCAGGGGTGCTCACCGCAAGGGCCATGCATGCCGCCTTGAGAAAGAGGATAATCAGGTCGGTAAATTCGGTGCCGTACAGGAGTTGGTCCATGTAGCTGTCGAAGGTGATGTCGTGCAGGTAGCCGAAGATGAAGAAGCCCCCGATGAGGGAAAACAGGCTGAAGTAGAGGGCCAGAAGGGGGGTGCCGATCAGGGCGGCAAGATAGATGGGGGCGTGCCGGTAGGCGGCGATGCCAATGCCCATATTGGCCAGCGAGGTTGCTTCATGGTTCAGGGAAAGTATGCCGCATCCAGTGACGATGGTCGGTGCGGAACGAAGCAGCATGACAAGGGCGCAGGAGAGCGGCGCCAGTTCCCGCAGCATGGCCGGAGCGAGGTATTCACCTATGCTGTCGTAGGCGTCCAGTTGTGTGAGCAACGAAAGGAGCAGGTTGACCACAATGGAGCCAAGCGCCAACGCAAGGCAGGTAATGAGGGGTAAGGACGAGACCGCCTGAGCGTGGAGCTCTGCGAGCAGTGCCTTCAGAATGGCAGGGTTGCGCAGATTACCGAAGAGCGGCTGTTTGTATTGCGTCTCAGGTATACTTTCGGGGCTGGCGTCTTCAGGATGCAGGGCCAGAAGCGCAAAGAAAGCCCCAAGAAATAGGCTGCCTTGATACCTCAAGCCGTTCAGGCGGTGCAGGGCGGCGGCACCAACCCGCTCCACAAATGAATGCGCCAAGTTCTGCATGGTTACAGAATAGCGCAAAGAGGAAATATGAGAAAGAGCTAAGCTAAATAGTGTGATCTAATTGCAATATTGGGAGTATGAGTATAGGTGTGTGGGCATGAAAGACGCATATTCTATTTTTATCGATGAGTCAGGGGGGACAAGCCCGTCGTCAAAACTTCCTGACGATAGGTATTATGTTCTTGTCGGTGTTGTAGTTGCAAACAGTAATATACCTGAATTTGAGAAGTCTTGCGATCAGATCAAGCAAGGAAATAGTGAAATCAAAGCTTCATCTATAAGAAGCCGTGATTTTCTGTCTTATGTATCAAAGATATCCAAAATAGATTATAGGTATTATGTTTTAATTGTCGACAAACAGGAAATAGATGATAACTCGGGTGTTTATAAGAATAAACAGGTGTATATAAAATTCTTCGTAAACAAGTTGATTGAGCAGGTTGCCGGTGTATACGACAACTTGAAAGTGTTTTTTGATGCCATTGGAGATAATGAATTTAGAGATAGTTTAACACGCTATGTGCATTCTAAGAATGATACGTATGAAATGTCGTTATTGAAAGGCACGTCCACAAGTCCCATTGTATTTGATAATGTAGATAGCAAGGCGTATAGAGGTGTGCAGATAGCTGATTTTACAGCAAATGTATTTAGAAGGCTGCTGAATAGGCGTATTTCTTTTAGCGATATTGAAGAAATAGTAAAAAAGAAGATATCTATCGATGTCTACCCAACTAGGGTGCTAGAAAGGAAGATTGAAACAATAAAAATAGAGTTTGATTCGTATGTCTCAGAAGCTGTGCACGACCAGATTACGAATTATATTTCAGAAAATATTGGTCGTGGAAACGAAGATTCAAGCATCAAAATAGATATACTTCAATACCTATTGAATAATCCTCAAGAATTTACAAATGCAGAGAAAATCAGTCGCCACCTTTCCGAAATTCGAGGAATTGATGGGGTAGATGGGGTGAGGGTCAGAAGAGAAATTTCAAAAATGAGATCAAAATCGTTGCCCATTGCATCATCAAAGAAGGGATATAAAGTTCCTTACTCCATGGTGGATGTGAATTTGTATATCCAAAAGGTAGATTCGATCGTTGATCCTTATGTGATGCGACTTGGTAAGTTCAGAGATTTGCTGAAGAAAATTTCTGGCGGCGGCATGGATATATTAGACCATGCAAACGCAATGAAATTAAAGCACTACTTAGATACAGCAGAAAATGCTTTATTAGATGCAGGTAAGTAAAAGGCTTAGGCGCCGCGTTCCAGCTTCTTGAGGTGGATTTCAAGACAAGCTATGGCCGCCGGTGTGATGCCGGATATGCGGGATGCCTGCCCCAGCGTACGCGGACGAATACTGCTCAGTTTTTCCACGGCTTCACGGGTAAGGCCGGCAACATCTTTGTATTCCATGGTTTCCGGCAGTACCGTATGCTCGGAACGGGCAAAGCGTTCCACCAGCTCTTCCTGTCTGCGCAGGTAACCTGCGTATTTGGTGATGGTTTCGGCCTCGCGCAGCGAGTCTTCGGGGAAATTCGTGATCTCTGGCCAGAATGGCGAGAGGTCGGCAATGTGCAGTGCCGGTCTGCGCAGCAGGTCGCCAAGGGTGATGGCCTTGCTGGGCACGGCTTCGTTCATTCCTTCAAGAATGGTGCGGGTGTCGGCATCGGGACGGATGCGACGTTCCTCAAGCTCATGCAGCAGAGCATCGAGCGCATCATGTTTGGCCGTGTAGAGCGCCCACTGTTCGTCCTTCACAAGGCCGAGTTCACGACCGATCGTCGTCAGGCGGCGGTCTGCGTTGCTCTCGCGCAGCAACAGGCGGTGTTCGGCACGGGAGGTGAACATGCGGTAAGGCTCTTTGGTGCCCTTGGTGACAAGGTCGTCCACGAGGACAGCCATGTAGGCCTGATCACGGCCCAGAACGAAAGGCTCGCGGCCGGAAATGGCACAGAAGGCGTTAATGGCTGCCCAGAGTCCCTGAGCCGCAGCTTCTTCATAGCCTGATGTGCCGTTGACCTGTCCTGCCAGATAGAGTCCGGGCAGGCATTTGGTCTCCAGCGTGGGATGCAGCTGGGTGGGGTTGGCGTAATCGTATTCTATGGCGTAGCCGGGGCGGACGATCTGCGCCTTTTCAAGGCCGGGAATAGAGGCGATCATGGCCTTCTGCACGTCCAGCGGCAGGCTTGTGGGGATGCCGTTGGGGTAGCATTCGGGGCTGGTTGCGCCTTCCGGTTCAACGAAGATCTGATGGCGTTCCTTGTCGGGGAAGCGTGCCACTTTGTCTTCAATTGAAGGGCAGTAGCGTGCGCCGGTGCCTTCGATCACTCCCGTGAACATGGGGGAGCGGTCAAATCCGGAACGGATGGCCGCATGGGTGGCTTCGTTGGTCCACGTCATGTGGCAGGGCAGTTGCGGCAGCCGGGCTTCGGTCGAGCGGAAGCTGAAGAGTGGTGGCGGGGTATCCCCCGGTTGCTCTTCCATGACCGAGAAGTCGATGCTGCTCTTGAGAAGGCGCGGCGTGGTGCCGGTCTTGAGTCTGCCGAGGCTCAGCCCCACAGACTCCAGCGACTTGGAAAGATGCATGGCAGCAGGATCGCCGAGGCGGCCACCGGAGAAATTGGTCAGCCCCACATGAATGAGGCCGCGCATGAAGGTGCCTGCCGTGATGATGACGCTACGGGCGCGGAAGACCTGCTGCAGTCTGGTGCGCACCCCGGCGCAACGGCCGTCCTCCACAAGGATTTCTTCAGCGGTGTCCTGCCATACCCAGAGTGTGTCCTGCGCGTAGATGTCGCGCTTGACCACACGCATGTATTCGTCGCGGTCGATCTGGGCTCGGGTTGCGTGAACCGCAGGTCCCTTGCTGGTGTTGAGGGTGCGGAACTGGATGCCGGCCCGGTCGGCCCACAGGCCCATCATGCCGCCAAGGGCGTCTATTTCACGAACCATGTGTCCCTTGGCAAGCCCTCCGATGGCGGGATTGCAGGAAAGCGCGCCGATGTGGTCGGCGTTGATGGTCATGAGCATGGTGTTCAGGCCGAGATTGCTGGCAGCCATGGCGGCTTCGCAACCGGCGTGACCGGCGCCTACGACGATGACATCAAATATTTCCGGGGGCAGGGACTTGAGCATGGTGTTTCAAAATGTCCCGGAACAATAAATGTTCCGGGGCGGATAGTCGTGAAAGGGGAGCCTACTTGTCGAACAGCAGGCGGGTCATCACCTTGGCATCATTGATGTTGATGGAGATGAGAGACTTTTCATCAGGCTGGTGGGCATTGCCGCTCAGTGTGCTCCAGCAGGCCACTTCAAGGCCGTGCACACGCATGTGGGCCGCCACGGTGCCGCCGCCGATGCCCATGGGGCGGGCTTCCACATTGTAGACTTCACCTATGGCCACGGCGAGGCGCTTGACTACATCGCAGTCTGCAGGAGTGGAAACGGTGGACTGGTTGGCCTGAACGTCTTCAAAGCTGATGGTCACCCCGCGGGAGGTCTCCACCTCGTCCGCAATCTTGCGGACGGCGGCGCGTACATCGGCGAGGTCATATCCGGGCAGCACACGGCAATCAATGCAGAAAACATCAAGGCCGGGCACGGTGTTCACGTTTTCCACATTCATCTCCTTCTTTGTGGGAGTGAAGGTGGAAATGTTGGGTTCAAAAATTTCATCCACACGGGGGAAGGTGTCGTGCAGGCTGCGGACCTTGAGAATGAGTTCGGCAGCGGCTTCGAGTGAGTTCACGCCAAGTGCGGGGCGGGAAGCATGGCACTGCTTGCCGCGTACGGTCACCTTGAGCCAGAGGATGGACTTTTCCGCAACCTCGATCATGGAGCCGTCTTCATTGCCCACGTCGGGGACCACAATCAGGTCATCCTCGGCAAAAAGGTCGGGCTTGGTTTCCATAAGATAGTCAAGACCGTACTTGCTGCCGGTTTCTTCGTCAGCAACAAGGATGAGACCGAGGGTGAAGTCGGGCGTTACCCCATTCTCAATCAGCGTCTTGGCGGTGAGCAGGGAGGAAACAATGCCCTGCTGGTTGTCTTCCACGCCGCGGCCGCAGAGCACGTCGCCGTCTACCTGCACCTTCCACGGATCATTGGTCCAGAGCGCAAGGTCGCCGGTGGGCACTACGTCGGTATGTGCGAGCAACCACACGGTTCTGGGGCTCTTGCCGGGAACTCGGGCGATGAGCGTGGGGCGGTAACCGCAGGGTACGCGTTCATCGGGGGCGCGAACTTCTTCAACGTCGCTGATGCCGTTGGCGAGCAGCCAGTTCTTCAGGTATTCGGCCTTGTCTATTTCGCCAACGCCGCCTGCCGTGGGGCAGAGGGCAGGGCGTGCCGTCATTTCAGTCTGAAGTTCGATAACGAGATCGCGCTGGTTGTCGAGAAAAGCGTAGAGTTTTTCCAGCATGAGGATGCTCCGGTGATAGTGGTTGGCGGGCACGCGAGCCTTTTCCATACCATCCTGCACTGTCTGCGGCTAGATGTATGCTGAACCGCAAAGGGGGTGGCTCCACTGCCCGAGAATCGTTGAGACAGGAAAGAAAAAACGGGAAGGTTGCCGAGGCGCACCTTCCCGTTTGTCGGCTGTAACAGAAGAGCCTACCGGCCCTTGGCAGCGCGCTTGGAAGCCTTGAGGGGGTTAACCTTAACCTTGCCGCCCTTATCGACGGTTGCCTTAACGTGGGTGGCAAAGTTGCAAACACCCAGTGCCCACTTTGCTTCGGGCTGAGCATAGCTGCCGCAATAAGCCTGACCTTCAAACTGCTTGCTACGTTCGCAGCCCTCGCACTTCTCGACTACGGGCTGGCAGATGACGCCATTGAAAAGCATCCCTTCTGCGGTCATGACTGCACCTTCAAATACTGCACTCATTGTATCGTCCTCCTGGATCGCGCGGGCTGCGCGCGAATATTGTTCTTGAAAGCAGGGTTCAATTATATAGATCCCGGGAAAAGTCAACACAAAAGTGGCTGCTTTGATCGGAATCTCTAGAATTTATACAAAAAGAGGGCTGTCCTGTCGAGAGCATGGGCGGACAGGGGACCTCTAAGCCAGTTTGCCGCGCACCCAGTCGCGCAGGGAGCGGATTTCGGAGACAAGGGACGGATAGTCGATTTTCAGGAACTTTCCATCATTATATAATATTTGTCCTGCAACCATGGTCATGCGTACTTCCGCGCCGGTGGCCGCGTACACGGCATGGGATACGGGGTTGTGCATGGGCAGCAGGTTGGGGGCATTGAGGTCAAGGGCAATGATGTCGGCCTTCATTCCCGGAGCAATGCTGCCAATGTCTGTGCGATGCATGGCGGCCGCTCCGCCGATGGTCGCCATATCCAGCACTGCCTGAGCGGGGGCGCAGGTGGGGTCCATGCAGCGTACCTTGTGCAGCAACGCGCAGGAGGTCATTTCCGTGAACATGTTCAGGGCGTTGTTTGAGGCAGCACCGTCTGTGCCGAGGCTGACTTTAACGCCTTTTTCAAGCATGTAGGGAATGTTGGCAATACCCGAAGCAAGCTTCATGTTGCTTTCGGGATTGTGGGCAACAACCGTGCCCGTTTCGGCCAGCAGGTCGATCTCCGCATCGGTCAGATCCACGGCATGGGCGATGGTGGTGCGGGGAGAAAGCAGGCCGAGATCGTGCGCATACTGTACGGGGCGTTTGCCGAAAGCCTTGAGGCACTGTTCCGTTTCGGTGACCGTTTCACCCAGATGTATATTCAGGGGGATATCCAGTTCTTCAGCAAGCTCCCGGCATCGGGTGAGAATTTCCGGAGTTGTCGTATAGACGGCATGCGGCATGACGGACTGCGCGATGCGCGGATGGTTCTTCCACTTGTCGTGAAGCTCGCGCACGATTTCGAATCCGCGTTCCGTATTCGGATAGGCGGGAGAGGGGAACATGAATATGCCCTCGCCGCCGAGGATACGCAGGCCCGCCTTGTCTACAGCAGAGTAGGTTGCATCTTCCAGCAGGTACATGTCGCAGAAGGACGTGGTGCCAAGACGGGTCATTTCGGCACAGGCCAGCAGGGCTCCAAGTTCCACGAATTCAGCGGTAAGATGCTGTTCAACCGGGAAGATGTGCTTGGTCAGCCATTCCATGAGCGGCAGGTCGTCGGCAACACCTCTTAGCAGGGTCATGGCTGCGTGGGTATGGGCGTTGACAAGGCCGGGCATGATCAGCGAATTGCCAAGATTGATCGTCGACTCTGCATGGTAGCGGGCGTTGATGGACTCCCAGTCGCCTACGTCCATGATGGTATTGCCCGTAATGGCAATGCCGCCCTGCTCGACAATGCTTCTGAGCGGGTCCTGAGTGAGAATCATGTCTGCTCTGACGAGAATGTCGCACACCAGTGTCATGCCGGAATCTCCATAAGGCGTTTTCGCGTGAATTTGCGCGGTGTTGAGTTGTACTGTTCCAGCGGCCAAAATATGGTATCCTTGGCGCAGGCGCAAGCTTCTTGCGTCTTGTTGATGTGTAAAAGTTGCCGATACGTCGGATGTCGTTCGGGCGGCATCATTATAATAATTGGAGGATGAATGAAAACGGGGTGTCTGTTGATACATGGGTGGGCTGGTGCCCCCTTTGAAATGGAGCCGCTGGTAGCTCCCCTTGAGAGCATGGGGTGTGTTGTCCGTAATTGTACACTCCCCGGGCATGGCGCCACATTCGAAGAGTTCTGCACCACCTGGTTCGAGGACTGGGCGGGTGGAGCTGAGAGTGCGTATCAGCAGTTGGCTGGCGAAGTGGACAGGGTTGTCGTCATGGGGCTGTCCATGGGGGGCGCACTGGCGTTGCACCTGGCCAGTCGGTACCCCGTTGCGGGTGTGGTTACCATGGCTTCGCCGGTTTATGTGTACCGGCTTTTTCCGCCGCAGATGAAGGATTGGCGTTTGCCTCTAGTCAGGTTTCTTCGCCATGTGCGTCCCATCTGGCCGGGAGAACCCAGGCGCGCTGAGGCCAATGCAATTGCCCCGTGGCAGGGGTATGATGGAGCAACAAGTCTGCCTCAGTTGTGGAGTCTTATAGAGGGGGTGCGCGGGGTAGGTAAAAACTTGCATAAAGTAACCGCGCCGCTTTTGGCCATGCATTGCCCGACGGACAAAACTGCTCCATCAGGTAACGTGTGGGAGATTGTGCGCGGTGTTTCGTCACAATACAGGCGAATGGAGCTGATACCCATTGAAGAGAAGGTGACGGCGCATCATATGCTGACAACTCACAGGGAAACCAGAGACAGGGTTTGCGGGTTGATTCAGGACTTTCTTACAAGAAACGTCTGTTTGTAGACAAAAATGTCAACAAGTGTGAGGTGGTGATTATATGACAATTTCGTCAAAACATATCATAACTAGTTTGTTAAATTGAATAATGATCGGATTTTCGGTGTGGCTCACGAATGCTGACAATGTGCCAGTTGACAATTTTAGTATTTTTGAGCTAATTCGTACTTCCGTTCAATGAGAAATGCCCTCAAAGCGTTATTTTCGCATTTTTTATCAAAATTGTTAGCGGGTCCGGATGAACGGGGTGAGGGGATCCGGCCGCCCGCTTCTGTGCAAAGCGAGGAGACTGTCTTGCTTTTCAAGCCGATCAGCCAGAATTTTAATGATTTCGTCATAGACCGGGACAAGGAACGATGCATCAACTGTGAAGTGTGTGTGCGTCAGTGTTCCTACGAAGCCCATTTCTGGGATGATGCCCGTCAGTGTGTGAACCACGACAACACCAAGTGTGTCGGCTGTCACAGATGCGAAGCGCTTTGTCCCACCGGTTGTCTCACCATCAAAAAGAATCCTGCAGACTTCCGTGACAACGCTCTGTGGACCCCCACGTACATGAAGTATCTGTACAAGCAGGGAGACACGGGCGGCATTCTGCTTTCCGGTATGGGCAGCCCGAGCGCAAAGCCCATCTACTGGGATAATCTGCAGCTTGATGCAAGCCAGGTAACCAACCCTTCCATCGACCCGCTCCGCGAGCCCATGGAATTGCGCACATACCTTGGCTCCAAGCCTGACAAGGTTGAAATCGAGCAGACTCCCGACGGTCCCAAGCTGAAGACCAAGATCGGTCCGCAGATCAAGCTGGAATATCCCATGATGTTCTCGGCCATGTCTTTCGGGTCCATCAACTTCAACCTGCACAAGGCCATGGCCATGGCGGCCACCGAACTCGGCATTGTTTACAATACCGGTGAAGGCGGCTTGCACCCCACCTTGTACAAGTACGGTGCCAACACCATCGTACAGGTTGCTTCCGGTCGTTTCGGCGTGCACAAGGACTACCTGAATGCCGGTGCCGCTATCGAAATCAAGGTCGGTCAGGGCGCAAAGCCCGGTATCGGCGGTCACCTGCCGGGCGAGAAGATCGACGAAGAAGTTTCCAAAACCCGTATGGTGCCTGTGGGCTCCGACGCCATCTCTCCCGCGCCGCACCACGACATCTATTCCATTGAAGACCTGCTGCAGCTCATCTATGCGCTGAAGGAAGCAACCGAGTACCGTGTGCCCGTGTCCGTCAAGATCGCGGCCGTGCACAACGCTGCGGCCATCGCTTCCGGTATCGTGCGCGCAGGTGCCGACATCGTCGTTATCGACGGTTTCCGTGGCGGCACGGGTGCAGCTCCCACCATGATCCGCGACAACGTGGGTATTCCGGTGGAACTGGCCCTTGCTCAGGTGGATAACCGTCTGCGTGACGAAGGCATCCGCAACTGGGCTTCTCTGGTTGTTGCCGGCGGCACCCGCTGTTCCGCTGACGTCATCAAGGCCATCGCCCTTGGTGCCGACGCCGTCTACATCGCAACCGCTGCTCTGGTTGCCGTGGGTTGTACGCTCTGCGGTCGCTGCTACACCGGCAAGTGTCCCTGGGGTATTGCCACCAACGAAGCGCGCCTCAAGAAGCGCCAGAATCCCGAAATCGCGGCCAAGCGCCTTACGAACCTCGTCAAGGCATGGGGTCATGAGATTCAGGAAATGCTGGGCGGCATGGGCCTCAACTCCATCGAGAGTCTGCGCGGAAACCGCGACAAGCTCCGCGGTATCGGCCTTAACGAAGTGGAACTTGACATCCTTGGTGTCAAACACGCCGGGAGGTAGGCAATGCGCAGAGTCTATCCCAACAAGGACTTCTGTATCGGATGCCATATTTGCGAACTGGCCTGTCTAACCGCTCACTCCGAGAGCAAGGACCTCATCATTGCCGTTCGCGAGGAGCAGGCTTCCGGCCTGCGTCCCTGCAAGGCAGTGTATGAAAAGGGCCCCGTATGCGTCTCCCTGAGCTGTCGGCACTGTGAAAACCCCAGCTGTGTTACGGCATGCATCTCCGGCGCTCTTTATAAGGATGAAGAGACCGGCAGGACCATGTATGACGAGCGTCAGTGCGTAGGTTGCTGGTCGTGTCTGATGGCCTGTCCTTTCGGAGCCATCCGCCGCAATCAGGCCAAGGGGAAGATCATCAAGTGTGACCTGTGTGAAGGAAGGGATAAGCCCGCCTGTGTCGAGGCTTGCCCCAATGCCGCACTGAGCTACGAAGATCGTTAGCAACAAAGCATCCGGGAGAATACCATGACCTATGTCATCGTAGGCAACGGCGTAGCCTCCGTTGGTGCCATTGAAGGCATCCGGAAGCTGGACAAAGAGGGCAAAATAGTGGTGGTGAGTGAAGAAAACACCCCCACCTATGGACGCCCCCTCATTTCCTACTTCCTCGCGGGCAAGATCGGGCTGGATCGCATGAGTCTCCGCCCCGACGACTACTACGAGAAGAACAACGTGGAGCTCAAGCTTGGTTCGCGCGTTGTGGGCCTGAATACCGATTCCAAGACGCTGGAGCTGTCAAGCGGCGAGAGCGTTTCATATGACAAGCTGCTGCTGGCGACCGGTGGCGTTCCCTTCATGCCTCCCATCAAGGGACTTGAAGGCCCCGGCATATATAACTTCACCACGCTGGCCCATGCTGAGATTCTGCTCGATATCGCGCAGAACATCCGTAACGTGGTGGTCATCGGTGGTGGTCTTATCGGCCTGAAGGCTGCAGAAGGCCTGTTCGATAACGGCATTAACGTGACCATCGTCGAATTGGGACCCCGCGTTCTTTCCGCCGCTTTTGACGATATCGCCGGGAAGATGGTTTCCCGTCGTCTTGAGAACGAAGGACTGGGCGTACGCTGCGGCAACACCGTTGAGGAAGTTCTTCGCGGACCCAGCGGCGGCATCAACGGTGTGCGTCTGACCAACGGTGAAGTGCTGCAGTGCGAAGCCGTGGTTGTGGCTATCGGCGTTGTGCCGAGCCTGACCCCCGCAAAGGAAGCTGGTCTTTCCATCCGGCGCGGCATCAAGGTGGATGAGTTCCTGCACACCAGCGCTGAAGGCGTGTATGCGGCTGGCGACGTGGCCGAAGCATATGACATGATCGCTGATGACGCGCGTGTTACTCCCATTTGGCCCAACGCATATAGCCAGGGCTACTACGCGGGCATGAACATGACCGGTCAGAAGCACGAAAAGCATCCCGGCGGTCTGGCCATGAACGCCATTTCCTTCTACGGGTTGCCCACCGCTTCGCTGGGTATGGTTAATCCCACGGCTGAAGAGGGCTGCGATGTCTTCACCTTTGTTGATGAAGAGAAGCAGACCTACCGCAAGCTAGTGTTCCGCGGCGACAAGCTGGTCGGTTATGTGCTGGTCGGTGATATCGACTTTGCGGGTCTGTACACCGGTTTTGTCCGGTTCCAGCTGCCCCTGACCGAGGAGATCAAGCAGGACCTCAAGGACGGACAGCCCTCTGCGCTGCTCTGGCCCGAACACGATTTCGATACGAGATGGACCCCCGAACACGAGTAGGGAACACCATCATCGGAGATTACATATGAAGGCTCCCAGCAATTTCTGGCAATTTGACAAGGATATCTCCGGGTGCGGTGTCTTCGGTGTCATAGACAAGAAGAAGAACCTCATTTCCGGTTCCATGCCCATCAGCGCAATGTGCACCATGCACGATCGCGGTAACGGACTTGGCGGCGGATTCGCGGCTTACGGCATCTATCCGGATCACAAGGACGAATATGCGTTCCATCTGATGTGCGATGATCAGGCTGCTCTGGACAGGGCCGAGGAAACCATCAAGGAATACTTCGAGATTTCCGTTTCCGAGCCTATCCCCACCCGCAAGGTGCTGAGCATCAAGAATCCGCCTGTCATGTGGCGCTTCTTTGTCACTCCCAAGGCTCGACGTCCCCAGTGGGAAGGTCTGACCGAAGAAGACTACATCGTTAACGTGGTCATGCTCATCAACCGCAGGGGCGGAGCGTTCGTCTTCTCCAGCGGCAAGAACATGGGCGCTTTCAAGGGTGTTGGCTTCCCCGAAGATATCGCCGACTTCTTCCGTCTGGAAGAGTACAGTGCATACATCTGGACCGGTCATAACCGTTTCCCCACCAACACTCCCGGCTGGTGGGGCGGAGCGCATCCCTTCACCATTCTGGATTGGGCAATTGTGCACAACGGCGAAATCTCGTCCTACGGCATCAACCGTCGATACCTCTGTCAGCATGATTACGAATGTACCATGATGACGGATACCGAAGTTGTGGCCTACCTGCTTGACCTGCTCATTCGTAAGCACGGCCTTTCCTACGAGATGGTCAGCAAGGTTTTTGCTCCTCCTTTCTGGGATGAGATTGACCGCATGGGACCTGAAGACCGCAAGCTCTATGAGAACCTGCGTATGGTCTACGGCCCTGCCTGCCTGAACGGCCCCTTCGCCATTCTCGTGACCGATGCCAATACCATGATGGGCCTGAACGACCGCGTAAAGCTGCGTCCTCTGGTTATTGCCGAGAAGGACAGCATGGTCTTTATGTCCAGTGAAGAAAGCTCCATCCGTGAAGTCTGCCCCGATCTTGACCGCGTATGGGCGCCCAAGGCCGGTGAACCCGTTATCGTGAAAGTGGAGGCGTAACCATGGGCAAGAAGGTCACTCTGGACGCCAACGGCGTTTACTACAAGCAGCTTAATGAGCAGATCCGCGAAGCGGTGCGCAACGGCGCTGAAGAGATTGAACTGCTTAACGTGCGCGGCCAGCGCTATATCGGCAATTCCATCGACAAGCCTATCCGTTTTATCGTGAACGGCGTGCCCGGTCAGGACATGGCTGCATTCATGCGTGGCGCTTACATTCGTGTGGAAGGCAACGCTCAGGACGGCGTGGCCAACACCATGGATGACGGCGAAATCGAAATCAACGGCATGGCCGGTGACGTGCTCGGATACGGCATGCGCGGCGGTCGCGTTATGGTGAAGCAGGACGTGGGATACCGCGTAGGCATTCACATGAAGGCCTACATGGACAAGTCCCCCGTGATTGTTGCCGGCGGCAAGGCCGGTGACTTCCTCGGTGAATACATGGCGGGCGGTGCGATCATCCTGCTCGGCATGGATTCCACCATGCCTGTGGAGGCTCCCATAACCGGTCGCAGCCTTGGTACCGGCATGCACGGCGGTGTCATCTACATTCGCGGCGATGTGCCCGAATATCAGCTTGGACCTGGTCTCAGCTTCCATCCTCTGGAAGATGAGGATATCGCCTTCATCCGCAAACATGTGGAAGACTGGGCCAAGGCCTTCGGCAAGGACGCCGAAGAGGTCATGGCAGGCACCTTCCGCAAGGTGAAGCCGTTCTCCAAGCGTCCCTACGGCAATATGTACGTGGGTACCAACTAGTCTCGCCTCATATGCTCAAGACAGGGCTCCCGCATGGGAGCCCTTTTTTGTTGCATGGCCGTTGAGTGAAAATAGAGCATGGGTGAGCGGGGCGGTTTCATTTCGTTGCGACTGTGGCATCTGGTCTTTTTTTGATATATGATCCGGTACATTGTAATGGTTTTGAAGGAAGGAACAGAAGCAGTCGCTACGAAGGCTTACACCCCCATGCGATGCGTTCGAAAACGGTTGCATGTTTTTTCCCTAAAAGGTACTTCTTGCAGGTTTTCAACAAGGTTTTCATTTCATGATCACCCCATAAGGAGCAAATCATGTCGTTTATCAACACCGCTTGGGCCATGGGTAACGCCGGTCAGGCTTCCGGACAGGGTGGGGGCATTGCCGCTTTTGCACCCCTTATCCTCATGTTCGCCATCTTCTACTTCCTCCTCATTCGTCCTCAGCAGAAGAAGGCCAAGGAACACAAGGCCATGCTCGACGGTCTGAAGAAGGGTGATGCCATCGTCACCTCCGGTGGCCTGTATGGTACCGTTGTCGAAGCCAAGGACGAAGTTCTGACCGTGGACCTCGGTTCCACCACTGTTAAGGTTGGCCGTCAGTTCATTTCCGGTCTGGTTTCCGCGCCTGCGCCCAAGGAAAAGAAGAAGGGCAAGGAAGAAAAGCAGGCTGAAAAGTAGCCCGCTGATAATGTTTGTAAGGCTGTGGGGGGCGCTTTTCCGTGCCTCCCACTTGCCATATACCCCAAGCGGGCGTAAGTATTGCCTGTTTGGTTGTAATATGCCCGGGCGGCGTCGTGTCGCTTTGGGCTTTGCTGTTTGACGGAAGTCAGTATCAGATAGCATTTAGGAGTTAGAATGAAAGAAGGTCTGCGATGGCGAATGCTGGTTGCCCTGCTGGTGACCGTGTTGGGCCTTGCCTATGCGTTGCCGAGCGTTCCTTTTGTCGGGAATTCCGCTTTGCAGAAGGTATTGCCGGAAGACAAGATCAGTCTCGGCCTTGACCTTAGAGGCGGTATTTACCTGACTCTCGGCGTGGATGTGGATAAAGCCATCGAGAACACCCTTGCCCAGACTGGGCAGGACCTGCGTACCGTAGCACGCGAAGAGAAGATCGGCATGCTTCGTCCCCGTGTGGTTGGTGGTGACAAGATCGAATTGGTTCTTCTCAAGTCCGAGCAGAAAGAGTCTTTGAACAAGCTTATTGCCGAGAAGTTCTCGCATCTGGTCAACGAGGCTCCGGTGGATATGGAAGAGGGCAAGGTTCGCTACTCTCTTTCCTACACCGATGAATACCGCAAATACCTTGCGAATCTTGCCCTTGATCAGGCTGTTAAGACCATCCGCAACCGTATTGACCAGTTCGGCGTGAGCGAACCCGATATCCGCAAGCAGCAGGATTATCGCATTCAGGTACAGTTGCCCGGTCTGAGCGATCCGGAACGTGCCATTCAGATTATCGGCAAAACCGCGCATCTTGAGTTCCGCATGGTCAAGGACGATGCCAACATCGAGAACGCCAAGCGCGGCATCGTGCCCCCCGGCTATGAAGCCATGCCCCAGATGATCCGTAATCCTGACGGCACCTACACTGAAAGCGCTCTTGTTGTTGAAAAGGACGCTGCCATGACCGGTGAATACGTTCAGGACGCCTATGTGAACTTTGACCAGTTCAACCAGTCCTATGTAGGCATTACTTTCAATAATAGCGGTGCCCGCCGTTTCGAGCAGATCACCGGTGAATACACCGGACGCCGCATGGCCATCGTGCTGGACGGCAAGATTCACTCTGCTCCCGTTATACAGGAAAAGATTCGCGGCGGTCGCGCTTCCATTTCCGGACGCTTTACCAAGGAAGAAGCTCACGATCTGGCTATTGTCCTTCGTGCCGGTTCCTTGCCCGCTCCCGTAAACATCCTTGAAGAACGTTCCGTAGGTCCTTCCCTCGGACAGGAATCCATTGATCAGGGCGTTTCCGCTGCGCTTATCGGCGGCGCGTTGGTCATGGTCTTCATGGTTGTTTACTACGGATTCGGTGGTCTGGTTGCCAACCTCGTGCTCTGCTTGAACATTGTGCTCATCATGGCCGGTCTTGCAGCATTTGGCGCCACTCTGACCCTGCCCGGTATCGCCGGTATCATTCTGACGCTGGGTATGGCGGTTGACGCCAACGTGCTCATCTTCGAGCGTATCCGTGAAGAACTGCGTCGGGGACTTACACCTCTGGCTGCCATTGCAGAAGGCTACAACCGTGCCTCGCTGACGATCTTTGACGCCAACGTGACCACGCTGATTGCCGCCGTCATTCTGTATCAGTTCGGCACCGGTCCCATCCGTGGCTTTGCTGTTACCTTGAGCCTGGGTATCCTCGCTTCCATGTTCACCGCCATCTTCTGCTCACGCATCCTGTTCGATCTGTGGGCAGGCGGCAAGCAGCGCGCCAAGCTCAGCATCTAAGGAGTTGATTACATGGGTCTGAGTATCATCAAACCGGATAGCAATATCGACTTCGTAGGGCTGCGTAAGATTACGCTTATCATCTCTCTGCTGGTCGTTCTGGCTGGTGTAGGATCGCTGCTCATGAAGGGCGGTCCCAAGTACGGTATCGACTTTGCCGGTGGCGTCATGGTGCAGGTGCACTTTGACCAGTCGGTGGAACCCGATGCTCTCAAGGACAGCCTCAAGGACGTTGAACTGCCCGGCCTTATGGTGCAGCGTATCGGCCTTGCCGCTGATAACGAGTATCTCATTCGTGTTTCGATTTCCGATGCCAACCCGGAAAACATGCGCGGGAAGGTGCAGGATGCCCTGAAGACGAATCTGCAGGGCGTAAACTTCGAGATTCAGCGACTGGAGATGGTCGGCCCCAAGGTGGGTAACGACCTGCGCTCCGCAGCTCTTGAAGCGCTGTATTATGCCGTTCTCATCATCGCCATCTACATCTCCGGCCGTTTCGAACAGCGCTGGGTTGTGGCGGGCATCATGGCGGCAGCACTGGCCACCGCACTGTATGGTCTGGGCCATCTCGGCATGTCCAAACAGTATCTCGTCATCGCCGCAATGGTGCTGACGTTGGGTCTGTGCTGGAAGCTACGGCTCAACTACGCGCTGGGCGCGGTTGTGGCTCTTATTCACGACGTGCTCATAACGGTCGGCATCTTCTCCATTCTGGACAAGGAATTCGATCTGACCATCGTTGCGGCCCTGCTGACCATTGTCGGTTACTCCCTCAACGACACCATCATCGTGTTTGACCGCATCCGCGAAAACATTCGTGCCCGCGTGGCTCCCACGTATGGTGAGGTCGTGAACAAGGCCGTCAACCAGACCCTGAGCAGAACCCTGCTTACCTCCGGTACGACTTTGCTGGTTGTTCTGGCGCTGTTCTTCCTTGGTGGCAGTGTTATCCATGACTTTGCACTGGCCATGCTGGTTGGTATCGGCGTGGGTACCTATTCGTCCATCTTCATCGCCAGCCCTGTGCTTCTGGCCCTGAGCCCCGAAGAACTGCCTGAGGAAGAGCCGAAGAAGGAACCCATCGTGAAGTCTGAACACGGCGTGGTCTAGTTCTGCAGGCAATATGAAATGCAATGGGGCGTTCCGGAAACGGAACGCCCCATTTTTTTTCGTGTTTTGCCTTCCAGTCTCGAAAATGCTAGGTGGGGGATATGAGCTATCCCAAAACTTCCGATGATGAAAAAAAGCATCTCACGGCTTCTGCCGGCGAAGAAGGCGTTCTTGCCTCAATCGAAGATGCGTTATGGTCCCGCAGGGATGCCATGAAGCTGTATCGCGCGTTGTTCGAGCTTGTTCCTGATGCCCTGGTGCTTGCAGATTCCTCGTGCAGGATACTGGGCATAAACGGCAATGCGGCCTCGATGTTTGGCAGAACTGAGGAGGAACTGCTTGGAACAGACTGCCGAGAGCTGGTTTCCGCGTCATGTGCGAGGGAGTTCGACGCGGCACTGCGCAGTCTCGGACGGGATGCTGTCTGGAACGGCACACTTGAGGCGTTAGGGCAGGGCGAATCAGCAGTTCCCGTGGAGATTGCTGTACACAAGGTGTCCATAGCCTCGGATGTACTGTTTCAGATAGTCTTGCATGATATTAGTGCCCACGTAACCCTTGAGCAGGATCTGCAACGCTCTGAAGCCGTTCTTGAAGGAATGAACCTTGCCCTGCGCCACGTCATTCAAAGCGTTCATGAAGAGCGCAAGGAGATGAAGGACGAACTGGTCCAGCAGGTAAAGGAACAGGTTCTGCCAGCAATTGAACGAATTGCCGAGGAAGACAGCTCGGATATACGCCAGAACTACAAGGCCGTCATTGAGGACCAACTGGTTGAAATGGCTGATACCCCCCCGGATCTGTTTGATAACGTCCTTATTCATCTGACTCCGCGTGAGAACGAGATTTGCCGCCTTATCGCCTTGGGGCGCAAAACTCGTGAGATTTGCGAGTTACTGCAGGTTTCCTTTGAAACCATGCAGACACACCGCAAGAATATCCGCAAAAAACTCGGTCTCACGGGGAAGGGCATTTCCCTGTACGTATTCTTGCAGCAAGGTCAGCAGACATCTCCCCGATAGTATAAATCGGGTATGTCGCATACCCGATTTATACCCAAATCCCCCCCTTGTTTGTGTCTCCGCTCTCGGTGAATATTCTATGGTTACACATAGCTATAATTCACAGGCGCACCCAAGCCGCATTCCCTTTAATCAGATTGTCAGACCATGATGGTCCTTCGCCGGCCTTTTCCGGCAGTTTGCGGTTTCTTTCGCGATGGTGCGTCATGCATTCAGGAGATTCGATGTCAAAAATCGTTGTTGATGGGCTGTATAAAATCTTCGGTCCTTCACCGGATACCGCCCTTGCGATGCTCAGAGAAGGGAAGAACAAGGACGAGATCATGGAAGCAACCCGGCACGGGGTCGGGGTGAACAATGCTTCATTTTCCATAGAGGAAGGCGAAATCGTCGTCATCATGGGGCTTTCCGGCAGCGGCAAGTCAACCTTGGTGCGCTGCCTCAACAGGCTTATCGAGCCGACCGCCGGTACCGTCAGCATTGACGGTCAGGATATAACGACCATGGATACGGAGGAGCTGCGCAGGTTGCGGCAGTCCAAACTGGGAATGGTCTTTCAGAATTTTGCCTTGTTTCCCCATAGGACGGTTGCGGAAAACGCGGCCTACGGGCTTGAAATCAAAGGTATTCCCCCCGAAACCCGCATGACCAAGGCGTATGAGGCTCTTGAACTTGTCGGCTTGAAGGGGTGGGAGAGTGTGTTGCCCTCGCAACTTTCCGGCGGCATGCAGCAGCGTGTTGGTCTTGCTCGCGCCTTGGCGCTTGATCCTGATATTCTGCTTATGGACGAGGCCTTCAGTGCCCTTGATCCACTGATTCGCCGGGATATGCAGGATGAATTGATCAACCTGCAGGAAAAGATGCGCAAGACCATCGTGTTCATCAGCCATGACCTTGATGAAGCCTTGAAGCTTGGCGACCGCATCATCCTCATGAAAGACGGCAAGATCGTCCAGATCGGCACGCCGGAAGAGATTCTGACCGAGCCTGCCAACAGGTACGTGGAACGTTTTGTGGAGGAAGTGGATATCTCCCGCGTTCTGACTGCCGAGTCCATCATGCAGAAGGTGTTGGCCGTAGCCCATCTCGGTGCGGATGGTCCCCGTGCAGCGCTTCGGAAGATGCGGACGCATGGTATTTCCTCCCTCTTCATTCTGGACAGGGAGCATACCCTTGTCGGCGTGGTTTCCGCGGAACAGGCTGCACAACTCATCGAGAACGGCGAGTCAGACCTTTCACGCATCATCTGTACGGATCTCAAGACGGTGTTGCCGGATACCCCCGCGCAAGATCTTTTCCCCATCATGCATAACCTTGCATACCCCCTTGCCGTGGTGGACAACGCCAACCGCCTGAAGGGGGTCATTGTGCGGGGCACGCTGATTGCCGCATTGGCGGAAGGGAAGGGGGCCTAGCATGAGTTACAGAATTCCTGTGGGCGATGTCATTGAAGCGGGGATCAATTTCCTTGTCGAGCATCTCGCCTTTGCCACTAAAGCCTGCTCTGTCGTAGTAGAAGCCTCTTTACGCCTTCTTGAAAAGGGAATGGTTGCCATTCCCGAACCCATTTTCATTCTCTTGTCCGGCCTTGCCGTATGGCGCCTGACCCGTGAGCGTAATCTGGGCATATTCACCGTGCTGGGATTGGCGCTTATCTGGAACATGGGCCTGTGGAAGGCAACCATGAGCACCATAGCCCTCGTGCTTGTCGCCACCCTGTTCGCCATTCTGCTGGGGCTTCCCATCGGCATTTTCACGGCGGTGAACAGAACTGCCTATCGCATCATCATGCCTTCTCTGGACATCATGCAGACCATGCCTGCATTCGTGTATCTGATTCCCGCCATTCCTTTCTTTGGTCTGGGCAAGATGGCCGCCATTTTCTCAACGGTCATCTTCTCCATGCCCCCCGCCATCCGGTTGACGTGTCTTGGTATTCGTCAGGTTCCGGCTGATCTTGTGGAATGCGCGGAAGCCTTCGGGACCAGTCGTTGGCAGCGATTGGTAAAGCTGGAACTGCCCCTTGCCAGACCGACCATTCTTGCAGGCGTGAACCAGACAGTCATGCTGGCGCTCTCCATGGTGGTCATTGCGGCCATGATCGGCGCTAAGGGGCTTGGCGGGGAAGTCTGGAAGGCTATTCAACGTCTTCAGATGGGACGCGGATTTGAAGCCGGAATCGGAATCGTTATCGTGGCGATTATTCTGGACCGTGTCCTGCAGAAGGCGGGAAAAAGTAAACAGTAGTGAAGGAGTTGTTGATGAAACGTGTACTGTCGTTGTGTATGATTCTGGCTTTTGTTCTTGCAGGTTCCGTTGCGGCTTTTGCAAAGGATCCTGTACGTATTGCATATGTTGAATGGGACTGCGCAACCACCTCGACCAACATGGTAAAGGCCGTGCTGGAACAGGAACTGGGCTATGATGTTGAGATTCTGCCCGTCGCCGCAGCCGCTATGTGGCAGGCTGTCGGTTCCGGCGATGTTGACGGCATGGTTACTGCGTGGTTGCCCGTCACGCATGGAGACTACCTGAAAAAGGTAGCCGATAAGGTGGAAGATCTTGGTCCGTTGGCTACCGACGCCAAGGTGGGCTGGGTTGTTCCCAAATATGTGACCATTAATTCCATTGAAGAACTCGAGGCCAGCAAGGATAAGTTTGATTCCAAGATTATCGGCATTGATCCCGGGGCAGGGTTGATGCGCATGTCTGAAGACGCCATCAGTGCCTATGGGCTGGATGACTTTGAGCTTGTTGAAGGGAGCGGTGCGACCATGACCGCAGCCCTTGCCGATGCCGTTAAGCACGAAAAGTGGGTTGTAGTGACCGGTTGGTCTCCCCACTGGATGTTCGGCCGCTGGCAGCTGAAGTATCTTGAAGATCCCAAGGGCACGCTCGGTGGTTCCGAAACCATCAATGCCATTGTCCGCAAGGGGCTGAAGCAGGATATGCCTGAAGTCTATGCCTTCCTTGACCGTTTTGAGTGGCAGAGTCCTGAGCAGCTGCAGATGGTAATGGCATGGAACCAGGAGCCGGGTGCCGATCCTTATGAAAACGCAAAGCGGTTTATTAAAGAGAATCCCGATGTCGTGAAGAAGTGGCTTGGCAAGTAGCTTCTTCGTCCATGAATATGCAAAGGCCGCCTGTGAGGGCGGCCTTTTTGTTCATACGCTGTATTTCTCATTTGCGCTGTAACGTGTTGCCTTTTTTTGAACAGTCATGCTAACGTAGAACTCGGACTTGTAACAATAATAATCAATTGCTTGGAGGATACAATGAAACGTTTTCTGGTAGCTCTGTCTGTTTCCGGCGCACTTCTTTTCGGTTCTTCCCTTGTTGCCTTCTCTCAGGACGGCGCCTCTCTCTACAAGGCCTGTCAGGGCTGTCATGGTGCGCAGGGTGAAAAAATGGCCATGGGCGTGGGCCATCCCCTCAAGGGGCAGAGCGCTGAAGATCTGCTCAAGAAGATGCACGGATACAAGGATGGCAGCTACGGCGACGGCAAGAAGGCCGTGATGGAGAATATGCTCAAGCGCTTTGATGACGAGCAGTTGAAGGCTCTGGCTGACCATATAGCCACGTTCTAACGCGGCGATTCTTCGCTGCGCCCTTTGCGGAGTTGGTATGCGATCCCTTCTTGCGATTTTGTGTCTGATTGCATCGCTGGTGTGGAGCTCTTCGCTTCCGGCGGCCTCTCACGATATGTCTACTGGTCATGCAACACATGAGCAGGGCATGAATGCCGAGTCCGGCATGCAAAAACACGATACGGAAACGCATGGCCAGCATGGTGATGCGCAGATGGTTCCTGACGGCACGGCTCCCGGATTGGATGGACATGTGCACAAGGCTCCTGAAGCGTCTTCTCCCTTGGCCTTTGTGGATGAGAAGCTGGGTCAGACGATTCCGCAGGGGATTATGTTCAAGGATGAAACGGGGCAGATGATTGACGTGCGAACCCTGATGGACAAGCCGACAATCATCGCCCCAGTATATTTCACCTGTCCCAGCGTTTGCCATGTACTTCAAGGTTCCATTGCCCGCGTTTTGCCGCAGATGAACTTGAAGCCGGGAGAGGAGTATCGGGTTCTCTCCGTCAGCTTTGACGAAACCGATCCCCCGGCACTCGCAGCACGGCGCAAGGCCAACTACATGGCCGCAATGCATAATAATTTCCCGCCGGAAGGCTGGCGCTTTCTGACCGGCGACAAGGCCGCTATTGATGCCTTCATGGGAGCCCTCGGCTACCACTTCACCCGGATGGAGAATGACTTTGTGCATCCTGTCGTGATTGTCATAGCTTCTCCTGAAGGCAAAGTTGTGCGCTATCTCTACGGCAACAGTTTTCTGCCTTTCGACACAACCATGGCCCTGACGGAAGCTGCTGAGGGAAAGGTGGGGCTTTCTCTCAAGCGTATTGTTTCCTACTGTTTTGCCTATGATCCGCAGGGAAAGCGCTATGTTCTTGATGTCATGCGCATTGCCGGATTTGTGGTTCTGTTCGGCGTTGTCGTTCTCTTTCTTGTCCTGACCCGCGGAGGTCGCAAGGCCCGCAGGTGACGCTGTTTTTCTTTGTCGTTGAACCTTCGATCTGCGAGAGGTTGTCATGGCTCCGGACCAGAATTCGGCCCTCAGTTTCTTTGACAGGCAGCCAGGAACGTTAGGAGGCATCACCTCCTGGATATTCTCCACCGACCATAAACGCATAGGCATCATGTACCTGTGGGGCATCATGGCCTTTTTCATCGTGGGCATGCTGCTGGGGTTTCTCATCCGCATGGAGCTTATAGCTCCGGGGCGGGATATCATGGATCAGCAGACCTACAACGTCATGTTCACTCTGCACGGGGTGATCATGATCTTTCTTGTGGTTATTCCCAGTATCCCCGCTGCCTTCGGCAACATATTTCTTCCCATCCAGATAGGGGCTGAGGATGTTTCCTTTCCCAAACTGAACAACTTTTCATGGTGGCTGTACGTAACCGGAGCCACACTCGCTCTCGTCTCTTTGTTCACGGGTAACGGTCCTCCTGATACCGGCTGGACCTTCTATGTGCCATTCAGCAGCAACGTGACCACTACCAACGTAAACGTTGCCGTCATTGCCGTGTTCATTCTGGGATTCTCATCCATTCTCACGGGGCTTAACTTCGTCACCACGCTGCACCGACTGCGGGCGCCGGGCATGACATGGACCCGTATGCCGCTTTTCTGCTGGTCCCTGTACGCGACTGGCTGGATTCAGATTCTGGCGACGCCTGTTCTGGGCATAACCGTCCTGCTCATCTTTGCAGAGCGCATTCTCGGAGTAGGGCTTTTCGACCCGGCCAAGGGCGGCGATCCCATTCTGTACCAGCATCTTTTCTGGCTGTATTCGCATCCGGCTGTGTACATCATGATTCTGCCTGCCATGGGCGTCATCTCGGATGTTCTGCCGGTTTTTGCGCGGCGCGACATATTCGGTTACAAAATGATCGCCTTTTCCAGCGTCATGATCGCCTTTGCCGGTTCATTGGTGTGGGCGCATCACATGTTCACCAGCGGTATGAGCGATACGGCGGTGCTGGTGTTCTCCTTCCTGACATTCATTGTAGCCATTCCTTCCGCCATCAAGGTCTTCAATTGGGTGTCCACGCTGTACAAGGGATCGATTTACACCGATCCGCCGTTCTGGTTCGCTCTGGCTTTCATCTTCCTGTTCTCCATAGGCGGGCTTACGGGCCTTATTCTCGGCTCGGCTGGTACGGACGTGCATGTGCACGATACCTATTTTGTTGTTGGACACTTCCATTACGTGATCTTCGGCGGGCTCGGCTTCGGTCTGTTCTCGGCCATGCATTACTGGTTCCCCAAGATATTCGGCAGAATGTACGACAAACGCATTGCAAAGATCGCCTGCGTCATCATTTTTACCGGCTTCAATGTGTTGTATTTCCCCATGCTCATTATGGGACTGCAGGGCATGCCGCGCCGGTATTATGATTATCTGCCGCAATATGCGCTGGGGCATCTTATTTCCACCATCGGTTCCTGGATTCTGGTGGCTGGCCTGCTGCTCATGTTCGGTAATCTGATCAAGGGAGCTTTGAGAGGCAAACGTTGCAGCAGCAACCCATGGGGAGGAGCGTCTCTTGAATGGCAGATTCCTTCACCGCCTCCGCACCATAATTTCGTGACGGAACCGGTTGTAGATCGTGGCCCCTACGATTTCAGAGGAGTGGAGCGCGATGAGTGTGATTAAGGATTATACCGGTGCAAAGCTGGGCATGTGGCTCTTCCTGTTTACGGAGGTGCTGCTGTTCGGCGGCCTGTTTCTGCTCTATGCGGCGTACCTGCACAAGTTTCCTTCGGAATTTCATCTGGCAGGCAAGGAGTTGAATGTGGTCCTTGGTGCCACGAACACCGTGGTACTCATTTCCAGTTCGTGGTTCATGGCCATGTCCATCAGCGCGCTGCAGCAGGGTAGTGTGGATCAATCAAAGAAATTCCTGCTGCTTACGCTGGCTATGGCGTTGACTTTTCTCGTGATCAAGTACTTCGAGTGGTCTGCCAAGATTGAACACGGCATCTTTCCGGATTCGCCGGAACTGTTGGCCCGTCCTGCCGGTGAAGTCGTGTTCTTCGGGTTGTATTACCTCATGACAGGCCTGCACGGATTGCACGTTATTCTGGGCGGCGGCCTGCTTAGCTTTGCCTATTTCCTGATAGTGCAGGGCAAGGTCACACCGCAGGATTTCGTCTTTCTCGAAAACTCCGGCCTGTACTGGCACCTTGTGGACCTTGTGTGGATTTTCCTGTTTCCGCTTTTCTACCTGATAGCCTAGGGGGATGCCGTGACTGAGCATCATGAAGAGCATCATACCGTCACCTACAAGCTCAACACCATCATCTGGGGGCTGCTGCTGGTCCTTACCGCGGTGACCGTGGCTGCAGCCCAGTTCGATTTCGGCTTCCTGAATGTGGTGGTCGCGTTGAGCATTGCCACCGTCAAGGCCGGTCTGGTCATTCTTTTCTTCATGCATCTGAAGTACGAGAAGCCGTTGTTCAAGATCATTGTGTTCATTACGTTTCTGCTGCTGGCGATAGCCATCGGGTTCACCTTTTTCGACATTGGCTACAGATACTGAGGAGGCGCAATGAATCCGCAGAATCTCAATCCCGTGGCAGAGGTGGACTTCGCGTTCTACGTCATCTTCGGCATTTCCATTATTCTGCTGCTTGGCATCAGTGCCACGGCAGTGTGGTTTGTCTATCGATACCACCACACCAGAAACCCGAAGGCAGAGGATATAACCGGGAACCTGCTGGCTGAGATTGTGTGGATCGCCATTCCCACCATCATCGTCATGGCGTTGTTTTATTACGGCTGGGCCGGATACAAGGCGCTTCGCACCGTGCCGGAAGATGCCATGAACGTGAAGGTGACGGCACGTATGTGGTCATGGGTGTTCGAGTATGAAAACGGCAAGCGGAGCAGTGTGCTCTATGTTCCCAAGGACAGGCCCATCAAACTGCTCATGACCTCTGCTGACGTCATTCACAGCCTGTATATTCCTGCCTACCGCATCAAGATGGACACCGTGCCGCGCATGGAGACCTATGCCTGGTTCAACCCCGATTCCGAAGGTTCTTTTGACGTGTTTTGTGCCGAATATTGCGGTCTGAAGCATGCCAATATGATCACAACGGTAGAGGTCATGCCGCCTGACGAATTCAACAAGTGGTATAACGGCAAGAGTGATTCCAGCGGCGCAGGCAAGGCTATGACTTTACTTGAAAACTACGGCTGTCTCGGGTGCCATTCAACGGATGGTTCGCAGAATACCGGACCGACCTTCAAGAATCTTTATGGCAGACGCCAGACGGTTGAACTTGAGGACGGCACGAAAAAGGAAATAGTTGTGGATGAGCCGTACCTGCGCCGTTCCATTCTCAATCCGCAGGCCGAGGTGGCCGAAGGCTTTGTTCCTGCCATGATGCCTTATGAGGGTGCCATTTCCGATGAAGACCTCAAGACCATAGTGAAATGGTTCATGCATGGAAACGAGGTTTCCCTTGATGCAGGGCGCGAGCTCATGATGGCGGAAGGCTGCATTTCCTGCCATTCCACGGACGGCAGCCTTGTGGCTGCGCCTTCCTTGAAGGGAATATGGGGGCGCAAGGTTGTTGTACTGGACGGAGGCAAGGAACGGACGGTTGTTTCGGATGAGGCGTATATCAGAGAGTCCATTCATGAACCGGAAAAGCTTGTTGTGAAGGGCTTTGATCCCATCATGCCGCCTTATGGACATCTTACGCCGGAGCAGGTCGATCAGATGCTTGAGTATATGCGGTCCTTGTCCGGAGATAGCAGGTAGCATGCTGCGCATGATGGCCAAGCTTGTGCGGCTGCCTGTCTCCCTGATGGTGGCTGTATCCGCAGGATTCGGCTATCTGCTGGTGCGCCCGGTGCCCGATGCCGGTCTGGGGCTCGCTTGTGCCGGTACTTTTCTGTTGGCCTCGGCCTGTTCCATATTGAACCAAATTCAGGAGCGGGATACGGACGCTATGCTTTCCCGCACGGCATCGCGTCCTTTGCCGTCAGGTCAGATAGCCCCGCATTCGGCGCTTGTTCTGTCATTGGTGGCAGCGTTCATGGCGTTTGGCTGTTTCTTTCTGCTTGGAGTGCCCGCGTTGCCATGGATGGCTTGTCTTATTGTGGCGCTTTACAATGGCGTATACACCCCTCTCAAACGCAGGACGGGGTTTGCGTTGCTTGTGGGGGCTGTTCCCGGTGCCATGCCTCCCGTAATGGGATGGGCGGCAGCGGGAGGCAATCTTTCAAGCCTTGAAATTCTCGTCGTTTTTGCCGTGTATTATTTATGGCAGGTGCCGCATTTCTGGCTGCGAGTGGAACGCGATGCTTCCGAGTATGTCAGGGCAGGTTTGCCCATTCCCGTTACCTGCTTTGGTCAGGAACGATACCGGTTGCTGTTGCGCCTGTGGTTTCATGCCTATGTAGCCGGTATTCTGCTTTTGCCACTCTTTTCCCAGATGCAGACGGCTTTCATGCGGATAGCCGTGACACTTTCCGCAATGCTGCTGTGCCTGATTTCGGGATTGTTACTTCACAGGCGTCGCCACGAGACGGTGTTTCATTGGGTTAACGCATCCCTTGTGCTGGTCATGTGTTTTCTTCTGACAGACAGGTTGTATGCTGTTTATGCAGGCGCGTAAGTCTGCATATACATGTCTTATCAGATGCAAAAGCAGGTTCCGTTTATTCTTGAAGGTGAAGAAGAGGTGAATATGGATACCCGGATTATGATGTGGATTCATCCGTTGATTCAGATTGTTGCGACCATAGTCGGATTTACGGCAATGTACTGGGGATTCAGAAGGTTCCTGACCGTGCATATGAAGCAGAAGCTGGTGTTTCCGTGGAGACGGCACGTGCTGTGGGGGACTATAGGGTTGGGGCTTTGGGGCATCGGTCTGGGTCTTGGGCTTGTTTTCGCCGACGCGGGGTGGGGATCCATAATGATTACCGACATCCACTACAAGGTAGGTTTTGCCGTTGCACCGCTTTGTATCACAGCCTTTGTAACCGGTTGGATCATGGACAGGCACAAACAGAAACGCACCGTGTTGAATGTGTTCCACGGATTGAACAACCTGCTGTTATGCTCGCTTATTGGTGTACAGATTGTGACCGGAGTGTGGGTTATCAAGGTGTTTCTGATGTATTAATCTCTGCCTCAAGGGGATTTGAGGTTGTCCGCAGCCTTAAACCAATACTTTAAATAAAAAGGGCCGCCATGCGTTGCACGGCGGCCCTTGTGTATTCCTGTCGCAGAAGGACTAGGCTGTGCGTTTGTCGAAAACGCGCTTGGCCTTGCCTGCGGAGCGTTCGATGGTTCTGGGTTCGACGAGGCGGACCTTGGTGGATACGCCGAGGAACTCCTTGATCGTTTTCTGGATGCGGCCCTCGATGCGCTGCAGGTTCTTGATGGCGTCGGAGAACATGGTCTCGTCCACTTCCACCTGAATCTCCATATGGTCGAGGTTGCCTTCGCGGGTGACTATTATCTGGTAATGGGGCGATGCGCCTTCGGTTTCCAGAATGATGGATTCGATCTGGGAGGGGAAGACGTTCACGCCACGGATGATCAGCATGTCATCGCTGCGTCCGGTGACGCGACGCATACGTACGTGCGTTCTGCCGCATGCGCAGGGGGTGTAGTTGAGCGACGTGATGTCGCGGGTGCGGTAGCGGATGAGCGGAATGCCTTCCTTGGTCAGCGTGGTGATGACCAGTTCGCCGGTCGCGCCGGGGGGCAGCTGTTCTCCGGTGACGGGGTCAATGATCTCCGGCAGGAAGTGGTCTTCCCATATATGCATGCCGTCCTTGGCCACGGCGCATTCCATGGAGACACCGGGGCCCATGATCTCGGAAAGGCCGTAGATGTTGACAGCGGTGATGCCCATCTTTTCTTCGATGTCGGCGCGCATGGCGTCGGTCCAGGGCTCAGCGCCGAAAATGCCGATTCGGAGCGGAAGGTCGCGAATGTCTATGCCAGCTTCCTGTGCCGCTTCGTACAGGACCAGACCATAGGACGGCGTGGAACAGAGCACTGTTGCCCCGAAGTCACGCATGAGCTGCACCTGACGCTTGGTTCCGCCGCCGGAAACGGGGATGACGGTTGCGCCGAGTTTTTCTGCACCGTAATGGGCTCCGAGTCCGCCGGTAAACAGGCCGTATCCGTATGCGTTGTGGATGAAATCCTGACGGGAAGCTCCTGCACACATGAAGGAGCGTGCCATAAGTTCAGCCCAGTTGTTCACGTCTCGCTGCGTGTATCCCACCACGGTTGCCTTGCCCGTGGTACCCGATGATGCGTGCAGGCGTACGATGGTATCCTTGGGCACGGCAAAGAGGCCGAAAGGATAGTTGTTGCGTAGGTCCTGCTTCTCGGTAAACGGTAGATACTTGAGGTCGCTAAGGGACTTGATGTCGGAAGGGTTTACTCCCGCCTCGTCGAACCGTTTGCGATAATGCGGCACATTGGCGTACACGCGTTCGCAAAGGTTTTTCAGCCGCCGCAGTTGAAGCGCTTCCAGTTCTTCACGGGGAAGCGTTTCGCGGTCAACGTCGTAAATCATACCGTTTCTCCTGCATCTTGAAAAAAAGGATAGCTGTTCGTACTAGATACCAGTATAAACTGAATACTGAGATGTGCCTGATTCCCCGAGTGTGGTCAAGCCGTCACAGATGGCAGATTGGTATTGTGCACAATCTCATCCTGCTTGGTTGAACGGAGGATAGTCACTACGATGAAGGTACTGATTTGCGGGGCCGGTCTCGTCACCGCCGAATTGCTCAAGCGCTTGGGAAAGAAGTGGCAGGTAACGCTGGTGGAAAAGGACCAGGCAAAGACCGGACTGTGCCTGCAGGGTTGCGACATGGTGGTGAAGACCCTGTTTGAAGATGCCTCCAGTCCTTTGGCGCTTGAGGCGGCCGGTATTGCTGAGCAGGAATATGTTCTGGCCCTTACCGACCGGGACGACGTGAACCTGGCTGTGGTCAGGCTGGCTCGCGAAGCAGGGGTTGCCCATGTGCTTGCGCTTGTTCACGCGTCTTCCCGTGTGGATGTGTTTGAGACGCTTGGGGCTCGTGTCGTTCAGGTGGGCTCCCTGCCTGCCCGACATATATACCACTACCTTGAAGATCCCAGAATTGCCGTGACGCCGTTGGCAACGGGCAGGGGAGAGGTGCTTGAGATAGACACCTCCGTATATTTCAGAATGATAGGCAAACCGGCCCTCAGCATCCGTGGCGAAGGCTGGCGGCTTGCCGCGTTGTTTCGTAACGGCAAGTTTCAGTTGCCGGAGTTCGGTACGAGGGTTGAAGCCGGTGACCGCATGGTCATCGTCGGCGATGCGGGGTCCTTCCAACCGGTTTGCTCCCTCTTGGAATGCGACTCTCCCCATTTTCCGCTGGCCTATGGTCGCGGAGTGCTGGTGGCACTCATTCCCGACTGCGAGACGCAGGATGCCGTGCTGGATGAGGCTCTGTATGTAGCCCGCTATACCAAAGTATCGCATATGAGTGTTGTTTGTACCGAGGACCTCTGCAATGTAGAGAAGCGAATCAAGGAGCTCTCGCATGTCTTTGAAAAACATCCGGAAATGAATACGGAAGGCGTCTTGCGCAGAGTGCGGGAGGTTGTGGAGGAAGGAAGTGTTGGGTGTGTTGTCGTCCCTCCTTTTGAAACAGCGCTCTGGAACAGGCTGCTCAAACCGCCGCTGGTGGGGCTCGCTCACTCTCTGGGGTGTCCGGTGCTCTTTTCCCGTGGCTCGGAACCCTATTCAAAGATTCTGGTGCCCTTCAATAACAATCCAGTCGCCGAGTTGACCCTTGAGCTTGCTCTGGATTTTGCCAAACAGGTGCAGGCTGATGTGACGGTCATTATTGTCGAGGAAGAGGACTTTGTGCACGGTGAGGACTGGATGCTTTCCGCCGAAGATATGACAACGCGCATCAAGGAAATCAGCCATGTGCATAAGGTGAAGATTGACGTAATGGTCTGCAAGGGGAATCCGGTGAAGGAAGTAATCTCTGTCGCGAAGGGATATGATCTGCTTGTCGTGAGCAGTTCAACCGATCATAAGGATCTGTTCTTCCCGCATGTGGGTGAAATGCTGACGGCCGGCGTTTCATGCTCCGTGCTGGTTGTCACCTCTTAGAGGCTGTCATGATTCTGGATCAGGCATATTCCCTGCTGCTTGTCTCCGGTGCGGCGCTTTTTCTGCCCGGGGTGAGCCGTATCCTGCGTATTCCTGCGCCTGTTGCAGAAATCCTGTTCGGTGTCCTGCTGGGTAAGAGCCTGCTGCACTTGCAGTTCTCGGGCGAGTGGTTGCCATTTCTTGCGGAATTGGGATTTCTGATGCTCATGTTCCAGTCGGGCATGGAGATCGACTTCAGCGTGCTTTCCCGCCAGTCCGCAAGGGATATCGTTTTGCAGTTCCTTGTGTTCTGCGGAACTGTGCTGGGAGCCTTTATTGTCACATTGCTGCTCGGGTTGCACCCGTTCATGGCGCTTGTGCTTTCCACCACATCGCTGGGGCTCGTCATGCCCACGCTACGGGAAATGGGTGTGCTTAAAACCACATTTGGTCAGCGGGTGCTCATTGCATCGACCTTGGCTGATTTTCTCACGTTGCTGGCCATAACCCTGTTTATGCTGTGGGATGAATACGGGCTTTCAATCCGTCTTGTTGCACCTGTCCCGCTGTTCATTGGCTTCACCTTGCTGTTGCGCCTCGGTCGCCTATGGGCATGGTGGAATCCTGACAAGGCCCGCAGGCTGCTGGACTCCGAAGGAAGCCTTGAAATAGGCGTGCGGCTTTCGCTCGCGCTGCTGTTCCTGTTTGTGGCCTTTTCGGAGTTGGTACACCTTGAGCCGGTGCTCGGTGCTTTTATGGGGGGGTGCGTCCTGTCATATGTGTTCCGGGCCAAGGAAGAGCTGGAAAGCAAGCTTTCCGCTCTCGGTTTTGGCTTTCTGGTGCCTGTGTTCTTTATCAATGTGGGCATGCAGTTCGACCTTTCCAATGTCATGAGGCCGGATATGCTCGCCCTGACTGCAATATTGCTGGTATGCGCCTTTCTGGTCAAAGTACTGCCTGCGTTGTTATTCAGGGCGCGCGGCATGCCTTTGCGAGATGCCGTGCGTGCAGGTTTACTCCTTTCTTCGCGGTTGAGCCTTATCGTGGCTGCTGCAGAACTTGGCGTCAGCCGCGGTTTCGTGACGCAGGCGCAGCAGGATGCAATCATCCTTTTGGCCATGTTGACCTGCCTGCTCGGACCTACACTGTTCAAGATGCTCAGTCGCAGGCGGGCGGTTTCCGTGAATGCCACGGATGGCGTAGTGTAGCGACATGATTCGTGGGGTTTGCCACCCGTGCGAGAGTATTGTAGTAATTCCTGAGCATATGTTTGTGCTTTCACTCGACTCGTCAGGAGGCGCATGATGGATTTTGGAAAGCTGGTACTGCAGAATCGCAGTTACCGCAGGTTCAATGAAAAGGACAGGGTGCCTGTACAACTGCTGGAAGAACTGGTGGACTTTGCGCGTCACTCTCCGGCCAGTGCCAATCGGCAGCCTCTGAAGTATGTTCTTGTGACTGGGCAAGACATGTGCGATGACATCTTCCCCGCGCTGGGGTGGGCCGGATATCTGCCGGAATGGAAAGGCCCTGAGGCGGGAGAACGCCCTGCGGCCTATATCGTCGTTCTCGGCGATGACGCCATCAGCACGGACACGCAGATTGACCTTGGCATAGCCTGCCAGACCATCATGCTGGGAGCTGCATCCAAAGGACTCGGCGGATGCATGATGGGCTCCATAAACAGGGAAAAAATTCACGCCTCGCTGGCGTTGCCGGAGGCTCTGCGAGTGCTTCTGGTACTGGCGTTGGGGCGACCGGCTGAAAAAGTGGTCCTCGAACCTCTTGGCGAGGATGGAAATATCAAGTATTGGCGAGACGCCGAGGGCGGACATCATGTGCCCAAGCGCAGTCTTGATGATCTTATTGTCGCCCGACATGCATAATATCTTACCATCGGATTTGTTATGACGTTACCTACCAACAAAAAGTTCGCCGTTGTTCCCGTTGCGGAAAAGGTTGAAAATATTGTGAAGTGGCTTGAAGAAAAGCATGCCGCTGATGTTCTTGCGCTCAGCCTTGAACGTGTGAATTCCTTTACCGATGCGGTTGTCATCGCATCTGCCAAGTCTGTGCGTCAGGCACAGGCCATTGCCGAGCATGTGTATGCCATGGCCAAGCAGTCCAACTATGAATACCTGCGTATTGAAGGCAAGGACTCCGGTCAGTGGATTCTGGTTGACCTGAACGATGTTGTCGTCAACGTGTTCCAGGATGACGTGCGCAAGCTCTTCAATCTCGAAAGCCTCTGGGCTGACGCAACTGTCCTGCATCAGGACGAACCGAAATAAGCATAATGAGCAACTTCACTCCGACCCTGCTGCTGATTCTGGACGGTTGGGGTATTGCACCGGAAGGACCGGCCAATGCCGTCTCTTGTGCCTGCACCCCTTCGCTTGACGCTCTGCCTGCGACCTATTCCTCTACCAGCCTTGCCTGCTCCGGCCGTTCTGTCGGGTTGCCTGACGGCTTCATGGGTAACTCTGAAGTCGGGCATATGAACATCGGTGCCGGTCGTATCATCTATCAGGATATGACCCGTATCGATATTGCCATCGAGAAGGGCGAGCTTGCCGTCAATCCGGCCTTGCTGAAGCTTGTGGCGGACACCAAGGCCAAGGGCGGCAGGTTGCATCTCATGGGCCTTGTTTCCGACGGCGGAGTACACAGCCATTTACAGCATGTGTATGCCTTGCTGGAACTTGCCAGGGCGCAGGGTGTGGAGGTGTTCATTCACGCATTCATGGACGGGCGTGACACGCCTCCCTCAAGCGGCAAAGGATATATGGAGCAGCTTGTTGATGCCTGCAATCGCATAGGTGTCGGCACTGTTGCTTCCGTTTCCGGTCGCTTCTATGCCATGGACCGTGACAAGCGCTGGGACCGCGTGAAGGTTGCCTGGGACTGTCTGGTGCTGGGGCAGGGGGAGAAGGCTGCTGATCCCGTAGCTGCCATGCAGGCCGCTTACGATGCAGGCAAGACCGATGAATTCGTCATGCCGTGCAACATCGTTTCTGCTGACGGTTCTCCCGTTGCCTGCATTGATGATAACGACGGCGTGTTTTTCTTCAACTTCCGCGCCGACCGCGCCCGTGAACTTTCTCAGGCCCTGTTCGACGAATCATTCGCGGAGTTCGAGCGTGTTCGTATGCCCAGGCTGGCTGGCTTTGCCACCATGACTGCTTATGAATCCTCCTTCCCCATGGATGTGGCCTTCGTGAAAGAGAAGGGCACCGATACGCTGGGCGAGGTTGTTGCCTCTCTGGGCTTGAAGCAACTGCGTATTGCCGAGACCGAGAAGTATGCCCACGTGACATACTTTTTCAACAGCGGCCGGGAAGAGCCTCTGCCGGGAGAAGACCGTATTCTGGTCAATTCCCCCCGCGAAGTGGCTACCTACGATCTGAAGCCGGAAATGAGCGTGTACGAAGTGACGGACAAGCTCATCGCGGAATGGAATTCCGGTAAATATTCCCTTGTGGTGTGTAACCTTGCCAACCTGGACATGGTTGGCCACACCGGCATCCTGCCTGCCGCTCTTGCTGCGTGTCAGGCTGTCGATTCGTGTGTGGGGCGCATCATTGAGGCTGTTATTGCATCCGGAGGCCGTGCACTCGTGACTGCAGACCATGGTAATGCCGAGGAAATGCAGGATGCCTCCGGCAATCCGCACACGGCGCATACCATGAACAAGGTCCCCTTTGTGCTGGTGGAGAAGGACTCATCGGTATCTCTGAAAGAAGGCATTCTCGGAGATATTGCTCCCACCATTCTGGATTTGTGGGAGATTGAAAAACCTGCCGTCATGTCCGGCACAAGCCTGCTGGTAAAGCCGGTGGCGTAGTTGGGGATCAAGTAATGTCCCAGAAAAGCAATAAGCCTCTGGCTCCGGTGAAACCTGCCGGGCTTGAGATGATCTTTTTCTATCCGTGTCCGCATTGCGGACACAACGTACCGTTGCTGACGCCTGTACAGCCATCCATGGCTCAGTGCGACGCCTGCGCGCAGCATTTCCCCATCGTTCCGGTGGATGAGAAGACGTTGCGCTTCATGCGGACCATGCTGGCCAACGGCAGGGCAGCCATCGACCCGGATTTCATGTAGAGAAAGAACAGTGACTATAAAAAAAGCCCCCGCAGTGAGAACTGCGGGGGCTTTTTTCATTACCTTCGGCTGCGTTTAGGCCTTTGCGTTTTCATACGCTTCGGTCAGGCGGGCTTTGATGTATGCGCGCATATCTGCGTCATCTTCTTCAAGATTGAGGCAGCAGGCGTCTTCGCCCATAAGACCGCCGGGAACCCAGTCGCCGAGTTCGTCGGGGTCCTGAATCATGTCAGCATAGAAGCAGACGGAGAGCCAACGGGCTTCGGGCTCGTCATCGACAACGTCAACCAGTACAAACAGGCTGCGTTCCTTCTGTGCAGAATGGGTGGCCCGCAGGGAGTAGCTTACACCGGGGCGGCCCTTGAACTGCAGGGTAATGCCATCCATGGTGGCGAGGTGGTCCTTGAATTCAACAAAGGCTGCGCGGGTTCTGTTTTCGTTATCCGTCCACTGCTCGAGCAGTGCGTTCAGTTCCTTTTCGGCATTTTCAGCAAACATGCGAGTCTCCTTGGTCGGGCCATGCGTTCAGCGACGAATGTCATTCATGGATTACGATAAGTAAGTGGGTGCTTTCTCACGATAGGCCGCATCTGTCAACGAATCGCAGGAGCAGGCAAGAATTCGCCAGATCGCCAGCCATATACTTACTGTATGTAGAGAGACTGGCTGATTGATCCATGCCGCATCAGCCGTTTTTGTGCTGATTAGGTCGTCGCTGCAACATTGTGTGCGTGAACATGTGGTTTTGTAAGGAAGGCACTCATTATTTCATGTGCTTACGTTTGTATTCGTTAAAAAATGACAAAATAATGAATTTTCAATCAACAAAATTGTGGACAACTGAACGATACGAACGTAATTCAATCGGCCTTGAATGCCCGATCAGGGCGAATGGGCTTTCCGGAGATTTTTAGCATTCCTTGCCGGATAAACACGGTGTCGGGGCGCCCGGTGTGCCTCTGTCTTTTGATAGTATGTCTATCATGCCGGATTGATTGGTGTTGTTAAGTTGCAACGCATTCTTCCGGACACACCGACAGCGAGTGCTTTCAGTGGCGTGTGTGCTCACTGTGGCGATTTGCAAAAATGGTAAAACGGCAACCAAGACGTTCAGGACGGTACTTACATGAAATCACGTGAACAATGGGGCTCCCGGCTCGGATTCATTCTGGCAGCCGTAGGTTCCGCAATCGGTCTCGGCAATATCTGGCGCTTCCCGTACATGGCGTATGAAAACGGTGGCGGGGCGTTCCTTATTCCTTACATTTTCGCGCTGCTGACAGCCGGGATTCCTTTCATGATTCTGGAATTCGGGCTCGGTCAGAAGTTCCGTGGCTCCGCACCCAAGGTGTTTGCCATGCTCAATCCCAAATGGGAGTGGATTGGCTGGGCGCAGGTCATGGTGGCTTTTGTCATCTCCATCTACTATGTTGCCGTTGTTGGTTGGACCCTCAACTACACCTCCTTCGCTTTTGATCAGAGCTGGGGGGCAGATCCCAAAGCCTTCTTCTTTGGCGATTATCTTGGTCTGACCGACTCGCCGCTTAACCTCGGCGGTATTCGCTGGAATATCCTTGCTGCCTGCGCCTTTGCATGGCTGATCACCTGGGCGGCCTGTACTTCCGGTATCCGCAAGGGTATTGAACGCGCATGCAAGGTGCTTATTCCCTTGCTTTTCGTTCTGGTGCTGGTGCTGATTTCCCGTGTAGTGACGCTGGACGGTGCCATGACCGGTCTTGAATACCTGTTCAAGCCCGACTTCTCCAAGATTGCCGACTTCAGCGTATGGACCGATGCATACGGCCAGATTTTCTATTCTCTGTCCGTAGGCTTCTCCATCATGCTCGCATACTCCAGCTACCTGCCCAAGGAGTCCGACACTGCAAACAATGCAGCCATGACCGTGTTCATCAACTGCGGTTTCTCCCTGCTTGCCGGTGTCATGATCTTCAGCGTGCTGGGCAACATGGCGCATGAAACTGGCCAGTCCGTTACGGACGTAGCCGGTGCCGGCGTCGGTCTGGCCTTCGTGATCATTCCCAAGGCAATCAACACGATGCCCATGCCCACCTTCTTCGGCGTGCTGTTCTTCCTCTGTCTCGTCATGGCAGGCATCAGTTCCCTGATTTCCATTGTTGAAGCTGTCTGCTCTTCTTTCATCGACAAGTTCGGCTGGTCCCGCAAGGCCACCGTTACCGTATACTGTGTCGGCGGCTTTGCCCTGACCTCCATCTTCGCAACCGGCGGCGGCCTGCTGATTCTGGATATTGTTGACCACTTCATCAACAACCTCTGCCTGCTGCCTGTGGCATTGCTCGAAATCGTGCTCATCAGCTGGTTTGTGGGCCTTGAAGACTTCCGTAAGCACGTGAACCTCACTTCTGATTTTACTGTGGGTAACGTGTGGAAGACCTGTCTCAAGGTTGTGACCATTGTTGTTCTTGGTTACGCAACGTTCCAGAACCTGCAGGGCGACATTGCGACTCCCTATGGCGGATACGCTTTTGACGAACTGATCGTTCTCGGCTGGGCGCTGATTCCCTTTGTTCTCATGATGGGGGTATACCTGCGCAACAAGCAGGCTGCTCCCTCCTTCCTGACCAGCCAGCACTAGGAGACAGATATGACAACTTCCTCTATCATCATGATGTGCGTCGGTTTTGGTGTGACTTGGGGGGGAGCATGCTGGTGCATGCGCCTTGCCATACAGAAGCACCTTTCCAGCAAGGATTAGAAAAATGGACGGCCGCCATGAGCGGCCGTTTTCTTTTGCCGGGGAAATATGTAGGGCGTGGCCTTTACACGCCGCAGGCAATGTATACAATGGCAGGAAATGTTCACAAGGAGCGAACTGATGTCCAAAACTGTTCTGATGGTGCTTACTTCTCACGATACGCTTGGTGAAAGCGGTCATCCCACCGGATGGTGGCTTGAAGAAATGGCTGCCCCGTATCTGCTGTTTCGTGACGCGGGTCTTGACGTGACCGTTGCGACCCCGCAGGGAGGCAAGGCTCCGCTTGATCCCCGAAGCACCTTGGATGAAGCCCAGAACGAATGGACCCGTCGTTTCATGCAGGATAAGGAAGCGCAGGATGCCGTAAATGACACCATTCCCGTGGATATGGTGCGTGCCGAGGACTATGACGTGCTGTTCTTTCCCGGCGGTCACGGTCCGATGTTCGACCTGGCGGAAGATGAATCCGTGGCGGATATGATTACGGACTTCATTCTTGAAAAGAAGCCGGTGGCGGCTGTATGCCATGGCCCGGCCGCGCTTCTGTCCGCCATGGATGGTAACGGAAATCCCGTTCTTGCAAAGAAGCGGGTGACCGGTTTTTCCAACGCGGAAGAAACCGCCATTGCGCTGCACGAAGTGGTTCCCTTCCTTCTGGAAGATGCCCTGAAAGAGAAGGGTGCACGCTACGAATGTGGTCCTGAATGGCAGGCACATGTTGTGGAGGACGGCCTTCTGCTCACCGGACAGAACCCGGCTTCCTCTCTGCCTCTTGCAGAAGCCGTGCTCAAACGGCTGGGAGTGAACTACGTACGTAAGTAGGGCGGGTGTCGTCTTGACCAATCGGCCCTTGTAAACCATCTGAAGCGAGCGTATGGAGGGGCGTCGTTGATCGCGATGCCCTTTCTTTTCGAACTACAATCAGGCTGCATGTCTTTCAGCCGATAGTTATTTACCCCTGAGAAACACACAGGATCATTTCATTCATGCTTTACGCTATTGCCAGCATCCTCATAGGGCTTGTTCTGCTCGTCTGGAGCGCTGACCGTTTTGTGGATGGCGCTGCAGCTACTGCCCGCCACTTCGGCATGCCCCCCTTGCTTATCGGTATGGTCATTGTCGGCTTCGGCACTTCCGTGCCCGAAATGCTCGTTTCTGCCCAATCCGCCCTGCAGGGCAATCCCGGACTGGCGCTTGGAAATGCCTATGGGTCAAACATTGCCAACATCGCGCTTATTCTGGGAGCAGCTTCGCTCATAAGCCCCATTGCAGTCCATTCGCAGGTGTTGCGCCGTGAATTGCCGATTTTGCTCGGCATTTCCCTTGTGGCTCTTGTGCAGTTGTGGGATGGCCATCTTTCCCGTCTGGATGCAGCGGTACTCCTGCTGCTTTTCGCCTCCATCATGGGCTGGTCCATCATGCAGGGAATGCGGGAGCGGACCGATTCTTTCGGGACGGAGATGGACGAGGAGATGCGCTCCAATGTCATGCCCATCGGCAAGGCTGTCATGTGGCTTGTCATTGGCCTTGGCGTGCTCATGCTCAGTTCCCGCATGCTGGTGTGGGGCGCAGTTACCGTTGCCCAGTCGCTGGGGGTGAGCGACCTGATCATTGGTCTTACCGTTGTCGCTCTCGGAACCTCATTGCCGGAACTGGCGTCTTCTGTGGCGGCCGCGTTCAAGAAGGAACATGATATTGCTCTTGGCAACGTGCTTGGCTCAAACATGTTCAATACCCTTGCCGTAGTGGGCATTGCAGGTTCCATTCAGCCGCTGGATGTGGACAATGCCGTTCTTTTCCGGGATATGCCCGTAATGATTGGCCTGACTCTGTCTCTGCTGTTCATGGGCCTTCGGTTCCGCAAGGAGTCCCGCATCAATCGTTTTGAAGCGGTGTTGTTGCTTCTGGTGTATGTCGGCTACAACGGTTGGCTGGTGATGACCGCATTGTCATAAAACCTGTTTTGTCGCATGACGGCCCTTCCCGATACGGTGGGGTTGGAGGAGCATATGCGGCAATTGCTGGAATTTCTGAAACTACCCACGCGCTCCCTGTCGGCGGAGGATTCCTCCGATGGGGAGCAGCGTCAGCATATTCTGAAAAGACTGCCGGTAAAGCGCGTGCTGCGTTTTGGGCTGCGCATTCTGCTTATTCTGGCTGTCCTCGGCGTATTGGATGTCGCCCGCTTTCTGATCTGGCCCGATGTGGGGGCATTGAAAAAGCAGAACCCTCAGACCACCGCCTTCATGGAATACCGCAAGGAACAGTGGGCAGAGCAGGGGCGCAAGAAGACCTTGAAGCACCAGTGGGTGAAGCTGCGCGATATATCCCCGAATCTGGTCAAAGCGGTGACCATAGCCGAGGATGACCGCTTCTGGATGCATGAAGGGTTTGACTTTGAAGGCATCGAAGAGGCGTTGCTGCGCAATCTGGAAGAGGGGCGCTTTGCGGCGGGTGGCAGTACCATCTCGCAGCAGTTGGCCAAAAATCTCTATTTCACGCCCACAAAAAGTCTTGTCCGCAAACTGCGTGAAGCCGTGGTGACATGGCGGGTGGAAAACGAACTCAGCAAGTCGCGCATTCTTGAGCTGTATCTCAATTGCATTGAGTGGGGCGATGGCGTGTTTGGCGTCGGCGCAGCTTCCCGTCACTATTTCGGCAAATCTCCCTCTGCCTTGACCCCGAATGAGGCTGCCGCTCTGGCTGCCATACTTCCCAATCCTCTTAAATGGTCTCCCACATCACAATCCCGGGTGGTGAAGCTGCGCAAGCGGATCATCCTGAGACGCCTTGAAAGACGGCTGCAGCAGGATGCGCCTGTGACTCAATAGCACCAAGCAGTCGGTGGTCAGGAGGCGGCAGGAGTCTGCTCTTCGGATACATCGAACTGGCGTATGTGGAGCAGCGGAATGAAGCTTAATGCCTTGTCGGTGCGGGTGATCTGCAGCGTGCTTTGTTCCGTCACTTCCCACGAAAGGCAGGGAATGGTGGCAACGCCGCCGTCAGCATAGCGGATTGTCAGTTTGTAGGTCAGGGGAGCTTTGATTCTGCGGGCATTCTGTTCGTTTTGAGAAACCATGTCCGCCTTCATGGTCAGTATCCAGTGAAGGATGGCCTGCTTCTTGTTTTCCAGCGTGTTGTGCACGGCACACAAGCCCACCTTCTGGCTGTCCGGTGCCGGGACAAAGCCGTGTATGAAGCCGCCCGTGGCGTCTTTGCCGCAGATGAAACAGGGAACCATGACGCGCTCTCCCTTTGCATTGAATGGAAAAATCCCCCTGTGCCTCAAGCGCAGGGGGATTTTGTCAGTTACAGGCTCTTCAGGTATTCAATGCCTTTCTTGAGCAGGATGATGCCAAGCTCGCTGGTTTCGCCTGCCGTCCAGCCGGGGTGGTTCGTCGGGTGGTTGTAGGCCTCGGGGTGAGGCATCAGACCGAGAATGCGTCCGGTGGGATCGGTGAGACCGGCGATTCCCATGGGGGAACCGTTGGGGTTCAGCGGATAGGCTTCGGTTGCTTCGCCCGTGGCGGGGTCGGCATACTGCAGGGCAATGAGGTTGTTCTTGATCAGGGCCTCACGCACCGCATCGTCACGGAAGATGATCTTGCCTTCGCCGTGACGTACGGGGAGGTAAAGCAGATCAATGCCCTTGGTGAATACGCAGGGGCTGTTCGGATTGGCCTTCAGGTGCACCCAGCGGTCTTCGAAGCGAGCCGAATCGTTGTGGGAAAGCGAAACCTGGCGGTCAAAATATTCTCCTCCTATAGCGGGCAGCAGTCCCAGCTTCACCAGAAGCTGGAAACCGTTGCAGATGCCGAGGATGATGCCTCCATTGGCAAAAAAGGTCTTCAACTGGTTGAGCAGGGGTTCCTTCTGCTCTGTGGCGGCGTGGCGCCAGCGCTGTGCAGCGGCCAGTGCGGATCCGAGGTCATCCCCGTCCAGAAAGCCGCCGGGGAAGATCAGGAAGTTGTAGTCGGTAAGCCGGGTACGGCCGGCAACGAGATCGGAAAAGTAGGCGATATCCGCAACATCCGCGCCGGAAAGGCGGGCTGCATGGGCGGATTCCACTTCACAATTGGTGCCGTATCCGGTGATAACCAGAGTCTTAGCCTGGGCCATTGCTGCAATGTCTCCTGAAAAGTTGTCGTGTGGCAAAAAAGGGTCTTTACTTGCTCAACCGGTTCGGGTAGACCCTGTCGCTTTTGGGATGCTCAAATGTCCCCACAGAGTGATCCGCGCGACAAGGCGGTAGAGCAGTGCAGGGACCGATGATCATAGTTGCACACTCGGTAACAGTCAACGGCTGACGTTGGTTGAAATTTTGTGTATTACTGAGCGGATGTGTTGAAATCCGATTGTTCTTAGGATTTGGCACCAGTTTTTTCAAACACATACCCTTAGGCAGGAGTGTATGAAGACCAAGTTTATTTTTGTTACCGGTGGGGTATTGTCCTCTCTGGGCAAGGGTTTGGCAGCCGCTTCTCTCGGCGTGCTGCTCAAGGCCCGCGGTCTCAATGTGACCATTCAGAAGCTGGACCCCTACATCAACGTAGACCCCGGTACCATGAACCCCTTCCAGCACGGCGAAGTGTACGTGACCGATGACGGCGCTGAAACCGACCTGGACCTCGGTCACTATGAGCGTTTCCTCAACGTTCCCATGAGCCAGAAGAACAATTGCACTTCCGGCTCCATTTACTACCGGGTTATTACCAAGGAACGTCGCGGCGATTATCTTGGCGGCACCGTGCAGGTCATTCCGCACATCACCGACGAGATCAAGAAGAGCATTCTCGATCTGGCCAGCGATGATCTTGATGTAGCCATCGTGGAAATCGGCGGTACCGTGGGCGACATTGAAGGCCAGCCCTTCCTTGAAGCCATCCGTCAGCTCCGCAGCGATCTGGGACGTGAGCACTGCATGTATGTCCACCTTACGCTGGTTCCCTACCTGCGTGCGGCCGGAGAGCACAAGACCAAGCCCACCCAGCACAGCGTTAAGGAACTGCGTTCCATCGGCATTCAGCCTGACATCATCATCTGCCGCTGCGAAGAGCCCATCAACAGCGACCTTAAGCGCAAGATTGCTCTGTTCTGCAACGTGGATCACGATGCCGTGTTCTCCGCTCAGGACGTGAAGAATATCTACGAAGTGCCGTTGTTCTTCTATGAAGAAGGGCTGGACCAGAAGGTTGCCATCATGCTGCGTCTTCCTGCCAAGAACGCGGATCTTACCGCGTGGCAGAAGCTCATCCATACCTTCAACAATCCCGTTGGTACCGTTCGTATCGGTATCGTGGGCAAGTATGTGGACCTCAAGGAAGCATACAAGAGCCTTCACGAAGCGCTTGTGCACGGTGGTTTGGCTAACAAGGTTAAAGTTGAGCTTGAATATGTGAACTCGGAAGAAATCACGGCCCACAATGTCAAGAAGATGCTGAAGGACCTTGATGGCATTCTGGTTCCCGGCGGTTTCGGTCTTCGCGGGGTGGAAGGCAAGATTCTTGCCATCCGCCATGCTCGCGAAAACAAGATCCCCTTCTTCGGCATTTGTCTCGGCATGCAGCTTGCGGTAATCGAATATGCCCGCAACGTGCTTGGCCTTGAAGGCGCTACCTCCGAAGAGTTCGATGAGATGGCCAAGGACAAGGTCATCTACCTAATGACCGAATGGTACGACTTCCGCCGTCAGTCCACCGAAAAGCGCGACGAGCTCAGCGACAAGGGCGGGACCATGCGTCTGGGTACCTATCCCTGTACGCTCCGTCCTGATACCAACGCCATTCGTGCCTACTCCGTGGAGAACATCGAAGAGCGTCACCGTCACCGCTTTGAATTCAACAAGGCCTATTTCCAGCGCCTTGAAGAAGCCGGACTCGTGTTCTCCGGTCTTTCTCCCGACGGTGAACTGGTTGAAATCGTGGAAATCAAGGAGCATCCGTGGTTCCTCGGTTGCCAGTTCCATCCCGAGTTCAAGTCTACTCCGATGAATCCGCATCCGCTGTTCCGCGAGTTCATCAAGGCCGCAAAGAAGAACAAGGCGTAACCTGCCTATGCGGCTGCAAAACGGACGCCGCGTGGTGTCCACTCCTGCCTATCCCTAAGAGGTGTAATCGGGGGCTCACGCATGTGTGCCCCCGATTTTATGCTTTCTTTCACGGGATGATTGCGGTAGTTAATTGATTTCATGATCAAGACGCAAAACAGGATAGCAATCTCAGCATGTACGCACACTTAGCTAAGCCATTATATGACTCTTTCGTTTCCGGCCCGTTTGTCTTTGCAGGACCTTGCGCTCTGGAAAGCTTTGAGCTGGCGTTGGAAACCGCCCATGCAGTAAAGGAAGCCGCGGCAGCCTGCGGACTCACCGCCGTATTCAAAAGTTCTTATGACAAGGCAAACCGGACATCTTTGAGCAGTTTCAGAGGTCCCGGCATGTCCAAGGGCCTTGAGTGGCTTGCCCGAATCAAGGAAGAGACTGGGCTGCCGGTCGTGACCGATATTCATGAGCACGAGCAGGCTGCTCCGGTGGCCGAAGTTGCCGACATCCTGCAGATTCCCGCCTTTCTCTGTCGCCAGACAAGTCTGTTGCAGGCAGCGGCCAGTACCGGACGCATAATTAATGTGAAAAAAGGGCAGTTTGTAGCTCCTTGGGATATGAAGCCCGCGCTGGACAAGCTTTTTGCTACCGGCAACCGTTGTATCCTTTTGACGGAGCGTGGAGCTTCCTTCGGCTACAACAATCTTGTGGTGGATTTCCGCTCTTTCCCCATTATGCAGTCCTTTGGGGTGCCCGTGGTGTTTGATGCAACGCATTCCGTGCAGTTGCCGGGAGGCCAGGGCGGTTGTTCCGGAGGCGACAGGCAGTATGTGCCCAAGCTTGCCCGTGCAGCAGTGGCTGCCGGTGTAAACGGCGTGTTCCTTGAATGTCATCCCGATCCGGACAAAGCGCTTTGCGACGGTCCCAACAGTTGGCCGCTGAACAAGCTGGCTCCTCTTTTGAAAGATCTTAAAACATTGTGGGCTGTTGATTATGCGTGCTGAGCAACTTGCCAAGGAAATCAAGGTCATCGTGCTTGACTGCGACGGCGTGCTCACGGATGGCGGCCTGTATTACGATGCTGAAGGAAAGGTAACCAAGCGTTTCAATGTGCAGGACGGCCTTGGCATCAAGGTGGTGCAGAAGGTGGGCATTCCTGTTGCCGTCATTACCGGTCTGGAATCCGATGCCGTTAAGGCTCGTATTACCACGCTGGGTATCGACGATTATTTTTCCGGTTTTCTCGACAAGATGGACTGTCTTGAGATCATCCGTTCCAAGTACGGCATCACCATGCAGAATATCGCATATGTCGGAGACGACTGGGTTGACCTTGGTCCTATGCGCGCCGTTGGTCTGCCCATTGCTGTAGCCAACGCGCAGCCGGAAACCAAGGATGTTGCCCGTTTTGTCACACAGTCCCGTGGTGGTGACGGTGCCGTGCGTGAGGTTATCCGCTTTATTCTCAAGGCGCAGGGCAAGCTTGAGCAGGCCATGAGCCGCTGGAACGTATAGGATGCGCATTCGCTATCTGTTGATCGGGGCAGCGGTGCTCGCTATTGCCGGTGTGGTTGCCATGAATCTGGTCTCGGAAAAGGTGGTGCACGAAGTACGTATGGCTGTGCAGCAGAACCAGCAGGGACCTGAAGGCGTGGTGGACCTTACCCTGAAAGGGGTGGAACTCCTCCAGGGGGAACACGGCGAAGAGTTGTGGCACCTTGAGGCTCAGGGGGCATGGTACGACCAGAAGGAAGGTGTTATTCAGGTCTCCCATCCGGTCATTACCTATTTCCTCAAGCCTGATAAGCAGGAGCTTGTGGTCCGTTCCGTTCGAGGCGTGGTCAATCAGACAGCCAAGATTGCCCGTCTGTGGGAAGATGTTGAAATCGAACGTAATGGCGGATACATCCGTAGCAGTCTGATGATCTATAACGGCACCAGTCACACATTGCATATTCCCGGTGTTGCCCGTTTTGACGGGCCGGATCTGTTCGGCAATGCCACCAACGTGACTTGGCACCTCAATGAAAACTTCGTGCAGGCGGAACAGGATGTCTCAGTCGAAATGCGCATCCGCCAGCGTCTGGATGATTTGGTGGAAGGAGAAAACAAGGATGTTTCGAACTAGTCGTTTACTCATTGCCATGTGTCTTGTGGCTCTTTTTGTTGCTACCGGGAGCGCTGCGTACGCCGAAGAGATGGTACCCATAAAGGTTACCTCCGATAAGCTTAACTATGATGCATCTGGCCAGAAAGTGACCTTTGAAGGCAATGTGCATGTGACGCATCCTGACGCCCAACTCTGGTCCAAGAAAATCACCATCCTGCTTACTCCCAAAGACAACAAGCCCAAAGAAAAGAAAGAAGATGACGGAGCCGCCATGGATCCCGGCCAGATCGACAAGATCATTGCCGAAGGTACCGTCAAGGTTGTCATGACCGACGGCAAGACCGGTGACTGCGAGAAGGCGACGTACAACCTCGGCACCGGAGTTCTGATCATGGAGGGCTCACCCGTGCTGAGAGATGGCGCCAACAGCATTCAGGGCGAGACCATCAATTTTTATGTGAAGGAAAACAAGAGCGAAGTTCTTGGCTCTTCCGCACTTCCTGTAGAAGCCCTTTTCTCCGCTCCCAAGCGCGTTAAGAAGTAGGCAGCATGTCGGTTCTTGAAGCTGAATCTCTCCATAAGCAATACGGCAAGCGTGAAGTTGTTCGTGGTATTTCCCTGAGTATGAAGCAGGGCGAGGTGGTAGGCCTGCTTGGACCCAACGGGGCAGGCAAGACAACGACCTTCTATATGCTCATCGGCATGGTCAAACCCACAAGCGGTATTGTCCGCTACGATGGCAGCGAAATCACGGACTGGCCCCTGCACGAACGTGCCCGTGTCGGTCTGAGTTATCTTCCGCAGGAAAGCTCCGTATTCCGCAAGCTGACAGTTCGTCAGAATCTGGAGCTCATTCTGGAGCATACCGATATGCCCAAATCCGTCCAGCGGAAGAGGGCGGATACATTGCTTGAAGAGTTCCGCATTACCCACATTGCAGACTCCATGGCCATGCATCTTTCCGGCGGTGAGCGTCGTCGTCTGGAAATAGCCCGTGCCCTGATCCGCAAGCCGCGCTTTATCCTGCTGGATGAACCCTTTGCCGGTATCGATCCTCTTGCTGTAGACGATATTCAGGCTATCATTCGGGGGTTGAGCAACCGGGGTATAGGTGTCCTTATTTCTGACCACAACGTGCGTGAAACGTTGAATATCTGTGACCGTGCATATCTTGTGTTCGAGGGGCAGATCATCCTCAACGGCACTCCTGCGCAGATAGTGAACGATCCCAAGGCCAGACGCGTCTATCTTGGTGAAGGATTCAGCCTGTAAGTTTTCCAGTTTTTTCTGACAACTCTCTAAAAAGTTTTGAGAAGAGATTTCTCTATGCCGCAAAAGCCCGATTTTCGGGCTTTTCTTTGTTGCATGGTTATTGCTTGTATGGCAAAAAGGAGCCAGGCATAGAGATTTTGGAATGCTTCTTGATAGGGGTGGATTTTACTCAACGCAGAACAGATCTTTCCTGTCGGTGAAAATCTGGCAGGGTAACGATTTCGGATGACAGCGCCTATGGCACTTGAACTACGTCAGCAACTGAAGCTCTCTCAGCAACTCGTAATGACGCCGCAATTGCAGCAGGCGATCAAGCTGTTGCAGTTGTCCCGTCTTGAGCTCATGGAGACCGTGCAGCAGGAGTTGCTGGAGAATCCGTTTCTCGAAGAAGCTTCCGAAGCCCTCACACCGGCGGATGCCACGGAAAAGCCTGAGCTGCGTTCCGAGACCGCCGAAGCCTATGACAAGGAACTCGCCTCCAATGCCGACTGGGAAGACTATCTGGGAGACTTTTCCAGTACGACCAGACAGGTTGCTTCCCGCGAGACCGAAATTCCCGAGGAAGGCACCTCCTTCGAGGCCCGCTTGTCTTCCCGCCCGTCTCTGGACGGCCATCTTTCCTGGCAGCTCACACTCTCCAATATAACCGAACGCCAGCACACCATAGGCGAGATCATTATCGGCAACATCGGTTCCAACGGCTATCTGCATGCCTCTCTTCAGGAAATGGCGGAGATGGCAGGGCCCGATGTCGAAACGGCGGAAGTGGAAGAGATGTTGCGCCGCATTCAGCGCTTCGATCCAGTCGGCGTTGCCGCACGCACGCCTCAGGAATGTCTGCTGGTGCAGATTGAAGTGCTGGGCTACGACCGCGACCCCGTACTGGTGGAAATCGTCCGGGATCACCTTGAGGATCTGGAGAAGCGCCGCTACAAGCCGCTGTGTCGCAAGTTCCGTATCAACATGGATGATCTTCGGGAGTATCTTGAACTCATCCAGACCCTTGATCCCATGCCGGGTGCCAGTTTCGGCAGCAGCGAACCTCAGTATGTGGCACCGGATGTATTCGTGCACAAATATGACGGAGAGTTCGTCATCATTCTCAACGAAGAAGGTCTGCCAAGTCTGCAACTTTCTGATATAGTTGATACTCTTCCTGTGGTGACAGGATCTGACAAGGATTATTTCCAGGAGAAGATGCGTTCTGCTTCATGGCTCATCAAGAGCCTGCATCAGCGCCAGCGCACGCTCTACAAGGTTATGGAGAGTATCGTAAAATATCAGCGCGGCTTCTTCGAGGAAGGTGTAACCGCACTCAAGCCTTTGATTCTCAAGGATATCGCTGACGATATCGGTATGCATGAATCCACGGTCAGCCGTATTACCACCAGTAAATACGTGGCGACCCCGCACGGAATTTTCGAGCTGAAGTTCTTCTTCAACAGCGCCATCGGTATGGATGATGGCAGCTCCGTAGGCTCTGAGAGCGTTAAGGCCCTCATTAAGCAGCTTATTGGCGACGAAAATCCCAAACGTCCGCTCAGCGATGAGCGCATCGGTGAAATTCTCAAAGAAAAATTGCAATTGAATATTGCCCGAAGAACCGTTGCGAAGTATCGTACAGCTATGGACATCCCTTCATCGTCCAAGCGGAAGTCCGCTTTTTAACGGAGGGAGCTTCCGGCAGCGCCGGGTCGGGTTGGAGGCAACCTCAAAGACGTGAGAGGCATAACTGCACAAAGTGCAGTATCTCGAACATTTAAGGAGGCATATATGAACATCGCATTCACATTCAAGAACTTCGAGCCTTCCGATCATCTGAAGAAGTATGCCCGCCGTCGTTTTGAAAAGCTTGGCAAGTTCCTGCAGCCGCACGGTAAGTCGGAAATGCAGGTGGGAATGAGCGTTGACAATTACCGTCACAGAATTGATGTGACGCTGGTTGCCGACAACCTGAACCTCTCTGCCAATGAGAAGTCTGAAGATATGTATGCAACGGTTGACCTGGTCTTTGACAAGCTCTCTTCCCAGGTGAAGAAGCATGTGGAGAAGGGCAAGGATCACCGTCGCGGTGCAGAGATGGCTCTGCGTGAAGACATCTTCAGCTATGCTGATACCGGTGCCGGTCGCGAACGTACCATTGTCGGTACTGACCGCTTTACCCCCAAGCCGATGGGGATTGACGAAGCCGCTCTGCAGCTCGACTCCCTGGACTATGAGTTCCTTGTGTTCCTGAATGCCGAGACGGAGCGCGTAAACGTCATCTACCGTCGTGAAAACGGAGACTTCGGTCTCATTGATCCGACCTTCTAGGATTCTGAAAAATGAAACTGGGTGATTACCTGGATAAAGAAATGATTCTGCCCGAGCTGACCGCCAGCACCAAAGAGGAGGTGCTGGCGGAGCTCGTTGCGGCCGTGGTCAAGGCAAACCCGAATCTGGACAGTGAGCGTGTTCTCGCTGTTCTCAAGGAACGGGAAAGCCTCGGAACCACAGGCATAGGCGATGGCATTGCCATCCCGCACGGCAAGCTCGACACTCTGGACAAGATTATCCTCGTTGCTGGCCGCAGTACTTCCGGCGTGGACTTTGAATCGCTGGATTTCAAGCTCTGCAATATCTTCTTTCTTGTCCTTGCTCCGGAACAGGTGGCCGGAGTACATCTGCGCATTCTGGCTCAGATTTCCCGCCTGCTGAAGGACAAGGAATTCAGAAACGCCATTATGTCTGCCTCCGGCGTTGATGAACTCTGGCAGCTTCTTGCCGACGCCTGAGGACGCCACGCATTATGGACTCTACTTCTCCGTCATTTCCCGTCCTTGTCGTCACCGGGTTGTCCGGTGGCGGCAAGAGTACCGTTCTCAAGGTCTTCGAGGATCTGCGTTACTATACGATTGACGGACTCCCCGTATCCCTCGCCATGCAGTTGGTCTCCATTCTTGATGAACGGAGTCTGGCCAAGTATCGTGGTCTGGTGCTGGGAATGGACCTGCGCCATTTCGAGTTCGACAGCGGTTTTCATGCCATTCTGCAGGCAATGCGGGACAAGGGGGTGGCTCCTGCGATCATATTCATGGAAGCACGGCCCGACGTAATAGTCCGTCGTTACAAGGAAACACGTCGTCCGCATCCTCTTGAGAGCGGCGGACTGGGCCTTGAACAAGCCATGGAGACTGAACGTAAGCTGCTTGAGCCGGTCCGCGCCATGGCCGATCTTGTAATCGATACTTCCGATTATTCCATTCATGATATAAGGCGGGTCATCCAGCAGAAATGGACCATTATCGAGGGCAACAGGCGCAGCATGCGCGTGCATTTGTTGACCTTCGGCTTCAAGTACGGCACACCTGCCGAGGCCGATATGGTGTTCGACCTGCGTTTTCTGCCTAACCCTCATCATGAACCGGATCTTCGGCCCCTTTCCGGAAAAGACCCCGTCATATCAAAGTATGTGCTCGGTTCCGGCGTGGGGAAGGAATATCTGGAGCGTCTGACAGAATTCCTGCACTTCACGTTGACGCAGATGGAGTCTGAAGGGCGTTACCGCGCCACAGTCGCCATTGGCTGCACGGGGGGCAGGCACCGGTCGGTCGCCGCAGCTGAAGCCCTTTTTGAGGCTTTGAAAAACTTTGATTTTGCTGTATCCATTGAGCACCGGCATATGGAGCTGGTCTAGCTTCGTCAGAACGCACTTTTTGCCTATTATTTCCGCCGGTGGAGAATACTGCCCACATGACTGAATCCATTAAAGAAGTTGCCCCTGTCGGCGTGGTTATCGTTACCCACGCTGATTACGGTTCCGCTCTGCTGCGTGCTGCGGAAGTCATTCTTGGTACGCAGGACGACTGCGGTACGGTGAGTGTTGACGGTACGCAGGAAGTTGCGCAGACCGTTGCCCGCCTCAAGGAAACCGTTGCCCGTGTAGACAAGGGCAGGGGAGTTCTCATTCTCACCGACATGTTTGGTGGCACCCCCACCAACCTGAGCCTTTCTCTGCTCAGTTCCGGCAATGTTGAAGTGCTTACGGGGGTGAACCTTCCCATGCTGCTCAAAGTGTTCGGTTGCCGGAAGATGGATCTGCATAAACTGGCGGAAGAAGCCAAGACTGCGGGCGACAAGGGAATTGTCGTGGCAGGCGAAGTGCTGCGCCGAAAGGTTAAACACGGGTAGCGCGCCATGCAGTGGGTTCGTATAGACAACAGGCTCATACACGGGCAAGTCATCGAAACCTGGCTGCCCTACACACGCGCAAAGCGCCTTCTGGTCGTCAATGATGAAATGGCGGCCGATGATTTGCAGCAGCAGATCGCCTCACTGGCTGTTCCCGGCCGCATCAAGGCAGATTTCATTCACGTGCACTCCCTCAAGGATTACGCAACAAAGCATGCTGGCGAGATGCAGGATACCCTGGTTCTCGTAGCTAATTGCGGTGATGCGAGGCGTATTCTCGAGAATGGTTTTTCCTTTTCTGTGCTGAATATCGGCAATCTTCATTATTCCCCGGGCAAGAAGCAGCTATGCGCTCATGTGGCCGTAACCGAGGAAGATGAGGCCTGTCTGCGCTTTTTCTGCAAACGCAGCGTTGAGCTGGACTTCCGATGTGTTCCCAATGAGCCGGTCCAAGTCAAGGGGTGGTAATAATGGATAGTCTTCTTCCTTCCGTCCTCTGGGTAGCTCCCCTCGCTTTTTTTTTGCCTTCTCGTCTGTTCTGCGATTTGCGCTGAATTTTGGCTTTCTGGAGCGCCCGCTCGCTGCCGGCTTCCTGTGGGGAGTCGCAACAGGAGAATGGGCGCTGGCCATTCACGTTGCCATTTTCTTTGAGCTCATCTGGCTCGACCTGTTCCCCGCCGGTACGTACATTCCCCCCAATGCTGTAGCCTCAATGCTGCTTACTCTGGGTGTTTCTCGCTACTTCAATATTCAGGACGCCTCGCTGCTTGCTTTTCCCATGCTTGTCAGCCTGCCTGCCGCATTGCTTGCATCACGTATTGAATACTGGCAGCGCAAAATGCAGAACGCCGGGTACAACCGGCTTATCCAGTGGGGCAGAAAAGATGTGGAGGACAGCGAGCCGGGCCGGATTCTTTTCCGCTCACTCCTGCAATCCTTTGTCATGCATGTGGCGTTCTTCTGTCTCTGTCAGCTTGTGCTTATTGGCACGATCAGAGGTTTGTCCTGGTATCTTGGTCACCTGCCGGTAATTAATGGGGTGGAGTGGCTGCATCTCTGGTTCGTTGCAGGGCTTGGCGGCGTCATGTCTCTTCGTGTCCGACGTTCCTACTTCGTATTCGCGCTCGGCCTTGTCTCCATTGTCCTGATCGGCATTGCCTGATTTCGCTTTGAACTTCTGATTTTTCCAAAAAAAATGGGGCCTACCCCCTTGCTCCCACTTGGCAGACTTTTATGTTTGTGCTATTTGGCACAAACTATTTTAGGAAGAAGGCGAGCTAATCGCATAGTCAAACCCAATTTGGAGGAGTTTTACCATGGCAATTCTCGTTATGGGTCATATGAACCCCGATACCGACTCTATCATTTCCGCTATCGCTATCGCTGACCTGCTCAGCAAGCGCGGCATGGAAGCCAAGGCTGTTGCTCAGGGCGAAGTGACCCCCGAGTCCGCTTTCGTTCTCGCAAAGTTCGGCCTGACCGCTCCCGAAGTTGTTACTTCCGTTGCCGGCCAGAAGCTGTGGCTCGTTGACACCACCGACGGTGCTCAGCTGCCCGCAGACATCAAGGACGCTGAAGTTGTTGGCGTTGCCGACCACCACAAGCTGGGTGACGTAACTACCTCCAACCCCCTCGAAATGTGGGTATGGCCCGTAGGCTGCTGCGGCACCGTTATCAAGGCCATGTACGACTTCTACGGTGTTGAAGTGCCCAAGGGCATCGCAGGCGGCCTGCTCTGCGCCATCCTGTCCGATACCGTTATGTTCAAGTCCGTTACCACCACCGATGCTGACAAGAAGGCTGTTGCCGAACTCGCAGCTATCGCCGGCGTAACCGACACCACCGCAGTGGGCATGGAAATGTTCAAGGTGAAGTCTGCTGTTGACGGCGCTTCCATGGAATCCCTCGTATTCCGTGACTACAAGGACTTCGACATGAACGGCAACAAGGTTGGCATCGGCCAGCTCGAAGTTGTTGACCTGTCCATGCTGGACGCAGTGAAGGACGGCCTGTACGCAGAAATCCAGAAGGTGAAGGCTGCTGGCCGTCACTCTGTATTCCTGCTCCTGACCGACATCATGAAGGAAGGCTCTGAAATGCTGATCGTTTCCGACGATCCTTCCGTAGTTGGTAAGGCCTTCGGCGTTGAAGCAACCGGCAAGAGCGTATGGCTCGACGGCGTTATGAGCCGTAAGAAGCAGGTTGTTCCCAACTTCGAAAAGGCTTTCAAGGGCTAATCAAACAGCCTGTTGATTGAATGCCAAGGCCCGGTGCGTTTCGCACCGGGCCTTTTGTGTTCAGTGGGGCAGCAGCAAGCTTATCGCCGGATTCGGCTCAAGGCAACGCAACGCATTTCGCGAAGCCGTATGCCTGATTCCGGCCCCTTGTTCCGAAGCTCATCCGGCAGAACGACATTAAGGATTACCTCCCGGTCCTTACTCATGGTGTCAGAATGGTCAACGCCGCAGTCAGCCTTGATCAGTCGGCAAAATGATTCCAGCAGGCTGTGCTTGTTGATTTCCATGAGCAGGTCCACGCGTGTGCCAGCTTTTAACGACGGGTATGCTCCGCATTTCATATGTTGCCGAGCGGCAACCATGCCCGCCCGCATGAGTCTGTTGGAAAGCTTTAGGCGAGTTCCAAGTGCCCATGCCTCTTCCTCTCCCCGGTGTTCATGCTTATAATGATGAGGAAGCACTTCTGCCGGAGTCTTTGTTTTACCCAAATCATGACAGAGAGCCATGTAAACGGCTGTTGGGTCGCCCGCACATTGATCCATGACCTGCGCCGTGTGGACCAGCACGCTCTCCCGATGATAGGGTAGGGGGCCTGCCGGAACATCGGCCGCGCCTTGCAGTTCCTTGAACCATGGGCTCAGGCAGTTTGCCTCCTGCAGGACTCGAATGAATGTGCCGGGCATGGAAGTGTGCAGGGCCTTGAATAGTTCGCCTGCCACACGTTCCGGTGTCATCTGGTCAAGGATGCCGGAAGAGCCGATGTCGCGCATTTGTTGCAGCAGATCCGGGTGGATGGTGAATTCCGGGAGGTCTGCAGCAAAGCGGGCAGCTCTGAAAACACGTATGGGATCATCCTGTAGTGCGGTCGGATTGGTTGCCCTCAGTGTTCGGTTGCGCATATCCGCAAATGCCTGAGGATGAGCATAGAGTTTGCCGTTTGGATCAAGCGCAAGGGCGTTGATTGTAAAATCCCGCAACAACAGGTCTTCGTGGATAGACTTTCCACGTAGTGGGGCATGTTCAAGGCCATGAAGTATGCAGATTGAAAAATCATTTCCAGCCTTGCGTGCCGAGGGATTGCGGCATATAAACCCTTCCACGGTGTCCGCGAAGGCATAATCATATTCGTGCGGAGTGCGCCCGAGCAGTATATCCCTGACAGCTCCGCCCACTAAATATTCTTCCATTCCGGTAGTATGCATGTAGCCTATTCCGATGATCTTATTCGTTAAAAGCTTGATGACGGCATTCTATCAGGTGTGGCGTAATGTTGTATATCCTTAAAGACGGTCTTTCTGATGTGGCTTCGCCCCTTTCTCCAGAGGAGTTGGCAGACTCCTCTCCGGTGTGGGGTGATGAAATACGCAGTGCCCGATGGGCAGAGTGCGAGTTGAACGGGCTCCGGCTGTGGGCAACCTCTGATCTTTCTGTCCGGAAAGAGGAGAGGGGCAGTGCGGAGGCTGAACAATCCGTATTCATATGCGGTGCCTGCTCATCTAGTCTGGATGTTGTACGGATTCTGGCGCGGGAAGGACTTGTTTCGGAGTGGGATTCAGTTCTGGCTCTATCGCAATCTGCCGGACGGGGGCAGTTGCGCAGGCCGTGGAGTTCTCCTGCCGGTAACATCTATTCCGCACTCAGGCTGCCGTATGGGACTCCCCATCTGGATGACATCGCTTCGCTGACTGTGGGCTATCTGTTGGCAGAGGCATTCAGCGCGCAGGGTGTGCGCGTGGCGTTGAAATGGCCGAATGATTTGTTGCTGGGAGATAAGAAAACAGGCGGAATTTTGCTGGAAGATGTTGGTGGGGCGTTGTTCGCCGGAATAGGCGTAAACGTCGTATCCAGCCCCCCTGTGAGAGAGCTGAGGGATGGTTGGGCTGTGCCCGCTACGAACCTGAGGGAAGAAGGCTTTGACCTTTCCGTGACGACCTTGTGGCAAACGCTTGTGAATCAGGTACGTTTTTGTTATGAGACGCAGGTTGTTCGCTGCAACAGAGAAGAGTTGACTAGACGCGTGCAATTACATCTTGCCTGGGTGGGCCGTGAAATCATCATTCACGGTGGAGATGAGGAGTATCGTCCGGGCAGGCTATTGGGTGTCAACGAAAACGGAGCGCTCCGTCTTCTCCTGTCCGGTCACGAATATGCTGTTCATTCAGGCAGCATTGCCCTCTCGTCACATACAGACCTTCCCATTTGATGTTTCGGCTCGCCCTTTAACCCGGTGGCACTATGTCTCCGGATATTGGTATACGAGGATTGAATGGCCAAAAAGACGTTTCATCAGGTTTTGGACGAAGTGAAGGGCAAGCCAATTCTGGTTGCCAACCGCGGTATTCCCGCACGCCGCATCTGTCGTTCCATTCGTGAGCGGTTCGATGGAATCGCCATCATGACTGCGACTGACGTCGATAAAACGTCTCCGGCCGCCTCTGCCGCACAGGAGCTTCTGCTCCTCGGCAAAGATCCCAGAGGATATCTGGACATCGACCGGATAATCGACCTTGCGAAGAAGCGTGGCGTGGTCGCCATCCACCCCGGTTGGGGCTTTGCTTCCGAAGACGACACGTTCCCCAAACGTTGTGCCGAAGAAGGCATCATCTTCATCGGTTCTTCCGCTGAGGCAATGAATCTGCTTGGCAACAAGGTGCAGGTGCGCCGCATTGCCAAGAAGATTGGCGTGCCCGTTGTGCCCGGTTCCGAAGGTGCCGTGGACGTTCCGCTTGCCCGTGAACTTGCCGAGGAGATCGGCTTCCCCATCATGCTGAAAGCAGAGGGTGGCGGCGGTGGTCGCGGTATTTTCCTTGTACAGAATCAGGAAGAGCTGGAATCTGCCTTCATCAAGGCTTCCACCATGGCACAGGCCTCCTTCGGCAACCCCCGCGTGTATGTCGAAAAGTACCTTGCCTCTGTCCGGCATATTGAAATTCAGGTCATCGCGGACAAATACGGCAACGTATTCGCCTTTGACGAGCGCGATTGCACCGTGCAGCGTAACCACCAGAAATTGGTGGAAATCACGCCTTCTCCCTCTCCGCTCATTACGCCGGAACTGCGCGCCCAGCTTAAGGACTACTCCCGCAAGCTGGTGCTTGAAGTAGGCTACGATTCTCTGGCGACCGTTGAGTTCCTCGTTACCGCAGAAGGTGTTCCTTATCTTATTGAAGTAAACACCCGTCTGCAGGTGGAACACGGCATCACGGAATGCCGCTACGGCATCGACCTGGTGGAAGAGCAGATCGCCGTTGCCTTTGGTGCCGAATTGCGTCTTACCGAGGAAAACTGCCCGCCCGCACAGTGGGCCATTCAGTTGCGCATCAACTGCGAAGACCCGCAGGCCAACTTCTCGCCCAACTGTGGTGTGGTTTCCCGTTACGTTTCGCCCGGCGGCCCCGGCATCCGTATCGACTCCAACCTCTCTGCAGGCTACGAATTCCCCTCCAACTACGACTCGGCAGGGGCTCTGCTCATTGCCTACGGCCGTGGCTGGAACAAGGCGCTGGGAACCATTGAACGAGCGTTGAACGAGTACGCCATCGGCGGCGTGAAGACCACGATCCCGTTCTTCAAGCAGGTCATCAAGCATCCCAAGTTCCGCGATGCATCCTATGACACCAACTTCATCGCCAAGACTCCCGAGCTGCTTTGTTACACCGATGTGGCTCCGGAAGCCCTGCGTCTTTCCCGTCTCATTGCAGGCATCAGTGCCAAGGGATTCAATCAGCACGTTCTGCTGGGTGATTATCGCACGCCGGATACTCCCCGTGTTGGCAACGGCAAGTTTGAACCTGTTCTGCCCGCCATCCCCGCCAAGCAGCTCAAGGCTGAACCTCCGTATCCCCGGGGGGACCGCAAGGCTCTGCTGGATTACGTGCGCGATTCCGACTTCGTGCATTTCTGCGACACCACCCCGCGTGACATTACGCAGTCCAACTCCGGCAACCGTTTCCGTCTTGCAGAAGACATGATGATTGCTCCGTATCTGGATAACTGTGGGTTCTTCTCCATTGAAAACGGTGGCGGTGCTCATTTCCACGTGGCCATGATGGCCAACATGACCTATCCCTTCACCGAAGCGGAGCAGTGGAACCGCGTTGCTCCCAAGACGTTGAAGCAGATTCTCATCCGCTCCACCAACGTGCTGGGGTACAAGCCGCAGCCGCGCAATCTCATGCGCCTGACCGGCGAAATGATTTGCGACCACTACCATGTTATCCGCTGTTTCGATTTCCTGAACCACGTGGACAATATGCGTCCGTTTGCGGAAGTGGCCATGAGCAGAAAGGAAGTGGTCTTTGAACCCGCCATTTCCCTTTCCTGGGCCAAGGGCTTTGATGTTGAGCACTACCTTGGCGTCACCGCAGCCATCCTGAAGATGGTGAGCGATGTTGCCGGTGTGGGCGAAAACAAGGCCAGCGAGATGATCATTCTCGGCCTCAAGGATATGGCCGGGGTCTGCCCGCCCAGATTCATCTCCGCACTCGTAGCAGCGCTGCGCAAGAGATGGCCCAAGCTGGTACTGCATTGCCACAGACACTACACCGACGGTCTGTTCGTGCCTTCCGTAGGTGCAGCGGCCAAGGCAGGCGCACACATCGTGGATACCGGCATCGGCGCAGCAGTGCGCTGGTACGGTCAGGGCGAAGTGCTTTCCACTGCCGCCTACCTTGAGGATGAACTCGGTCTCAAGACCAATCTCAATAAGGACATGATCCGCGAGTGCAACTTCGCGCTCAAGCAGATCATGCCGTACTACGATCGCTATACCGCGCCGTACTTCCAAGGTATTGACCATGACGTTGTAGAACACGGCATGCCCGGCGGTGCCACTTCGTCCTCGCAGGAAGGAGCCATGAAGCAGGGGTATATTCACCTGCTGCCGTACATGCTCAAGTTCCTTGCAGGTACCCGCAAGATCGTGCGTTACCATGACGTGACCCCCGGGTCTCAGATCACGTGGAATACGGCGTTCCTCGCGGTGTCCAGCGCCTACAAGCGCGGCGGCGAAAACGAAGTGAAGTACCTTCTCAGCGTACTTGATGAAGTGAACAAGATGGATGCCTGTCAGGATTGCCAGGCAGAACTGGCTGAAGCGCGTCTTGCCCTTTATCAGGACAGCAATGACGCCTTCCGTGATCTGCTGCTCGGCAAGTTCGGCAAGCTGCCCCTCGGATTCCCTCCGGATTGGGTATACCAGAGCGCCTTCGGCGACGACTGGAAGCAGGCCATTGCCAAGCGTACCGAACAGTCTCCGCTGGAAATTCTTTCCGACATGGATCTTGTTGCCGAAGAGAAGAGCTTCATCGAACACATCAAGCGCAAGCCCACTGATGAAGAGTTCGTCATGTATCTCAATCATCCCGGTGACGCGCTCAAGACCGTTCAGTTCCGTAACGAATTCGGTAACCCCAATCAGGTGCCGCTGGACGTATGGTTCGAAGGTCTTGAAACCGGCCGCGAGTTGCAGTTTGTAGATAGCAACAAGAAGCCGCATACCATGACCATTCTGCACAAAACCACTCCGGACAAGTCCGGCAAGAGTGTTGTGCGATATGTGCTCGATTCCGAAATGCTCAGCTACGACGTTCAGGTCGCGCTGCCGCAAGAGGAAGAAGGCATCGGATATGAAAAGGCCGACAAGAACAACAAGAACCATGTTGCCGCTCCTTCCAACGGCGACCTCTGGGTCATGTACGTTCACCCCGGCGATTTGGTGAAAAAGGGCGAAGAGCTCTTCAATATCTCCATCATGAAGCAGGAAAAGGCCGTTCTGGCTCCTGTTGACGGCATGGTGGTTCGTGTAGTCAAGACCGCAGACTTCAAGGAAAACAAGGTCATGGTTCCCGTCAAGGAAGGGGAGCTGCTTGTTGAACTTGGCCCTGTGCCCCGCCGATGTGCAAACGAGGAGTGCCAACGTCCTCTTACCACTGAAGGCGGCGGCTTCTGCCCCTTCTGCGGCGTGAAACTGGAAGCGTAATTGGATAGCCGCCCGCCGGGTTGACCGTGCGGGCGGCATTGAGCGTTGAAACGGCCTATCGCGTCATTATATCAATGCAATCATCATTGACGCGAGTAACCATCAGAGATACATAGGACAATGCCTATACGTGACAGTTAATTCCTAGCCAGATTCAGACTGTTAATGGATGGGGCATCGGGTCCCCGTGAAGTCAACGTTTCCGGTTTTCAACGAAAGGCGCATTCGTCTTTCACCCAAGGAGTAACTTATATGGCCAAAACCAAGGCTGAAGAGGCCAAGGCCACCAAGGCCCCCGCGGCAGTGAATGTAGAAGAGATCAAGAAGAAGCTGGTTCTTACCGGTGCCGATATTGTCACTATAGGTGAAGAAGCCGAGCTCTGGGTTGGGGGCAAGAACTACAACACTGCCATCATCAGTCAGGTGCCCGGCATCCGCGCACCGCAGTTTCGTGCCATTTCCTCCATCGCCTTCCATAAGGTGTTGGATGAAACCAAGGTGAATGCCTCTCTCGTGCGTTCCATCGTCGATAAGGAATATAATCGTATCGACTGGAACGACCCCGAGATTAACAAGGATTCTGATTTTCTGCAGAAGTTTGTACGTAATCTCGCTAAGGAGATTCGTGCCGAAGTTCAGGCTACCGGTGTTACCAATCAGCTCAAGACCCGTACCTTCGTGAACAACGTGGTTGAAGGTTTTGCAACTTCTCCCGAAGGTATCGACCAGCTCCGCAAGCGTTCCGTGCTTGTTCAGGCCGGTATTCTTTCCGTTGAGCTGCCCAAGGAAGTCAACGAATGTGTGCGTCAGGCATACAACGATATTTGCAAGGAAGCAGGTGGCGAAGACGTTCCTGTAGCCGTGCGTTCCTCCGCCGCAGGTGAGGATTCCCGCAAGAAGGCCTTTGCCGGCCTGCAGGATACCTATCTGAACATCGTGGGCGAAACCATGTGCGTTGAGGCCTATCATTGGGACTGCGCATCCGCCTACAACCTGCGTTCCATGACTTACCGCCGTGAAGCCATTCTCGATGCCATGGCCAAGGCCGAAGAAACTGGTGACGAGTCCATCGCCATCAAGGCCAAGGAAGAGTGGGCAATCGAGAATACCTCTCTGTCCGTGTGTGTCATGCGCATGATCAACCCGGTCATCTCCGGTACCGCGTTCTCTGCTGATACCGCGACCGGTTGCCGCGGTACCGCACGCAAGGACCTCGTCTCCATCGACGCCAGCTACGGCCTGGGCGAAGCGGTGGTAGGCGGTATGGTTACCCCAGACAAATTCTACGTGTTCAAGCGTGACGACCAGCAGGAAGTGGTCATCCGCCAGATGGGCTGCAAGGACAAGAAGATCGTATATGATGAGAAGGGCGGCACCAAGATGGTCAAGGTGCCGGACAACGAATCGTATCGCTGGTCCCTGTCTCTTGCTCAGGCTGAAGAAGTCGCCAAGGGTGTCCGCAATATCTCCACCGCCTATGGCGGCATGATCATGGACACCGAATTCTGCATCGACAGCTCCGATCGTCTGTGGTTCGTTCAGGCTCGTCCTGAAACCCGCTGGAACGAAGAGCTGGAACTGCATCCCCACACCATCTTCATGCGCCGTCTGGAAGTGGATGCCAAGGCCGCTGCCGCTGCCGAAGTCATTGTGGAAGGCAACGGTGCCTCCCGTGGCGCAGGGCAGGGCAACGTCAAGTTCCTGCGTTCCGCTCTGGAACTCAACAAGATCAACAAGGGCGACATCCTTGCTGCCGAACGTACCGACCCTGACATGGTACCCGGCATGCGCATCGCCGCCGCCATTCTCGCAGACGTGGGCGGCGACACCAGCCACGCGGCCATTACCTCCCGCGAACTGGGTATTCCCGCCATCATCGGCATCCAGCGCATTGAAGCCCTGCGCGCTCTCGACGGTCAGGACGTGACTGTAGACGGTACCCGCGGCAAGGTTTATCGCGGATTGCTGCCCCTGAACGAGGTCGGCGGCGAGATGGATCTTTCCAAACTGCCCGCAACGAAGACCAAGGTCGGCCTTATTCTCGCTGACGTGGGACAGGCCCTGTTCCTTTCCCGCCTGCGCAGTGTGGACGATTTTGAAGTGGGCCTGCTGCGCGCCGAATTCATGCTCGGTAACGTTGGCGTTCACCCCCGTGCTCTGGAAGCCTATGACCACGGCGAGCTGGATCATGTGGTTAACGCCAAGATCAAGGAACTTGATGCAAGACTGACCAAGCTGCTGCGTGAACAGCTGGCAGCCGGTATTGTCGGCGTCGACATGAAGCTGCGTGATTACGTGGGCCACCTGACTGGGCTGGCGCTTGAAATTGCCCGCCTCACCGAGCAGGAAAACCTGCGTGGTACTGACGAGGTGCTGGCTGTTCACCGCAAGATGCGCGAGCTTGACCACAAACTCGATGACTACGTAGCTTACGCAACCCGTCGTCTGGACGTGTTGAAGACGTCTGCCGACCTCTATGAGCATGTACTGTGCGTCATGGGCTTCAAGGACGAAATCGCCGTTCTCAAGGGCAACGATCCCGAAACCAAGCGCCGTCTTGCCGAGATCGATGCCATCGTGAAGACCCGCGTGGAAGAAGCTTCCAAGATTCCTGCAGTGGCTGAAATGATCAAGAAGATCAAAGCGCTGCGCGATGAAGTGGCACTTACTACTGGTATGAAGAAGGAAATCGAGGATATCCGCCACATCCCCGAGAAGATCCGTGAGATCATCCGTGCACGCGGCTTCCGTTCCGGCAAGGAACATTACGTGCAGACCTTGGCGCAGGGCCTTGCTCTGTTTGCCATGGCCTTCTACGGCAAGGATATCATCTACCGTACCACCGACTTCAAATCCAACGAATACCGTAACCTGCTCGGCGGTTCGCTCTTTGAACACTTCGAAGACAACCCCATGCTCGGCTACCGCGGTGTTTCCCGTAACCTGCACGACTGGGAACTGGAAGCCTTCAAACTCGCCCGTGGCGTGTTCGGCGGCACCAACCTGCAGATCATGCTTCCCTTCGTACGTACTCTGGAAGAAGGCCGCTCCATGCGCCGTTATCTGGAGCAGGTACACAAGCTCAAGAGCGGTGTGGATGGTCTCAAGGTCATCCTCATGTCCGAAATTCCGAGCAACGCCATTCTTGCCAAGGAATTCATCAAGGAATTCGACGGATTCTCCATCGGTTCCAACGACATGACCCAGATGGTGCTGGCTACCGACCGCGATAACGCAAGCCTCTCTCATATCTATGATGAAGAGGATCCTGCCGTAGTCTGGGCCATTCTCAGCACGATCTTCACCGGTCAGAAATTCGGCAAGAAGGTTGGTTTCTGCGGGCAGGGCGTGTCCAACAGCGTTATCCTGCGCGGTCTTGTGGCCATTGCAGGTATCGTTTCCGCCTCTGTTGTTCCGGATACCTACTACCGCACCAAGATCGACATGGCTGCTGTTGAAGGCGAGAACATTCCTCCCAGCAAGCTTGGTGAATGGCTTGGTACCCAGTTCCTCAACAAGGTGCGCTCCTTGCTTGAAAACAACGGTTACGGCCATATCCTGAAAAAGTACAAGACCGCCAAGGACTTGATGGATTGGTATGAAGGCGAACTCTGCCGTCTGCACGAGCAGCTTCGCGACTCCATTGAAACGCCCAAGGAAAAGTTCTACCGTCAGGAGCTGGAACAGTTCCGTGCCACCTTCCATAAGCCTGTTATTTATGCAGGTTGGGATTGGAGCCAGACGGTTGAAGATGCACTGCATCAGGCCGGGTTTGCTAACTTTGAAGAGCAGGCCAAGGCTCTTGAAGCGCAGCGCGCAGCCAAGTGGTAGCAGCACGCCTGTATTGATACGGACAACGGGGCAGTCGAAAGGCTGCCCCGTTTTTTTATTCTGTCGTCAGTGGCAACAGCCTATATGAACCTCTTTGCTTCCGTGTCCTGTGGTCGCTTAGCGCATGAGGAGCCAAGAATCATCTCAGCCCGAAATGCGTTACCATAAAGGGTAGACGCCTTTATTGAACGTAAAATAGTTCGTAATTTCAGTAGGACTTTAACTATTTTGCAACACTTAAAGTAGATCTTGGCCCGTGTTTGCAACTGTACTGGCAGCCATCTGGCCACCTGAGCAGAGCAGATACCAGATATTTTGCGATACAAAAAAGGCAGCCTCCCATACAGGAGGCTGCCGTGAATGTCTGGCGCGCCAGAACGATATGACTAGTTCAGACGACCGGTGATGTTGTCCTGAATCCAGTGCGGGTCGAACCATTCGAGCGGGGTAACAGGGATGCCCGAGACGGTAACGCCATAGTGCAGGTGATCTCCGCCGGCCATACCGGTCAGACCGGTCTTGCCGAGGATGTCACCTTGTAGCACGCTCTGGCCGGGTTGCACTGAAATCTCGGAAAGGTGTGCATAGAGCGTCTGCAGGCCCATGCCATGGTCTACAATAACCACCTGACCGTATATCCCCATGTTGTCTGCAAAAACGATTTTTCCGTTATTGGCGGCAGGCACGGGGGCATGGCGCGTTGAGGCAAGGTCGTGTCCGAGATGGTATTGCTGGTCAACCTCCACGCCGTTGTATACGTATGTGCGTTTTTCTGCGAAACGGGCACGGTTGGCGGCGTTGGGCAGACGCATGAAGGCGCCTTTCCAGAGCATTTCGGGCGAAGTCTGCAGACCGATAGAAATGAGCGATGCACGGTTTGCTACGCGCATATCGCGGTTGACCTTGAGGAAGCGTTCCACGTGAGTCATTTCGCCGGGGAAATCCTGTTCAAACTCGGGCATTTTGGTGGAAAGGAAGGATTCGCTCAGATTGATGCGGTCGGCGGTAAAATCGCGGCCCAGAGGGTAGACGGCAAGAGGTCTGTCATAGGCGTTTCCGGCCAGATCCTTGGCAACGAGACGCGGATTGTATTCCTCAACGGTCATGTAGTACGGGAAGGCGAAGAAACACATGTGGTTGCCGGAGCTCTGCTTGTAGCCGGGGAAGAATGTGTCACCGATCTGAACGCCGGTGGAGGAGACTTCCTCGGATACGGAGTAGGCAACAACACCTACGCCGCCACGGCGGACATAGGGAGGCATGGTAATAACCGACACTCTGGGAGGCGTATTGTCCAGACGGTACGAATACTCGCGGGTTGCGGTATTCCCTTTGCCAAAGGCCGCAAAGGAGCCGTCAGAGGCTTTCACGATGAGTTCAAAAGCTCCTTCCTGCAGGCTTACGGACGAAAGGTTGATAGTCTCTTTGCGTTCCGGGAGCCGGTCCATCCAATCCTGTTGGTAGATGGTGCTCGTGGTGGTATTCTTTCTGATGAGAACAGTAAGATTTTTAAGGCCGGAGGCGTGGTCGGCAAGTGCAATTTCCAGAACGGAGTTCTTGCTCAAACGTCCGTCGCCGGGAGTGACGGTGATAAGAGGAGCCTGCTGGTCCTTGAGCAGCAGATAGCCCCCGCCACCTACAGCACCTAGCAATATGATGAAGAAGAGGGTCAGTAGAATACTTTTGGGCTTGGACATTATGGTTCCTTACTAGATGGCTCGTCGTGCATCATCATGATGCGGTTAAAGGCAAGAGAAAAGCCATCCTTGCGGATGGCTGATTAATAGCCGCCATAATCTGCCCCTACAGAGCTTCCACAGCATCCATAAGGGTAATAGTCAATTTGAGAAAGTCCGCTTCGGTGAGAATGCCGACAAGGCGGTCATTATCCACTACGGGAAGACATCCGTATTTGTGGTTGAACAGGATTTCGGCAGCATCGCGCAGGCGAGTCTCCGGCGCAACGATCAGCACGTCCGTACGCATGATTTCGCTCACCGGAATGCCGGAGTCAATCTCGTCCTGAACGTCCTGTCCCACATCCGCAAAGCGGGATACGGTGGAGGAGAGCAGGTCGCGATGTGTCAGCAGCCCGAGAAAGTATCCAGGCTCATCCACAATGGGAATATGGCGGATGCGCGCAAGGTTCATGAGGGAACGGGCGGTTTTAAGGGAGTCAGTCTGCTTCAATGTAAACAGGTTGGTGGACATGAGGTCGCTGACGTACAGCATGATATAGCTCCCGTGTTTGAAGTGTACGGTTCCAATTTTCGCACACTCTGGGCGTATGTCAAGGGAGTCCATTTTGTTGACTTGGAAGGAAAAATCTGCTTCTCAAACCAAGCACGTTTATTTTGACATACAGGTGAAAGACGTTCAAAGTTCCCAGGGCTGTTTGCATAGAATAAGAAAAGGGGTTCGGCGGTTTGATGGTTGATATGCGGCGTAACCGCGACAGAATGATACGTGAACAGTTGGAGGCCCGTGGCATTTCTGACCAGCGGGTTCTTTCAGCTATGCGCAAGATTCCGCGCCACCTGTTTGTTCAGGAGGCGCTTCGCCTGCAGGCGTATGAAGATCACCCGTTGCCCATAGGGTACGGCCAGACAATCTCGCAGCCCTATATTGTTGCCTACATGTCGGAGCAGCTTGAGGCAGCTCCGGGCATGAGCGTTCTGGAAATTGGCACCGGTTCGGGCTATCAGGCCGCAGTGCTTGCTGAAATGGGCCTTGATGTCTATTCGGTGGAACGCCTCAGGGAACTGCACTTCGCCACACAGAAGCTGCTGCGCGAACTCAAGTACTACCATATTCGTCTCAAGCTGGACGATGGTACCATGGGCTGGCCGGAAATGGGGCCTTTTGACCGCATCATCGTCACGGCAGGCGGGCCGACAATTCCCGAGCCTCTTGTGCACCAACTCGCTGACCCCGGTATGCTGCTTATTCCCGTGGGCAAGAACAAGCGTTCGCAGCAGCTTGTCCGTATACGCAAACAGAATGGCGATGTGACTCTTGAGCGTCTTTGTGGCGTTGCATTTGTAGATTTGGTCGGAACTCACGGATGGTAGCCCCTTGGGCATGATACAAAAATATCTCGACAAACTGTGGCGAGTAGCGGAATCGCAGGGGGCCCTTCGGGTACTTGCGGCTGTCTCCTTTACTGAATCGATTTTTTTCCCGCTGCCGCCGGATCTGCTCCTCATTCCCATGGCCCTTGCCCAGCGCAAGCAGGCCTTCCGCCTTGCCGCCATATGTCTGTTTACCTCTTTGTTCGGCGGTATTTTGGGGTATGCCATAGGCTATTTCTTCATGGATATTGTGGGGATGCCCATCATCCATTTTTATGGTCTTGATGATAAATATCTTATCATCAAAGAGTGGTATGATACCTACAGCGCCTGGGCGGTAGCAGCGGCTGGGCTTACGCCCATTCCGTACAAGCTGTGTACGCTTACGGCAGGCGCATTCCACATCGATTTTCTGGTGTTCATCATCGCCTCCACCCTCAGTCGGGGACTGCGCTTTTTTGCCATTGCCGGCCTGATTTATATGTTTGGTGAACAGGCCCGTTATTTTCTGGAAAAAAGATTCGATCTGGTGCTGCTGGCTACTCTCATACTCGGTATAGCCGGATTTGTGGCCATTAAGTATCTGTAACGGAATGCCCGAAGGGGCAGGGGACGTCCACCGCTCTTGACGGTGGCGTATTGTTGATTACATCTTCGGACAACACGTTCCGTTGCGGCAGCAATGCCGGTAGCCGCGGACGCTTTCGATAAAAGGAGAATGGTATGTCTTCATGCAGTGGATGCTCTTCATCGGGCGGCATTCAGCCCGGTACGGAAATAAAGGCGAGCGCCAAGCAGAATATTCAGGATGCCCTGATCTCTTCTACGCTGGACAAGATTCGCTACAAGCTTTTCATCATGAGCGGCAAAGGCGGTGTGGGTAAGAGTTCCGTCACCGTCAATACCGCAGCGGCTCTTGCGGCGAGAGGCTACAAGGTAGGCATTCTCGACGTGGATATTCATGGTCCCAGCGTTCCCAACCTGCTTGGAGCAACGCAGCTCGGCCTTGAGGCCGACCGCGGTGGCCTGCTGAACCCCGCACAGGTCAACGAGAACCTGTGGGTTGTTTCCATGGACTCCCTGCTGAAGGACAAGGATACCGCCGTGCTCTGGCGTGGTCCCAAGAAGACTGCGGCCATTCGTCAGTTCGTTTCCGACGTCAACTGGGGCGAGCTGGACTTCCTGCTCATCGACTCCCCTCCCGGCACCGGTGATGAACACATGACCGTGCTCAAGACCATTCCTGAAGCCCTGTGTGTGGTTGTTACCACGCCTCAGGAAATTTCTCTTGCCGACGTACGCAAGGCTATCAACTTCCTGCAATACGCCAACGCCAACGTGCTTGGCGTGGTTGAAAACATGAGCGGCCTTGCCTGCCCCCATTGTGGCGGCGAGATCACTCTGTTCAAGAAGGGCGGCGGCAAGGAGCTTGCCGAACGCTATGGCCTTGAGTTTCTCGGCAGCGTGCCCCTTGATCCTGCCACTGTTGTGGCCGCAGACAAGGGCGTGCCCGTGGTGATGCTCGAAGAGGATTCTCACGCCAAGACCGGATTCCTCAATCTTGCCGACAACATTGTAACCGCGCTGGATCGCAGTCTGGAAGCCATTTCCAGTTCCAACGCCTAGCGGGTAACGCATGCAAAGCCGCAACCACGGCAGGTTCGCAGTGGCTCGGATGACTCTGACGGTCTTCCTGCTCAGCTGTGTCCTGCAGGTTGCGGCTTTTACCGTTTCCTTCGCCGAAACGATATATTATTGGAAAGACCCTGCGGGCATTTACCACTTCTACAAGGATCCGCCGAAAGGGTTTGTTCCAAGAGTAAAGAAAGAGTCATCCCCGAGGCAGAGTAAGAAATCCCTTTCGAAACGCCAGATCGACAAACTGGCTGAGGTGTTCGGAAGACGACACCGGGTGAACGCCGACCTTGTGCGCGCCGTCATAGAAGTTGAGTCTGATTATGACCCTCGCAGCATATCTTCGGCTGGTGCACAGGGACTGATGCAGATAATGCCCGAAACCCAGAAAGACCTCGGGGTGGACAATCCTTTTGACCCGGTTGAGAATGTCGAGGCCGGAGTCCGTTATCTGCGCATGATGCTTGATCGCTTTAAGGATGTGCAACTTGCACTTGCCGCGTATAATGCGGGTCCTTTAACTGTGGAAAAATACGGAGGCATACCTCCCTTTGCGGAAACAAGGAAGTATGTTATCCAAGTGCTGAAACGTTATCGATACAACCGCTCAAAGGCCAGACAGAATGTTCAATTTAGCCAATAAAATTACGCTTGCCCGTATTCTCATCGTACCTTTCATCGTTGTGCTCCTGTATTTCCCCGGCAAGGTTACTGGTCTGATAGCGTTTTTCCTTTTCTTTGTGGCCTCGGCAACCGACATGCTGGACGGCTTTATTGCGAGAAGAGAAGGGCAGGTTACCAGCTTCGGCAAATTCCTTGATCCGCTTGCAGACAAGCTGCTCATCAGCTCTGTACTGGTCATGCTGACCTATCTGGGATGGGTTCCCGCATGGGTTACCATCGTCATCATCTGCCGTGAGCTGATTGTGACCGGCCTGCGTGCCATGGCAGCCGATGAAGGCATCGTCATTGCCGCTGACAAGTATGGAAAAATCAAAACCATCCTGCAGATGTTTGCATGCGCTCCTTTAATTATTCATGAGCCTCTCTTTGGTATTCCCATGCAACCTATTGGAGAGATTCTTCTTTACATAGCGCTTGTTCTCACTGTATTTTCTGGTGGAAACTACCTGTACGGTTTTTATGGCAATTGGTTACGAGAAACCGCCAAAGGGTAACAGACGGTACTGCCGGCGCCCGGTTACGAGTGGCGCGACACGAACGCCTGAACACAGCTGCGACTTCTGTCTTGTCAGTCGGGTTGTATTCCTCAAGGGGGGTTGAACATGCAAGAGTATGAAGAGCTGCAAAGCAGATTGCGAAACTGCCTGCAGACAATCCTTGAGCTTGAGCCTGATTTGGAAGGACTGGAACTCGGTCAGGATCTCATGAAGGAATTTGGCCTGCTCAAGTCCTTCATGGAGAAACTGGAGGATGTGGACCTGCAGGAAGAGGATGTGCGCCGCATAGAAACTGCGACAGCGAACTTCCTTGAAGAACTTAAAGGGCCTTTGTCTAATCTACGGGAAAAGAATTCCGGCAGGCGGTTCTTACATTAATCATGTTCTGGAAGCGTATAGTTCTAGGCGGGCTGATAGCCCTGAATATATTCCTCTTCGTGCGTATGCTGGTCAGCGACCAAGGCCTATTCGCGTACAGGGAGCTCAAGGCTGACTATATCGCTCTTGAAGAGCAGTTGGCGGAAGTGCAGCAGAAGAATCTGGCACTGAGTCAGGAAATACGCCTGCTGCAATCTGACTCCGGTTATATTCAGAGGGTTATTCGACAGCGTTTGAATTTTGTTAAGGATAACGAAATTCTGTATATTTTTCCGGATACAACCACAGAGGGTACAGCAGGAGCCGCGCAGGATGAAGGCAAAGATTAAGTGGTATCAGGAAGTGCTGGAGCTTGAACCGAGCTCCAAGGTTTTCTTCCCCCTTGCCAGACTGTTTGCTGAAAACGACCAATACGCCGAAGCGGTGGCAACCCTGAAACAGGGGTTGGAGCGCCACCCGGAACACTTTGAAGCCCGTATGCTGCTGATAGACTGCCTTGGCAGATTGGGCGCAAACGACAAGCTCGCTGCAGAGATTGCTTCCGTGGGCGAAGTCTTGAGCAAGTACCCGTCTTTCTGGAAGAACTGGGCAGCCGAGCAGGCGGCCACCCCTGATGGCAGGGACGCAGCTCTTGCGCTTTCCTTCCTTTCCGCCACGTTCAGCAATACCGATATTTCATGGTCCGCCATTATTGAGCAGGGACTGCGCAGTGTTATGCGCGGCGATTATGCTGCCCCTGCTGCTCAAGTTGCCACTGCCCCTTCTTCTGTTTCGCAGGTGATTGAAGAGATCGACGAGGACGTTGAAGACGCACCCGCTGTCATCGAAGAGGTAGAAGAACCTGTTCTGCGCAGTCACGCACAGTTTACGGAAGCAGAGACTGTCGCCTACATGGGCTTGGCCAGAGAGTCTGACTCCTTTGATGACGGAGAGGAGCATGAAGACGAACCTTTTTCCCTGCGCACTCTTACCATGGCGCATGTCCTGGCAGAGCAGGGCGACATCAAGGGGGCGTTGGATATCTGCGACGAACTTGATGCTTCCGCTCAGACAGACACGGAACGTCGCAGAGTCAACGATTTTCGCAACTCATTGACCAGCACTGACAAATCTTCAGTCCAAGTCTCACAGACAAAGGAAGATGCCCAGCCGCTGCAGGGCAAAACCAAGCTAATCAATACGTTGGAAATGCTGGCAGAAAGACTGGAAGCACGCGCAGCCCGATGAAAGGCTGCGTTTTCGTGTAAAAGGTTTTCCCGTTGCCGTTTCTTATTTCCGACCAAGTTCATATCAGGAGCGTATACGTGCGTCGTTTGATGTCTGTAGCCATTATCATGGCTCTTTGCGTAACCGTGCTCGCCGGTTGCAAGCAAACTGCGAAGAATGTCTGGAAAGACACGAAAAAATATTATCGGGAATATGTAAATACTCCCGCAACTCTTGAATTTGAACCTGCAGATCCAGAGCCGGTGGAGGACCGCCTTGCAACGGTCTATACTCCGGTAGGGATTGCGCTGGAATCCTTCCGCCGCGATATGGAGAATCAGGATCAGTTCCCCACTGATGTCTGGGTGGACAAGATGATGTCCAAGTATCCCTGGCTGAGTGGTATTGCCGTAGTTGCGACCGACGGCACCATCTATCTGCAGAAACCTGCCGTAAGCATGAAGGCGCTTGATTTCGCCCCCTTGTTTGCAGAAGATGAAAAGAGCGGCATGCGTGATATGCGCGCATACGCCGAAAGTAATCCCCTCGGTCCCGAGGTATACGCAGGCACTCCTTTCTTCGTGGATAATGAGCTCAAGGGTATGGTTATTGCCCATTTCGATCCCCGCAGTCTGCTTTCTGTTTGCCCCGATCCCGCACGCCTTGTCATTATTGCGCCTGAAGGGGTGCTGTGGTCCGGACATTACATTTACGATACCACGCCGCTGTCCAAGGTGGACTGGAAGAACACTCTTGAATCAGACAACTCGGACACCGAATCCAACGAATTGGGTGAGTTCTTCTGGGTATCTAAATACCTTGGCAACATGCCTCTCGTTTTTGCCGCCACTACTGGTGAGTTCCCCATTGATCCCAGCCAGTTGAACGCGCTTGTGCGTCCTGAGCCGGTTATGGATGTGCCCACCGTCATGCCTGAAAAGCAGGACAGTGGAGCAGAAGTCTTTGAAGCTGCTCCGGCAGAAGAAGTAGCCCAAGAGGTTGTTGCCGCCCCCATTCTTGAAAACGGCATGGTGCAACCTACTCTGAGCGATACCCCCGGCCCTGCGGCACCGACCAAGGATGTGGTTTATTCGGTTCAGGTTGGCGCCTTTCATAATCCCCAGTACGCACAGGAACGCATGGACCTTGTGCGAAGCCACGGTTTCACGCCCTGCCTGATGAAGCTTTATGACCATCAGGGACAGCTCTGGCACGTAGTTGAAGTATTCGACTCCCCAGACAAGGTTGCTGCTTTCAAAGTGCTGCGCGACTTTGCAAAACAGGCTCCTGGCGTTGAATACACCATGGGGATTCTGGATGCTGGCGTTGTAACTCGTAGAAAAGAGTGCCAATAGGCAAACCGCATTTACGGAGGGCATAATGCGTCAGGTTACTGTAACCGAACATCTTTTGCTGCATCAGACCAAGTCTCCTGCGGCTTCCGGTAAATTTACGGCACTGCTGTACGACCTTATTCTTTCGGCCAAAATGATTGCGCGTAGCGTGAACAAGGCTGGACTGCTCGATATCCTCGGTGCAACCGGTGAGACCAACGTGCAAGGTGAGCAGGTGCAGAAATTGGATGAATACGCCAATCGCACCCTCATCCATCGCATGGAACGTACCGGTGTGCTCTGTGCCATGGCTTCTGAAGAGAATGCTGACATCATCAAGGTGCCGGACAGATTCAAGCGGGGAGAGTACATCCTCATCTTCGATCCTCTGGACGGCTCTTCGAATATTGACGTGAATATCAATGTTGGCACCATCTTTTCCATCCTGAAGCGCACGTCTCCGCAAGATGAAGACGTGACACTGGCGGACATTCTGCAGAGTGGTACGGAACAGGTGGCCGCCGGGTATTTCCTTTATGGTTCTTCTACCATGCTGGTCTATACTTCCGGCGAAGGGGTGCACGGATTCACGTTGGATCCGACTGTGGGCGAGTTCCTGCTTTCTCACCCCAACATCCGCATTCCGGAACGCGGCAAGGTGTATTCCGTCAACGAGTCCTACTACCATTACTGGGATGATCCGACCCGTAAGGTCGTGGAGTATTTCAAGGGTACGGACAACGAACGCGGAGCACCATACTCGCTGCGTTATGTTGGTTCTCTTGTGGCGGACTTTCATAGAAACCTGCTTAACGGTGGTATCTTTATGTATCCCGTTGACTACCGCATTCCCCACAAGCCTCAGGGTAAGCTGCGCCTCATGTGTGAAGCCTCGCCGCTTGCCTTTGTTGCCGAACAGGCCGGAGGTGCCGCAACCGACGGCAAACGTCGCATTCTGGATATCAAGCCCGGCGAACTGCACGAGCGTGTACCGCTGTTCATCGGCTCCTCAAGAGACGTTGAACGGGTATCGCAAATATATGAAGAAGCAGGGCTGTAGCCCCGTCAAGTCAGAGATTACGGAAGCGGGGCCCTGCGTCCCGCTTCTTTCTTTTTCAGATTGAACGAATATTGGCAGCTCGAGCAAGACACCCCTCAGTTGCCTTGAAACCTGAGACCCCAGAGATGACCATGCTGACTCTTGGCATTGAAACTTCCTGCGATGAAACCGCCCTTGCCCTCGTCAAGGACGGAAAACTGCTGCACAGCGTCATGGCGACGCAGATTGACATACACGCCTTATTCGGCGGGGTAGTACCGGAACTTGCCTCGCGTGAACACTACAGACTCATTGGCCGTTTGTACGACGAACTGTTGCAGCAGGCAGGCATAACGGCCGGGGATATAGATGTAGTCGCTGTATCCAGAGGTCCCGGACTTCTTGGCAGCCTGCTTGTGGGACTGGGGTTTGCAAAGGGGCTTGTGGCTGCAGGCAGGGCTCGGCTGGTCGGTGTAAACCATCTGCATGCACATCTGCTTGCTCCCGGACTTGAAGAAGAGCTTGAATTTCCTGCAGCAGGTTTGCTGGTATCCGGCGGCCACACGCACGTTTACCGCATCTGCGGCCCCGATGACTTCACGCTTCTTGGCAGAACGCTTGATGATGCTGCAGGCGAGGCATTCGACAAGGTCGCGAAAATGCTGAATATGCCGTATCCGGGAGGGCGCTTCATAGATCAGCTCGGGAGAATGGCGGAGCCGGACTCGAAGCTATTTACGCGCCCCTATATTGATAATGACAATCTGGATTTCAGCTTCAGCGGGCTAAAAACCGCGGTTAGCTTGTACATTCAGAAGAACCCGCAGCTCGTGCTTGCATCTCAGGACATGGCCCCCAGACTGTTTGATGGCAGTATGGATGTCTCCGGCCTTGCTCATTTGTGTGCTTCCTTCAACCATACCGTGGCAGAGACGCTCCGCATCAAGGTGGAACGAGGCATTGACCAGATGCAGGGTAGGGGAGAGTCTGTCAGATCTCTCATCGTGGCCGGAGGAGTTGCGGCCAACAGCCGGGTTCGCGAAGCCATGAAAGCAGTGGCCCAGCGCTTCGGTATCAGGCTTTCGCTGCCGTCTCTCTTCCTTTGTACGGACAACGGAGCCATGGTGGCGTACGCGGGAGAATTGCTTGCGCAAAAGGGATTGAGCCATGGGCTTGATCTGGATGCCATTCCGCGTGGTCAGAAAATCCCGGATGACTACCTGAGAATGGACCTGAACCGTTGAACAAAGGCTCATAAATAATTACCGTCCCTTGACACGGTCTGAAACCCCTAATATTTGTATTTGATATCGACGCAGGACAGCTACGTGTTGTCGCGTCCCCAGAATGAACGATGAGGCCGAACTTTCGGTCAAAACCTACAAAGGAGCGAACTATGGCAGTTCAGGTAACCGACAGCAATTTCGAAGCTGAAATTCTCAAGTCCAATATTCCCGCTCTTGTTGATTTCTGGGCTCCCTGGTGTGGCCCCTGCCGTGCCATGGGACCGGTGATTGACGAACTGGCCTCTGAATTCGAAGGCAAGGTTCGTATCGCCAAGATGAACGTCGACGAAAACCCCGCTACCCCCAGCAAGTACGGTATCCGTGCCATTCCCACCATCATTCTGTTCAAGAACGGTGAAGTTGTGGAGCAGATCACCGGCGCTGTTTCCAAGAGCAGCATCAAGGACATGATCTCCCAGAAGGCTCTCGGCTAATGAAAGAATATGATTCCTTGGTGATAGGGGGGGGGCCGGCAGGAGTTACGGCCGCCCTTTATCTTTTGCGTTCCGGCATGACTGTGGCGTTCACGGAGATGCTGTCTCCCGGGGGCCAGTTGCTGATGACCGAGGAGATCGAGAACTATCCCGGTTTTCCCAAGGGCATCAAGGGCTACGAGCTTGCAGACTTGCTTGCCGCCCATCTTGAAGGCTACCACTACGACAAGTATACGGACGCCGTGAAGACCATTGAGCACAGCCCCAAGGGCAACAAGGTGCTCATCGGTGACGAGTGGGTGCTCGCAAAGACCATCATCATCTGCTCCGGTGCCAAGTACAAGAAGCTTGGCCTGCCCAATGAGGAGCGCCTCACCGGTCGCGGTATTTCTTACTGCGCCCTGTGCGACGGCAACTTCTTCCGCGGGCAGACTGTGGCCGTTGTGGGGGGAGGCAACTCCGCGCTTGAGGAATCGCTTTATCTGGCCAAGCTGGTAAAGAAGCTGCACCTCATTCATCGCCGGGACGACTTCCGAGCTACCAAATGTGTGCAGGATAAGGTGTGCATCATTCCCGACATCAATATCATCCGCAGTTCCGTGGTGACAGAGATTCACGGGGAAAATAGCCTTACCGGCGTGACCATCAAGAATATGAAGACCGGAGAGGAGCGTCTGCTCGAGCTTGACGGGCTGTTCATCTTTGTCGGGTACGAACCCGTCAAGGAGTTCTATCCTGTTGGTTTGAAAACGGACAGTTCCGGCTTCATCATCACCGATACGGAAATGGCTACCAACCTGCCCGGCATATATGCCGCCGGCGACTGCCGGTCCAAGAATTGCCGCCAGGTCGCCACTGCAGTTGGTGACGGCGCAACCGCCGCCAACTCGGTATTCCACTATCTGGAAACGAATTAATGCGTAGAACTGTCATTCGCTTTTTAGCGCTGCTGCCTGTTCTGTTCGTACTGAACGGATGCGGATTCATAGACTATTTCTATTTGCCGCCCCCAGAAGACACAGCTCAGGAACTTTTTGAAGCCGGGAACGATGCGATGCGTGAAAAAGATTATGCATCGGCCATCGAGTACTTCAACACGCTCAAGGACAAGTACCCCTTCAGCCCTTATACGATTGAAGCGGAACTGTCTCTGGGAGACGCCTATTTCCTTGATGAAGAATATCCGCTTGCAGTGGATACCTACAAGGAATTTGAAACCCTCCATCCGCGTCACGAAGCCATTCCCTATGTCCTGTTCCAGATCGGCAACGCCAACCTGAACAGCTTCATATCCATTGATCGGCCGCAGACGAACATTGCCGAGGCCTACGAGTACTTCCAGCGCCTGCAGGAATCATATCCCGGCACGGAGTACGCCGTTAAGGCTCAGGATTATCTGCACACCTGCCGCAAATACATGGCAGAGCACGAAATCTACGTTGCGGATTTCTACTGGCGTACGGAGCGGTATACAGCGGCTTATCGCCGTTACAACACTGTTGTGGAGCAGTATGCCGACGTTGAGGAATATCAGGAATACGCCCGTGAAAAGGCGAAAATATCCTACCTCAAGAGTCAGCAGCAGGAATCGCAGGAACGTCGTGAAAAGCGTGAAGGCTCGTGGAAAGACTACTTCGAATGGCTGTAGCTTAAGCGCATTGTCATGCATAAAAAAAGGGCGGTTCCTCAAGGAACCGCCCTTTTTAGTGTCGTGTCACAATCTATTCTGCACGCAATGGACCAGGTCGCTACTACAGAGAAGGGAAGGGTCAGGAGTTCTCCTCACCTGATTCAGGGCCTGCTTCGGTAGCCTCAGCCTGTGGTCCTAAGGCATGCAGCCTCATGGTTTCCCAGATGGTGCTGATGCCGATCCCCGAGGAGGAGGAAGAGATGATGGGCTTTACCCCATTAAGCAACCGTGCCCATTCAGCCTGTTTGGCGGCTCGTTCCTTCTGCTTGCACTTGTCGGCCTTTGTCAGAATGGGAAGCAGGGGAATATTGATGGAGCGGGCATAGGCCGTCAGGTCAATGTCGAGTTTCTGAGGCGGAATCCGGCAATCAAGCAATACCGCAAGGGCCTTCAGCGAAGGGGTGCTCGTGAGATAGGCGTTGATGAGCTGTGCCCATTTTTCACGGTCACTTTTGGATGCTTTTGCGTAGCCGTAGCCGGGCAGGTCCACAAGATAGAATCCCCAAGGCTCCACACGGTAAAAGTTGATGCTTTGGGTTTTGCCGGGGGTAGCGCTTATGCGGGCCAGTTTCTTGCGTCCGGCAAGAGCGTTGATGAGCGAGGACTTGCCCACGTTGGAACGCCCGGCAAGAGCAATCTGCGGAGCCTGCACGCTCTGGAGCTGCTCCAGCGTATATATGGTATCTTCCAGAATAAGTTGCGGTTGCATTGTATACCTGATGCTGAGGGAATGCCGGAGACCCGGCTTGACAGAAGAAGTCAGTTTGTAAATTATGCCTTGTTTCAATCCATATTGCGATATGATGCGCAAATGCTATCAGATGGATGGCATAAACACAAAGGGGAATGCGTATGACCCGCTACAGGTTTTTGATCCTCAACGGCCCCAATCTCGGCGCGCTCGGCAAGAGACAGCCGGAGATTTACGGAACGAGCGGAATGGATGCGTTGCCCTTTCTTGTCCATAAGGTGCTGGGTGACCGGACAGATGAGGTTGAACTGAGCTATTTTCAGTCCAACAGCGAGGGGGCGCTCATCGACAGGCTGGAACAGGCTAGGGAGGAGGGCATGCATGGCGTGGTCTTCAACGCCGGCGCATACACGCACACCAGTCTTGCTCTGGCAGACTGCCTTGCCTGGATAAATGTTCCCTGTGTGGAAGTTCACCTGAGCAACGTTCTGGCCCGCTCCGAACCATTACGCCAGAAAAGCTACATAGGCCGCCATGTCATAGGCGTTGTGGCCGGTTTCGGCATGATGAGCTATGCCCTTGCGGTACAAGCTCTTGTGCAGCATCACGAAAAAGAGTAATGTGCCGCTTCCCGTGATGGGGAACCATATTTAATTCAGAACATCACTTTCGGCATCATGCTGATTTTTTTGGAGGATTCATGCATTCCACTACCGATTTCAAGCGCGGCCTCAAGATCCTGATGGAAGATACGCCGTACGAAATTATTGAATTTCAGCACTTCAAGCCCGGCAAGGGCGGTGCAATGATCCGTACCAAGCTTCGCAACCTGCTCAACGGTCGCGTCGTGGACAAGACCTTCCGTTCCGGTGAAAAAGTGGGCAAGCCTGACATCGAACACCGTGACATGCAGTTCCTGTACATCGAGGACAACAATCTTGTTCTGATGGATATGGAATCCTACGAGCAGTACTACATGTCCAAGGATAACACCGACGGCAAGGAAGGCTTCCTCAAGGACGGCCAGCAGGTCAAGATCATGCTGTATAACGGCGAACCTCTCGATCTGGAACTCCCCACATCTCTGGTGCTGGAAGTTACCCATACCGAACCCGGCGCAAAGGGCGACACTGTTTCCAACGTGACCAAGCCCGCTACGCTGGAGACCGGCATCACCATCAACGTTCCGCTGTTCATCAACATCGGCAACCGCGTGAAGGTGAACACCGAAACCCGCGAATACCTGAGCCGCGAAAACTAGTATTCCGCTCCCTGTGCCGCCTGTACGCTCAGGCATTGCACCATGTGGACGGATGCCTTGTAATACGGTAAGGGATATGGCTGTAACAGGCTGTATCCCTTTTTTTCTTTATTGCTTTTACGGAGGATAGCGCTACGGACGGCAATCGCGTGGCCCGTGAACTGTTCGCCTTGTTTCTCGTCTTCTGGGGACTGCTGTTGCTGCTGAGTCTTGCGACCTACAGTCAGGCGGACCCCAGCCTGAACCACATCGTCAGTTCACCTGCTTCCATCAACAACGCCGCTGGCTTCTTCGGAGCATACCTTTCCGGTATGCTTGTGGATTTTTTCGGCATTGCATCATATCTCTGGGCATTCGGCTTCATCTTTGCCGGTGGCCGCAACTTCATACCCGGACTTACGGCCATGTGGTGGCGCTGGTTCGGCATCACTATTTTCGGCATTTGTCTGTGTGCCTTTGCCTCCGCCGTCTCCATGCAGATTGGCGACATGAGTGGCGGCGGTTTTCTGGGCACCAGCCTTTACAAGGTCGGTTGGTACTATTTGCGTCCCACCGGAGCCACATTGCTGTGGCTGTTCCTGTTCCTTTGTTCCTTGCAGCTGACCTTTGGCAGCACCTGGGCTGACCTTCTCAAACGTTTTCAGGGGCTCACCATGGACCGTATTCTCAAGGTTCTTGAGCGTCATAACCGTCGTTATGTCCTGAAAGGCAGCGGTCCCCATGATGATGCCGATGAGAAGGGGGGAGCCATCGGACGAAAGGTCAGCCGGCTTTTCCGCCCCAAGAAAAAGGCAGAGAGCAAACCGTTGGCGCTTGCCAGCGATAATGACGACCCCCATGTGCCGGAACTCGAACTCACTCAGCATGATGCTCAGGCCGTGAGCCCCGCCGCAATACGTGTTCGTCAGAGAATGGAAACTCCTGAGGAGTCGTCTGGCAGCGTCATCATAGATGAACGCCCAGTCGCTCCGGCCGGAGAGCTGCTTTCACCCTTCCCCACTATGCCCGTGGTTGAATCAAAGGCTCCCAAAGCTGCCCCCAAGGTTGCTGTCAAACCGCCTGCAAAGGGCAGGGTGCAGTTACCCAAGTTGGATCTGCTTTCGGATCACACCTCGGACATGAATCGGACTCCCAAGGAAGTGCTGGAGTCCAAGGGCCGTATGCTGATTGAAACCCTTGCCGACTTCGGCCTGCAGGGGGAACTGCAGCGCATTACACCCGGGCCGGTGGTAACCATGTTCGAGATCAAGCCCGCCCCGGGGGTCAAGGTGAGCCGCATTGCGAATCTCTCCGACGATCTCGCCATGGCGCTCAGGGCTCTCTCTGTGCGTATTCAGGCACCCATTCCGGGCAAGGATAGCGTAGGCATTGAAATTCCCAATGAACACAGAGAAATTGTCTGCCTGCGAGAACTCATCGGCGCAGAGGTCTTCCGCAAGTCCGACCTGCCCCTGACTCTTGCCATCGGCAAGGATATCTCCGGCGTTCCTTTTGCCACGGACCTTGCCAAAATGCCGCATTTGCTGGTTGCAGGCGCTACAGGACAGGGCAAGAGCGTATTCATCAACTCCGTGCTCATGAGCCTGTTATACCGCACCACCCCCGATGAACTGAAGCTGCTGCTCATCGACCCCAAGCGTATTGAACTGGCCGTATATGCGGATATGCCGCATCTGGTTCATCCGGTGGTGACGGACATGTCGCAGGCCAAAAATGCACTGGATTGGGCTGTGCATGAAATGGACAAACGCTATGAGGCCATGGCCGTGCTCGGCGTGCGCAATATCATTGGCTACAACGATAAACTTAAAGCAATGGGTGAAGATCGGCCGGAAGAATATGCCGCTCTGGAGTCCATGCCATATCTCGTTATCATTATTGACGAACTTGCAGACCTTATGCTCACGGCCGCCAAGGAAGTGGAAACCAGCATCGTCCGTCTTGCCCAGTTGGCCCGTGCCGCGGGCATACACCTCATTCTGGCTACCCAGCGCCCCAGTGTGGATGTCGTGACCGGCCTGATCAAGGCCAACTTCCCCTGCCGCATCTCTTTCCAGGTGACGGCCAAGCATGACTCCAGAACCATTCTGGATACTGTGGGAGCCGAGCATCTGCTGGGCAAGGGCGACATGCTCTTCAAGGCAGGCGGCGGCAGGCTGCAGCGCATGCATGGCGCCTTTGTCAGTGACGAAGACGTAGTATCCGTGGTCAGCTTCTGGAAAGGCCAGATGCCCCCGTCCTACAAGGTGGACTTTGCCGAATGGGGCAACGAGGGAACCGGCGATTTCGGCGGCATGGATGGAAACGGAGGTCCCATGGGGGCTGTTTCCGACGATCCCATGTACAACGACTGCGTCTCCTTCGTCATGCAGCAGGGCAAGGCTTCCATTTCGCTTATTCAGCGCCGGTTCCGCATCGGTTTCAACAGAGCGGCACGCTATGTTGAGCAAATGGAACAGGATGGCATTATTGGTGCAGCGGATGGCAGCAAGCCCAGAGCCGTTATCGGCGCTCCGGCGGGACGAGATGATTTTTGATGACAACCTGCTTTTATCATAAACAATCTTAGTTGGAGTACAACGCACAATGTGCCATATTCGTTCCATATTCCGTTCCGTTGCCATCGCAACGGGCCTCAGTCTGCTTCTGGCCGCTCAGGTCATGGCAAGCGATGTGACGGATGGTATTCAAAAACGCTACAGAGCGGCAAAGTCCATGACGGCGCAGTTCTCACAGGTGTTGCGTCACAAGGAAAGCGGTTCGGTTGAAAACCGCGCAGGGAGTTTCTACTTCAAGGCCCCCGAACGCATCCGCTGGGTTACGGAAACGCCTGCACCGGAATTGTTGGTGGTGAATCCCGAAGCTGTGTGGAACTACTTCAAGGATGAAGAAGTAGCTTACAAGTATCCGGCTTCTTTGGTGCACGAAACCAAAACTGCCCTGCGGTTCATCACCGGCAAGGCCAATCTTGAAGATGATTTCTATGTTGAAACGGCTCCTTCGCAGGATGGGCTGACCGTCCTGCACCTTTTTGCCAAGGAACCGACCACGGATCTCACTGAGGCTACACTCTGGATCTCTCCTGAATATGAAGTAGCCCGTATTCTTACCGTGGATTTCTATGGCAACGAGAATGAGATCCGCTTCAAAGACATGGCCTTTGACAAGCCGCTGGAAGATAATTTCTTTGACTTCACTCCGCCCAAGGGCGTGGACGTGGAAGACCGGACTCAAAGCGTGCCCGAGCAGAAGATCAAGGAGTAGCCTTGACTGGACGGGCAGTGGGCCTTGCCGCTTCCTGATTTCGTTACAGCCTTAAATTAAAAGCCCCTGAAGATGTCTTCAGGGGCTTTTAATTTTCTATTCAAGGCCGGTAGCTCGTCTGAGCATTCCAATTTCTGTGACATCAAGATAGCGGGCCTTGCCTTTATCAAGATTCCCCAGATCAAGGGGGCCGTGACGGAAGCGTTTCAGAGAGAGAATGGTCAGGTTCAGATCGCGGCACATGCGACGAATCTGGCGGTTAATGCCTTGCATGAGGTGCAGTTCAAGCGTGGTAACGCCATTTTCTTCACGCAGTACATTCACCTTGACGGGAGCCAGTTCTTCCCCCTCGGCCAACGTCATGCCCGAGCGCATAGTTTTGAGAGCTGAATCCGGCACGGTTCCGCGAATACGTACGCGGTAGACCTTGGGAAGATGCCACTTGGGGTGGGTAAGCCGGTAGGTCAGTTCGCCATCGTCGGTCAACAGGAGCAGTCCTTCTGAAAAGAAGTCCAGACGACCGACAGGGAAGAGCCTTGCGTTCTTCATTTCAGAAGGCAGGATGTCCAGAATGGTCGTGCGGCCTTGCGGGTCCTTGACCGTAGTGACGACTCGCACCGGCTTGTTCACGATGACATAGGTGAACGTCTGGCGGGAAGTGTTCAGATTCACGGTTACGCCGTTAACCGTAACAACGTCCTTGCTCAGCACGACTTTGACGCCGGGAGTCGTGACTACCTTGCCGTTGATGCCTACTGCTCCTTGAGCAATCAGCTCGTCAGCTGCTCTGCGGGAACAAATGCCTGCAAGAGCGAGGGCCTTGTTAAGGCGGACAGGTTCGTCAGGATTCATATAGGATGCAGGTACCTGCTCACGGGGAGCTTTCGGGCTTTGAGCCTCCCGCACGTAAGGCTTGTCATATCCTTCGGCTTTGGCAGGTCGATGTTGCGGCCCTTTTCTGTCGGAGCGGAAATGGCCATCACGCTGGGGATCGCCATCTCTTCCGGAACGGGAATGGCCGGATTCACCGCGTCGAGGTGCGGAGCGCTTTTCGCCTTCCGTCTGTTCCCGGTAGTTTCTTCTTGCTCCTGACGGCTTGTCGCTATTTCTGGACATGGGGTTCCTGAGTACTGTTGTCTGTTAGGGACGAATGACTTTGGTTGCGAGTTGCATGCTGGTCACAACGTCCAGCATATTGGTGGTCTGGCCTACGGCCTTGGCATCGAGAATGCCGAAGAAATCAAGGCAGGTGCCGCAAACCAGAATGGTTGCGCCTGCAGCTTCTAGCTTTTGCAGTTCTGCAATCACGGGGCTGTCCTTTACGGCAAGTTTGACGCCGCCGTTCACCAGAACAATCCGCCATAGCTCCTTGCCCAGTTCGGGCAGGGTGGCAAGAAAATTCTTCATGAGCTTGCCGCCCAATTCGTCATTTCCAGTACCGATAACATCAGAGGCAATAAATACGCAAACTTTCTGCTCCTGCTGCAAGGACTCCATTTGTGCCGGAGTCATGACTTCGCAGTCACAAGCCTTTGCATTGCCGCCGGAAGCAACGAGCCGCCAGCCGCCGGAGACAGCTTCAACGGCAACGGAATAGCCTTTTCCGGATACGAAACGCGTGACATTTTCCTTGGCAGCTTCATTGTCAAGCAGTATGGAGAACGCCGCAGGGGCGCTGCTTTCAATGAGCTTCTTGCATTCCAGAACAGGCTGGGGGCATGCAAGGTTCTGGCAGTTCAGTTCAATTTCTGGCATGGTGTTCCTCCTGCGCTTAGGAGATACCAGCCGTACGCGGCCGGTCAAGTTAAAACAGCACTATCAATACAGCAACGAAGCCCTTATTGGGCCGGGAAATACATTTCATGTCCGAATCGGCGAAATATGACAGAAAAAGTGAACATGTAAAGAGCATTCCTCTTCTCAAGCGGTGTCTCGGTTATTTCAAGCCATATTCAGGCAAAATCACCATAGCCATACTGGCCATGCTCATGGTTTCCGCAGCGGAAGGAGGCACTGCCTACATCGTCAAGCCAGCCTTCGACGAAGGTCTGAACGGCAAGGATATGAAATCGCTCATGTTCGTGGCGCTTGCTGCTGTTGGCATATTTTCGATGAAGGCTGCCGGACGGTACGTACAGAACTATCTCATGCGTTACAGCGCACTGAAGGTTCTGGAGCAGTTGCGTAACGAAATGTACGACAAGATGATCTTCCTGCCCATGAAGTTCTTTGAACGTGAGCAGGTGGGCAACCTCATGTCGCGCATTATTCAGGACGTCATTCTCATCCGTTCCAGTCTGCCAGCCGTCGTCATGATGGTGCGCGAGATCATAACCATGCTGGCTCTGGTCGGTGTGGTCTTCTATCAGGACTGGTACCTGGCCATATGGGCCGTTCTGGTACTGCCTGTTGCCATCATCCCCATTGCCTTTTTCGGACGCAAGCTCCGCAAGCTGGGACGCAAGAATCAGGTCAAGCTGGCTGATATTTCAGTGTTCTTGCAGGAAGTGTTCAGCGGCGTCAGAGTTGTAAAAGCCTTCCATACAGAACGTAAGGAAGGGGAAAATTTCCGTAAGGAAAACGGACGCCTGGTGAAGATCGCCATCAAGGAAGTCATCTACAGTGAACTTTCGTCACCTGTGATGGACGTTGTCGGCGCTATTGGAGCCGGAGCAGTGCTTATCGCAGGCGGTATGCGCGTCATCGATGGCCACATGACTGTGGGGGGGCTCATGTCCTTCCTCGCGGCTCTCGGTCTTTTGTATGCGCCGGTCAAAAAGTTCACCTCGGCCAACCTTGATGTACAGCGTGCGCTGGCCGGTGCCGAGCGTGTCTTCGAAATTCTCGACTCCACCGAGATAGTTGAGGAAAAGGACGGCACCGTTGCGTTTGAACCTCCGCTGCAGGAAGTGGAGTTCCGCAACATCACCTTTGCCTATGAAGACTGCGCCACTCCCGCGTTGGATAACGTGAGCTTCACCGTGCGTGCTGGTGAGCGTGTGGCAATTGTGGGGCCGAGCGGGGCGGGCAAGACTACTTTCGTCAACCTCATCCCCAGATTCTACGAACAGCAGGGCGGGCAGATACTGATCAACGGAAAGGACGTTCGTGATTACACATTGGCAACTCTGCGCCGTAATATTGCCATGGTTTCTCAGGATGCCTTCCTCTTCAACATCTCCGTGCGCGACAACATTGCATACGGGCAGGCCGAGATTAACGATGAAGCCGTATTCGCCGCTGCACGAGCTGCCTATGCCCATGACTTCATCGAAAAACTGCCCGAAGGCTATAACGCCGTGGTCGGCGAACGTGGCACCAAGCTTTCCGGCGGCCAGAAGCAGCGCCTGACCATTGCCCGCGCTATCCTCAAGAACGCACCGTTGCTCATTCTCGACGAAGCGACCAGTGCACTGGATTCAGAATCCGAACGCATCGTACAGAAGGCTTTGGAAAACTTGATGGCGGAACGCACCAGCATCGTGATCGCGCACCGTCTTTCCACCGTGCTTTCCGCAGACCGCATTCTGGTCATGGACAAGGGTAGAATCGCCTCACAGGGCAGACATGAAGACCTGCTGGGCAGTTGTCCTCTCTACACCAAACTCTACGAAATGCAGTTCAACACTCCTGAACCTGTTGAGTCTGCCACCTGCGTCATGGTTGAGGAGACTGCCTAGATGAAGATCCCGCCGAAGTTGCTCTATTCATGCATATATTGGGTTGTGCGTGCCATGTATGCCACTCTGCGCTTTCGGGAAACAGGTCGGAAGAGGGTGGATGCCATGATTGCGCAGGGCATTCCCATGGTCTTCTCCCTGTGGCATGATGAACTGTTTCCAGTGGTTCACGCCAAAAGGGATCTTGAACTCATTGCAGTGATCAGCCAGAGCAAGGACGGCGAGTTGCTTGCCGATTTCATGGAACGCTTCGGCGTGAAGACGGCTCGTGGCTCAAGCTCCAGAGGCGGAGTTAAAGCACTACTTAAAGTTTCGAAGGCCATGGAACGCGATCGCCTAAGCAGCTGCATTACTGTGGACGGGCCACGAGGGCCCAGACATAAGGTCAAGGAAGGGGCGGTATTCGTCGCCAACCGCGCCAATGCCCCGATCGTGCCCGTACGGCTGCACATGTCCCGCAGCTACAAGTTCAAGCGCGCCTGGGACAAGTTTCAAATTCCCATTCCGTTCTCCAGTGTCCATGTCGCCTTCGGCGAACCATATTATGTTCCGGAAGGCTCTCTTGAGAAGGACGCATTTGACCGGGAATGCCAGAAACTTGAAGATCGTCTTAATGCCCTTTAACCTTATGGATCATTAATGCGCCCCCCGTATTCCTATATTGCCAGAACAGCCCCCAAGCTCGGCTTCAAGGGCACAAAGAGACTTGCCTGCGTGCTGGGCGGCTGCATGTGGCATTTAGTCGGTTCACGTCGTCGACTTGCCGTGAACGCTATTGAGCATCATCTGAACGTATCCAGAGTGAAAGCTGAGGAGATCGCCAAGGCAAGCTTCATCCATAACTTCAGGTCTTTTCTGGAACTTGTTCTTGTCGGACGCATTGATGAGGACTTCTGTCGCAACACCATAAAAGAAGGGCGTCCGGGCGTCATTGAGCAGATTGCCAGTATTAAGGGGCCCGTTGTGGCTGCCACGGCGCATCTTGGTGCGTGGGAAATTCTCGCAGGCATGCTTGGCAGCCTGATTGCCTCCAAGCAACGCGATGCGCTGGTCGTCGTGCGCCGTAACAAGAATGAAGGATTACATGAATTGATCTGCCATTTCAGAGGCAGCCAGGGAGCCAGAGTTGTTGATCACCGCAAAGCCGTGTTCACCGTACTTAAAGCACTTAAGCGTGAAGGTCTGGCAGCTTTTCTTGTTGATCACAACTGCCCGCGTAATGAGGCAATTTTCCTGCCGTTTCTCAACGATATTGCTGCGGTAAACATGGGCCCCGCAGTTCTGGCCGTCAAAGCCAACGCCACAGTTGTCCCTGTTTTTCTCATACGGGACGAGCTGGGGGGCTATGTGTTCCATGTTGATACTCCCCTCACGCCGGATCAGCTGCAAGGCTCCCGCGATGACAAGATTCGCCAAGTAGCCGAGTTTTATACTGGTGCCGTTGAAAAGTATGTCAGAGACTACCCGGAACAATGGTTTTGGATGCACAAGCGCTGGAAAACCCGCCCTGAAGGGGCAGAGGCATCACGGAGCCACGACAGGCAATAGCTATTCATAGTCTGCGTATTCCGCTGTTCCTGCACCATTCCCCCTGCTGTCGCATGGGTTGGCTTTTCCGCGCACGAGGAGAGGGCAACTATGCGATTGGGCTTTCGCAGACTTCGTCTTTGGCTGAAGACTCAGCTTGGCGGACGCATAGCCGTTCTGATGACCGGCGTATGCATTACCGCCTTGATGCTCCTGTTCTATCTTTGGAATCCCTTTTCCCTCCGCGGGCTCGTTTACAAGGTCTATGACGAGCTGCTCATTCAGACACACACCCGTGAAACCACAGGTGTTCCCATCATCATTGATATTGATGAGAAATCATTGGAAAAATTCGGCCAATGGCCATGGCCCAGATACCGCGTGGCCATGCTGCTGGCGTTGGCGCAACGCTACGGCGCTGCCGCGGTCGGGCTTGATATCGTCTTTTCCGAGCCAGACCGGACCTCTCCGAGGATCCTCAAGGAAAGACTTGCCGAAGACTTGAAGGTTCGGATGAACATTTCCGGCCTGCCGGACGCCTTGCTGGATAATGATGTTTTGCTTGCCGAGAACCTGAGGCACGGCCCCTTTGTCCTTGGATATCACTTTAACTTTGAATCTTCTGGCTCTAACGAAAAAGCGTGTACGCTTCATCCTGTCAAGCCTGTCATTCTTTCAAGTGCCGGTGCAGCCGCCCCTGAAGACGTGCTCTATAACGCCCCGGAAGCCATATGCAATTTGCAGGTTCTGGGCGAAGCTGCTCCCAGTTCAGGTTTCTTCACCACCGTGCCGGACATCGACGGCATGCTGCGTCGCACCCCCCTCATCATCTATTTCAAGGGCAATATCTATCCCAGCCTGGCTCTTGCCATGCTCATGCAGGCCAGTGGTAATTCCCAGATTACTTTAAAGATGAAGGAGGGCGGTGTTGAGTCCATCAAATTCGCGGATATGGTCATTCCGCTTGATGAACGAGGCAGAATGCTTCTCAAGTATCGGGGGAAAGGGGGCACATTCGATTATATTTCAGCTGCGGACATCCTGGAACAAAAGCTGAAGCCCAATGCGCTTAAAGGAAGACTTGTCCTTATCGGGACATCTGCCGCGGGCCTCAAGGACTTGCGGGCACAGCCCTTTGACCCTGTTTTTCCGGGAGTTGAGGCGCATGCCACGGTGCTGGACACCATTCTTGCCGGCGACTTCATTACACGCCCATGGTATGCGCGAGCGTTGGAGTTCAACGCCATACTGCTGGTCGGTCTCATTTCAACAATAATCCTGTCGTTGACAGGGGCCATGCCGGCCCTTGTTGCCTGTATCATCATGGGGGCAGGGCTTCTTTTCGGCGCTAAATGGAGCTTTGCCACGCATGGCTTCTTCCTTTCCCCGCTCACAGCCATGTTCACACTTATTCTGAACTTTTCGCTGCTAACCCTCATGAAGTTCAGAAGGGAAGAAGGGCATAAGAAGTTCCTCACTGCAACCTTCAAGTCATACTTATCTCCTGAACTCATTGAGGAAATGATTGCGGAAAGAACCATGCCCGAACTGGGTGGCGAAGCCCGCATAATGACGGCCTATTTCACGGACATTCAGAAGTTCTCGACTTTCTCGGAAATCCTCACGGCCCCGCAACTCGTCGAACTATTGAATGAATACCTTTCCGCCATGACGGATATCCTTATTGCGGACGGTGGTACGCTGGATAAGTATGAAGGTGACGCCATCATCGCATTTTTCGGGGCTCCGTTGGATTTGCCGGATCACACGTTACGGGCCTGCAAGGTGGCTCTGGCCATGCAGAACTCATTGCTTGCCCTGAGAAGGAAATGGCTGGCGGAAACCTATGATCCTACGGTTGAAGACCGCAACACCAAGAGGTACCCGCCTGAAGTCTGGCCTCATGGCAGTAAATGGCCCGTGAACGTACATAACATGTGCATGCGCATAGGGATTAACAGCGGAGAAATGGTAGTGGGCAACATGGGGAGCGCCATACGAATGAACTATACCATGATGGGCGACCCCGTTAACCTTGCCGCACGTCTTGAAGCCGGCGCCAAGCAGTTCGGCATCTATACGGCTGTCAGCGGACATACACTTGATGTTTCCTTTAAGGATACACGTGGAGGCATGGTAACCGTCCGGGATTATGTGGAAACACGCTTTATTGACCGCATTGCTGTTGTCGGAAAAAGCGAACCGGTTGAAGTGTATGAACTTGTGGCCTTGAAGGGAGAACTCAGTGAAACTGAGCATTCATTGTTCGATCTCTTTGCTTCCGGCATCACCCTCTATCAAGCACAGCAGTGGGATAAAGCCATAGCCGCATTCACCGAAGCAAAGGCGTATGAACGTTTTCCCGATGCCCAGACAACGCCGTCAGATGTGTTTATCAAGCGCTGCTTGCAATACAGGGAGAATCCCCCGGTACCGACAGGGGAGCCATGGGACGGCGTGTATCGCATGACGAGCAAATAGGGTTCTTTTCGATACAATACAGCCCCCTTGTCATTTCAGGCCACGGAGTTTTAACACTTCGTGGCCTTTTTCATTCATATCTCAATTCTGAGGCCTGAAATGAAAATGGGGCGAGCCGTTGCCCATAAATCCAAAAAGGAAGCCTCAAATCTCCACGTAGAGCTTTGGCTCAAACCGCATAGAGAGAGGTGCACCATATGCCGTGGTGTCAGCCTGTCTGAATGATGGGTTTACAGAATTCAAAGAGAGCATTCGGGCGAGTGGCTGTGGAAAGCTTATCGATTGTTTCACGGATATCCACAGTGGAGTAACTTTGTGATTTTACTTATCATGCCATATTTAAAAGTTAACATAATTTACATTATGAGACATTATACAGTGACTTTTACTCCCCACTTTGGTCCATGCTTCAGCACCTGAGAATGTTCTTTCAAACATAACCACCTTTCCCGACAGCTGCCTCATTTCCAATCTTGGGATCGGTATTGCTGTTCATCCTTCCTGATGGACTGTCACGTTCTTCAAGTCATTCTCCACAACATGACAGGCATTCTGCCTCTGTCCCCCAAATCCATTTTGGGGGCTCAAAACGAAAAGTGCGATCCTGACCTTGGAAAAATAAAAAATGGAAGCTCTCGTCGCCGTACCCACTCTGGGGCGACGGCGTGGTCTGCACCATGGTCAGCCATCTTGACTGAGCCATGATCCCTAAGTGAAGAATCAGATGTAATCCGTCCTTTTCCCATGCCCGTAGGCCGCTGGCAGACCATTTACAAATGATTGCTCAATGAAAAAATACAAGGATTCAGTGGGTTGACGTAATCATCGACCTAGGGCACATACTCATTTCTTCATCGAATTGTTTGTCCTTCTTTCGGAAGGACCGTGCTCTACTACTTGTGCGAGTAACGTTTTGACGTTTTTGGGCTTTTCTCACTTGTAAACGGGTACGGAATGACAAACTCAGTGTTCAGAGTTGTGCGCCGCATGGTCGGCAAAGCTCAATTGGTGCGAATGCTCACGGGATTGGGCATTCCTTTCGGTGTGTATGGCATCATGTCCGGCATTGGTTTTCCCTTTGAGGGGCTGATGTGGGCTACTGCCGTGTGTTTTTGTATTCTGGGATGGCGTGTTGTGGCCGACAACAGGCTAGACGGGTTTTCCGGGGTGGCCTCGCTGCTGGTCCTGGTCGAATTCGCCGCGCTGTTTTCCGAACGCCACGAACTGACCGGAAAAACACCGGCCCTTTACGCCTTGCTTCTTGGTGCCGGCCTTTTGGTGTTTGCGCTGTTACGTATACCTCTCTTTCAGGGATTGGCAGAAGACCTGCTACAGGAGAGTTTTTTCCCGGAAAGGCTTCGACAGTCGCCCTACTACAATCGCGGCTGGCGTCTGGTGAATCTGGGCTGGGCGTTTCTTTTTCTGCTGAAAGGAGCCATCCTTTTCTCAAGTTATGGCACTATGCCAGACAATTCTCTGGCGGGTGTTCACCTGATTATGGGCTGGCCGCTCTTTGTATTTATGATGATACTGAGCATCTGGTTCATCCGTATCTATTGGAACAGAAAAGCACTCTGGGCCAGCTAACTCCCCTGCGTTGAATAAAAAAAGCGCTCCGGCACAAGCCGGAGCGCTTTTATCGTTTTTCCACACATCCCCTACTTCTGCACAACCTTCTTCCAATCTGCGAGAAAAGCTTCCAGACCACTGTCAGTCAATGGATGTTGGGTGAAGGACATGAGTACCTTGAAAGGAACCGTTACCGTGTGTGCTCCCATTGTGGCAGATTCCACCACATGCCTCGGATGACGTACACTGGCAACAAGCACCTTGGTGGCAAATCCGTAGTTGTTGAAAATGGTCACAATCTCATGAATGAGATGCATGCCATCCTGTGCTATGCCATCCAGACGTCCCACAAAAGGGGAAACGTATGTTGCCCCGGCCTTGGCAGCAAGCAGCGCTTGCAGGGGGGAAAAGACCAATGTCACGTTGGTTTTGATTCCCAAATCAGTAAGTCTGCGTACGGCCTTGATTCCTTCTGGAATCATGGGGATCTTCACAACGACATTTGAGCCGAATTTTACAAGCTCCTCGGCCTCGGCAACCATTTCATCGGCAGTAAGGCCAACGACTTCAAGGCTCACCGGCCCTTCAACCTCGTTGCAAACTGCCTGCGCAATCTCTCGCCAATTTCCTTTTTCTCTGGCAAACAGCGTCGGATTCGTGGTTACACCATCTATGAGTCCATAGGACTTGGCCTCGCGTATTTCATCCAGATTCGCCGTATCAATAAAGAATTCCATGTCGCCTCGCTTGGTGGTCAAGTGGTTCACGCGAATGATACAGTCATATTTTTCAATATATCATGCAATTCCAATGGATGACAATACAAAGCCGTCTGTTCCTTCCGGATACCTCCGTGTTTCCCAAATAAAAAAGAGGCCCGAAAGGACCTCTTGCTACGTTCGTTGAACGTTAAAAAAACGATGAAATGGTTAGGCCTCTTCTTTGACCTCTTGGGCAATCTCACGGCCGCCCTGCTCCAACTGGGCAAGATACTTGTCGCGGCACTCGTAGCTGCAGAAACGGTGAATGGTTTCCCCGTTGCGTACCCGAATTTCCTGATCAAGGGAGACGTATGCTCCACAGACAGGATCTTTGACCATCTCGCCGGTGGCTACCTTGCGTTCGATATCCTTGGCTTTTTTGGCGGCGTCCTTGTCTGTCTTTCGCTTGCTGTCGTTGGTGAACATTTTGAAGAGAGCCCAGCCGCACACGGCAAAAATCAGTAACTTGATGAGCATTGGCCTTCCCTTGTCGTTGTCGTTTTATTGCCAGATCTGATCGCCTACCAATCTGAATTGCAAGGCGTTCAAGGCTTGTAACAAAGTTTTCCCGTCGGGAAAAGTCAGTTCAGGGGCAATTTCGTGCAGAGGTATAAGAACAAAGGCGCGTTGCTGCATGCGCGGATGCGGCAGAACAAGCGTTTCTGTTGCCATGACGGAACTGCCGAACAGCAGCAGGTCCAGATCAATGATGCGGGGACCGAAACGGTCTTCAGGGGCGCTGCCGTCACGGCAACGCCCCATGGAAGACTCGATATTCAGCAAAGAGGCAAGAAGCGTCTCAGGACTCGTACGGGCATCGCACGAAACACGGATTACCTGATTGGCAAACCATGCCTGATCCTTTTTCTCCTGCGGCTCGGTCCGGTACACCCCGGAAGCGGCTTCCAGTGAGACTCCTTCCAGAGCGGATATGGCTTCAACGGCACGGGCAAGATTGCCGTCCGTATCCCCCATGTTGGAACCGAGGCAGATGAACGCTTCTACAGCTTGGAGGCTATTCTGGATACCGCCTCCTCAAGGCGTGCGTCGTTCACGGTAAGGGAAATACGGAAGTAGCCTTCGCCCGGAGCACCAAAGCCGTTGCCGGGGGTTACGACTACGCCGGTTTCCTGCAGCACCTTGGTGACGAATTCGGACGAGGTGTAGCCTGCCGGAACACGACACCAGATGTAGAAGGTGGATTCAGGCACGTTGCAGTGAATGCCCACCTTGCGCAGGGCTGCGATCACGGTGTCGCGACGCTGCTTGTAGATCTTGCGAAGCTCTGCGGTGAAGGGGTCACCGTCGCGCATGGCCACGATGCCCGCTTCCTGAACAGCCTGGAACACACCGGAATCCACGTTTTCCTTGATCTTGCCAAGGCCGTGAACCAGCTGTGGGTTGCCTACGGCCATACCCACGCGCCAGCCGGTCATGTTGTAGGTCTTGGACAGGGAGTGGAATTCAATGGCCACGTCCTTGCCGCCGGGAACGGACATGATGGACAACGGCTTGTTGTCTTCATTGTAGTAGATTTCAGTGTACGCGGTATCGTGAACCACGATCACGTTGTACTGCTTGGCAATCCTGATGAGCTTTTCGTAGAACGCCACGTCAGCCATGGCGGCCGTGGGGTTGTTCGGATAGTTCACGAAGATGGCCTTGGCCTTGATCCACGTTGCTTCATCAATGGCATCAAGGTCGGGCAGGAAGCTGTTGTCCTCGGTCAGAGGCACGAACTGCACAATGCCGCCGGCAAATTCGGTGGCAATATTGTATACGGGGTAGTTGGGGGTGCACACCAGCACCAGGTCGCCGGGGTTGATGAACGCCAGCGGGAAATGGGCGATGCCTTCCTTGGAACCGATAAGGCTGACAACTTCAGTCTTCGGATCAAGGTCTGCATCAAAGCGTCTCTTGTACCAGTCGGCCACGGCCTCACGGTAGGACAGCATGCCCACGTAAGAGGGATATGCATGGTTGGCAGGCTTTTCCACCGCTTTCTTCATGGCCTCAATGATGAAATCGGGGGTGGGCATGTCGGGATCGCCAATTCCCAGACTGATGATGTCCACACCGCGGGCGGCAACCTGTGCCTTGATCCGGTCGATTTCTGCGAAGAGGTACGGGGGCAGTTTAGCCAAACGGTCTGCAAGCTGGAACTGTGCCATAGCGTTGCGTTCTCCTTGAAATTTCAATCCCTTTTGCCGGTAAAAAAAGAAGGGCTCTGCCATAAGCCCTGTTCCTTCTCTATTGACTTGTGAGGCATATGCCATTTGTACGTCTAAAATACAAGTGTTTAGTGGACGTTCAATCACTCTCGAGCGCCAGTTTATAAAGCTGCTCCGGAAGGAAAGAGCAACCGGCTGTTGGTCAGATCTGTTCGACGCCAAGAAATCATCATCCCCTGCCCTTGTCTGCCATACCGACAGCGTGTAACCTGTTATGGCAATTGATATGTAACCAGCCAGTTCACCCATGGAAAACTGATGACCCAACAGGCACTCACCACTCCCCCAACCCATCCTCTTGTTGACAGCTACTTGCAGCACCTGCTTGTCACACGCGGGCTTTCAGAAAACACCATTGCGTCGTATGCCGCCGATCTGGAAAGCTTTCTGCTGTTCCTTGAAGAAAAACGCTTTCAGCTTGAAGCCGTAACCGACCAGTCGCTCTTTTTATATGTTATGTACCTGCGCAGGCGGGGACTCAACAGCCGGAGCCTTGCCCGGCACCTTTCCGCCTTGCGGGGATTTTTCGCCTTTTGTCTTGAAGAACGGACGCTGAGTGACAATCCGGTACAATACCTTGAGAATCCGAAGCTGCCTAAAACCCTTCCGGATGTGCTTTCGCAGGAGGAGGTAGCCGCCATCCTTGCCCAGCCCGACCTCAAGACCAAGCTTGGGTTCAGGGACAGAACCATGCTGGAACTGCTCTATGCTGCCGGGTTGCGCGTCTCCGAACTTATCTCCCTTGCTCCGGTGGATTTTGATGCCCAGACCGGCCTTGTCCGGGTCTTCGGCAAGGGCAGCAAAGAGCGCATTGTGCCGGTTCATGACGCCGCAGCCCAGTTTCTGACGAACTACCTCCGGGACTGGCGTCCGGCTTTTTCGCCGGTAGAGAACTTTGTGTTCCTGAACCGTTCCGGCAAGCAACTCTCGCGGCAGGCCATCTGGAAGAATATCCAGCGCTATGTGCTGGAAAGCGGCATACGTAAGAATGTGTCTCCGCATACATTCAGACATTCTTTTGCCACGCATCTGCTTGACGGCGGGGCTGATCTGCGCACTGTGCAGCTATTGCTCGGGCATTCCGACATTGCAGCCACGGAAATCTACACGCATGTTCAGGCCGACCGGCTCCGGCAGGTGCACCGCCAGTTTCACCCCCGCTCAAGGATGTAAGCGTGCCCAGCAATTCAAACAACAATGGTAACGGGCAATTGATTCACGCTCCCGTACTCATCACAGCGCACGCAAACGCGGATTTCGACGCCCTTGCGGCCATTGTCGCGGCCAGCAAGCTGTATCCTGATGCAGTACTGGTCTTTCCCGGCAGCCAGGAACGGAACCTACGCAATTTCTTCATTGAAAGCGCTACCTACATGTTCAACTTCAAGCAGGCCAAGGACATAGACTTCAGTTCCGTACGAAAGCTCATTGTCGTGGATACCCGCCAGCGCTCGCGCATTCCACACGTGGCGGCTGCACTCGACAATCCTGATCTGGAAATCCATCTTTACGATCACCACCCCGAATCCGATGACGATTTACCGGCGTCACTAAGCGTTTACCAGTCATGGGGCGCGACCACGACAATCATCACCCTGATGCTGCGCGACAAAGGCATCTCCGTTTCTGAAGAGGAAGCCACCCTGCTCGGTCTTGGTATTTTTGAGGACACGGGCTCATTTTCCTTTGCTTCGACAACGGAGCATGACTTTGCGGCAGCGGCGTGGCTCAAGACCAAGGGGATGGACCTGAACGCCATTTCCGAACTCATGACCCGCGAGCTGACGACAGAGCAGGTGTCCATTCTCAGCGCCTTGCTGCAAAGCGCCTCAACCCATGACATCAATGGAGTTTCCGTCGTCATGGCTGAAGCCACGATAGAGCATTATGTCGGCGACTTTGCCCTGCTGGCCCATAAAATGCTCGACATGGAAAACCTGAAGGTGCTCTTTGCGCTAGGGCGCATGGGGGACAGGGTTCACGTTGTGGCCCGCAGCCGTCTGCCTGAGGTGGATGTAGGCCAGATATGCTCTTCTCTCGGAGGCGGCGGCCACCCTTATGCTGCGTCCGTCTCCGTCAAGGACAGGACACTCTCTCAAGTAAAGGATGAACTTTTCGCCCTGCTCTTTTCTTCCGTGAACAAGCAGAAGCTTGTGCGCGACCATATGTCCGCCCCCGCCGTCAGCATTGATGATGGTTCAACCATCGCCAAGGCGGAAGAGGTCATGAATCGCTACGGGCTCAAGGCCATTCCCATTATCAAAAAAGACAACCACTTCGAGGTGGCCGGTTATCTGGAATACCAGACGGCAACCCGGGCCATGACGCATGGTCTGGGCAATATGCCCGTAAGCGTCTATATGCAGCGGTCAGTGCAAACGGTGCATCCGGACGACAGCTTGTATCCGGTAATGGAAATCGTGGTCAGCAACAGACAGCGACTTGTGCCCGTTGTCGAAAACGGAGCCATCATCGGTGTCATTACCCGCACGGACATCATCAATACCATTGTGGAAGAACCGGCACGCATTCCGGAAACACTGCTTCCTGAAAAACGACGGGAACGCAATGTGAAGTCCCTGTTGCGGGAGCGGCTTCCCTCACGCCTGTTCACTCTGCTGGAAGTGGCGGGGAACCTGGGAGACTCGCTCGGCATTCCGGTTTATGCTGTAGGCGGCTTTGTCCGTGACTTGCTGCTTTCGCGCACCAATCTCGACCTTGACCTTGTGGTGGAAAGTGACGGCATCGCCTTTGCCCGGGAGCTGGCAAGGGTGCTGAACGGCCGTGTGCGTGCCCACAACAAGTTCAAGACGGCGGTAGTCATATACAAGGGAGAGAACGGCAACCAAGAGCGTGTGGACGTAGCCACCGCCCGCCTTGAGTATTACGAATATCCTGCGGCCCTGCCTACGGTGGAATTGTCGTCCATCAAGATGGACCTGTACAGACGCGATTTCACCATTAATGCGCAGGCTATTCAGCTGAATAAAATGCAATTCGGTCGTCTTATCGACTTTTTCGGTGCGCAGCGGGACATGAAGGACAGAATGCTGCGCGTGCTGCATTCCCTGAGTTTTGTGGAAGACCCCACACGCATTCTGCGCGCCATCCGGTTTGAGAAACGCTTCGACTTTCAGATTGGCCCGCAGACCACCCGCCTGATCAAGAACGCGCTGCAGTTGGGACTAATGGACAAGCTTACCGGCAGCCGCATTTTCAACGAAGTGGATGCGATTCTGCATGAAGGTCGCCCCCTCGCCTGTCTGCGTCGGATGGAAGAGTTCGGCATTTTGACCATCATTCATCCGCAGCTGCGGCTCACCCAGACCAAGGAACAGGTGCTTGGAGAATTGGAAAGCGTGGCGAGCTGGTATCGCCTGCTGTACCTTTCCGATGTTCCTGAACCATGGATGCTGTATCTCATGGGCCTGTTGATGAACGCGACCTATGTTGAAGTGAAGGAAGTGGCTGCGCGCTTCAACCTGACCAAACGGCAGGAAGAGGATTTCCTCACGCTCAGGGAGAATATCCGCGAAGGCATTACGCTTCTGAATACCTGGGGGCGGCATGACCGCACCATGAGCGGACTGTATCGCACGCTTTCACCTATAGGTATAGAAGGCTTACTGTTCATTATGGCCCGTACCAAGGCCGATGAGCTTCGCAAGAGCATTTCGCACTACCTGACGCATCTGCGCGGCATGAAGATTGATATCTCCGGCGAAGATTTGAGAATCATGGGCGCACCGCCTGGTCCTGCCTATGGCAGGGTCCTCTCACGTGTTCTGGCAGCCAAGCTGGATGGAGAAGTCCCCACCCGTCAGATGCAACTTGAACTGGCCATGTCGCTGATATTGAAAGAAACAGAGAAAGATGCCGAATACTTTGCCAGAAGAAAGGTCTGTCACATCCCTGCTCCGGACAGCAATCCGGCGCATGCCGTGTTTTCTGAGGATATCCCGCTTGAGCCGGCGGCCGGTGGTTCGGATGGGCCTGCCCCTGAACAGAATGAGCCCGTTATCCCTCCGGATGACAGCAACTGATCTGCAAACGAAAGCCCGCAGTTTACTGGCATAAACCAAACAACAGCAACAGCCTAAGGGCTTGCCCTTGTGTCGTATCGCGTGTAGACCCAACAGACTTTATCTGCACATGAAGCAGTGCTGCATACATCCGGCTTCGGTCATGAGGCGGATACGGAGAAAACTCAGTCTCCGTTTGCAACCATCTTGAATGCTGAGGTATATCATGCATTGCTTGCATGAGCTTTGTTCATAATAAAGTTAAAGTAAAGGTTGAGACAAGGTCGAGATATGGAAGTGCTCTGGGCCCCATGGCGGCTCGATTACATTCTTGGTCCCAAGCCGGACTCATGTGTTTTCTGTCTGCCAGAACACACAGACGAAGATGAGCAGCGCCTCATTTTATATCGTGGTAAGCACAACTTCGTTATCATGAACAAGTTCCCCTACAATAATGGCCACTTGATGGTTACCCCGTACCGTCACGTCATGAATCTGGCCGACCTTACTCCGGAAGAAGCCCATGAAAACATGGACCTGCTGCAGGTATGCGTGCGCATCCTCAAGCAACGCTTCAACCCTGGCGGCATCAATGTGGGGCTCAATCTTGGTGAAGCGTCCGGCGCCGGTATCCGCGAGCACCTGCACTTCCACCTTGTTCCCAGATGGAACGGCGATTCATCCTTCATGGCTGTCATGAATGAAACTCGCGTGATTCCTGAACATCTGCATTCAACATATCAGGCATTAAAACCGTTGTTTGACGCGTTATAATATTGCATAACCATCAGGAAGGCCGGAAATTGGGACTGCCACAAGAACACCCCGAACCGGCATGAGTTAATTCAGGAGGAATATATGCGTTTTATCAAGGTATTGGGGCTCGTTATTGTTTTCTTCCTTACCATGGTCTTCTTCCAGCAGAATACCGCGGAGCTTTCCCAGACAATAACCCTCAAGTTCGACCTGCTCTTCCAGTCCTGGTCGACCATTCCCCTGCCCATCTATTTCCTTATTCTGGGCGCTTTTGCCCTTGGTGCCATGGTAGTCATTCTGTTCTTCTTTGTTGAGCGTATCCGTCTTGGCGCTGCAGTCCGCAAAGCCCGCAAGCAGTCCAAGAAGCTCGAAAAAGAAGTAAATGCCCTGCGCACCCAGCCGCTGGAAGCTTCCGAGCCTCTGGCTGTTGAAGCCGTTTCTGCAGAGTCGGAGAAGGCGGAATAACATCGTGTCCATTCTGCGACGTTTCTGGCCCGGCGTTTCCGGAAAACGCTCAGGGAACACCATCCTTTCTCCTGTCCGGGGTACTCCGCCAGGTGAACGGGATACACGAGCCGCCATACATGAGCTTTCTCAGGCTGTTCGCAACGATCCGGACGCCGTGGAGATATACCTTGCCCTCGGCAACCTGTTCCGTTCGCAGGGCGAAATTGAGCGCGCCGTCCAGATACGAAGCAATTTGATCGTTCGCCCGGGCCTTGATGATAAATTCAAGGCCCGGGCCTATTTTGAACTCGGCCACGACTACAAACGCGGCGGATTCATGGATCGGGCCATGCAGGCCTTTGAGCAGGCCAGAAAGCTCGGCGGCGAAACGGAAGATTTGCTTCGCTCCATGGCGCGCCTCTCCGCCGAGACCGGCAACTTCCAGAACGCATCCTCCCTTTACGGCAAACTGAACCACCGCATCGCACAGGCCCACTACATGGTCCGTCATGCGGAGGAACTCTACGATTCCGGAGCTGTTTCAGACAGCAAACGCCTGTTGAGCAAGGCACTGAAAGTCTACAGCGGATCTGTGGAGGCATGGCTCGCGCTTATCTCGCTGGCGACGACAGACCGGGAGTGGAAGAAGACCGGCTCCCTGCTGACGGAGGCCCTACGGGCCGTTGCGCCCTCCATGCGCTTTCTGCTGCTTGAAGGCATGATCGGCTTTGCCCCATCCAAGGCAGACATCGGCACGGAAGATGATGCCCAGTTTACCGCCAACCTCTGCAAAGTGATCATGCCCGCCATAGAAGCACAGGAGCCCGACCTCATTCTCCAGTACTACGGAGCTCTGTTCCTTCTACGCTGCGGTAATCCTGAAGAGGCAAATGCATGGCTTGCCAAGACCATGGTGCTGTGTCCCGATTTCTGGGCTGCACGCCTTGAGTTGCTGGGACTGTCCATGGACGACCAGCCTCTTTCGCCTGTCTTCCGCAACCACCTCGCCTTCTTTGTCGATCAGGCCAAAAAGGTGAAGCGTTTCGTCTGCAGCAGTTGCGGTATGCGGCGCTCAAATACCTTCTATGTCTGTCCGCGTTGCCGCAGCTGGCATTCCGCCGCTTTCAGAGTCTCGCTGCAAGACTGATTTTTCCCGCCGGACCTTCATGTCCGGCCCTCCTCCGAACAATTGGACATCGTGACAACTCTTACTATATTTTCATGACGTTACAGCCGAACAACAATACCATGAGCGATGCCGCAATTCCCAAATTGACTCCCATGTTTGAACAGTACCTCCAGATCAAGGAGGACTATAAGGACTGCCTGCTCTTCTATCGAATGGGCGACTTTTACGAGCTTTTTTTTGAGGACGCCGAGATCGCGGCCCGCGATCTGCAGATCACCCTCACCAGTCGTTCCAGCCCCAATGCCGACTACCGCATTCCCATGTGCGGAGTGCCTTATCACGCGGCTGAAACATATCTTCCCCAGTTGCTTGATAAAGGCCACAAGGTAGCAATCTGCGAACAGATTGAGGATCCCAAGGAAGCCAAGGGGCTGGTTAAACGCGCTGTTAAACGCGTGCTGACCCCCGGCACCGTGGTTGAAGATGCCAACCTTGCCGCCAAAGGCCATAACTTTCTGGCCGCACTCTTCTGGGATGAAGCCGCGGGAAGCGGCGGACTGGCATGGCTGGACTATTCAACCGGCGACTGGTCCGGTCTCTCTGTCAGCAAGGTCAATGAGTTATGGCAATGGGCCCAGAAGATGGGACCACGCGAACTGCTTGTGCCTGATAACGTGAACGTTCCCGAAGCCTTTGCACTGGTGGAAACGCATGTAAACCGCATGCCCGCACGTCCCGGATTTGATTACGCCAGCGCCCGCGACCGTGTCATGCAGTTGCACAGCATCACGGATCTCGCCGTCATCGGACTTGAGAAACACAAGGAGCTGACCCGGGCCTGCGGCGCCCTGCTCTCCTACCTCGGACAGACGCAGAAGCAGGAATTGACGCATCTTGGCCAGTTCAAGTTGCTCAACCTGAGCAAACACCTCATCCTTGACGAGATCACCGAACGAAATCTTGAAATTTTCCGGCGTCTTGACGGCAGAAAAGGACTGGGAACCCTGTGGCATGTTCTTGACCAGACCCAGACCCCCATGGGTGGACGCCTGCTTGAGGAGCGTTTGCGACACCCGTGGCGCGAGCTTGCTCCCATTACAGAGACGCTTGATGCCGTTGAGCATTTTTCAAGCCGTGACAGTTTGCGGAGCGAGTTCCGTGCTGCCCTGAAAGACGTCTACGATATTGAGCGTCTCAGCACGCGCATCCAATTGAATCGGGCCACACCCAAGGATTACATTGCCCTGCGAAATAGCCTTGGTGCCTTGCCCCGCATCCGCGCCATACTGGAAAAACCGGAGAGCACCGATCCGTATATTAATGCCGATGAGGAACAGGGGCTTACCATTCCCGCTTTCCTCAAACGCCTGCTCACCAACTGGGATGATCTCTATGATTACAGTGAGTTGCTTGATCGCGCGCTCGTGGATAATCCACCCCATCTGCTGACTGAAGGGGGGCTCTTCAAATTCGGCTACAAGCCGGAATTGGATGAGCTGATTGAGCTGACCGAGCATGGCGAAGCAAAGCTTGAGGAACTGCTGGCAGAAGAACAACAGGCCTCCAACCTTCCCAAGCTCAAGATGAAGTATAACCGCGTGTTCGGCTACTTCTTCGAGCTTTCCAACGCGGTTCGGGAATCCGTTCCGGAGCACTTTATCCGCAGGCAGACGCTGGCCAATGCCGAACGTTTCACCACGCCCCGTCTCAAGGAGCTGGAAGAAAAGCTGCTCGAAGCCTCAGACACCCGCAAGAGCCTTGAATACAAGCTCTTTCAGGAGTTACGCGATCTCGTGGCGCAGGCTCGTCCGCGACTGCTCTTCATGGCGGACATGCTGGCCTGCCTCGACTACTGGCAAAGCCTCGCCGAGACGGCCCGCAAGTGGAATTGGACCCGTCCCGAACTGCATAGCGGGCAGGATATAACCATTGTGGAAGGCCGCCACCCCGTTGTGGAAGCCGTGCAAGGCAGCAGCAATTTCATTCCCAACGACTTGCGCATTGATGACAAGCGGCGGGTATTGCTCATCACCGGCCCCAACATGGCAGGTAAATCCACCGTGTTGCGACAGGCCGCCATTATCTGCATTCTGGCGCAGGTTGGCTCCTTTGTTCCCGCGCGAGAAGCGCGCATCGGCCTGACAGACCGTATTTTCTCCCGTGTAGGCGCTTCAGACAACCTTGCGCAGGGGCAGTCCACTTTCATGGTTGAGATGATGGAAACCGCACGCATCCTGCGACAGGCGACCAAGCGAAGCTTCGTCATTCTGGATGAAATCGGCCGCGGAACATCCACCTTCGACGGGCTTTCTCTGGCCTGGTCCGTGGTGGAAGAGCTTTCCCGCAGGTCTGACGGCATCCGCACCCTCTTTGCCACGCACTACCACGAACTTACGGCCCTTGAAGGGGCCATTCCCGGCGTGCACAACATGAATATTGCCATCAAGGAGTGGAACGGCGATATCGTGTTCCTGCGCCGTCTGGTTCCCGGTCCTTCCGACCGGAGCTATGGCATTGAAGTGGCCAAACTCGCCGGAGTACCCGGTGGCGTTGTACGCCGCGCCAAGGAGATTCTCGGAGATCTGGAACGCAAGGCCAAGGCATCTGGCCAACATTTTGAGGCCCCGAGGCCTGCGCAGTCCATGTTGCCCGGTATGCCCGCCCCGGAACCACCCAAGCCCAAGGAACGCCCTGTGGTGGAAGCCCCCGTGCATCCCCTGCTGACGGCGTTACGCGATATTGATACGGATAACATGACACCGCTGGATGCCCTGAAACGCCTTACCGAATGGAAAATGCTCTGGGGCCACACCACAAGCGAGGAAAGCGATGAATAATTCCACTGTAGCCAGAATTTGCTCGGGTCTTCTTGTGGCGCTGCTTGCCGCTACTCCCCTGATTGCAGGATGCGGCAAAAAGGGATGGCCGCAGCCCCGAAACACCAACGATACCTTCAAGTGGATCCGCGCCAGCGCCGCTCCTGCCAATGAAGAATGCATCCGCTTTGAAGCGGAATTGAATGGAAATTTGCGCAACATAGAGTATATTGCTTTGGAGTTGCAGACTGCCGGTTCCGCAGAGGACTGCCCCACCTGCCCCTTCAATCCCAATGAACGGATGGAATACCTTCCGGAAGAATTGGGCATTACCTCGCAGCAGGGCGCGTTCTCCAGGCTGTATTGCCCCAAGCGCAAATCCTCCGCGTATCGCTGGCGATTTGTCGGGGTAAACGTACACGGCACGCTGGAACATGCCATCTCCACCGTTCGCGGTGTTGAGATGGAATAACCCTGTTCCCTCTGGAGGTCGCATGCATCATTTCGAATACCGCAACGGCGAACTGTACGCCGAAGACGTGCCTGTTCGCCAACTTGCGCAGGAACACGGCACTCCGCTGTATATTTACTCTTCCGCCACGTTCTCACACCACTTCAAGGCGTTTGATTCCGCGTTCGAAGGCATTCAGCACCTTACCTGCTATTCGGTGAAAGCATGCTCCAACGTGAGTATCCTCAAACTGCTCGGCGCTCTTGGCGCGGGCATGGATATCGTTTCCGGCGGGGAGCTGCATCGCGCACGCAAGGCAGGCATCCCTGCTGAGCGCATTGTCTATTCGGGGGTAGGTAAAAAACGCTCCGAGATTCGTGAGGCGCTTGAGGCCGGCATCCTGATGTTCAACGTGGAATCACGTCAGGAATTGGAACGCATAGCCGTTGTTGCCCGTGAAATGGGTGTAGTAGCCCGCATATCACTGCGTGTTAATCCGGATGTGGACCCCAAAACCCATCCGTATATTTCCACGGGCCTGAAGAAGAATAAATTCGGTCTGGATATCGAGCAGTCCCTTGCGGCATACCGCCGAGCAAAAGAGCTGGAGGGAGTGGAGCCTATCGGCATCGACTGTCATATAGGATCGCAGCTGACCAGCATCGAGCCCTTTATTGAAGCGCTTGAGCGGGTCATGAGCTTCTATGAAACCCTCAAGACGGAAGGAATAGACATCCGTTACCTTGATCTGGGCGGCGGCCTAGGCATCCCTTATAATACGGAAGAACCGCCCCACCCTGTGGAATATGGCAAGGCTGTCACGGAGCGCCTGAAGGGAACCGGGCTCACGCTCATTCTCGAACCGGGACGCGTTATTGCCGGCAACTCGGGCATTCTGGTTACCGAGGTTGTTTACACCAAGGACACGCCCAGCAAGCACTTTGTAATCGTGGATGCCGCCATGAACGATCTGGTTCGCCCCTCGCTCTACCAGTCCTTCCACCGCATAGCCGAAGTGGTTCCGCAAGGTCGCGAGCCTCACGACGTTGATGTTGTCGGCCCCATATGCGAATCAGGTGACTTTCTGGCGCAGGACAGAACCATCCCCGCAGTTGAGCAGGGTGAATTGCTCGCACTATTCTCGGCAGGTGCATACGGTTTCTCCATGAGTTCCCAGTACAACTCACGACTGCGAGCAGCTGAGGTCATGGTCGAAGGCAACACCGCCAAGGTCATCCGCAAGCGTGAAACGTACGCCGACCTCATCGCACTTGAAGAGGGTGCGTTGTAGCTCTTCGTTTTCCGACATCCGCCTGATCGCAAGACAGGTGCATATACCAAATAAACAATATGGGCCGGAAGCAATGCTTTCGGCCCTGTTTTTTTAGCTCATAGAAAAAATCTTTCACAATTTCAGCATATTAAATTTTACAATTTATATTTATAAACTTTATCGCAAAAAAAGCTTGCGTACGATGTTTATCTTTGTTTATAAACAGCAACAGAGCAACACAATAAGGAGAAAGCATGGCCTCACTGGATTTCCACACGTTCTTCCGCCGACTGGAAAAAGCCACAAGCATCAAGAGTCAGCAGGATCTTGCAACGGCGCTGGGAGTCAACCGCTCTGCCATTACGCAGGCGAAGCGACGTGATGCTGTGCCTCCCAAATGGATTCTGGCCTTGTCACGTCAATTCGGCCTTAATCCCGACTGGCTTGAATTCGGAAAAGGGGTGCCGCAGCAATCAAAAGCGGATGTTGCTGCACCGGTCTCCCCTGCTCCTGCCACTCATTCTGAGCACGAACAGGTGGCTGACATTCCTGCCATAGCGACAGTTCCCAAGGTCTATGCGCGCCTGTGCGCAGGCGGCGGCTCCTTTGACGTGGAGGCAGCCGTGGTGGAGGAACACATCTTCAGACAGGACTGGCTGGCCAAAAAAGGCAAGCCCGGCTCCATGGTTCTGATGGATGTTTTCGGCAACAGCATGGAACCCGAAATCCGGGAAGGCGACATGGTGCTTGTGGACCAGTCTCAGAAAGACATTTTTGCCGGTTCCATCTACGCCGTAGGCCTTGAAGATACTGTCATGGTGAAACGACTTGAACGCAAGATGAGAGAAGTTGTCCTGCACAGTGACAACCCGGATTACTCGCCTATCCACGTTCGGGGCGATGAGTTTGAAAGCTTTCGCGTCATAGGACGCATTGTCTGGATCTGTCGGGAATATCGCTAGATTTTACATAACCAATACAAAGGGCTATGCCCTTTTTTTGGCAACACGAAGTTAACTTACATAAACAATATTTGCAGCATACAAGGAGAACGGTCATGCAAAAGCGTTTCTGCACCTGCGGCTTCATGGTTCTGGTCGATTACATCATGAATACCAATTCCTTTGCCTACCGGATCTTCTCCGCAGGTATCAATGCCGGTCGAAAAGTTGAAACCTGTCCCTGCTGCGGCCGTCCGCTGGATATTGACTCCCTGCGATAATGCTGCGGCCTGTCTCTGTTCAGTCAGCATTGTCCTGTGCGGGATTCGTCCCGTTTTTTTGGCCCCTTCATGTTGCATTTTATAAACTTTTGATCGTGCGAAAAAACCGACTCTCGAAAAGGCTTCCCCGGTCGGTTGTTTCACTCAGCGCGGCATTCCGGTCTGCCCCCGGAGTGCCGCGCATTTTTTCATATAAACATTTCCGGTTTGTGACATGGGAGAACATTACATGATTCCATTCAATCATGCAGATGGTGAGCATCTTGAGGTAGAGGGAGCAAGGATCTATTTCGAAATTCAGGGAGACCCTAAAGCCACTCCCCTGGTCTTCCTTCATGGAGGCTTCGGCAGCATTGAGGATTTCAGCCAGATCATTCCGCTGCTTGATCAGCCTTACAGACTGATCGGCATAGACAGCCGTGGTCAGGGAAAATCCACCCTCGGTTCCTCCTCCCTCACCTATTCGCGCATGCAACACGATGTGGAAACTGTGCTAAGGCATCTGGGTATCACACAGACAAATTTCATCGGGCACAGCGATGGAGGTATTGTGGGCTTGCGCCTGGCTGCCGCACACGTCATCGAGATCCCGAAGCTTGTAACCATAGGGTCGCACTGGAGGCTGACTGAGGATGATCCGGCGCGTCCTCTCTTTGCAGGGATTACCGCCGAAAACTGGAAGTCCATGTTCCCGGAAAGCTACAACACCTACCAGCGCCTCAATCCGGAACCGGATTTCCCCATGCTTACACGCGAAATCGTTAGATTATGGCTGGATACCAGTTCTGGAGGCTATCCTGCCGAGGAGATTCGGAACATCACTTCCGACCTGATGGTTGTTCGGGGAGATGAGGATATTCTCATTACCAGGCAACATGCCATGGAATTGGCTGATATGATTTCCGGAGCATGTTTGCTTAACGTGCCTTTCAGCAGCCACGTTATTCATCAGGAAAAGCCTGAACTGCTCATGGACAGCATCAATGAGTTTCTGAACAGGTAAACGAGATAGCACCTGGGACACATAAAGGAAAAAGGCCTGCAGCGTTAAGCTACAGGCCTTTCTACCTTATGGTGCCGAGGAAGGGACTCGAACCCTTACGAGATTTCTCTCACTACCCCCTCAAGATAGCGTGTCTACCAATTCCACCACCCCGGCGATTTCCCGTGTATAGCAAGGTCACTAAGACCCGAATACCAATTTACTGAGCAGGCTTTTCAGCAGGCTCTTTGGGAGCAGCTTCTTCCAGAAGAATGGGCTTTTCCTGTGCAGACTTTTCTTCGATCTTCACATCAATGATGCCGGACTCGTCGGAACCCGTGTGACCGGTCATATAGTTGTAGCTCAGGGAAGTAAAGAGGAAGATCACAGCCATGATGCCGGTCAGTCTGGCAATCATACCGCCAGCGCCGCCGCTTCCGAACATGGACTGGCTGCCGCCGCCGAAGATGACCCCCATGCCTTCCTTGCCAGCCTGAAGCAGAACAAGGATAACAAGAGAGACACAGGCTACGATATGCAGGATAAGAATCAGATTTTCCACTGAGATTGTCCTCCTAGGAACAACGGAGATCGTTGAAATCCAGTTTTATGCGAGCACGATGCGGCTGAAGCTTTCAGCCTGCAAAGAAGCGCCTCCTACCAGAACTCCATTGACATTGTCAAGGCTTACGATTTCCGAAGCATTGTCAGGCTTCACGCTGCCGCCGTACAGAATGGGCATTTGCGCACCAATTGCGGGGAACATGCTCACCAGTTTTTCACGCACAATGGCGTGTGCTTCAAGAATTTCCTTGGGTCCAGCCACTTTGCCCGTACCAATAGCCCACACGGGCTCATACGCGATGGCAATATTCTCAGGAGCCAGATCCTTCGGCACATCCTTGAGGCCAGATTCAAGCTGGGTATGAATCACAGCGGTCAGCCTGCCTGCCTCACGCTCTTCCAGCTTCTCGCCGATGCACAGACAGACCTTGAGGCCCTTTGCGAGGCAGTAAGCGGTCTTCTGGCCGACAAAAGCATCAGATTCACCCAGAACATGACGACGCTCGGAATGCCCGGTCAGCACCCAGTTGCAGCCGCAGGCGGCAAGCATGGACGGAGAGATTTCGCCGGTAAAGGCCCCCTCATCGGCCGGATAGACATTCTGTCCGCCGACATTGAAGCCTGCTGCATCACGCAGGGCTTCCACGGTGCCGTGCAGGGCGGTAAACGGAGGGAAGATGAGCACTTCCCGGTCTGCAGGCAGTGCGCCAACCTTTTCCACAAGGGCACTCGCCGTTTCCTTCGCCTCATCGGCGGTCTTGTACATCTTCCAGTTGGCGGCCATCAGCTTCTTCATTTCCGTCGTCTCCTTCAGTAATATGCCAGCGTTCTGTGCGATGGTATGTGATGGTATATCGGACGCACAATGATTCATGCAACTATTTCGAAGCACCTTCATCCGACTGCAGCGCCTTGGTGTACACAAGGGCATCCTCGTTGGTGTCGGCATAATAGTGTCTGCGGACGCCACACTGCTCATACCCGTAACTTTCATACAGGGCTATGGCAGCACTGTTGGAGCGCCTTACTTCCAGCACCGAGTTCTCTATGCCCATCTTTACGCCAATCTGCAACATCAGGCCGAGCAGACGCTTGCCGAGCCCTGACCTGCGGTAGTCTGGGTGCGTGGCGATATTGAGGATTTCCAGTTCATACTGGGTGTGATACACGGCCACATAGGCAACCAGCACCCCCTTGTAGCGCAGGCCGAAGATGGAAAAGATCTGCTGTTCAAAGGCCAGACGGAACTGCTCCTCCTGCCATGGCATGGAAAAACACCGCTTTTCCAAAGCGGCAACTTCCGATATATGCTCCGGCCCGAGCTTGAAAAACTCCGTTTCCTGCGCACTGACGCAAGGGGCTGCCGCGGCGTCTGCAGACTTTTCCTGCATATTTTTCGTAGTGTTATCAGACATGGCACAAACTTGAGCTATCCGAGAACAGAATCCGGAACAGCCTGTATCCTGTAAATATGATTGAAACCATTTATTCCCAACTCAAGGAAGGCATCGCCGACCTTGTCGAGGTGGTCGACAGCAACGACAGGCCATTCATGGTCATGCCGGTCGCCGATGTTCATACTCAGCCGTTGCGGCACAGGGTGGTACTCACTCTGTTGTATGATGCAAAAGGCCGGCTCTACCTGCAGCGCCGTGCAAAAAGCAAAAAACTCTATCCCGGACGTTGGGATCTTTCATCCACAGGTCACGTTCTCGCCGGAGAGTCCAGAGAACACGCCGCCTTGAGAGAACTGAACGAAGAGCTCCGCGTCTTTCCGGGAAAAGTAAACCAGATCGTCAGCATTCCGGCTTCAGTGGAAACGGAATACGCCTGCATTTCCCTTTTCTCTGCAAGGCTTGCCGGTGACAAGCCCTGCCCCAACCCCGAAGAAGTAGCCGAAGGCATTTTTCTGGATCAGGAAGAGTTCGCAGCCATGCTTGAAGGTTTCCGCGAGCTGCTGACGCCAGCTGTCATTTGGGCTGCGGAAAACGGCTACCTTTTTTCCGACCTGCCCGCCGTTGCCAACGAAGACGAGGATGAGCCACCGGTCGAACCGTAAAGCACCGCGTTCTGGTTACTGCCCTTTCAGCAGCGAGAACATCGTATCGTGCAACGCGCCATTGGTCGCCAATACGCCACGGGAATAAAGCTCAAAAGGCGCATTGGTATCCAGCTGAGTTACCTTGCCGCCTGCCTCTTCCACCAGAAGCCATCCGGCAGATGTATCCCACGGACGCAAGTCGATTTCGTAAAAGGCATCATACCGCCCTGCGGCGACAAAGGCGAAATCAACAGCAGCAGCCCCGCAACGTCGTACGCCACGCGAAGTCACCAGCGCCTTGGATAGCCACCCCATAATCTCGTCCACATTGTCACGGATACTGTAGGGGAATCCCGTTGCGATCAGGGCGTGTTCCAGATTGTCAGTGCCGGTCACGTACATCGGTTGGCCGTTCAAAGCGGCGCCCTGCCCGCGGGCAGCGGTGAAACACTCCCGCAAAATGGGCGCATTCACGATGCCGAGCACCATCCTGCCCTTGTGCCACAGCCCCACTGAGGAAGCCACTAAAGGAATCTGATGGGCAAAATTGGTGGTACCGTCCACCGGATCGATGATCCATGCCAGATCGGTCAGCGGTGCAGTTCCCGCACTTTCTTCCGCCAGAAAGGATGCTTCCGGAAGAATGGCGTGCAGGCGGCGCTTCAGATCCTCTTCAACGGCAACATCGGTTTCCGTCACCAGATCAATTCGCCCCTTCAGAGTTATCTTGCGCGGCTTGTACCAGCTATCCAGTATGACGTTGCCGGACTCGCACACGGCAGCGGTTGCTTCTTCCAGAAGCGATGCATATCCAAACTCATCCATAACATTGTCCTTTTCGCACTCACTGCAATTTTCCCGCAACAAAAAAGCGGCCCGGAGGCCGCCTTTCTGGCGAAAGGGAAAACTTAGTTGATGTACACCTTGCTGTAGAACTTGCGGTCATCAAGGGTACGACCGGTACCGCGAACCACCGTGGTAAGGGGATCGTCATCGATCACAACCTTGAGATTGGTTTCCTTGGTGATCAGGGTATTCAATCCCTTCAGCAGGGCGCCGCCACCGGCCAGCAGCAAACCATTGTCTGCAATATCGCCAGCAAGTTCCGGGGGTGTCTTCTCAAGCGATTTACGAACGGCCATGACAATGGCTTTAACGGGGTCTGCAAGGGCTTCACGCACATGCCCGTCCGTGACGAGCACGGATTTAGGCGTGCCGGTTACCATGTCCTTGCCGGAAACATCCATGGAAAGGGTTTCAGGCAGCGGGTGCGCGGACCCGATTCTGATCTTGATACGTTCGGCCATGTTCTCGCCGATAAGCAGCTTGAACTCTTCCTGAAAATAGCGTTGCACGGCACTGTTCATAGCATCGCCTGCCACGCGGACAGACTCTGCATAGGCAATGGCGGAAAGCGAAATAACGGCCACTTCCGTGGTGCCGCCGCCGATATCAACGACCATGTTGCCCATGGGCTGGTGAATAGGCATATCGGCCCCGATGGCTGCCGCCATGGGTTCCTCAACAAGCCGCACATCGCGGGCACCGGCCTGCTGTGCAGATTCTATGACGGCCCTTTTCTCAACCTGCGTAATGCCGGTAGGAACACAGATAACAATATTGGGCTTGGCAAGGGAAAAACCGGTAATGACCTTCTTGATAAAGAAGGAAATCATCTGCTTGGTGACTTCAAAGTCGGCAATAACACCATCCTTCATGGGGCGGATGGCACGGATGCGCTGGGGGGTACGGCCGAGAAATTCCTTGGCTTCCTTACCCACCGCAAGCACGGTGTTCCGATCGTTATCTATGGCAACAACGGACGGTTCGTTCAGCACGATCCCATCGTTCTTGGTATACAAAAGCGTGTTGGCGGTGCCGAGGTCCATGGCAAGGTCTTTGCCGAACAGTCCTAACAATTTGCCGAACATTTAGGCACTCTCTTCTTGGGTCGAGGTGGAAAAATCAAATTCAAAGTCCTCAGACTGCTCTGTTTTTGTTGCTGCCGCCTGCTGCAACTGATGCAATTGTTGAGCGGCTTCATGCAGCCGACTCCGTAAATACAAGTTTTCAAGAAATAATGCCAGATGTTCGGAAGCCATCTGGCAAAAAACCTTAAGCTCGTCCGGAATTTCCTTAGGATTTTCGCTCGCAAAGACAAGCACACCGCGGGTGATGCGTCCGATGGTCAAAGGCAGACAAATGACGCTTTGAAAGCCGGGGTGCGTGGAGACTTTGCCGTACAGCGGAGAAGACTGCGTGCCCGAATCGGAGCCGCCCATGAAAACAGGCTTGCTGTTCTTGAACACCCACCCCACAAGTCCCGTGCCATAAGGAATGGCCTGTGCTTCACCCTGAACGTAGGACTGGGTTTCGTCTTCGATGTAATAGTTGTGCCCTGCTTCGTCTCTAGAGGCAAAACTGCAATAAGAAAAACCGGATGTCTCGGCCATTATGCCGAGATATTGTTCAAGAAACTTTGACCAGTTCTTGTGCCGTTTGCGCAGACCGTAAATCAGCTGCAGGCAGCTGTAATACTTGCTCAGATTCACCTGCTCGGCAGCGAGGCAGGAGCTGGACTGAACCTCGTACACAAGGTCGGCAAAAAGCTGAAGAATCTTCTGGTCCTTGTTGGAGAAGGAGTACTGACGCTTACTGTCGAGGCAAAGCGCTCCGGTACCGTTCCTGAGAGGAACCCCCATAAAGGCCTTTATCTTCGATTCCTCGTTGCTGGAATAATAACCGAGATGATACTGGCGCGTATCGAAATCGTTGACGAGCATTGGCCCCTGATTGCTGACAATCCAACCGACAAGCCCTTTGCCGGGCACAAACTGCGCCCCCTTGTCGACAAGGTCGCCCAGGCTGAAGCTGCCGACAACGGCAAACTCTCTTCCGGAGTTGTCGGGCATTATCAGAACAGCCGAATACGCATCAAAGACGCTGCAGATTATTCCGAGAATGCGTTCATAGCAGGACTTGGTATTCATTAAAATATACCTGCCGATTCAATTGGAATCGGCTAGAGTTAGCATGCTTCTATGTAGTAAAGAGCGTTGCCTGTCAGGACAGTTGCGTTGCAGCTCAAGCCCCCCCTTCTGACCGCCATCTGTGCGAAAACAGTGGCCTGTCATAAGCCACTGACTCAAGGCGTGCAGGGTGAGACATGAAGAACAGGTCAACAAGGCTCCCAATTCCGCATATTAATATAGTAATCCTGCGGTTGTTTCAATCACCGCTTATAGTCACCTGAAAGCGGAACTCGTCATAAACACGCTAACACCATGCAATCATTAGCTCATTTTTTTCTACGAAGCCATTTGTCCGCCTAGTGGGTATTTTCATGAAATGGTAGAAATTTTTTAGAGAATACAATACGATGTCCAGAAAGAAGCTGGGCATTCACCATGACGCGCCCCGCAAGTAATTTCATGCTTCACGACAGGGATTCTACTCCATGAGTTTCGATTGGAAAAAGGCGTTCACCAAATGTGGCATTCCATGGGATGACCACAACACATTTGCTGCGCCGGTCAATCTGAACTCGCTCATGGAATTGAAACAATTCCTGGACATAATCCACACAAAGTTCTGCCTCCTCAAACCCTACTTCGAGAATCCGGATTATCCCGTTGTGGACAACAGGGAACTGCTTCCCTCTTTTGAATCCGACATATGGGAACACAAGAATCTTCCCGGCTTTTCCATGGTAGCGTTTGACCGTCAGATCAACTATTTTTCGGAAATTTTCCAGTTCGACATACTGCATTCGCTGATGGATGAAACTGCAAATGCTGAAGGTAAATCCTGCCCGCTTGAGCATACTGTCATCTCACAGAACGTGCAGGCCATGCAGAACCGCATGCCCAAAAAGCTGCAGGAATCCTTTAAGCAGCGTTTTATGAAGTATGATGTTTCAGTATTGGATCATTACCCAATGCTGCTTCCATATCTGCTCGAAATGGACCGCGCGCAGGTAATGGCTCTTGATTCATTCGGGAACTATTACCTTTCAGGAATTTACGCATCATTCCCATCGGAGTTGGATGCAGAAATAAAGCGCTTCGGCATGCGTACGGGCAAATTCAGCATCGGTGACAATGAAAAATACGAACGCAATCGTCTGTTCGTATATCAGTATTTGATGGAGTTGTACGGATTCCCCATTGTTTCCGAACGCAGAACATCAAGTGCCTTGTTTTCGCGCCGTTTGCACAAGATGGGTGAACGATTCCTTGTACGCGTGCTCGGGCAAAGCGATCGCACTCTCACCACGCTGTACACGCCGACCAAGCGCAAACACTACCCGACCATTGAAAAGATTGCTCTGGTCAAGGTGCACAACGACCAGACTGAAGTCATCCGCAGGCTGGAAGAAGGTGGTTTCTTTGTCGACGAACAAAAACGCGTGGTCATTTTGCGCGTCACCTACTCCCAGCACAAATTCAACCCCGACAACGTGCGCCAGGAACGCGCTCTTTCCGTGGTCAAGCAAGAGGTAATACACCCCATCACAGCACGGGTGGTAGACGACCTCAACATCATCAAGGATACGACCAACATGTTCCTGCGCCTCAACGACATAGTCCGGGGCGAATACACGGGACGCATCACGTACAAGCGAAATGAGATCGTAGAAAACACGGATACAGACGAAAAAAGGCTCAAATTCCTCTACGCATGGCTCTCCAAGCACCAGCGGCGAATCATCGGTTATTCCGACGAATTCTTCGGCAATGTCGTCAAGGTGCTGGACGGCTATCTTCTCTCGCCGGACAATTACGAGGTGTTTGGCAACCTCAATGATCTGTATCAGGAAGTCTGGGCTCGCTACAGTTTCATCCAGCAGGCGCGCAAGATCCGTATTCTTGAAGACCTCCGCACCCGCGAATACAAGGGAGAGCGGATAAGTTACGGCACCATGCTCTCAGAAGCCGTGAATCTGCTGCACGGCCTGAAATTCGAGATCGTCAGCTATTTCGATGAACTTGTGGCCAGCGTTATTTCCATTGCCGAGTCCATTCTCAACGACCGCTATATCATCCGCAATTACATCGACAAGAAAGACGACCAGCTCTCGCCGTACGGACTGGAGATGAAAAAACAGTACAGAAAACTCGTCTCTCTACTTGACGAATTCAAAGCAATCCGCAAATCTCGTCGCGAGTTCAGCCAGAATCGATAATATGAACACGCGATTCTGCGGGAACCAGCAACCACACCACAACATCCACCATCAACCGCTCAGGAGGACGCCTTGTCTGACCTGCTCCAAACACCGTTAACGTCGTGGCACAAGGCTCAGGGCGCCAAAATGGCCCCCTTTGCCGGCTGGGATATGCCCATTCAGTACAAAGGCATCATCGTCGAGCACAACCACACCCGTGAGCATGCCTCCATCTTCGACATCTGCCACATGGGCGAATTCACGCTCAAGGGCGCAGGTGCGAAGGATGCTCTGTCCAAGATCGTGACCCACAATCTGGACACCCTCGGGCCCGGCAAATGCCGTTATGGTTTTCTGCTGAACGAGGAAGGCTGCATTCTGGACGACCTCATCGTCTACTGCATGGCTGAAGACGATTACATGCTGGTGGTCAACGGCGCCTGCACCGAATCCGACTTTGCATGGATCGCCAAGCATCTGCCCGCCACTCTCTCCTTTACAGATGTTTCCGCTCAGACCGCCAAGATCGACCTTCAGGGCCCCGAAGCCTATGACGTGCTTGAAGCAGTTCTCGGCACCGGCTACCGTTCGCTCAAGTATTTCTGCCATGTCACTGCGGAATTCAACGGCGGCCCCATTATCATCAGCCGCACTGGCTACACTGGTGAACTGGGCTATGAGTTCTACCTGCCTTCCGAAAACGCTGCCGCCCTCTGGGACAAGCTCATGGCAGACGAGCGTGTAGAAGCCGCAGGCCTTGGCGCACGAGACACTCTTCGTCTTGAAGTGGGTCTGCCCCTCTACGGACAGGATCTCGACACCAAGCACAATCCCACGGAAGCCGGCATGGGCTGGCTGCTCAAGTCCCCTGCCGCTTACATCGGCAAAGGCAAGGACGCAGAAGTACGTGAAATGCTCGTTCCGCTTACCATTCCCGGCCGCCGCGCGGCACGTCATCACGACGTGGTCTGCCTGCCTGAGGCCAAGGGCGGAAAGGAAGTGGGCGTTGTCACCAGCGGTTCCTTCTGTCCTTCCGTAGGCAACTCCGTGGCGCTGGCCTTTGTTGCCAAGGAATACGCTGACGAGCCTGCGTTTATAGTCAAAGCCGCTCGCGTAAACCTTGAAGCCACCCGCTCCGACCTTCCTTTCTTCAAAGGCGGCACGGCCCGCAAGAAGCTGGAAGAGTAAGACGTTATCCGTTCATTCCCGTACACTTAAAGGGGCAGCTTAGGCTGCCTCTTTTCGTTTTCCCGGTCTTCGGGCAAGTTCATCAAGGGAACACAGCGCATTGGAGTTGGCAGAGTGCGCCATGCCTGTTAATACTGCGCAATACCGTTGCCGTCTTCAACCGGCAGCCATTGCACATCATCTCCACCGGAGCACGACTTGAAAACGTTCTATCTGCCGCCAGAAGAATGGCGGGAACCATATACGCTTGAAGGACAGGAAGCCAAGCATCTCGTCAAAGTGCTGCGCGCCCGCGAAGGGGACGCCATTCGCCTGCTCGATGGCCGCGGACGCGAAGGCATGTTCCGCATTACCGCAACCGAAAAGCACCGCGTTCACCTTACACTTGAAGAATTGGTTGAACATCCGGAACCGGTCGGTTCCGCGGTGCTGGCGCTTGGCTGGGCAAAGTCCGTCAGACGCGGCTGGTTGCTGGAAAAGGCTGTGGAGCTGGAAGCCGGGGGCATCTGGCTCTGGCAGGCTGACCGTTCGCAATCAAGCGTTCCCACTGACATCAAGGACTCGTGGGAAGGCCAGATGATTGCTGGTGCCAAACAGAGCCTCAACCCGTGGCTGCCGGAACTGCGAACCATACCGGACGGCGTTGAAGGGCTCGTGAGATTGGCATCGGCATTCGACAACATCTTCATTCTCTGGGAAGGCCAGTCCCCTTCCGCTCTCCTTTCGCCTGCCATGCTTGGCGGCAAGGGACGAACCCTGTTCGTGGTTGGTCCTGAAGGCGGCTTTTCGGACAGGGAAGTTCGCGTGCTCACGGAAGGCGGCTTTACACCCGTCAGCCTTGGGCGACGCATTCTCCGCTGGGAAACTGCCGCCCTGCTCTGTCTCGGACTGGACTGGTGGCACCGCGAGCTTGTGGAATCCTCTGAAACGGAACATGAACAATCGGGAGGCGCAGCGTGAGCGTACGCCAGCCTCTGGCAGACAGAATCCGGCCCGAGTCCTTTGACGATTTTGTGGGACAGGAACACCTGAAGGCACGGATCACCGCACTGGGTAACGCAAAAAGGCTCCCAAGTCTGCTTCTGTTCGGCCCTCCCGGATGCGGCAAATCTACCCTTGCATTACTTCTTGCGCGACAGACAGGACAAAACTGGCTGCGTGTGAGCGCACCGGAAGCGGGCCTGCAGCAACTACGCAAATCCCTCACCGGTGTGGATGTGCTGGTGTTGGATGAGTTGCACCGTTTTTCCAAGGCACAGCAGGACTTTTTTCTGCCCCTGCTGGAATCCGGTGAAGTCACCCTTATTGCCACGACCACGGAGAACCCCTCTTTCAGCGTCACACGGCAGCTGCTTTCCAGACTACATGTCCTGCGCCTGCGTCCCCTGAGCAGACCGGAGATGATTCAGCTTGCCAGACGGGGCTCAGAGGCCAGCGGCTTCACCCTTGAAGATCAGTCCTACGACTTTATCGCGGGTGTTGCCCACGGCGATGCACGCACCATGCTTAACCTCATGGAGTACATTGCGGCCTTGCCTGAGGAATCCCGTTCGTTCGAGAATCTCCGCACTGCGCTTCCTGAAGTGGTCATCCGCCATGACAAAGATGGAGACAATCACTACGAACTGGCCTCAGCACTCATCAAATCCATTCGCGGCAGCGATCCTGATGCAGCCTTGTATTATCTTGCCTGCCTGCTGGAAGGCGGCGAAGATCCCCGCTTCATCACACGCAGACTCATTCTTTCCGCTTCCGAGGACATAGGACTGGCAGACCCCACAGCCCTGCAGTTGGCTGTCGCCTGCCAGCAGGCCATTGAGTTCGTCGGCATGCCGGAAGGATTTATCCCGCTTGCGGAATGCGTGGTTTATCTGGCCCTTTCCAAGAAGAGTAATTCCACCTACGCCGCCTATCTGGCCGCCGCCAAGGAAATACGTACCAATGGTCCCCGCCCTGTGCCCCTGCACCTGCGCAATCCTTCCACCAAATTGCAGAAGGACTGGGGGTACGGAAAGAACTACCTGTATCCGCACAACTACCCTGAAGGGCACGTGGAACAGCAGTACCTGCCTGACGGACTTGAGGACAGGCATTTCTATCAGCCCAAGGACCATGGCATAGAACCCCGCATCGCCGCATGGTATAAACAGCTGCACAAGAAACGCCCATAACCCGACGGAATGCGCCCATGGCAACAGCCCCTCTCTACAGCATAATCACCCCCAGCGCGGGCAAGCGCCCTGCTGCGCTTGGGCATGCCATAGACAGCGTCCATGAGGCGATGATCCGTGCCGGTCTTGATCAGGATTCCGTGGAAATGCTTGTCGGATATGACGGCATACAGGGACCGGCGGTCCGCGAGTATCCTTTCGTACAGTTCCTGAACCTGCCGCAGCAGGGAAATTTCGGCAACGGCATACGCCAGATGCTGCTGCGTGTCTCAAAAGGGAATAGGATCATTTTTCTTGATGACGACAACGCGCTGACCCCCGATGCACTTGCCGTTTACAGCCGGTATCCGGACACGGAACTGGTGATTGCCCGCATAGATGTAAGCCGCGCGTTCGCCAACCCTTATTTGCCGGAACAGGTTGAAGGCCGTGACCTTTTTCGTCCTACCAACGTAGATCCTTTGTGTATGTGTCTTTCACGGGATCTGGTACAGGACCGATGCGGAGGCTGGGAGATTTACGAAGGCTACGAATCGGATTATCGTAATCTTGTGCGTTATTATCGCAGAGCACATTCCGTCACCATTACGAACGACATTGTAGGTATTTATGATGCGGGACGCGGCATGGATCAGGGGGGCATGAACCGCAGACAACAGCAAACCGAATCACCACAGGAGATAACAGAATGAAAAGAGCCATATTGATCCTTGCTGGCCTGCTGCTTCTTTCCATGACCACAGGCTGCGGCACCATCTACAAGACAGCCGTTGATGAGCGAAACGTGAAAACCGTTGCCTCGGATGAATATATTACCGCAGAAATCAAAGCCCGCTTCCTTGATGACAAGCTCGTCAGCGTGCTGGACATCGGTGCAAACGTCTATGAAGGGCATGCGTACCTTTATGGCGAGTATGAAAGCGACGCACAGCGCGCACGGGCAATATCCATTGCCAGCAACGTTGAAGGCGTGACGGAAGTCACCTACTACCTGCTTCCCAAGGTAAAGAGTGATACCTGCGGCACAACGGACAACCTGATGATTCGCGGCTCCTTGGAAAAGGAGCTGATCTCGGATGACAGGATATGGTCCACGAACGTGGATGTGGCCGTTATCCAGTGCAACGTCGTATTGATGGGCCTTGTAGGAACGCAGAAAGAGATAGACCTCTCCATTAAGTATGCAAAAGAGATTGAGGGGGTGCGGCGGGTACGTTCCTACCTCAAGGTCATCAGCAAATAGCTCCTGCCCCTTTTCAAACATAACAGCGCCCCCGATCTCTCAAGGTCGGGGGCGCTTGATATTGGGGAGGCTGCCAACCTCTCCCGGCATTAGTGCTGCTACTTCTTGCCGAATATCACCTCGGGCTTGGTCGTATCGCCGCCGGTGTTCGGGAAATCAGGATAGCGGTAAGCGGGCTTATTGTGCTCTATCAGCTCGCGTGCGCCTTCCATGAACCGGTTGAAACGGTTCTTGCACTCGTAGAAGCCGTGCCACCACGCGTAGTCCGGAGCCATCATCATGGCGCCCATGCGTGCGCGACGGCCTTCGTGATGCCAAAGCTCGTAATATTCCACTTCAAGTTCTTCGTCGAAGAACGTGGTGTTATCAAGAAGCTTCTTGGCATACAGATCGTCCAGCATGGCCTTGGCAGGCTTAAAGTACTTTTCATTGTATTCTTCAACAGCGTTGTCGAAATCCACATAGAAGTCGTCCACCCATGCCACGCCGTGACATTGCAGACACACTTCCTTCATCTTTGCACGCTCTGCCTTCCAGTCTGTCTTGGCCGGGAACGCCTTGAACTCAGAGGGGCGCACCGTCAGAGGAGCCTGTGTTTCCCAAGACAGACGTTCCGTTACGTCATGGCTGGTCATGACCTTGCCGGAGCCGGACATATGACACCCCGCACAGGTGGGGGCGCGGTAATCAACGCCTGCCGTCCATGTTCCGCCTGCAGCATTCCAGTTGTACTGATCGCCGAAGGTATCATAGATATCGCCGTGCTTGGATTCCTTGTAGATTTCGATCTGCGGGTGGTCCGGACCAAGGTGACACTGGCCACAAGCCTCGGGCTTGCGCGCTTCCATGACCGAGAAACGGTGACGGGTATGGCAACTGGTACAGGAACCCAGCGAACCGTCAAGGTTCACTCTGCCCACGCCGACATTGGGCCACGTGGAGGAATCAAGCTTGCCATCCTTAACTTTCAGGATGGTGCCGTGGCAGTAGTAACAACCGGTTTTGCGTTCGTTATCCGAATTCATGCCCTTGTTGAGCCACGGGTCGATCTTCCACATGATCTCAATGGTGTTGGCATGCTTGGAACGGCTGTACTGGGTTACTTCGTCAGGGTGACAGCGGGAACAGTCCTTGGGCGTTACAACCGCTGCAACGGGGATTTTGTACTGTGACTTGCCATAAGGCATGTCGCTGCGATTGTAGTATTCAAAATGAGCCTTTGAAACATCGGCATCTTCATCCGAAGCCTGGTGGCAATCCAGACAGGTGATGTTGGCGGCCGCATGACGGCTTGCCGCCCAGTCTGCAAACAGGCCGGGGGTGGTTACACGGTGACATTCGATGCAGGCTACAGCCTGTTCCGGCATACTTCTCTCAATCCGGAATTCCTTGAGTTTTGGATAGTTGTTCGCAGCAAAAGCACTGGCACAGACAAGGACCAAAACCAGGGCAACGATCAATGACAGCCAACCCTTCTTCAACATTGATTTCATCGGGCATGCCTCCTCAATTACCTGATTTGAAGCTGAAAGTTGAGCCCCGTAGCTCTGTACGGAGGCAGGAACTGCTTGTACTGATAGTGTTGACGATCAACATGGACCAGGTTTCTGTGACAGTCCACGCACTTGCGCTCGTAACCGGGGCGTGGATTCAGGATCGTTCGATGCGCGAGCATTGCGCCCCTGTTACCGGGGAGGTACAGGATGTTACGATGACACTTCTGGCATTGCTCATTCTTGAAGCTTGCATAGGCGCGCTCCCGCATGGCTGGCCTGTCGTATTCCTCGACAGGATTGCTCATGGTGAAATGGGCATATACATCCTTCAAGCCATGGTAGGTTTTCGAGTAGAAGAAGTTCACCGTATCATGCGGTGCTGGCAGGTGGCAGTCCATGCAGTCCGCAACAAAGCCTTGCGCATTGTTGACATGGGTGGATGTTTTCCACGCTTCCCATGCCGGACGGATTTCATGACAGGAAGCACAGAAGCCGGGCGTTGAGGTGCGAACCATTGTATAATAGGTCATGCTGAACACGGGAAAGCCGAGCAGCACTCCTACAAAAGTCCACACGGCCGGCTTGTACCAACGCATACGCACCCCCTTTGGGCGCCTACGCCCAGTTCAAGGTTTGGTATCGGCAAGCATTAAGCCAAGATAGATTCAACAATACCAAGCGTGGCAGTAAGCCCAATTATAATCTGAAAAAAAAAGAGAGGCGGAACATGTCCGCCTCTCTTCATGAGTGATGTAAAAAAGTACGCGTTAGCGGGTAAGCTTGCGGTACTTGATACGGGTGGGCTGGTCTGCGTCCTTGCCGAGGCGCTTCTTACGGTCTGCTTCGTATTCGCTGTAGTTGCCGTCGAAGAATACTACGGAAGAATCGCCCTCAAACGCGAGGATATGCGTTGCGATGCGGTCGAGGAACCAGCGGTCATGCGAAATGACCAGCACGCAGCCGGCAAAGTTCTCAATGCCTTCTTCCAGGGCGCGCATGGTGTTTACGTCGAGGTCGTTGGTGGGTTCGTCAAGAAGGATGACGTTGGCGCCGGACTTAAGGGTACGGGCCAGATGCACACGGTTGCGCTCACCACCGGAAAGCACGTCCACCACCTTCTGCTGGTCGGAGCCTGTGAGGCCGAAACGCGAGCAGTAGGCGCGGGAGTTTACTTCCCTGTTGCCCAGCTTGATCGTGTCGTAGCCATCGGAAATGACATCATACACGGTCTTGCCGGCGGTAAGGGTGTCACGTCCCTGATCTACATAGGACAGCTTAACGGTCTCACCCAGCTTCATTTCACCGCCATCGGGCGTTTCGGAACCGATGATCATTTTGAACAGCGTGGACTTACCGGCACCGTTGGGGCCGATGATGCCAACTACGGAGCCGGGCTGGATAAGGAAGCTCATGTTGTCCACGAGCAGCTTTTCACCCATGGACTTCTGTACACCCACAGCCTCGATGACAGACTTGCCGAGACGCGGTCCCGGAGGAATGTAGATTTCCAGATCCTTGGCATGCTTCTCGGACTCGGTGGTCAGAAGGGATTCGTATGCATTGATACGAGCCTTGGACTTGGCATGGCGGCCCTTGGGAGACATGCGGATCCACTCAAGTTCGCGCTGCAGAGTCTTCTGACGCTCGGATTCCTGCTTTTCTTCCACAGAAAGCCGCTGCTGCTTCTGCTCCAACCAGCTGGAGTAGTTACCCTTCCACGGAATGCCGCGGCCGCGATCGAGTTCAAGAATCCAGCCCGCCACGTTATCAAGGAAGTAACGGTCATGGGTTACGGCAATAACGGTACCGGGGAAGGTCTGGAGGAAACGCTCCAGCCATGAGACGGATTCAGCGTCAAGGTGGTTGGTGGGTTCGTCGAGCAACAGAATGTCGGGGTTCTGCAGCAGCAGACGGCACAGAGCCACACGACGCTTTTCGCCGCCGGAGATAACGGAAACAGGGGTGTCGGCAGGCGGACAACGCAGGGCATCCATGGCCATTTCAAGGCGGGAATCGATATCCCAGCAGCCCTTGTTGTCCATGAGTTCCTGAACAACGGCCTGGCGCTCGATAAGAGCATCCATTTCCTCGGGCTCCATGGGCTCGGCGAACTTGGCGTTGATCTCGTTGAATTCCTTGATGATGTTCATCTCTTCGCCAACGCCTTCTTCAACAACCTCGCGTACGGTGCGGGTTTCGTCCACCAGAGGCTCCTGTTCAAGGTAGCCTATGGTGAAACCGGGCGAACACGCGGTTTCGCCGTCAAAATTCTTGTCCACGCCTGCGAGAATCTTCAACAGAGAGGATTTACCGGAACCGTTAAGGCCCAGCACGCCGATCTTGGCGCCGTAGAAATAGGAAAGGGAAATATTTTTCAATACTTCGCGCTGCCCGTGACGCTTGGTCACGCGCATCATGGAATAAATTATCTTATCCGGTTCATTCTGGCTCATGAGCACTCCGACGTTGGAAATTTCTGCCATCGTATGGCTTGTGAAGCTTTTGCCGTGAAAATCGCAGGTTGTCCAGAAGAGAACGCAAATACCCTACAGCGCCAAGGCCACAGGCGAGTTGCCTGCAATACGGGGGGTGCATGATTGCTTTTAGAGGCAAGAGCGCGTAGGTTTCGCGCCGTTGGCATTGTGACAAACAAGTCACAGCCAATTCTTCAGTACAAAAAAATCATGATGTTAGCGCCCAAACTGGCTGCGCGACAACAGCAATTCATTTACGACGCAAAGGAAGGTTCATGGCCGCTTATCCTGTAATGTACGGCAACACCTATCACACCCCGGAAAACGCTTCCAACCCGATTGCCCGCATTCTCCCGAACCTGTTCTTCTACCCTTCAATGCTTGCCACAGTAGGCTGGGCATCCCGCCTTGCGAAGTTGGACAAACTGACTCCGGAAGCATGGGTCAACAGCAGCCTTGGCATCATTCGAGCCTTTGAACGCGTTGGGGTCACCTTTCATTTCGAAAACCTGCAGGCCTTTGCCCAGCTGAATACCCCATGCGTCTTCGTCGGCAACCACATGAGCACGTTGGAGACCTTTGTACTCCCTGCTCTGATACAGCCCTATCGTAACGTCACCTTTGTCGTGAAACAGAGTCTGATGGAATATCCCTTCTTCAGATGGATAATGCATTCCCGCGACCCCATTGCTGTTGGCCGCACAAACCCCAGAGAAGATCTCAGAGCCGTGCTTGATGGCGGCATCCAGCGTCTGGAGAAAGGCATTTCCGTTGTCGTGTTCCCGCAGGCCACACGCAGTGTTGAGCTTGATCCTGCCCATTTCAACAGTATCGGCATCAAACTCGCCAAGAAGGCTGGAGTACCTGTTGTACCTCTGGCTCTGAAAACAGATACATGGGGTGTTGGGGCCCTCATCAAGGATTTCGGTCCGGTCAATCCGGCCATCCCTGTCCGGATGCGGTTCGGTAACCCCATATCCATTGAAGGCAATGGCAAAGCTGAACACCAGCACGTTTGTGACTTCATAGCCAACGCGCTTAAGGAATGGGCATAGTTCCTCACCCCGCACACGCATATGTCTTTGTACACATCCTGTGCGGGCAAACACTCTTGCCAATCGCACCAAAGTTCATTTTAAAAAGATCGGCATATCAGCATATTAGCTGATGCACCTACAACAGGAAGAACATTTTCTCTCTTTTTTGTTGACAGACAGGAGTGAGGATACTAATTACAGACATCGACTGTTTGAGCGCACAGTTCAAGAAATGAAGCTCGGATCGTCTTCCGCATCAGATCTGGGTTTCGTCAGCATGAGCCGCAAGCTCAGACTGTACTATATTTCTAACACGCTCCTCTTCTCTCTTAGCCCCCGCAAGGGGGCTCTTTTTTTAAAAGATAACGGAAGAGTTTAAAGAGTGGCGAAAGACAACCCATTGGTAAGACGCTACGACATTCCAAACAATTGTATGACGCAGCCCACTTCACACCTCTGAATAATGAACTGCTGCTAAACCATACGAGAGTTGTACTGAAGTGAAGATGTCAATAGTCTTCAGACGGTTGATTGACTGTTCGACTATTGTGAGCTAATGGACTTTTGGGTGCTCAAACAGTGTTCTAACTCACGGCTTGAAGGGCAATTCTTCCGCCGGTTGCAATGGGCTGCAGCCGGGTATTGCCTAAACCACATAAATAATGGGCCAAGTGTATGACAATTACTAAAAAGGATGCGCTGCTCCTTGCAGCCAAGGAGCTATTCGGGGAGTACGGATACGCTGAGACGACCTTCAAGAAGATTTCCGAACGCGCTGGGGTTGCGCTGGGTCTTCTTACCCATCACTACGGCAACAAGGAAAAGCTGTTCCTTGCCGCAGGACTGGATGTCCTGGACAACTTTCTTGTTCACCTGCGCGAAGCATGTGCCCGTGGAGAGAACGGATACGAATCCGTCATCAACTTCAGCAAGGCATATCTTGAGTTCTCCGTGGACAAGGATTCCTACTTCATGGTTCTGGTTCGTTGTTCCCCTTATTCGGACATGAAGACCAAAACCGATCGGGACACCATGTACGAAAAGTTCAATCAGGTTCCCCGCGAACTGGAGTACCATGTTCGTCGCGGTATTGAGGACGGATCCATAAAGAAGGACCTGCCCCCTCATGAAACCTCAACTGCCATCCAGTGCAATCTGGTTGGCGCCATCCGTACCAAGTTGCTGACGCCTTACGCTCCTCCGAGCCTGTATGACGAAATGGTACGTTTCATCTCCAGAAGCATCAAAGCGTAACGCTAGTTGCTGGTTGCACTAAAAGGCGGAAGGGAAACCTTCCGCCTTTTTCATGGTCGATCACCAATACCCCCTACTCTCCTGTTATTATTCAAAATAAAAAAGGGGGCTCATTTCTGAGCCCCCTTCATCAGTTCGGCGCAACCTAGCTCTTGGCAGGTTCAGGCACAAGTCGCTTGTTTCCTTCCCACACCTTTTCGGACTTGGGGAAAGGCTTGAGGTACTTGAACCACTCATGCGTCTGCAGGTGGGCAGGATCCATCATCAACTCGCGGCTGTGTTCCTTGATCGGAGGAACCAGTTCCTTGATGTCACGATCCATTTCCTTTGCAATAGCGTAGTTTGTGGCGCTTATAGCTGCTTCTACAGACTTCTGGCTGTATTGCTGAGACTTGGCAAGGGTATCCAGCGCCTTGGTGGGGTTGTGGAAACCGACACTGTTTTCAGCGGATACATAATCCCAGAAGAACTGGCCCTTACGGCACCATTCACGGGCTTCGATCATCAGGTCTTCATAGTTGGCAGGCTTGGGACCGGTGAATTCGGACGCCCGGCGAATGGCCTCATGCGCACGTACAGAAATATCCTGAGCAATGAGCAACTGGGAGAACACCTTTTCCTGCGTGTTCACTACACGTTCCTTCAGATACTCGGGAGTCTTGTCGGTATGGCACTGACGGCAAGCATTCAGGTTGGCATCCTTGAGCGGAGACATCCACTGGTGGTCGGAGATCTTCTTCTTACCGTCCAGACGCTTGTAGGGCATATGGCAATCAGCACAGGAGACACCGGCAGAACCGTGAGGACCGTTGACCCAGGTTTCATACTCAGGGTGCTGCGCCTTCAGCATAGGCGTTTTGGAGACAGGGTGAATCCAATCATAGAACTGTCCTTCAAAGCCCTTGATCTTCGAATTACCATGCCCTTTGTAGTAGGTGTAGATATTCTCGGGATCAAAGCCTTCAGTCCACGGGAACACGGGACGCTGGGCAGCACCGAACTCGGGCTTCTGGAAGTAGTATTCCACGTGGCACTGCCCGCACATAAGGGCGCGCTTTTCGTTACGCGGAATATCCTTCCATTCCCTGCCCTGAGCCTTGATGAAATCCTGCAACGGTTCGCTGTAAGGCTGCAGCTCCATGGTTTCGGCTTCATGGCAGTTGGTGCAGCCGATGGCGTGATCCTTCACATCCATGGCCTGACGGAACTCGTTGAAGTCCTTTTTCCAGAAGTCGTCACCGTACTTCTCAATGAACTGGGGCATCATGGTCGTCTTGCAGTTCCAGCAGGTGGAAGGCAGGCCGCCCTTTTCGCTGTAACGGTTAATGCGGTCGATGTTCATGATGTCTTCAAGAGCATAGGTATGGCCACGAGCAGCACGATATTCAAAACTGAACGCATAGCCGAGCCACAGATTCTTCAGATAGGGCTGCGCATGCTTATAACCCTTGGGCAGAGGATTAACGTTGTCATGCTTGTCATACGGCACGGACCCGCCGTATTCGGTCATGATCTTATCTTCATTGTTGCGAAGATAGGTCTGGTAATGAAGCGGAAATACCTTTCCGAATTCGGAGTTGCGGATTTCCTTCTTATCAAGGTTGGTTTTGAACGTGGGGGTCATAGGCTCAACGGCATCGGAACAGCCGGTCAGCGCAACAGCAGCACCCAGCACGATGACACCGGCAACGGCAGATAATTTCTTCTTAAGCATCGGCGGCCTTCCTCGTCGAAATTGGCTTCTTGGGGGTATGGGGAACATGGCGGTGGCAGGACATGCAGTTTTCCTTACTTCCCATGTTCACGGTCATCACGGTGGCAGAATGGCAGCGAACACAGTTGGCCTGAACGACCTTCAGGGTATCCCCCTGAGGATGAATCAGATCCGGAATGGTTCCCAACGTGTTGACATAGATATCCTTTGTCCCTGCAGCGGCCTTGAACGGAATCTTGGCCATGAGATTGTTGGGTGCATGACACTCGTTACAGGACAGTTTGGCATGAACCGACTGCTTGTGCGTAAGCGCCGCTTCAGCCATGGCATGACAACTCCCGCAGAACCCAGCCTTGTCGGTAGTCACCATTGCCAGCCCCGCACCGAAGGTCAGCGCAACACCAGCCAATCCGGCCAGCAGCATGGCTCTCCACCTTCGACCGGAACGGCCATCATTGGTCAACGACATCACTTTCCTCCTGAATGGCTTCCCTTCACACTATTGGACAATAACCATGAGATATTCATGGTTGTTCATCGCCTTGCGACGAATAATTACACTATGGATCACTCCAAGATACGTGCCAGAAACCAAACAGGATAAGCAAGAAATTTTATCCATATTATCAGCATGATATATATAATAATATAACCAGATAGACCATTTTCAGAACATGTGTCATATTTTTATGACACAGTAGTCATATATTCCTGACAAGTGCTGTCATAAATTCCTGACAACCAATTATCTGAGCAGGATACCACCATGCGTTTACATCAGAAGATACCTTTTCTGCCCGGCCTGTTTCTCCTGGTCTGGACTCTCCTACTGCTCGCCCTGTTCAGCTGGAGTGCTATCAGCGAAAAGAAACACGTCAACGATGTCGCCCTGCGACAGGCACGGGCGTTTTTCATGCAGATTGTTACCACCAGACAGTGGAACGCTGCGCATGGCGGTGTGTATGTCCTTGAAGTGGATGGCGTGAGACCCAACCCCTACCTTGATGATCCCAACCGCGATCTGGTCACCACCAACGGCGAACGCCTCACCAAAATTAATCCGGCTTACATGACCCGACAGATTTCCGAGATTCTGTCGGACAATGAAGGGGTGAGCTTCCACATCACGAGCTTAAGGCCTTTGCGCCCCAATAACGCCCCGGACTTGTGGGAACACAATGCGCTGAAAAAATTTGATAGTGGAGACAAGGAAGATTTCCAACTCATTAACGAACTGGATGAACAGGCCCGATTCCGCTATATGGCCCCGCTTGTTGCCACAAAAGCCTGCCTGAACTGCCACAAGGAACCGGAAGACAAGGTTGGAGGTGTGCGCGGGGGCATAAGTGTTACCATTGCAGCCGCCCCGCTCCTTCAATTAGGGCAGGACAATATCAATCGCATGGGTATGGGCTACTTCCTCATCGGTATTGTGGGCCTGATCGGTATCGGCACCTCTACATTCCAGATCATGCGCAAACGCGAACAGGCGGAAGTGGCCAACCAGATGAAAAGCATGTTCCTTGCGAACATGAGCCACGACATGCGCACGCCGCTTACGGGCATCATCGGCATGGCTGAACTGCTGCACCGCGATGCCAAGACCTCTGACCAGACAGAATACGCGGCTCAGCTCCAGCTTTCCGCCGAAACCCTTCTCGATATTGTTAATGATATTACAGACTTTTCTCGCATTGAGTCTGGCAGAATGGAACTGACCATAGCTCCGTTCTCTCTCCCGGCGCTTGTGCAGAACTCCATGAAGGTGGTCCAATTCTCATGCAACAGAAAGGGCATTTCCCTTTCATCATCCATAGCGCCGGATGTTCCGGCAACGCTGGTGGGAGACGCTTTCCGGCTCAGACAGATGCTCGGCAATCTTCTCGGCAATGCCGTCAAATTCACTGAAAAAGGAAGCATCACCATCTCGGTGACGCTGGTGAAAGAGACACCGGAAGGATGTGTTCTCTCCTTTGCCGTCAGCGACACAGGCATGGGCATCCATCCAAGCCAGCATTCGGCCATATTCGAAAGCTTCACGCAGGGAACTGAGGCACGCACAAAAGGTCATGTGGGAACAGGTCTCGGTCTGGCAATCACCAGACAGCTTGTGGAGATGATGGGCGGCACCATCACCGTTTCAAGCTTACCCGGAAAAGGCTGCACCATATCTTTCACCGCCCTGTTCTCTCCTTGCGATACCGAGATTCCGGCCGAAGCCCAGCCCCCGGCATCACATGAATTGCCTTGTCTCAAAATTCTTGCGGCTGACGACAACCAGCTGAACAGAACCTATCTGAAAGATGTGCTGACAGGCTTTGGACACGATGTTCAGGTGGTTTCAAACGGCAAGGAGACACTGAACGAACTGCGGAAGACACACTATGACGTCGTACTCATGGACGTTCAGATGCCGGAAATGGACGGGGTGGAAGCCACGCGAGCCATTCGCTCCGGGATGCATCCGGACATTCCCAAGGATATTCCCGTTATTGCAGTAACCGCATTTACCGTTGAAGGAGACAAGGAGCGTTTTCTTGATGCCGGCATGAACGCTTATGTGAGCAAGCCCATGACGTCCAGATCGCTTGCCGCAGCCCTGTGCAGCATCTTCCCTGATTCGGTGGCACATTCGCCAGATACTCTGACTTTGGCGACCGTAGAAACAGATCAGCCCGGCTCAACCGCTGTGGTCAGTGAGGGGGAGCCCAACACGCCGCTGCAGGCAAGTACTATCCCCCCAACATCAGTCCCATATTCCCCTGCTCCACCCATGGACCGGAACAAGGCACTGGTCGGCATGGGAGATAACAAAAGGCTCCTGCTCAGACTCTGTTCGGCCTTCCTCGAAGAAGTCCCTGCCCGGTGCACCGAATTGCAGGTTGCCGTGCAGCAACGGGACTGGCTTGAATCACGGCGTCTTGCACATGCCATCAAGAATTCGGCAGCCATGCTTTATGCGTCGCAACTCTTCGAATCTGCAAAACAAATTGAAGAATTGTGTTCAAAGCAGGATGTGCAGGCAGATTTTGCCCTTAAAGCGTTGCTTGAACTCCTCCCCCCACTACAGGAATACATACTCTCCATCCTGAACGAAGGTGACAACTCTGATGTCTAGAATAGTGATTGTTGATGATGAGCTGATGGTACGCACGATGCTGGGCGATGTTGCCGAAAGCATGGACCATGAGGTACACGCCGCCCCAGACATTTCGGGAGGTCTCGCACTGGCCCGGGAAACCGGTTGCGACATTGTATATCTGGATGTTCTGCTGCCTGACGGTAACGGGCTGGAGCACCTGTCTGCCTTCAAACAACTGCCATCACAGCCTGAAATCATCGTCATAACCAGCTTTGGTGATCCGGACGGTGCGGAGCTGGCCGTACGTCATGGTGTGTGGGACTACCTGCAAAAGCCGCTCGTGGTTGATCAGGTTAAACTGTCTCTCGCACGGGCCCTTGCCTTTCGTCAGCAAAAGGAAAACGCCAACAACCTCAAGGCCTTTTCCAGACCGGAGATCATCGGCAACAGCCCTGCACTGCAACAAGCCATCAGCCTTGCCAAGGAAGCTGCCTCAACCAGTGTCAACGTGCTGCTGCAGGGCGAAACAGGCACCGGCAAGGAGCTGTTTGCGAGAGCCATACACCAGAACAGTCCGCGCAGCGCCCGACCTTTTGTCACGCTGGATTGCGCCTCCATCACGGAATCCCTTCTGGAAAGCCAACTGTTCGGTCACGTGAAGGGATCCTTTACCGGTGCCGACAGAAGCCGGGAAGGTCTTCTGAAGCTGGCCCACGGCGGCACGCTGTTTCTGGATGAAATCGGCGACCTGCCCCTGCATATTCAGGGGGCTTTTCTCAGGGCGCTGGAAACCAAAAGGTTTCGGCCCCTGGGGGCAACGCTGGAGCTTGAGAGTGACTTCCGCCTCATTGCCGCGACAAACAAGGATCTGCATGAAATGGTCAGACTCGACATGTTCCGTGCAGACTTACTCTACCGCCTGCGCGGCATGACCATCACCCTGCCCCCGCTGCGTGAAAGGCAGGAGGATCTCCCCCTGCTCATCGGGCATTATCTGGACAAGCATTGTACTCGCTACGGCGTATGCAACAAGGTGCCTTCAGATGACTTTCTGGAGGCCATCGCAACCTATGACTGGCCCGGGAACATCCGTGAGCTTGTACATGCCCTTGACCGCGCGTGCACAGCTTCCATCGATGATCCGGTACTTTTCGCCCGTCAGCTTCCCACTGAGATTCGCGTTCAGGTGGCCCGCACTGCAACCGGCAGAAACGGCAATTCGTCAACTTCGCAGGTAATGCGTCCAGTCAGCCCCACGCCCTCGGCACAGTTGTCAGAAGTCATGTCTCCGATTGCGCCGCCACAGGCTCCTCCAACGCTCAAGGAACACCGGCAGCTCACAGAATTTCAATACCTGCAGGATGTCCTCCGGCATGTCTCCGGCAACATACCCGCCGCAGTTGAAATAACAGGAGTATCTCGGGGACACCTGTATGAGCTTCTTAAAAAGCACGGCATAACCCCATAAAAAAACGGCACCTTCGGGTGCCGTTTTTTATGTATCACTAAAGATAATCTGCTAATTGAAACGGATGTAGATCGGAATGGTGTGAATCTCGCGAGACTGTTCTCTGGTAGGGCCAAGTTCATACTTGATGGCACCGGGATCGGTCTGCAATTCGCGGGCAACGGATTCAACAAACCCTTTAAGGTTGATGATGGGATGCCTCATGAACACCTGCGGCAACCCATAGGTCAGATTGCATGCCAGACACTTGCCGGGGCGCTGGCGCAACACAAAGGCGAACTGTGCCTCCTTGGCATTTCCCTTCACGAAATCTACCGAAATATCATAGGAACCATCTTCTGCGCCGCCAAACAAGGCATCGAAAAAGGCGTCTGTCCGCTCCTGAGGAAACAGCACATCCAACTTCTCTCGCGTAAAAATCAGCTCAAAATCCATACATGCCTCCCTGGCGCAATCCCCTCTTAACACAGAGAACGCACTGTTTTTTCAAACAATATTACCGACGCGCGATTGCCGGAAAACATTGGCTAGCATGACGCGGCAAAGACGGCAAGGAGAAACCCGCCCTTCCCATCGGGCAACCAATACTCTGCCCGGCCTGCCAACAGCCTATAATGATGAAAGAACGTTGATGATATCTTGCTCAAGTACGACACGTACCGGCGGCACCTTTTCCAGCATGAACGAATGGCTGAATGCCTCCGGTCTCGCTGGTGCCGGTTCGGGCTGCAAACCGGCACGAAACGCCAGATAGCCGACAACAGCCTCGGGCCGGACCCCCGCCTCGCGAAGCATACGCAGCTCAAAGTGGTGATGGCGTTTGGCAAGACGTTCCCCTTCATGGTCGAAAACAAGAGGAACATGGGCATAGGAAGGAGCCGGTTTGCCCAGAAGGTGATAGATGAGAACCTGACGCGGGGTGCAATGCAGAATATCGTCCCCGCGCACGATCTGCGTAATATGCTGATCAGCATCGTCTATGACAACGGCGAGCTGATAGGCAAAAACGCCATCAGACCGGCGCACGGCAAAATCACCGCCGCACTCTTCCCATGTCAGACAGATATCTCCGCGAAGCAAATCATGAAACCCGAGGGAATGGTCGCCACAGTGCAGACGCAGGGCTGCGTTGCGGCCCTGAGCCGTGCGTTCTTCCCTTTCCGCCTGCGTCAGGTTCAGGCACAGGCCGGGGTAGGCTGCGCCGTAGTCCTCTGCATGGGGGGCCGAGGCAAGGGCACGCAGCTCCTTGCGGGTGCAGAAGCAGGGATAGACATGCCCTTGTTCCTGCAACTGGCGGATGACCTCTTCATACCGGTCATACCGCTGGCTCTGCACGTACGGACCATAGGGTCCGCCCACATCCGGCCCCTCGTCCCAGTTCAGTCCCAGCCATTCAAGGTCGCGCATAATGCCGTCCACATACTCGGGACGGGAGCGGTCGGGATCAATATCCTCCATCCGGAGAACCAGCGTTCCCCCTTTGCTGCGGACGGAAAGCCAGCACAACAGAAAGGACCACGCATTGCCAAGATGCATATACCCTGTCGGCGAAGGGGCAAGTCTTCCCCTGACGGAGGCAGGCTGTAGCAAGCCGATCCTCGCGGATTCTGGAACGATATTCGTCATGAAGATTCTGGAACCATGAGCCCTGCCAAAAGTCAAGCGCGACCACCACGGTATCCTGTCGCAACCTGCTGACAAAACGGGAGACATTGTTTAGCGGAAAGCCCATGCCTTGACACCGCTTCCGCAATAACCTACATATCCAAGCCTCTTGTACAGGCCAGCTCCAATCGGCCTGGCGTGCGCCCGTAGCTCAGTTGGATAGAGCGGCGACCTCCTAAGTCGTAGGCCACAGGTTCGATTCCTGTCGGGCGCACCACCGCACCTCCAAGCCGCACTCTTGTGCGGCTTTTTGTTTTTCTGAACTGCACGCAGACAAACAATAATCCCTTCACTCCCAGCACTATAGACAATGCAATACTATTGTATACCAGATTGGTATACTAATAGTTCCTTTGCGCATCATTCCAGACCACGACGGTACGCTTTATACAACACTTAACAGGTTGAATATAACGAACACAACTCTCTTCGCATAAGACGCCGAATTCAAGTGAAATAATACAATACCTGATTTGTAGTATTTATTTTATACCCACCACCTCTCCTACTATATAATTAAAATACCTTTACGAGATGCGATGTTGTGATAACTATACTTGCAAGATAGAGTTAGTCGCGTGCAGCAAAATGCCACATGCGACCACATGCGACTAACATACCTTGAAGATACAACATTGTGTATCAAGTGGTGCAACAAGGAGGCGTGCATGCAACTTTCCGATTCGTGGGATTGGGAAAGCGGAGAGCGTGTCGTCGCGGAATCGTTGGCTCCCATGGAGGAGCATAAATGGCAGGAAGAAATTCAGGTTTCGCCGGATGGTGAAACCGCTGCCGCCATCGTGTGCATTGATGACGGAGAATTCGGACTGCGCATGAACGACACCGTGCTCGACAACACGTTCGAGAAGGCTTGGAGGCCCTGCTTCTCGCCGGATGGGCGGTACTGTGTCTTCGTACAACAGGATGAGGAGTGGACCCTCGCTGAAAACGGGGAACCGTGGGAAGAACGCTACGGCTTCATCTGGAACCCGCAGTTCAGTGCAGAGGGGAACGTCATTGCCACGGCAGTTCAGCAGGACATGGAATACGGCATGTCCGTCAACGGAACCGCGTGGGAAAACCTTTATGAAAACGCCAACGGGTTTACCCTGAGCGCCAACGGCAAACGAAGCGCTGCCGTGGTGCAGGTAAAGTCGCTGGGACAAGCCGACCTTTCCACCTTCAGGGAAGGTATCTACACCGTGGCCGTGGACGGCGAGGCGTGGGAAAGCACATTCATGAATGCGTGGGACCCCGTCTTCAGCCCTTACGCCCACAGAGTGGCGGCCCAGGTCAGACTGAGTCTTTACGACTACACCATTGCAGTGGAAGGCACCCCTTGGCCCATCCACTTCCAATGCGTCTGGAATCCCTGCTTCCACCCCAACAGCAGTTCCGTGGCTGCTCCGGTCCGACAGGGCGGCAAGTGGGGCGTTGCTGAAGACGGCAACATGCTCTGGAAGCCCCGCTACTTCAACTGCTGGCAGCTTCAATACTCGCCGGACGGCAGCAGGCTCTATGCCGTTGTCGCCCCCGAATACGGCAGGTTCACCGTTGCCATGAATGAAAAGCCGTGGACCATCACCGCCCCCGTCGTCACCGACCTCACCCTCTCCCCGGACGGAACACGCGCCGCAGCCCTCGGAAACCATGACAACAAGGCATGGCACATCATGCTGGACGGCAAGGCATGGCAGGGGCGTTACGACATGGCATGGAAGCCCGTTTTCAGCGCAGACAGCAGAAGTGTTGCCGCCCGCGTTCGAATCAACGGCAAATACGCCATTATCGTCAACGACAGACATGTGAACGGTGAGTTCGACAAGGTATGGGACCCCGCCTTCAGCCCCGACGGGTCAAAGGTGCTCATCCGCGGCATGCGGAACAACACCCTGCGCCGCATCGTGGCGGATGTACCCCGATAACCGTGGAGGCAGGAAATGAACACATTCTATAACTTCGTGACCGGCCCCCTTGCATGGGCGTCCTTTGCCATCTTCATCGGCGGATCAATCTACCGGATATGGTCCATGATACAGCTGGCCAAGCAGAAAGAAGCGGCATTCATCAGCTACATGAGCCTGCCGCATGCCCTGCGCTCCATTCTCAGGTGGCTTACCCCCTTTGCAACCTTGGGCTGGAAGGAGAATCCGGCACTCACTACGGCAACGTTCCTGTTCCATGCATGCCTTTTCACGCTGGTGCTCTTTACACCAGCCCATGAAGTGCTGTGGGACTATGCTTTCGGCATCAGCTTCCCTGCCCTGCCGCAGACAGCCTCTGATGTGTTGACCCTTATCGTCATCGGCGCATGCTGTTTCTTCGTGCACCGCAGACTCACCAACGCACAGGTCCGCTATGTCTCCACCGGCAAGGACTGGCTGGCCCTCGGCATTGCCACGGCTCCTTTTGTTACCGGCTTCCTCGCTTCGCAGCAGTTCGGCAATGGACAGATCATGACCTTGCTGCATGTGCTGAGTGGTGAAGCCATGCTGATAGCCATTCCCTTCACCCGCCTCTCGCATGCCCTGTTCCAGCCGCTCACCCGCGCCTATATCGCGTCGGAATTCGGTGCGGTTCGCCACGTACAGGACTGGTAGCAGCACAACAGGAGGTATGAAATGTCCATTCTGGATAGAAAGATAGAGGATACCGAGCTTAACCGCGCTACCGCCTCGCTCACCCCGGACCGCATTGAACAGGTCATAAACAGCGTTCTGCAAGGTGAAACCGGTGCGCGGCTCAAGGCGTACAGCGAAACCTGCATGCGATGCGGCATGTGCGCACAGGCCTGCCATTACTGCATCTCGCATGATATGGAGCCCAGCTATTCGCCGGTAGGCAAGGTGGAACAGACCATGGGGCTCATATTGCGAAAGCATGGCCGCCTTACTCCCGACGAGGTGTACGGCATGGCCCAGCTGGCCTATACGGAGTGCAACCTCTGCCGCCGCTGCGTGCATTACTGCCCCATCGGCGTGGACACGGGCTATATCATCAGCACCGTGCGCCGCATCTGCCACAAGCTGGGCGTCACCCCCATGTATATTCAGGATACTGCGCACAGCCACTCCGGCACCATGAACCAGATGTGGGTCAAGGAAGACGAGTGGGTAGACAGCCTGATGTGGCAGGAAGACGAAGCCCGTGACGAGTTCCCCGGCCTGCGGATTCCCATGGATGTGGAAGGCGCGGACATACTCTATTCGGTCATCGCACCGGAACCCAAGTTCCGCACCCAGCTCATCTATCAGGCCGCAGCCATTCTCAACCATGTGGGGGCGGACTGGACCATGCCCTCCACGCCGGGTTGGGACAACAGTGACATGTGCATGTTCACGGGCGACTTCGAGATGATGGGCAGGCTCAAGCGTTGCCACTTTGAAGCGGCGCAGAAGCTGAAGGTCAGACGCATTGTCATGGGCGAATGCGGGCACGCCTTCCGCTCGGTTTACGACGTCGGCAACCGCTGGCTAGGCTGGAAGAACCACCCCGTTCCCGTAGTACACTCCGTGGAATACTTCTGGGAGCTGTTCAACGAAGGCAAGATCCGCCTGACAAGGCAATTTGAGGAACCGGTCACCATTCACGACCCCTGCAACATCATCCGCGGTCGCGGCCTCATGGACAAACTGCGCGAGGTCACCCGCCATCTGTGCAAGGAAGTTGTAGAGATGTCACCCAACCGCGAGCACAACTTCTGTTGTGCAGCAGGCGGCGGTGTCATCAACTGCGGACCGCCCTTCAAGAGCGTGCGCCTTGAAGGCAACAGGATCAAGGCAGACCAACTTCGTGACACGGGCGTCAAGGTTGTGGTGGCCCCCTGCCACAACTGCCACGGCGGGCTTGAAGACATCATCCATCATTATCAACTCGGCATTCACACCAAGTTCCTCGGCGACCTGATCTATGAACTGATGGAAAAGCCGGAACCGGAATAGCGTAAAGGAGACCACCATGAACAAGCGTGTACGCAACATACTTGCCCTGCTGGCTTCCCTGCTGCTTCTGGTGCTCGGCCTCAGTCTCGCACCTGTATCGGCGCAGGAGGAAATGAAGCAGCTGCGACCGGATGCGTTGCAGCCGGCCACACGTCCGGCAGCGGTGTTCAACCATGATGAACACAACGCCAAGGCGAATCTGGAAGACAATTGCATCGCCTGCCACCACAGCGGAGCCGACGGCAAGCTCGTGGCCGAAGAATCCTCGGAAGGCACGGCATGTGCGGACTGCCACAGTGCGAAGGGTAGCAGCAAGGAAACACCGCTTCGGCGGGCATACCACCGGCAGTGCATGAACTGCCACAAGGCAAACAACGGCGGCCCCACGCATTGCAGCGGGTGCCACGACAATCGTCATCCCTGATGACCCTGACGGCAGGAAAGGCATATGGATACGGTAACACTCACCAGAGACGGCAGATTGCTGAGCGGACAGCCTGAGCACCATGCCGGAGACATTCGGGAGCACAGGCAGGAGGCCTCTGACATCCTCCCTTGTCTGGGAAGCCGTGTGCAGTTGGAAGAAGGCTTCACCCTAAGGTCATTCTTTACGCTGACCGAGCGTTATCCCGACCTCAGACGCATGAGTCAGTTTCTCATCGCAGCCGCATCCGAAGCAAACAACTGCCCGTCAAACGGATGTACCACACCGGACTTCACGGAACTGGTCTTTGCTAAAACCGTGGAACTTACCGGAGCCCCGGGAGAACCTGTCATGAACGTATTCACGACTTTCCGCGGCATGCTCCCAGACGAGGGCATGGCCCCCAGAAGCGGCGAAATACGCTTTCACAGTCTGAACATGCTCCTCGACATGCCCATCCGGCTCGGCCGACTGCGCCATGTGGTCTTCGGCGACCGGACCAGCATGCTGGAGTGCGACACCACGTTCTCCCTATTCGAAATAATTGAAGGAATCGCATGGGAACTGGGTTTTCAGGGCGGTTCTCAACAATGCAGCCTCAGGAGGTAGCGTATGTTTAAGAAGATTCTGTTCGCTACATCGGCTTCCCCGGCTTGTGACAACGCCGCCAAGGTCGCCTTTGACCTCGCAAAGCGCAACGGCGCGAAGTTGTATCTGTTCCACGTGCTCGGCGTTCCCAGCAGGGGCTTCAGCACTACGGTACGCGACCTGCGTTCCGGTGAAGACGAAGCCGTGGATGGTGATTACAGGGCATGGGTTGAAGAAGAAGTCCGCACCACCTACGCGGAACAATTCGAAGAATATGGCGACAAAACTACCATGCAATTGGCCGTGGGTGTTCCGGCAACGGAAATCCTGCGCTTCGCCCGCAAGGAAGATGTGGACCTCATCGTCATGGGGGCTAACACCCGCGACGACGACCCCGAATCAGCCCGAGCACGTTCCATCGTAGGACGCACCATGGAAAAGGTGGCCCGCCTCGCCAAGTCGCCGGTGCTCATCGTCAACCGTCCCTGCACCACCTGCTGGAACCTCTTCTCCAACATCGTGTATTGCACGGACTTCTCCAAGGCAGCCGACCAGGCTTTCAAGTTCGCCAACAGCACGGCGCAGACCATCGGCGCCAAGCTCTATATCTTCCATGCCTTCGATATCACGAGCGCAAAGCTCGGCGTTTTCCCGGGACAGGCAGACATAGAGCGGCACATTGAACGCGCCCACGAAAAGATCAAGGAACGCTACATCTCCCAGCTGGGCGACTACGACAACTATGCTGTGGAAATATGGGAAGGAACGCCCTATGTTGAAATCCTGAAGTTCGCTCGGGAAAAGAAGGCCGACCTGATCATCATGGCCCATCACACCAAGGAAGTGGAACCGGAAGAGGCCTCCATAGGCTCAACGGTGGAACAGGTGGTGGTTCGTTCCGCCTGTCCCGTAGCCAGTGTAGCGCGCGCATAGCGCCCGGAACACCTCAACCTCGGAGGTGCTCATGGGTGGGCCTTGTATTCTGGTGGTGGACGATGAACTCAGCTTCAGGCTCTTTCTGAAGACCCTCTTCGAAACGGGCGGTTATCAGGTAATAGCCGCCCGCAACGGAAAGGAAGGGTTGGAAAAGGCCCGCACCAAGCGCCCGGCGTGCATCGTGCTTGATGTGATGATGCCGGAACGCGGAGGACTTGAGATGTACAAGGGGTTGAAAACAACCTCTGAACTGCGGGACATTCCCGTGGTGATGCTCTCTGCGGTGGCAGCCAAGGGATTCGCCCACGCACTGAAGATGATAGGATTGGCAGCGGGAGAGCTTCCCCCTCCCGAAGCGTATGTGGAGAAGCCCCCGAGACCGGGGCCGCTGCTGGAAGTAGTTCGCGGATTGGTGGACCAGCCTCTGCCCCCGCACGATACCAAAACAGGCTAAGGAAACCTCAGGGAGTGTAGCAATGCCGCACAAGATCCTTGTCATAGACGACGATCCATACATCGTTAAATACCTCGTGGATATCCTGAGCGACAACGGATACGCCACATGCTCCGCCTCGGACGGGGCGGAAGGACTGGAGCTTCTGAAAAAGGAAAAGCCGGACCTCGTTACCCTGGACCTTGAAATGCCCAACGAATGGGGCCCGCGCTTCTACCGCAAGATGACCAAGGAACCAGAGTTCAAGGAAATGCCGGTTATCGTCATAAGCGGCCTTTCGGGAATTCATCTGGCCATCCGCAACGCGGTTGCCTCGTTGAAGAAACCCTTTGATCCCAACCAGCTGCTCGAAATCATAAGAGAGACTTTGAACAGCAAGGACAGCACGGGAAAGGTGCCCCTGAAGGACGATTAGACTCCGGCGCAGCCTGAACCGCCATAAACGGCTCATGTACCAATCGGGCGCCGCTACAAGCGGCGCCCGACTCCTCCCCTTGCCCATTCCCCACAAACGGGGTATGGAATCAACTAGCTGTACTCGCAGAACTTTTCTCCTCAGCCATTCCAACTCGCGCACAGGGGGTTCCATGCAGCATGTCGTACTGCTTGTCGATGACGAAGAGGGTATCCGCACTGTCCTTGGACTTTCCTTGGCAGACATGGGATATCGCGTACACACCGCCGCAAATGGCGAAGAGGCCCTGCGCGTCTTCGAAGAAGTACGCCCCCACATTGTCCTGACCGACATCAAGATGCCCGGACTCTCGGGCATAGACCTGCTGGAACGCATCAAAAAGACATCGCCGGAAACCGAGGTGATAATGATCACCGGCCATGGCGACATGAACCTTGCCATCCAGAGCATCAAGAAAGACGCTACCGACTTCATCACCAAGCCCATCAATGACGATGTGCTTGAGATAGCCCTCAAGCGCGCGCATGAACGCATAACCATGCGCGCCAGCCTGAACCGGCACACCGAAAACCTTGAACAAATGGTTGAAGAACAGGCTGCGCGGCTCATCGAACAGGAACGGCAGCTTGCCGCCCTGCAGGTGGCGGAGGGCTTTGCGGACGGCATGCGCGCCCTGTGCAATTCCATCGACGGCGCAGAGGGCATGTTCAACCAGCTCCCCTGTTTTGTTGCCGTACATAACGCCAAGATGGAAATCATCGCCTCAAACCCACTGTACAAGGAACGCCTTGCTTCCGGCATCGGCGCCCGGAGTTGGGACGTATATCCCTACTGCAAAGGCGGCGGCGACGAAGCCTGCCCCGTACGCAAGGTCATTGAAACGGGAGAGGGGCAGCGGTGTCAGGAGTTCGTACGCGACAAGGATGGGCAGGATATTCCCGTCATCGTGAACGCAGCCCCCATTCTGGACAACAATGGCGAAATAGAACTGGTGCTGGAAATCGCTGCAGACATCACGGAAGTGAAACGACTGCAGGAAGAACTGCGCCTGTCACGCCACCGGTATCAGCAACTTTTCGAGGAATCGCCCTGCTACATCAGCGTGCAGAACCGCGACCTCAAGATCGTGGCCAGCAACCGCCTGTTCCGAGACGATTTTGATGAGACAGCCGGTTGTTTCTGCTATGAGGTTTATGCCCACAGAACCACCCCCTGCGCCGGATGCCCCGTCATAAAGACCTTTGAGGACGGACAGCCGCACCAGTTCGAAACCGTGGTCACTTCACGCCGGGGCGAACAGCGCAACGTGCTGGTCTGGACCGCCCCCATCCGCGACGCCAACGGCCAGATCAGAGAAGTCATGGAAATGTCAACGGACATCACGCAGCTCCGCACCCTGCAAGACAGACTCTCCAACCTCGGCCTGCTCCTCGGCTCCACTGCCCACGGCATCAAGGGCCTGCTCACCGCACTTGACGGGGGCGTCTACCGTCTCGGCTCCGGCATAGACAAGAGCAACCCGGAACGCATCAAGGACAGCTATCAGGATATCCGCCTCCTTGTGGAACGCCTGCGTAAGATGGTGCTCGACATCCTCTACTACGCCAAGAAACGCGCCCTGCAGTGGGAAGTGGTCATGGCCTCGCGCCTTGCCGAAGATGTGGCTGCACTTGTAGAGCCCAAGGCAAAGGAAGCGGGCGTGGATTTCTCGCTGGAGGTGGCTGCGGATGCCGGCACCTTTGAAGCGGACGCCGGAGCCTTTTCCGCCGCCATGGTGAATATTCTGGAGAACGCTGTGGATGCCTGCACCGCCTCGCGCAGACGCGAACCGCACTTTGTCCGGTTTGCCGTCCATGGCACCGCGAGCGAGGTGGAATTCACTATCCGGGACAATGGCGTGGGCATGGATCGCGAAACCCGCGACAAGCTCTTTACCCTCTTTTTCTCCTCCAAGGGCTCTTCAGGGACAGGCATCGGCCTTTTCGTGGCCAATCAGGTGGTGCAGCAGCACGGAGGCAGGATTATCGTGGCTTCCGAGACAGGCAAGGGCAGCACCTTTACCATCACCATGCCCAGACGCCTTTCTGAAGATGCCAAACAAAGCACGGAACCGGCGGGGATCGAGCTCATGCCGAACGCCTAGCCGATCAGGAACATACCAGCCCCATGAAACAGGAACAGGGCGGAAGCTGCACGCTTCCGCCCTGCTTTTCTTATCAGAACCAGACTGACATTTATTTCGGTTTAAGCGGCAGGCGCAACGTGGCACGCACCCCGCCCTGAATACCGTTTTCCAGCACCAGCTCTCCCCCCATCTCACGTGCGGCTTTACGGGTAGCCATAAGCCCGAAGCCTGTGCCTCTGGCCTTGGTGGTAAACATGCCGTCATCGATGCTCGCGAACACCTCGTCGGAAAGCCCGCGCCCGTTGTCTTCAACAACATAACACACCTGCCCGCCGTTACATTCCGTATGCAGAATCACCCTGCCGTCACCATGGTCTATGCGTCCGGCCTGAATGGCTTCCTCAACGGCTTCCACGGCGTTGGTGGCAAGGTTCATGATGCAGGCATGAATGGCTTCAGGGTCAAGCATGGCCTCAGGCTGCGGGGCTGATGCATGCATGAGTGTACCGCCCGCTTCACGAATACGCGAAGCCAGAAGTTCCGCCACCTCGCGTACCGGCTGATCAGGATCGATAGGTTCAGGACGAATCTCCATGGGACGGGAAAGCTGCAGCATGTTCATGGTCAGATCGCGCACGCGGGTGACATCCCGCTTCACCATGCCCCATCCTTGTTCAAGATATTCGCGCTTGTTAAGCTCCAGTCCTTTTTCAAGAACAAAAAGCGCGCCTTCAAGACCACCGGCAATATTCTTGATGGCATGCGCCATACCCGCAACGGTCTCCCCCATGGCCGCAAGGCGCTCGGCCTGCAGCAATTCACGAGTCCTTTGTTCAACCATCTTCTCGAGATTCTCTGTATACCTGCGCACAGTCTCGCGCAGTACGACCCGCTCAACGGAACGACGCAGGGCGAACTCCAGCAGATCCGGATTGATCGGCTTGGTCAGAAAGTCCGTGGCGCCCAGCCGCAGACTCTCTATGGCCAATCCCATATCCGCATGCCCAGTGCTCATTATCACTTCCGTATCCGGCCACTGCTTCTTGATCTGGCGCAGCAGCTGTACTCCATCCATCCCTGGCATGCGAATATCCGTAATCACAACCGGAATGGCCTGTGCGGACAAGAGGTTCAACGCCTCCTCAGCCGATTGTGCAGGAAGCACGCAGTAGCCCATATCCGCAATCAAAGCGCTCAGCACCTTCAGGATGCCTGCCTCGTCGTCAATGAGCAGCACTTCCGGCAACACATCAGACTCGCAACCGTTATGAACGTTATTCAAACTCGTGGACATATATCCTCTCGGTCTTCTGCGACACGGTTTCGACCCGGATCCCCCCTTGAACCACACCAAGGAACTGCATCATTCTACAGCAAACTGGTTGCCGGAGGAGTCTCTCCGCCCTCTTCCGAGGCTGCTTCTACGTCACTCCCATCCTTGCCGCACGCGCTTCCAGCGCGTTCCGTGCCGCCCGATGCGCCCCCTGTGGACGACGGAAACTTCAAGGTAAAGCGGGCACCGGAACCTTGGGTATTCTCAGCCTGAATACTGCCTCCAAAATCCCTTACCAAACCGTAGCTGATGGACAGCCCCAGCCCCGTGCCCTTGCCGACCTTCTTTGTGGTGAAAAAGGGTTCAAAAATCTTGTTTTGCAAAGACTTGGGAATGCCTGTTCCCGTATCTTCAATCATCACTTCAACTTCTCTGCCCCTGCTCTTGGTCGTCAGGGTGATGCGACGGGGCGCGTGGGGATTGGAACCACTGCGTTCTTCAATGGCATCACGGGCGTTGAGCAGGAGGTTCATGAACACCTGCTCAAGACGGTTGGGCATGGCGAGGACAAGCGGGATATCCTCATCCAGATTCCATTCCACCGAGATCTCGCGGGAGGACAATTGACGATAGAAGAACTCGAAGGAAGAACGAAGCACAACGTTGAGATCGACCAATTCAAGGTTCAGGTCAGATTGCCGCCCGAATTCGCGCATATGATTGATGATCTGGCTGGCTCGATCCACATGGGAATCAATCTCTGCAGCCATGGTCTGCAAGATCTCGGGCGTCATGGCATCGCCTCTGCGAATCTTGCGCATGATGAAGCTGCTGGCTGTCTTGATGACGGTGAGGGGCTGGTTCAACTCATGTGCCACACCAGTCGCCATCTCGCCCAGCGTAGCCATTTTGCCTGCTTGAATGAGTTTACGCTCCGTTTCAAGGCGTTCAGTGATGTCGTTGGTTGTCACCAGCAGTATCTGCCGCTCGTGATACTCGGCAGGTGAAAGCATGATATCCACATAAAACGGGCTGCCGTCGCTGCGGAAGTTGCGCGCTCTGTTCAGCACCGTGAAGGCACGCAACTGGGAGGCGTATCTGTCCTGTTCTTCGGGAGAGAACCTTGAAAGGAAGGATTCCCCGCGAATACGAGCCCGTTCCACCCCGTACACAAGCTCGGCAGTGGTGTTGCAGTCTATAATCTCAAGCGATTGTGCATCCAGTACGAAGACCGAGTTGGGGATGTTGTCAAAGATGGCGTGATACTTCTGCTCCGAACGCCGTAAACGCTCTTCCACGGCACGACGGGCAGAAATGTCCAGACTCATTTCCATTGCGGCCACCACATTGCCCGCATCATCAAACACCGGCGACGTGTGAACCAGCCAATATGCGCGGGTGCCGTCAGGGTTCACCCGACTTTCCTCCGAACAATGGGCAAGTCCCGTGGCGAACGTCTTCTCCACGGGACAATTGGGGCATTTATCCGTCCGGCCCTTGTAGGCTTCATAGCAATGGATGCCGGAGGCAGGATTGAACCTCTCAGCAAACTCCCTGTTATATTGGATAAGCTTGTAGTCGCGATCCTGCACGGTGATACTGCAGGGCACCTGCTCGAAGAGATGCTGATACTCCTTGCGTTGACGCTCCAGCGCTTCGCGCTTTTCAGCCACCTCCAGCTGCATGCGGGCAAGGGCCGTTGCCAATTCGCCCATCTCGCCAAGCCCTACCATGTGCCCGAAAATGACACGCTCGCCCCGCCCGATACGCTTGGCGGAATCAATCAGCATGGCCGCTGGGCGCGTGATAAAACGCCGCAATAACATGATGATGAGTGTGGATGCAGCCAGAAACACGCCCGCCGTGAGCATCAACACACGGTTCTGAAAAGTTATAATGTCCTGCTCGGCAGAGTCGGCTCTGAGCACCACATCCAGCGCCCCGAGCACAATCTTGTCCGGTTCATGCGCGTGGCAGGCATCCTCCGCACAGCCTTTCTCATTCTTGATGGGCATAAGGCTGCCCAGTCTCGGGGCTCCGGCTTCGTCATCAAAAACACGGATGCGCTCTTCCACTGTCAGGCTTGTCTTGGGCGTATCTGTAACATGGCAGGCATGGCAGGCTGTGGCACGGATATCCGTACGGGTATCAACTTCTTCAGGGTGATTCGAGAACTTGATCTCGCCAGCCTTGTTGTAGATGCGAATGGAAACGATATCGGGGTGTTCCGCCACGTCGCTGATGATCTGATTCAACTCGTGCCGAGCATTCCCCATCATGGCGTACCGTGTACCCAGCAGAATGGTCTGCCCCATGCGGTCTGCACCGGCGATCAACTCTTTTTCTGCGTGTGAGTGCTGATAACGGATGCTCAGCCATGCGTGCAGACCAAGGCACACGAACAGGGTTATGCCAGTAATGGCCAGAATACGTACGGCCAGCGAAGCCCGCAGAAAGTGTAGGTAGCTGTTCAAGACAACACCCCTTCCATCCGAGGTCAGTTGCAAAGCCTGTATGTCCGGCACTCATTACGAGAGCCGCAACATAGGGTACATCTATAAGAAATCCTCAAGACCTGTCAGCGTCACATCCGCCAGGGAACACTTTGACGAAACGGGAATCTCCCGTTTGAATTCAGGGTGCTCGGTAATGGTCCGAACGCAATAGTCGCCGAACTTCACCCCTTTCTCCGCATAATTCACAAGCTCTCCAAAACAGAACTTATCCAGATGCGTATACATGGCCAGGCTCGCTTCCTTCCAGAGCAGGCGGGTAAGACAGCCCGGGGCATGAGTACAGGTAACAGCATCCTTGCCGCACCCTACCAGATCGGTTCCTCCTTCAAGTAGCCGCACCACTTCACCTACGGTGATGGAAGAAGGCTCCACCGCCAGCATGTGCCCGCCATTGGGACCGCGTCTTGTCGTCAGATACCCACCATTCTTGAGTTGGCGGGCAATCTTCTCCAGATATTTCTGAGAAATACCGAGCCGCTTGGCAGAATCACGCATCAAGACGGGTTCTTCCCGCCCATGAACGGCTATGTCGAGCAATAGCCGCGTACCGTACCGACTGTTCGTTAGTAACCGCATAAAGCCACGCCTCCCTGTTTACCCAAACCCGGCGTTACCACCACTTTCCTGACCAGACATACTCCAAACAAGGGCCCCCCAACCCCATGCAAGGAAGTGCTCACTAACCAGACACAGCCTACTTACCTCAATATACCCTACCTGAAAAGTAGGTACAACGAAAAACTAAACCAAACCCTCAAGGTAGACTATTCATGATTTCAATAAGATCGGAAGGAAAATGGGGGACAGTTCGCCCCCAGAAAACGTAGGCGGACTGTATTGTCGACAGCATGCATACAACCAGGCACCTGGTCGGAATATTTTCTGAAGTATTTGTGGTCGTTTTGCAGACAATGCTATTCAGAAAAACAGTACTAATGTCACACAGAGATTAGCTGCATGATTATTTACCTGACCCATCATGCTTGCATTGCAAACATGAAAACCTGTGCTACTGTGCACGATGCGAACATCACATGTTTGGAGGCAACCATGAACAAGGCAACATTGTTACAGGGACCATGTAACGGCTGCGCTTTTCATCAAAAGGCGTGCAGCCCCGGAATCAAAGGCATATACGGTGCATTTTGCAGGGAATTTGTTCCCATGTGCCTGACCTGCCAGTACCCGAATCACTTCTGCGCAACCTGCTCCATCAGGCGTTACAGCAGCCTGAAGCCCATGCCGCGAGAGCTTCCGTCACAACCGGAACACACATACGCCTGCCGTTGGTAACTCTGAATTTTCCACCTGCCACAAAACGAAAGTGCCGTCCCCGGCTAGCCGGAGCGGCACTTTTTCGTGACGTGCAATGGAAGTTTAACAGGCCAGCAGACCTTCAAGATCCTGTTGGATGCTCTTGATGAACTGACTAGCCTTCTGGCGGCGTTCTTCAGTCAGTTCTGTCCACCGCTCTGCCACGTTCATGGTACACTTTTCACCGGTTTCAACGTCGATGTATACCATGCCGTTCTCACCAACTTCAACTTCGATACGCTCTCCGTTCGGTTTGGTAAGCACGACTTCCACCCTGCCCAAAGAAGTAGACTTGCCCATTAGTCATCTCCTTACAGGTAGAAGGTTTAACGGAAAATCCCGAAATCCCTGCGTACACTACCACAGGATTAAAAACCCGCAAGCGCGCACCCACTTTGCCCACACGACTTGTGAAGTTACGCACTAACCGGTAATTTCAGTATTTTTTTCCGTTTTCTCTATTTCCCCTATAGAAACTGGACCCTTCTAGTCCAAATTTAACCTTTTGTGAAAGATTATTTTTGCAGCCTGCAATTGATTGACTATACAATCACAACAGACAATGCAAAAAGGGCCGCCCAATGGGGACGGCCCTGCTGTTTTACATCAGTTAAAGGAACGAACTATTCATCATTCTCCACTCCGTTCCCATTTCCATTTCCATTGGACGCTCCCTTTGCCTTGGCAAAGTCACGAAGCCCCTCGGCCAGAGAACGCAATTTCTCATTAACAAGCGCATTAATGGAGCCTTCCGGATAACATCCCTCGGGGTCACGCTCACCGGCAGCATGGTCTGTCAGAATCTCAATGCCTTCATTGATGGAAGCAACCGACCAGACGTGGAAAGTGCCATTCTTCACGGCATCCACCACTTCATCCTTGAGCATCAGGTCCTTCACATTGGCCTTGGGGATCATAACCCCCTGTTCTCCTGTAAGACCACGGGACTTACAAACCTTGTAAAAGCCCTCAATTTTCTCGTTCACGCCGCCAATGGGCTGTACTTCGCCCTTCTGGTTGACTGAACCGGTTACGGCTATGCCCTGTTTGATGGGAACTTCCGACAAGCTGGAGAGCAATGCATACAACTCAGTGGAAGAAGCCGAATCACCATCGATTCCTCCATAGGACTGCTCGAAGGCTATGGAAGCCGCAAGGGTCAAAGGCTTATCCTGAGCAAAGTTCCTGCGCAGATACCCGCCGAGAATAAGGACACCCTTGTTGTGCGTGGAACCTGAAAGATCAGCTTCTCGTTCAATATTGATGATACCATCCTTGCCTATCGAGGTAGCACAGGTAATGCGCGAAGGCTTGCCAAAGGCATAATCGCCAAGGGAATACACCGCCAATCCGTTAATCTGGCCGACCACGGCACCTTCCGTGTCAATGAACACGCTGCCGCGATCAATCATTTCCTGCATGCGGTCTTCCATCTGGTTCGTGCGATAGATGCGCGCATCATTGGCCTTGCATACATGCTCACCCCGGACAACGGATTCTCCCGCCTCTTTCGCTATGAAGTTGGCCTCTTCCATGATGTCGCTGAGGATGGGGAAAGCCGTGGAAATGCGCTCCTGCCTGCCGGAGATACGCACCCCGTGCTCCATGAGCGCGGCTACGGCATCCGCATGGAAAGGCATGAGCTCATTGTCCGCGACAAACGTCTTTATGAGACGGCTAATCTCCTGCACGGCCTTGTCGTCCCGGAGCATGGAGGATTCAAAATCCGCACGAACCTTGAAGATCTTGTCCACGTCTTCATCATAATTCCGCAACATATGGTACAAGTAAGGGGTTGCAATGACGACGACCTTTACTTCCATGGAGATGGATTCCGGCTTCAACGAAGTCGTCGCCATAAGATAGTACGGATCAAAGGTCTGAATCTCGATCTCTGAAGTTTTGAGAGCACGCTTGAGCGTCTGCCATACTCCGGGCTCCAGAATGGCATCCATGAGATTGATGACCAGATACCCGCCATTCGCCCTGATGAACGAACCGGCAAGAATCTTCTTGTAGTCGGTGCGCCACAGTCCGTTGCGGTCCATGACACGCTCAATGCTGCCGAACAGGTTTCGGTACGTGGGATGTGACTCCACAATAACGGGCGGCCCCTCGCTTTCGCTATTGTCTACGAGCAGGTTCACACCGTACGGGTGCAGAACGGCCTCTGCGGAAGCACCGGGGAAACTCATACCCATGGGCCCCTGCTGAGGCTGCCCGATGGACTTGATGGCATCAAGATTCTCGGCCATATCTTCCAGCATGGCATCCACGTGCTTCTTCACTTTTTCCGAGTCACGCCAGCCGTTCAGCAAAGGCTCTGCCAGTTCCCGTGCGATGTTTATGAACATGAGCTTGTCCACTTCCTCGCTACGGCGCTTCACTTCCTTCTGCAACGTGCGTACTTCAAGAAAAATGGCGTCGATATCTTCCTTCAGTTCCTTGTATTTAGAGCTCAGCTGTTGAAACTCCTCGCGGGGGAAGCGCCCTTTCTCCACAAGCTCTTCAAGCTTGAGCAGATGAACCGGTTCGCCATCTATGACGGGCACGATGTCCGGACGCTGGATCTGGCCCATCTGCATGTTCACCATGACGAACCCCGCATCCTTCACCCGCTCTTCTAGCCCCTTGAAGAACTCGCGAGTTTTCTTGTCGTGCTCTTCTATGATGGCATTCTTGCTGTTGATGTACTCCTGACTTTCGAAAAGCTGGGGTACTTCGCGCTTGATGCCTTCAAGATACTTATCCACGGCATTCTTGAACTTGACGCCGTTTCCGGCAATAAAACGAAGCAGGATAGGTTCTTCCGGCGTTTTGAAGTTGTTAACGTAGCAAATGTCATCCGGCGTTTCCTGCTTGCGGGTCGAATTCTCAAGAAGGCGCTTCACCACCGCCATCTTGCCAAGATTCACTGAACCCGTGACAAAAATATTATACCCCTTGGTCTCCATGCCCATGCCGAACTTGAAGGCCTCTACCCCGCGATCCTGGCCTATGATCTTGTCCTGCACTTCAAGCTCATCGGTTGTGCTAAAGGGCAAGGTTGCAGGATCAAGCCTCCAGCGCAGATCTTCCACGGCAACTTTCGCAATATCTCTGATAGCAGTCATGGTTTCCTCCTGGCAGGCTTAGGGCTTCTGCTTCAAAACAACCGGAATGCGACGCGATTCCGGCTTTCTGCATTTAGGCATGGTAATCCGCAGCAAAGCTCCGTTGAGTTCTGCCACAACCTCTTCAGACCGCACCTTGCAGGGCAGCCTGAAACGATGCTCCATCACACTGGTCTGGGTACCTGACTCGCTGACTTCCTGCTCCCTGCAGCTGATCGTAAGAAGTGTATCATCAATCACTATGCTGATATCCTCGGGTGAAACGCCGGGCAACTGGGCCTCGACGACCACCTCGTCCGGCAAGTCCTTGATGGTAAGATCCACCTCCATCAAAGGCTGACACACGGAAGGCAGCCCGAATTCCGAGCACAATCTGTCGAAAAGCCGCTCGCTGTCATTTCTGAGTCTCTGCAACTGCTGGCTTTTCCAAATCTTCAAGTTGGGCATATCCCATCCTCCTGATACAAAAGCCTGGGCTGTCGGCACCCTCTCTAACCTGTAAGGAACGGGCTGCCGGATCGATCTCATAAGTTCTAACCATAGTTATACATTTTTTCCTATGAAAGGGAATGACTAATAGGCTATTTTCTTTCTCGGATGTTCGCCAAGGTGCAACTCCTCCTTGACCAACAGGCCACAATGACTTACCCAAGCATTTCGGCGGACGTTGTTCGAAGTCCAACCAATTCCGACTCCGCCTCTCTGCTGTCACCGGCACAACCGCCGATCTGACCATCCCCGAAAAAACAGATTAGAATGATTGTAAGGATACGCAAAGAATGGATACTATCCCGATTTCCGTTGAAGGTTTCAAAAAGCTCGAGCGAGAACTCGATGGACTGAAGAAGGAACGCCCGGCCATCATTCAGGCTATCAAAGAAGCCCGCGAGGAAGGCGATCTTTCGGAAAATGCCGGATATGATGCTGCCCGCGAACGCCAGGGAATGCTTGAGGCACGCATCAACTACATTGAATCGCGTATGCCCAAGTTCAATGTCATCGATATCAATACGCTGAGCGGCCCCAAGGCCATCTTCGGCTCCACGGTGACGGTAGAAGATCTGGAGAGCGGCGAGCAGAAGACCTACACCATGCTGGGCCCGGATGAAGCCGATTTCAACAACGGCAGCATCTCCATCCTCTCCCCCGTCGCCAAGGCCATTCTCGGCAAGCAGGTAGGTGACGAGGTTGTGGTAAACGCACCCAAGGGCCGCATTGAGTACGAAATTATCTCCATCCAATTCAAGGGCTCTTCCCCTGCGGCCTAACACCGCAAGGTAGATTTTGTATGCAATACCGGCCAGCCTGCGCTGGCCGGTTTCTTTTTTTGGGCAAAAGAAAAGGCGGCCTGCAAAGACCGCCGATCTCTACCGCCACAAGGCGGAGCAATACAGAAAAAACTAGTCCACGCGTTCGGTCACTTCAACAAGATGATAGCCGAACTGGGTGCGCACGGGGCCGTGCACTACGCCAACAGCTTCGTTGAAGCAGACATAGTCGAACTCGGGAACCATCTGACCGGGGCGGAACTGACCCAGTTCGCCACCACGGCGGCCGGAGGGACACTTGGAATACTGCTTGGCCACCTCGGCAAAATCTTCGCCGCCTTCGATGCGGTTTTTCAGTTCGACGCAGGTAGCTTCGGAATCAACAAGAATGTGACGCGCTTTGGCTGTTGCCATTGAATGCTCCTTATAATTCATTTTGTCGGAAAAGAATGCCATGCCTTCGCTTGCGAGGCAACATGTGCCTGGCCCCTTTTTCGTTCTTGCTTCTCAGGCAGATGAAAGATATAGCCCCCTAATCAATTTCATGAACCTTTAACAGTGATGTTTTCAAGGAGAACTGGATGGCCGGTTCCGACGACAGCCGCCAGATGGGCGCTGAAGAAAGTTTTGAAGCGATGCTGGATGCCTACACGGGCTCCATGGGTGAAAGCCTTAAGGTTGGCGACCGCGTGAAAGGCACGGTCATCAGCATTACCGCTGACAGCGTGTTTGTGGACACCGGCACCAAGGTAGACGGCGTTGCCGAGCGCAACGAATTCCTTGATGATGCAGGCGAACTGACCATCAAGGACGGCGACGAAGTTGAACTCTACGTCATGGCCGCTTCGGCACAGGAAATTCGCCTGTCCAAGGCTCTTTCCGGAGTTGGCGGTGCCGCCATTCTGGAAGATGCCTACAAAGCCAATTTGCCTGTAGAAGGCCGCGTTGTTGCCACCCGCAAGGGCGGCTACGATGTTGAAGTGCTCAAGCGCCGTGCATTCTGCCCCGTCAGCCAGATCGACACCCGCTTCGTGGAAGACGCGGAAGCCTATGTCGGTCAGACCTTCCAGTTCCAGATCATCAAGTTTGAACAGAACGGCCGCAACGTAGTTGTTTCCCGCCGCGTACTGCTTGAGAAGGAGCAGGAAGCCAAGCGTGCCGAGTTCCTTGCCGAGATCAAGGAAGGCTCCGTTGTTGACGCCAAGATCGTCCGCCTTGCTCCCTTCGGCGCTTTTGCCGAAATCCAGCCCGGCATTGAAGGCCTGATTCATGTTTCCGAGCTCTCCTGGGCCCGTATCGGCGCTGCCGATGAAGCCGTGAGCGAAGGCGACGTAGTTCGTGCCAAGATTCTTTCCATTGAGACCGACAAGAAGGGCCAGCTGCGCATCTCCATGTCTGCCAAGCAGGTTATGGAAAACCCCTGGACCCGTGTTGCCGAAGACCTCAAGGAAGGCGAAGTACGTGAAGGCAAGGTTGTACGCCTCACCAACTTCGGCGCATTCGTTGAAGTGCTGCCCGGCATTGACGGTCTGGTTCACATTTCCGAAATGTCCTACACCAAGCGTGTTCACAAGCCCGGCGACATGGTTGCCGTGGGTGACAAGGTCATGGTGAAGGTCAAGGGCATCGACCTCAACGCACAGCGCGTTTCCCTGAGCATGAAGGAAGCAGAAGGCGACCCGTGGGCAGGCGTTGAAGAGCGCTTTGCTGCCGGCTCCACCGTGGAAGGCAAGGTTGAATCCCGCACCGACTTCGGTCTGTTCGTGGCACTTGCCCCCGGCATTACCGGCCTTATGCCCAAGTCCAACATGGCCAAGGCTGACAAGGCCGCCAATCTGGACAACGCAAAGCCCGGCGACACCCTGCAGGTTACTGTGGCTCAGGTTCGCACCGCCGAACGCAAGATCACCCTTGCCCCCGTGGGCGTGGAAACCGAAGAAGACACCTCCTGGAAGGAATACCGCAAGCCCAAGGCCGAAAAGACCACGGTTTCCGGTGACACCTCCGCCTTCTCCAACACGCTGGGCGCAGCTCTCAAGAACGCCCTGAAGAACAAGTAAGCTTCTTCACATCTGAGTATATGAAAGGCCGGTCTCTGACCGGCCTTTTTTATTTTTCCGGTTTACAAGCTGAAAAAACGGACTATTATCTAGGGGTCGGAAATTCTGCCGTTGCTACCCATTTTCATGCAGAATTCTCAAGGAGAACCGAAATGAATCGTCATACCCCAAAAGCTCTTGTCGTTTCCCCACTGCTGGTGCTGCTCATGGCTGCAGCCGCAATTGCGGCAAACCTGCCCGACTTTACCGTCCTTGCAAAGAAGGCCGGTCCCGCCGTGGCCAACATCAGCACGGAAAAAACCGTTGAAGCATCCAACAATAAAGGGTTGCAGGACTTTTTGCGCAAGCATCCGCGCGGCACTCCCTTTGACGACTTTTTTGACCAGTTCGACCAGTTTTTCGGCAACCGCGGAGATCAGCAGCCCCGCAAGGAACGCTCTCTGGGCTCCGGCTTCATTATCTCGCCTGACGGCTATGTGGTAACCAACAACCACGTCATCGAAAATGCGGATATCATCCGCGTAAACATCGAAACCGGCCAGAACAGCTCCGAATCCTTCATCGCCAAGGTCATCGGTGCCGACCCAGAGACCGACCTTGCGCTTCTGAAGGTGGAAGCCAAGCGCGCCCTGCCCTTCGTCAGCTTCGGTAATTCGGACAACCTTGAAGTAGGCGAATGGGTCATGGCCATCGGCAACCCCTTCGGGCTTGACCATACCGTGACCGCGGGCATTGTCAGCGCAAAGGGCCGCAACATCCGCTCCGGCCCGTTTGACAACTATCTGCAGACCGACGCCTCCATCAACCCCGGCAACTCCGGCGGTCCCCTTATCAACGGCGACGGTGAGGTCATCGGCATCAACACCGCCATCATTGCGCGCGGTCAGGGCATCGGCTTTGCCATTCCCAGCAACATGGCCAAGCGCATCATCAACCAGTTGAAGACTGACCAGACCGTGCGCCGAGGCTGGATTGGCGTAAACATCACCGATGTGGACGAAAACACCGCCAAGGCTCTCGGCCTCAAGAGTGACAAAGGCGCATTCGTTGCAGGCGTCATTCCCGGCCAGCCTGCGGACAAGGCCGGTCTCAAATCCGGCGACGTCATCACCAGCGTGAACGAAAAGGAAATCACCTCCTCCAGCGAGTTGATCAATGCCATTGCCAACCTGCCCCCCGGCGACAAAGCCAAGCTGACCATCGTACGTGAAGGCAAGCCCCGCACCGTACTGATCACCCTTGGTGAACGCAGCAAGGAAGTGGCCAAGGCTCCCAGCCAGCCCTCCAAGGAGGCCAGCTTTGACCAGCTCGGCATCAAGCTTCGCCCCGTGACAGCCACGGAAGCCAAGGCGCTTGGTCTGGATGCGGTTGCCGGCATTCTCGTCACCGAAGTTGATCAGACCAAGGCGGCAGCAGAAGCTGATATCCGCCCCGGAGATGTCATTCTGCAGGCCAACCTCAAGCCCGTGAACACCGTTGAGGAGTTCAGCAAGATCCTCAAGGAGGAAGGCGAAGCCCGCGGTGCCATCATGCTGCAGATCAAGCGGCGCGGCATTGTGCAGTTCCGTTCCATCGCCATCACCCGATAATTCATGACAAAAGAACGCGGGCGTTCCGACCGGAGCGCCCGCTTTTTCATTGGCTTTCACCCTCTCCCCTGCTACTATTCCGGCCCGCTGCACGGATAATTACAGCTTTCAGGAGTTTCCATGAGCGCTCTTACGCCTAGAGAAATCGTTTCCGAACTGGATAAGTATATCATCGGCCAGAAGGATGCCAAACGCATGGTGGCAGTCGCCATGCGCAACCGCTGGAGACGCCAGCAGATTGAGCCCGCCCTTCGCGACGAAATAGCCCCCAAGAATATCATCATGATGGGTCCCACCGGCGTGGGCAAGACCGAAATCGCCCGCCGTCTCGCCAAGCTTTCCGCCTCCCCCTTCGTGAAGGTGGAAGCCACCAAGTTCACCGAAGTAGGCTATGTGGGACGCGACGTGGAATCCATGATCCGCGACCTGATGGAACTGGGCATCGCACTCATCCGCGAGGAAGAGACGGAGCGCGTCCGCACCAAGGCCGAGGCCAATGCCGAAGAAAGCCTGCTGGACCTGCTGTTGCCCGGCTCCCGCGCCTCTTCCCCCATGACCTCTTTCGACGCTCCTACGCCATCTCCCGCGCCTGCGGGCGACTCCACCCGCGACAAGATGCGCCAGTTGTTCCGTCAGGGAAAACTGGATGATCGCGAAGTGGAGATGGAAGTGGAAATGCAGGCCGGTCCCCATCTTGAGGTAATGACCATTCCCGGCATGGAAGAGATCGGCTCCCAGTTCAAGGATGTATTCAGCAAGGCTTTTCCCGCCAAGAGAAAGAAGCGCCGCATGCGTGTAGGCGACGCCTTTGCCCTGCTCATAGAACAGGAAGCCGCACGCCTGATTGATCCCGACAAAGTCTCAGAAATGGCCCGCGAACGCGTGGAGCAGACGGGCATCATCTTCATCGACGAAATCGACAAGATTGCCAGCTCCCAGCATGGCGGAAAATCCGCCGACATTTCCCGCGAGGGTGTGCAGCGCGACCTGCTCCCCATTGTGGAAGGCAGCGTGGTGAACACCAAGTACGGCATGGTGCGCACAGACCACATCCTTTTCATCGGTGCAGGCGCATTCCACTACTCCAAGCCTTCGGACCTCATTCCCGAGCTGCAGGGCCGCTTCCCACTGCGCACGGAGCTTTCCGCTCTAGGCAAGGACGAATTCCTTCGCATTCTCAAGGAACCGAAGAACGCCCTTACCATCCAGTACAAGGCCCTTCTGGCCACGGAAGGCGTCACCATAGAGTTCACCGAAGACGGGCTTGAAGAGATTGCCTCCTTTGCCGAACTGACGAACCAGGAAACCGAGAATATCGGTGCCCGCCGCCTCTATACAATCATGGAACGCATACTTGCGGATATCTCGTTTGAAGCGCCGGACCGTTCAGGCGACTCCCTCGTGATAGACCGCGCCTTTGTACAGCAGCAACTGGCCGACGTCCGCGAAGACCGCGACCTTAGCCGGTACATTCTGTAACCCTGACACAGAAACTCGATTAGTACGGGAGCATAGTGCATGGACCAGCATGAAAAAGACAAAATGAAGTCGCGGGTTCTTATCGAATCCCTGCCCTATATGCGCCAGTTCCACGGCGAGACCGTCGTCATCAAGTACGGCGGCCACGCCATGAAGGATGCTGAACTCGGCCGTGCCTTTGCTCTGAACATCGTACTGCTCAAATATGTGGGCATTAACCCCGTGGTCATTCACGGCGGCGGCCCGCAGATTGGCAGGATGCTGGAAGCGCTGAACATTCAGAGCCACTTCCGCGAAGGACTGCGCGTGACCGACGATGCCACCATGGACGTGGTGGAAATGGTGCTCGTAGGCAAGGTGAACAAGGAAATCGTGAACATGCTCAACCTTGCGGGGTGCAAGGCTGTGGGGCTCTCCGGCAAGGACGGCAGACTCATCCGCGCCCGCAAGATGGAGATGGTCATTGAAAACTTCAAGCGCACCCCCGAGATCATCGACCTCGGCAAAGTGGGCGAGGTTGTGGGCGTGGAAACCTCTCTGCTCCGCTCGCTGGAACGCGATGGATATGTTCCCGTTATCGCCCCCGTGGGCGTAGACGAAGAAGGCATCACCTACAACATCAACGCAGACGCCGTAGCCGGTGCTGTGGCCGGTGCTCTCAAGGCCAAACGCCTGCTGCTGCTCACGGACGTTCCCGGCATTCTGGACAAGAACAAGGAGTTGCTCTCCTCCCTCACGGTTCGCCAGGTACACGGCCTCTTTGAGCAGGGCATCCTGCAAGGCGGCATGATCCCCAAGGTGAAATGCTGTCTTGAAGCCCTTGAAGAAGGGGTGGAAAAAGCCATGATCATTGACGGCCGCGTTGAGAACTCCGTGCTGCTCGAACTCTTCACCGACAAGGGCATAGGCACCCAGATCACTCAGGACGCCAGCTAACAGCCCCGCCTCTCACAAACATAAGCCCCTGCCACATTACGCGGCAGGGGCTTTCTGCTTTTCTGAAGACAGGATTATCATACCTAATCTCATGATTCCGGTTATTCTTTTATAGTAATTAGAACTACTATCTCTCAATACCGGGAGGCGCGCCATGAGCATACGATTTCGATTGATTCTACCCGTCTGTGTCCTATTCCTTATTATAGTCGCCATGTTCGGGGGCACTCTCTATGTAACCCAACATCAGGCAAAAGATGGTCTTGCAATCAATCTTGGCGGTCGCCAGCGAATGCTGACCCAAAAGATCGCCAAAGAAACACTCGGCTTCATGACTGCGGAGGATAAAACAACCGCAGAAAAACAGGTTCGTGCCTCCATGGAAGTATTCGAGGTGTCGCTCGATTCGCTGATAAACGGAGGCTATGCGCCGCTAACTCTCGATATCTCAGGCCCCAAAGGCTTTCTCCCGATACCGGATGCTGATGTTCAGCAGCAGCTCACAAAGGGCAGAACTATCTGGTCAGAATATAAAGGAATGATCGAAGCCGCCCTGAAAGGTGACACCACTGCAGTCAAACAGCTCACCGGATTCAGCGTGAACGTGCTGGCTGCCATGAACAAGGCTGTCGTCATGTTGCAGGACAAGGCAGAAACCAACATCCGCACCCTGCTCATCATTCAGGCTTCATGCCTTGGTCTGGCAGTTCTTGCTACTGCCGCCATTCTGTACATCCTGAAGAAACGCATTCTTGCTCCGCTGGACAACTGCGTGAATGCTGCCAAGGAAGTGGCTGCCGGCAATCTGGGTACACGCGTCAACGTATCCGGCAATGACGAACTCGGCTCTCTGGCAATGGCGCTGCAAACCATGATAGACGAAACCAGACGAGTCGTAGCCAGCGTTCAGTCCAGTTCGTCAAGCCTGAACACAAGCATGCACGAGCTTTCCAACTCCAGCAAAACCCTCTCCGATGGCGCAACCGAGCAGGCTGCCGCCGTTGAAGAAATATCCGCTTCGGTGGAAGAAATGACTTCCAATATCAAGCAGAACGCCGAAAACACGCGCAAGACGGAACACATGGCTCTGCAAGCAGCGAAGGATGCCGAAGAAGGTGGCGAAGCGGTTAACAAGACCGAGTCCGCCATGAAAACCATCTCCGAAAAAATCATCATCATTGAAGAGATTGCCCGGCAGACCAACTTGCTGGCCCTGAATGCCGCCATCGAAGCCGCCCGCGCTGGTGAACACGGCAAGGGATTTGCCGTCGTCGCGTCAGAAGTCCGCAAACTCGCGGAACGCTCGGGGTCTGCAGCATCCGAGATCAGCATCCTTTCCGTTTCAAGCGTCAAAATCGCACAGGAGGCCGGTGCCAAGCTCCGCTCCGTTGTGCCCAGCATCCGTCAAACTGCGGGACTGGTTCAGGAAATCACTGCGGCAAACAATGAACAATACGCAGGTGCGGAACAAGTAAACAAGGCCATTCAGCAGCTGGACTCTGTTGTACAGAGCAATGCGGCAGCTTCTGAGGAACTGGCGGCGTCTTCGGTCCAACTTTCCGATCAGGCCCAGAACCTCATGGATGCCATCAGCTTCTTCTCACTCGGAAAAATGACCACCACTACATTCTCTCTGGCGCATACCTATGCTCCCGAAGAAGAGCTGGAGGAAGATGAGGATGGCCTGATTCCCGTACCGGCAGAACTGAGATGATTATATCGGAGTTTGCAAAGAGGCGCACTTGACATTGCCTTCCCTCCCACTACCCTTCATATAGGAACCATGCCGGAGTTGCTGATTTCGAAGGAGGTACGTACCATGAAAGGCACAGGTTGTTACACGTGGCCCACAAGCTTTAAGGACACCATGATGTGCGCCACCTTCGCAGAAGCCAATCTGGAATGCCCGTGCGCCGAATGGAGAGCATGCAAGACTTCTTGTGAAATCTGCAACCGTCCGAGATCCTATGAGGATACGCTTACCTGTATCCCGTACGCTGAAGCCGGTGTGGATTGTCCTTGCACGTGCGGCAAGTCCGACAACAACGCAACCCATTGAGCACATCTGTTCGAACGGAACTCATGAAGAAGGGAGCATTCCCGACAGGAATGCTCCCTTCTTTACGTCCACATGAAGAATCGCAGTTACTTCTGGTACTGCTTCTTCCACTCGTCCAGAAAAAGCACCGCTGTCTCTACCGAAGACAACTGCCCGTTCTGCTGCCTGATGGCCCATACGATATCCTGAAATGCCGCATCGGCCGGTATGTTGAGCCGCTGCATCAGTGCGGCAAGTTCAACACGCAGTTCCTCCGGAATATCATCGGGCAGCATGGCTGATTCGCTGCGGGGGACAGGCCACCCTTCTCTGCGGGAAGCAATGAACTCCGTAAGCGTGCGCATGCGATTGGCGTAGGTGTGATCACGAAGCACGCGGGCCTGAGCCTTTTCCGCAATGGCCTGCCGTTCGGCTTCATCGCCGAGGTAAGTCTGAATCTTATCGAGCATCTCTTCCATTGAACCAAAGGTAACCAGCTCGTCAGAGTCAAACAGGTCGCTCATGAGCGAACGACGGTCCACCAGCTGGAAAGCGCCACATGCGGCAAGCTCAAACGTTCTGGGATTGACGAAATCGCCGCCGCTGACCAGTTCTCTGGCGTTGACGCTGGAATGCAGGTTCAGGTTGATCTTGGTGGCATTGTAAATCTTTACGCAATCCTCGGAGGAAATGCGCGCGCCCTTCATCTGCACGTGCCGCTCCAGCAAGGGTTCACCGTCCCATTCCGTCCCCCATATCTTGAAGTCCAGATGAGTCAGCTGCCGGAATGCAATGCGCCGGTTCGGATAGCCCGCCCCGAGGAAGGAAACGTCCGATCCGTACTTACGCTGCTCCATGGGTGAAAGCTCCAGCTTTCTGTGCATGGAGGGCAATGCGGCCATGGGGAGATAAAGGGCGTTATCCACGCCGATGTCCCGTAATTCGCTGATAAAGGGCTCATACTGGATAACAGCGAAATAGTCGTAGAACGGGGCAAAACTGCGCCAGTAGGTAAAGAGTCGGAAATCTTCAACAAACCACATGGCCGTGGCGACTCCGTCCTTGCGCAGTCGCTTGAGCGCCTGACGATTCAACGGAGCCTGTGCAAGACAGAACACAAGATCAGGCTCAAAGGTCTCCACTTTGGCCAGCACGGCCTGCGAAACGACTTGCAGGAAACTGTTCTCAAGATACTCAAGCCTGTCCGTGGTGACGCGCAGGTCTTTCAGTGCGGAAAATGCGGAATGAAAGGAAGGAGCTTCAAACACTTCCACGGTATGCCCCAGTTCCTTGAGAGCTTCCACGCAGAAGCGCCCCACCGGAAGCGAGCCGCCGTAGAGGGGAAGCACCACCAGAACACGCAGGGAACGTGATAACGTCGTCATCATACTGTCCTTGTGAGATTATTCATCTTTCGCATGCAGCTACTCGTCGCCGGGCGCAGTGCGTTCATGCGAAAGCATCCAGTCCGATTCCTGATACAGGGAGGCGGCTTGCGTGTTATCCGCCACGGGGGCCAGTTCCATAAGCCCGAACCGCTCGGCCACAAGGCCGCGCTGGTCCTTGCGCTGCGGAGTGCCGTCGTCTAGTCCGAAAACGGGCATATACGTCACCCCAACAGCATCCAGCATGCTTACAAGACCAATGATATTCGCGGGGTAGTCGTCATCAAACTTGCCTGCCAGAATTCGCAGGTACTTGGGATCAGCAAAGGCATTCAGGCATTGGGTGTCGATGGGGCATGGCCGGGATTCAAGACAGGGAGAGCACGGCAGCACGGCCTGCCAGATGCGATGCCCAAGTCCGTAGGGCCCTGTTTCGTGTGCCCATGCCGATGAGAGGAAGAAGGCTTGCACAGGGGTACCCAGATGGGCCGCAAGGTGCATGGTTCCGGTGTCCGGTGTAAGCAGCACATCCAGCCCGCCTACGGTATCGATCAACCCTGAAAAATCCGTACGGCCCACAAGGTTCTCCGTACGCTGCAAAAGCGGCCCGCTGAACTTGCGCATGAGCTGGCTGCCCAGTTGCGCTTCCGCCTTGGTGCCAAGCAGCGTCACCTTCGGGCCACCGTGGGCTTCGAACACGGCCTGTACGCAATCGGCCAGCATGTCCACAGGCAGAGAACGACGGGAGTTGCGTCCGGCGAGCACCACACCAAGGCCCCCGCCCTTACGCATGGCAATGGGGTTAACGGCTTCCGGAACTATGGGGGCAGGGGCAAGAAGTCCCCAGAAATCCATGAGGTTCAGCGGGCTTGTCCTGCGGTTACGCGTCCAGCGAAAGGCAAGGCGCATCCATTGATCCTTCAACGGCTGCCCGCCTTCGCTGCGATAGCCATGAACCGTTTCCGGATCAAACAACGTGGCTATGGCAAAGCTCAACCCGGAAAAATTGAGATTGTAGACGGCATCGTACTTTTCCGCCTGCATGGCGGAAAACACGGTCAGATTCGCAAAAAGCACCTCTTCGGCTGTGGACGTGCCGTGAGCCTTGATGGCGTGCACCTTCACGTCAGGATATACATGTGCTGCAAGTGCCGAAAGGGATGAATCAATACACAGGTGCACCTCGGCAGCCCCCTGCCCCAAATCCTGCTGCAAAGAAAGGATGAGCCGCTTTGTTTGCAGAAGGTCACCGAACCGCGCCAATTGGATAACCAGATATTTTGCCATTTCTTTTCCAACTGAAACGGGAAGGACGGCTCAAAAGCTGCGGCCCGCCCGTTTGATCTGATGACATATGACTACGCCTCTTCCGCACGCTGAAATGCGCTCGAAAGGACATGCAATTCTTGAAAATGGATACCTATTTCCCCGACATCATTACCGGATTGGCACCCATACGGCAAGGGTGCAGCATACGCGGGCATCGTCGCCGCCAAAACAAGTCCCGACCGCAGGCAAATTCGTGTTTTACTTTACGGTTACGCCTCTGTATAAAGCCCCATGCGGTATTATCCAACCTTTCTAGACATGCGTGGCAAGCGTTGCCTCATCGTCGGCATTGGCGATGTGGGACGCCGCAAACTCACGTCGCTGCTGGCGGCAAATCCTGAAGAAGTGCTGGTGTTGGACACGTTCCTTTTTGTGGAAATCGCCGATCCTGAACTGAAGGAATTGCTCTCCCACCCTGCCGTGACCTATCAGCACCGGCCCTTCGTCAGTTCAGACGTTCAGGGACGCGCGCTGGTATTTGCCTGCACGGGCAGCCGCACCGTGAACGAAACCGTAGCCCGCGCCTGTGACAAGCGCACAGTTCTGTGCAACGTCATAGATGCACCGGACGAGGGAGACTTCATCGTTCCGGCGCATTTTGATGCGGGCGAACTGATTGTGGCCATCAGCACTGGCGGCAACAGCCCTGCTCTGGCGCGCCGTATCCGCATGGAACTGCAGGAATTCGTAGGCAACCGCTTTTCCCGCCTGGTCACGCTCATGGGCCGGCTCCGCCCGCTAGTCCTTGCGCGCGGCGCAGAGACAGGGCACAATACCAAGCTGTTTCGCAACATCGTCGGCTCCGACCTCATGGACGCCCTGCAGGACAGGGACAGAGGCAGATCCGAAACAATACTGACAGAACTGTTACCGCAAGAACTGCACCCCCACATAGGAGAGTTGCTGCATGAACTTGTCTGAGCTGTTCTCTCTGCTCATTATCGTCCTCTATGCTCTCGGCACCCTGTTCATCATTGCTGGTACCGCACTGAGAAAGGACCCGCTCAAAAAACTGTCCAACTGGTCGGCAGTGGCCGGTTTCGGCCTGCACAGCGCCATGCTGCTGTTTGCCATGGTGGGCAGCGACTTTGACCTGTCCAAGGGCTATTACATCCAGTTCCTCTCATGGAGCCTGCTGTTCATCTATTTCTTCCTGTGGTGGCGCATGCGCCTTTCCTTCCTCGGGCTTACGGCAGCGCCCCTGGCCATGCTGCTGTTCATAGGCTCCTTCACGCTCACCACAGTGCAGGGCAAATTGCCTGAAGAATGGACTGGCATGTTCTTCGGCCTGCATATCGGCACGCTGTTCCTCAGCTTCGGCCTTCTGGCCATGGCGTTCGGCGCGGGTCTTATTTTCATCCGTCTGGAACGCAAGATTAAATCCAAGGAACAGCTTACCGAATTCGACAAGGATATGCCCGCGCTGGCCACCTTCGACCGCGTGAATCACGTTGCGGTCATGGCCGGTTTCCCCTTATACACCATCGGCATGGCATCGGGCTTCATCTGGGCGCGCCTTGCATGGGGCAGGTTGCTTTCCGCAGACCCCAAGGAAATCGTTTCCATTTTCGTCTGGTTCGTCTTCGCGTGGCTGTTCCATCAGCGCCTTACGGCGGGCTGGCGCGGACGCAAAGCGGCCAAGGCCGTCATCTGGCTGTTTGCCATCAGCGTTTTTTCTCTCATCGGAATCAACGTCTTCATGCCTACTCACCACAGCTTCATTCAGTAGTAGTTGAACATGGATCGCGATATATATCTCATCGGCCTCAATCATAAGACCGCCAGTGTTGAAGTGCGCGAAAAATTCGCGCTGACCGACTGCAAACACCTTGAACCGGGCGTTGTACCCGTTGAAGGCTGCATCAAGGAAGCCATGGTTCTCTCCACCTGCAACCGCGTGGAGCTTATCGTGGTGGGCGAAGGCGACGGCGTCATCAATCATGTCATCAAATGCTGGGCAGATGCACGCGGACAACGCGTGGATGACCTCGAACCCTATGTATACAAGCATAAGGGTCTGGAAGCGGTGCAACACCTCTTCACCGTTGCGTCAAGCCTCGACTCCCTTGTTGTGGGCGAACCCCAGATTCTTGGGCAGCTCAAGACAGCCTACCATGAAGCGGTGGACCGCAACGCCACCCGTGTCATTCTGAACCGGCTTCTGCACAAGGCATTTTCCGTTGCCAAGCGCGTTCGTACCGAAACGGGCGTGGCATCCAGCGCGGTATCCATTTCCTATGCTGCGGTTGAGCTTGCAAAGCGCATCTTCGGCGACATGGGCGAATACACCGCAATGCTCATCGGCGCAGGCGAAATGGCTGAACTTGCGGCAACCCATCTGCTGAACAACGGCATAAAGAAGATCTACGTTGCCAACCGCACGTTCGAGCGCGGGCAACTGCTCGCCGAACAGTTCAACGGTGAAGCCATCGCCTTTTCCGACCTTTTCACCCAGCTGGAGAAGGTGGACATCATCATCTCCTCCACCGGTGCGCATGAGGCCGTCATCCGCGCCAAGGACATCCGCACCGTCCTGAAAAAGAGAAAGAACCGCCCCATGTTCTTCATCGACATCGCGGTTCCCCGCGACATCGATCCGGACGTGAACGCGCTGGACAACGTCTATCTCTACGACATTGACGACCTGAAGGAAGTGGTGGAGGAAAACCTCGCCCAGCGTCAGGAAGAGGCCCAGAAGGCCCGCGCCATTGTTGAAAGTGAAACCCAGACATTCAGCAAGTGGCTGCGCTCGCTGGAATTGCAACCCACGATCGTGGATCTTGTAAACCGTTCCGAAAACATTGTTGAAGAAGAACTCATCAAGTGCATGAAACGCCTTGAAGGCGCCAACGGCGAAACAGAAAAGATTCTGCGTTGCGCCATGACCGCCGTGGCAAAGAAGATGAACCACGAGCCCATCTCCTTCCTCAAGCGCAGACACGAGGAAGAAGAGGCCGGGGACCGCTACATAGACATCACGCGCCGCATGTTCAATCTGGACGACGATCCCGTACGCGCAGATGCGCACGGCCATCGCCGCAAGAAGCACTAGCATACACTGATCTGCACTCTACTACTCGGCATACTGATATTCGGAGACAAAGCATGCGACTCTACGTACTGGAAGATCTGACTGCGGAAGACCTGAAAAAGGTTCAGGGCCATCTGGATGCCATGGAACTTTCCGGCGGCATGCCGGGCATCTACTGGCTGCCCCTGCCCAAGGACATGCTCAACGAAGTGCAGCTTGAACACACGGAATGTGCCCCGCATTGCATGGCTCTGGAGATAGTGGGCGACTCCCTGCGCATGGAACTGCTGGTCCGTGCCCGCAACAAACTGCGCTGCGACTGCGTATCCTATCCATCACCGGAACTGCGGGCACACATGATCCAGTACATGGACGACATGCTCAAAGACCTCGGCATCTACGTATAATCCGGCCAGCGTTATGGCAGCCATCTCCCTGCCATTCCGTCGAAAGTCCCTTCGTTTTGCAGACTGATGCCGGTGCATTTCTGCCAGCCGTATCGCCCATACAGCGCCGAAGATGCTGAGGGCAACCTGAACACAAAGCTTCAGGCTCAAGGGCTTGCCGGTTCTTGGCGAACCGGGACGACGGAAGGAACATCATGACGCCAGAAACAGTTACGCTACCGCAACACCTCCCCCGATCCTTACGCGAGCTTACTCCCGCGCAGGCTCGTCTCTGTCTGCAGGCGGAGCAATTCCTGCGCGAAGGCTCAGGCCTTGAAAAAAACGCCCTTACCGGCAAAGGCCTGCTCATCGCCTGCTCCGGCGGCTGCGATTCCACTGCCCTGCTCTTCATCCTGCTGTGTCTGAAAAACCGTCTTGGCTGCCGCCTTACAGTGGCGCACCTTGACCACTGCCTGCGCCCTGAATCCGCTGTTGAAGCCGACCATGTCCGCCGTCTGTGCGCCCTGCTTGATCTACCCTGCTCTGTGGGCAGGGAAGATGTAGCAGCACGGGCACGGCAACACGGCATCGGTATTGAGGAAGCGGCCCGCGACGCCCGTTATGCTTTTCTGGAAAAAGCGCGGCAGGAGCATGCCTGCGACTTTATCGCCACGGCCCATCACCTGAACGATCTGGCGGAAGATGTGCTCATGCGTCTGCTGCGTGGTACAGGTTGGCCGGCATTGGGGGGTATGGAGGCGTTTTGCACCGATAGACAGCTCATTCGGCCCCTGCTTGTGACAGAACGGAACAAGCTGGAAACATTTCTTGCAGAATCCGCCATCGGCTGGTGCGAAGATGCATCAAATGCCGATCCTGCCTACCTTCGCAACCGTATTCGTGCAGACTTTCTGCCCCTGTTCCTGCGGGAGAACCCCGCGTTTCTCACATCCATTGCCGGATTATGGCGTCTGGCCCGGACAGATGCGGAACACTGGACCTCCGCTGAAGAGAACATCCTTTCATCATTGAAGAAAACAACTTCTGCGAAAGATTCTCTAGAGTCTTTCTCTGAACATAAAGAAGGAACAGCCCCGCTTTCTCCTCCTCCCGCTTTCCCCGGTTATGACAAGAAGCAGGATATTCTGCTGCCCAAAAAGCACTTGGCAAGTGCAGGAAAAGCCCTGCGATTACGGCTGTATAAACGGTGTCTGGAAAAACTCGGCACTGGACAGGCGCTTTTAGAGGGGTTGGAAAAGCTTGATGCCGTATGGCTGCGCAATGAAGGGGGCAAAACCATACAGTTCCCCGGCGGAAAAACCGCAACGATCACAGGCGGAAATATTCTGTTTTCACGGGGATAATCCGGCTTTTTCACATGCCTGCCGTTGACAGTAAGTCTTGCTTCACGCTAAGAGCATGTGAAATATTTGACAAGGAGGAATGAGGTGAACATTCTCACTTTCGGACCTAACGGCAGCGGCAAGGGCACCCAGGGTGCTCTGGTGAAGAAAAAATACGACCTTGACCACATCGAATCCGGTGCAATCTTCCGTCAGCACATCGGCGGCGGCACCGAACTCGGCAAGAAGGCCAAGGAATACATCGACCGCGGCGACCTCGTACCGGACGACATCACCATTCCCATGGTTCTGGAAACCCTGAAGGGTGCTGGTCCCAACGGCTGGCTGCTCGACGGTTTCCCCCGCAACATGGTTCAGGCCGAGAAGCTGTACGACGCTCTGCAGGCTGAAGGCATCAAGCTGGATTACGTTATCGAAATCCTCCTGCCCCGCGAAGTTGCCAAGAACCGCATCATGGGTCGTCGTCTCTGCAAGAACGACAACAACCACCCCAACAACATCTTCATCGACGCTATCAAGCCCAACGGCGACGTTTGCCGTGTATGTGGCGGTGATCTGTCCTCCCGTGCTGACGACCAGGACGAGGGTGCCATCAACAAGCGTCATGACATCTACTACAACACCGAAGACGGCACCCTCGCTGCTGCCTACTTCTACAAGGATCTCGCTGCCAAGGGTGAGACCAAGTACATCGAACTGAACGGTGAAGGCACCATTGATTCCATCAAGGAAACCCTTCTCGCCCAGCTCGCCTAGTTCCCTCGTTCGTTACATACCTATGGGTACAATAAAAGCCCCCTGCAATCGCAGGGGGCTTTTTGCATGCTTCGCTACACGACGACTACTGTGCCATCACGGTGCCGAGCTGACTGAACACGGCCGTATGTTCACTGCTAACGCGCACGTCGTGCACGTCCTGCAGCTTGCGCATCTGACGGATCATCTGCTCAAGACGGTCATCCTCATTCACGAGCAGCCAGATGCGGCTGACCTCGCCGCCATTCACCGGCAGACAGAGAATGGCTTCCACGTTGAAGGCGCGGCGGGAGAAGAGGCCGCACACATGCGACATAACGCCGGGGTGGTTGCTCACCGTTACATCAAGAACCGTACGGGCAATCTGATTAGGCATTGGCTTCTCCTTCAATCATCATGCGGTTGGCCGCTCCGGGGGGAACCATGGGCAATACCTTTTCCTCCCTGCTCACAGGCACATGCACAAGGCACGGTCCGCGCTGGGCAAAGGCATCCTTCAGGTCGGCGTCGGGATCTTCGCTCTTGGCCAGATCAACGGTGCGCCAGCCGAAGCCTTCGGCAATCTTCATGAAATCCACTGCAATCTGGTATTCAGAGGAGAAGTAATTCGCCTTGAAGAACAGCTCCTGCTGCTGGTGTACCAGCCCGAGGCAGTTGTTGTTCAGCAACACCACGGTCACGTTCACGCGCTGCTCGGCCGCCGTAGCAAATTCCTGAATATTCATCAGCAGGCTGCCGTCACCGCTGAAACACACAACCTTGCGCTCGGGAGCTGCCAGAGATGCACCAATGGCTGCCGGAAGACCAAAACCCATGGTGCCGAGGCCGCCGGAGGTAAGCCACTGGCGCTCCTGCTTGAAGGGATAGCTTTGCGCCGTCCACATCTGGTGCTTGCCCACGTCGGTGCAGACGATGGTGTTGTCGTCCACCAGTTCGCCAATACGGCGGATGAGCTTCTGAGGGCTTTCATAACCGCCTTCAAGCGGTGCCTGCTGCGGGAACGCGTTGCGAAGCGCAGAAATGAAGTCCAGCCACTCGGCACGGGGGTTCTTCTGCACCTTGGGCAACAGGGCATCCATGACATCGGCAATGTCACCGAGAATGCCGACAGATGCCGTGCGGATCTTGTCGATCTCGCTATGATCGATGTCTATGTGGATAACCTTGGCCGTGGGACAGAATTCCTGCACCTTACCCGTTGCCCGGTCGTCAAAGCGCACCCCGGCCGCGATGATGAGATCGCAGGCTTCCAGCGCCATGTTCGTATAGCGCTCAGCATGCATGCCCAGCATACCAATGGACAGCGGATGATCCTTGGGAATGGCCCCAAGGCCCATCAAAGTCATGGTCACCGGCATGGACGACTTGGTGGCCAGTTCAAGAATTCTGTCACTGGCGCCACCGGCCACAACACCGCCGCCAACCCACAGCACAGGGCGCTTTGCAGCGTTGATCATGCCTGCGGCAGCTTCCAGATCAGCATCAAAGGCACGGGGCGCAGGATCGGCGTCTCCGGCTTCAGGCCACTTGGCAAAGGAAACTTCGCCCACCTGAATGTCGCGGGGAATGTCGATCAATACCGGACCGGGTCGTCCCGAGGAGGCAATCCGGAAGGCTTCGGGAATGACAGAAAGCAGTTCCTCACCCGAACGTACAAGGAAATTGTGCTTGGTGATGGGAATGCTCATGCCGTAGGTGTCCACTTCCTGAAAAGCATCCGTGCCCATCAAGGGGCTGGGCACCTGTCCGGTGATGCAGATGACGGGAACCGAGTCCAGCTTCGCATCCGCAATGGCGGTAAGAATGTTGGTCACTCCGGGACCGGAGGTTGCAAAACAGACTGCGGGGCTGCCGGTAACTCGCGCCATGCCCTGCGCGATGAAGCCTGCCCCCTGCTCATGACGGGCCAGAACATGATGAATATGGGTACTGCGGGAAAGCGCATCGTACAAAGGCAGGTTCGCACCACCGGGGATGCCGGAAATGATACGCACGCCCTGCCGTTCAAGCAGCTGTATGGTAAGCTCTGCGCCTGTCATCCTGAACATTGTGCACTCCTCTTCTGACCCGTTTTCTTCAACCGGTGGGGGGCGGGTCAAACAAGAACCCCCACCGGTGCCTGAGCGCTGGCGGGGGTTGATTTCAGTTTGTTCTGAACGAGCCCGTTACATCGCTGAGGCACCGACGCCATGCGAGACGATGACGTTGACGACGACGTTGACGACGACCACTAGAACGACCACAGCCTGAATCAGGCTGTCAGCGATGAATGCTTGGGCGTTTTGAGTGGTATGTCGCATGTGGGTTCCCGTTCTTATTCAGGAAAAACGTTTGTTTTCGGGAGAGTAGTTCCAGAAAAGCAGAATTGTCAAGGTATGGAGTACAATTGATGGGGAGTGATGTGATTACTCCGGTGAACGGTAGAATATGCTCGGTGAACGGTAAACACGCTCGAACAGGCGCCATGATAGGGGCACCGCACAGCCGTCTGAAGAAAGCCACAAGCGGGAGGTCGTCCGATACACAAATGAAAAAGGGTCCGACATTTCTGTCGAACCCAGATTCTCTTGGTAGCGGGGGCAGGATTTGAACCTACGGCCTTCGGGTTATGAGCCCGACGAGCTACCGAGCTGCTCCACCCCGCGTCACGTGTGAAAGGGGGTTTACGTTGAAGCGGCAGAACTGTCAATCACTGATTTACATTAATCGGCCAATTCGCTATTAGTGCCCGGTTATGACAACAATCAATTCAATCTCCATAGTTGTTCCCGTATATAACGAAGAAGACAACCTCCCCATTCTGTTCGCCGAAATCGATCGCGCCATGTCGCGCACCGACAAGGACTGGCATGTCATCTTTGTGGATGACGGCAGCAAGGACAGAAGCCTTGAGGTCATGCGTCAGCTTGCGGAAAAGCACAGCACCGTCCGCTACGTAGCCTTTGCCCAGAACTGCGGCCAGTCCGCAGGCTTCAAGGCCGGCTTCGATGCAGCAACCGGTGATGTTGTCGTCACCATGGACGCCGATCTTCAGAATGACCCTGCCGATATTCCTGCCATGCTCAAGGAGTACGAGCGCGGCTTTGACATGGTCATCGGCTGGCGCGCCAAGCGTCAGGACTCCATTGTAAAGAAGATCGTCTCCAAGATCGGCAACGGCATCCGCAACCGCCTGAGCAACGAAACCGTGAAGGATACCGGCTGCTCGCTCAAGGTGATGCGAACCAGCATGGCGCAGAGCATTCCCATGTTCACGGGCATGCACCGTTTCCTGCCCACGCTGATGAAGATGCAGGGAGCCACTGTTTCCGAAATCCGCGTCAACCACAGGGCACGCCAGCACGGTGTTTCCAAGTATGGCGTATGGGATCGTACCAAGGCTACCTTCTTCGATCTGCTTGCGATCCGCTGGATGCAGAGACGCTCCTTCCGGTACACGATCAAAGAACAGAAGTAACCGGACAAGGCGCAGGATACCGAATGGAATTCTGGCTGCAATGGACAAGCACACTTCTCGGGGCGGCTCTGCAGGCCGCCTCTGTCATTCGGATTATCATCCAATCCGTCCGTAGCCGTGTTCCCTTCCCCGCTCCTTTCAGGTATGCGAAAAAAGGCAACGCGACTGCAGTTGCGTCCACCTGTGACCGGCTCTGGCTCGCCGTCTCCCAGAGCTCATGCATACTGATCGGACTCCCTGCCGTAATGGACAGAGATCCTGTCACCCTTGCAGGACAAATACTTCTGGCCTTCTTTTTCCATACCGACTTTCAACGCCGGAATCCGGTACAATCATTACCTGAGACAAGACAAGGATACATAGATTGATCAACGCCAAGACCAGAAAGGCCATCCTCAAGGCCTTCTTCATATTCGCGGTGCTGGCAGCCGTCATATATCTGTTCAGAGTTTCCGGGCTGAACGAAGTGCTGGACAAGCACTGGATGGATGTCCACATCCGCGACCAAGGCCTTTCCGGCTATGTCCTCTTTCTGGCCATTGCCGCAGGCTTTACCGCAGCAGGCTTCCCCAGACAGATGATCAGCTTCTTTGCAGGATACGTCTTCGGCGCAGTGACCGGAACTGTTATGGGTACCGTGGGAACCGCCCTCGGCTGTGCCGTGGCGTTCTATTATGCCCGCTACGCCGGACGAGCAGCCATCGAACGCAAGCTGGGCAAAAAAACAGCCAAGCTCAACGCCTTCCTACAACGCGAGCCCTTCCAGATGACCGTGGTCATCCGTCTGCTGCCTGTGGGCAGCAATATTCTGACCAACCTGCTGGCAGGCATCACCTCCATATCCTCCCTGTCCTTTCTCGGCGGCTCCACGCTGGGCTACATCCCCCAGACGTTCATCTTCGCCCTTCTGGGCAGCGGCGTTAATGTGGACCCAGTCTGGCGCACTACAGTCAGCGCGCTGCTCATGATCATATCCAGCCTGCTGGGATACCGGCTCTACAGAAAGTATCGCGTCGAATCCGAACTGGAATCATAAAAAAAACGCCCCGCCGATTATCGACGGGGCGTTTCATATTTTGCGTAAATCGCACAATCCCAACGTCTTCGCCCCCCTTCCCTTCAACGCCCATAGCGGCATTCTTCCTGATTAATGACAAGAACAGTTCGCTTCTGACGACGGTGAACAGGTACAAAAACACGCCCTGCCGCGATTAACGGCAGGGCGTGTTCTTTCTGGGATCCTGCTGGATACTCAAGCCTACTTACGCCAGAACTCCGGCACAAAAAGGATGAATACAGTGTAAATCTCAAGACGGCCAAGCAACATGCACCATGTGAGAATCCATTTGGCCGCCAAAGGCAGATGCGCAAAGTTCTCCGCAGGGCCTACAGTCCCAAGACCGGGGCCAATGTTGCCGATACAGGCCGCCACTGCCGCAAAGGCCGTCAGCACATCAATACCCAGCGCAGAGAGCAGGAAGCTTGAAACTACAAAGAGTGCCACATAGAGGATGAAAAAGCCCCATATGCCGGACATGACCTCAGCAGGTACAATACGCCCCCCCAGCTTGATGTGCTTTACCGCTCTGGGGTGCACCAGCCTGAAAAGCTCATGGTAGCCCTGCTTCAGCAACAACAGGACACGCATGCACTTGATACCACCGCCCGTTGAACCGGCGCAGCCGCCAAGAAACATGAGAAATAGCAGAAGCGCCTGCGGGAAAGGCAGCCACAATTCGTAGTCCGCCGTGGCAAAACCGGTTGTCGTGCAGATGGAAACCACCTGAAACGCGGCATACTGCAGGGATTCAGCCACGCCGGTTGCGTTGCGCCCGTAGATATAGACGGCAATCAACCCGGTAAAAATGATCGTGGTGACTGTGTAGAAACGGAATTCGGAATCCTTCCAGAAACAACGCACATCGCCCAGAAGCGCCCTGTAATGCAGAGAGAAGTTGGCTCCGGCGATGAACATGAAAATGGTGATCACCCAGTGGATGTAGGCGCTGTCGTAGTGTCCGACCGAAGCATTCTTGGTGGAGAAACCACCCGTCGCCATGGTGCCGAACGTGTGGCAGATGGCGTCAAACAAGGTCATTCCGCCAACCATGAGCAGCAGGCACTGTGCGACGGAAATGCCCACATAGACCTTCCAGAGCACCATGGCCGTATCCTTGATACGGGGCTTGAGCTTGTCCGGTACAGGGCCGGGCACCTCAGCCTTATAGAGCTGCATGCCGCCGACTCCAAGGAAAGGCAGGATGGCCAGAGACATGACGATAATCCCCATGCCGCCAAGCCAGTGCGTGAGACTGCGCCACATGAGAATGCTCTTCGGGGTTGCCTCTATGTCCGTCATGACGCTGGAACCGGTAGTCGTGAAACCGGAAATGGATTCAAACACACAGTCGGTCCAGGTGGGAAACACATCTGCCAGCAGAAAGGGCAAAGCCCCCGCAAGCCCTGCACCGAGCCAGCCGAGGGCAACAATTGTCATGCCTTCGCGATGATTCATGATCTGTTTGTCCTTGCGCCTGAACGCAAGAAACAACAGCAGGCCCGCCACTACCGAGATGAACATGGCCTGAACCAATGGCCACAGACCAGAGTCCTGATAGTACAGAGCCCAGCCGATGGGAAACAGCATGGTCAGCCCGACGGAAACCACAAGGGCGCCAATGACATAGAGGCAATATGTAAATCGCATATCAGCTTACAGTTGCTTCAAGGTTACCGTCAGCGCCTGCTCCACGCGGGAAACATTTTCGCGCGTGGTCAGGATGATGATTCGGTCCTCAGGTTGCACCATACTGTCGCCGCTGGGTATGACCACATCCTTGCCACGAACGATGGCCAAGAGCAGTGTGCCCCGCGGGAAGGGAAGATCCTTCACCGGTTTGCCTACCAATTCCGAATCTGCCTGTGCAATGGCTTCGAGCGCTTCGGCTCCCTCTCCCCGAATGGAAACGGAAGAAAGTACCTTGCCCCGACGGATATGGTGCAGAATGGAGTTCACTGCAGAGAGACGCGGCGAAACCGAGTGGTCAATGCCAATGGCGTTTACCAGAGGCTGATATGCCACCTTGTTCACACGGGTGACCGTCTTTTTGGCACCAAGGTTCTTGGCTAGCAGCGAGGAAAGGATATTTGTCTCCTCGTCGGAAGTCAGGGAGATAACCACGTCCATCTCCCCCACATTCTCCTCGCGCAGAAAATCCTGATCCGTTCCGTCTCCGCGCAGAACCAGCGTAGAGTTCAACTTCTCGGCCAGATACTGGCAGCGCGACTCGCTACGATCCACAAGCTTCACGTGCAGACCTTTGCGTTCAAACAGCACGGCCAGACGCAGTCCTATATTGCCGCCGCCGATGATGAGCACGTCGCGCACGGGGTCGATATTACGACCGCAAACCTTGCGCACGGCTTCCAGACTTGTGTCCTTGCAGGCGAAATAGACGACGTCGCCTGCCACAATCTCATCACGGCCGCTGGGAATTATGAGGTCTTCGCCGCGGACAATGGCAGCGATAAGCACATTGGTGTCCGGCACAATCTCGCGGAAGGCCATGAGCTTTTTGCCCACGAGCGGCCCTTTTTCAACCCGTATGCCTACAAGTTTGACGCGCCCTTCCGCAAACTCGCTGAAATCCACGGCACCGGGCACGGCCAGCATGCGGTCAATGGCCTTGATGACTTCAATCTCGGGATTGATGATGGTGGAGATATTCAGAGGCTTGTTGGTAAGAGCATCCTGATAGAGGTTGTATTCCTCGTTACGGATACGGGCAATCTTGATGGAATCCGGAGAGATGGCATTGGCGAAAAGACAGGAGATGATGTTGATTTCATCGCTGTCCGTTACGGCAAGAAAAATATCGGCATCCATAACTCCGGCATCGGAGAGGACAACCGGGCTGGAACCGGACCCTTGGAAGGTCTGTACGTCCAGCACTTCAGAAACTCGGCGAAGAGCTTCGGCACTCTGGTCAATAATGACCACTTCCTTGCTCTCCTGAGCAAGACGGTGGGCAATGTGGTACCCCACTTCACCCGCTCCGACAATGACCACCTTGAGTTGTTCAACTCGCGGCGCACGACTGAAAAAACCCATGATTGGCGTTTCCCCCGGGTATGACCAAAGCCGGGACGGAGAGATGCGGCCCATGGTTGCATGAGGCCCCTCTCACACCGGCCACATGCTTCATGGAACAGCCATGACGCACCGTGATCGGACTTTGGCGGATTGAGCAATCTCGCGACTATTACCAAATTGCGTGTATCACTGCAAGGTTGGCGAAACCCTCAACTCGTAAGGATAGTGGCAGACAAAACAAAAAAGCCCGCAATAAAGCGGGCCTCTTTGCAAACGTATTCTTGCAAGGCGTACTAGATCTCAGAAACGGCCTTGCTCAGACGAGAAATGTTACGAGCGGCATTACGCCAATGAATAACACCCTTGGTGGCAGCCTTGTCCAGAACGGACGTTGCGGTGCCGAGCAGGACAGCAGCCTGGTCCTTGTCCTTGAGCTGTACAGCTGCGCGAACAGCCTTAACAGTGTTACGGACACGGGTCTTCATTGCGCGATTACGAGCAGCGCGCTTCAGGCTCTGGCGATGCCGCTTAAGGGCAGACTTGTGGTTAGCCACGATAAATCCTCCGAAAGACTTGTATGTAAGAATCTTAATGACAATTACTGGAACACGGGAAGGCAGTTCATTACGCTGCAACCCCCAGCATGTCAAGCATTATCCAAATTTTAATCACCAGTCAGGGTAATTTTCCGCAAAAACCCTGACCGGCGAAAGTATTTTTTACATCTGCAGCGCTGCGAAGTCTGCAAGACGTCCGAGCTTCTGCACCAGGGCGGTCAGCAGATTCAGACGGTTGCTACGCACTGCCGCATCGTCGCACATGACCATGACATTGTCGAAGAAGGCATCCACGGTCGGACGCAGCTCACCGAGCAGACCAAACAGCGCATCAAAGTCACCGGCCTGCCACAGGCTTTCGAATCTGGGTTCTACGGCCTTGAGAGCCTCGCTCAACGCCTTTTCGGCATCATCTTCGAGCAAAGCGCTATCCACTACGCCGGAAAGAGCCACACCTGCCTCCTCACCCTGCTTGCGGATGATGTTGGCCGCACGCTTGAAGGTAAGAACGGCCTGCGCGAACCCTTCGGACTTGCTGAAGGCATCCAGCGCCTTAAGGCGGGCAGCGGCATCACAGATATCGCCGGAACCGGCATTAAGTGCGGATTCCACCAGCAGGGTCTCATAGCCCTGCGAAACAAAGTAGTTCTTGAGACGCAGGTTGAAGAACTCGACCATCTTCTCAAGAGCTTCTTCAGGAGCAAGCTTCCACTTGATCGCATCACCATATCCAGCCTGTGCGGCACGGAAGATGTCACGGGCAGCAACACGGATGTTTCTGTCCAACATGATGCGGGTAATGCCAAGGCAGCAACGGCGCAGAGCGTATGGGTCTGCCGCACCGGTGGGAATCATGCCCAGACCGAAGCAGCCGGCCATGGTATCTGCCTTGTCAGCAATGGAAAGCAACGCACCGCAGGGGGAAGAAGGCACGGGGGTATCAGGGCCGGCCGGCAGATACTGTTCTGCAATGGCCTGCGCAACCACCTCGTTTTCACCCATCTTGCGGGCGTAGATGCCACCCATAATACCCTGCAGGCTGTCGAATTCGTAGACCATCTCGGAAACGAGATCGGCCTTGGAAAGACGCCCTGCCCTTTCGGCATCGGCCTTCAGAGCGGCGTCTACGGATTCAGCCAGCGCACCGCAGAGAGTGGACAGGCGGCGAGTCTTGTTACCCATGGAACCCAGAGGCGCAAGGAAGATGACGTTATCGAGCTTGGCAAGCCATGCATCAAAACTGTTCTTCAGGTCATTGCGCCAGAAGAAGCGGCCGTCTTCAAGGCGGGCACGCAGCACGCGTTCCCAGCCCTTGCGCACCACGTCCATATCCTTGGGCGTGATGTTCAGCACGGTCAGGAAGTACGGCAGCAGATTGCCATCCTTGTCTTCAAGGCCGAAGCTTTTCTGGTGGCTCTGCATGCTGGTCAGCAGAGCTTCCTTGGGCAGTTCGAGGAAGGAAGGATCAAAGCCGCCCAGACAGGGCACGGGATGCTCGGAAAGCCCCTGCACTTCGTCCAGCAGGCTATCCTTCCAGAGCACGGTGCCACCGATGGCAGCGGCAAGGGCATTGCCCTCCTCTACAATTCGGGCACGACGCTCGGCACCGGAGAGGGTGACGGCACACTGTTCGCGCACGACATCAGCAAACTTTTCAGCATGCGCCACGGCAAAGGGACCGGGGCCATGCACACGGTGGCCGCGAGTGGTGTTGCCCGCGGCAAGGTCGGCTAAAGAGAAGGGAACGACCTGATCGTCAAACATGGAGAGCACCCAGCGCAGGGGGCGCGCATACGTGTATTCAAGGCTGCCCCACTTCATCTTCTTGGGGAAAGGCAGCGCGCCGATGATGGCGGGACACCCTTCCGAAAGCAGGTCAACAGTGCGGGCGCCGCCAATCTTCTTACGCACGGCAAGGTACTCGCCCTTGTCGGTCTTCAGGGTAAAAGCATCGGCAAGGTCAACGCCCTGCGTCTTGGCGAAACCTTCAGCTGCCTTGGTGGGCTTGCCTTCCGCGTCATAGGCGATTCTGACAGGCGGACCGGAAACCACTTCCTCCGCCTCATTCTGAATGGCGGAAATACCGGCAACGGTGGCTACCGCGCGGCGGGGAGTGGATTCCACGATGACGGATTCGAAATCAACATGCGATTCCGTCAGAAAGGCGGCAAGCCTATCCTTCAATTCCTTTTCCAGCCCGGGCAGGAAGCGGGCGGGCAACTCTTCGGTGCCGATTTCCAACACAAATACGGACATGATATGCTCTTCCTGTGGGCTTACTTGGTTTCGGTCTTGGGCAGCATGGGATACCCGAGGTCTTCACGCTGCTTGGCGTAGAGACGTGCCACTGCAGATGCCAGAGCGCGGACGCGACCGATGTAGCCGGTGCGTTCGGTGATGGAGATGGCGCCACGGGCATCCAGCAGGTTGAAGGTATGGGAACACTTCAGGCAGTAGTCGTATGCGGGCCAGGCCACACCCTCTTCACACAGGCGCTTGCACTCGCCTTCGTACATATTGAACAGATTCAGCAGCATACCTGCGTCGCTGAGTTCAAAGTTGTACTTGGACATTTCCACTTCGTTCTGATGATACACGTTCCCGTAGGTCACCTTGTCATTGTACATGAGGTCGTACACCGACTCCTTGCCCTGCAGGTACATGCACAGACGCTCCAGACCGTAGGTGATTTCCACGCTGGTGGGGAAAAGGTCAATGCCGCCAACCTGCTGGAAATAGGTGAACTGCGTAACCTCCATGCCATTCAGCCACACTTCCCAGCCAAGCCCCCACGCGCCGAGCGTGGGAGATTCCCAGTCGTCTTCAACGAAACGAATGTCATGAACGGCGGGATCAATGCCCAGAGCCTTCAGGCTTTCAAGGTACAACTCCTGAATATTATCGGGAGAAGGCTTCAGAATGACCTGAAACTGAAAGTAGTGCTGCAGGCGGTTGGGGTTCTCCCCATAGCGTCCATCCGTCGGACGGCGGGAAGGCTCCACATACGCGACATTCCACGGCTCAGGGCCGATAACGCGCAGGAAAGTCGCGGGGTTGAAAGTGCCCGCACCGCATTCGACATCAAACGGCTGTGCAAGCACGCAGCCCTGCTCGGACCAGAAGTTCTGCAGGGTGAGAATAACGTTTTGGAAGTGCATGATGATCCCCTGAAGTCAATATTCTATACACGTAGTAACCGTGTTGTTGTGGTCAAAAACAAAGGCGGCAGAGACAAGGTCTCATTGCGCCTAAACGCGCCGGAACATGCCTTTTTCCCACGCCAGCCCTATATGGAACTGGATGAAGCCGTCCACGGCACGGGTAATCTCTTTGCGGGCTCTTGGCGACAGCAAAAGAGAAGACCAGCAAAGCGGTGGATTGTCCTGCACAAATCGCAAAGCGTCAAGTGCTTCGTTACCCATTCTGAAGCGAGGTCCCGAAGGCGCTGTGCAATTTCCACAAAACAATACGCCCTCTTGCACATGGAACACGCCGCCCCCCTCGCCTATGGGGGTACCGCATTGCATACAATGCCCTGTCTCCGGCCGATACCCTTGATCAAAGGCAAAACGGGCGCGAAAAAGCAACGGCAGAAGCGGATCAACCTGATCAACATCCTGCAGAAGCTCAAGTATTCCTTCAAAGAGCGAAAATGCAGACTGAGCTCCTTCTGCCGAAACCCCCATAGCCTCTATGAATTTCTGGCAGTTCACGGCCAGCCCCAGTCGCTGCAGGTCCGTACGCAAGCGCACCGGAGAACGAAGAAGCGTGCCCTCCTCAAGGCTGTTGTAGGCAGCCATGCGACTTCCCTTTACCCTGAAGAGCACCTGATTCAGGTGATCCAGACAGCCGCTGAAGCGCTGCCTGCTGCGGCAACCGCCAAATGCGAAGGCCGTGAATATGCCACGCTCCGGAGACAAAAAGCGGACCCACAGGTCCGCTTCCTTAAACCGCCCGATGCGGAGGATGATTCCTTTATCCGTAAAATCCATCAGGACTAACGGGACTGGATAAAATTCACGGTCAGCACCTTGCCGTCAGCACCGTCAAGCTTGACGTTCTTGCCGTTGAGCGCAAGAGCAACGCCGCCGGAGTTGCCCAAACGAAGAGTAAGCGTTTTGGGGAAACGCAGAACAAACTTCTGGCCGGAACGCAGGTACATTTCCTTGCGTTCAAAGCGTTCTCCCCATGCTTCAACCCAGCATTCTGCCGATGCGGAAAGGGTGATCTTCTGTTCGCCGCCCCCCTTGTTGATCGCAACATCCTGCATGGCAGAGCCGCTCGTCACCACACTCACGTGCCCAGCGTCAGCCGAAGGCTCCACCTCAGGCTTTGCTGCAACGATTGGCTTCTCAATGGCGGGAACCTCTGCGGGCTCTTCCGCCGGAGGTTCAACCACGGCAACAGCCTCCTCCCCTGCAGATACTGCAATGGCAACAGAAGGTTCAGCCTCGGGCTGAACAGCTTCAGGAGCAACGACGGCAGATGGAGCGGACTCAGCAGCAGATTCCTGCGACACTACACTTTCAGAATTCTCAGCCGGCACGTCCGGAGAAACAGGCTCGCCCGCAGCAGGAGCGTCCACCACAGAGGGAGACTGCTGCACAGCCGACGGCTCAACAACAGCCGGTGCAGGCTGGACAGATTCAGCAGGGAGCGATTCGCCTGCCACTACAGCAGGAGTCGCAGGGGTGCGAAAAAGGAAATACCACCCACCTCCGGCAACGACCCCCAGCACCAAAACGATGGCCAGAACCCAAATCAGACCGGAAGATGAAGGTTGAACATTCTTGCTCGTATACACCGGTTCCGGATCTTCCGGCTCACCGTAGGCTTCAAGATAGATCGCATCCACGGCAGCGCCAAGTTCATCGGGATTAAGCCCGACCAATCGCGCGTAGGACTTCACGAATCCCTTGGTATAGACAAGATGGGGCAGTTCCTCCAGATCCCCGCTCTCCAATGCTTTCAGTGTCCGTATGGCTACTTTGATATTTCGCGAGACGTCCTCGCGCGAAAGCCCCCTGAGTTCTCTCTCCTGTTGCAGAAGAGCCCCCAATTCGGTCATTGAAGTCATTACGCCTCCGAAGAGTCGGATGTTGAAGGATTACAGATTGATTTTAACCACAGCCTTTTCACGCAACTTGGTGGTGTATTCACCAAAACGCGCTTCCAGCATGGGCTGACGCAGGGTGTTCTCAATGGTGCTGTACACTTCTTCAAGCGGAAGCAGATCGCCATTGGTCGCCTTATCCAGCTTCAGCAGAATAGTGGCGCCGTCCTGTTCAAAAGGCTCGGCCACCTGCCCTGCAGAGAGGGGCTCAAGAGCGCTGCGCCAATCGGCAGAAATGTCCTTCCATGCCAGATCGCCGAGAAGGCCACCGTTATCCTTGGCCGGACCGATGGAGAACATCTTCACTGCATCTTCAAAAGACAGCTTGCCCTCACGAATCATGGCAATGGTCTTTGCTTTGTCGGCATTGGGAGCAAAGACAAGCATCTTCACTGTAGCCTTGCGTTCACTGGAAAATTCCGACGCATGCTGTTCGTAGTAAGCCTGCACATCTTCCTTGGTCACCACGACCTTGCGGCTGACCATGAAGTTGATGAGTCGGGTACGAACGATGCTTCTGCGGATTTTCTCAAAAAACATATCGTAGGAGACGCCGTCTTTCCGCATCTGTTCCTTGACCTGCTCAAGGCTCATGTTGCTGCGCTGCGCCAGCTTGCGGACCTCATTTTCCACTTCGGCATCCTTGACGGTCAGCTTGTAGCGCTCCGCTTCCTGCGAAAAAAGCTCGTCCGTAATCATGGCATCCAGCATTCTCTTCTCGATGGCATAAACATGGTCAGCATCTGCGGGGTTCGTACGGGAAAGTCCGGCCTTCAGAAGGTCAGGCGCTACGGCCTCCTGTACATCATATTGTGTGATGATCGAGCCGTTAACAAAGGCGACGATCTTGTTGAAAACGGCTTCAGCCCCAGCTTGTCCTGCGCTCAAAGTCAGCACGGCAAGAATGAGGGGATAGATGAGCAAAGTTCGAAAGGTCTTGAAATTGGAAGACAAAGGCCACTCCCAGAAGACAATGGTTAAGAAAAACATACGTTGTCGCTACAAAGGGTTACGGTTATTTCCACACCATAACAGCAACGCATCATCAGCTTACGATTCGTGTAATCTGTTTCCAATTGTTATGCAACATTACGAAAAAAATACCGACAGTTCACGGAACCTGCCGTGAACATTGCAGGATTGCGGTAAGATTGTACCGCAACGGCTCATTGCGCTTTAGCGTCCTGTCCGGCGGAAGGAACTTCCTTCCCTTTCGCCGCCCCGTCTGCGGCCTTCTCTTCTGCAGCTTTCTCTTCTGCGGAATGCAGAAGCAGGCTTGAAATACGGATATCAGCCTTGGCCAGCTCAGATTTGAGCCACTCGTCAAACTCGGCCTGAAGCTTCTGCTCAAGCAGCACCTTTTCAACAAGAGGATAAGCATGCGAGGGGCCAAGCACCTTTTCCGGAAGATTTTCCAGCAGAACAAGCACCTCAAAACCGTTATCGCCGGAAAACACCGCGCTGGATTCTCCTTCCTTGAGCTTATCGAACGTGGACTTCCAGTTCACAGGCATCATGTTGACCCGCATGCGCAGTTCCCTGATGGCAATCCCATCAAACGAACTCAGAATTTCATCAACAGAAGTGCCCCCAAGCCACATTTCCCGCGCCTTGGAAACATGCTCCCTGTCTGCGCCGGAAATATGAAGAAACCGGACACGGGGAGGAAGATAGAAGTCAGCCAGATTGGCCTTGTAGTACGCTTCCGCTTCCTGAGAAGTCAGCTTGATACGGGGACGCAGGATGTCAGACTTAAGAGTCTCCATGGCCAGCTGCTGACGAAGTCGGGAGCGCCAGACTTCGATATCAATATACTCTTCGACAAGCGTTTTTTCGAACTGGCCTTCAGGGTAATCCGCCCTGATCGTGGCCTCGGCCGCCGTCACATCAGCATCCGTCACACTCAGTCCGACACGGGCAAGCGCCTGATCAACCAACTCGTTGACGATAAGACGGGAAAGTACATTGCCGTAGTCTTCCCGTAACGCGTCAACGGCTGGTACCATGCCGCCCGACCAACTCAGGTTGTTCAAATCATAAAGAGCCTCGAGCTGGGCAAGATAGATTGGTTTGCCGTTGACCGTGGCAACCACTCCCTCCTGCTCCATATCCTTGGAGCAGCCGCAGAAAACAAGCACTGCCAGCAGCAGCAGCGTGAGGGTTAGATACTTGTTGGGCATTACTGGTCCTTATTTCTTCAGAATGAGGGGCTCAAGCTCGGCCCGGGCGTGTTGCAGCCGTTCACGGACATCTGCTCCGGACTCCATACGAAACTCCAGACAGGCCGGGGGCACGAGCCGAGCCTGCGAAGCATGGGAGCTTACCCATTCCACAAGGGCTGCCGGGGAAACGGCATCCGACTTTTCACCCCATACAAGGCGTACCTTGTCCTTGAATATATCGGCCCGCTGTACCTGCATGGACATGAGGAAGCGCTTAAACAGGAGCACACCAAGAAAGTTGGACAATTCTTCCGGCAAGGGCCCGAAGCGGTCCCGCATCTCCAACTCAAGATCCTGCAGCATCACGGCGTCCACTGCCGATGAAAGCATTTTGTAGAAACGAAGCCGCTCGCGGCCATCCGTAATGTAATTTTCAGGAATATGGGCGTTGAGGCCGATATTGAGTTCTGTTTCCACGGCGATAAGAGACTCTTCTCCCTTAAGCCGTCTCACTTCCTCTTCCAGCATTTCCAGATACAAGTCCAGCCCCACACGGGCCATCTGTCCGGATTGCGCTTCACCAAGGATGTTACCGGAGCCGCGCAGACGCAAATCTTCCATGGCCACCTGGAAACCAGCTCCAAGGTAATCCATCTCCAAAATGATTCTGAGACGCTTTCTGGCGATATCTGGCACTGTTTCAAGGTTATTTACCACAAACACCGCATGCGCCTGAACATCCGAACGCCCTACTCTGCCCCGCAACTGGTACAGCTGCCCAAGGCCGAACATCTGGGCCTGATCAACTATCAAGGTGTTGGCCCGCGGGAAGTCGAGACCGGATTCCACAATGGCTGTACATACCAGTACGTCCAGTTCTCCATGCCAGAACTTGTGCATGGTGGTTTCCAGATCCTTCTCCGACATCTGGCCGTGTGCCTGTCCGAGTCGGGCTTCCGGCACCAGCTGACGGACATATTCCGCCACCCGCTCCAGGCCCTCGATACGGTTATGCACCCAGAAGACCTGTCCGCCACGGTCAAGCTCGCGTTTGATATAGCCGCGCAGCATGTCTGCATCGCGTTCTATGAGATCGGTCTCCACCGGCTTTCGACCGAGAGGGGCCGTTTCAATGACGGAAAGCTCGCGTATGCCGGACATGGAAAGCTGCAAGGTACGAGGAATGGGCGTTGCCGACAGCGTCAGTACGTCCACATTCTTCCTGAACTTTTTGAGCTTCTCCTTGTGGCGTACCCCGAACCTTTGCTCTTCGTCCAGAATGAGGAGTGCAAGGTTGGGCAGGTCCACATCATCCGAAAGCAAGCGGTGCGTACCGATAAGAATATCAACCTGTCCCTTGGAAGCAGCCGCCAGAACTTCCTTCTGCTTCTGGCGCGTTACAAAGCGGCTGAGCATGCCGATATTGACGGGAAAGCCCCCAAGACGGCTTTTGAACGTCTGATAGTGCTGTTCCGCCAGTATGGTGGTGGGACAGAGCAGAGCCACCTGCTTGCCCTCGCAAGCCGCGCGGAAAGCGGCACGCATGGCCACTTCCGTCTTGCCAAACCCAACGTCTCCGCACACCAGTCTGTCCATGGGATTGGGCTTTTCCATATCATCCAGAACATCCTGAATAGCCCGAGCCTGGTCAGGGGTTTCCTCAAACCCGAAGGATGCCTCGAACTCACGGTAGAGCTCATTGACAGGACCGTAGCCAAAGCCCTTGGCAAGCCGCCGCCATGCATACATCTCCACAAGGTCATGAGCAATTTTCTCAATAGCCTTGCGGGCCCGCGACTTTGAGGCAAGCCAACCGGAACCGCCCAGCTTGTCGAGAGCGGGCGCGCCGCCGTCCGGCCCCTTGAATCGTTGGATCAGACCAAGCCGGTCAACAGGAAGGTACAGTTTGTCATCGCCCGCATAGCGAAGCAGCAGATAATCGTTGGAAACGCCGCCGAGTTCCATGCGATGCAGGCCGTCGAACACGGCAATGCCGTAATCACGGTGCACCAGATGATCACCCGGAGTCAGGTCATCATATTCCTTGAGTCCTGCAAAGGCACCGGTCCGCGCACGTTCTCTCCGCTCTGTCTTGGGCTGGATGACGTCCTCGCCCAGAATGAGCACCTTGTCCCATACAAGGTCAATACCACGACGAAACGGGGCCACAAGTGCAAAAAGGCCCTTCTCTCTGGGAGCATAGCGCAGGTGGGGCATAAGCCCGTCCTGCTCGGCAAGCTTGAGGAATTTGGCCCTGCTTCGCTCATTGGCAAAGGCGAGCAGCACCTGACGCTTCTCTTGGGTCCATTTGCGCAAACGGCTGACAAGAGCCTGCCAGGGACGGTCCTGATCCTGCGACGAACTGAAAATATCTTGAAACGCTCCGTAAGAACGTTCAGCCAAATCCTCTCCCTGCTTTTCAACACCGATAACCAGGTCTTCAAAATGAGCCCTACGGTTGGCGGACCATACAGCCGTAGCCTGTTCCGGTGTACGCAACGCCATGGATGCGGGCTGTCTTAAACCGGTCTCAGCTTCCTGCTTATCCAGAAACGCGTGCCAAGTGCGCTCCGACTCTTCAAGTGATTCTTTAAGCTCCCGCTCGGAAGGCAGAATGAACACCGCATCCTTGGGCAACCACTGCTCTAGAAAGGCTGCCTGCTCGTAGTAGCAGCCGGGCAATAGCGGCGTTCCGCCTTCATCAGCAGCATGCGAAAAGACTCCGGCCTGCCCTTTGGCAAGTTTTCCTTGTCTTTCCAGCGATTTCCACCAATCAGCAGCAATCTTTCTTTGCCCCGAGCCCATGACCAAGGGAGAGGTGGGAAGCAGCACAAGCTCCTGCATATTCCCTTTGGAACGCTGGCTTGAAGGCTCGAAAAGACGTATTTCCTCAATTTGATCGCCAAAGAACTCAAGTCGGACAGGCCGCGCATAGCCGGGACAGAAGATGTCCAGAATATCGCCACGCAGGGCCATTTCACCCGGCTGGGTTACCATGGGAACGCGCGAATACCCCCACTCCACGCACTGCTCAAGCAGCAGGTCCGGACCGGTTTCATCTCCAACCGGCAGAACAAGCTCATGCGTGTCAAAAAGGGTTACCGGCGGCAATTTGGGGAGAAAGTTATCAAGGGAGACCAAAACCCCTTGGTGCTTCTTGCGAAGACTCAGCGAATACAGGCTGGCAATGCGCGAGGACCAGGCGCTTTTCCCGTGGGAGCCTGCCGGATGCTGAGGAATGACAGTCCATGGCTGCTCCCAGACCGGCGTGACAAGGCTGGATTCCTCTGTGGAACTTTCCGGCGTGAAGAGGGTAAGCAGCCCCTTCAATTCTGCCAGTTCCTGCGAATTTCGCACCACCAGAACCACATGTTCATCCCTGTTCCTCAGGGAATGTGCCATGCGTGCCTGAGAAGCGGGCCCGCTTCTCGCTACCTGAACAATTCGCTGCTTGGAGTTCTGCAGCGCCAAAATTATTTCATCAAACAGCACAGAAAAATCCGTCGTGTTGGCATCCGCTCACTCAAGCCTCACGCATGAATGACACGACAAAAAGCCGCCGTGCCCTTTGCGGGCAACTGGCGGCTATTATATCGATACGGACGCGGTTTAGATCTGACCAAGCACGTTGAGGTCTTCGTTGGAGAGCAGGCGATCAAGATCAAGCAGAATAAGCAGACGATCCTGGAGCTTGCCCACCCCGCTGATGTATTCCGATTCCATACCGGCCACAACGGGCGGCGGGGGCTCAACCGTGCTCGCGGGTATACGCAGCACTTCCGATACGGAGTCCACAACAAATCCCACGATCATATTGTTGATCTCAATAACAATAATTCTTGTGTGCTTGTCGTGCGCCTTGGAAGTCAGACCAAAACGGCGACGAAGGTCAATAATCGGAATGACCTTGCCGCGAAGATTGATGACCCCTTCAACAAACTCGGGTGCGCGTGGAACCTTGGTGATTTCCATGGTACGGATAATTTCCTGAACTTTCAGGATATCCACACCAAACTCTTCATCACCGATACTGAAGGTCACGAGTTGCAGAAGTTCGTCATCCTGCTTTCTCTGCGCTTCATTCATTTCGCTACTCCTTCTAAGAAGTCTACCCCGTTTACTGGGGGACCGAAACGTCCTGTTTCAACTAGGTCAGTTTACAATGTACCGACATTGCGTACACATGGCAACTAGTTTGGATAAAAGACACAAGCGAAGGCGTTATAAAAGTCCGTATAAAAGGGGTTGTAAAAGACGATACGGTCGGATATTAGTAGTCCGTCATCGGATGAAGATGACAAAACCGCCTGTACGGCAAGGAGTCTCATTTTGATGGCGAACATGTTTCCCTACCCCGAGGATGCCCCGCTCCACATGCAGATCAAATCACTTGGAGATGACGAGCTTCTTGATTTCTGGGAAGAAACACAATTTCTCGAACGCTTTCTTGAAGACGACATGCAAACCCGCAATCAGGCCTCCATGCAATATGAACGCCTGATCCTTCAGGAACTCCAGCTGCGGTCCTGCAGACGTTGCATCTCGGAACGCAGAGCCTAACACAATGCCCTTTGCAAGGCGACCGTAAGGTCGCCTTTTTTTATTGCTGTCATTCCTCCCCGCGACTCACAAAAAAAGGCTCCTGGCCGTAAGGTCAGGAGCCTCGTCATTCTATTCAAATTCCACTACTTGGGATCGGGCCGGCCCACGCAGAAGTAGGCGAAGCCAAGCTCTGCCATCATCTTCGGCGGGTACAGGTTGCGGCCGTCGAACAGGATAGGCGCAGTCAGAGAGCCCTTGATGCGCTCGAAGTCGGGAGTACGGAACTGGTTCCATTCCGTCACAACCAGCAGCGCCTGCGCACCTTCAACAGCATCGTACTGCTTGTCAACGATCTCAACCAGCGGATCGTTTTCAAACATGGACTTCACCTTCTCGCCTGCCACCGGGTCAAAAGCGCGGATACGCATTCCCTGTGCGGTAAGCTCCTTGATCATGGCAAGGGAAGCCGCCTCACGGGTGTCGTCGGTGTTAGCCTTGAAGGCAATACCCCAGACAGCCAGAGTCTTTCCTGCCACTCCACCCTGCGGGGCAAAGTATTCGATAATACGTTCCGCCATGCGGAGCTTCTGGCGATTGTTCACGTTGTCCACGGACTCAAGAAGTTCGGGACGGAAATCATATTCATGCGCGGTGTTGATCAGCGCCTTGACGTCCTTGGGGAAACAGGAACCACCGTAGCCCACGCCGGGATAAATAAAGTGGTAACCAATGCGATGGTCGGAACCGATACCGATACGCACGTCGCGGACATCCGCACCAACGCGTTCGCAGATATTCGCAACTTCGTTGATGAAGGAAATCTTGGTGGCCAGCATGCAGTTTGCGGCATACTTGGTCATTTCCGCACTGCGCACACCCATGACGATCATCTTCTCACGGCTGCGGGCAAAGGGGGCGTACAGAGTGCGCAGATATTCAGCAGACTTCTCGCTTTCCGTACCGACCACAACGCGGTCCGGCTTCATGAAATCGTTAACCGCATCGCCTTCCTTGAGGAATTCAGGGTTGGACACCACGTCGAATTCGATATCTGCGCCACGCTTTGCCAGTTCCTCGCTGATAATGCCACGGACGCGATCGGCAGTGCCAACCGGTACGGTGGACTTATCCACAACGATGACGGGCTTGTGCATGTGCTGACCGATTTCACGGGCAACCTGCTCCACATAGCAGAGATCGCAGGAGCCGTCAGGACGGGAAGGCGTGCCAACGGTAATGAAAACAAACTGCGCACGTTCCATGCCTTCAGCAAGGCTGGTGGTGAAAATGAGATTGCCTTCTGCGTAATTGCGGCGGACCAGATCTTCAAGACCGGGCTCGTAGATATGCACCTTGCCGGCTTGAAGGGTCTTCACCACTTCGGGGTTCACATCGACGCAGGTGACGGTATTACCCATTTCTGAGAAACACGCTGCGCTTACAAGACCTACATAACCAGTACCAACTATACAAACGTTCATTCTATACCTCTGCTATATAGAGCGGATTATCTTTATTGACAGTTCACGCAGCATTTACCCTTCACACATCGTTTCGTCAACAGCACAAAGGATCGTCGAAAACCTTGACGGAATCACGTGATATTATGCATTTACGCTTGACTTTGAAACAAGCCCTCACGATCATGCAGATATAAAAATAAGAGGAGGCTTCCATGCCCGTTCTAGTAGTCAACGTCGATCATGTCGCCACGCTTCGTCAACAACGCCGGGGTATTGAGCCGGAACCGGTCACCGCAGCCCATCTTGCCGAGCTTGCCGGTGCGCGCGGCATTATCGTCCACTTGCGTGAAGACCGCAGACACATCATCGACCGCGACGTCCGGTTGCTTTCGCAATGCCTGAACTCCCGCATGCACCTTGAAATGGCTGCCACGGAAGAGATGCAGCAAATCGCACTGGAAACCACCCCCTACATGGTCTGCCTCGTACCGGAGAAACGTGAAGAACTGACGACTGAAGGCGGACTTGCAGTTGCCGGACGCGTCGAACACCTGCGAGACTTTCTGGCTCCCATCCATGCCCAGGGCATCAAGTCCAGCCTCTTTATTGAAGCTGACGTAGCGCAGATTGATGCGGCCAAGGCCGTTGGCAGCGAGTTCATAGAAATCCATACCGGCCATTTTGCTGACGCCAAGACCCCCGAAGCACAGCGGAAGGAATTTGAAAAGATTGTGCGCGGCATTGAATATGCTCGCTCCCTTGATCTTCGCGTCAATCTCGGACACGGCCTCAACTACAATAACATATTCATGTTCAAGGACGTTCCCGGTATCGACGAGTATTCCATAGGTCACTCCATTGTTTCCAGGGCTGTGCTCGTGGGCATGGACCGCGCTGTGCGCGAAATGGTGGAAATCATCCGCACGTTTGCGGAATAACTCCTCCGCCATAACGTATACTGCCACGGAGAGCACAACGTGATCGTAGGACTGGGACTGGATGTCTGCGAATTGGACAGAATAGAACGCTCCTGGAAACGCTTCGGAGAGAAGTTCGCAGCACGCATACTGCACCCCAACGAACTGGCATCGCTCCCGACCTTACCGATTGCATTCCTCGCCTCACGGTTCGCCGCCAAGGAGGCGGCCGTGAAGGCGCTGGGCACCGGTTTCACGGAAGGCATCTGGTTCACTCACATAGAAGTGGCTCGTGCCGACTCCGGAAAACCCTCCCTGAAACTGCACGGCAAGGCAGCCGACAAAGCCCGCGAACTTGGCGCGTCACGCTTCCACATATCCCTGACACATGGCAAAGGCGTTGCGTCTGCCGTAGTCATTCTGGAAACCTGATTCCATCAGCCCCCCGCAAGTGGGGCAGAGACCGCACATGAACAAGACACGGTTTACCCCCCTGCCCTCTCCGGCCGAAATGACCCTCTGGGATACAACGAGCATCCACAGCTTCGGCATCCGTGAAGAAATGCTCATGGAGAACGCCAGCCGGGAAGCCCTGCATGCCCTGCATGACGAGATCGGCCCGGTACAGGGAAAAAGCGTGCTCCTGTTCATGGGCAGCGGCAACAACGGCGGAGATGCCGCCGCACTCGCGCGACACCTGCATGGCCTTCAGGCCAACGTGCTTGTGCTGCACACGCGACCGCTTGCCGCCCACAAAGGAACCGCAGGGTATCATATAAGATTGGCACGCAGAACCGGCGTGCAATTCCAACTCCTGCGCCAGCGAACAATGGAATCACTGTCCGCTTCATGGTGCAATCCCGACTGCATCGTGGATGGCCTGCTCGGCACCGGATTCAAGGGCACGCTCAGGCAGGACATTCTCCCGCTCGTCCGCTGGATCAATGAACAAAGGGGCCGAAGCTTCATTTTTGCCCTCGACATTCCCTCAGGCCTTGACGGAATGACGGGCACCCCCTGTCCGGAAGCGGTTGAAGCACATGCGACAGTCACTTTCGAAGCTGCCAAGACCGGTCTTTTCATGCCCGGTGCCAACCACTACACCGGCACACTTCACATCCGACCAATAGGCATCCCCAGAGCGGTAAGGGAAAAGCATACTCCATCCTTCGAACTGCTGGACGCCTCAGTTGCAAAGCTTCTGCCGCGGCAGCAGCCAGACATGCACAAGGGTTCATCAGGCCACGTATTCATTATAGGTGGCTCCAGAGGCATGACAGGCGCGCCCATGCTTGCAGCTCAGGGAGCCCTGCGGGGCGGCGCCGGATACGTCACCATAGCAGCCCCCGAGCCCCTGCTGCCCCAAATTTCTTGCGGCCAACCGGACGTGCTTACCTTGGCAGTTGCCTCCGGCGACTTATGGGAAGGTATGGCGGGAGCAGCCCTCTATCAGGCGACGCAGCGTGCATCTGCATGCGTCATCGGCCCGGGCATGGGGCGTTCCGCCGGAGCGCTCTCGGCCCTTGAAGCCATACTTGGCAACATAGAACGCCCTCCCCTTGTACTGGACGCCGACGCCCTGTTCCTTCTGGCGCAGAGCACCTCTCTACGATCGCTGCTCCGGGAAAGCGACATTCTCACCCCGCACCCGGGCGAGGCCGCCCTGCTTGCAGGCATAACTACTTCGGATGTTCAGGCGGACAGACTAGCCACAGCCCATCGTTTTGCGTTAGAATACCCTTGCGTTACCATATTGAAGGGTGCAGGCACCATCATCGCCAGCCGGAATGCGCCGCTTGTCATCTCGCCTTTTGCCGTGCCCCAGCTTGCGGTGGCGGGCTCAGGCGACGTACTGGCGGGATTGACGGCCAGTCTGCTTGCGCAAGGTCTTTGCGCGCGAGACGCGGCTTGCCTGGGAGTATACCTGCACGGTTTGGCCGGATCGCTTCTGCAAAAGGAATTTCCCTGTCGCGGCAATACGGCACAGGATATTGCCGCCGCGCTCATTGCTGCAAAAAAGGAGACCGCATCATGCTTACCGCCCGCGATATAATGTCTACCAACGTTATTACGGTCACGCCGGAAACCGACATCCCCACTGCAGCACGCCTGATGGTGGACAACAAGTTCAACGGCCTGCCGGTTGTATCCAAAGACGGCACCCTTGTAGGCATCATCTGCCAGAGCGACCTTATCAGCCAGCAAAAGAAACTGAATGTCCCCACCCTGTTCACGGTACTGGACGGCATCATCCCCATGCGCTCCATGTCCGATCTGGATGCGGAAATGCGCAAGATTGCCGCCAGCAAGGTGTCGGAAGCCATGACCTCTGCCCCCACAACCGTACGGCCCACAACCCCCATTGACGAAATTGCCTCTCTCATGGTGGATAACCAGTATCATTCGCTGCCTGTCGTCGAAAACGGACAGGTGGTCGGCATAGTCGGCAAGGAAGACATTCTGAAAACCCTCATACCCGGATAACAGGCTACCGTGCATCTGAAGTTACACGATTCCGAAACTACCGAACTTCTGGGGCGGGCCGCCGCCTCGGCCTTGCAAAAGGCTGGCGCGGTCTGTCCCATTCTCTTTCAGGGGCCGCTCGGCAGCGGCAAGACAACGCTGGTAAGAGCCCTTGTCGAATCCCTGCCCGGCGGAGAAAACGCCGAGGTCAGCAGCCCCAGCTTCAACGTCTACAACATCTATCCCACCCGGCCGGAAGTGATTCATTACGACCTGTACCGGCTGGAAGGATCTCCCGTGGACAGCAGCTACCATGAATTCCTTGATGAAGGTCGATCCCTGCTGCTCGTCGAGTGGGCGGAATTCATTCCGCAAGCCGAATGGCCCGATGAGTGGTTGCTTTTTCGCTGGGTTCCATGCGATGAAGGCCGTCACGTCGAGATTTCATACTGCGGTGCTTCCGCAAAACGTTTCTACGACGAATTGCGTCTTCTGGTGGAACATATACGCCAGTAGGGTTGGGTGATGGGTCGAAGACGGCCAGAGGGCCGTCCTGTGGTATAACCCCTTCAACAGACAAAGGAATCGGTATGCGTATTCTGGTTCAGAAATTCGGGGGAACTTCCGTTGCCAACCTTGAGTGCATGAAGCAGGTTCGCGAGAAAACTCTTGCCGCGAGAGCCAAGGGGTACAAGGTAGTTGTTGTCCTTTCCGCCCGTTCGGGAGACACCAACAAGCTGCTTGCCCTCGCTGATGAATATTCTCGCGATCCTGATCCTGCGGAAGTAGATTCCCTTGTTTCCACCGGCGAACAGGTTTCTGTCGCCCTGTTCTCCATGATTATGAAGGATGCTGGCATCAAGGCCCGCTCGATTCTGGGATTCCAAGTTCCCATGAAGACCGATCAGGCTTACGGCAAGGCCAGAATCCTTGGCATAGACAGCGAAAAACTCACTGCGCTGCTCGATGACTATGACGTGCTGGCAGTTGCCGGTTTCCAGGGCATTACTGAAGACAATCGCATCACGACCCTCGGTCGCGGCGGTTCCGACACTTCTGCCGTGGCACTGGCCGCAGCCCTTGGCTGCGAATGCGAAATCTACACTGACGTGGACGGTGTTTACACCACCGACCCCAACATGTGCAGCACCGCCCGTAAAATGGACAGAGTGTCGTATGACGAAATGCTGGAAATGGCCAGCATGGGTGCAAAAGTTCTGCAAATCAGGTCCGTGGAGTTCGCCAAGAAGTACAAAGTGCCCGTGCACGTACGCTCCACCTTTACCGACACTCCGGGAACATTAGTAACGCAAGAGGATTCTACCATGGAAGCAGTTCTCGTTTCTGGCATTGCCTATGACAAGGATCAGGCACGTGTAACGCTGCGCGACGTACCGGACGTTCCCGGTGTGGCCTACAGCCTTTTCGGCCCCCTTGCCGACAAGGGTGTGGTTGTCGACATGATCGTCCAGAACCCGAGCCGTAACGGCAAGACCGATATGACCTTCACCGTACCCCGCGGTGATCTGAAGAAGACTCTGGCCCTGATGGAAGAAATCAAGCAGGAAACCGGTGCCGCCGAAGTGCTGCACGACCTGCACGTTTGCAAGGTTTCCGCCATCGGCGTAGGCATGCGCAACCATTCCGGTGTTGCAGCCAAGGCTTTTGAAGCTCTTCGTGCCATGAACATCAACATTCTCATGATCAGCACTTCTGAAATCAAGATTACTTGTCTGATTGAAGAAAAGTACACTGAACTGGCGGTTCGCACCCTGCACGACGCCTTCGGGCTGGATAAAGACTCCATGCTTGGCTGATCATGAAAAAGATACAGATATACGACACGACGCTTCGGGACGGTACCCAATCTGAAGACATCAACCTCAATAACGAGGACAAGATCAAGATCGCGCTCAAGCTTGATGAACTGGGCGTGGACTTCATCGAAGGTGGCTGGCCGGGTTCCAACCCTGTGGACCGTGCATTTTTCAATGAGATACAGAACTATCAATTGAAAAATGCGCGCATTGCCGCGTTCGGTAGCACTCACCATCCCAACTTCCTGCCGGAGAACGATCCGAATCTGCGCAGCCTGTTGGATTCCGGTGCCAGCGTATGCACCATTTTCGGCAAGACATGGAACATCCATGCCACAGAAGCCCTTCGTGTTCCCGAAGAGCGGAACCTTGAAATTATTCACGATTCCGTGGCATACCTGCGCTCTCAGGGCAAGCCGGTGTTCTTTGATGCAGAACACTTCTTCGACGGATACAAATCCAATCCGGAATACGCTCTTGCCGCCATAGGCAAGGCATTTGAAGCCGGTGCGGAAGTGCTTGTGCTCTGCGACACCAACGGCGGAACCCTCCCCTCCGAGGTTTCAACCATCATAGCCGAAGTGCGCAAGGCACTGCCGGAAGCCAACATAGGCATCCATACGCACAACGACTGCGAAATGGCAGTTGCCAACTCCATAGCGGCCGTACAGGCAGGTGCTGTACATATTCAGGGAACCATGAACGGTGTGGGCGAGCGCTGCGGCAACGCCAACCTCTGCTCCATCATTCCCGTTCTTGAACTGAAGTGTAACGGTGCTTACACCACCATACCGCGCGAGAAGTTGCAGCTTATTACGGCAGCCTCCGCATACGTCTCCGATGTCGCCAACCTGCAGCCCTTCAGCCGCCAGCCCTTTGTGGGACGTTCGGCTTTTGCGCACAAGGGCGGTATCCATGCCAGCGCCGTCAACCGCCTGGCAATGCTGTACGAACACGTAGACCCCAAGGAAGTGGGCAACCGCCAGCGCGTGCTGCTCACGGAACTGGCCGGTCGCGCCAACATCGTAAGCATGGCCCGCCGGTTCGGCTTCCATCTGGATAAAGACGAACCTGTGGTGAAGGGCCTGCTCAACGAGCTGAAAACCCGCTCCAGCATGGGCTATGACTATGCTGCCGCGGAAGCCTCGGTTGAACTGCTACTGCTCAAGAAACTGGCCCGCCGCGGGGTCCGTGAATTCTTCAACCTTGTCCAGTTCCGCGTACTGGAACAGAAGGATTCACAGGGCAGGGAGCCCTTCTCTGAAGCTTCTGTCATGGTCGAAGTTGAAGGCATAACCGAGCATACTGCCGCAACGGGCCGGGGCCCGGTCAACGCGCTGGACAACGCACTGCGTAAGGCGCTGATCGGCTTCTATCCCCGCCTCAATGAAATGCGTCTGCTCGACTTCAAGGTACGCGTCATGACTGCGACCAACCCTGACGGGGGCGGCACAGCATCCGTCGTGCGCGTACTCATTGAGTCCGGCGACCATCAGTCCCGCTGGGTGACAGTCGGCGTCTCGTACAACATTATCGAGGCAAGCTGGCAGGCTCTTGTGGATTCCATCACGTACAAACTCTACAAAGACGAGTACGAGAAACGGAAAAACGAGCAGGAAGCCTAGCCCTCCAAAGAATAAAAGGCCGGAACTTGAGTTCCGGCCTTTCTTATTGGCTTTTGGTAAAAACGTCGGAAGGATATCGCCATACACGCCGCTAGTCGTTCAGCGCGGGGCAGAGAGGGGTATACGGTATGCGTAACGCGGATTAAGAAGCCTTGCGTTCCATCTCCATGCGGTACTGAACCACATCTTCAACCGTCAAAACAGGCATTTTATACTTCTTGCCCAGTTCGACAATGTCCGGCAGACGGGCCATGGAACCGTCCGGGTTGGTCACTTCACACAGTACGCCGCAAGGTTCGAGCCCTGCAAGGCGCATCAGGTCAACGGTTGCCTCCGTGTGGCCACGGCGGACAAGCACGCCGCCATCACGGGCGCGAAGCGGAAACACGTGCCCGGGACGATGCAAGTCGGCTGGTTTGGCCGTGGCGGATGCCGCGGCCTTGATCGTACGCACGCGGTCCGCTGCGGAAACACCGGTGGTTACGCCTTCGGCAGCCTCAATGCTGACCGTAAAGGCCGTCTGGTGTTTGCTGTCGTTCTTTTCCACCATCATGGGCAGCTTGAGCTGGCGCACTTTCTCATCCGTCAGGCACAGGCAGACGATGCCACTGCACTCACGGATAAGCATGGCCATCTGCTCCTGCGTCAGATGCTCTGCGGAAAAGATGAGATCTCCCTCGTTCTCTCTGTCCTCATCGTCAGAGACAAGTACGCCCTGCCCGTTGCGCAACGCTTCCAGCGCACGCTCAACACGCTCAAACGGGGTACCGAAAGAGGACAACAATGACTGATTCATGGTAACTACTCCTGTAGTATACAAACCAGAATCAGGGCGCGGAAAAAGACAGAAGCCGGAAAGAGACTCCGGCGCAGGGGACACGAATGCCCTCGGCGGGATGCTGACTGTCTTATACTCTTCCATCCGGACTATGACCGTCGGCTCTGGCATTTCACCAGATCTGCTGACCTCCGCATCCATTGACCATCGCCGGAGCGGAGCGCTCGCGGGCTCTCCGAAGCAACTCGGAATACCGCCGGTAGGGAGTTTCACCCTGCCCTGAGAATAAGCAGCCGGAATCTATCTCCCAATCCCCCGCCCTGTCAACAGCAGAGAGCATACCCATAAAAAAACCTCCCTGAACGGGAGGTTTTAAGACTGATAGAAGCCAAACGTCAGGCTATTGGCCGGAAACAATCACAAAGGTATTTGACTTGACGCCGGGAACGCATTTGGCAACACGGTTACGCCCGGCACCCTTGGCATAATACATCGCTTTATCCGCAGCATCGATCAAATTCTCCTGATAGGCCCCCTTCCATGAAGGGTCTGCCTCGGCGATACCGCTGGAAATGGTGATATTGATCCCCTTTCGAAGAATATCCCCATTACTGTCGCGAATAACAAAATTATAACGTTCCATGCGCTTGCGGATATCACTGGCAAGCTCTTCGGCAATAAGCGCAGAGGAACCACGAAGAATGACAGCAAACTCCTCGCCGCCATAACGGCAGGGATGCACCTCAAGCCCTTCACTGCCGAAAACTGCAATGGACTGACGAATAAGACATGCCACCGTAGTGAGAGCCTGATCGCCTATGCGATGGCCAAACTCGTCATTGAAGTCCTTAAAAAAGTCGATATCGAGCATCATCAGTGCAAGGGGAGCATTATTGTCCTTCCAGTCCGCAATGCCCCTCTCAAGCACCTCGTCAAAGGCACGGCGGTTATTGAGTCCGGTCAGCGCGTCGGTCTTGCTCAGTTGATCCAGCGTCTCCATATCCTGCTCCATCAGGTTGATCACCTCACGGAACGTGGCTTGAAGCAAGGAAACGATCTCTGCCGAATCCTGACCGCTCGTCACGGCCTCCACGCTACGGGCCTCCAGATGCTTTACATCACCCTTGCGACGCTGCATCAACCGCTTGAATTCCTCGGCGAGCTGCACCGTTTCCTGCAGGGCAGCATTGAGACGCTGCTCATAGGGAGCAACAAGAATCTCCCGGTCACGCATGAGCACTTCACTGAAGCGCTCCTCGCTGAAGTCCTGCTGCTTGAGCACATCGACCAGCAAGGCCTGAACCTGACTCTTCTGCATTTCGGAAAGATAGGAATAATCAGCCAACCCGCGCATATAGAGAATCAGAGTACGCCACTTTGCGTCACGCGGCACTCCGGCTTTATCCAGCATCTCGCAGAATTTGCCATCCTGCGTAAAGTCACAGGAAGTTGCACGGTTGCACTGAGGATCAAGTAAAGGCATTACCATTCAACCTGTATGAGCTAGATGGATCCAGCCCCCATAACCGGGAGCAAACACACTATGATTATGACTATTCCTGAATATGCCTCAAAAACAATCAGATGTCATCGCATTCTATTGGTCGGGCCAAATGCCGCAGTGGCGTGCGGGGCTATACCCAAACGCAAACGCCTCATCAATGCTTGAAAACTCAACCCTGTTCTTTCGTGCTATTCTTCCCGCTCCATCACAGGACGGGGTAAACAGGCGCATACTTCGACGATTGGCTACATAAAGCGCACCACCAGTGTTCATGCTTTTCAGAACTTGCCACATGCCGATACGAATCTTCAAGGCTCTGCGTTGCAAAGCAAGCAGGGAGTTGAAATACCCTTCGGGCAGATCGTCATGATAATAAACCATGGCAGCCCCCTCAGAGACCAGTATTTCGTTCACATTCTCCCCGCCCGGCAGCATGACTTCAGCCAAAGTGCGACCGTAACGATCTTTGGACGGAGAGGAAGGTCTGACGATCACGATGTTTCCCAGAACCATGGAAGCAAGAAGCGCACGTGCCTTGGCGGCATAAAACTGATCAGACGCGCCATTTTTCCCCATTTCCGGTGCATCTATCCCGAGCAGCCGGACCACCTCGCCATGAGCAAGGACAAGGGTATCGCCATCCGGCACAAAACGGACCACCGCCCTTATCTGCTGCTCTTTGCCGGCATCACCCGCAGATGCATCTGTAGCAGAGACTGCAACAAATGCGCATACAAAAAACAGAGTGAGGAGGCGTACCACCGCCGTGGACGCGTAAGCAACCCGTAACCGTAAGACAGAAATGCTTTTCATCTTCATACCTGAAAAAAAAGGGCGGCCCAGAGGCCGCCCTTTTGTCTGCTAGCTTTCGTAGTACGAACGCAGCGTCTGGCTACGCACAGGATGGCGAAGCTTTCGAAGCGCCTTGGCTTCGATCTGACGGATACGTTCACGAGTAACGTTGAAGAGCTTGCCCACTTCTTCCAGCGTGTGGTCGGACTTTTCGCCGATGCCGAAACGCTTGCGCAGTACCTGCTCCTCACGGGGAGTCAGATCTGCCAGCACGCTGGCAATCTGCTCGCCGAGCTTGGTGTTAACCACTTCTTCGGCAGGCGCAACAGCCTTCTTGTCTTCAATGAAATCGCCAAGGCTGGAATCTTCTTCGTCGCCAATGGGAGTTTCAAGAGAAATCGGCTCCTTGGCAATCTTGAGGACCTTCTTCACCTTGTCGATGGGATAGTCCATACGCTCCGCAATTTCTTCAGGAGTGGGGTCACGTCCCAGTTCCTGAACAAGGTAGCGGGAAGTGCGGATAAGCTTGTTGATCGTTTCGATCATGTGCACCGGAATACGGATGGTGCGCGCCTGATCCGCAATAGCGCGGGTGATGGCCTGACGAATCCACCATGTGGCGTACGTGGAGAACTTGTAGCCACGCTGGTATTCGAACTTGTCCACCGCCTTCATGAGACCGATGTTGCCTTCCTGGATCAGGTCGAGGAACTGCAGGCCACGGTTGGTGTACTTCTTGGCGATGCTCACCACGAGGCGCAGGTTGGAACGGATAAGTTCCTGCTTGGCACGCATGGCGGCGCTGTTGCCGCGCTTGATGCGCCAGAGCACTTCCTCAAGATCGGTCACGTTGTGACAGCACTTTTCCTGCAGGCGCTTGAGGATTTCGATCTTGCCCATGATCATTTCCTTGAAGGAGAACAGCTCCTCCACGGTCAGGCCAAGCTCGTCCGCAGCAACAACAGGATTGATTTCACGTTCCTCCAGCTTGGAGAACAGGGTCTGAATATCAGCCTGCGTCTTGCCGGTGGAAAGGATATACGCGGAAAGATCGCGCTGACAGTTATGCATCTGTCGCACATAGTCTTCCACAGTCTCGATAATGCGGTCGATGAGCGTCTTTTCCAGCTTGATGTCGCGCAGACGAAGGACGATCTCTTCCTTGTAGCTGATGATTTCCTTCTGCAGGCCGGCAACACGCTTGTCCAGCGTGGCGCACTCGTCCAGCTTCAGGTAAATCTTCTTGCGCTTCTTGTAGACGGACTTGATCTCATCAAGCAGCTTGATAACGCGTTCGCGCTGGTTGAGCTCGTCTTCGCTGGGATCATCTTCCTCAATGGTTTTAACCACATCCTTCAACTTGATGCGGTTTTCCTTGAGGTCGTCACCCACATGGATAAGCTCTTCAACAGCAACGGGCACTTCAACAAGGGCGTACAGTACGTCCTGCTCGCCCATTTCTATCTTCTTGGCGATGACAACTTCACCGTCACGGTCCAGCAGGGGCACAGCTCCCATTTCCCGCAGATACATGCGCACGGGGTCCGTGCTGCGGGTGGCGTAATCGGCAGAATCTTCATCGTCAGTCAGTTCAATATCGACCTCACCGGCATCCTCGTCAGACTCGCTGGGCGTAACGGCAATGGCCTTGCCTTCTTTTTCCGTGTCGACAATGGCAATGTCGAGCTGGTCAAAGATGCCGATGATCTCTTCGATCTGCTCAGGCGTGTTGACTTCGGCAGGCAGCGCCTTGTTGACCTCGTCAAAAGTCAAAAAGCCGCTGACCTTACCCTTGGCGATGAGGGTTTTGATCTGCTGGATGTCCTTAATATTCCCCATTGGACCTCCCCAAGGATTCTTTTAACACACGAAGAAATTCCATATCCGCGTCCGGTTCGCCACCCTGTTTCATATGCCGCATGGCGGCTACGAGGGATTGCCCTTGCTGCTGGCGGCGGTTTCGTTCCAGAAACTCGCAGACATCACGAAGCTCTTCCTGTTCCTTTTCAGCCGGAACCGAGCTTTCAACCCTGTTCCGTATCCAAAATTCCTTTTCTTTTCCACTAAGGTACATGGCGACATCGCCTGTACCGTATTCCAGGACCGCCTCCCACAACCGTTCTGCCCACGGCGACTGCAGCAATTCACGCCCGCCGTGCTCCTCAAGTACGGATTGCAGGTGCGGATAACGCACTAAAAACAAGAGAACAGTTTCTTCCAGCGGCACCGCCAACGAAGGCTTTACCGCAGGTGGTTGCGGAACAGACGGCTGGCGACGTGCGCCTCCCCTGTTCCCGGCAGGACCACCGGAGCGTCCGGCAGGAGCCTGGGCCTGCGCCCCCGACCATCCCTGTCGATCACCCTGTCTATTCTGATACTGACGATTCGGCTTTCCGCCCTGCCGCTGTGCATATGCCGGTCCACCTGCGGTGCGGCCACCCGCTTCTGGGTGCCAGCCCGGACCGTTTTCTATGCCATATCGGGTAGCGGCCGGTCGCTTCGGAGCCATGGTGCTGCGCAAATCCGCCTCATCAAGCCCCAAGCCACTGGCAAGCCGGGAAATATAAAACGAGCGCAGCTCAGGCTGCACCAGAGAATCCAGAAATTTCGTCACCCATTCCAGCACTTCGCGGGGAGCCCACTGCGAAACCGTGCTCATGCAGTAATCCACACCGTCCGGCGCCGCCTGCAGTTGCTGCTCAAAGGCTTCCGTGCCCTGCCCCTGCAACAGGCTGTCCACATCCTCGCCATCGGGCATGAGCACCACGCGGCATTGCATGCCCCGGCTCAGGATCATCTCACAGCTTTTGAGGGCCGCTTTTCTGCCGGCCTCGTCCCCGTCGAAAATAAGATCGATGCTGGAACAGAAACCGCCAAGCCGCTTCACCTGTTCAGGCGTCAGGGCCGTGCCAAGCACCCCGCAGGCATTCTCGTAACCGAACTGATGCAGGGTGAGAACGTCCATGTACCCTTCGGTGAGCAACGCGCGCTTCTGGGCAGTAATGGCTCTGCGCGCCTGAAACAGTCCGTAAAGGTGCTCACCTTTCTTGTAGATGGGCGTATCGCTGCTGTTGATGTACTTTGCCTGTTCCTTGGCCTCATCCTTCACGATGATGCGGCCGCCGAACGCGATAACCCGCCCTGCCAGATCCTTGATCGGAAAGATCAGTCTGCCACGGAAACGATCATATATATTGCCACGGTCATTGCGGGAAAGCAGACCGGATTCCACGCCCTGCTCCGGGGTAACCCCTTCCGCTTGCAGAGCATCGCCCAGCGAATGCCATTCATCCGGTGCCCAGCCAAGCTCAAAGGCTTCCACAATCTGCGGCGCCATGGAGCGGCCTGCAATATACTCACGACACTGCGTGCCCTTGGGAGACTGCAGACAAGCCGTGAAATGATTCCGTGCAATATCATACATGCGCAGGCACTGACGTCTGACATCACGATCCTGCTGCACGCGCGGATCAGGCTTGTATTCCTGAAGCTCCACACCGGCCTCTTCGGCCAGCTGGGCTATGGCTTCGCGAAACTCGAGGCCATTGATCCGACAGTAAAAATCGATCAGGTCGCCGGATGCATGGCACCCGAAACAATAAAAGAACCCGTCATGTTCATTGATAGTGAACGAGGGGGTCTTCTCCTGATGGAACGGACACAGACCTTTCCAGCGCCCGCTTACATGCCGCAACTCCATATAGCGCCGCGCCAAGTCTGCGAGGTTCAAACGGGCCTTGATTTCCCGAACTGCTGAATAGTCCCGACCGCTCATGTGAATACTCAAAAGGGTGCGCAAAAGCACACGCCGGTCTCATATTCCAACCGGCGGCGTGCAGCAGCCCGTGCTATCTGAAATCCACTATGGTCATTCCGTCGCCGCCCATATCCTCCGGTGCAAGCCGGAACTCGGAAACAGCTGGAAATTCGCGCAGCAACCGGTGCACTTCCTTACGGAGAATGCCGGTTCCGCGTCCATGAACAATCTCGACCTGTGATACACTGCCAAGCAAGGCTTTATCAAGAAAACGTGAGAGTTCACTTAATGCTACATCAGTACGCATTCCACGTAAGTCAAGTCTCAACGCAATATTTCTTTCAGCTTTGACCGTGGCGCCGGACACAACCGATGCCTTGGGGCCTGCAGAACCCTTTTCGTCAACAAGCGCAAGGTCTTTACCTTCCGCCCACATGGAAACACCGGAAAGATCAATCTTTACCCGATTGCGACGCCCGTCCACCTCTTCAACCACGCCGACCTTGTTCCAAGGCAGATACGAAAGGCGCTGTCCGGGCTGCACATCTGCAACATTGAAAGGCTTGACTGCAACAGCAGGTTCGGCAACCGGCTTCACCAGTTTCTCACGGGTCTTGGAAAGCTCTTTCAAAGCCGACTTGTGGCTGACCTTGCCCGCCTTCCAATCCTTCAGCACGTCCTGCGCCTGTGTCTGCACTTCGGTAAAGAGCTTTTCACGGTCACGTGTAAAACGTTCTTCAAGCTTGTCACGTTTCACCCGAAACTTGTCTCGCTCCTTGTACAGATTCTCTATCTCCTTCTCACGCGAAACAGCGAGGGAGTTCAGACGATCAATCAGAGCGGAAGTATCTTCGCCATCCATGAGCAGATAGCTTTCAGCACGCCTGAGCACCGATTCAGGCATGCCATGCTCACGCGCCACATCAAGCGCCTGCGAAGCGCCTACCTGATCGTAGGCAAGACGGTACAAAGGCTTCTTGGTGCTGGGATCGAAAAGAACCGAAGCGGCACGCACCTTCTCACGGCTGAGGGCATAGGCCTTCAGAGCGGGGAAGTGCGTGGCGGCAGCAATGGAAGCATCCTTGTCCAGCAGCTCGTCAATCACCGCCTGAGCAAGAGCAGCCCCCTGTGCGGGGTCAGTACCTGCACCAAATTCGTCGAGAATGACAAGCGTTTCAGAATCTGCCTTCTCCCACAGCGCACTGAGGTGCTTGATCTGGGCGGTAAAGGTGGACACATGCCCTTCAAGGCTTTGCTCATCGCCGATGAAGGCAAAGACCCTGGTCCACAGAGGCAAGGTGCTACCGGCAGCCACCGGAACAGGCAGACCACTCATGGCCATGAGCGTAATCAGCCCGACGGTCTTGAGACACACGGTCTTGCCGCCCGCGTTGCCACCGCTGATAACCAACGCCTTCTGCCCCGGCTTCAACTGCAGGTTAACGGGCAACGAGCCTTTATCGGTCAGAGCCAGCAGAGGGTGGCGCGCATCGCGCAAGTTCAGGGGCGTTTCTGCGGAAAGCTCAATGGCGGTGCCGTCAAAAGCCGCAGCCATGGCACACTTGGCCTGCAGCACATCCACCTTCACCAGAAGGTCGTGCACACCGCGCACGGAAGCGAGCTGAGAACGCACAAGGCCTGTCAGGTAGACAAGCACTTTGCGCTCTTCTTCACGCTCCTGCTGCTTCAGCTCCTGCAGTTCATTGTTCAGTTCCACAAGGAACAGCGGTTCGAAGTAACAGGTTTCCCCGGTCTGCGAATAATCGTGAATGATACCCTGAACACGGCCTTTGAAGTTGCTCTTGAGCGGCAACACGTAACGGTCGTTGGCAAGGGTAAGATACTCGTCCTGCATGTACTGGAGCAGGTTATAGGTCTGCACCACTTCCTTGACCTTGCGGGTGCAGGTCTGGTGGATGCGGCGCACCTCCTGCCGGACGAGCAGCAACTCGGGCGAACTTTCATCACGAATCTGGCCGTTGTCGCCTATGCAACGCGCAAGCCCCGACCAAGACTGCCCGGGCCACGGATAGCGGTCCACTGCCTCCTGCAACAGGGGCCACTGCAAGGAACCGCCGGGAGCGGCAGCAATGGAATCCACCAGCTCCTTGGCCTGCGCTAGCACCTGCCGAAGCGCCCACAGATCGTCCAGATCAAGAACGTTCGCGGGAGTATCGACATAGTCGAGCATGCCTGAAAGCGGCGGAAACTGGCGCAGACGGAAGGAAGTATACTGAGACCACACCCGGCCCTGACTAAAGAAGTCGATCTCTGCACGTGCGGAATCCGGAGACAAAGGCGCTACCTTACGACAGGCTTCGGCTCCGGCATCGGACACGGCGAGTCCGGCAAGATGCGCAAGCACCTTGTCGAACTCGAGATTCTGAAGAGTACGCTGTTCCATGCAGCCAAATACTAGGAAAGCTTTTCGCGAACCAGCGCGCTCAGCTTCTTGCCGTCAACACGTCCCTTGTAGTTGGCCATGATGGGATTCATCACCTTGCCCATGTCCTTCATGTCCGCGGCACCGGTTTCAGCGATGGTCTCGTCGACCAGCGCAGCCAGTTCCTCGTCGCTCAGGGGCTGGGGAAGATAGGTCTTGAGCACGTCAAGCTCGGCAGCTTCGATTGCGGCAAGGTCGGGACGGTTGGCAGTATTGTACTGCTCAATGGAATCCTGACGCTGCTTGGCCTGTTTCATGATGACGCCGAAGACGTCTTCATCCGTAAGCTCGCGAAGAACTTCAACCTGAAGATTCTTGGTTGCTGTCTTCAAATGGCGCAGCACACCGAGCTTTACCTGATCCTTAGCTTTGTACGCGGCAATGTAATCCACTTCAATCTGCTTTGCGAGGCTCATGGCGGTGACCTGTGATGGTGGGGGGTGTAAAGAATAAGGCGGGGACTCGAAACTAACCGAATCCCCGCTATAGTGCACCATGATATGCTACATGAATGCTCCCGCTTACGCGGGTTACGCGAGGCTAGCTCGCGTTCATCTTTCTCATCTTCTTAACAAGACGCTTGCGTGCGGCGGCTTTTTTCTTCTTGCGCATCACGCTGGGCTTTTCGAAGTGCTGACGCTTCTTCATTTCGGAGAGAACACCAGCCTTCTCAACCTGCTTCTTGAAACGACGAAGCGCGATGTCGAAGTTGTAGTCACCTTCTTCAAGGAATACACCGGGCATTAAAAATCACCACCTTCATGCAATTGTCCCCTGAACGACAAAAGTCGCCAAGGCAAGAAGACTTGATACCCCCTCACCTTTTTCTTGGCAAGCATTTTGTTGATCGGGCAACAAAAAAGGCCTGTTCCGAAGAACAGGCCTTCATACCAGACAGTAACGATTCTAGTGGCTACCGTGTCCGTGCCCGTGTTCGTCCTGACGTGCCTGCATAACGGACTTCAGGATGACATAACCGAGACCGGAACAGAGAACAAAGAGAACAGCGTACAGAACACCAAAAAATACGAAATGGTCAGCCATCCACCACGGAACATCCATGGGCAGGGGGCTTTGAATTGTTTCACCGTGCAGCATTTGGGCCTCCGAAGCTACTACTTAATAGCTTCCTTAAGAAGCTTGCCGGGGCGGAACTTTACCACCTTGGCGGCGGGAATGGAAATTTCAGCACCGGTACGGGGATTGCGACCCTTGCGCTCCTTGCGCTCTTCGACAACAAAAGTGCCGAAACCGGTCAGAGTGAGCTTGCCTTCCTTGACCAGGACATCTTCCACAGCGTCAATGAAAGCGTTAAGGGAACGCTCAGCATTGGCCTTGGTCAGGTTCGCCTTCTCAGCAATCTTTTCAATAAGATCCGCTTTAGTCATCTGCCACATCCTCCTCTCTGGGGTTTACCAAATAACACGCTTGGCAAAAAATATATCACCTAGGGCTCATTCACGCACCGAGGTGACTTTGAGATTTTTTTCTCAAACCCAGAAAACCCTTATCAGATGCGTAAATCTGGCGCAACGGTAAATATTGCCTACCCAAGTAGGCAAACACCATTTTACCCTTCAAGTCAAGCAGGAATCCAATTTTTTACGGTAGTTGCGAGTATCTGGAACTGTCTTGGTGAAAGGTTCTCAGGCCGGGCCGTGGGGAGCACTCCTGCCGCCGCAAAGGCTTCGTCCAATTTTTCACCAAAATAACCACGCAAAATAGTTTGCATTTGCTTTCTTCGCTGCTGAAAACACACCTTGATAATCCACGACAAGGCAGTCGGATCAAAATCCAGCTCATGCTTGGGGAACGGCTCAAAACGCAGCACTGCAGAATCCACTTTGGGGCGCGGCTTGAAGACCGTGGGTGGCACGATAAAGGCCCTTTTAAGCTTGCAGAAACTCTGCAGCCAGACGGAGAGACCGCCGTACTGTTTGGAGTCCGGCGCGGCGGTGATTCTGTCCCCCACTTCCTTCTGGATCATGAAGACCGCCCTGACCAGTCCGGGAGCCCTGCTGAGGATGTCCCACATAAGCGGCGATGCCACATTGTAGGGCAAATTGCCGATGACCTTCCATGAAGGCCCCTCGGCGAGGTTCTCCCACGGAAAAAGCAGGGCATCGGTCAGCACCACGTTCAACTCAGGTTCTCCGCTCGGAGGATGCTTCCGGTGCTCCGTCGCCCAGTGGTAGTCCTTTTCCAGAATGGTGAACCACTGTGGTGCGCGCGCATGGATGAGGTGCGTCAAGGCGCCGGGACCAGGGCCTATTTCAATCACCCTGTCATCGGACGTGATGCCGAGTTCATCGACAATACGGTTGGCAATATTCTTGTCTTGAAGAAAATTCTGGCCGAGACTCTTTTTGGCACGAGGGCCGGAGTGAATATCAAGGGTCATGCAGGAACATCCTGTCGGAGGTAAAAAATAGAAGCAGACAACTGCAGAAAACAACAGCCCCGAATGCCAACCGCACCCTGCACCGGAGGGGGAGCTAGTGGGAAGAATCTGAAGAAATGCCGCTGGCCTTACCGGAATCACGCATGGCAGCGACCGAATCAGCAGCTCCGCCAGCAGAATTGGTCAGCTGACTGTCCAGCCCACCCTGCCCTGCAGCAGCTGCTGCCAACTCGCGTTCGGCCTTTTTCTTCTGATATTTCTTGATCAGCCTGATCATGCGCTTCTGCCTGTAACTGTTCACAATCCTGAAGGACACGACATACGTAACAAAAGCACCGGGCACGCCAAGAATGACTCCACCTGTGAACATGACCACCACAAGCCCCCAGCCCTGCTGAATCATGGACTCAAGCTCAAGGTGGTGAAAGTCCAGCTCGGGGGTATCCACAGGCATGAAGAAGCGCCCCACATAGTAGAGCATGGTATAAAAGGGAATCAGATTGACGGGGTTGGAAATCCACGTTCCAAGCGCAGCAGGAATCTTACTGGCTCTGAACACAAAGGCAAAAGCCAGGGCGATAACGGTCTGAAACGGAATAACGGGCAGAAAGCCCACAAAAACTCCCACAGCCAACCCCATGGCAACGGCATGCGTAGAGGCCTTCAGGCGCATGACCCGAAGGTAATTGTATCTGAGTGACCGCTTTAATGTTTCCCACCACTGCTGCACGAGTCAGAATCTCCCTGAAAGTTCGACGAGGTCTAAATCAAGATCGATTACGAAAGCATGTCGAAACGGGCAAACTTGAGCATGAGCCCTGCCCGTCCCTGTGTTGCGGAGCGCAGATCCGTCGAGAACCCGAACAGCTTCCGCATTGGCGCAAGAGCCTGTACAACCTTCAGCCCCGCATGGTCAAACATGTTGCCCACACGTGCACCTTTCATCCCCAGCAGACTGATGACATCACCGACATAGGCATCCGGCACATTCACTTCCACATGCATGATAGGCTCAAGCAGCACTGGGCCCGCAAGCGCAAGAGCTTCCTTCACGGACATGACCGCCGCCATATGGTAACCTGCGGGTGTTGATACACCATCCCGACGCTCCATTCCGACGATCGACACATCCACATCCTGCACCGGATATCCTTTCTGAACACCGCTGAGTAAACTATCAGTAATGCCTTGCTCAACGGCGTCAAGCCACTGTGTCGGCCACCCTTCGGTATCCATCTCAAAGCGCACGCGATTCCCTTTGTCACGATCGCGGGGAGCAACGCGAATGGTCACCTTGCCGAAATGGTGCTGATCGCCGAGCTCCCTGTCAAACTGGCCGGTGGCCTCTGCCGTTTGGGAAATGGCTTCCTGATACACGACCTGCGGATTGCCTACTCTGGGGGATACCTTGTATTCGCGACGCAGCCTGTCTATGACCACCTCCAGATGCAGTTCGCCCATACCGGAAATGATCCGCTGGCCTGTCTCTTCATCCTGCACGAAGGTGAGAGTGGGATCTTCCTGAAGATACCGGTCAAGCACCTCGTCCAGCTTGTCACCCTCTTCGGAATTCTTGGGTTCAAGGGCGAGGGAGATAACAGGTTTGTATCCGGCAATATTCTCAAGAAGGTAGGGAACCTCCTGCGTGGCGATGGTGTCGCCGGTACGCGTCCCCTTGAGCCCTGCGGCGGCAACGATGTCTCCGGCCTTCGCAAGCTCTATCTTTTCATGATGGCTCGCATGCAAACGGAAAAGACGCGAAACACGTTCGGATTCTCCACGGGTGACGTTGCGGTAGACCTCTCCAACCTTGAGTTCGCCGGAATAGATACGCATGAGCACCATCTTGCGGCCGTCATCCATGAATACCTTGAAGGCCAAAGCCCCCAAGGGTGCAACAGGAGACATCTCAAGCTCACGCTTCTGGTTGGTGCCAGCCATGAGAGCAACGGGAGGCACAACATCCAGCGGGCCAGGAAGATAGTCTATAACCCCGTCAAGAACCAACTGCACGCCGGTATTCTTCAGGGCAGAACCGGCAAATACGGGAACCGCCTGCAGCTTCAGCGTGGCAGAACGCAGCACCCTGCGGATATCATCCGCAGAAGGCTCTTCCCCGCCGAGGTACTGTTCCATGATGTCATCATCAAAATCCGCAACACTCTCCACAAGCCGTTCTCTCCACGGCTGTGCAAAGGCAAGCTCGTCCTCAGTAAGGGGATGGCGCGAATACTCGCGTCCCTGCGATTCCTCATCGAACTCCACCCGTTCCATGGTCACAAGATCAACAAGGGCATAGAACTCCTCGCCCTGCCCCAACGGTACAACGACCGGCAAGGGATTCGCCTTGAGGCGTGAACGCATAGCTTCAAGCACTGCTTCAAAGTCGGCACCCAGCCTGTCCATCTTGTTCACGAATGCAAGCTTGGGCACCTTGAACTTTTCGGACTGCCGCCAAACGGTTTCGGATTGAGGCTCAACGCCACCCACGGCACAGAACACGCCGATGGCCCCGTCCAGAACGCGCAGACTGCGCTCAACCTCTATGGTAAAGTCCACATGGCCGGGCGTATCGATAATATTGATAGTGTGCTTGCCCCACTGACAGGACGTGCAGGCGGAAGTAATGGTTATGCCGCGTTCCTGCTCTTCCGGCATAAAGTCCATGGTAGCGGTGCCTTCATGCACCTCCCCCATGCGATGGATACGGTCGGTATAGTAAAGAATACGCTCCGTCAGCGTGGTCTTGCCCGCATCGATATGGGCAATCACCCCGATATTTCTGAGAAACTCAAGATACTTGGAAGATACTGCCTGCTTACTCATGAATCCCGCTCCAGCGTCTGAAAGGAAGGTTGGTTGCGGTCAGCCCCGCAAACCTGTGAACTGAATTCGCGCACATTCCAGCTACAAGCATTTATATCTCGGTCACCAGCGTCAATCGGCGCTGCATGAAGAATCCCGGCTCCAGCTCCGGCCACACCCAGCAACCTTCCTGACCGGGGCCAATCATCAGAGGAATGAAATCGGGCACTACATCGATGCAATCCGAAGAACCGGCAAAGGCAAGGACAGGCCCTTGAGTATCGCTTGCAAAAGGAAGTTCCGCTTCCCCCTCCCGTAAAAGGGCAAGCCGTTCTTCATCAAGACGGATACAGGCCAGATCTGGATGAGCCCATGAAAGCAGGCCTTCATCAAGCTCCTCCGAGTCGCCGCCATCTGCAACGACCAGAGTCGCCGGAGACGGCTCCACCCAGCATGCAATCTGGGCAGCATTGGCCGCGGCAAAGGCCAGAACCGTTTCGGTGATGGCAGCAGGCACTGCGCCGAGAACAACAACACGCCCGCTTCCCTTGCCCTTCATGTCAGCAAGCAGGGAAGTGATTCTGTCTTGCGGAAGAGATACGACAGCTTCCTGTCCCGCAAGTTCAAAACCGGCCAGTACCGGATCTGCCCAAGGCGCTTCCACATCCGCCACACGAGCCACAAGCACATGGGGAACTCCAGCAAAAAGAGCAGGCATGAGAGCAGCTACAGAACGGGGGCCTGAGGAGTAATCACCGGCCAGCAAAAAGACGGTCCAGTCAACCGGCCGCGACTCCGCCACAGACACGAAACCTTGCCGCCACTGCTTTTCCGAACGTCCCCAAGTCATGCCGGAAGCACCATATAGCACATGCAGACGGGCGATGGCGGTTTTGAGCCACGCCCTTCTCTCAGGCATAGCAGCCTCATAGGCATCGCCGAACACATCGTCCTGTACAAGGCAGGCTTCAAGCCAGTCAGGAAAAAGACTCTCTTCAAACATCTGTCGCCCCTTACTTGGCTGTTCCGTCGGAGTCGCGTTCAGTGTGGCCCTTGCGACGAACCATGGGATTCATGCGGCGCGCATGCAACCAGCGCCTGCGGGATTCCGCACCGATACGGCGTATCTTTCCACGGGAACGGGTAAACCAGAGAATTCGCCCGAGCGCCAGACCGCCGAACAGGAAATCAGCACCCCATGCCGCAAGGACAGGAGAAACGATCCCCTTCTCTCCCAACGTGCCACCCAAGGTGAACATGGCGTAATAGACAAACGTGAGCAGCAGGCCGGTTCCGATGCAAATATACAGATTATCCTTCCACGTTGCCAGCATCAGCCCGACAAGCCCCATGACGATAACGGAACAGGCATAGGCCAGCTTCATGTGCAATGCGGTTCTAAGCGCTTCCACGTTGGAACCGGTGGCCTGCAGCTGTTGAATTGCCGTCCAGAGTTTCCAGAGCGGCAATTTCTGCAAATCAGCTCTCGGATCCACAACCTGAAAGGCTGCAACGTCCTGCTTCAATGGCAGGCTATAGCTGTCGGTTCTTCCGGTCGTCAGCATACCGGGATCAAGAATGCGCACATTCTCCAGCATCCATGAGCCGGAGGTTGCGGTAAAGCGCTCCGCGCGCAAGACCTGCCTGATCTCCCTGTTATCCTCGCCAAGTTCATAAACGGTGATATTGGTGCCGACCCGCTTGGAAGGAACAACCGATCCCAACTGAACAATATATGCGCCTTCTGTGAACCAGACCTGCCGTAATTCAACATCACGCACGCTCTTCTTGCGGACCTGCTCTTTCCAGACGCGGGAGGCAAACTCTTCGCCCTGCACCCCCAGAAACTGGGAAAATGAAAGCTGCGCCACCGCCCAGACCACACCGCAAAGAATAAAGAAACGTGCCAGCCGGAGAAAGGAAATACCACCAGCCTGCAATGCAACCAATTCACGACTGCGGGCCATGATGCACAGCTGCAGAATGCAGCCGATAAGGAACACTGCAGGAAGAATCTGGGAGATGATGAGTGGAGTCTTTGCCACAAAATAGGTCACAACAACCTTGGCCGAAACGCCGGCTTCAAGGAAATCATCCAGCCGGTCAAACAGATCGGAGAGCAGATAAAGCCCTATTCCCACCCCCAACACCATGAACATGAGAAACATGTTCTGCCGGAGCAGGTAGCGAGTCATCAATGACATGCATCACGCTCCTTGCGACGGTGAAAAAGGGTAGCGTGCCGCAGCATGGCCACCACGTTGAGCGAACGCTCGCGCGCAGCGCGTTGCAAGCCTATGGCCGCAATAACGGCAAAAAGCAGATTTGGCAGCCACACCGCAACAGCAGGAGCCACGGTGCCGGACTCGCCAGCCGAGAAACCGATAGACAGCAAGCTGTAGTATACCAGAAAATTCACCAATGCCATGACAACGCCCATCTGCCGTTCCATACCTTCAAAGGCGCAGGCCAACGGCATGGCGAACAGGCCCAGAATAAAACAAGCAATCGGCAGGGCCAGGCGTTTCTGAATCTCCACGGCAACCTTGCGCATGTAATTCAGGTTCTCTTCGTACTCTCCGGGATTAGCCTGCAGTTTCTGCAAACCGCCCCACGACATCTCCTTGGGTTTGACCTCGCCAAGGTCAAAGCCCATGAACAACTTGTTAAGGTCAAGCCGGACCACATATTCGCCGAAGGAGAGAACGCTCACAGCCCCCTTCTGCTGCCGGTAGATCTTGCCATCGGCAAGGCGCACCAGAATATCGCCACGAATCTTATCCGTTTCGATGACGCCCGTTGGGGCGACAATGGCAATAGTGGCTCCCTGTCGCGTGCTGTCTTCAACCATGACATCTTCCATCTTGCCGCTGGCGTTATCAACCTTGCGGGCATAGACCATAATGCCCGGGATACTCTGGTTGAACACACCTGGCTGGACAACAATACGCGCCCTCGTCTGAACGATATCAACGATGGTAGAGCGAAAATTACTCATGCCCCATGAAAGGCCGTACATGGATATGCCCAAATTGAAGACCGTACAAAGCAGGCAGAATATGACAGGGGCCGGAAGAAGCTGATACAGGCTCAGCCCCCCCGCCTTGAGAGCGACGAGTTCCCTGTCCGTACTCATGCGCAGGAACGTCAAAAAAACGCTGAGCATGCAGGCAATGGGAACAATAAGCAGCAGGAAAAACGGCCCGAGATAGATAAAAAGCATGGCCATATCTGCCGGTCCGACTTCAAGACCGAGAAACAATTCCCGCAATTGAAGAACTCGACCGATCAAGATAAGCGACAGCAACGAGCCGAGGCAAAGACTGAAAAGGGACGACAGTTCCTTGAAAATCTGACGATGGAGCAAAGAAAGAGTAAGCAGAAAAGCCCCCTACTCTCCGTTATTGTCGGATTTAAACAGGTCACGCAGCATCTCTGCATCCTTAGGGCTCAGATTGAAACGCATCCCTGCCTCATCAAGAAGCACGGACAGGCTCTTTCCTTCCTTCAACATTTCATCAATATATTGTGCTGCCCTGCGAACCAGTTCGCTTTGCGGCATTACGGTAGTCATTATCGGCATCCCCATGCTTGCGGTTAAGGGAAAAGGGCAAAGGGCCGCTTCCTCTGACTCGGAGAGGGCACCACGCCAAAAACACCTACACTTACACCAGTCGTCCTGTGCTTGCAACACAGCCGCGGTTGCGGTATCCCGTGACAAACCATAATTCAACCCTTTTCTTAACCTACTTCACGAAATCTCACCTTTCCTTCAAGGATAGCAAACATGCATGACATTCTTTCGGCAGTATGGCTGGGCATAGTCGAAGGCCTCACCGAATTCCTGCCCGTCTCTTCCACGGGCCACCTCATCATCACCGGCAACCTGCTGAATGTGACAGGCCCCAAGGCTGACACATTCGAAGTGGTTATCCAGCTGGGAGCCATTCTGGCCGTGGTGGTGCTCTACTGGGAGCGTTTTCTGGCCCTTATCAAACCCCGTCAGGACATGCGTTTTTCAGGCATGCGCGGCCTGTGGCTGCTTTTTCTCACCTCGCTTCCCGCCAGCATTGCGGGTCTGCTTTTTCATGGCGCCATCAAGGAACACCTGTTCACTCCCGTAACCGTAGGGCTCGCTCTCGGTGTCGGCGCACTCTACATCCTGTATGTTGAAGGACGCACCTCACGCAACGGAGAACGCGGCACCTACTCCACGCTCGACGACATTACCCCGGCGCTGGCTCTCGGCATCGGCCTTTTCCAATGCCTAGCACTCTGGCCCGGCTTTTCGCGCTCAGCCGCCACCATCATGGGAGCCATGCTCCTCGGTGCCCGCCGTTCGCTGGCAGCGGAGTATTCCTTCATCGCAGCGGTTCCCATCATGTTTGCCGCAACAGGTTACGACCTGCTCAAAAACTACGCCCTGTTCACGGCTGACGACATGCTCTTTCTGAGCGTCGGCTTTGCAGTCTCATTCGTGGCGGCATGGGCGGCCGTAAAAACCTTCATCACGCTGGTCGGCCGCATCACCTTCCGCCCCTTTGCATGGTATCGCCTTGCTCTCGCCCCTGTAGTGCTCTACTTCTGGTACTAGCAAACCAACCCCGCAGACAGAGTTTTTTCTGCCTGAATGCAAAAAGGGACTTGCCAAGGATACACGATTTGTATAATCAATTCCCCGTCGCGCGGGACCGAACAAACGGAACGGTGTGACACATATGGCGAGGTAGCTCAGATGGTCAGAGCATGCGGCTCATATCCGCAGTGTCGGGGGTTCAATCCCCTCCCTCGCTACCAGTAATCAAAGACCCTGCATTGCAGGGTCTTTTTTTTGCTTGTCATTATCCCACACGCCCCAAACCTCTCCCTGACGAACTTTTTTCTTTTTTTACCTTGACAATCAGGCCAACTTCCAGCAAAAGCCTCTCCACGCAAAGACGTGGCGAGGTAGCTCAGATGGTCAGAGCATGCGGCTCATATCCGCAGTGTCGGGGGTTCAATCCCCTCCCTCGCTACCACGAAATCAAAAGCCCCGGCCGGTAATGGTCGGGGCTTTCTTCTTGCCGTGATTTCGCCGTCTGTCCGGCGCAGACTGCCGGGCACCAACTCTTCAACTATGATGCCTCGGAAATAATATCGGGCTGCACGGGCACACCGATGGGCAAAATAATGGTAAACGTAGTTCCCTGCCCTTTACGCGTATCCACGAAGAACTGTCCCGAATGGTTTGATGTGATGATGAAGTAGGAAACGGACAGCCCAAGCCCTGTGCCCACCCCGACAGGCTTGGTGGTAAAAAATGGTTCAAAGACACGCTTACGGACAGATTCATCCATGCCGGGCCCGTTGTCTTCCACTTCTATACGCACCCTGTCGGCTTCCTGTGCTGTTCTCAAAATAATACGGGGCTTCTCATCCGGCTCGTAACCTTCCTGATACATGGCCTGAGCCGCATTGCGGAGCAGGTTAAGAACCACCTGCTCTATTTCCATACCGTTGCAGTGCACCTCCGGCAGGTTTGGAGCATACTCCCTGACAACATCCATCTGCCTGAAATCATACTTCTTCTTGAGATCATAATCGTTCCATGCCAGCTCAACAGCCTTATCCAGCAGTTCTGAAATATTGACTGGTGAAAACCGAGTCTCGCTTCTCCGGCTGAATTCAAGCATGTTGGAAACGATATTTGCCGCACGCTCACCTGATGAACGAACCCCATGCAGCAAATCCAGAACCTTGCGCTCTGCCAGATACTCCTGCATGCGCTCCAGAGAAAGCTCCATCCTTTCCGCCACATCCCTGTTAGCCTTTCTCTCAGGATCAAGCCGTCTGGTAACGTTTTGCACTCCAAGCAGAATCGCCCCCAAAGGATTATTAATCTCGTGCGCCATACCGGCAGCCAAGCCCCCGACAGACATCATTTTCTCCGTCTGCACCATCACTTCTTCCAGACGGACACGACTGGTGGCGTCATCCAGGCGCAACACCACCTGGGTTGAGGTATCAAGGGCTTCAATCGGATACACAACAACATCCAGGATGAACAACTCTCCCCGCAGTTCTTCATTCAAACGAGGCAGGTGCTGAATCTCTCCCGTAGCCAACGCGGCATGGATTGTTTCCTCCAGGGGATACAACCAGGGGAGCAGCTCCAGAAAAGCCTTGCCAATCGCCATATCCTTATTGATTCCATAGCGATGCTCTGCCTCCCGGTTCCAATGCGCCACCGCCATATCATTTGACACGGCAATCATTACAGAAGGCATGGCATCGATAATATTCCGCACAAACCGGGTTGCGCGATACATCTCCTCTTCTGCTCGCTTTCTCTCCGAAATATCTTCTGCAATCCCCTCGATACGGACCATCTGGCCCGATTCATCAAAAATGGCACGGGAATGCAACGCCACCCAGATTTTGGAACCATCCTTCCGATACAGGCGGGTTTCGAAACGGCTTACCTCACCGTCACTGGAAAGCAGGCGCACAAAGCGGTCGCGGTCTTCGCCGTCAACATACAGATCTTCACGCAAACTACGAATGGAAGAAATAAGCTCATCAAGACTGTCATACCCGAGCATGCGAAGAAGCGCTGGATTTGCATGGGCAATTTTGCCTTGCGGCAATGTCTGGAAAATTCCCTCAACAGCATTCTCGAAAATGGAACGATACTTTTCTTCGGCAACCACGAGCTCCTGCTGGGCTTTTTCCCGCTCTGCCATCTCGTTCCGGAGCAAGGCATTGGCCTTGCCGAGCTCATTGGCATGGGCCTCAAGCAAGTGCTCTCGCTCCCTGTGGAAATCAAGTCTACGCAACAGCTCTTCAGGAGAGATATCCATATTCGCAAGCATTATCTTGTAAGCACGGGCGAGCTCGCTCCGCTCGGCTTCCGAAAAAAGCCCACTTGAACGGATAAGCTTGCTTGCCGATGCAGATCCTACGACACCAGCGAGCCGCTTTTCCGTTTCTGACGCTAACGTCGCCAACTCCACAACGGTAACGGATTGCCTTTCATCAAATCCAACTGCCTTGAACAAGCTTTCGACAAGAGATTCTGCAAAGTTTTCAGGATAGTACTGGCTGAACAAGGCCACGAGCGTATCCTTCTTGCCTGACACCGAAATATTCTTGGCAAACTCGGAATCATCTGCCAGCACGCCCCGATCAAAATCACGGAAGGCTGAAAAGTCGCGCGCCGAGACGATGTCACGTTCAGCCGGGCTCCAGAGACAGGATCCGATGACATAACACAGTACGTTTAATCCGAGACTCCAAAAGACCGTGTGAGAAAGAGGGTCAAAAACATCAAGCCCGAAAAGACGCTCCGGACGCAACCAGCCGATCCCCCATGGTCCGTTCTGTAAAATCATCCCGCCGATCAGACCGCTTTTGACGAAAACCGGCAGAATCAACGTGTAACCCCACATGAAAAAACCGATGGTCAATCCGCTTATGACGCCAGCCCTATTGCCCTGCGGCCAGTATAACGCTCCCAAAGTAGCCGGTACCAACTGGATGGCTGCAATCATGGAGATTATGCCGAGACTGACAAGCGTATTCGACCCGCCCACCAGCAGGTACAGCACATAACTGGCCCCCAGATACACGCATACCACAACCCAACGGCACTGAAGAATGTATCGACGCAGCCAGTTCATCCGCTGGGATAAACCAAAGACCGGCAAAAGCAGGTCGTTTGAAATCATGGTGGCCATGGTCATGGTCGTTACCACGATCATGCTCAAGCCCGCAGAAAACCCCCCGAGAAACACAAGCGTTGCCAGTCCGAAATGCCCCTCTCTGAGGGGCAACAGCAATACAAACAAGTCGCCCTTTGATGCTTCAAGCCCCATGAGCAAGCCAGCTAAAGCCAACGGCATGACAAACAGGCTCATGAGCAGCATATTCAAGGGCAGCATCCACATTGCCGTTCTGATGTGGTTCTCGTTCGAATTCTCAATGACAGCCACATGGAACTGCCGCGGCAGCAGCAGAATGGCAGGGGCAAAAACCAACACCCTGAAGAACCAGTCCATACGGCTGAAATGCTCTCCTCCCACCGAAAACAGATTGCCGTATCCGGCAGCAATCGCCTTGGAAAACACGTCCTCAAATCCATCAAAAAGTCCATATGTCACAAAGATGCCCACTGCGCCGAAGGCCACAAGCTTGACAAGTGCTTCCACTGCAATGACAGAGACAACCCCGGGATGACGTTCAGTCGGATCCAAATGACGAACACCGGCCAGTATCGTGAACACTATGGTAAACAGAACAATGAAGGGACCGACAACGGATGAATGAGCATACTGCCCTCCCTGACCAGCCTCGAAAGCCAGTACGATATCAAGCGTGGCAAGTATGGCTTTGAACTGAATAGCTACATAAGGAAGACTGCCGACAAAGAATACTGAAGCAACCAGCCCGGCAACAAGATGTGATTTTCCGTAACGCGAGCTGATAAAGTCGGATATGCTGGTGATTTTCAATCGGTTCTTCACGCGCACGATGCGGCGCAACACCCACCACCATGCAACGGAACCGAAAAAGGATCCCGTAAAAGTAAGAAGATAGTCAAGGCCGGACTGAGCAGCCTGCCCTACGTTGCCGTAGAAGGTCCACGCCGTCATATAGATGGAAAGCGCAAGCGAATAAACATACGGGCTAGAAGTTACAGCGTTGCGCAATGCAGGCGTTCTCTCCACTTTCAGCGCAAGAAAGAGCATGAAAGCCACGTAGAGCAGCATGGCAATGAAAACGGCAGTTCCAAAGCTCATCGCCTGCCTCCATGTCTATCTCTATTTTCCTTCTCAAGCACCTCCTGCAGAGACTTCGCCCTGCGCGCCGAGAAACGGGAGTGGGAATACGCCCAGACAGCCACGCACAAAATGCCTCCACCCCAGCCCAAAAAGAGAAAACGATACAGGGCAACAGGCCCCATCTGTTCAAAGACAACAGGGAACGGCCAGACAAGAATAAGGAACGCCATGAAGAAAATTAACGCCAAAAAAACGTTTGAAGCGAAAAACGGCCTGTTCTCTCTCATATCCCTCACCAATGACTGTGCCCTAACGCAGCAAGAGAGCTCCCGAACCAATTCTGCCATACTTCCAATTACCACAATTATCACAACAGTAACAGTATGATTCAAGAGCACCAAGCAGTAATATATAACCTTATCACACGATGAACGTCTTTTTGCTTAGCTGTTCACGCAGCCACCACACAACATCCCCCTATGGCACCCTTCTTGCTGATTACCCGCCGAGAGGGAGAGTGAGGAAATATATGCAGGCCATCATAGGAGGTGATAGCCGTGACTGTAGATGGCATTAATAGCAGCCTGAACAGCATGATAAGCATCCGGCAGCCGGATGGAGAACGGGATCAGCCTGCCGGATCAGGGACTTTGGATCTGGCCAAGCTCACGGACTCCATCAGCCTGTCGTCCATAGATCCAAAACTACGATCGGTGCTGGAAGAGATTTCCGAGCGCGGGGGGAACGTTGTTGACGCCTTGGAAGGCAACATCAACACATTGCAGGACGGCTTTCTCGAAACCCTGCATACGCGTCTCTCCGAAGCCGGAGTAAGCCTTGACGAGAAGATTACGCTTCGGCACGGCGAAGGCGCCTCTCTGACGCTGATCGGGCAGCACCCAGACAAGGAGAGCATCGAGGGAGTTCTTGCGAACAGCCCCGATCTGACCGAGGCATTTGACGAAATTACCGGACAATCCGAGCTTGTCAGGGACATCCGGAACATCCGCAAAGTGGTTAAAAGCAGAAGTGCCATGGCTCAATATGCCGAGGCGGCAGCCGAAGGCGACAAGGGCAATGACACATATCAACTGAGCATGCGGGGGGCCTTCTCGCACTTCTACTTCACCAAGGAATAACCGGCATCTTTGCCGGTTTTTTCCTGTAATTTCCCCTTGCACGATCCGGTATGAAGAGGTATTGCCTACCTCCTGTTCGGGCGACCCTGCGGATTGAATTTATTTTCACCAAGGACTTGTCATACCCGCGACAGCGATTATATTCACTGCGACAGGAAGTTGGCCCTGTACGGCATTCGCCTTTATGAATGGGGGCGCCCTGGTTTCGACGGGGATTGAAGATGCCGGAGTGGCAGGCCGAGGCGCCGCTGGCCTCGTTAAAAGCGGCACAAAAGTAATTGCCAACGATAATTACGAATACGCTCTGGCTGCTTAATTGACAGCCACATCTGCCGGGCCGATGTCTGATAAGCCTTGCAGATGACAAACTCATCAGGCTGGCTTCCGATGGCGTTCATCCCTGAAGAAGTAAGAACTTTTAGATGGACTGGCTGCAGGCCACCTGGTCATGGGTAACACTTGCAGCAAGATTATGAACATGACCTAAGCCTGTAGAAGCTTCGAGCGGACCATTCTCGGACGCGAGTTCGATTCTCGCCGCCTCCACCATTCAAGGAATTTTAGGGTTTCACGCCGTCTTAACCGACCGTGAAACCCTTTTCCTTTTGTGGGGATAGCTCCCCACCCCACCTCACCACATCACTTCACAGCGCACACAAAGCAGGATACAAGGGGCCGCACAATATTGGATGAACATCGGAAGATGGTGCAGATACGGGCAAGCATCTGGAATACAGCAATGCACACTTCCGGGATTAATCAATCACAGAAAGAGATAGATGATGAACGACACGCCTTCCAAGCTTTACAAATACACATCCCCTGACTCTGCAGAGCAGATAGTAGCCAATTCTTCCCTTCAGTGGTCAAGCCCTTTGATATTTAATGATCTTGAAGAACTGCAAAAAGTTCCGACACTATCTCCAAGCATAGAAGAATCTATGCCTCTTTTTATTGACAAGGTCTTCAAGTGCGCATTCATTAGTAAAAAGAAAAATACAGCCCAGTACTCCAAGGAATTTGCGGAAGTCGCAGAAGCCACCAAATTCGCAATCAAACAAGGCATTAAAGAACAGCACCTTCGACTTTCTTTTCCAAAACTGGAAAATACCAACAGAATTGCTCAAAATCTGAAGAAACTTGTCCATAACGCTTTCAGCATTCCACAATTGAGAATACTTTGCCTTACAGAGGCAAACGATAACGAAACCATGTGGACGCAATACGCTTCAGACAGCACAGGATGCTGCATTGAATTCACACCAGGCACATCATCTGATTCGTATTTCTCAAACGCTAAAAAAGTCGATTATCACGCTGCCAAACCAATTGTTGGAAGTGCGTACGACATGCTGGTTCATGGCGTACCTGACAACATTGCCGAAAAAGCAATCGATGCCATATACTACGCAAAGCCACCTTCCCGTTCACATGAGAAAGAATGGCGACTGATCACCTCCAAGCCAGATGAAAATGGAAAGCTATTCAGTTTCCACGAATTCAACACACAAGACCTCACTGCCATAACGTTTGGACACAAAGCAGAACCAAGCTTCATAGACAATCTATCTGAAATTGCAGTTCAAAAATATGAACATATCAGAATTTATAAAGCAGAGAAAATAGATAGCGAAACACAGCTAGTCTGCTTGAGATAACGCACACAACAATAGCCCCCCGGCGTTAGTCGGGGGGCTATTCATTTCCTCTATCGCCCACTACCTGCCGCGAACTCCTCAATAAAGATTCGCCCAACCCCGACCACCGGCAAACAGGGCGGGAACATTCGCAGCATAACGCTTTTTATACTTGGTATACCTATGCGGTAGCGGCAAAATTACACTGCCCCTACCACTCTATACAAGGAGTACCAATGACCTACTCAACCACTCCATTAAAACGCTGTTTTCGGGAGCCCATCCCTGCCGTAGAGCTCGCCGCCAGCCTCCTTAATCAAGCAGCTACAGCCATGCTCAAGGGAGATCATGACACAGCACAATCACTGATCAGGCAGGCAGACTTGCCGGAAGTATATGCATGGCTCGACTCCATTTGGGGAGCAAGGAGCCCCTACGTCCACAAAGTCATCATTCCAGACTCACCACCAATTATTCCCAAAGCACAACGCCCTAAATATAGAGAGGCCAACAAGCAGCTCAAGCAAGCACTTATTGAAAGAGATGGTTACCACTGCCGATTCTGTGGAACCCCCGTTATCCGAAAAGAAGTAAGAAACAAATTCCGGAAGATGTACCCAGAGACCGTGCGGTGGGGAAAGATCAACGTTGAAAACCATGCCGCGTTTCAAGCCTTGTGGCTACAGTATGACCACATACTCCCTCATTCTCGCGGAGGAGTCACGAGCCTGGACAACATGGTAATAACCTGCTCTGCTTGCAACTACGGCAGGATGGAAAGCACACTTGAAGAGGTAGGAATTGAAGACCCGCGGAATCGTGAACCGATACGATCGGACTGGGATGGGCTTGAAAGAATCATGTCGTTGCCCTGACACCGACCACTCATCACAGCTCTGCCCAGTTTAAAGGAACATTCAGCCGAGTTAAACAGAAACAGGATTACAACACCACGTGCTACTGCAAGGGATCAGTATCGTGCAGGACTCATTACACTGCATGATATTAAAACGGGCATCCCGCCCTCTTCATGAGGTTCCAACCAAGGCTGCAAAACTACTATTGCCATTGAGCTCACAGCCTCCCCCGTTTTCCCTTGATTAACACTCCCCTTCGCGCAGAACTGCCTCATACTGCCCCTTCATCCGGTCGGAGAAACAGACAAAGATCACCCGCTCCGGAATCGGATTTACAGCCATAAACTCACGCACTTCACGAACTGCAATACGGCAGGCCTGATCAGCAGGAAAGCCGTACACGCCGCAGCTAATGGCGGGAAAAGCTATGGAACGGACGCCGTTCTCCCTGGCAAGACGAAGGCACTGTCGATAGCAAGAAGCGAGAAGCTCCGGTTCTCCGGCGTTGCCATCCTTCCAGACAGGGCCGACAGTATGAATCACATGCCGCGCGGGCAAACGGTAGCCGCGCGTTATACGGGCTTCTCCCGTGGGACAGCCGCCAATCCCCCGACACTCCTCAAGCAATTTAGGCCCGGCAGCCCTGTGAATGGCGCCGTCCACACCGCCTCCGCCAAGAAGGGAACTATTGGCAGCATTCACAATGGCAGCCACGGACAAAGTGGTAATGTCACCCAACCAAACTTCCAGCATACCAACACCTCCCGACAATAACGAACTCGCTAGTCAGACGCTCTCTCTGTCTTCTGCATTCTCATATACGGCCTAAACCACGCATAATCGAATACAGATGATAACTGCATGGATGATAACTGCAAGAGGCCACAGTAAGAAGAAAACACACTGGCCGACAGCACCGGACTGAACAAACGTAATCTCATATCATATACAAAAAAAGCCCGAGCCGCCGAAGCGACACAGGCCTTCATTCTTATCAGCATACAGCCAGTTACTTTGATCTGAGCAGAACCACATCCTTGCCGTCGCGCTCCTTGGTGAGCACGTCAACCCGCTCGTTACGAGCCGTGTTCATGGTTTTACCCACATAGTCCGCATGAATGGGCAGTTCACGGTGCCCGCGATCGATCAGCACCATCAATTCCACACACTTCGGTCTGCCGAAATCAAGAATTCCCTCCAGAGCGGCACGAATGGTACGTCCCGTGAACAACACGTCGTCCACAAGCAGGATGTTCTTGCCGTCAATATCGACAGGCAGCTCCGTGCGGTTGATCATGGGCTGCGACTCAAGAGAGGTCCAGTCGTCACGATACAGGTTGATATCAAGGGCACCAAGCGGCAGGTCGCGTTTAAGCCTTTCGGCAAGAATGCCTCTGAGACGCGCAGCAAGATCAACGCCGCGTCGCTGGATACCTACCAGACACAGCTCCGTGCACTCACCGTGACGTTCAAGCACCTGATACGCCAGTCGCTCCAGCGTCCGGCGAATTTCCTCTTCCGACAGAATCATCACATCATCAGACATGCTGTTCCAACCTTGCATCGTCAAAAGTATCGCGATTCGTCCCGCAAATGTCATAAGGACGTAAGATCAACCTCATAGTCAACTATTGTCTCTTATAGACAGATGCCGCCTGCAACGCAATGCTCATAATCCACAAGTCAGTTTGACATTTCTCCAACAATTTGATATATTTATGAAATCTATGGCTGATAAGAAAAAGTATTTATCCTACAAATAGCACCCTATGTGCACATTGGAGGCACCATGGTTTCTCTTGAGCAAAGCGCCAAAGCAGAGCTTGACGCTTACTTCTCCGATAAGGACAAAACTCCCATCAGAATATATCTCGCTCCGGGCGGATGCAGCGGCCCCCGTCTGGCTCTTGCCCTTGATGAGCCGAATGACGACGACGCCACCACCGAAACCGGCGGCTACACCTTTGCCATCCACAAGGACCTGTTCGAACAGGTGCAGGGCGTAACCATCTCCGTTAGCTGTGGTGGATTCTCCGTCATTCCCCAAGTACCCCTGCCCAGCATGGGCGGCGGCTGCAGCGGATGCGGCTCCTCTTCATCCTGCTGCTCATAATCATCCCGACATTGAACAAACTAACGGCCCCCTCGGGCCGTTTTTTTATCCTTAAAAAAATACCCGAAATCAAACTAGGAGCAATTCCTAACTAAACCTACAAGTTATACACCTTATCTAGTTGTGAAATCTATAACTATAGGGCCAATCCATTGACAATCCCTTGGGGTGTACGTACTTGTACCTCTCACACCCAAGCGGAGGAAAGCAATGTTTACACTGACCGATAGCGCCCATAAAGAACTTGCGGCGTATTTCGCGGATAAGGAAAAGTCCGGCATTCGCATCTATCTTGCTCCTGGTGGCTGAAGCGGCCCCCGACTGGCATTGGCTCTGGATGAGCCAAACGATGACGATACCGTATTTACCGAAAAAGAATTCACCTTTGCCATCAACAGCGCCCTGCTTGCTCAGACCGGCGCTATCAAGATCGACCTGTCCTACATGGGCTTCTCCGTCGAATCTGCCAATCCCCTGCCTGGTGGCGGCTCTTCCTGTGGCGGTTGCTCCAGCGCGGGCAGCTGCGGTTAGTTCCGCTCCTGAACAAGGATATTATAAAAGCGGCCTTCGCATGAAGGCCGCTTTTTTGTTTACCGATCAAGACGCAGAGCCATATTTCTTCTTCACGAAAAGGATACGCATTTGCTTTCAGTGTGTCCTTCACGCGCTGAGCTACGCGGGGATCTACAGCGATGTGCCCCTCCCCTTTCAGCAACATTCCATCGCGGCTGCATCATGTTTTAAAACCCAAAAAGAACCCCGCACCATTTAGGTACGGGGTTCAGTATTTCCGGGAACCAGAACCACTATTCGTCAATAACGGTCGGTCCAGCAGGAAGACTCCGCGGCACCTGACTACCCTTGGAGGCTGAACTCACGGGAAGAGCTTCAATGGTCTTGCCCGCTACCTCTCCGCCTGCGGTAAGCATGCGGCCATCAGCTGTTATGGCTGTTTTTCCGTCGATGATGGCGATACCGGTCTTTTCAAGCACCTCGCGGCGGAAGGCATACTCTTCAGCCATCTTGCGGGTGCGATACATAAGCCACAGCTTGGCAATGTAGCTGACAAGCCATGCGGCAAACAGGCCCAACCCAGCCCACAGGGCGAGTTCCGCAGCAGTTTCTCCCAGCTTGAGCAGGAAGTTCATCACCACGTCCATGTTGTAAAGCACAAGCCCCACAAGCAGCAGACCGGCAAGCATGATGATGGTGGGCATTCCCTGTACAAGGCTGACCCAGCGCTTCATCTTTTCGGGCATCACTTCATTGGCAGCCGCAGTAAACTCCGGATCGCCCTGAATTATGCGCGAAAAGCCCATGCCGATTATCTGAATGATGAACATGACCCCTACCGGAGCCAGAAACACGGAGACAAGATACGCCTTCCAGGGGAAGCTGTACTCCATGGTTCCGTCGGGCAGGGTCTGCATATTGGTAACACCGTGCAGAATGGCCACCACCGTGACCACAAACTCCACAATAATGACGCCCAGAGCAATGTAGGCAAGCAGGGACTTTCGCTCTTTTTCATTGAGCATGGCTCCCAGACCACCGGGACCAGCCCCCTTGAAAGCGGCGCTTGCGCTGCCTGCTTCTTCACGGGCTTCCTGCTGCATGTCCTTTTCGCTCATTCTCACAATTCCTTTCATGGCGCGCAACAAGCGCCTGTTTCATAAAACGGTAAACGCCTTGCTACAGGACGCAAGGATAATTTGCAAGCAGATGGAAATGTGTATTTTTTCACACAATTCAGCCTGCAAACCGTAAGCAAATGTATGTCTTGGCAACATGCATATCAGCCTGACAAAACAGCGAAGGCTGGCATAATTAAGGCAGAGGCAGAACACTCAGCACATGCAATTGCGCATCTTCAGGCAGGTCAGCAGCATCAACAGGGGCGAACCGAGGTTCAACGGAGCCCTCACCACGGTCAACAGTGCCGAAAAACTCATCGTAAGGTCGTGTAAAAAGAGAATAATCAGAGAGGTAGAGCGTGCGGTAAACAACCACTTGGCCTTCCGTTGCAGTATCCAGCCCCGTACCTACAACCTGATAATACTTCCCTTTGAAATGTCGATAGAAGGCGGTCATGTTTTCCTCCGGTAAGTACCGCCTGTCGGCGGCCTTGCTTTGCAGCGCCACATCCATACCCGTTTCGGCATGCGGAGGCAATGCAAACGGAATAAGCATCCACACCACTCAAAAAAAGCGCCGGAAGTATCCTTCCGGCGCTTTGAAGACAGATGCGGATAAACCAGAGAGTCCGGCTTAGTCGACCACAAACACGATGAGGTCGGTGGGACCATGCACGCCGAACTGCAGAATCAGTTCGATATCCGCGGTCTTGGAGGGACCGGAGATAAGCAGTGCGTTGGTGGGAGCCTTGGCATTCCAGTCAAGAGCTTCGATAGCCTCGGCAAAGGAAGTCCAGATTTTGTCCGCCTTGACCACCGCAAAGTGTACGGGGGGAACAAGAGACAGCAGGCGCGGCTCTTCGGGAGAAGGCCACAGCACCATGGCTGCAGATTCGGCAATGCCACCCATGGTGGTGGTGATGCCTGCGGATGCTTCGAACAGTTCATCACGGAACTCTTCGATGTCTGCGGTCCACGGCACCAGAGGCGCGATATCCTTCTGGCCCTTCCATGCGGCTTCCAGCTTCTTGGAGATCTCGGTGTTCTGGCCGTACACAAGATTCTTAAGGCCGCGCTCCTTCATGATTTCCTGAAGCTTGCCAACCCACTCGTCCCCCTTCACCTGATGCACTTCAGTGCGCATGGCGCTCATCAGTTCCACAAAGCGGGCTACACGTGCGGCTTTATCTTCAATGGGAGCAGGAACCCACTTCTCCGCAACGGGAGCATAGGATGCTCCGGCAATGCTGGAGGCGTGGAGACGGGCGAAAATGTTTTCGCGGGCGCTAGTATTACTCATTGCGGATACCCTCTTTCTTCGCCAGATCCTTCAGGCTCTGACGGGCGAACTTGGGAGAAGTGCGGACACTGGTCCACGCCTTCAAAGGACCAACCTTGGGCAGCATGTTACCGAACAGCTGCACGCCGAGAAGCATGAGCTTGTTGCAGGTAGCATTGACCTGGGTGAGCTTCCAGCCCTTCCAGACAATCGTCTCGACCAGGCTCTTCTTGAAGCCGTGGCCCTTGACGACGCCCTCGCCATCCATGTCGTAGCTTTCGTCTCGCAGGCGGCGGATAAGGTTGGGAATCGGAATCATGACCGGACATACTTCTTCACAGGCGTTACACAGGGAAGAAGCGGTGGGCAGGCTGCCCTTCTTGTCCAGACCTTCCACCTGCGGCATCAGTATTTCACCGATGGGGCCGGGATAGGTGGAACCGTATGCGTGACCGCCGATACGGGTGTAAACGGGGCAGTGGTTCAGACAGGTACCGCAGCGGATGCACTGCAGAGTCTGACGCAGCTGCTTGTCTGCAAGAATCTTGGAACGGCCATTGTCCAGAATGATGAGGTGAACTTCCTTGGGGCCGTCCTTTTCGCCAGCCTTGCGGGGGCCCTTGATCATGTTGAAATAGGTGGTGATGCGCTGGCCGGTGGCGGAACCGCACAGCAGGCGGTACAGCGGAGGAATGTCTTCCAGCTTCTCAACAACCTTTTCAAGACCCATCAGGGCAACATGCACGGGCGGCACGGCGGTACACATACGACCGTTGCCTTCGTTTTCCACCAGACAAAGGGTACCGGACTCGGCGATGGCGAAGTTGACGCCGGAAAGACCGATGTCGGCAGTGCGGTAGTGTTCACGCAGCTTGTGGCGGGCAATGGCCAGCAGCTCGGAGGTGTCTTCGGTGTAGGAAACGCCGGGAATGTTGTCGGCAAAGATCTGGGCGATCTGCTTGCGGTTCTTGTGTACCGCGGGAACGATGATGTGGGACGGAGGCTCGTTGTTCAGCTGAATGATGTATTCGCCGAGGTCGGTTTCCAGAGGCAGCTTGCCCTGATCTTCGAGGAACTTGTTCAGGTGCATTTCCTCGGACACCATGGACTTGCCCTTCACCATCTTGTGGGCGCTGTGCTTTTCCATGAGGTCGAGCACAATATTGTTGGCTTCGTCCACAGTTTCGGCCCAGTGAACGATGATGCCATTTTCCTTGCACTTGGCTTCGAGCTGTTCAAGCAGTTGAGGCAGCTTGGTCAGCACGTTGCGCTTCAGGCCGTTGCCAACCTTGCGCAGGTGCATGGTTTCTTCAGGGTCGGAGAAAACTGCCAGACGCTTGCCGCGCAGAGTATCGGTAGCAAACTTGAAGTTGGCACGAAGCTGCTTGTCTGCCAGCGCGTCGGTGATGCTCTTCTTGAAATTGAATTTTGCGTTGCTAGCCATTGATGCGCTCCAAAATGAATTCAGCAATGTGCTGGCCTTCGATGGCTACTTTTTCTTTACCCATGTGACCGGTGATATTCATCATGCAACCGCAGTCACCAGTAAGGAACTTCTTGGTGCCGGTGTTCTTGATGTCTTCAACCTTGTCATGGACCATGGCCGCAGAGATTTCGGGCTGCTTGATGGAGAAGGTACCACCGAAGCCGCAGCATTCATGCTCACGCTCAATCTCAACGAGTTCGACATTCTTGAGCTGACGGATAAGGGCCTTGGAATCATCAGTGCAGCCCATTTCGCGACGTGCGTGGCAGGAAGAATGCCAGGTCAGCTTAACGGGAGAGCCCTTGTCGGTGTACTGGGCCTTGAGCTCGTTGTTCAGGTAGGAAGTGAGTTCGTGCACGCGGTCACAGAACTTCTTCACTTCGTAGTATTCCGGATCATCCTTGAAGAGTTCGAGATAGTGATACTTCATCATGCCGGCACAGGAACCGGAAGGCACGATGATGGGATAGTTGTTACCGGAAAAAACCTGAACCTGCTTCCAGGCTACATCCTTTGCTTCCTGACGGAAGCCGGAGTTATAAGCAGGCTGACCGCAGCAACCCTGTTCCTGCGGGAAAATGACTTCCACGCCTTCGCGCTGCAGCAACTTGATACCGGCCATACCAGCCTTGGGATAGGCCATATCCACAAGACAGGTACCAAAATAGTAAACTGTTTTCACTTTTGCTGGATTGTTACCCATAGTTCCTCTCGCTTCGTTAATCGGACCCGGCATTGAAGTGGCAATACCGACCCCTGCTGATATGTCCCGTTAGCCATCGGGCAAACCCCATAAGCCTGATGAGGGACATGTGACGGACTTAGAGATATAACATGGTTACACGAGAATAGTCGACATCCGGATTGGTTGAACCAATGAGAAATCATGGTTGATTTACCAATCAACCCCTTGAAGACACTGAAACAAGAGCGTACAAGCCTTTCGCTTGCCCAGTGCGTTTTTTTTATTCAACCGCTACGCAAAGTCAGAGCAAGCCAGCCCCATAAAAACACAACAGTCTGAAATAATTGAAAACAACAAAATCGCCTCACAAAGTGGTTTGACCAATTATTTTTCGTATTTCGTTTACCAGCCCATTGCGGTATACAATGGGATTGTCCTTCCCCCTAACCGCCTCAAGGAAACGCCATGGAACACCTTACGCTGTTCATTTCCACATACATCAAAATGTTCTTCGTGCTCGCGCCGTTCTTCGTCATGACCATGTTTCTGGCTCTGACCAAGGACATGCCGCCGCAACGACAGAAGGCTACCGCGCTGCGCGTGACGCTCGCGGTCATCATCATCTGCATCTCCCTGTTCTTCTTCGGCGACACTATCTTTGCCATCTTCGGCATCACACTCGATTCCTTCCGCATCGGGGCAGGCGCTCTGCTCTTCCTTTCTGCGGTCGAGCTGGTGCGTGGCACAAAGACCCCCGTCAAAGCCGATCAGGAAGGGGACATCAGTGTTGTTCCGTTGGCCATTCCCATCACAGTCGGCCCTGCCACCACCGGTGCCCTGCTCATCATGGGAGCCCAGATGAACGGCGTATCCGCCATCGCGGTAGGCACTCTGGCGCTTGTAGCGGCAATCATTTCCATGGGCGTTCTGCTGTACCTCGCCCCCAAGGTGGAGAAGATCATCGGCACCATCGGCCTTTCCATCATGACAAAGATCACCGGCCTCGTGCTGGCAGCCCTTTCCGCCCAGATCATCTTTACCGGCGTGAAGAACTTCCTCGCCTAACAGCAGCCACATTCCCGCACCAAATAGGCCCGGACAGAATCATCTGTCCGGGCCTTATGTTGTTAAAGCACTTCTTTAAGCATCCCTTCCAACCATCTGGCAAAAGCATCCGGCGACACACTTCTGTCCCAAGAACACAAAAAAGCCGGAGCATTGCTGCTCCGGCCTGAAAAGACTGCGGACACGACAAGGGTTAACCGCTGACGGATACGATGCCGAGCTTGCTCTTGATAAACTGCTTCATCAGGTCATGAACAAGTTCATCCCGATTCAGATGGGCGGCGTACCCCGCATCCTTGATGAGCTTCTGGAATTCCTTGCGGGAAAGAATATCATCTGCGGATGCGACCGATTCGACCTTGCGGCAGAAGGGCTGCATGGAGGCAACAAGCTCTGCTTCAGATGCGGATTCAAACTGACGCATCTGCTGTACAATAGCTTCTGCCGGAGGAAGGTTCGAATCCTCTATGATGCGACGGAATCCATCCAGAAAACGGCGGGTGCCGGAAATGATGTGGCTACGCTTGACCACGTTGAGATTTGCCCAACCAGCCTTGAGCCACTTGAACACTGCGTACTGGGTGCTCCGGCTGCCGGGGCCGTTGTCAAAAAACACGGTCACGGTAGAAGAGTCGTACATGTAGGTATCCATCCAGCCGATGCCACGGGCGGTTGCACCGTCTTCGTCGGTGTAGACGTAATCCCAGTTGGCATCGTTACCCACAATGGCTCCCTTCTTGCCTACGGAAGACGTATCCTGCTGACGGGAGACGGAAACGAACATCCTGTGCCCCTTGTACGGCAGTACAATGAGCAGGCGGTCAAGGTTATAGCCATAATAGGAACCGCTGAATTCGTCGGGAGTAATTTCTTCATACTCCACACCCCGCAGTACCACCGGGTCTTCAAGGCCACCGAGCACTTCCCACAGTTTCACACCGCTGTTGAGGATGTCGCTGCCTGCGAGCCAGTGACCACGCCGGATGGAGTTGGGAAACAACACGGAAGGCGGAACGCTGGGATCATAGCAGTACCGGACCAGCTTCTCCATGGGCACCTGAATCTCTTCACGCATGAAAATGCCGTTACCCTGCTCTCGCTTGCGGGGCATTTCCTTCTGCAACTCAGGGGAATTGGAGGCAATGGCAAAGTCCAGAACCGGCGCAAATGAAGCCATATCCGGAGAGGCACTCTTGTCACGGACAGCCTTTATGAGGAGGTCAAGACCTGCCTCAATGTCCTTGGACATGCCCGTATCAACGGCGTCGGAAGCCCGCGAAACGGAAAGGCCGGCTCCACAAACCAGAAACGCCGCAATAACGGCGCAGGCTAAGACTTGGGAAAAAAAGGTGTTTCGTATCAAAGAGTCTCTCCAAAAAAGTAAGAAAAAGAAGTTCGTCACTTCTTGTGAGAGATACAGTAATGCGTTACTTTATACTCGTCAAGGAACGACAAAGGTAATGACAATGCGCTCTCGCGCCGGGCAGACGATTCCGGACAGGGATGTCCTGGGATACTGCGAAGATACTCTCTTCAGTCTGATTCCATCGCATGGGGGCTACCATGGCATATGACAAATCCATGATGTGGGACGCAGTCGTCGCACTGGCAAAGGTATCGCATTCCTACACGAGCAACAACCAACGTATGCTGAGCAAGGTTTACAAGAACCTGCATACACTGGGTCTTGCGTCACCAGACTTACCGCAATCCGTCACCATTCATCCTACAATCGAATCAACCACGGGCAAGGTAATCAGCAAGATAACCTGAACTCCAGATGTATTCCCGTTGCAGCGGACACCAGCCATCTCGACCTCGCTACGAACGGTTCCGGAAACATCTACAGCACAGAGGGATGAAACCGGCTTCCATTTAGCTTTCCCCGCCATTGCCGTTCCCTTGGAAAAGAGGTCCATTGCTTGACCCGTTCCTTCCTGATATTGTTATTCAACCCCATATTATCAGGCACAAATCAACAGGAAACCACTATGCTCTGGTTGCTGATAAAGCTGTATTTTTCTGCCCTGCTGACAGTATCCGCCATTACCTATCTGCTCTTCTGGTATGAAGAAGGCAGCCGTCCTTACGGCCCTCACCCCGGTGTCTGCACCCGTGCAACCTGCATCCTGCGCGGCCTCATCATGAGCTTCTTCAGCATGCTGTTCGTTACAATAAGTTATCCGCTGGGATTCGTCCCGGACCGCCTTATGTTCGGCAAGCGCGGAACGGCAAGTCCGGAGAATCCGCCGATTCTGCTGGTTCACGGCCTGTACCACAACGCCTCCGCGTGGCTGGCCTATCGCCGTTGGTTCAAGCAGGCAGGTTTCACAAACTCCCATGCGTTCACCTACTTCAGCTTTTTCACCCGATTCGAGACTCTGCTGAGCAAATTGGAAGAAGAGGTTGCCGCACTTGAGAAACGCCACCCGTCAACCAAACCGATTCTCGTCGGCCACAGCCTTGGTGGTCTGCTCATACGTGCATGGTTGTCGGAGGGAGATAACGAACAGCGGGTCGCAGGCGTCATCACGCTGGGCACGCCGCACCAAGGGAGCAAGCTGGCCGGATTGGGTGCCGGCGCGCTATCCCGAAGCCTCATTTTCCGCGGACCGCTTATCCGCACCATTGAAGCCAACGACATTGCCCCGAGCATCCCCTGCTACAGTCTCTCGTCGGCACTGGACAATATGGTGCTCCCTCAGGAAGGTCTGCACATCCGCAATGCGTCGTGGATAGAGGAAAGAGCTCCGCAGGTCAGCCATATCGCCATGCTCTTCCACAAGGGAACCGCGTTGCAAGCCATCAACGCTCTGTGTGCCATTGTGGACGAACAGACGGAACCGCGCGACATTCTGCCTGACATGGGGACTATTGAAGATACACCCGCAACGACGCATCCTGACGATGAGTAGCTTCGCGCTAGAAACCGCACTCCTGCAGAAATCGCGCATAGACACCTAAATATCCCTGCACCATACGCTGCTGCATAAAGCGCTGCCGGTAACTCTCCATACCCGCGAGAGACAATGACCGACGAAGACTGCCGGAACCAAGCACGGACACGCAAGCATCCACAAAACCAGTCCACTCTCCGGCCGTTACAAGCAGGCCCGTTGTTCCGTTCAACACCTGCTCCTTCACTCCGCCCGCATCAAAGGCAACCACAGGACATCCCAGAGACAACGCCTCAAGAACAACCAGCGGATGATTATCCGCAATGGTGGGATAGGCAAAACAGTCCGCAGCGGCCATGCACAACTGGGCATGTTCCCTGTCCAGATACGGCCAGCGGACACAGGCACCGTCGCGCGAATGTGATTCGCCCCCGACCATGAAACACAAGGCTCCTTCCACCCGGGACCGTATTTCCTCCCACACTGCCTGCCAGCGATCACCGGACTTGTATGCGGCCTGCTCTCCCCCATGCGCCATGAACAGTACCATTCTCGCCTCGGGAGCAATTCCCAGTTGCTGCCGTGCAACAGAACGGGAAAGCCCGGCGGGGGGCTCTTCCACCCCATTGGGTATGACACTGCACGGCACCTGCGGCACAACAGTTCTGACCAGCCCTTTGAGCCAGCCCGAAGGGGCAACAAGCTGCACGCCCGCGGCCTCGTGTGCAGCCTGCAATGCAGCAAGTCTGCTCCGCTGTTTTTGGGCAGCATCCGCATATCCGCGGGGACATGGTTCATAACAGCCTTCAAAAATGCCGCGACACTCCAGCGGATACGGGCAGCCGCCTGTCAGCAGCGAGCAGTCATGCAAGGTCAGCACAGCCGGCACACGAAGAGCGGCCATTTCCGCAAGACAGGCAGCCCAATCCAATGAACCGTGGAGATGCAGCAAACGGCGGGATTCAGCTATGGAAACAAGGTACGCGGCAAGCTCTGCCGCAGGAAGGGTACTGTCCGACAGTGCAAGCGGTTCCTTCGCCGAACCTGTGTCGTTAAGCTCGCATGACGCGCTACAGGCAACACAGCACTCTTCGAGTCCAGCCCTGATCATGCTGGCGACACGGGCCGCCCCGCCACGCCATGCAAGCACGGAATGCATATGCACGCCTGCATCGAACAGAGGTGAATCGGAAGGAATCCGGAATCCGGCATCAGACATCAGACGCGCTCCAGAAAGTCATGCTTGAGCGCCCAGAGCAGCATAGCCTGAGCATGACAGGAAGAAACGGGGGCCCATGCACTTCCATCACCGGACGCCTGCCCTTCTTCCTGCATTCTCTTCACAAGCAAGGCGGTCAAAGCGGTAACGGTTACGGGCTTGCGGGCACTGAACAACATGATCCGCAGCATATCGGCATCCACGATGGAAGCGACGCCTTCATAGATGACAGGCTGCTCAACGCCGCGATACACGGCCTCACCCGCCCTGCTCCAGACCACCTGCATGTCGTCGGCAAGGCGTTTTGAGGGGTACCCGCCAAAAATCTCCGCATAATCCGTACGCAATGGATGACGCGCTCCCCGCAGGACATCCTCCTGCACAGGCACTTGATTCAACGTCTCCCACAAGGCGAGATGCCGGTCGATCTGGGCATCCCAACCGTAATTGCCGCGTACATGCTTCCTGGCCGTTTCGCCCATCGCCTTGCGGCGTTCGGGTGACGAGATCAGTGCATGCAGCGCCTGCGCCAAGGCGGGCACATCAACCACCGTGCGCTGCGCCATGCTAAGATGTGTGGACGTGTCAAAAGCAAGATGCGCCATGGCGTCAATATCGGAAGAGTCCGAGGGGCCGAGAGTGGGAACGAGCAGCCCCGTCTTGCCGTCAATGACGAGATCACGATAGCCGTCGTAATCAGAGGCGACAACCGGAAGCCCCATGGCGCCAGCTTCCAGAATCGTCAGACCGAACGTTTCCTGCATGTTATCCACGGGAGACACGAAAATATCCGCGGCCGCATAGAGCCCGTTGCGGCTCTCGTCCGAAGGATTGGCCTGCACGTGCAGTTTAAAACCAAGCGCTTTGGCGAACCCTCCCAGAACATTCGGGGTTCTGTCTCCCTGCTGCATGAATCCGGCTACAACAAGATGCAGCGAATTCATGGGAACCCCCATTCTGCCAAGGCGTTGCACAGCCCGCAACAAAGGCAGCAGATCCATCTTGGAATAGTGGGATATACGCGCGAATACCAGAAGCACGACGGCATCTTCCCCCGCGCCCAGACCGGAGCGGACAGCCGCCCGCGTTCCGGTATCCTGCACAGGCAGCATGGAAAGGTCCACGCCGAGAGGGATGCGCTCCACACGCGGAGCAACACCCGCTCCATCCTCAAAACGGCATTCCTTGCGCAGGCGGTCGAACACCGTAGTCACCATGTCCACAGCAGCCCGTGAAGTCGCAATCACGGCATCCCGCGCGCTGGTACCATTCCATACCTGCTGCTGAAACAGAGGCATATACCGGGCATAGCTCAACGTATGGGTGCAGCCTGTGATGGGAAACAACCGCCTTGCATACCGGTTGCGCAAGACCGCGAGCTGACTGTTATGCAACAGACAGTCGGAAAGATGAAAACAATGAAATTCATACTCCTGCAACGCGCGGGGAAGGTCGGCAAAGGTACCTAGAACAAACCGCCCCTCCTGCAGCATTTCTCCGAACTCCTTTCCAAGCCGGTTCTGCAGAATAGCAAGCTGGTTGTTATCTGAAAGGTAGAAGTGATAGGCCTCAAACGGGTCATTACGCAGCAGCGCGCGGATGAATCCCTCGTTGGCCACGCTGCGCCCCATTATCTCCCCACCCTCGAAAAAAGGATGCAAGGTTCCCCAAATTCCAGTGTTTTTCATGGAATGAAAAGGACACATATTCCTGCCATTGTCAAACCGCTTTTACATTCCCGATAACGCCCACCGGATTCATACGACAGTTTACTGACGTTTCCTGCATTGCGCCCCCTCCCAGCCTGCGGCCAAATCCTGTCATAAAGCCTAAAAAACGTGGCAACAGTATGAATTCATAGCACATTCACCCAGCAATACAGAAATTTACATAAAGCTGGTCTTTATCTTGCATGGATTCGACAAACGCCACGTCTTTTTGACTGATACGGCACATTCTGCCGTATTTCCGGGAGGGATTAACGCTATGCGCGGTACTAGCAAAAACATAATGTGGGGCCTCGGCTTATTGCCAGAAGACGAAGCCCTCATTCGCTCGGTTGGCAACGCCGAGTTCACACTCATTTCGTTGCCCATAGGAACCATTCCGGATGCTGAAGCCATGGATCGGGACGAGCCCAGCATCATCTGGATTTCCAAATCCGCGTGGGATGCCCTGAAGGTCATGCCCACCACGACCACTCGCCATCTGGACATCACGCCCCGGGTCTTGCTGCTTGGCGGTGAGTACAGCATGCTTGAACTGGAAGAAGCGCTTGATAACGGCTTCACGGACGTCATCAAGCCGCCACTGACAGAATCACGCATCAAAGACGTGCTGCTGCGCACCGCAGAGACGCACAACCTCTATCACGACATCATGCGCATGACGCGTGAAATCTGCCTTGAGCGTGAGCTGCTTGAACGCAAAAACGACATTCTGTCATTCATCGTGTCCTTCCTTTCCCGCGCCACTGAAAGCCTTGAGCCGGAAGAGATTCTGCAAAGCGCTCAGGAGGAACTGGCCACTCTGCTTCCCGTCGCCGCAATAGGCGGCATATGCTGGGTTCCGGGTACAGGGCGCGACCTTGATGCGACACTGTATATTTCTACGCAGGAAGAACACCCTGCACATAACGAATGGAAAGAACTGCTGCTCGGCGGAGCGGAAAAGCTGACCGGCAAGCGGGTCAGTGCCTACGCCACAGAGCTGCTTTCTCCCATTGATGCTACCGGCCATCTCATGCCGGAATCCGGCAAGGTGGCCATTCTGCCCCTGAAAACCGCCGGAGAAACATTCGGTGCGGTAGCCTTGCTTACCCGCACTGAGCTGCATCTTGGCAAGGACCAGGTTCAGGTTCTCAAGTCGGCCATGAAGCATCTTGCTCTGGCGCTGCGAAACGCCATGCTCTACAAGCAGATGAAGCTGCATGCCGACCTCGACGGCCTGACGCTCGTGCATAACAGACGGCATTTTGACAAACGCCTTAATGAGGAGCTTGAAAGACACGCTCGCTACAACCAGCCTCTTTCCTTGCTCATGCTGGATATTGACCATTTCAAGATGATTAACGACACGCATGGGCATCAGGCTGGCGATACGGTGCTTAAGGAGCTGGCGGCCCTGCTTCGCAACACCCTGCGCAATACGGACTATGTATCACGGTATGGCGGCGAGGAGTTTACGGTTATCCTGCCGCATACGCAGGAACAGGATGCCGCTCAGTTGGCGGAACGCCTGCGACTCAAGATTGCGGAATACACCTTCATGCACGACTCCACGAGCATTCCTGTAACAATCAGCGTGGGGCTTGCTGCCAACGCGGACAACCACTTGGAGTCTGCCGACCTGATTGCAGAAGCCGACAAGGCACTGTATCGGGCCAAGGAACAGGGCCGTAACCGTGTCTGCACCTCTGATCGCTGTTTCAGAAGGCTTGCCTCTGTCGCCTCATGAAGGCCGCGCCTTGACTGCCATCCTTAATTAGGACAATAGTTCACGCACATGTGAGAACCCCGTGATTTTCAGGGGCTGGATATTCCGGCCCCTTTTTACTTTGTGAGGTAGTTTTTGTGAATGAAGTTTTGTGGTTAGGCTTTGCAGTCATAGACCTCATCATAACCCTTGCCGTGTACCGTTTATTCGGCAAGAGCGGCCTGTTCGGCCTGATCGTCTTCAACCTGCTGCTGTGCAATATTCAAGTCCTGAAAACGGTCGAAATTTTCGGCATGACCACCACCCTCGGCAACATTCTTTACGCCGGGGTATTTCTTGCCACCGACATTCTGGGCGAGTTCCATGGAAAACAGGAGGCAAAGAAAGGCGTTCTGCTCGGCTTTGTCACCCTGCTGATGGCTACCCTGTACATGCAGGTTGCCCTGAAGTTCATTCCTGCCCATAACGATTTTGCCCAGCCCCTGCTTGAAGGCATCTTCGGCTTCCTGCCCAGACTGGCCTTCGCCTCCATGGCAGCCTATCTGATCTCACAGTTGCATGACGTATGGGCCTACCACTTCTGGATGCGCACAACCAACGGACGGGCTCTGTGGCTTCGTAATAACGCCTCCACCCTTGTCTCCCAGTTGCTCGACTCGACCATATTCTGCCTGCTGGCCTTCTGGGGCGAATACCCCACCGAAATACTCATCGAGATTACGGTTACGACCTACATCTTCAAAAGCATTGTAGCCCTCATGGATACTCCTTTCATCTATCTTGCCGGCCGCATACGCCCGCAGGAAGCCGAGTGCACAGCCTAGGCTCAAGCATCTCGCTATCCATCAATATCATGAAGGCCGTCTCCCTCCGGAGGCGGCCTTTCCTTTGCTCACGGGATAATGCTTACGAATCCTCTATCCCGTTCTCCTGCACAATTCTCCCACAATCCATCTGATGCAGATTGGGAAACGCATAGCAGAAAAAAGGCCGCCCCCATAAGGAGCGGCCTGAAAAGCTTCGCTTGGAATAGTCTGCCTAAAACAGAATCAGAGATGCCAAACCGAGGAATATGAAGAAACCGGCACCATCCGTGAGCGTCGTCAGAAAGATGCTTGAAGCCTGCGCGGGGTCACGTCCCAGTTCCTTGAGAATAAGCGGAATGGAAGCACCGGCCAATGCCCCCAGCAGCATATCCATGGCCAGCGCCACGGACATGACCTGAGCCAATTTCAGGTTATGGGTAAAGCCGAATACCGCCAGCATAACCACAATGCCGATGATCAAACCGCTCAAAAGGCCGATCTTGGCTTCTCGCAACACGGCAACCCAAGACTTCTTACGGTCGAATTTCTCCACTGCAAGCTGCCGGATCATAACCGCCAGAGCCTGCTGCCCGGTGTTCCCTGCCTGATTGGCGACAATGGGCATAAGCACGGCAAGGATAGCCATGGATGCGATGGAACCTTCAAACATGTATACAACACAGGCGGAAATGGCCGAGTTGAACATGTTCACCAGCAGCCACGGCAGACGAACCTTCACGGATTCCAGCCATGGCGTATCCACGGTCTCGTCCTGACCTGCACCCACCATGCCGAGCATGTCTTCCGATGCCTCGTCATGAATGATATCAATGATGTCGTCATAGGTTACGACACCGAGAAGGCGTCCTTCGTAATCCACAACAGGCAGGGCCATGAAGTCGTAACGGGCAAGGGTATGCGCAACCTCTTCCCTGTCCACGTCAAAAAGGACGGAGATAAGGCTCTGGTCGGAAAGCTCGTTTTTAAGGATGGAGCCAGGACGGCACAGCAGAAGGTCGCGCAGGGAAAGCACGCCGACCAGACGCTGCTTCTCGTCAACGATATAGGCGTAGTAGGGAATTTCCTTGTCTTCCATCTCCCTGCGGATATGCATGATGGCCTGATCCGCGGTAAGATGGTCGCTGAGGATGATGATTTCCGTGTTCATGATACCGCCGGCTGTGTCCTCGTCAAAGGACAGCAGCGTGCGGATTTCTTCGGCATCCTCGGCTTCAACGAATTCGAGCAGCTTGTCTCGGTGAACGCTGTCGAGTTCACTCAGAACGTCTGCCGCGTCGTCAGGAGACATTTCGCCAAGAATCTTGGCGGCAACGTCGGGATCAAGGTTCTGCAGAATGTCTGTCTGTACGCGCTCTTCCATCTCGGCGAGCGCTTCCGCGGCGTCTTCCGCGGTCAGACGACGCATCATGCAGACCTGTTTTTCCAGCGTAAGATTCTGGATATGCTCTGCAGCGTCCGCGGGGTGGGCGAACTCTTCGGCGGAAAGAACAGCTACCTCGTCACGGCAGTCGACAACATGTACAGTGGCACCGGAAGGGGAATCCGAACTATCGTCCGGTCCTCCGGATGCAACAGAAGAAGCCCCCTCGGGGAGCTTTTCAGGAGCAACATCTGGCGTTACTTCAGGTTCTGTGGGAGTATTCTTGGGCGTATCGGTCATGACCTGTAATCCTGCCGGAGTTGCTGGTGTGTGCCCGCCCCGTTCCAAGACTGCTTGACGAAACAGTTACAGGCACCTAAACACGCAGAGAGAAGTGAAAAGACAGCCGCTCCTCACTCGGCATACAGCATCTATCATTAAGACGTCTCTATCACAATCCATGAATATTGAAAAATTTTCCAGCTTCTTCACAGGTGACGCCCTTCTGTTTATGGAAGAAGCCATTGATCTGGCTCTTCGCGAAGACGGTCGCGACCTTACCTCCGAGGGTGTCTTCCCGCCGGACCATCGCCTCAGCGCCAAAATCATAGCCAAAGAAGACACGCTGGTGGCAGGTTTACCCATAATCCCACTGGTCATGGAACGATGCGGCACAGGGGAATGGTCGTGGCAGGCTTTTGCAGATGACGGCGACCTTGTGGCAGACAGAACCGTTGTTGCCACCATCGAAGCAGGGGCAGCGCGCCTGCTCAAAGCGGAACGCATCATCCTTAACTTCATCACGCACATGTCCGGTATTGCCAACCTCACCCGCCGCTATGTGCAGCAACTTGAAGGCACCGGCACCCGCCTTCTGGACACACGCAAGACCCTGCCTGGGCTACGTTATCCGGAAAAATATGCGGTTCTGGTAGGCGGAGGTATAAACCACCGCAAAAACCTTGAAGAAATGCTCATGCTCAAGGACAATCACGTAGATCTGGCAGGCGGCATCACGCCGGCCGTCACGAGACTGCGTGCAACCTACTCCCCCTGTCCTCCCATAGAAGTGGAATGCAGAACCCTGACCGATGTACAGGAAGCGGTTCTCTGCAAGGTGGAGCGCATCATGCTGGACAACATGGACATTCCGCAAATGCGTGAGGCACTTGAGATAATTCCAGACTCCATTGAGACGGAAGTAAGCGGCGGCGTTACGCTGGACACCATTCGCACCCTTGCCAGCGCCTCGCCCAAGGGACCGGACTTCATTTCCGTGGGCAGACTGACCCACTCCGCCCCCATCGCAGACTTCAGCATGCTTGTTCAATAGAAAGGATCAATCATGACCACACATTCCGAGATCATCAGCCGCATTCGCTCAGAAATGGGCGACTCTCTCGTCATCATGGGCCACCATTACCAAAACGACAGCGTCATCCGGCACGTGGACCTCAAGGGCGACTCTCTAGAGCTGGCCCGCAAAGTCGAATCCGTTCAGGCTGAGCATATCGTTTTCTGCGGCGTCTATTTCATGGGCGAATCAGCCGCCCTGCTCGCCCGGGAAGGCCAGAAGGTCTATCTGCCGGAGCCCGATGCCAACTGCGTCATGTCCCAGATGGCTCCCGCAGCCCGCGTGGACAAAGTCCTTAACCGCCTTGCCGAATCCGGCCGCACCATTGTGCCGCTGACGTACGTCAACTCCTCCGTGGGTGTGAAGGCAGTCTGCGGCAAGCATGGCGGCTCCGTGTGCACCTCCGCCAATGCGGAGACCATGATGCGCTGGGCCATGGACCGCGGCGATGCCATACTCTTCATTCCGGACAAGAATCTTGCCCGCAACACGGCAAACCGACTGGGAATTCCCGAAGCAGACTGGCACATGCTCAATATCACCAAAGAAGGTAACGCGGTGGATACCACGGCCGCCGAATCTGCCCGCCTTCTGCTCTGGCCGGGCCTGTGTGCCATCCATGCCCGCTTCAACCTGCGCCAGATTCAAACCGCCCGCGAAACCCATGCTGGCATACGCGTGGTGGTGCACCCCGAGTGCTCACCAGAAGTCGTTGCCGCAGCCGATGCCGCAGGATCAACCTCCTTCATTATCAACTACGTGAAGCAGGCTGAGGAAGGGGCTGCCATAGCCATCGGAACCGAGATCAACCTTGTGGAAAGACTCGCCAAGGAATACGCAGGTCGCAAGACCATCGTGCCGCTGCTGGAAAGCAGCTGTTCCCACATGGCCAGCGTTACCGAAGACAAACTCTCCATTACCCTGCAGGAAGTGCAGAACGGCACTGCGGACCCCGTCCGCATTCCCATCGGCTTTACAGACCACGCCCGCGTTGCGCTGGAACGCATGCTCAAGGCCTGCGCTTAGCTTTTCGGACTCTCCATCGAAAAGGATCTATCCCGCACATGTCCACATATCGTCACACAACCCCCGTGCTCATCATCGGTTCCGGCATTGCCGGCTGCACCACAGCGCTGTCGCTGGCCGACAGCGGCATTGAGTGCACTCTTATCACGACCGGCGAAAAGCTTGACGGAGGGAACTCCGCCCTTGCACAGGGCGGCATCGTGTACAAGGCGGAAGAAGGCGACCCGCGCCTCCTTGAAAAAGACATCCTCACCGCAGGACACAACTACAACTACAAGGCTGCCGTACGCTACCTGTGCACGCGCGGCCCGGAATCCGTCAAACGGATTCTCGTGGACCGTCTGCATATCCCCTTCGCCCGCAGCAAGGATGATTGCGAATGCGAGTGGGACCTCACCCGCGAAGGCGGCCATGGCGTTCCCCGCATTCTCCATTGTGCGGACTACACCGGCCGGGCCATCATGGATGGCCTTATCGCTGCGGTGACCGCGCACCCCAACATCACGGTGCTGCCCAACCGCACCGCCGTAGACCTGCTGACCAGCCACCATCACGCGCGCGACCTCGAGTTCCGCTACCAGCTCAACAATCAGTGCGTGGGAGCATATGTCTTCAACGAACAGCTCAAGCGCGTGGAAACGGTTCTTGCCAACTTTACCGTGCTGGCAACGGGCGGTGTCGGGCAGATATACCTGCACACCACCAACAGCACCTCATCCATCGGTTCCGGCCTTGCCATGGCGTACAGAGCCGGCGCCCGCATACACAATGCGGAATACGTGCAATTTCACCCCACCGCCCTGTATCACCGTTCCGACAGACGCTTCCTCATCACGGAGGCCATGCGCGGCGAAGGCGCCCGTCTTGTGGACGGCAACGGCGTCCCCTTCATGCAGAACCACGATGCCCGCGCAGACCTTGCGCCGCGAGACATCGTGGCCCGCGCCATTGTGGAAGAGATGCTCAAGCGCGGGGACGATTGCGTCTACCTGGATACCAGCGAGGTCAAGCATGACCTTGCCACCCGTTTCCCCACCATCTTCAAGCGTTGCCTTGCTCTCGGAATAGACATCCGCACCCAGCCCATTCCCGTGGTTCCCGCTGCGCATTACTTCTGCGGAGGCATTCTGGCAGACTACAGAGGGCGCACCACCGTTGAACGTCTCTATGCCGTGGGTGAATGCAACTGTACCGGCGTGCATGGCGCAAACCGGCTTGCCTCCACGTCCCTGCTGGAAGCGCTGCTGTGGGGCCATTCCTCCGCCGAAGACATCGGCAAACGCATCACGCGCAAGCTCAGCAAACGGCTCAGGGACTCCATGCCGGACTGGGAACCAACAGGCGAAGAACACAATGACGATCCCGCCCTTATTGCGCAGGACTGGGCTCGCGTTCGCCATACCATGTGGAACTATGTCGGCATTACCCGGACATCCAGCCGTCTGAGCAGAGCGGTTGAGGATATGCGCGAACTCTCCAAGAACGTACACGACTTCTACAAGCGCACCCCGCTATCCAAACGACTCATAGACCTTTTCCACGGCTGTCAGGCCGCCTATGTCATCACCCTTGCCGCCAAGCGCAACAAGGTGAGCACGGGCTGTCACTACCGCGTGGATTAACCATTCCGAAACCGACCAAGGTGAATCAATGACTTTAACGGAATTCAGACTGCTGCTGGGCAATGACTGGGGCATCATGCTTCTTTCCTGCATTCTGCTGTACATGTTCATTCTGCGCCTGCGCCGTGTTGGCGGCTTTTTGGGCATTGCCGGCACCATCGGCACCTCGGTGCTTCTGGCACTGCTTGTCTGGCTGCAATGGAACAAATACACCGTGGGGCAAGAGATTCTCAGCATCGTTGAACAGCAGGCCGCGGGCTACAATATTCTCACCATGGAAAATAAGCCGATGACGGCACCGCGAATTCTTGAGGTGAACGGCGTACGTTATATTATCGATGCGGCAGAGCCGCACCAGAAACGCCATCTGCCCTGGACGCTCATCGCCCTTCCTCAATAGCGGCAACAAATCGCATACAAAAAAAACGGCCCGTTCAAGACGGGCCGTTTTTTTTGTTGAAGGGTCATTCGTTGACTCAGCGGCAGGTGCCGGGATCAACAATGATGGAAAGGTAATCAAAAACGGTACGCTGCGTAGCCGGAGTGCTGTACGCAGTCACCTGCGTCCTGCCTGATCCGAGCGGCTCAAAGTCAATCCATGCATCTACACGAAAGGTTCGCGCATCAAGCTGCTTTCCCCAAACCATCTGCCGGGGAGCCCCTTCCTTTGCAGGCTTCATCCAGCGACCATTGCCACATCGGGCATGGTACTGCACGAGGTTGTTCTCAATTTCGTTGGTTGAAAGCAACACCACATTCTGCGTCGTGCTGTATTGCTGAGTCCGCAGCTCCACAATGGGAGATGTCAGGCAACCGCTCAGCACAGTCGTCATGAGGAAACAAAGAACAGACGGCAGAACTGTGAACCTGCGCCAAGTATGGAAGACATACCATGCATGGACCATAGCAGCGCCTCCTTTCCTTTACCATAGTACAGGAAAAGAAACGTGACCAGACACAAATGGACTGCATGATACTGCGTAGCACGCACCTTCAATGCGAAGTTAAAGACAGGATCTCACGCGGCCTGTTGCACGTCTTCCTTCCTCCCGAGCCTGCCCAGCGAGCAGAAGACACCAAGACAGCAAAGCCCCGCAAAGATGCTCAAGCCTAACTGCATGCTCCGCAAAAACGCAGGGTATGTCTCAACCGTAATGGCATGCCCGCCGAGAAGCATGGAGAAAACAACCGTAATGATGGTCATGCTGCTCATCATGCCCAAAGTCCGCATGCTGGCAACAAGTCCCGAGGCAACACCAAGGTGGGCAGGCTCAATGCTGCCCATGATAACTGTGGTATTCGGCGATGAGAACAGGGCAAACCCTCCCCCCAGCAAAACCAGCATGACATACAGATGCCAAAGTGGAGTCGTCTCTCCCACAGTCGCCGCGAGTGCAAGTCCGGCAACACACAGAATCATGCCGAGTGTTGCAACATTGGCGGCAGGATACCTGTCTGCCAGTCTGCCGCAGAACGGAGAAAGAGCCGCCTGAACAACGGACTGAATCATCAGCACCGTTCCTGCCTGCGCCGGAGTCATCCCCTTGATGTACTGCAGATACAGACTCACAAAGAATGCAACCCCAAACGTTGCAGCATAGTTCAGCAACGCCGCAAGGTTGCTGAAGGCAAAAATACGGTTTCCCCGGAACAGTCCAACCGGAAGCAAGGGATACGGCTGACGCGATTCGAAACGGACAAATAGGACCAGCCCTATCCCACCGATAGCCAGCGACACATAAGCCCACGGGCCGATATCAAGGTTGGACGCTCCGAGAATCAGCACAAGTATTGAGGTTGCATAGATAATGCTGCCTTTCCAGTCGAAAGGTTCTTTTCCGGATGTCACCTTTTCAAGCCGCAAGCGGAAGGTGGTGAGCAGAAAGGCTGCCAGTCCGAGAGGGACGCACAACAGGAACACGGCCCGCCAGCTCCAATGGCTGACGATGACCCCACCAATGAAAGGACCGCAGGAAATGCCTGCATACACACTGGATACCGCAATACCCAGGGCCCGCCCCCGCACATTTGCCGGAAACGCATTCACCACCATTGCCATGGAGGTAGCCATGACCATGGAACCGCCGATTCCCTGCAGAAACCGCAGTGCAATGACAGCTTCCGCAGACCACGCAAAGGCAAGGAATCCGGCCATGACCGTGAACAGCGCTATACCAAGCTGAAACAACCGGCGACGCCCATGCATATCTGCAAGCCTGCCCATGGACAAAAGAAAGATGGAGGCCGAAAGAACATAGACCGTCTCCACCAGTCCCATCTGCATGGCTGTCGCGTGAAACTCACGCCCCATGGTCGGCAGCGCGATACCAACAGCCGACATCATGAAGGGCATGAGAAAATGCGCCACACATACAACAAACAATGTGGCTCGTTGAAATGCTCTCTCTTCTTCCACTATAAATCTCCATCTTCCGGCTTGATGCTGGCAAGCATATTCATGGTCATGCGGTCCAGAAACTCAAGGGCAACGGGACGCTCTTCATCCGAAAAGCCGTGTCCAAGCTGGCCAGTCAGCGCATGTAAATGCCCAAAAAACTCATCACGCCGGGAATGCATATCGTCAGACAGAAAGACCAGTTTCTGCCGTTTATTCTCTTCATTAACACGCCGTACGATCAACCCTGCCTGCTCCATGCGGGCGAGTTGGCGCGCCGTGACACCTTTATCAATGAACAACCGCGAAGCCAGAACATCCTGCGGCACACCGTCTTCATGAAACAATTCCGCAAGAAAGGGGACCTGCCCCTGTTCCACCCCCATAGTCGCCATCCTTTCACGAATATAGCGGGCCACCAGTCGGTGCAGCTTGCTTATCCGATAGCCGAACGAAGTTGCTCGTGAGTGCATGGCTCCCTTCCTCTTTTATTTGTTGCCTAGGCAACGGTTAAATATGACTGACCGACCTCCAAGTCAAGCACCCGCATGATACTCCTTGTCAGAGAGAGACAATTGCCTGTTCATTTTATAGGAAAATCGCTTATACTACGCTCGGATGCAGGCAAACAGCCAACCAAGGGAGCCAGCTATGGATTTCAGCACGATTCTTGAGCGCCGCCGCGCCATCAACTTCTTCGATCCAGCCAGAGACGTTCCGCAGACCCTGCTGGAACAGATGATACAGGACGCCTCGTTAACGCCTTCCAGCTACAATCTTCAGCCGTGGAACCTCATTGCCCTGAGGGAACTGGATGACAAAATGCGCTTGCGCAACGTCGCCATGAACCAACCCAAAGTAAGCGAAGCGCCTGTGGTGCTGATTGTTCTTGCAGACACCAAGGGCTGGGAAAAGGGACACCCCACTGTTGAACGCAACTTCGAGGAAATGCTCAAGGCGGGATCGATAAAACAGGAACGGAGAGATTGGTTTTACGGTGCCTGCGCCAGACTCTACGGTAAAAGCCATGACACGCAGTTTGCCTTTGGCGTGAAGAACACCGCCTTCTTTGCCATGTCGCTCATGTATGCCGCAGCCAACCTCGGACTGGATACCCACCCCATGGACGGCTTTGACCATGACGGAGTAAGGCGGGAGTTCAACATACCTGACCACTACTGGATTCCCCTTCTCATGGCCGTTGGTTACTTCAATGAGGAAGAAACAAAGCCCGCAAGAAAATGGCGCAAATCCCCTGCCGAAATTCTGGTCCGCTTCGACAAGTAGCAGGATCAATAAGAAGCGCCCCGTATGGCAACATACGGGGCGCTTTTCATTGGTCTTGTCAGATCAAAGCTACTTGAGGCCGACGCGATCTGCTATCTCAAGGCACATGCCCGCCTTGTTCAGCGTATACAAATGAATACCGGGAGCCCCGCCATCTATGAGGCGACGAATCTGTTCCACGGCAAAGGCAAGGCCAGCTTCCTTCACGGCCTGATCTCCGCCCTTCTCGTTAGCTTCTTCAAGCGCAAGGTAAAGCTTGCCGGGAATGTTAGCCCCGCAGAGCGTGAGAATACGCTTAACCGAAGACAGGCTCTGGATGGGAAGAATACCGGGAAGCACAGGGGTATGTACGCCCATGGCGCGCAACTGTTCCACAAAGCTGAAGTACTCACGCACATCAAAGAAGAGCTGGGTAACGATGAAATCGCTTCCGGCATCAACCTTTACCTTGGTGAAAGCAAGATCGTCACGGAAGGTCTGCGACTCGGGATGCGCGGCGGGATAGCCAGCCACGCCGATACCGAAATCCGGGCAGCAGGTGCGCACAAAGGAAACAAGATCAGAAGCGTACTTGAATTCCTGATCAGCCCAGTCAAAATCACCGTTACGGGGAGCATCACCACGCAACGCGAGGATGTTGTTCACGCCTTCGCCACGAAGACGCTGAAGAAAATCGCGAATCTTGCTACCGTCAGCGCCAACACAGGTCAGGTGCGCCATCGGCTCTATGCCGATCACGTTCTTGATATGCGCCGTGATTTCAAGTGTATTATCCTGCGTGGAACCGCCTGCACCATAGGTAACAGACGCAAACAGAGGATTCAGGGCCTTGAGGCGCTCCACGGTACGGAAAAAGCTGGGCCAGTTCTCGCGTTCTTTCGGAGGAAAAAATTCAAGAGAATAAAACGGGGAACTCTGGGCTCTGATAAGGTCAATGATCTTCAATGTTCTATCCTCGTACATTTGGAGCTTGCGTTACGAAACTGCACTGCCGGCAACTTGGCAGCCACCACCACACCTGCTTTCTCAACTTTCATTATCTGAAGATGATACTGAACCAAGCAGGATGGCACCGTTTCCCTTCTGTTGAACTCATATATATCAGGAAATCTTGATACGTCAATATCTAATTATGTTGATTATCGCAAATAAGCATCCCTCGTGCTGGACATTGGGACTGGGGAGATGTACCTCTCAAAAAACACCGGATAATCCTGCGGGGATAGTCATCTCCCCGTAAGTGGAATCGATACGGTTAATACTCTGACACAGGATGATACATGTATTTCTGGCAAATTCTTTTTCTGCTTCTGGCTGCGGCAGTCGCCGCTTATGCCCATCTCCGCCCGCAAAGCGACATAGCTGCCAAGCGTCTGCGCAAGCTGATGATCTGGTTTTTCCCCTATGCATTCATCACAATCGGGCTCTGCGCCCTCTTCCTGCAACCGGCGTGGGTAGCGGTAGTCTTTCTGCTCAGCGCAGCCGCGTGCTTCATCCTGTTTCTTAAAAAAGACATACAATAGCCGTTCATAATATAGCACTACAGCCAGCATATCAGACATGAAATCAGCACACGGCCATACCCAAAGCCCCCGGAAGCGTTGCCTGCAGGCAATCCGCTTCCTCCTTACGGCTTTACTGTCACTGGCTGCCATTCATGCCCATGCTGCTGAGACATGGATCGAACTGGAACCCGGGCTGCACATGGCCTCATTTCCGGTATCCATCACCGACATTTCAGGAGACTCCTTCACACAGGAAGACGGCCTGACTATATTACGCATCCAACCTGCGCACTATGAGTTTGTTCTGCTGACAAGTTCGGAAAAGGGCATCCAGCTGACTCCGGCCCAATGGGCGGAACAGAACAACCTGATTGCCGTAATCAACGCATCCATGTATCTGCCGGACAACCGAAAGAGCACAGGCTACCTGCGCAACGGTGATCACATCAACAACGACTATATCAACAAGCGGTTCGGCTCATTTTTCGTAGCCTCACCGATTCCCTCCCCTGCTGCCAGCTACAACGGTACCACAGCCTCAGCCGCAAAACTGCCTCCGGCGACGATTCTGGACAAACAGGCTGACGACTGGGAATCAATGATTCCCCAATACCGCATTGTCGTGCAGAATTTCCGCATGATCAATGCGTCGCGCGTACCTCTTTGGCCTGAGGCAGGCGACGAGTTCTCCGTCGCCGCCATAGCTATGGACAATACGCAGGCAATACTGTTCATCCACTGCCGCCCTGCAGTGACCGTGCGGGACCTGACGGAACTTCTTCTCGAGTTGCCGCTAGGTCTTCAACGGGCCATGTATGTGGAAGGTGGGCCCCAGGCCAGCCTGCACATAAGGACCGACAAGATCCGCAATACCTGGTCAGGACGCCACGCGGGCGATTTCTGGAGCGGCACCCGGACGGAGTGGCCGCTGCCCAACGTGCTGGGCATTCGCAAACGCTGATGTATCTCCCATTCGGATAAAACGCCTTCCACATGGTTGCCATGCCGAAAAAGAGGTATTAAGTTCTGCCCACATGAACGAGATAGTGTGAGGAGCTTTTCATGCCGTTATACGATTTTATGTGCCGCAAATGCGGCGAGATTTTTGAAGAAATTACCGCCCCCGATTGCACAGGAGGCGAACCCTGCCCTGCTTGCGGCAGCGTGGAAACCGACCGCAAACTCAGTGCCCACTGCGCCATTCCCGGATCCGGCGTCAACCGTATCCCGGGCAGCCTGCAGCGTGGCGGCGGCGCCAAGATGGAGAAGGTTCCCATGCCCAAGAAACCCATTCCACAGCGCCCCAAAGCGGCTGCCTGCCCCAAGGCCGGTGCTTGCCCCAGCGCCGGGGGATGTGGTTCAAAATAACAACATAAGGCCGGGTACCCCGGCCTTTCCTTTTTATGGAGCATTGCGGTGCAGTTCTTTGTAAGGGCCCGCCTCTCCTGCAAACAAAAAAGGCCGGAACTATGTTCCGGCCTTTTCAATTTCTGAAATCAGCTTGACTACATGGCTTTGGAAGTAGCCAACATGTATATCTCGTGCGGATCAAGGATGAGCACAACAGAGCCATCACCCATAATGGTGGCACCGGAAATGCCCTTGACGTCTCCAAGATATTCACCAAGCGGCTTGATAACAATTTCCTGCCGCTCATGCAGCTTATCCACAACAATACCGAGGCGACGCTGGTTATCGTGAATGACGACCACGGACAGAACTTCAGGCTGCTCTTCCGGTTCAGAAAGCTCCAGCAGTTCCGCCATATTCACGATGCCGAGCACTTCGCCGCGCAGGGTAACAGCCTTGCGTCCCTTCACGTCTGTCAGACGGCGTGCCTCAATCTTGGTCGTCTCGGAAACGGCGTCCAGAGGAATGGCGAAGTTCTCACCGGCCACGTTAACCATCAGGGCATCGATGATCGCCAAGGTCAGGGGCAGAGACAGGGTGAAACGCGTGCCCTTGCCGATCTCGGAACTAATGGTGACGCTCCCCTTCAGGTTCTTGATGTTGGTGCGGACAACGTCCATGCCAACGCCTCGGCCGGAGATATCGGTAATGGTTTCGGCAGAAGAGAAGCCGGGGGCGAAGATAAGCTCCATGGCTTCACGGTCATCCAGATTCTTCGCTTCTTCGGGTGAAATGATGCCCTTGCGGATGGCTACTTCGCGCATCTTTTCAGGGTCAATGCCCTTACCATCGTCCTCGATTTCAATGGCGACCGAGTTACCGCGGTGGTAGGCACGCAACCACACCTTGCCCTTGGCAGGCTTGCCTGCGGCAATACGCACATCTTCCGGCTCAACGCCGTGGTCCATGGCGTTTCGAATAAGGTGCACCAACGGGTCACCAATGACTTCCACAACGCTCTTGTCCAGTTCAGTTTCTTCACCTTCCATGAACAGGTCCACTTCCTTGCCGCTCTTGCGGGAAAGGTCACGAACCAGTCGGGGGAATCGTGAAAACACGGAGGACACCGGCACCATTCGCACCTTCATGATGGTATCCTGAAGGTCGTCGGAAATGCGCGCCATGGCATAGGTGGTTTCAGTGAGGTTCTGGGCCACGTCCGCAACATCTACATCCTGCCCGCTTTCCAAATGCCGCGCGAGCATGGTGTAGCGGTTACGGTTGATGATAAGCTCACCGATGAGGTTCATCAGATGGTCGAGCTTTTCATGGTCAACTCGAATGGTGGACGAAGACTTACCCTTGGCCTGATCTCCCTGTGCCGGAGGCGCTGCGGGAGCCGCGGGAGCCGCAGGTTTGGCTGCTGCTGGCTTGGCTGGCGATGCAGCGGGCTTGGCTGCAGGCTTGGGGGCGGTTTTAGGCGCAGCCGGGGCTGCTTTTGGAACCGCCGGGGCAGGCTTGGGGGCCGCAGGAGCCTGAGCAGGCTTAGCCTCAGGCTTCGGCTCAGGTTTGGGTTCGGGCTTCGGAGCAGGGGCAGGTTCTGGCTTGGGAGCGGCCTGAGGCGCAGGTACTTCTTCCTCGGAGACTGCTTCAGCACCAACTGCCACAGGTGCAGCGGTCATCTTGCTCTTGTCTATGCCAAGCTTATCAAGTTCTTCCCCCAGCATGTCGAACAGGATGTCTATTTCCTGCGACAGGATGGGCAGCATGAGGCCAAAATCAAGATCGCTGCTGCGAGCATTATCCACCAGCCCTGCCGTACGTCCGGCATGCACCTTTACGGCTTCAAATCCCATGTAACCGCTGGAATTCTGCACCGTGGTCAGGCTTCTGAACAAAACATCGATGTAATCGCGCTGGGAGGCATCCTTTTCAAGCTCGCTCATGGCCAGATTGATGGCGGCATTCTGCTGTGCGGTTGTTGTGAGGAAAAGGTCCACATCCTCCTCATCAAGCCCGCTGTCCCCTGCTACCTCTGCAGAATCAGGCACGTCAGCAGCCGAAACATCCGCAGCAGCAGGCGCAGGTGCGGCAGCTTCCTGCCGTCCTCTCACCGGAGCCTCGATAACACCTTCATTCACAGCCTTCTGCAACAAGGTTACGGCATCCGTAATAACCAGAGGAGTCACGGTACCGGATGAGGGATCCACCTTGGCAACGAGGCTGTCTATAATATCAACGACGAAAAGCAAAAGATCGATCAACCCCTGAGAAACAGCAAGTTCGCCCTTGCGAGCACGATTCAGCAGGGTCTCCGCCTCATGCGTGATGCTGTTCAACTCGTTAAAGCCGATAATGCCGCTGTTGCCTTTCAAGTTATGGAAATAGCGGAAGATATCGTTAACAAGTTCGCCTGGCTCCTGAGGGTTCTTCTCAAGTTCAAGCAGACCGCTACTGAGGACTTCCGTCATCTCGCGAGCTTCTTCAATAAAGTCGCGCAGATGCCCTTCACCAAAGGCGGTCAGGGAATACGGAGTGCCTTCTCCCATCTCCAGAGAGGATGCATCATCAGACAGTACGCCCTCTGCAGCCACTTCAACAGGTTCTGCCGGAACTGCTTCGGCTGCAGCTGTAGCAGGAGATTCTCCTGCAAGCAGGGCATCAAGCGTATGGATAATGGGCTCCGTCTCTACATCACCTTCGCCCCCTTCCGTCTCCAGATTGTCGATCATCTGGCGCAGGGCATCAGTGGCAGACAGAATTACGTCCATGATCTCGGCCGTGACGCTCATGTCGCCCTTTCGCAGCTCGTCCATAATGTTCTCGGCCTTGTGCGCAAGAACATTGATTTTGTTCAAGCCCAAAAAACCGGAAGCGCCCTTGAGGGAATGCATGGGACGGAAAATTTCGTTGAGCAGCGAGACATTGCCCGGCTCCTTTTCGAGCTCAAGCAAGTTCGGCTCGATGGTCTCGAGATGCTCTTTCGCTTCAACTATAAAGTCCGCAAATATTTCCGGATCCATGAAATCTTGACTCATGTTGCATCCTCAACGTTGGAGAGCCCTGCGCAATAGAGAACAGTAACCAACTGATTTTTCAGGAACATCATTCAATTCAAACTAAAGAGACGATAAAAACACTTGTTGTTGCAATAACATATCGGCATCAACTTAAAAAAGCTTAGCCCAAAAGCATTTTTACGTTCTTAACCATCTTCTCGGGCTGAGCGGGCTTAACCATGTAGAGGTTTGCACCAAGACTCATCCCCATCTGAATATCCTTATCCTGCCCTTCCGTGGAAAGCATGACAATGGGGAGATCCCTGTAGGCATCCTGCTCACGGACGGTCTTGATGAAGGTAAAACCGTCCATGCGGGGCATGTTCACGTCGGAAATAATCAGGTCGACACGATCGGCGGAATACAGTTTCTCCAGGCCATCAAGCCCGTCTTCAGCCGTAGTTACCTTGAATCCTTCCTTTTTCATAATGAAGGCCACCAAGTTACGAACCGTCTTGGAATCATCAACAATAAGAATATGCTTGCTCATTCCGGCCTCCTAAATCTGAAGAACACTATCTACTATATGATCAACAGAAATTATTCCGATCAACTCATCCCCGGATTTCATCAGCCCGGAAATGAAATCAACATTCACCCCGAGGTGCGACTCAATGGCCCAGTCTATCATATCCTGCGTTGCTCTATACATCGTGTGCACCGCTTCGATCATCAATCCGATCTGCAAACCGTGCCGACGGCAGACAACAATGAACTGGTCCTGATTCTCCTTGGAGGATGGTATACCGAGCAGATCCCGCAGACGGACAAGAGGTGTCACCCTGCCACGAAGATTCACCACCCCGGCAATGAATGAAGGTGCGGCCGGCAAACGGGTCGGCGGCATGTAGCGCAGCACCTCCTGAACGGTCATGATCGGCACGGTAAATTCCTGAGAACCGACATAAAAACTTACCAGCTGCAATTCCGGCGCATTCCGCAGTTGCTCCGCAAGGTCAGGCTCGCGTTCAATGGCAGGAGCAGTCCTGTTTTTGGCCTTCACAGCTCCTGCCGCAACGGACTCTGCTGCGCCAGCCCGTCCGCCGGAAACAGCTGCCGTGGCCGCAGTTGCCTGCGGAGGTTCCAGCCCCAGCTTCTTGAGAGCTGCAGCCTGATCCATGCCGAGATACTTCTGCATGAATGCCAGCTCTGCAGGGGTAAACTGTCCCTTTTCTCCAGCCGGAGCAGTTACAAACTCCTGATCCTGGAAATACTCTTCCGGTGTCTTGATCATAGCAACATCACTATCTCGTTAGCGAGGAGCTCATATCCTTTAGCCCCGCGACATTCCGGATCAATATCGTACACAACCTTGCCAAGGGCGCTTGCATCACGAAAGCGCGTATCAATGCCAATAACAGTCTTAAACATTTTGTCGCCCATTTTCTTACCCAGCAACTCCAGAACCCTGCGACAGGCACCGGCACGCTTGTCATACATCGTGGGCAGAGCGCGATAGTTAATTGGCTCGGGTAACACCTTGTTCAGCAGGCGTATACTGTCAAACAGCAACTTCAGACCATGCAACGCCAGAAAATCCGTCTGAATGGGAATAATCAGCAAGTCGCAGGCCACCAACGCATTAATCTGCAGCAATCCGAGATGCGGGGGGCAGTCCAGAATGACGTAGTCGTATTCCTTGCTAACCAATCCAAGCGAAAGTTTGAGAATCCCGCCCTTTCCGGGCCTGTCCCTGAGATCTCCCTCCAGCTCCGAAAGCCGGATAGACGCAGGCACCATGTCAAACAGCTGCCCTTCCTGCCGGTAACGAATTTTCTGCCAGACCTCCATCCAGCTTTCTTCCGGACTCGTGAACAGGTCATACGCCGTGAATTCAACCGAATCCGGATAATAACGCTGGTGCACCGAAGCGCATGCATGCGGGTCCAGATCCATGACCAGAATCCGTTTACCCATTCTTGCCAACGCAGCTCCGAGAGACAGAGCCGTGGTCGTCTTGCCCACGCCCCCTTTCTGGTTGGCCACTGCCAGAATTCTACTGTTCATTACAGCACCCCTGCAGCCCGGTGTGTCACACGTCCTCCGTTACTCCAGCTTCCTGTAGACAATAGCCCCTTTATGATGTTCCGGCTTGAAGGCGCGCGTTATGTTATGCAGCGACTCTGAATGGCCGATAAGCATGGAACCGCCCGGGAGCAGGTTGTCGTAGAAGGACCCGATAACCTGCTTCTTCATGTTGTCATCAAAGTAGATGATAACGTTGCGGCAGAATACGACATGCGAAGGCTCAACCCGTTTAAGCTGCATACGGTCGCTCAAATTGATCTGACCGAAGGAGACAAGACGCTTTACTTCAGGCTTCACCTTGTACACCAGATCGCTCTGCGTAAAGTAACGGGATACTATTTCCTTGGGAGTCGTCCGCAGCGCATATTCCGTATAGATGCCCCTTCGGGCAGACATGAGCACTGCCTCGGAAAGGTCGTTGGCCGTAATCTTGATGTCCCAAGCACTGATCTCTGTCTTGAGAACATCGTGCAGAATCATGGCAATGGTATACGGCTCTTCACCTGTGGAACAACCGGCAGACCAGATGCGCAGTTTTTTCTGACGCTTTTTGCGCAGATCATCCAGAAGCGGAGGCAGGACATTCTCCTCAAAAACCTTCAGCTGCGGCGGATTCCTGTAGAAACTGGTTTCATTGGTGGTGACCACCTCGAACAGCTTCGACAATTCCTGACGCTTGCCCGCATCGTAACGCAGGAAATAATAATACTCCCCGAAGGTTTTGAGATTCAGTTCCTTGAGCCGGTTGGCAAGACGGTTTTCGATGAGATACTTGCGGTTATCCGCGATGTAGATACCGCATTGATCATAAATGAAATCCCTAAGTTGTCGGAATTCCTCATCGGAGACCTTCTGCTCCTTCTTCAGGGTGATCGTCTTCGAGAACAGTGAAGACATCTACTCTCCCTCCCCTTCGTTCTGGCGAATCTTCTCCGCCGCTTCCTGCGCCGCCTGCTGCAATTCCGGATCCTCATGATCCAGAAGCGCCAGCAACGCACGGAAGGCCATCTTGCCGCCAATTTCGCCAAGAGCCTCGGCAGACTTCAAACGAACCAGCGGACTCTCGGATTCAAGCAATTCGATCAGACGTGTTACGCCAGCCTTGCTGGCCCGTTTTCCCAAGGCCTCAATTGCGCGAACGACAACCCAGTCATCTGAATCCTGCAAGGCTTCAATCAGATGAGATTCAACATCTTCAGATACACATCCGCCGATAAGGTCGACTAGCGCCAGACGTACTTCACGGTTTTCATCATGCAGACGGGGAACAACAAGAGAAAGCCTGTCAAATTCGGCCGAACACCCCTGAAACAACGACTCAAGCGCTATCTTGCGTATATCCGGCACTTCGTCTTCCAATGCCGCAGTCAAAATCTCCAGATTCTCATCCACACCCAACTTGCCGAGAGCATAGACAGCCATCATACGCTGGAGCGGGTCGGGACTGTTGTGATAATCACGGAAACGTTCAACCATATGCGGATCTTCAAGCGCAATGCAGGCATCAAGAGCGGCTTCCTTCACGTCGTCATAAGGATGCTCAAGCAGGGCAAACAGCCTGTCGCCGCTTTCAACGGATTTGATCCTCTCGCCAAGGAAGTAAAGGGCAGACTTGAGAACATTACCATCCTTATGACGATCAAGCACGTCAAGGAAGAACTCTCTGGCCTCTTCATCAGCCGTTTCCGCAAGGGCATGTATAATCGCCCGCTGCTCATCGCGATTCTTGCTCCAGAACTCATCAATAAGGAGCTGAACAGCGGCCTTGTCCTCCATATGCAGGATGGCTTCCACGGCAATACGAACGGAGTATTCGTCACCAGTGCGGACAACTTCCGCGATGGCGGGATTAAACCCGATGGAGGCGATGCTTTGGACAATCGCAAGTAGACGCTCATGATCCCTGTCCGCATCAAGCGTAGCTGCAAGGCGCATCAGCTCCGCAGAGGCCTTCTCGCCCCCAACGTATCCCAGTCCCAGCACGGCGGCGTCCTGAATATCCTCGTCTTCATCCTCAAGCGCTGCCAGCAGGTACAGGCGGAATTTGTCGCGCTCCTTGTCTACAAGCAAATTGAGCGATTTGCCGCCCAGAATCTGGACAATGGCCTTCACGATCTTGTTGCGCAATGGTCCGGGAGAGGAATCCAGTCGCTTCATGAGCACGCTCACGGCCTTGATGTTGCCCATTTCGCCAAGCGCTTCCACAATCATGGAGCAGACAAGATCCGAACTGGTATCAAGCGCCCGCGCCAGCGCATTCACCGATGAATCGACACCGATCTTGGCAAGCGCCTCAATTACGGAAAACTGCACCCACTCCTCATCCTTCATGGCCTTGTTAAGACAGTCTGCCGCTTCGGAAAAACCGAGAGTGCCAAGGCTGACTGCAGCCTGATACCGCACATTGACCTCGGGGTCCTTGAGCAGAGCCTCGCACAAAGGAGCAACCGCGATGCGATTGTCGGAGGTGCCGAGAATATCGGACATGAATATGCGAATGTCCGGATCATCATCATGCAGCAGGTCAATAAGGGCTTGCAGGTCATGCGCCCCTACCTCGCGCAGAATATCCATGGATATATTGCGCAGCGGCGCGTCATCAGAACGCAACAACGGAATGACGGCCTGAACGACCGCATCGCCACCAATCTGGCGCAACGCCCTGTCTGCGGCCTCCTGAACCCCAAGGTTGGAACTCTGAATGTGTTTTGCAAGTAACGGGATAGCTTCTGCGACCTTCATCTGACCGGCGGCAAAAGCTGCCTCACGGAGCTCCGCAGGCTCTGAACTATTCAACTGCTTCAGTATATCGGTATGCTCAGACATGTCCCCATCCTTGCTGCAAAGTCGATCATCATTTCCAAACGGAGGCCCGCTGGACTATTTGTACAATCCCGCCATAATGGCTTCCGCTATGTCATCAATATCATGAATTTCGTCAGCGAGACCGGCATCCACTACCGCCTTGGGCATTCCATACACAACGCAACTGGCGTCGCTCTGTGCAATGGATCGTCCACCCTTCTGTTTCAATACGCGCATACCTTCTGCTCCGTCACTTCCCATGCCGGTAAGGATAACACCGAGCGCTTTGCGACCAACGCTGTTGCCCACCGATTCCATGAGCACATTGGCAGAAGGCTTGTACAGAGCATCAGCAGGTTCAGGCGTAACAACAAGCTCCATCCGGCCACCACGCAGATCCAGACGGATATGCTTGCCGCCCGGAGCCACATAGGCCATACCGGGAGCTATTTTATCACCGGTTTCCGCTTCCTTGACTGTAATCTTGCATACGCCGTCCAGACGCTTTGCAAAGGGTCCGGTGAAAGCGGCTGGCATATGCTGGGCTATCAGGATGGTAGCCGGAAAATCAGCCGGCAACTGGGAAAGCACTTTCTGAACAGCAGGCGGACCGCCCGTGGAAACGCCGATGGCCACGATATCTCTCGTTGGCCTGCCATTGCGTGCCACAACCGGCTTGGGAGCTGCCGCAGTTGCAGCTGCGGTTCCGTTAACCGCAGCAACAGGACGGACAGGACGGCTGGGGCGGGGCGGAATGAAGCGTCTGCGTGAGATGTGCTTCACCTTTTCCTGAAGATCCTCTTCTATCTTTACTATATCCAGAGAGACCTTGGAAAGCTGTTTGGGAATAAAATCAACTGCCCCAAGCTCCATGGCCTTCAGAGTTGCCTCTGCCCCCTCAACGGTAAGGGAACTGACCATGAGAACGGGCCTTGGCATTTCCATCATGATATGACGAAGAGCGGTAAGCCCGTCCATGCGGGGCATTTCAATATCAAGCGTCACAACATCGGGGTTATGCTTGCGGATCATTTCAAGGCCCTCCTGCCCGTCACGGGCAGTGGCCACCACTTTGATCTCCGGATCCTTTTCAAGCATGCTGCTCAACGCCTTCCTCATGAAAGCGGAATCATCAACTACAACAACTGTAATCACCCGTCACTCCTTGCGAATCTCGGTGACAAAAATCAACTCGGGCTTATGTGATTGAAAAGAGCGAGCTATAGGCGCCACGGGGCTGTCGAGCCTCGCTGCATGAGGGACGGCTCTTGTCCCCATAGCCCTATGGTAGATAATTTCGAATGTTAATCAATACTAAATAAAATAAAATATTTTGGCAACGCACGAAAAAAAGCTTGCATTCATTTGGGAGCTACGATAGTTACCACCTCCTCACGGGATGTGGCTCAGTTTGGTAGAGCGCTGCGTTCGGGACGCAGAGATCGAAGGTTCGAATCCTTTCATCCCGACCATAAAAAGCAAGGGCTTGCGGAAAACTCCGCAGGCCCTTTTCTTTTCCGGCAAACAGTAAGATAAGGGGGGCGTTGTTCCCCGCAACCTCTGCCAACAATGTATTGTGCATCACAAAGGACATGCGACAATGCGTAACAAGCTTATCTTTTTGTGCATTTTTGCCCTTTGCTCCGCCTGCACCGCACGGAGCATGAATCAGTATCAACCTAGCCGAACCCAATGGGAATCCGGCAATGTCGTGTATGCGGTTGTGGACAAGGATACCACCGAACTCGTCAGAGTAAGCACCTTGCTGCAACGGGTTTCCGTCTCCGGCGACAGCACGGAGGCCCGCTACACCTTTGCCGGACCGGAAGTCATGGTCATTGTCGATGCCGGCATCACAACCGAAGATAATGGCATTGCGTTTCAGGAATCCCAATTTGGCAGCCGCTCCACCATATTCGGCCTGCATGACGGCTATTCCGTCCTGACCGTTAATGGCGTCTCTTCGCTCTGTGACGGCAGCAATCCTTTCGCCCAGAAGCGCATTGCCACCAAATACTGCGAGACGCTGCCGCCTGACCAGGACAAGTGGGAATGGCGCAGGCTTGATCATGAAACCCTCATCAACGATGAAGGCAAAATCGGCATGCTGAACGCGCTAAGACAACGCAAGATGCAAACACTGAAGTTCCGCTAGACTATAAAAACGGCCCGACATATCGGGCCGTTTCTGTTTTCCGGACATCACTTCTATATCGCAACGGCTCCACGGCATGAATGAGGCGTAACGCTACCACCCCACCCGCTTTTCAAGCCAGCCGCGCACATACTTGCGCTTAACAGGATCTGTAAGCGCATTTTCCATGTACCTGACTCCCTGATAGCAGTTGAGACCGATGACCAAAGCCTGCCCGCGCCCTTTGTCCGTCAACGTCTTCATGGCTTCCACAGTCTTCGGGCCCAATTTGCCGTCTATGACCAGGTCGGGAAAATACTTCTGTCTGTCGTTCAACGCATTGCAAGCGGACTGCAAGTACCTGACAGTTGCCGAGAAAGGCAGGTTTACAGCCTGCTCAAAAAGCTCTGCAGCCAGATCCTGCGGGACCTTATCACAGGCCAACCTATCCCAGAACTCACGTTTGTAAAAATCGCGGCAGGCCGCATCCAGTTCTTCATTGACATCCAGCGATGCCGGGAAACCGGCCTTTCCCTTTGCTGCGTCAATAATACTCCAACCGCTCCAGCCGGCATGATAGCGTCTGGCAATTCCTTTATAGGTCTCACCACCAGCATCGTCCGGGTCGTCAACGTAGCCGCCTTCAATACCAATCAGCTTTACATATTCCTGATCAAAATCACTCATGGCTGCCCTCTCATATGATTACATAGTGTACCGGCATCAGGACCAAGCCCTCTGCACAACGATCTATATATCAGACCAGCAGGCTCCACTGTTATAATGACAAGTCGACTGAGTTCCGCACACACAACCGGGCGCGACAATCTAGCAGCACATTAGCGAAAATACGATTAATCCTTCACAAAATTCTTTCCAGAGGAAACAGACTCACAGTTTGCGCCCTGAAAAGTGCTGGACAACTCGAATATCAGGATATAAGGAAAACCGCATATACTTTTCCGGAGGCAAATTCCTCCATCAAGATCACTGCAACGGAGCGATACCCATGAACACCCCGTCACAAAACCAAAGCCCCAGCGGCATTGCGCTGCTGCCGCTGGCACTATTTCTTATCATATTCATCGGCACCGGTTCTCTGTTGACCATGCAAGGCGTGAGCATGGCCTTCTACCAGCTCTCCGCAGCGGTTGCCATTCTGCCCGCCATTGCGCTGTCCCTGATAATGGGCAAAGGCAAGCTGGAAAAGAAGATCGGCACATTCCTTTCCGGCGTTGGCGACATCAATATCATCACCATGTGCGTGATCTACTTGCTTGCCGGAGGCTTTGCCTCTGTAGCCAAGACCATTGGCGGGGTTGACGCCACGGTTAACATGGGCCTCTCCCTTGTTCCAGCTCAGCTGGTGCTGCCCGGTCTGTTTGTCATCTCCGCCTTTGTTTCCACGGCAATGGGCACCTCCATGGGAACCATTGCAGCCATTGCTCCCATTGCGGCCGGTGTAGGCGACCAGACCGGCATGTCCGCCGCCCTTCTCATGGGGGCGGTAGTTGGTGGCGCCATGTTCGGCGACAACCTCTCCATGATATCCGACACCACCATTGCGGCCACCCGCACACAGGGCTGCAACATGAGCGACAAGTTCCGCATGAACCTGCTCATTGCACTGCCTGCTGCCCTTGCGACGATTCTGCTTCTGGTCGTGACCGGCGCGACCGGCGCAACCGCCTCGCCCGCGGACTGGGATTTCATCCGCGTCATTCCCTACATTGCCATCCTTGGTCTTGCTGTGGCAGGCATCAACGTATTTGTCGTACTTGCGGCAGGCATTGTCATGTGCGGCGCTGTTGGACTTGCCGTACAGCCAGACTTCACCCTGCTCACCCTTGCACAGAGCATTTACAACGGCTTTTCAGGCATGCACGAAATTCTGGTGCTCTCCATGCTTGTGGGCGGTCTTGGCGAACTCATCCGCCAACAGGGCGGCCTGCTCTGGCTGCTCGAACGCATCAACCGACTCGCCCACCGGGCTGGCAAGGGCAACGCACGACGCTCCGGCGAGGTTAGCATTGCCGCGCTGGTATCGCTTGCCGACGTATGCACCGCCAACAACACTGTCGCCATCATCCTAAGCGGTGGTCTGGCCAAGGAAATCGCCGAAGACAGCGGTGTTGATCCCCGCCGCAGCGCAAGCCTGCTCGACATATTCTCCTGCATCGTGCAGGGGCTGGTCCCCTATGCTGCGCAAGTTCTGCTGGCAGGTTCCATCGCCAAGATTTCGCCCATCAATGTAGCCGCCAACAACTGGTACTGCCTCATCCTTGCGGTCGTATCCATTGGCGCCATTGTAACCGGCTTGCCGCGTACAAAGAAGTAACGCACACTCATAGCCTACCAAACTGACAAGCCCGCACCTGAAACTCAGGTGCGGGCTTTCTTCGTCTCGTCAAGCAACTACGAGAACGCGCGAAAAGACTGCCTGCGACAGTTTTTTTAAATTTTCGCTCACATTCACAGACAAAACAACACTGCTTAATGAAAAAATTTTATTATTTATAGATAGATATGAAAAATTATTAAAAAATCAAAATTCACCCTAAAGCTATCCAACCCTAAAGCCGATATGACCAGCGAGTGGGGAGGGGAGAATCTATGGTCAGAAGGAGGTTCATCGCACCTGACCGTATCCCCGTTTGGCAAGGAAGCCGTGACCTATTCAAGGAGGAATGGTCATGAGTCTTATCATCAATCACAACTTGATGGCCAACAACGCCGCCCGCAACCTGAGCACCTCGTACAACGGCCTTTCGACTTCGATCCGCCGTTTGTCTTCCGGTCTCCGGGTGGGAACTGCAGCCGATGACGCCGCCGGTCTCGCAATCCGCGAACTCATGCGCGCCGACATCGCCTCGCTGAACCAGGGCGTACGTAATGCCAACGACGCTATCTCGCTTATTCAGACCGCCGACGGCGCGCTCTCAGTAATCGACGAGAAGCTCATCCGAATGAAGGAACTGGCAGAACAGGCGGCAACGGGTACCTACACCTCTGACCAGCGTCTGATCATCGACTCCGAGTATCAGGCAATGGCCTCGGAAATTACCCGAATCGCCAACTCAACGGACTTCAACGGTGTGCATCTGCTGAACGGTCACCTGTCCGGTGACACGCATTCCGGCTCGGCCGTCCAGCCCACCGGTAAGATGAAGATCCACTTCGGCACCAAGAACGACTCCGCCGAAGACTATTACTACATCAAGATCGGTACGGCCACAGCCTCGGCCCTTGGCCTCGGCTCCCAGGCCTCAGCAACCAGCAAGGGTTACACGATCTCGACCCAGTCTGCCGCACAGGCAGCACTGGTTGGACTTGAAAACGCCATTGTTTCGAAGGACAAGATTCGCGCTGCTCTGGGTGCCATCCAGAACCGGTTGGAAAACACCATCTCCAACCTGCAGATTCAGGCTGAAAACCTTCAGGCCGCCGAATCCCGTATCTCCGACGTGGACGTATCGACTGAAATGACCGAATTTGTGCGCCAGCAGATTTTGTCGCAGTCCGCAATCGCCATGCTTTCGCAGGCAAACACCCTGCCCCGTCTCGCCCTGAACCTACTGGGCGGCTAACGGATACAGGCACGCGGACTTCAGTAAAACAGACGACCCATATTCAGGGCTTCTTAAAAATGCCCGGGCATATGGAGCGATGCAAACGACTTCATGGAACGACCAGATCCTCCTCACTCATTTCCAAGCGCCAGAAGAGCCCCCGAAAGGGGGCTCTTTATTTATTCCATTCGCGTCAGCGAAGTGAACGACCTACGGATTGGTCAAAGACATGATCGGGCGCAAGATTCAACACCGGCGCCAGAAACAAAAGCCTCGGCTTTTCACTGCACGAACACGATGCTGTGTTCACCTGCAGCCTTCTACCGCACCTGCACCACAGGGAAACGAGGCTTCAGTTCAATGCCTGCTCGCTTGCGGATATGCCCTGCCCGCTCCTGCGCTTCCGCAAGGATGGCCGCTTCATCAAGGCCCGTAACCACCCTGTCCTGCATGAGCCATTTGCCGTTACACATATTATGCGTCACGTTGCTGGAATGCATGCTGTACACAAGGCTGGACACAGGATCGTGAACCGGCACGGAACCGGGACCATTCATGGGATCAACAACAATAAGGTCGGCCTTCTTGCCGGGAGCCAGAGAGCCTATTTCGTCATCCCAGAGCACGGCGCGCGCGCCGTTCACAGTAGCCATTTCCAGCATGCTTTCAGCAGGGACGGTGGTGGGATCAAGAGTGCGCCCCTTATGGATAACGGCGGCAAGATACATCTCATCCATCATATCCATGCGGTTGTTGCAGGGAGCGCCATCCGTGCCAAGCGAAACGCATATGCCACGCGCCAGCATCTCCGGTACATGGGCAAAACCGAGCACCCGCATGGCCGCACCGGGATTATGGGAAACCTTCACGTCATGCAGGCGGAACAGATCAAGCTCACGCGGGGTAAGCCATACGGTATGCACAGCCAGCAGATTCGGCCCAAGCACGCCCAGATTATTCAGATGTTCCACAGTGGAAGACCCACGGGTCGCGCGGGCGAAATCTACCTCTTCCTTCACTTCAGAGACATGCATGTGCATGCCTATGCCCCGGGCATCGGCAATTTCCTTGGTTCGACACAACAGCTCATCGGAATTGTTGAAAATGGTACGTAGCCCCATCCAGTAACGAATGCGTCCCTCAGCGGTGTTGTGCCATCGATCATGCAATTCAAGCTGGATGACCAGCGCCTCATCCGTGGATTCCCTATGCTCGGGTAAAATGCCCTCACCGCAATCCATGGTGGAACGGGCCAGAATGCCACGAATACCAGCCTTCTGCACGGCACGCCCCATGGCGTCCACATGGCGACCGCCAGGCTCGGCGAAGCAGGTTACACCGGACTTGATCAACTCAAGGCAGCAGGCAAGCGCAGAGACATGCACGTCCTCTTCGGTCATGGAAAGCTCATAGGGCCACGTACGGTCATGCAGCCAGGTAAGCAGATCCACGTCATCGCCCAGACCGCGCCCCAGTTGCTGGCAAAGGTGCACATGGCTGTTCACCAGCCCCGGCAGCACGATACGGCCGGTCACGTCCAGCACCTCGGTTCCTTCGGGTATGCTCTCCTCCGGAATGCTCCCCACGGCCTTGATGGTATCGTTCTCCACCAATACATCGCCGTTGACGAACATTTCACGGCGTTCGTTCATGGAAAGAATCAACCCGTTACGCAACAATATATGGGACATACAGCCTCCTGAGTGATCAGATAATTCGTGAAGCCGTGGGGGTACAGACTCGGACAGAATGTGTCAATAAAACTGACACGATAGAAGTCAAATATGAAGCGCTATACCAACACAATAAAAAGAGATCGCCAACCGACAAAACCACAAATATATAATAAACAAACAGCAAAGCTATACGTACACTTCGCTAATGAAGTTATTGTTATCTAGCACAGATTAACTGGTCAGAATTCAGAACAATCTTCGTGACCAAAATAAAAAATACAATAACAATCATAGATTAAAGGATACTAGCCTTTTGGAGGAGAAGTTCCATATGCCAACCCAAGATAACGTCATTAAAACCATTTTTTACTTCATGTTCATACTGGCTATGACGTACAACTTCTACCCGCTTTGGATAGCGGCCTGTGAGTATTCTTACATCATCATTCTCAATGATCCTGAGCCACAACTACTTTTGAACATAACCACCATATACCTCAAGACAGCCCCGGTACGATCCACGCACATTCAGACAGCATCCAATGTAATCGCATCATTCATTGTGTACACCTGCTTCGCGAAAGACAAGAGCAAGCAACTCAACACAGCAGGTTACGTGCTTATGACAACACTTGGCTTGCACCTTGCCCTCGGAATCTTCATGTCGCATCAATTCGTCAGCATCCCGGAATACAAAAGATTCATGATATTCCCCCAATCCATACCAAGACTTATCGATGACGCCAATGAAGCTATTAAATTTTCGTCAACCTACCTCGTATTCATCCTTGGCTATCTTGGTTTCCTCCCTCTCAAAAAGGAGTTCGCATGATCCTACGCTTTGCCCTCATGTGCCTCGTTGTCCTCTGCGGAACCAGCCATGCAACAACGGTAATCTCGCGCGTTGCTGCCGACAATATGGCAAACATTACGCCGAAGGTCACGGCTGAAGACTGCAAGATCACATGTACACAAAACGAACCCGGCATGTGGAAATATGATGTGCCAATAACGGAACAACTGCTGACAACAGTCCACATCAACACCAGCGAACAATTGCCCCCAACCTTCGCATTCGCCCCCATGAAGCTGCAAATCCCCTTGCACGAACAGGACAGTATTATCAACATAGTCATTCATCCCGTCATCCGGCCCCAGAACTACGCGAACACCGTGCGAAAATTGTACAGCACCAGCCTTGATCCCCAAAGAATAACCACCAACCAACTGCAGTGCTTTTTCCAACAAGCCCGTACCGTCAGCCATGAGATGCTGAAGGAACACAAGAAAGGTAGCTCGACAGGCGTAGTCTGGACCATGCTGGGCGTGTACATGTTCCTTCAATCCTACAGCCAACTCGACAACCGCATGTACTTAACCCCTAAAGATGAAGAAGAAATTGTGGAGGCTGCGGCATGGCTGGAAAAGGCTATAGAAGACTACCCAGAAAAGGCGACAAGAAACCTACCCGGGAACGCAAACGTCAAGCAGCTACTGGAAGAAGTAAAATACGCAAAAGCGAAGCAGCAAAAGGTATTGTGGCAGTCCATAATATGTACCCAAGACACAGCCAAACGCCACAACCTGTTGCTGTCCTATGACAGGATGGTAAGGGAAGCCGCAGATAACAGCTTCTCCAAGACCACTTATTACAAACAACTGGGAATTGACGAATCGCATATACTGTCAGCACTAGCCAACACCATGTCCACTCTGATCAAAGAGGGAAAGTACAACGGCGACCCCATTCCTGCATTGCAAAGACATATTGACCAGATGATATTCTTTTCCACGAATATGGAGAAGAATTCAACCATGTTCAGCATGCTCATGTCAGACATCCACACACTTAAAAACCTGAAAGAGTACCTATCTAAAAAACATGGTATGCATCAGAACTGAAAAGGTAACGAACTGACAAAAAAGCCCTCTGAATGAGGGCTTTTTTGTCAATCCATATTTCAACTGCTAATCCGACGTAGAGAAACGCACCACCTCAATCATGCCGGGCAACGTGCGCAGCTTGTCGATGGTATGGTAAAGATGCGCCACGTCCTTGACCTCCACGGTCAGTTCGATTTCGGAATTGCCGTCCACGGTGGAATGGAACGTACCGGAATCGATATTCACGTTCTCGTTAGCAAGCATCGTGGATACGCGGGAAAGACCGCCCACCACGTTCTTGGAAATGATGCGGATTCGCGCCGGATAAGGCTTGTCCACAAACCCGTCCCAGAACACGGAGATAAGGCGCTCCGCTTCCAGATTCTGCACGTTGGCGCAATCCGAAGTGTGCACCGTAACGCCTCGGCCCCGGCTGATGAAACCTACAATGGCATCGCCCGGAACGGGGTTGCAGCACTTGGCAAAACGCACCAGCACGTCGTCCACGCCCTTAATGCTGATACTCTCCGCATGCTTGTTCTTTTTGGCAGCAATATCCTGCGGACGTTCTTCCTCAACCTGCGCCACCGGCTGCTCCTCCGGCTTGGGCAACAGCTTTCGCAACACCTTCTGAGGCGTGATGCGTGCATAGCCCACATGAGAGAGCAGGTCTTCCACGGTCTTGAGCGAGAAGTCCTCGGCAATGATCTCCAGCAGCCCTTCCTTCATCGCCTTATTGAAGTTGACCCCCAAACGGCGGCCCTGCTTCTCCAGCATTTCCTTGCCGAGCGAGATACTGCGGGTACGCTCTTCTGTACGGATATAGTGCCCGATTCGGGTGCGCGCCTTGGCCGTCTTGACGAACTTGAGCCAGTCCCGGCTGGGATGACGGTTGGCGTCGGTGATGATCTCAACAGTATCGCCGTTCTTGAGCGGCGTCGGCAGCGGTACGAGTTTGCCGTTCACCTTTGCGCCGGAACAGTGGTTACCCACCTCCGTATGGATGGAATAGGCAAAATCCACGGGCGACGCATCTTCCGGCAACTCCACGACCGTACCCTTGGGAGTGAAGACGTATACTTCATCCTTGAACAGGTCGAATTTGAGCGAACGCATGAACTCATGCGAATCGCTTTCCATCTTCTGCCAGTCCAGCAGCTCACGAAGCCACGTGAACTGCTTTGCGTCCTTGGCTTTGAGTTTTCCGCCTTCCTTGTACTGCCAGTGCGAGGCAAGACCATGCTCGGCGAGTTGATCCATTTCCGCGGTACGAATCTGAATCTCAATACGCTCAGCCTCAGGCCCGATCACCGTAGTGTGCAGACTCTGATACATGTTGGCCTTGGGCATGGATATATAATCCTTGAAGCGCCCGTGAACCGGCTTCCAGATGGCATGCACCAGACCAAGGATGGCATAACACTGCTTCACGTCGTCCACGATGACGCGGAAGGCGATGATGTCGTGCACCTGATCCAGCGTCAGGTTCTGCTGCACCATCTTGCGATAGATGGAATAACGGTGTTTGATACGGCTCTTGATAACGGCAGTCATGCCGTTTTCCACAAGCATGGCGCCGATCATTTCCTTGACGCGCTCCATGTATTCCGTACCGGACTGCCGGTTGTTATCCAACCATTCGCTGATGGAATTGAAGATATCCGGCTTGAGGTACTTGAAGCTCAGGTCTTCAAGCTCCAGCTTGATGCGGTGCAGGCCCAGACGGTTGGCCAGCGGCACATAGATATCCAACGTTTCCTGCGCAATGAGCTTCTGCTTGTGCGGCTTCTGGAAGTCCAGCGTGCTCATGTTGTGCATGCGGTCTGCCAGCTTCACCACCAGCACGCGGATATCTTCGGCCATGGCGAGAATCATCTTTCGGATATTCTCGGCCTGTGCCTGTTCCTTGCTGTCAAAGGTCATCAGGCTGATCTTGGTGACGCCATCCACGATATCCGCAACGTTTTCACCGAACTGAGCATCAAGGTCCTCGATGGTCGCGTTCGTGTCTTCCACGGTATCATGCAGCAGACCGGCGCAGATGGTTGCGTCGTCCATACGCAATTCCGCCAGCTTATAGGCTACGGAAAGCGGATGCGAAAGGTAAGGCTCACCCGAAAGCCGTGTCTGCCCCGCATGCGCCGCCGCAGAAAAGACGTATGCCTTCTGAATCAGCGCCACATCCGCAGAGGGACGGAACTCGGTAACCTTATCCAGTATTTCCTGTATCCGAATCATATGGTTAGTTTGCAACCTCGTACAACCGCTCATCCTTGGGAATCCACCAGCGGTCGATATTATGTGTAATGCCTGCGGGCGCGGGCTCTATACCCTTGATGCGGCCGTGTATGATGGGCAACGAATACGGCACGTACAGGAAAGAATAGGGCTGGTCTTCATGCAAAATGCGCTGCACGCCGTCATACGCCAGCTTACGGGCCTCGCGATCCAGCGTGGTACGACCCTGTTCCAGCAGGGCATCCAGCTCCGGATTACGATACTTGCCGTGGTTCAACCCTCCCGGAAACGCCTGCGAAGAGTGCCATACCTGAGCAATATCCGGATCCTGCAAGATATTCCAGCCCAGAATAAGCGCATCGAAACGGCCCTTGTCCACAAACTCTTTCAAGAAGGCGGCCCACTCCACCGTACGTATTTTCACGGAAACGCCCACATCCTTGAGCATGCTCTGGATAATGGTGGCGGTCTTGATACGCTGCTCGTTGCCCTGGTTGGTCAGAATGGTGAATTCAAAAGGCTGGCCGTCATTGTCGAGAATGCCGTCCCCGTTGGTATCCTTCCACCCCGCTTCAGCCAGCAATTCACGTGCTTTGACGGGGTCATAGGGATAATCCTGTATGGACTGGTTGTAAACCCAGGTGCCGGGCTTGTACGGACCGATGGTGGGTTCGCCCTGCCCCAGCAGAACGCCCTTTATGAGCCCCTGCCTGTCTATGGCCATGGTGAGCGCCTGACGAACCTTCTTGTCCTTGAACATGGGCTTTTCCAGATTATAACCGAGATAGCCGTAACCGAAGGCCAGATAGCGGAACTTGTTGTACTTGCCATCCCATTCCGGCCCTCTGGTCTGGAACAGGTATTGTTGCGGGGTCAGGCTCATCATGTCGAGCTTGCCCGCCTTGAGTTCAAGGAACATGGTGGAAAGGTCCGGAATGACGCGGTAAACAATCTCGCTGATATACGGCTTGCCCATGAAATAGGTATCGCTCGCCTCCAGCACCAGCTTTGAACCGCGTTCCCATTCCTTGAAACGATACGGCCCGGCTCCGACAGGCTTCGCCGTGAGAGGCGACGAGACCACGTCCTTGCCTTCCAGAAGATGACGGGGAAGGATGTCATGCATCCACGTTATGAGCGAACGCGCAAAAGGCTTTTCATACTCCACTTCGAACGTGTAATCATCCACCAGAGTAAACTGCTTTATCTGCAGATAATCGTCGGCATACGGAGTGGGGGTCTTGGGATCCACCATAAGCTTGTAGGTAAACTCCACATCACGCGCAGTCAGCGGTTCACCATCTTCCCACTTCACATCCTTGCGCATGACGATACGGATACGCTTGCCCTCATCCAGCACCTCGTAACGTTCCGCAGCCCATGTCTCAATCTCGAGATTCTTGTTATAGCGAAGGGGGGCTACATAGATGTAGCTCGCAATGTCATGCGAACCGGCATCCGATGTAAGGATGGGAATCATGTTGGCAAAATCGCCGATGGTTCCCAAAATGAGCCTGCCGCCATATTCAGGCTTGCTGACAGGAAATTTCTCAATTTTATTTTCATCAGTCGCAGCCTTGGCCGCAACGGGGATTTCGCCCTTATTCTGCGAGGAGGCGCTCTCTGTCCCGGAGTCACCACATCCACCGAGAAGAAGGAAAACACTCAACAAAAACAGAACACTACCGTTCTTTAAACCATTCACTTTCAACGCGCGCTTCATTCTTTCCTCATGGTATTGCCAATTCCGGCGGATAAGGTATTCTAACAAGCGTATGCTCAATATTGCGCTTAAAACCGCCAAGTTTCAAGCCAACAAGCACACACCCTATTGAAAATCAGGATGAAATCGAATAAATTCGCACTCCGCTTTACGTTTGGGGGCATCTGAAGCGGTCTGCACTCATCCGATCATATATCCAGTTTGCAAAGGAGCCTCGTACAGTTATGGACGAAGCATCAGCGAGACGGCTGCTTAACACACTCGTGGAAGACACAATCCCCGAATACATCATCGATGGTTCGCGGTACATTCTCGAATCAGGAGGCGTTCAGAAAATCAGCCTCAAGAAAAGCGAGGGGTACTGGGATATCGAAGGTACCGTTCAGGGAGAGGACTTCCAAATCTATTCGCCTAAACTCAGTGTCGACTTCGAAGAAGACTCCGTCAATTACATGTGTAATTGTCCGGAAGCTTTTTCCGGAGCCTGCCGTCACGTTGGGGCTGCAGCCATCAAATTTCTTGCGACCCTGGATACCAAACCCGGTGAAGATGCCGAGCCGCAGAAGCCCAAAACGGACTGGCGCCAGAATTTCCGTGCCTTCTTTGCCACGGACATAGAACCTGAGGCCGGTCGTCATTATCTTATCTACCGCTTCCATCCCGAACCGGGACGTTTGCAGGTTTCCTTCTTCCGTGCTCGCCAGAACAAGTCCGGTCTTTCCACCGTACACAACGAAGTGACGCTTGAACAGATCATCGAGAATCCGGACTGGTGCGAACTTTCCCCCAAGCTTCCCATTGTTGCACAGCAGATCGGCCGTTACAACGACTACTTCGGTCATCGTGTGGAAATTCCGGATGGCCTGCTCACGTGGTTCCTCTGGACCGTGCGCCGCGAATACTACCTTTTCTGGAAGGACACCGACTCGCCCTGCCGGGTGGAAATCGGCACCATGGACCTGAAGCTCAAGCCGCAGCTCACGGAAGAAGGCCTGACCTTCGACGTGATGATCCGCAGCGAAGGCAAGCCGCCGCAGTCCATTGTGGACAACGAAGTGACCTTCCACGGCCAGATTCCTCTATGGGTGTGCTGGAACAAGGGCTTCTACCCTGTTTATACCAGCCTGAGCTCAACACTGGTGCAGGACCTTGCCCTGCAGCCCCCTGTTGTGGAGAAGGAAGACATTCCTGAATTCCTTGACCGGGTCTGGACGCAGTTGCCAGCCACCGACCTGTACGGACAGGAAGAGTTCCTCAAACACATGGAACCCATTTTCATTCCTGCCACGTACAACCCCAAGCTCTTCCTTGATGAAGAAGGCTCGTTGCTCACGCTGGAAATCCAGAACCTGTATGAGACCGTGCACGGCGAATTCCTGCTGCCCGGCCCCAACCCCAGCTTCATGACCGGCAGCTATTCATTTGAAGGCAGCACCTACCTCATCCGACGCATGCAGGAAGAGGAAGCAAACCTGACCGACCTACTGCTTTCCATGAATTTCCAGCCCAGAAGCAACCGGATATGGTTCCTTGAACCGGAAGAAGCCATCACCTTCCTGCTGGATGCCTATCCCAAGCTTGTGGAGCAGTATCGCGTTTACGGCGAAAAAGCCCTGTCCAAATACAAGGTGCGTCTTGCCACGCCCGCTATCACCGCCACGGTGGAATCCAACGAGGAAGAAAAGTGGTTCTCGCTGGAAATCGAGGTGGAATACGACGGACAACGCGTTCCCATCGACACCATCTGGAAGGCATGGGTGCAGGGCAAGCGCTACGTACAGCTCAAGGACGGCTCCTACACCAGCCTGCCCGAGTCATGGCTGGAAAAGATCGCCCACAAGCTGCGCGCCATGGGACTTGATGCCGAAAAGCCGCCGAAGGACCGTTTCGAGCAATTCGAAGCTCCCGCACTGGACAACCTGCTGGAAGATCTGCCCGACGTGCATACGGACCCCTTCTGGAACAGCCTGCGCGAGAAAATTCATTCCTTCAAGGAAATCAGACAGATCGGCACACCAGATGGTCTGAACGCCACCTTGCGTGGCTATCAGGCGCAGGGGCTCAGCTATCTCAACTTCCTGCGCGAATATGGCTTCGGCGGTATTCTTGCGGACGAAATGGGTCTTGGTAAGACCATTCAGACCCTCTCGTTCATCCAGTACATGGTGGAAAAAGGTGCCGACGGCCCCAACCTTATCGTCGTGCCCACCTCCGTTCTGCCCAACTGGGACCGCGAAGCGGAAAAGTTCGTTCCCAGCCTGCGTCGCCTGATCATCTACGGCACCCGCCGCGAGAACATGTTCAAGCAGATCGAGGAATCGAACCTCGTCATCACGACGTACGCCCTGCTCCGCCGCGACCTTGAAGAACTGCAGAATTACGAGTTCAACTCCATCATTCTGGACGAAGCACAGAACATCAAGAACCCGAACACGATCACGGCGCGTTCCGTGCGCAAGATTCAGGCAAAGCAACGCCTGTGTCTCTCCGGTACGCCCATTGAGAACAACCTCTTTGAACTCTGGTCGCTCTTCGAGTTCCTCATGCCCGGTTTCCTCGGTTCGCAGCATTCCTTCCAGCGCGGCATCATCAAGCCCATCAAGGATGGCGATGCAGACACGCTCGATTACCTGCGCAACCGCGTCAAGCCGTTCATTCTGCGCCGTACCAAGTCTGAAGTGGCCAAGGACCTGCCGCCCAAGATCGAAAACATCCAGTACTGCGCCCTTGCGGACGAACAGGCCGACCTGTACGCCGCTCTGGCCACCAAGCTGCGCCAGCAGGTTCTGAACGACGTGGACGAGAAGGGTATGGCCAAGAGCCAGATGTCCATTCTGGACGCCCTGCTCAAGCTGCGCCAGATCTGCTGCCACCCGCGCCTGCTCAAACTGGATATGCCCGGCTTCTCCACGAACCTGCCTTCCGGCAAGTTCGACGCCTTCAAGGACATGATCACGGAAGTGGTGGAAGAAGGCCACAAAGTGCTGGTGTTCTCGCAGTTCGTATCCATGCTGCACATCATCCGCTCGTGGCTGCAGATTGCGGACATGCCCTTCGCCTATCTTGATGGTACCTCAAAGGACCGTTTCGAACAGGTGGACCGCTTCAACAACAGTAAGGACATTCCCATCTTCCTGATCTCTCTCAAGGCAGGCGGCACCGGTCTGAACCTGACCAGCGCCGACTACGTCATCCACTACGATCCGTGGTGGAACCCGGCCGTGGAAGATCAGGCAACCGACCGCGCGCACCGCATCGGCCAGACATCTCAGGTGTTCTCATACAAGATGATCTGCTCCAATACGGTGGAAGAAAAGATCCTCAAGCTGCAGGAAATGAAAAAGGGCGTTGCAGACGCCATCATTCCCGGGCAGGATTCCTGGAAGTCTCTCACCCGCTCCGACCTCGAAATGCTCTTTGAAGTCTAGAGCGATACGTTTACAACACGAAAGCCGCGACTCCGGTCGCGGCTTTTTCATTTTGGACAACAAACAAAATCCCGAAGGCTGGCCAACGCGAAAAGTGCAAGGCACAATGCATTTCACGCCCCCCCATCCCTTTTCACCTTGGCGGCAGTTACCCCTACACCCCACGCGGGACTTGCGCTTGCGGCAAAAACCACCTAAAACGCGCAACACGTAATGATCACATCGCATACAAACGGATGAACGAGGAAACGACATGTCTGACAAAGCCAAACAGCAAAAGAAATTGAAGAAACGCATTCAGGCCATCAAGGAGCGCAAGGCTTCCGGCGCACCGGATATCGCCGATGCCGTCCTCAAGTTCTGCCGTCCGCTTCTGCAGGAATCGCAGGCTCTGAACGGCGAAGACAATGCTGTAGGTCTTGGCGTATTCGCATGGAACGCCGCCTTTCTTACCAAGGATCGCTGGTCAGCCAACCTGAAGCAGTCCCTTTCGCGTTTCAGCCTTTCCGCCGATGCGCAGGGCGCACTGGAAGGCATCGTGGAAGAAATGATCCGTCAAAAGAAACTCATGCATCCCAATGACATGCGCGTCATCACCCACTATGACGTGAAGATCGAAGACGGCAAGCTGGAACTGACCGTGGACTCCAAGGTCGCCACCAAGCCTCAGATGCCCATGTTCAACGAAGTGCCGCAGATGTAGCACGCTGCACCAGTTGCAATCGGTTACAATCGGTTGCAATCGGTCTTTCATAAAAATTAAAGGCCCGTCCTGAGACGGGCCTTTCTTTTTGTCATAGGCAGTGACAGCTACTCTCTGCCGCATTTGGGCGGGCGAATATGATCCATGACCCGCTGATGCGCCTTCTGAGACTCGGCGGTCTCCTGCGCCTCAATGGCATCGCGCTCGATGTACAGAATGGCCCCGCAGGGGCACATATCCACACACGCGGGTCCAAGCCCGATATCGCGGCGCGAGGCGCACATATCGCACTTGGCAACGGCCACCCCGCTGCAGGTGGCAAAAAATGCCGCATACGGACAGGCCATGACGCAGTTGCGGGTCTCGCACCCCCGGCACAGCATGGGCTGCAGCACCACGGCGCCGTCACGGTCGCGGTTAAGCGCGCCACGGCTGCACACGTTCATGCAGGCCGCCTTCTCGCAATGCTTGCAGTACAGAGGGATCATGATGCCCTCCGTAGTGCGGGTCATGGTGATACGCGGCGTGTCATACAGGAATTTGCACACGGCTTCGCAGGTTTCGCAGCCGATGCATTTGGAATAATCTATGTGAAGAGTCTTGGTACCCTCAAGCATTGTTGTCTCCGGTATTCTGCGTCCGCAATATGCTAGCGGGTCATCTTGTCTGCTTCGAAGTTGTACTCGTCTTCGCGGTGCTGCGCCTTCAGGTCCAGCCAGTTGGAAAGCGAACGGGCCGCACGCAACCCACTGTACACCGCCTTGCCGATCTTGCTGGGGCCGGAGAGAACATCGCCCGCCACGAAAACGTTATCTATGGCCGTCATGTTCAGCCAGCGCACATCGCCGCGCCGCACGTTCTCAAGCCCCAGTTCCTTCTGGAACGGCGGCGTGGGAATCTCGCCGATGGCCCCCACCACGACATCCACGGGCAGCACTTCGTTTTCGCCCGTCATACCGTTGGCAACCTCAATGGCCTGCACAACACCTTCCCCATGGATGGCCACAGGGGTACGGCGCTCCATCCACTCGCAGCCCATCTCACGCATGCGATCGATTTCAAAGCTGCCGCAGGGCGCTTCCTTGGCGGTCTTGCGGTAGACGAGATACACCTTGGCCGCACCAAGGGAAATGGCGGAGTCCACCACATCCACGGCCGAATGCCCTGCCCCGATAACGGCCACGGCCTTGCCCTTCACGTCCGGTACGGAAACATTGGTGGAGGCGTATTTGATGGCGCGGATGGGAAAGAGGAACTCCAGCCCCGAATAGACCCCTTTGCAGTTCTCACCATGAATGCCCAGCTTGCGGGACTTCCACGAACCGGAACAGATCATCACGGCATCATAGTTATCCACCAGATCGTTCAGGCTGAGGATATCGCAGGCAAAGTGATCCCCCTCCTCTTCATGAAGCGGGGCGCTGCAACATATCTTGGTGTTGGTGCGGAACACCACGCCAAGACGACGCTCCAGATCGCGCACACCGCGCTGAATGCGGTCCGCGGGAATCCTGTGGCTGGGAATGCCGAATACCATCAGGCCGCCCGGCTTGGGCAGCTTGTCATACACGTGTACCTGATAGCCGAGACAGGCAAGGTAGCCAGCCGTGGCCAGGCCGGAAGGACCGGCACCGATCACAGCAACATCCCGTCCGTTCGGCGGAGCGCTCTCCGCCTTCATAAACCCGAAATTCATGGCTCCGGAGACAAGTCCGGAACGTACGTTCGACGGGGTATCTGACATACTTGCATCCTTCTCAAAAGTTCTTCCGTACTCCGTGCACCCATCGGATGCACCGACCATTCATACTGATCATACGAACAGGTTCAACGCACCAGCCCAACACTGGTCAGACGATCAATATACGCGTTATAATGCCTGATGCAAGCCGGAACAGTGTGAAAAAGTGAACAATCGCAGAGCATGCATGCGTAACGTCGGCTTGTCATCATGCGTGGCAGATGGTACAAGACTAATCGCAACGCAACACCCCGTTACAGCGCGGTGGCACGTATACCAAGAAGAGGTCGCACCATGAAAGTTGAACAAATCTCCGTATTTCTGGAAAACAAGGCTGGACGTCTGGCAGAAGTGACCCGCACGCTCACCGACGCGAACATCAACATCCGCGCCTTGTCCCTGGCAGACACCTCCGACTTCGGCATCCTGCGCCTCATCGTCAGCGATCATGAACGCGCCAAGGCAGTCCTCAAGGAAAACGGCTTCACCGTTGGTCGCACCACCGTTGTGGCTGTTGAAGTTGACGACAAGCCCGGCGGGCTGAACCACATTCTTTCCACTCTCAGCGCCAACGGCGTCAACGTGGAATACATGTACGCTTTCGTGCAGCAGGGCGGCCAGAACGCCACGCTTATCTTCCGCTTTGACCGCACCGATCAGGCGCTGGAGATTCTGCAGAAACACAACATTCCGATCGTACCGGGCGAAAAACTGTACGAAAACTAATAATAACACCAAGGGCCGGTCAAACCGGCCCTTTTGTGTTATATCCATGTCTCCTTCCCTGACTGTTATCGGGAACACCCGTTCCGGAGTCCAGCCATGGCCAAAAAGAAAAAACGCAGCCAGCATCATTTCGCCCCGCCACTCTTCAAGGATGTGAGTCTGATACGCCAGTCAGAGGCCGAGTGGCACGTCTTGCAGCAGGCCCCTATGCGCGTGCCCTGCCACGTTTTCGCCACGGATGCCATCCGTTCAACGCTGGACCTCACCACGCTCCGTCAGGCATGCAACGTGGCGACCCTGCCCGGCATTGTCACGGCCAGCATGGTGATGCCGGACGCCCACAGCGGATATGGTTTCCCCATAGGGGGCGTAGCGGCCTTTGATCCCGACGCAGGTGGCGTGGTCTCCGCCGGAGGCGTCGGTTTCGACATCGCCTGCGGCGTGCGCACGCTGGTTACCGGTCTTACCCCGGACGATGTGGCTTCCAAACGTACTGAACTGGCCGAAGCCCTGTTCCACGCCATTCCCTGCGGTGTCGGCACCGGAGGAGACATAATCCTGAATGCCACCTCGCTTGACGCCATGCTGGAAGGAGGGGCCAAATGGGCTGTGGCGCAGGGGTACGGCACACAGGCCGACCTTGATCATACCGAAGAAGGGGGGCACATGCGTGGAGCCCGCCCCGAATTCGTCTCGGCAGAAGCGCGCAAACGCTTCACTGACCAACTCGGCACGCTTGGATCCGGCAACCATTACATGGAGATACAGCGGGTAACCGACATCTACGACCCCGCTGCCGCGCAAGCATATGGCATTGCCGTTGACGACATACTGCTTTCCATCCATTGCGGTTCACGCGGGCTGGGCCACCAGATAGGAACTGATTTCCTCCCCCGCATGGCGGATAAGACGGAGTATTTCGGCATCGACCTTCCGGAAAAGGAACTTGCCTGCGCTCCCATCCTCTCCGACCTCGGACAGGAATATCTGGGGGCCATGCGTGCGGGCATCAATTGCGCCCTTGCCAACAGGCAGGTGCTGACCCATCTGGCACGTGACGTTTTCAACACCATGTTCCCGCATGCCCGCCTGCGACTCGTATACGACGTGTCGCACAATACTTGCAAAGAAGAAGAGCATGTGGTGAACGGCAAAAAACGCCGGCTTTTCGTCCACCGGAAAGGGGCAACCCGCGCCTTCGGTCCGGGACACCAGGAACTGCCAGGCTTCTATCGTTCAGTGGGACAGCCGGTCATAGTCGGCGGCAGTATGGGAACCCCGTCATACATCCTCGCCGGTTGCGAAAGCTCTACCAAGAGCTTCTGCTCGGCAAACCATGGCGCAGGCAGGTCCATGAGCCGCACTGCGGCCCGTAAGATCATCCACGGCAAGGACATGCTTTCCGTGCTGGAACGCATGGGCATAAGCATTCGCACTTCGGACATGCGGGGCATTGCCGAAGAAGCTCCGGATGCGTACAAGGACGTAAACGCCGTGGTAGAGGCCACGGAACTGGCAGGACTCGCCCGCCGCGTTGTGCGGGCCGTTCCTCTCATCTGCATCAAAGGCTAGCCATGAAACTGATTTCCGCCTGCACTCTCGATTGTCCCGACGCCTGTTCTGTCATCATAGAAAAGAAGGACGACGGCAGCGTTTCCATAACCGGCAACCCTGAGCACCCTTTCACCAAGGGATTCATCTGCTCCAAGGGCCGAAAGGCATACGAACGCCTGAGCAGCCCCGAACGCATTACCACTCCGCTCATGAAGGTGAACGGCGAGTTCGTGCCGACTGACTGGGAAACCGCCCTTGACCGCATTGCCGACAAGCTGAAAGCCCTGAAGGAAGAACCGGCCTCCATACTGCACGTCCGCTCCCACGGCTATCGTGGGGCCCTTGCGGAAGCGAGCCACTTCCTCTTCCGCAGTCTCGGTGCCAGTGCAACCCGCGGCGCGCTCTGCGATGACGCCGGCATTGAAGCAAGCATCATGGACTTCGGCGCACTGCACCACAATGACCCGCACGACCTGCTGAACGCAGGCTTCATCGTGAACTGGGGCAAGGATCTTTCCCGATCCTCGCTGCACATGGGGCAGATCATCAAAGAGGCACGCAAACTCGGCAGAAAGGTCATTTCCATATCCCCCGGCGGCGATGGCAATGCCGACTATTCCGATACGGTCATTCGCATCCGCCCCGGCACGGACCGCTTTCTGGCCGCCGCCATCATCCGTAAACTGCTGGTGCGCGGCTATGCGTCATCCTCTGCCCTGCTCAAATCCGCCAACTGGGATGGGTTCAAGGAACTCATTGCTGCACAGGATGAAGAAGACCTGCTCACGGCCTGCGACTGCTCGGCGGACGACATGCACATGCTGGCCAACATATACGCCAACATCGACATGAAGCCTGTGGCAAGCATCATCGGCTGGGGCATCCAGCGCCATGTGTACGGCGGTGAAAACGTCCGCTTCATCAACGCGCTCGCTTTCCTGTCCGGTCAGGTTGGCCGCAGGGGCGGCGGCGTATACTTCAACATTTCCTCCGGACGCAACCTGAACACAGCCTGGGCAAAGAATGCGGGCACTCCCGCGCGCCGTCTGCTGCTTCCGGCCATCGGCAGAGAGATTCTTGCAGCAACCCCGACCATCAAGTTCCTCTGGGCAGACGGCAGCAACTTCGTCAACCAGACGCCCGATGCCGCCTCCAATGTCGCGGCCATGGATTCCATTGATTTCAAGGTAGTTGTAGACGCCTTCATGACCGACACGGCCATGCGGGCAGACATCATTCTGCCCTGCGCCCTCAACCACGAGCGCGAAGAGATTCTGGGTTCCTGCCTGCACAACTGTGTTCAATATTCCGCAGCGGTATTCCCTCCCGCAGGTCAGGCCCGACATGACTTCGACATCATGACCGACCTTGCCGCCCGCCTCGGCATCACACCGCCTGCACGGGAATATGCGTTGCGGCAGGCGCTGGATGTTCCCCATCTTTCCACCACGCTGGAAGAATTGCGTGCACGCGGTTTCGCCGTTGCCGAGCATCCCTGCATAGCATGGGAGGATTACGATTTTGCCCATCCCGACGGCAAATACCGTCTGCCGGACGCGCTGCACACGGAACCCGCTCCGCCGCAAGGCTACCCCCTGAACCTCATGTCGCTGGTCCACCGCGACTACCTGCATTCGCAAATGCCGGAAAAGGAACAAAGCTCCAAGCCCACCGTTTGGGTCAATCCCGGCATTGCCATGCTGGGTGCGCTGGATCAGGCAAGGCCCATTTATCTTGCCACTCCGAAAGGGCGCATCAAGGTGCAGGTGGAGGTGCTGAAGGGGCTGCATCCGGAGTGCGTCATCATCCGCCGCGGCGGCTGGATGAAGTTCGGCAACTGCGCCAACCCCCTCATCGAACCACGCATCACCGACATTGGCGAAACCGCAGCGTATTACAGCCAGCACGCCCGACTGGAAAACTAGCGCGAAGCCACAATGAACACGACAAGCCCCCTGCATGCAGGGGGCTTGTATTATGAACAGGCGAAGTCCATCGGGGGGACCAATGGACTTCCCGTGTACATATCGACGACAACAACAGCTTCATCCGTTCCTTTGACAGTCCCTTGTCTTGCGGTATAGGTGCAGTCTGAATCAAACAGATGAAGTACGAAACATGAAGCCACATCGCCGCCCCCCAATCACACTACACAAGAAAGCTCAGCCCGCCCCCCATCCGATGGAGGCATCTACGGTCACGGCCACAGCTGCACCAGTGTGTGAAACAGCCACCACGCTGAGCAATGTTTCCGAGGCCTGTTCGGAATGCATGGCCTGCGTGCGGCAATGCGCCTTCCTGACCAAATACGGCACCCCCAAGGCGCTCGCGGCATCATATGAGTCGGCCCCGAGAACGCTTCGCGACCTTGCTTTCGAGTGCAGCCTGTGCGGCCTGTGCACCACCATATGCCCGGACAAGGCCGATCCGACGGCCATGTTTCTGGCTCTGCGCCGCGAGTCCACTACCGCCGGAGAAACACAGTTTCCGCGCTACAAGCCCATCCTAGGGTATGAGAAACTCGGCAACTCGCCCATCTTCTCCTGCTACAGTCTGCCGAAGGGATGCGACACCATATTCTTTCCCGGCTGCACACTGCCCGGCAAGCATGCACACGCGACCTCCGAACTGTTTGCCCATATGCGAGACGTGCTGCCAAGCATGGGCGTCGTGCTGGACTGCTGCAACAAGCCGTCGCATGATCTCGGCAGACAGAACCACTTCGCGACCATGTTCGGAGAGCTGCTGGCCTTCCTGCTGAAGCACGGCATCCGCAACATTCTTGTCGCCTGCCCCAACTGCCATAAGGTGTTCAGCCAGTACGCACCGTCCCTGAACATCCGGACCGTTTACGAATTCCTGTATGATCACGGACTGCAGCTCCCCACGTCCTCCACTACGGCAAAGGCTTCACGAGTTGCACAGGAATCCTTTGCGGAATACACCGTACACGATCCCTGTCCTCTGCGGTCGGAGAGCGGCATACATGCAGCCGTGCGTGCCCTGCTCACCGGTTCCGGCATTGCCATCACCGAAATGCGCCATAACAGAAGGAACACCCTGTGTTGCGGTGAAGGGGGCTCCGTCGGCTTCCGTGCGCCGGAGCTCGCGCTGTCATGGGGGAACTTGCGGGCAAAGGAAGCGCAGAACAGGAACGTGGCAACCTATTGCGCAGGATGCGTCAACTACCTCGGCAGGCACGTGAAGACGATGCACGTTCTCGACCTGCTCTTTCCCGCCACAGGCTCCAAGGCGCGGAAGAAGACAAGCGGCTTTCGTACCTACCTGGAACGCCTGCGCTTCAAGCGATACATCAAGTCTTTGCCTGCCGCAGTGTATCGCGACCGCCCCATACGCATTGGTGACCGATTCGTGCAGCTTCCGCAGCTTCCGCGTCTGCACGGCAAACGGGCACTTGCAGCGGCAACCGCAGCGGGCTGCGGGCTGCTCTGGTTTCTGCTCACCAGCTTCGCCTGAGTGCCAGACGTACTCCAATAAAAAAAACCGGAAGCCTCGGCTTCCGGTTTCAATCCATTCATCTCTGTTTTCGAGAATTCCCGAACGGCTACATCAAGCCTTCGGGCAGATTCACGCGACAGGCCACCGGCATACGCCAGCCTGTTCCAAAGGCACGGTCCGTAATCTTGAGTCCGGGCGGAGCCTGACGCCGCTTGAATTCGGAAATACGCACCAGATGCAGCACCCTGTCCACGTCCGCCTCGGCAAAGCCCATGGCGAGCAATGCCGCGCGGCTGTGTTTCTCTTCCACATAGGCCTTGAGAATGGCGTCCAGCACCTCGTATTCCGGAAGACTGTCCGTATCCTTCTGGTCGGGACGCAGTTCCGCAGAGGGAACCTTGTCGATGATGGCAACAGGAATCACTTCCCTGCCCTTGGCCGCATTCAACCAGCGTGAAATGGACCAGACAAGGGTCTTGGGCACGTCGGAAATGACGGCAAGCCCGCCAGCCATGTCACCGTAGATGGTACAGTAACCGACGGAAAGCTCCGACTTGTTCCCTGTGGTGAGCAGCATCGCCCCGAGCTTGTTGGAAATACCCATGAGCAGATTACCGCGAATACGTGACTGGATATTCTCTTCCGTCACGTCCGGGGGCCTGCCTGCAAACACGGGCTCCAGCGCAGTGCCGAAAGCCTGCATCATGGGCTCTATGGGAATGATCTCCGTACGAATCCCGAGATTGCGGCCAAGCTCCAGCGAATCATCCACGCTGCCCTTGCTGGAATACGGCGAGGGCATGAGCACGCCAAGCACATTCTCAGGCCCCAGCGCTTCCGCCGCAAGGGCAGCCACAAGGGCGGAGTCTATGCCACCGGAAAGGCCGAGCACCACACTGGAAAAACCACATTTTCGGGCGTAATCGCGGGTTCCCAGCACAAGGGCGTTCCATGCCTGCGCCTCGGGAGCAGGATCTTCAGACTGAACAGTACCAATCCCCTCAAAGGGGTCAACGATCACCACGTCTTCAACGAATCCGAGTCCACGCGCAACGAGTTCACCCGTTGCATCAAAGGCAATGCTCTTCCCCGCGAAAATCAGGTCGTCGTTGCCGCCCACCTGATTCACATAGACCAGCGGAACGCCATGGCGCGCTGCAAGCGAAGACAGCATCTTCTCACGGATGGCCTGCTTGCCCAGCGAGAAGGGAGAGGCAGACAGGTTCACGAGCAGATCGACCGATCCATCCAGCAACTCGGCCACAGGGTCGGTGTCATAGTACCTGTGGTCAGTCCAGAAGCTCTTGTCGTTCCACACGTCCTCACAGATGGTCACGCCAAGCCGCTTGCCCGCAACCACCACTCGACCGCAGCCCTTGCCGGGTTCAAAGTAGCGACGCTCGTCAAAGACGTCGTAGGAGGGCAAAAGGGTCTTGTGTGCCACCACAGTCGCCGTGCCGCCGTCCAGCAGCACGGCGCTGTTGAATACACTGTTCCCCACCGGCTCGAGGTTACGCACGGGCGCACCTATAAGCACGGCAGGCATGGGCGCAGCCGCAGCAGCCAGATCGCGGGCCAAGTCTTCCATAGCGGCCCAGCAGGCTTCCGCAAAGGATTCGCGGAGCAGAAGGTCGCGGGGCGGATAACCGCACACCGCCAGCTCGGGCGTGACGCACAGGTCAGCCCCCTGCTTCGCAGCTGTTTCTATGGCCTCACGGATGCGGCGGATATTGCCGACCACATCCCCCACAACGGGATTGCACTGCAGCAGAGCGATACGCATTAGAAAATGTCCGACATGGTGTAGAGCTTGCCGGGCTGCTGCTTCTCAATCCACTGAGCGGCACGCAGGGATCCGGCGGCAAAGGTTTCACGGGAATGGGCCTGATGGGTCACTTCGATGCGTTCGCCGGGGCCCATGCAGTAGATGGTGTGCACGCCGACAACGTCGCCGCCGCGAATGGTCTGCACGCCGATCTCTTCCTTGGGACGCTCGCCGATGATGCCTTCGCGATGATAGTTGGCAACATCCTTGAGGTCCCAGCCGCGAGCTTCGGCAAGACACTCGGCAAGACGGATGGCGGTGCCGCTGGGGGAGTCCTTCTTCTTGTTGTGGTGCAGTTCCACCATTTCAAGATCGTACAGTTCACCAAGGTGCTTGATCAGATCGGGCAGCACCTTGAGCAGCACGTTCACGCCCACGCTCATGTTGGGAGCCCAGAATACGCGGGTTGCCTTGGCAAGCTCTTCCAGCTTTGCCTTCTGTTCATCATTGAAGCCGGTGGTGCCGATGACAATGGCATTGCCATGGCGCGCGGCGGCTTCCGCATTGGCAATGCTCGCCTCGGGTGCGGTAAAATCGATGATAACGCCACCGGGAACCTTGGGCAGCACCTCGTCAAGATCAGTGCCGACAACGCAGCCCCACGAATCAAGACGCTGCGTGTTACCGGGACGCTCCACTACGGCTGCCAGCGTATGCTTGTCACTTGCCTGCACCAGGTTGGCAATGGTGTTCCCCATACGCCCATTGGCACCCATAACGATCACTAATACGCTCATACGTACTCCTTACAAGCTGCTGACAACGTCATTGTTATATATAGGCATGCTCTGCACAGGGTCGCCCCTGCCCGTCACATGCATGCGACCCTATCCCAAACCCGGTATGAATACGGCACACAAGCCCAACCGGACTACAAAAGACTGTGCTGGTCCTTTTTCAGGCCCTTGGCTGCCGCGCCCTTCTTCGTCTTTGCATCGGAACGGGCGGGCTCTGCAGATTCCGGTTCAGCAATTGATTCGGCCTGCTGAACAGCACCCTCCTCTCCGGCCACATCGGCCACATCGGCTGCGACGACTGCAGCGACTGCGGGAGCCTCGTCATATTGCCCAGCCTCCGCATGCTGCACGGACGGAAGAGACTCGGCGGGATTGCCGGATTCTACGGGTTCCGCTGAGTCACCCGATTCAGCCAGCTCGACAAAGACTTCTTCTACGACTTCTTCTGCGGCTTCTTCTACGGATTTTTCTACGGCTTCCTCAGCATCTTCATGCAAATCATCCACGGATTCAACCGGCATGACAGCCTCGCCGGAATTATCCGTCACGCCGCTACCGGCGTGCAGGCGCAGAAACTCCTCTTCCGTAATCACGGGTACTCCGAGTTGCTCGGCCTTGGCAAGCTTGCTGCCTGCATCCTCACCCGCAACGACGTAATCCACCTTGGCGGAGACACTACCCGCGATAAGGGCTCCGACCTCTTCCGCCATCTTCTGCGCAGCGGAGCGCTTGAGCGTAGGCAGGGAGCCTGTAAACACCATGCGTTTTCCGGCAAGGGGATGGTCTCCTGCTGCAGGTGCGGGCGCTGCCTCGTGCACGGGCCACAGGCCGATGCTGCGGAATTCTTCGAGCAAGGCAATGTTGCCTTCATTACCAAAGAAGGAACGGATGGAGGCTGCCACTTCCGGCCCCACATCCGGCAGGGCGGTCAGTTCTTCGGTCAGGGCAACCTTCAGGGCATCAAGGTGATGGAAGTGATTTGCCAGCACCCGAGCCGTCTGCTCGCCCACGTGACGAATACCCAGAGCGCAAAGCAAGCGCGGCAGGGTTGCGCTTGTCTTCACCGCTGCAAAGGCATCCACGAAATTCTTTGCCAGCTTGGGCCCCATACGTTCAAAGCCCATGAGCTGCAGGCGGGTGAGGGAGAACAGATCCACCGGCGTCTTCACCACGCCCCTGTCCACAAGCTGCTCTATCCACTTCTTGCCCACGCCCTGAATATCAAGACCGGCCTTGGAAACAAAATGGATAATGGACTGCCGCACAACGGCAGGACAGGACATGTTCATGCAGCGCCATGCGGCCTCGCCTTCCTCGCGGACAGCCTTGGAGCCGCATACGGGGCACTCGGTGGGGAACTCGAAAGGCAGCTCCTCGCCCGTGCGGTCTTCAACCACGGCGCGAACCACTTCGGGAATGACATCACCCGCACGCTGGATGATCACCGTATCGTTGATCATGAGATCCTTGGCGCGGATTTCGTCCTCATTGTGCAGGGTGGCGCGGGAAACCACAACACCGCCCACTTCGACAGGTTCAAGGTGCGCGACAGGCGTGAGCACGCCCGTACGCCCTACCTGAATCTGGATATCCAGCAGCCGCGTGCGGGCCTGCTGTGCGGGAAATTTGAAAGCTATTGCCCAGCGGGGGAATCGGGCAGTGAATCCGAGCGCGCCCTGCAGGGCAAGGTCGTTGATCTTTGCCACCATGCCGTCGATTTCAAAAGGCAGTTCCTCACGCATATTGCCGAGCAATTCATAATGCGCCAGCACATCCTGCGGAGCGGCGCACAGTCTGGTCTGCGGCGGAGTCTGGAATCCAAGCTCACCCAAGCCCTGCATGATCGCCTGCTGCGTATTCCAACGCGAATCGCCGTCCGCCCATTCCACCACGCCCACACCGTAGGCAAGGAACATGAGCGGGCGCGAGGCGGCCACGCGGGAATCAAGCTGACGCACGGAACCGGCTGCCGCGTTGCGCGGGTTGGCGAAAAGTTTGGCGCCTTCCTTGCGCTGACGGGCGTTCATGGCGGCAAAGTCCTTGCGGCTCATCACCACCTCGCCACGCACTTCCAACCGCACAGGCACATCGCCATGCTCATCGCGCAACCTGAGCGGCAGGTTGCCCACGGTGCGCATGGTGTGAGTCACCACTTCGCCCTCTTCCCCGTCGCCTCGGGTAACAGCCGCGGTAAACACCCCGTTCTCGTAAATAACCTCCATGGCGAGGCCATCCATCTTGGGGTCTACCCAGAACTGCAAGCCCGCCTCAGGCTCAAGCCGTACTATGCGCTGTACAAAGTCATTGAACTCGTCAGCATTGAAGGCGTTATCAAGGCTGTACATCTTCAGAGAGTGCTTACGGGACTCAAGGCCCGACATCACCTCGCCGCCGACCTTGCGGGTGGGGGAATCCGGAGTCGCCAATGCGGGATGGGCCTCTTCCAGAGTACGCAGCTCCTGGAACAGGACATCATATTCGGCGTCCGTTATCTGCGGGTCGTCCAGCACGTAATAACGATAGTTGTGATGCTCAAGCTGCCTGCGCAAGGCCGCAGCACGCTCCGCAACTTCGGGAGAAAGGGAGGAATCGGGCATGCCGGAAACGGAATCGGAAATAGTCACTCTCAACCTTGTCCTGTCTGCTTATCGTAAAAGGGAACCGTACGCGAAACGCAGTTCCGCGTACGGTCCTGAAAATTCAATATGTTGCCGAAACTGTTGCCGCCACCGGCTACAATCCGGCATGATCCTGCCAGAATTGCTTCAGGGAATCCATCTGCGCTTTGTAATCCACGCCGAGTCGTGCGGCAAGGTATGCCTGCTCTGCCTGCGCCGCGGTCTGCATGAAGCCGGAAACCTCGCGTGCCGTGGAATGATAGATATGCTTCACGGCTACATCATGGTCCACCACCACATGCCACCCTGCTCTGTGCGCACAGAGTGAGAACCACACGTCCACCCCGTACCCGTAAGGATTGCCGGCATAATCCAGCCCGCCCAGCGCCTTCCAGCAATCCAGACTGACAAGCGGCGCTATGCCGTCCACATAGGCAACAGTTCGGTATTGCAAGCCTTCCTTGCGGACCATCTGCGGATGATAAGGATTGGTAAGCACAGCGGGCGCATACACCCCCACCCCCTTGCCGCCGAGCACATCATTCATGCGCTTCAGGCGTCCGGCGGCACGCTTGATGAAAGGGGGCGTACTGGCAAACAGTACATCATTATTCAGGAACCACACATGGGAATAACCGGCTGCGTCCGCACGCTGCAGGGCGTATTCCAACGCTCCGGCCCAATAGAGATTGGCGTCGGTTCTCAACCATGCGTCGGGATACTGTTCAGGCGCACAGTTGTCCAGCACAAAGAGATGCTCGGCCACAGCGGGATCAGACTCCAGCAACTGGGCATGCAGCCGCCGCGTCAGCGCCGCTTTTCCGTAGTGCAGAATGACAACCGCAAGCTTCATGGGAATCGCCGGTTACAGAATCTCTTCAAACTGCTCGAAGCTGCTGGTGGAGCCGACTGCAATGACCGTATCCCCGGCGCTCAGCACGGTTTTGGGCTCGGGGTTGAAGGTCATGTCCTGACCGGCCTTCTTGATGGCGATGATAATCAGATTGAAACGCGGACGAATGCCGGACTCAATGAGATTCTTGCCCACCAGTTCCGATGTTTCGGAAATGGTGAGTTCTTCCATCTGAATGTCCTGCGTGGTCTTCTTGTGCGCCAATTCCATGAAGCTGGTCACGGTGGGACGCAGCACGGATTGCGCCATACGAACGCCCCCAATACGGTTGGGCATAAGCACCACGTTGGCCCCGGCCAATTTGAGCTTGCCTACATGCTCCTGCGCACCGGCACGGGCCACGATATTAATGTCCTTGTTGAGCTGACGGGCGCTGAGCACCACGTAGACGTTCTGGGAGTCTTCCGAAAGGCTGGCAATGAGGCTTTGGGCATGACCGATGCCCGCTTCCGCAAGCACCTCGTCAGACGTGGCATCACCGGAGATATGGAGCACCCCATCTTCTTCCAGTCTTTCAACAGCTTTGGGGTCATTTTCAATGACGACGATATCGTAGCCTTCATCCATGATTTCCTGAGCCACGACGCTGCCGATACGGCCATATCCGCAGATGATGCAATGTCCGCGAAGCTTGCTGATGGTCTTAAGCACCCTGCGCCTCCCAAGTAGTTTGAATAGCCTGCCTTCCACAATCAACTGAGAAAACGCACCGAGGATGAAGGCAAAGTTGCCCACGCCGGTGAGGATGACAAAGGTGGTGAGCACGCGCCCTTCCTGCGACAGAGGATGCACCTCGCCAAAGCCGATGGTGGAAAGCGTGATGACCACCATGTAGAACGAATCCCAGAAGTTCCATCCCTCAATAAGCATGTACCCGTAGATGGCACCCAAGGATACAGTGACCAGCGAAACCTGACTGAGCACAAGCGGCCAGAAAAAACCCAGCTGATTGCGCATGCGCAGAACCCGCGTAAGAAATGGAGTCTTCTTTTTGACGTTGTAGGCCATACCGCTTTGTCCCGTTAATCCGCCGCCATCAGCCGCTGACGCAACAGCTGAATACGGTCGCGAAGTTCCGCCGCCTTCTCAAATTCCAGATCCTTGGCAGCCTCGCGCATTTCGCGCTCAAGCTGCTGGATACGCTTGCCGATGTCTTCAGAGGAAAGGCCCCACTCTTCCGCGGGCATGGCCGGTGCAGCCTTGCCCCTGCCCTTGCCCTTGGTCTCGGCCGGAGAGTAAAGGGAATCAAAGGAGCTTTCCAACTTCTTGCGAATGGTGGCAGGCGTAATGCCATGCTCGGCATTAAACGCCTCCTGCTTTTCCCTGCGGCGCGCGGTTTCATCCATAGCCGCCCGCATGGACCGGGTTACGGCATCCGCATACAGTATCACGCGGCCTTCGGCATTACGCGCGGCGCGGCCAAAGGTCTGGATGAGCGAGCCAGTGGAGCGCAAAAAGCCCTCCTTGTCCGCATCAAGAATAGCTACCAGAGAAACTTCCGGTATATCAAGCCCTTCACGCAGGAGATTTATGCCAATGAGCACATCAAACTCCTTGCGTCTGAGCGCCTGCAGAATGGCCATGCGCTCCATGGTGTCTATGTCTGAATGCAGGTAGCGCGTGACCGTGCCCATATTGTTAAAGTATTCCGTGAGGTCTTCAGCCATGCGCTTGGTAAGGGTGGTCACTAGAACGCGTTCGTCACGTGCAGCGCGCTGCTTGCACTCGCCCAGCAGGTCGTCCATCTGCCCCTTGACGGGACGCACTTCCACCAGCGGATCAAGAAGGCCTGTGGGACGGATGATCTGTTCCACAACCAGGCCCTGAGAACGTTCCTGCTCCCATTTTCCCGGAGTTGCGGACACATAGACAACCTGTCCGATGCGTTCGAGAAACTCGTCAAAATTCAGCGGCCTGTTGTCCAGCGCGGATGGCAGACGGAAGCCGTAATCAACCAGCGTCTGCTTGCGGGAACGGTCGCCCTTGAACATGGCCCCCACCTGCGAAACAGTAATGTGGCTTTCGTCCACATACAGCACAAAGTCTTCCGGGAAGTAGTCCAGCAGACAGGAAGGCGGCGAGCCTTCCGCACGGTTGTCCAGATGGCGGGAATAGTTTTCGATGCCCGTGCAGAACCCCATCTCCTCGATCATCTCCAAATCAAGCATGGTTCGCTGTTCAAGGCGTTGCGCCTCTACCAGCTTCCCCGAATCACGGAAGTCCGCAAGCCTGTGCTGCAGTTCCACACGAATGTCGCCCACGGCACGATTCAGGTTGTCGCGGTCGGAAACATAGTGGCTTGCGGGATAGATGACCGTCTTGCCCACGCTGCCCAGCACATTGCCGGTAACGGGATCAATCTCGCTCATGGATTCTATCTCATCACCGAAGAATTCCAGTCTGAGCGCCCGCTCGTGGTGGTAGGCGGGAATGATTTCAAGCACATCGCCCCGCACACGGAAGGTGCCTCGGTGGAAGTCGTAATCGTTACGCTCGTACTGCACATTCACCAGGCGCTCGATAAGGGAGTCCATGCTCAGTTGCTGCCCTGTCTCCACAGGGATGACCAGCTTGGCGTAGTATTCCGGCGAACCGAGGCCGTAGATGCAGGAAACCGAGGCGATGATGATCACATCGCGCCGCGTAAGCAACGCATGCGTAGCCGCATGCCGCAGCTTGTCTATGTTATCGTTTATGGACGAGTCCTTCTCGATGTAGGTATCGGAAGAAGGAACATAGGCTTCAGGCTGGTAGTAGTCGTAATAACTGACGAAATATTCCACCGCATTATGCGGAAAGAGTTCCTTGAACTCGTTGTAGAGCTGCGCGGCAAGAGTCTTGTTGGGAGCAAGTACCAGCGCGGGACGCTGCGTGGCCGCGATGGTCTGGGCCACGGTAAAGGTCTTGCCGGTACCGGTCGCGCCAAGCAGGATCTGGTCGCGGATACCCGCATTCAGGTTCTCCACCAGTTCCGATATGGCCTGAGGCTGATCGCCTTGCGGCGTAAATTCCGTACTGAGCTTGAATTGATTGTCTTGCATGTGAACCTCGCTCGCCAGTGTACCCTGCCCCACATATGCGGTAAAGGGCGGAAATTGCGGACTCTTGAGAATAGGGAAGCTGCGTATGCATGTGCTGGGCGGTTGCGGAGTACGGGATTATGGACTAGGTAGAGGAATCCGCAGAACCAATTCTTCCGGAGGAAGCATGCAAACGTATATCATCCCTGCCGAGGAAGGCACCGCCATCGACAGGGTCTACAGTATCTCCATTACCATTCGCACCTTCAAGGGCCGTCGCAACGTGGAAGCACACGTGTTCCGTCACAATCCGGAGATGGCCGAAGCCGCAAACTACGACTGGAACTCGCTTGTGGGACCGCCCATGGACCCCGCCAATCCCGGTGAGCTCGAAGACGTGAAGCGAACCTTGCTGGAAACCTTTACCGCGGAAGAACGCGATGCCGTTGTGGCCTATCTTTCCGAACGCTATGGCAGCCGTCTGGAATGCATTACCGCATGTCCTGTGGAACTGCCCATTCCCCTTGGCGTCATGCCGCTCTCTTCCATCACGCCCGGTAAGGCTCTGGGCTTCATCCGCTTCGACAACGTGCTAAACTACCCGCTGCCCTTTGCAGTTCGCGGTTTCTATGATCTGGCCCAGCACGATCCTCTGGACCATCAGGGCGGAGAAGAGCAGGAATAGCCCTGTCCCCTGAAAGGACACGGCCAGCATTCAGACACTGCCGGGCCTAGCCCATGCGCAGCATCCCCTTGCTAGAGGGGAAAGAAATCTTCAGGAATCTCCCAAAGGCCCTGCCTCGTCGGTGAACGCAGGGCCTTTTTCAATTGGGCGAGAAAGTCGCTTCTGCGCACTTCCTGCGCACCAAAACGACGCAGGTTATGCGTCACCTGCTGGCAGTCCAGCAGAGTAAAGCCGTTCTGCTGCAGAAACCGCACAAGCCACACCAGCCCCACCTTGGAAGCATTAGGCTCGCGGTAGAACATGGATTCGCCGAAAAACACGCCCCCAAGGGAAACACCATACATCCCGCCCACCAGCCTGCCCTCCCGCCACACCTCCACAGAATGCGCGATGCCATGCAGATGCAGTTCGCAATAAGCAGAGATCATGTCGGGCACTATCCACGTTCCGCATTGATCGGGACGCGGTGAACAGGCGCAGTTTCGTATCACCTGCTCAAAGGCCGTATCCATGGTCACGGTAAACTGCCGCGCCTTGATGACCTTGCGCAGGCTGCGGGAGATATGCAGAGATTCAGGGTACAGAACGAAGCGGGGGTCGGGAGACCACCATAGAATGGGGCTTTCGTCATTGTACCACGGAAAAATGCCGCAGGCGTAAGAAGAGATGAGCCGCTCCACGGAAAGGTCGCCGCCAATGGCGAGCAGGCCTTCCGCGTCGGCCAGTTCAGGATTGGGAAAGTCCACCCCTTTTTCCGGCAGCCAGAATACGTTCATGGAGACAAAAAAAACGCGGCGGATAACTCCGCCGCGCTAAAGCTGTTAATATTGCAAAGAGCATGTCCGCACATCACGGACAGCCCCCCGGCGTTCAACTATCCTTGCCGGAAAACGGCGTGAAGGTAAAGGTCAAACCGGAAACATCCTTCCCTTCCGATGCCTTGAGTTTTCGGGCACCTACCTTGACAACCCCACCCCGCTGCAAAGCTCCGAAGAGCACTTCTCGGGCAAGGTCATCCTCAAGGCCACGCCGGATAGCCCTGCGCATGGGGCGGGCACCGAAGGCGGGATCATAGCCAAGTTTGGCCAGACGCTTGCGGGCGGCATCGGTCAACTCAATGCGCACACGCTTATCCTTCATCTGGGCTTCCAGTTCCGCCACGAACTTGTCCACAATGCTGAGCATGATCTCTTCGGAGAGACCATGGAAGGGCACCAGCGCATCCAACCTGTTACGGAATTCCGGCGAGAAGGTCTTTTCCACTTCCTTCAGGCCGCGGGCCGCCACATCCACCTCCACAGCGGAACCGAAACCGATGGGCTTGGCCGCCATCTCACGGGCACCGGCGTTGGAGGTCATGATGAGAATGACGTTACGGAAGTCCGCCTTGCGTCCCGTGTTGTCGGTAAGCGTGGCGTAGTCCATGACCTGCAGCAGGATATTGAAAATATCCGGATGCGCCTTTTCAATCTCGTCCATGAGCACCACGGCATAGGGATGCTTGCGAATGGCGTCGGTAAGCTGACCGCCCTGATCAAAGCCCACATACCCGGGAGGAGCGCCGATGAGACGCGACACGGCATGCTTTTCCATGTATTCGCTCATGTCGTAACGCAGGAACTGCACGCCGAGCGTCTGGGCAAGCTGCTTTGCCAGTTCGGTCTTGCCAACACCCGTAGGACCATAGAAGAGAAAGGAGCCCGTGGGCCTGTCGTCCCTGCCGAGTCCCGCTCGACTGCGCAAGATGGCGCGGCAAACCACGTTCACGGCTTCATCCTGTCCGAAAACCACGCCCTTGAGCGTAGGTTCCAGATTGGACAGCTTCAGCCTGTCGCCTGCGGAGACATGCTGCTCGGGAATACGGGCCATACGCGCCACCACACGTTCGATATCTCCCGCCGTAATGGTGTTGCGCTTGCGGTTGGCGCTCCGCAGACGATATGCGGCTCCGGCCTCGTCTATGACGTCTATGGCCTTGTCCGGCAGAAAGCGCTCGTTGATGTAACGGGCGGAAAGTTCCACCGCAGCCTTGATGGCCGGATGCGTGTAGCGGACTCCATGATGGTCTTCGTAATACGGCTTGAGCCCCTTCAGAATTTCAAGGCACTCCTCCGTGGAAGGCTCCGGCACGTCTATCTTCTGGAAACGCCGTGAAAGGGCGCGATCCTTTTCGAAATGGTTGCGGTATTCTTCGTAGGTTGTGGAACCGATGCAACGAATAGCACCGGATGCCAGCACAGGCTTGAGGATGTTGGAAGCATCCATCGAGCCTCCACTTGTTGCGCCAGCGCCCACTATGGTGTGAATCTCATCGATGAAGAGAATAGCCCCTTCAATGGACTTCAGCTCCTTGATGACACTCTTGAGACGCCCCTCGAAGTCCCCACGATACTTGGTGCCTGCGAGCAAAGCGCCAAGGTCCAATGCAAAGATGCTGGCTTCAAGAAAGCTGTCCGGCACATTGCCGTTGACGATGCGCAGGGCAAGTCCTTCGGCAAGAGCCGTCTTGCCCACGCCGGGTTCGCCGACAAACAGGGGATTGTTTTTGCGGCGACGGGCCAGCACCTGCACTGTGCGCTCCAGTTCCTCGGCACGTCCGATGAGCGGGTCGATCTGCCCTTCCCTCGCCTTCTCCGTAAGATTCACGCAGAACTGGCGCAAGGCATCCGGCTTGCCTGAGTTGTCCGAATCATCCTTCACGCCATCCTTCTCCACCCAGTCTTCAGACATGGAGTGGGAGATGAATTCAAGCACATCCAGGCGCGTCACGCCCTGGGAGCGGAGGAAGTATACAGCATAGGAATCCTCCTCCTCGAACAGGGCGGCGAGCAGGTCGCCCACGTCCACCTTGTCCTTGCTGGCGGACTGCATCTGCACCACAGCGCGCTGCAACACCCGCTGCACGCCCAGCGTCTGCACCACTTCCGTAGGGGTGTCTGCCGGCAGGGGCTCCAGATGGGAAGAGAAAAACACCTCAAGTCGATTGGCAAGTGCATCCGCATCCGCACCGCAGCCGATAAGAATATGCCTGCCATGTTCATCACGGGTGATGGCGAACAGAATGTGCTCAAGAGTCAGAAACTCATGGTTCCGCTTGCGAACCTCTGAAACAGCGTCAGAGAGCACGGCTTCAAGTCGTTTACCGAGCATATCTATACCTCTTCCATGCTGCACCGCAGGGGAAAGCCCTCCTTGCGGGCGCGCGCATGCACTATGGCTACCTTTGTTTCCGCCACCTCGGCGGTGTAGACGCCACACTCCCCTATCCCTTTCTCATGAACGCTCAGCATGATGGCCGTGGCCTGCTGAACAGTCTTGCGGAACACCTGCACGAGAATGGCGATGACGAACTCCATGGTCGTGTAGTCATCATTATGCAGAAGCACTTTGAATTTTCTGGGCTCCTGCAGGTCTTCATCCAGCAGGAGCTGGTCCTGTCTGTCCGGGTCGGAAAATCTGTGGGTCATGTGTCGATCCGTGTGGCCTGTATTTTTAATACCGCATTGTTACGGCAAGCATACACTGAGCATGCTGTCGGTATAGATTATAATCCCTCAAAAAGTTCATGCAACCGCGAAGAGGAGAAACAGAAATTATCATCGTGCGGCAATCCCTGCGCAACACGCCAGTCACGATTCACATCGTGGTAGGTGCCGGTGCTCGATGTCTCCATGGAAAGACCAAGTTTCTCCGCGCAGGCAATAATGGCCTCGCGTTCGCCTTCCAGTTCCGCCACGTTGCCGAACGGCATGGTATCTAGGCAAATCTCCACACCGTCCAATGTCCATTCTTCGCGCATCTTCTCGTAGCGGAAGGCGGCGTCATATCCCAGCCCTTCCAGAATGCCGCGCATGCCGTCAAAGTCCTGCACCACGGTCTCCAGCTCATCATACACCTTCACGTCGTCGGGAACAGGTCCCTTCGGCGGGCGCTTGAGCGTGAGCACGGCGGTTTCGCCATCCCTGCGAATCTTCGTACGCAGGCGCAACAGCATATCGCTGTTCTTGAACGTACGCTCCGGCGTATCAAAAACCAAATTACGTTCAACATGCCTGCCGCGATACACGGCACCAAGGGCAACGAGCCTCAGTCCAAGCGATTCGAAGTCGACATCCAAAAATTTCAATTCTATTTCCAAAGCCATGCTGCACCTGTAGAAGCCGCTGCCGGAAAGGGCTTTCCGCAGCTGCTGATTCGTTCTTGTTCTCGCTTCATACCAAGCGTATGATAACCTCATGTACTGGTAATCATTTCCTGCCGGTAATTCAATGCACTATCGGCACGAACCATGGGGTTTCATCCCCGAAATCAGGAGACGTACATTGCAGAAACTCTTTCTGCTGTTCATTGCCGGAGGATTGGGAAGCCTGAGCCGTTACGCGCTGGCGGGCTTGGTGCAACGCCTTTCCGGGTCATCCTTTCCGGCAGGCACATTTGCCGTAAACTGCATAGGCTGCCTTCTTTTCGGACTGGTCTGGAGTTTTTTTGAAGACCGGCTTTCCTTGCCGCCGGAAACCCGTGTGATCGTGCTGACAGGCTTCATGGGCGCATTCACCACGTTCTCAACCTATATTTTTGAAACAGCCAACCTCATCAGTGCATCGCAATGGGCCTATGCCGTTGCAAACTGCGTTGGCCAACTGCTTATCGGCCTGATCTTCCTCTGGATCGGCCTTTCACTGGGACGGCTGGTGTAAGGGCTGCTTCGTGCCCGCTCACCGTGCCGTGGCAAACGACGCGACAAGGAGACACAAGATGGTATCTCTGCCGGAACAGGCCCAACGCCTGTGCATTTATACCGGAGAACGCGACACCCACGCAGGGCGACCGCTATACGAAATCATTGTGGAGATGGCCCGCAAAAGAGGGCTTGCCGGGGCTACTGTCACGCGCGGCGTTTCCGGCTTCGGAGCAAACAGCCTTGTTCATACCGTCAAGGTGCTGCGCCTTTCGGAAGACCTGCCCCTGCTCATCCAGATTGTGGACACGGCTGAAAAGATTGAAGCGTTCCTGCCCGAACTGGATGCCGTGATCAAGGAAGGTCTGGTCACGGTTGAGCCAGTGCAGGTTATCTTCTACCGCCACAAGGGCGGGAGAAAGTAACCGCAAAGGATAATTCGCCTCATTACTTTACAGCGTTGCAACAAAAAAAGCCCCGCACCAATCCGGTACGGGGCTTTATGTTTTCAGCACACGATTACAGCACTGCGGCCTTTACTGCATCTATACCAACCTTCTCCAGGAACTTGGAGACGCGCAGGCGCTTGCCGGATTCGTTGCGGTAGAACTCCATGAACTTACGGACGAGCGCCTTGGCTTCGTCCGTGGTCAGGTTCTCGGCCAGCACGTCGCCGATGCGGGGACGGCCGCCGGAGTTACCGCCCACGATGACGGTCCAGCCGTTCTTGGTACCCATGAGGCCAACGTCACGCACGTAGCTTTCGCCACAGCACATGGGACAGCCGGATACGCCGAACTTGACCTTGGCGGGGAAAGGCTCTTCGTGGAACATTTTTTCAATTTCAAGACCGAAGCCCAGAGAATCCTGCAGACCCAGCTTGCAAACGGCAGTGCCGGGGCAAGCCTGCACATAGTGCACACAAAGTTCGGTGGCGCGGCCGACCTTCCACTTCAGTTCTTCCCAAATGGGCTCGACCTGATCTTCCCGCATTCCCACAAGCGCCATGCGCTGCCCGGAAGTGATCTTGATGATCGGCACTTCATACTTCTTGCATACGTAGGAAATGGTATCGAGAATCTCGGGAGTCAGCATGCCCGCAGGAGTACGGGGCACAATGGCATAAGTCTGCTTGTCGCGCTGCAGAATGGCGCCTTCAAGATGTCCAGGCATATTACAACCTCAAATATATGGTTTATCAGTTTCCGTTACACATGCGCAGAATCTCGGCGGGAATGCCTCCCAGCGGCATCACCTTATGCACGCCGCCCTGCTTGATGGCTTCCTGAGGCATTCCGAACACCACGCACGTAGCCTCATCCTGCGCAATGGTATAAGCGCCCGCGTCGAACATTTCCTTCATGCCCACCGCGCCGTCGTCGCCCATACCGGTAAGAATGGCTCCCACCACGTTCTTGCCGCCGTAACGGGCAGCAGAACGGAACAACACGTCAACCGAAGGACGATGCCGCCTGACGAGCGGCCCCTCCTTCAGCTCAACAAAGTAATGAGAACCATTACGCTTGAGCAACATATGCATATTGCCCGGTGCAATCAAGACCTTACCGGGCTCCATGCGGTCGTTGTCTTCGGCTTCTTTAACATGCATGGCGCACATGGCGTCAAGGCGCCGTGCAAATGCGTTGGTAAAATGCTCCGGCATATGCTGCACAATGGCCACCGGAGGACAGTTGGAGGGCAAGCTGAGCAGCAGGTTTGCCAACGCTTCCGTTCCGCCTGTAGACGCCCCCACAACCACAACCTTACTCGTAGCCCCAACGGTCCGGGTAACCTGAGAAATGGGTGGCAACACGGCATCAGCAGACAGTTTGGGTGCCACGGCCAGCTTTTCAGTCACCTTTTTCATACGAGCACGAGCAGCCGCCTTTACGGCATCGCAAATACGTATGGCCGACTCTTCAAGAAACTGCTTGGTGCTGATTCTGGGCTTGGTGATAATTTCAACCGCACCGTACTCCATGGCCTTGAAAGTGGCTTCCGCCCCTTTCTCCGTGACAGCGGAACAAATGACCACGGGAATGGGATGCTGCGTCATAATCTTCTTCAGGAAGGTAATGCCGTCCATACGCGGCATCTCCACATCCAGTGTGATGACGTCCGGTACGACATTTTCCAGGCGCTTGGCAGCCACGAAGGGGTCAGAGGCGGTTCCCACCACTTCCAGCTCCGGGTCAGCGCTGAAGATATCTGCCAGTGTCTGACGTACAAGCGCAGAGTCGTCGACGATAAGAACCTTAATTCGCTGAGGCATTCGTCTACACTCTCCTGTAAACCGTTGGTGCCGCTTGAACGAGCGGCAAATTCATGCCGGCGAGGCTTTCCGAGTGGCCGATGAACAGGAAGCCTCCGGGCCGGAGGCACTCGCAGAACTGTTTGAACAGCCGCTCCTGTGTTGGTTTATCGAAATAGATAATGACGTTTCGACAGAAAATGATGTCCAGAGGATTGGAAAAACTAAACTGTTCCATGAAATTGAGCCGCTGGAACTCGACCAGAGAACGAATCTCCGGGGCGATGCGTATGAGCTTTTTAGACCTGTCCTTGCTTCGCAACAGGTACTTCTTGCACAGGACATCAGGGATGCAGGAAATCCTGTCCTCATCATATACCGCCTTCACTGCGGTTTGCAGTGCGCGGGAAGAGATATCCGTCGCCAGAATATGAAAGGAGAAACCGCCGAACTGCTCTGCAAAGTTGCTGAGCACCATGGCAAGCGTATAGGGTTCCATACCGATGGAGCACCCTGCACTCCACAGCTTGAGACGCCGGGTGCCGTGTCTGCGGATCCAATCCGGCAATACGCCATTCACCAGATAGTCAAAGTGCTTGGGTTCACGGAAGAATTCCGTGGTATTGGTGGTGACCACATCAATCAGGTTGCGCAGTTCCTTCTCCATGCCGACATCAGAAAACACGTAATCTACGTAGCTTTCATAAGAAGGATGGTTCAGCAAACGCAGACGCTTCTGCAATCGGGCCTCAAGCATGGTTCGCTTGGAAGGAGGCAACTTTATGCCTACCCTTTCATGAATGAAGGAACTGAGGCGCTGAAACACCTTGTCGGACATGGGGGCCGGCCGGCCTACAGGGTCGACGTATTTCGATGAACCGTTATCAGGATGATTCTTCATGGCAACCCGTTCACATTCTACGAGCCTGTATCACTGAGTAAAACACGCGCTCAACACCAATGCCGCTGACTGACAATGGCAGACTGAACCAACCGCGGAATATCCAGAATCAACGCCATGGAGCCGTCTCCCTTGATGGTGGCGCCGGATATGCCCTCAACGTCTTTATAGACCTTGCCAAGAGACTTGATGACGGTCTGGTGCTCGCCGATGACATGGTCCACAACAATACCGTAGCGGGCACCGGAAGTGCTGACCACAACAATCTGCTCAATCTGAGGTTTGAAACCGGGCACCTCAAACTGCTCGCGGAGAGTAATATACGGCACGATTTCACCACGCAGATTGATAATGCGCTGCCTGTCTCCGTTGACGGAGGAACCGATATGTTCAACGCATTCTTCCACATGGTTCAGAGGGATGACGTAGAATTCGTTCCCCACCTGCACCTGCAGGCCATCAATAATGGCCAGCGTGAGCGGCAGACGGATGGTGATGGTGGTTCCAGCTCCGGGGCTGCTGTCCAGCTCAATGGTGCCCCGCAGTGCATCAATGGAACGTTTTACCACGTCCATGCCTACCCCACGGCCCGAAACACTGGTTATCTCAGCGGCGGTAGAGAATCCGGGAGCGAAGATGAGGTTGCAGATTTCCTTGTCAGTAAGTTCCGCTTCAGAATTAATGATACCCTTGGAAACGGCCGAAGCACGAATGCGGTCACGGTTCAGCCCTGCCCCATCGTCAACAATGGAGATAAGCACCTCCCCGCCTGAGTGCTCCGCCGCCAGCGTGATGGTTCCGCAACGGGACTTGCCGGCAGCAGCACGGACATCCGGCTTTTCAATGCCGTGATCAAGACTGTTACGCAGACAATGCACCAGCGGGTCGCCGAGTCGCTCGATAACAGTCTTGTCCAGTTCGGTTTCCGCACCATAGGTGACAAGCTCCACTTCCTTACCCAGTTCCGATGAAAGATCGCGGATAAGGCGACGGAATTTGCTGAACGTGGTACCGATGGGAAGCATGCGGATAGAAAGCGTCGAATCCCGCAACTCGTCGGAAAGACGTTCCAGTTCCTCTGAAAGGCTCATCAGAAGAGAATCATGCGATGAGTGCACGTATTGCGCGATCTGCGCCTGAACAATCACCAATTCGCCGACAAGATCCACCAATTTATCAAGCTTGTCTGCAGCGACTCTGATGCTTGCTGCGGCCGGCTCCGACTTATCTCCAACAACTTCTCTGGTCTTTCTCAATTCACGCACGGTCTGCTGTTCGGCAAGGGCTGACTCTATCTGCTCTTCCGTCACCAGTCCGGCCTCACGCAACGCACGCCCGATAGGCCGTTGCTCCTTGAGCACCTCAACAAGGTTCTCATGGGATATGTCGCCGCGCTCAAGCAGGATCTCGCCAAGCCGTTTGTACGTAACTTCGCTATCCTGCTGCTCATCACTGTCGATGGCTCGAATGGTGAGTTCGCAGTCGTCTTCCACAAAGAGAAAAACGTCGCGGATGGCTTCTTCCTGCTGATCGGTAAGCAGGAGGATATCCCACCAGACATAGCAGGATTCCACATCCAGCTCTTCAATACCGGGAAGCTGACCAAAATGCGGAAAGCACTGCATGGCCCCCATCTGGGACAAATCGTCAAGAAGATGCAAGGGGTTGGAGCCCGACAGGAAGATATCGCGAGCCGGCTTGAAGCGAATGCGATAAGCACACTGAACGCCGGGCTGCGCAGGTGCAGCGACAGGCCCGGGCATCTCCGTCTCCGGTTCTTCCGGCAGGTCAACGGCGCTCATCATAGCCTTGAGCTGTGCTGTCAGCTGCGCTTCGGTTTCCGTATCCACTTCAGCGCCGGTAGCACTGCACTCAAGCAGGTGCGCGATGTGATCCCGGGACTTGAGAGTCAAATCCAACAGTTCCCGAGTTACGGAAAGCTCCCCGTTCCGGACCTTATCGAAGACATTTTCAACATCGTGTGTAAAGGCGGCAATATCATCGAACCCGAACATGGCGCCGGATCCTTTGATCGTATGCATGGCCCGGAACACTCTGTCCACGATATCGGAATTATCCGGCGCCTCCTCAAGCTCCAGGAGTGCCGTTTCCAATTCGGCCAGCAGTTCCTGAGCCTCTTCGCGAAACGCCTGCGCATTTACGTCATCAAGCATAACCGTTTCCCTTTAACGACACTCAAGAGACAAAAAGGAACTACAACGCACTACCGCAGGACCTTCTTTACCACGTCTATCAGCTGCTCGGGCTTGAACGGCTTTACGATCCATCCGGTAGCGCCTGCCGCCTTGCCTTCCTGCTTCTTGGAAGCCTGCGATTCCGTTGTCAGCATAACAATGGGAATAAATTTATACGCCGGAACGGCACGGATATTCCTGATAAGAGAGATACCATCCATGTTCGGCATATTGAGGTCCGTAATAACCATGTGCACCGGTCCGGATAACTTGGCCATGGCATCCTGACCGTCTCGTGCTTCAACAACATTATATCCGGCCTTCTTCAGCGTAAAAGAAACCATCTGGCGCACACTGGCGGAATCGTCCACCGTCATTATAGTCTTAGTCACAGATCTCCCCTCGCAGCAATTATTTCATGAATTATATATAGATTTGACCAAGCAGCATCGCCCCTTCAGGCACAATGCAGCCCAATCTCCGCACCCTAAAACAATTCAATATTGCTGTCCGACGCATCGTCGAACAAATCAATTCCGCCGCATTCCCGGCTCCCCAGCATGGAACGATGAATAGCCCGCTCGCTTTCCATGGTATACCTGTCCAGAATGGCCTTGAGCGGCTCCGGCAACATTACTGCCGCTTCACCGTTGCCGCAGGGCAACGAGGCCAGCAGATCCTCAAGCTCACGCTGTGCACGCATCAGGTCGGCAGCAACAAGCACATCAACCTGGATCCCCTGAGACAGTTCCACAAGGATACCGGTCAACCTTTCTGCGTCACGCCGTATCCCCATGAGCAAACCGCCCCCCTTGCAATCAACAAACCGCAACTGCTCCATGAAACCGTCCAGCTCATCCGTCATGGCTTTGGCCTGGGACGTATCAAGATACCCTTCCGCATGGTCGCGCAACGTATCTGCAGAACCGGCTATGGCACGCAATTTGTCAGCAATGTCGACCGTCTGTATCCCCGCATCCTTTGAAAGAGTCTGGATGGAAGACGCAAGAACCCCGAGAGCCTTACCCATGTCGCCGGTATGCGCCGCTCTTATGCTGGCATTAAGGGCAATAAGTTCAATTTCTGCCCCCACCTCCTCAATATCTTCCAGAAACGAGGTCATTTCTGAAACGGTATTGACCACGGAGACCATGACGTTACCAACGTCTTCTCCGGCGCGGGCCAACTGGGCAAAATGATCGGAAAGCACAGCCACGGTTGTTCCCATGGCCTCAAGGGGAGACTGGGTTCCGTCCCCTGTATGAGCCTCTTCGACAATGCCGGAAACGCCTTCCACATACCCGCCCAGGGCATCAAGCTCAGTCCTGAGAGAGCCTACTGCCTCTGTAAAACTTTCACGGGCATGAACAAGTTGCGAAACCTGTATGGAGTTTACCGAGCGAATCCACTCCGCAACCTCACGATCATCGTGCCCTGCTGATTCAGCCTGAATAAAGGCAGTCACATCTTCCAACACTTCCTCGACATGCTCTACCTGTTGGCGGACAATATCGTGAAACTGCATGGAAGCGACAATGCCGCCCATGCTGTCCTGAATGCTGGAGAAGGATTGAGAAAGATCCAGTGAAACCCCGGAAAGGCGATGGCCGTACTCGTGAAGAGCCTCAAGGTTGCCCTTGATTCTCTCGGCAACCTCACCCGAATACTCCACCTGTTTGCGCTGGATGACATGCATCCGTTCACCGGCTGTTGCGGCCAGTGTATCCAGAGAGTTGACGTGCGCACGAATCGTGGAAGAATATTCCACAATCTTTACTGCAAGCTTCTCAACGTCATCCGCAAGGGTATTGAAGCCTCTGCCATCCGATCCTAGGCGGGCGCTTTCAATGCGGGTGGATATGGCCAGCATCTGGAGCGTACGGACAATACGTCCATAATTCTCCAGCAGCCTCAGGAGCTCGGCCAGATAACGGCGAATGGCAAGAAACTCTTCCGCATCGCCAGAGTCGGTCTTGCCGCTCATGGTCTGCAGAACAGCCAGTTTTTCATCCATCTGCCTTAGAACTTCTTCCAGAATCTCCCCGACAGTGGAATCCACAAGTTCTCTTGCGTCTTCGACCAGCTTATCGGCCCGGGAAGAAGCCTCGTGGAGATCTTCACCCAATTCAAGAAAATCTTTCTCACGGGATGAAACAACCTTGGCAAGACTTGCCCGCACCTTGCGCATCACAAAAAAGCAGGATTCAAGCATTCAAACTCCGTCGACACAAACACCCGCAGGCAGCACCTGCAATTCCCTTGCGTCGTCCCCTTACGACACCGTATGAAACAGGCAGCCCTGCTTCATCCAGTACCGAATAGCATCAATATGCAATACCCTGCCGCTCTGACCATCAAAGCTGCAAGAGCTATCTATCAGCCCCCAAATCCAAAACATATGCGGAAACACTAAACTCGTGCGGCCGCTCATTTCCAGAAAACACAATCATAAAAGGCACTGTTTCGTCCGATTTAACAGGAATATGCGTGCCGTGTAAATGAGGAGTTATTCTAAGACGAGATTGAATACCGACAGCCGAAAGCTTCCTGAGTTCATCTGCAGGAAGAATGTTGCCGCACAACTGACGCTCGGAGCCGATCACATCTCCTGAACTGTCGTAAAAAACAGCAGACACCCCTATATAAGACAGTGCATTGCCCGTCATATTCCGGACTTCACCTTCGATAACAATCACATCCGAACCATCTTGCAATGACACAAGATACTGGCGGACGTGTTGCAAGAGAAGGGTTTCACCTCCGGAAAAGGCACTCGAAGCACAAAGACACAGAAGAACAGGCAGGGCGCAGAGAGGTAAAAACCTGCAAAGGCGCATGATCAGGACCGCCTGAAAAGAGCTTCCTGCAAGGAAAGAATGGTATCCAGTCCGCCGCTGCCGTTGCCTGCCGGATGAAAGACCGGCCGGTAGCCGAGGCGCGACGCCTGAGAATGGCGGACATCCTGCCCGGCTACGGGACGCACCTGTCCGTTCAGGTCCACCTCGCCCCAGAAAACAGAACGCTCCGGCAGCGGAATGTCATAGAAAGATGAGAGCACAGCCGCCACAAGGGCAAGGTCCATGCCCGGATCCTGCAGGCGCATGCCTCCACCGACCTTGGCATAGATATCAACCTGCCCGAAATTGAGGCGGAGTCTCTTCTCCAGAACCGCCAGCAACAGGTGCAGCCGGTTCACGTCAAACCCCAGCCCAGTTCGGCGTGGAATGGCAAGATAACTGCGGCTGACCAAAGCCTGCACTTCCACCGCGAAGGGACGCTGCCCATCCATGGCCATGACCACGGCCGTACCGGACAGGGCGGGATCGCGCGCGCCGAGGAAATAGGTGGAAGGATCATCCACAATACACATGCCCTGCTGGGCCATTTCGAATACCAGCAGTTCCTGATTGGGACCGAAGCGGTTCTTGAACACGCGCAGCATGCGGTACATCTGCCGTCTGTCGCCTTCCAGCGAAATAACGGTGTCCACCATGTGCTCCAGCAACTTGGGGCCAGCCAACTGGCCGTCCTTGGTCACATGACCTACCAGCAACAGGGTGATGCCGCCACGCTTGCATATCTCGATCAATTCCGTAGCGACAGCGCGCACCTGACTCACGCTGCCGGGCAGCCCTTCGGCACGCAGGGAGGTCAAGGTCTGCACAGAGTCTACGATGATGAGGTCTGGCGGCGTATCGCTCTCAAGCACCGGGAGCACGTCATCAAGACGGGAGGTGGAGACGGCAGTGAGTTCCGGCGTCAATGCGCCAAGACGCTCTGCCCTGCCCTTGAGCTGGGCAAGAGTTTCTTCGCCAGAAAGGTAAAGAACCTGCTTGCCCGAGCATGCAACCGCACCGGCCACCTGCAGCAGCAACGTTGATTTGCCTATTCCCGGCTCTCCACCGATAAGCAGCGCCGCACCGGGAACAAGTCCGTTCCCGAGAATGCGGTCAAGCTGCTGCATGCCGGTACCAAACGGCTCGTCGCGCTCGTCGGTTACGTCCTGCAACGGCATAATGCGGGATGCCTGATACGACAAGGGAGCGGACACCCTCTGTCTGGCCTGATCCTTATGCACGACCCGGGCCTCAAGAGTATTCCACTCCCCGCATTTCGGACACTGTCCACGCCACTGCGGGGCATGAGCCCCGCAGGCGGAACAGTGGTATATTTCTTTGGTTTTCACGAGGAAACCGCTCTATTTCTTTGGCGGATCTTTGGCTTCAATGACCTTGACCCCAAACTCAGACACGGATGCCGGCGGATTATAGAAAACCACCATGAAAGGCACTTCACCGCCGGGGGCGATATTCGTGTTGTTGGTCAAGATCTCGATCTTGTTGTTGAGAGCGGATTCAAGCTCCTGCTGCCCCAGAACCTGCAACTGGAAAAGGGACACGGTAATACCGCAATACTGCTGCTTGCTGGTGATGGTCACGTTGTTCGTGTCAAACAGCGTCACCTCAACCTTCACCAGTTCCTTGGGCGTACTGAAGTTGTTGACGACCTTGCCTTCAACAACAAAGAGCTGGCCGACCTTTTCGTTGGGCTGATAGTACTGCCGAACATTTCTGAGGGCGAGGCTCTTGATGTTATCCGTAACGGCGACGTCTTCGGTTCCGTTCGGCGCAGGCGTTGGTGCTTCTTTCTCCCCGACCCCCAAAAGGTCGGGCATCATGAAGTATACGCCTGCTCCCGCTCCGCCAAGCAGTACAATCAGGAGCACAAGCACAAGCGCAAGCTTGCTCTTGCCTTTCTCCTTGGGCTTCTTCTTGGAAGGCGCATCCAGATTGAATCCGGAGTCGGAGGAACCGAGAAGATCGGCAATGGAGTCATCCCCCATGTCCTTTGGTGATGCAGCCCTGGGAGCCGCCTTCTCACCAGCCAGAGGGAACATGTGCTTGCAGACTGTGCAGCGAGCCTTGGCCCCCGGCTTGAACATTGAGTCGGGAAGATTATATTTAGTTGAACAATTAGGACAAGTTACATGCATTGTTTTTCCTGTGGTGCCTTGCCGCAGAATGGTCGCATTTGTCCGGGACCCTGATGCGCACTACTCGACAACAGCTTCGTAGATGGCACCAAGCTCACGATATTTTTCAGCATAGTCCAAGCCATAACCGACAATGAACCCTTTTTGCAACGTAAAGCCGGGATAATCTACTTTCACATCCACTTCACGGCGCTCAAACTTGTCCACAATGGCTGTCAGGCGAATGCTCTTGGCACCACGCGCTTCCAGCTGCTTGATAAGAAACGCCATGGTGTGACCGGTGTCCACGATGTCCTCGACGATGAGAACATGCTTGTCCTCAATGGACACTTCAAGGTCCTTTGTAAAGGAAATGGTCTTGGTGCTGCTCGTTCCCTTTCCGTAGCTGGCGCAACGGACAAAATCCACTTCGGGATTCACCGTGATCAGCTTGACCAGATCTGAGAAGAACATGAACGCGCCCTTGAGCACGCACACGACAACCAGCTCCTTTCCATCATAATCCTTGTTGATCTGTGCGGCAAGGTCGCGCAGTCTTTCGGCAATGGCTTCCTCGCTGTATACAACCTTCAACTCTTTGACTTGCATAATGGCTACATCCTTTAACCAGGCAGCATCATAACTCGATCTGCATGGCAATTTCATCACATTCCGGGAACTTCGGGCAATTGATGCAATCCGCCCAGACCTTCTGAGGCAACGTATCCTTTGTTACCTCGACAAAGCCCATCTTTCTGAAAAAGTTGTCCTGATAGGTGAGAGTGAAGACTTTGTAAATACCCAGCGTCACGGCTTCGCTCAAACAGGCTTCCACCAGCTTGCGACCGAATCCGGCGCCGCGCATGCGCTCATCCACGGCCAGAGAACGGACTTCCGCCAGATTATCCCAGGCAATGGCAAGACCACAACACCCAACAACAGGCGAGCCGTCGTCGGGGTCCACAACAAAGAATTCACGAAGATGGCCATACAGTTGGTTAAGCGGACGAGGCAACAGAAGCCCCTGACCGGAACATTCCATAAGCAGTTTGTGAATGGCTTTCACATCCTGCATGCGAGCCTTGCGTATATATGGTGCGGCCATCTAGTTTCCTTTCAATTCATCAATCTTCGCAGCCAGTGCCGAGGGTTCAGCCAGTCCCACATGGTCAATGACCAGCTTGCCGCTCTTGTCATAAATAAGCAAACGGGGGATGGAAGAAATGGCGAACACCTCCGGCAGATCCTTCACTCCCCTGTACACGGGGTAGTTGAAGGGAATGCTGCCGACCATGGCTTCCAACTGCTTGGGGTCCTCATCAACGGAAATACCAAGAAGCGTCATGTCTTCTGCCGCCACCTTGCTGCGCAATTCGATGAGGTCTGGAATCTCTTCCTTGCAGGGCGGACACCATGAGGCAAAGAAGTTGACGACCACCACCTTGCCCCGCTCCGCCCTGATCATCTTGAGCAGATCGGCTGCTGTAGCTTCCGGCACAGCACCGGCAACAGCCGCCCCCCTCATGGAGTCTGCGCCAAAGACCGCCAAGGTCATCAGCAGTATGAGAAAGCACAACCTACGGGAAATGCCGCAAAAAACATTATTCATATGAGTTCCTCGTAAGGACTTATTCTCCGGAAAGCGTCTGGGCGAGACGCACGGCGGCAACCGCATCCAGCGAGTAGCCATGAGCGCCAATGGCGTCCGCAAAAGCCTGCGTTACAACAGCGCCGCCCACCATGACCTTTACGTCATGCATGCCGCGTTCCTTGAGCAGATCGATGGTGTCCTGCATACGCACCATGGTGGTGGTCATAAGCGCGGAAAGGCCGATGATCTTGGCACCATGTTCGGCAGCGGCATCAACAATGCTCCGGGCTTTCACGTCCTTGCCAAGGTCCACCACGTTGAACCCGTGGTTGCTCAGCATGAGGCACACAATATTCTTGCCGATATCGTGAATATCCCCTTCCACGGTCGCCATGATAATGGTGGGCTTGACCTCGGAACCGCCCTCATCTTCCAGCATGGGCTTGAGGTGCGCAAAACCGTGCTGCATGGTCTCGGCAGAGCGCAACAGCTGCGGAAGAAAATATTCCTTCCTCTCATACTTGTCACCCACCTCCGTAATGGCGGGTATGAGCATGCGGTTTACCACTTCAAAAGGGGTAAGGCCTGCATCAAGCTCCTTGCGGATGAGGCCGACGACGTTGTCCTTGTCACCCTTTACAACAGCTTCATACGCAGAAGCCGCAGCTCCGCCGGAAACGACACCGCCGCCCACGACAGAACCATTGCCGGGCTTCCACTCGGCATAATCGGCAATGAATCTCTCGGCATTGGGGTCGCGGTTCAGAAGCACTTCGGCGGCAGCCAGCGCTTCACGGATGCGTGCGTTGCCGGGATGCGCGATACAGGAGGAAAGCCCCGCTGCCGCTGCCATGGTAAGGAACGTGCTATTCAGCAGGCCACGCGCGGGCAGACCGAAGGAAATGTTGGACAGACCGATGGTCGTGGGCAGGCCGAGCGTGTCCGTACAGTAACGCACGGTTTCAAGGCAGGCCTTGGCTGCTTCCGCCTTGGAGGAAACGGCAAGGGCCAGCACGTCCACCATGATGAGCCGACGAGGAATGCCCAGAGCTTCCGCCTGCGCCAGCAACTCTTCGATAATGGCGATGCGTTCGGATGCCGCCACAGGCAGCTTGCGCCCCTTGAGCGGCAGAAGAATGAAGGGAGCACCAAACTTGCGGCACAACGGACCAAGACGTTCCATGCGACCGGGCTCGCCGCTGATGGAGTTGACCAGCGGGGAAGCAGGATACACGGTCAGCGCCTTTTCAAGCGCGTCCATATTGGAAGTGTCCACTGCCAGCGGAACGGGATGCTGCGCCACGATGCGCTGGATGAGATCAGGCAGCAGCACGGTTTCATCCACCATGGGAGCGCCCACATTCACATCCAGAAGCGGTGCGTGGCTGTCCAACTGTTCCTGAACAAACATCATGCAGGTGGTGAACTGGCCGTTCTGCAATTCGGAAATAAGCTGTTTCTTGCCGGTGGGGTTGATGCGCTCGCCGATGATACGCACAGGATAGTCAACGCCGAAACGCACAAGGGAAGCACGGGACGTGACTACAAGGCCGGAAGAACGATCTTCCACGGGCTTGCAGGGCACATCGGCAACAGCTTTGCTCAAGGCTGCGATATGGTCCGGCGTGGTGCCGCAGCAACCGCCCATGCAACGCACGCCCATTTCGGCAAACTTTTTGGTCTGTTCGGCAAAGGAAACCGGATCAAGACGGAAAACGGTGTTGCCCGCCGCATCCAGTTCGGGAAGACCGGCGTTAGGCATGACCAGCACCGGCACGGAAGAGACGGCAAGCATCTTCTCCACCACAGGCACCATCTGCTCGGGACCCGCACTGCAGTTGGTGGCAACAAGGTCAACACCCATGTTCACTGCCGTCTCGACAAATACCTCTGGCGAAGTACCGGTCAAGCTTACCCCGTTTTCAAAAGTCATGGACGCGCCAACGGGCAGGGAGCACACCTCGCGGGCAGCAACAATGGCGGCACGCAGCTCGGCGATGTCAAAGTGGGTTTCCATGAGCACAAGATCCACACCGCCATCCACCAGACCGCGGATCTGTTCCTTGTAGGCGTCAACAAGCTCCTCAAAGGTCAGATCGCCGAGCGGCTTGAGAAAATGGCCGGTGGGGCCCACGCTGCCTGCAACAAAGACATTTCCCCCGGCTTCATCCGCAGCACGTCTGGCCGCATTGGCCATGGCGCGGTTGAAATCCGGTATGCTAATATCCGAGGGCATCTTGAAGCGCGTGCCGCCGAAGGTATTGGTCGTCAGTACGTTGGCACCCGCGCGGGCATAATCCAGATGGATTCCCTTGAGCACATCAGGATTGGACAGACACCATACTTCAGGGCTTACACCGGCCGTAAGTCCGCGGGCCTGCAGCATGGTTCCCATTCCACCATCAAAAAATACAAAACGGCCTTCATGCAAGGCTCTTCTGAAATCTGCCACCTGATGCTCCTGAAACAGAACGTTACAATGCGAAAAAGCGCCTGACGGCAAGGCCCCGACGGGCGCATGGAGTTCGGCCAAGTCCGCTCAGGTCTACTGAAAAACATTGAAAAGGACAAACAAAAACTATAGTATTAATAGTTGATACCTTGCCGGACTGCGTTTTTTCCGGCATTCTGACCAGCCTTTGACAGCCGGAATGAAAAAGCATTCCGCGACTGCCACATGAACAGACCCAAAGCTACCACATAAAGATATACAATGACTAAGAAAAGCGCATCCGACAAGGACGCCACCCCAAAGAAATATACCGAACAGGACATTGAAGTCCTGGACGAAGCCGAAGAGGAAGAGGAGGAGGAAAGTCTCGACCTTGACGACGACGTCATTGACCTTGATGACGACGAATCGGACGACTTTACTCTTGATGCTGCCCTTCCCGCCGTATCAAGCTCCTCCGCCCCGGGGAAATCCGCCAGCCGCGATTCTCTGCATCTCTACCTGCGCGAGATAAGCAAGTTCCCTCTGCTCAAGCCAGACGAAGAATTCCAGCTCGCCCGCAAAGTACAGGACGAAGGCGATCAGGACGCAGCCTTCCGTCTCGTTTCCTCCCATCTGAGACTGGTCGTGAAAATCGCCATGGATTTCCAGCGCCGCTGGATGCAGAATGTGCTCGACCTCGTACAGGAAGGCAACGTGGGCCTCATGCGTGCCGTGCACAAATTCGATCCCGACAAGGGCATCAAGTTCTCCTACTACGCCTCGTTCTGGATCAAGGCCTACATTCTCAAGTTCATCATGGACAACTGGCGGTTGGTGAAAATCGGCACCACACAGGCGCAGCGCAAGCTCTTCTACAACCTGAACAAGGAACGCCAGCGCCTCATGTCGCAAGGCTTCGTGCCGGATTCCGCCATGCTTTCCGAGCGTCTCAACGTTTCGGAAGAGCAAATTATCGAAATGGAGCAGCGCCTTGATGCCAGCGACATGTCGCTGGACCTGCCCGTGGGCGACGACGGTTCCACGGCCACGCGCATGGATTTTCTGCCCGCCCTCGGCCCCGGTGTTGAAGATATGCTTGCAAACAGCGAATTAGGCACTATGCTAAAGGAGCATATCAAGACCATAGAGCCGAAGCTCAATGACAAGGAACTGGAAATCCTGCACGGCAGACTGCTTTCAGAAGACCCGATAACCCTAAGGGAAATCGGCGAAAAGTACGATATCACCAGAGAACGTGTCCGCCAGATAGAAGCACGGCTTCTCCAGAAGATCCGAGACCACCTGTTCCGTGAGATCAAGGATTTTTCCAAGGATTGGATCAACCGCTAGAGCAAGGGTATCCCCTCATATGTCCTCCGCCTCAACAGCACAACGCGACAGCATTTTTCTCCATTCGCCGGGCCATGTTGCCCGCGTGGCCATTCTCATTTTCGCCTGCATTTTTCTGGCAGCCTGCGCAAAGCAACAGCCCGTTCAGGCTCCGGAAAAGCCAGCCAGCTACCCCATGACCCCTGAAGCGGCCAAGGTATACTATTACCTTGTACTCGCGGAAGCAGCCAAAACCAACGACTTGCGCATGGGCTCAGAAGCCATACGGCAACTGCTTGCGCTGAACCCCGTGGCGTCAGTCTATGTCGATGCCGCCCGCTTCTACACCCAGCGCAAGGAAAGTGTCCTTGCGCGCGATATCGTGAAGCGCGGACTGGAGGCATATCCGGAGCATTTCGAGCTGACCATGTTGCTTGCCGAGACCTATCTCAACGAAAAGCGCGTTGACGAGAGCATCGGCATCCTCAAGGACTTCATTGCCAAGCATCCGGAAGACGGCGCTGCCCGCCAGCAGCTCGGCCAGCTTCTGCTCTCCAACAACCTGTTTCAGGAAGCCGCAGACCTGCTTCGCCAGAAATCGCCTGTCAGAAACACCCCGGTTACGCGCTACTACCTTGCCAGAGCCTATGTTCAGCTCAAGAAGTACAAGGACGCTCAGGCGGAACTGAAAAAGGCGGTCCAGTCCGAGCCCGAATTCGTGGAGGCCTGGGCAGAGCTGGCCTATGTCTATGAGCTGATGAAGGATTACGTGGCAGCGGAAAAGACCTACGAGCATATTCTCGAACTGGGAGAAACAAGTCAGGAAGTCTGGCTCAGACTCATTGCGCTGAACCTCAAGCTCAATCATCCGGAAAAGGCGCTGACCATCGCCAAGGAAGGCCCTGAGGACATGGGCTTTGTGCTGCAGGCGGCGACCTTGTTCATTGACGAGAGCTTTCCGGAACAGGCCCGAGAGCTTCTGGAACCTCTGGCCGAAATGCCCTCCCCTCCTTCCGAGGTCTTCTTCCATCTCGCGCTTATCGCCTTCAATACGGACAAAGACCTTCCCCGCGCCATCGAGCTGCTTGAAAACATCCCCGACCATGACCGGCTGTGGGGCAAAAGCGTCCGCTTCCGTACCCACATGCTCTTTGAGCTCAAGCGCTATGACGAAGCGCTGGAGCTGCTCGAACAGGGCATCAAGGCCGACCCCTCGGAGCGAGAATTCTGGGATATGCGGATCGACCTGCTGGCAAGCCTGAAGCGTTTTGATGAAGCCCACGCGGCACTCGACAAGGCTCTCAAACGTTGGCCCAACGATACGGAACTGCTGTTCACCAGAGGTTCGGTGTACGATCTCGCAGGAGAAAGGGAACACGCGCTGGAACTCATGGAACAGGTCATTACCCACGACCCCGAACATCCGGAAGCCCTCAACTATGTAGGCTATTCGCTGGCGGACAAGGGCGTGGACCTTGACCGTGCGCTGGTTCTCATCGAGTCCGCGCTCAAGCTTGAGCCGGAAAAGGCCTTCATCATCGACTCCCTCGCATGGGTGCATTTCAAGCTCGGCAATCTTGAGCAAGCATGGGACGCCATCAACCGCACCATCGCCCTTGGCGCCAAGGACCCCATCATATGGGAACACTACGGCGATATTGCCAAGGCCATGGGCCGCAAGACGGACGCGCGAAAGGGCTACCGCGAAGCCCTGAAGCTCAACCCCAGCAATCCGGATCAACTGAAAAAGAAGCTTCAGGGATTATAGAATGACTTCAACCCGTGTGATGCTGCAGCGCATTCCCGCAATGCTGCTGCTCGCCGTTGTTATTCTTTCCGGCTGCGCCCCCCGTCAGCAGCAGGCTCCTTCGCATATCAGCGATCCCGCACTTCAGGCACAGGCCAAGGCCCTATGGAACCGCTACATCGCAGACGCCAAGGCACGTGAAGAAGCCGCAGGCCCATTCCGTATTAACGCCTCCCTGCGTTACTCCACGCCCAATTCAGGTCACAGACTCGTATTGCGGTCGTGGGGCAACGGCATAGCGCCCGTGCGCATGGACCTTGAGGCCGGAGTGGGCAAAACCCTTGCCCTCATCAGACAAGACAGCCACTCATTCGTGGCGTACGATCCGGGAGCGGGAAAGGCCTATGTAAACAGCAACAGCGCCAACGCCCTGCTCCGTCTGGGGCTGCCGGTCCCGTTCGGCATCAATGACCTTGGCCACCTTATGGCCGGACGTTTCAACCGTGTCTTTCCGGAAAAATACCTCTACGTGGACCTTGTGCCCGAAGGCGGCTTTGCCTACACTCTTTCCGCCCGCGGTCATGGAAGTGACGACGCAGAACCTGTGGAAGGGGTACTCAAGCTGAGTCCCGACGCCCAGCCCACGGAATGGAGTGTCGGTACCGGCGACAGACGCATGGTCCTGACCATGAACAACTTTGACGAAACCGACACGACCCTGCCCGGGAAGTATGCCATTTCCCTTGGTACGGACAAAAGCGCGGTGCTGCTCGTCAAGGAGCGCTCCGCACTTGCTGAGCCCTTTGCCGCTCAGCAACTCACACTGGATATGCCGGAAGGCACGCAGATCAAACCGCTGCCGAGCAACTGAGCCCGTAGCGCAAGACATAGCAGAGAGGATAGAATGGCCGCCGATTTTTCCGCCGACAAGGGACAGGCAAGCAATGCAGGGGTTATTGAAAACCTGCGTTTCGGATTCAGGGTGTGGCTTGGAGAAATCCGGCTCATGCTCGTTGGCATTGGCAGACGCTATGAAGTGCGTCAGCTCGAAAAACGCCTTGAACAGGAATGCGCCCTGCTTGGCCGCTACACGGCCGCCCATCTGGCCGAAGCCGGCGAAGAACCTGCCGCTCCTTCGTTCGACATGATTCGCTCCGCCCGTCAGGTCCAGTTCCTTGAGGAAGAAATCCTCCGCCTGCGTCAGGAGCAGGAACAGGCCGCTGACAGAGATCAGGCCTGCAAGCGCAATACATACTCCGCCTAGCGGTATTCATACAGAGGTTATCATGACCAAGACAGTCTGCATCGGTTCCGACCACGCCGGTTTCGCCCTGAAGGAAGTTCTCACCTCCTACCTGAGCGGCCTTGGCTATACTGTTGAAGATCTCGGCCCTGCGGCCGCTACCAGCTGCGATTACCCCGTCTTCGCACAGAAGGTATGCGAAAAGGTGCTGAACGATAATATTTTCGGCATCCTCGTCTGCGGCACCGGCATCGGCATGTCCATGGCGGCAAACCGCCATGAGGGCATCCGCGCCGCGCTGTGCACCAATGAATTTCACGCCCGCGCCACTCGCCAGCACAACAATGCCAACGTTCTGTGCCTTGGCGAGCGTGTAACCGGCCCCGGCGTAGCCATGGAACTGGCGCGCATTTTCATTGAAACTCCTTTCGAGGGCGGAAGGCATCAGCGCCGTATCGACCTCTTTGACGCCAAGTAAGAGCCGCTCATGCAACTGTACAATACGCTCACCCGCAAGAAGGAAGAATTCGTTCCTGCCGTTCCCGGTAAGGTCAACATGTATGTCTGCGGCATTACCGCCTACGACCTCTGCCATATCGGCCATGCCCGCTCAGCCGTAGTGTTCGACGTGCTCGTACGCTACCTGCGCAGCACCGGCCTTGATGTGACCTTTGCCCGCAACTTCACGGACGTGGATGACAAGATCATCAACCGCGCCAATCAGGAAGGCCTTTCCAGCACGGAAGTCGCCGAAAAATACATCCAGACCTTCTACGAGGACATGGACAGACTGAACGTGCTGCGCGCGGACATTGAACCCAAGTGCACCGAGCATATCGCCGAGATGATTCAGCTCTGCGAGGATCTCATCGCCAAGGGCAAGGCCTACTCCACCCCTTCCGGCGACGTATATTTCCGCGTCCGTTCCTTCCCCGAATACGGCAAGCTTTCCGGCCGCGATGTTGATGAGATGCGCTCCGGCGCACGCATCGCTCCCGGAGAAGAGAAGGAAGACCCGCTGGATTTTGCTCTGTGGAAGTCTGCCAAGCCCGGCGAACCCTTCTGGGAAAGCCCCTGGGGCAAAGGCCGTCCCGGCTGGCACATCGAGTGCTCCGCAATGAGCGAGAAGCACATGCCCCTGCCGCTGGACATTCACGGTGGCGGTCTTGACCTCATCTTCCCGCACCATGAAAACGAAATCGCCCAGACCGAAGCCGCCACGGACAACCACATGGCGCGCTACTGGGTGCATAACGGCTTCGTGCAGGTGGATTCCGAGAAGATGTCCAAGTCGCTCGGCAACTTCAAGACCATCCGTGACATTCTGGAAAACTATCTGCCGGAAACCCTGCGTTTCTTCCTGCTTACCAAGCATTACCGCAGCCCCATCGACTTTACCTTTGAAGTCATGGATGATGCGGAAAAGAACCTGAAGCGCATTTACGAAACCAAGGCCCAACTGGCCGAGGAGCTGAGTCGCGCCAAGTGGAGCAAGGCAGAGCTGCCCGCAGACATCACCACCGAATTCGCTGAAAGTCTGGCCGCATGGCATACCGCCATGGCCGACGACATGAACACGGCTGCGGCGCTCGGTCATGTTTTCACCATCGTGCGTCTCATCAACCGCGTGACTGAAGACAAGAACCTGCGCAAGTCCGAAGGGGCCCGCACCCTGTTCACTCAGGCGCAGGAGGCATTTGACCGGTGGGCTGGCATTCTCGGCCTGTTCTCGCTGGATGCAGGTGCCTTCCTCAACGATCTCAAACTGTGCAGAGCGGCACGCAAAGGCATTGACCCTGCCAAAGTGGAAGCTCTTATCGTGCAGCGACAGGAAGCCAGAAAGGCAAAGGATTTCGCCCTTTCAGACTCCCTGCGCGAAGAGCTGACCAACCTTGGCGTGGACGTGCGGGATACCCCCGCCGGTGCCGTATGGGACGTGCTCTAGGAAACACATGAAAAGCAAAAGGGCTTTAGCCTGTTCCCGTTGCCACCGGACACCGCTCCGGTGGCAACGGATACTGATCCAGCTTCTCGTGCTGGTTACGGTGACCCTCGCCCCCCTGCATGCCAGCCGTGCAGACATCTCCGAACTGTTCGGCGATTTTACGCTGAAGGACGAGCTTGAACTGGGACGCAAATTCAGCGTTCTCATCAAGTCGCGCATGCCCCTCATTGAAGATCCCGAAGTAGTCGCCTACATCAACGACATCATCGTGCGGCTGCAGACCGACATGAAACCGCAGCCCTACAAGTTCGAGGCAAATGTCATTCTGGACAATTCCATGAATGCCTTTGCCGTTCCGGGCGGCTACCTGTTCGTGCACACCGGCCTGCTGCTTGAATTGGAAAACGAGTCCGAACTTGCAGGTATTCTGGGCCACGAACTGGCGCACATAACCCAGCAGCACATCGCAGGGCGTATCGCCAAGGCAAAAAAGACGCAGGTAATGGGACTTGCCGGTGCTCTGGCAGGAATGTTCATCGGTGGCCCCAATACAAGCGCAGGTCTTGCCGTGGGCTCCCTTGCCGCCGCTCAGAGCGCCATGCTCAACTACAGCCGGCAGGATGAACGCGAGTCGGACCAGGTGGGACTCATCTATCTTGTGGGAGGCGGCTTCCCGCCCCAAGGAATGGTCGGCGGCTTTGAGGCCATCCGTAAAAAGCAGTGGCAGATGGGTGGCACCCTGCCTGCCTATCTCAGCACTCACCCTGACGTGGACGAGCGCATTCGGTCGCTCAGCGACCGCATACAGGCTCTGCCTGCAGATGTTCGCATACAGACGGAGAACAACGATCGGTTCAACAGAATCAAGGCGCTCATACGCGCCCGTTACACCGATCCCAAAATCGCCCTGCGCCATTTTGAAATCAACGACGCACCGCAGAACTGCATCAATATAATGGGACGGGGCATCGCCCTTGCCCGCCTCAACCGCATCACGGATGCAGCTGACAGCTTTGACCACGCACTGGCCTGCGGCTCCAAAGACTTCCTCATCAACCGCGAGGCTGGCAGCTTCCACTATATGAAAGGCGATCCGGACAGAGCCTCCAAGTTGCTGCAAAAGGCCATTCTGCTGAACCCCAGAGATTACATGGCGTTTTTCTATTATGCCAGACTCCTGGGAGACCGCGGAGACATACAGGGAGCCTCCAAGTATTTTGACGAACTGCTCCTCCACCTCCCCGAGGATCCGGAAATCCATTATTACTACGGGCGAATGCTCGGCGAGAACAAGCTCCTGTTCAAAGGATACCTGCACCTCGCCTACAGCTCCCTGTACAAGAACAACAAGAAAAAGACCGAATACCACTACGGTCTGGCCAAAAAAAACGCCAGAACTCCTGCCGAACAGGAGCAGCTTGAGCGATTTGAAATGAAACACAAGGAGAGAGCGGAATTCTGGGATAAGAACTGACGGGAGCAATCCCCTGCTGTTCAACAGATGCTGTGCGCATGGCCTTGGCCCTGCAGCGCCCCCCCCATTCCGCATGTCTTCAGGAGATAATAATGCAGCTGAGAGGAACCACCATTCTCGCGGTCAAGGACGCCAACGGCGTTGCCTTGGCAGGTGACGGTCAGGTCACCATGGGACAGAGCATCGTCATGAAGCACACCGCCCGCAAGGTGCGCCGCATATATAAAGATCGCATCATCGCCGGTTTTGCCGGTGCAACCGCCGATGCGTTCACGCTGTTCGAACGCTTTGAAGCGAAGCTGGAAGAATTTCGGGGTAACCTTGTGCGCGCCAGCGTGGAAATGGCCAAGGACTGGCGAAAGGACAAGTACCTGCGCAGGCTGGAAGCCATGCTTCTGGTAGCCGATGCGGATCATATCCTTATTATCAGCGGCACGGGTGATGTCATTGAACCCGATGACGGCCTCGCGGCCATAGGCAGCGGTGGTGCATATGCCCTTTCCGCAGCACGGGCCCTTTCTCGCAACACGGAGCTCGGTGCTGAGGAAATCTGCAGAAAATCCATGGAGATCGCCGGAGAACTCTGCGTCTTCACCAACAACAACCTTACCGTTGAAACCATCTCGCGCTAGTATGACCGATTCCGCATCCTTACCGCAGGATACACAGTCTGCTACGCGCCCCGCTCTGCCTGTCCGGCTCAAGGCGGGATGCAAGATCAATCTGTACTTGCGCATTACCGGAGTTCGCGAGAACGGCTACCATGAACTGGACACCCTGTTCTACCCGTTGTCCGAACCGTCAGATACACTTGATATCGAAGAAGGGGCCGCAGGCAGCGGCCTCACCCTTGTCTGCGAACGTGCCGACCTGTGCACGGAACGCAACACCCTGCACAAGGCGTGGCGCGTGTTCGCCGAAACGACAGGTTTCCGCCCCGACCTGCGCCTGACCCTGACCAAAGGAGTACCGGACGGTGCCGGTCTTGGCGGGGGCAGTGCCGATGCCGCCGCCTTTCTGAATTTTCTCAACGCGTCAGCGGGCAAGGTAGCCCTCAATGATGAAGAGCTTAACGAAGTTGCCGCCCGCATAGGTGCGGATGTGCCCTTCTTTCTGAAAAACGTGCCCGCCCGGGCAACGGGAATAGGCGAAATACTCGTGCCCTGCGAAGTGGACCTTTCCGGGTTTACGCTTCTGCTCGCCTGTCCGCCGGAACACGTCTCCACGCCATGGGCGTTCAAGGCGTGGGATGATAGATACGCAAATAAAATGGACATTGATGCAACAGAGCGGTTGACATTGTCCGCCCATATGTTTACAAGACCCTCCTCTCGTGCCTTGTGGCTTTTTAACAGCTTTGAATCGGTGGTATTTGCGGCCTTTCCGAAGCTGCGGGCGTACAAGGGATCACTCATCAGACATGGCGCCGCCGCGGTTGTGATGAGTGGAAGCGGCGCAAGCCTCTTCGCCTTGTACAGAGAGATGGAAAAGGCAATGCAAGCGTCTGAGTCCCTCATGCGAGAGGGAGTCAAGACCTTCATCCACCACCTGTAAGTGTTGGGGTGTCGCCAAGTCGGTAAGGCAACGGGTTTTGGTCCCGTCATTCGAGGGTTCGAGTCCTTCCGCCCCAGCCATATTATTCATTTACAGGTGAGTTACTGACCTCAAGCCCGGACTTGATACCATGCACGGCGACTTGAAGATACTCACTGGCTCTTCCAATCCGGAACTCGCAAAAGCCATCTGCAACCACCTTGGTTGCCAGCTCACCCCCGCTGTATGCGAAACCTTCAGCGACGGGGAAATCCGCATTGAAATCGGTGCAAATGTACGTGGCGACGACGTTTTTGTCGTTCAGTCCACCTGTGCGCCTGTCAACTACAACCTCATGCAGCTCTGCCTCATGCTCGACGCACTCAAGCGTGCCAGCGTAGGCCGCGTTACCGCAGTGGTTCCCTACTACGGCTACGCTCGACAGGACCGCAAAGTTGTACCCCGTGCACCCATCAGCGCAAAGGTCGTCGCAGACTTCCTTACCATGGCGGGCATGAACCGTCTGGTAACCGTTGACCTGCACGCCGGCCAGATTCAGGGCTTTTTCAACACCCCGGTAGACAACCTCTATGCCGCTCCGGTCATTCTTGAATACCTGCGCGACATCAAGGACGAAATCGTCATGGTTTCTCCCGATGCCGGCGGCGTAGAACGCGCCCGAGCCTTTGCAAAGCGCCTGAACGCAGGCCTTGCCATCATCGACAAGCGCCGCGACAAGCCCAATCAGGCTCAGGCAATGCATGTTATCGGTGATGTAAAGGGCAAGGTAGCCATCGTTGTCGACGACATGATCGACACCGCCGGCACCATGGTTGCCGCCGCAAATGTGCTCATGGAAAACGGCGCCAAGGAAGTCATGGCTTGTGCTACGCACCCCGTGCTCTCCGGCCCCGCCATTGATCGCCTCAACAATTCCGCCTTCTCCAAGGTGCTGGTTACCGACACCGTGCCGCTCGGCGACAAACTGGAGAACTGCGAAAAGCTGAAGGTGCTTTCCATTGCCGGTCTGCTGGCCCGTTCTATCCATAACATCCATACGGAATCTTCCGTTAGCGTACTGTTCGTCTAGTTTTTTTCATCTGCAGCGAGTGAAACACCTCGTGGTGGAACCCTAAAGGAGTAAACAATGTCCGAAAGAATTACGTATCCCGTCAAAAAGCGTGAAGGTCTGGGCAAGGGCGCTAACCGCCGCCTGCGTGAAGAAGGCCTGATCCCCGGTATCTTCTACAGCACGACCGGTGAAAATATTCCTGTTACGACTGAAACCCTTCCCTTCTCCAAGCTCTTCAAGAGCGTTGGCAAGACCACCGTTTTCAACCTCGACATCGAAGGCGAATCCAAGCCCTGCATGCTGTGGAAGGTTGAAATGCACCCCTTCAAAAACCGCGTTCAGCACATCGACTTCTACGGTGTGGACCTTGAAAAGGAAATTTCCGTCAAGGTTGAAGTAAAGCTCGCAGGTTCCTCCAAGGGCGTTAAGGCTGGTGGCCGTCTGGAGCACTACCGTAACACCGTAACCATCACCGGCAAGCCCGAACTGCTGCCCCCCTTCATTACCGTGGACATCACGGAAATGCAGATCGACAGCTCCGTGTTCGCCTCTGCCCTGCAGCTGCCTGAGGGCGTTCGCGTTGTTTACGACACCGACTTCGTAATCCTTCGCATCGTTCCCGGCCGCGCTGCTGCTACCGAAGAAGCTGCTGCAGACACCGGCAAGAAGAAGAAAAAGTAATTATTCTGTTTCGTTCCGGCCCCATACTCGACGGTATGGGGCCGTTTTCTTTTTTCAACCGCCAGAATACAAGCACAACGAGGTATCTCTCCCATGCAAGCCGCAGGTCTTATCGTCGGTCTGGGCAACCCAGGCAAGGAATACGAAAACACCCGCCACAATCTCGGCTTCATGGCCGTTGACCACCTCATGGATGACGCGCGCAGATTCAATCCGGATGCGGTTTCTCCCCTTTCAACCGGCAAGAAGAAGTACCTGCTCTGGAAATGCATGCCCGGTGGGCTGCGCAGCACATGGCTGGTAGCCAAGCCACAGACATACATGAACCTTTCCGGTGAAGCCGTGGCTCATATATGCGGCTTCTACAATCTCGATCCGGAACAGGTTCTGGTTGTGCATGACGAGCTTGATTTACCGCTCGGCCGAATGCGCTTCAAGACCGGCGGAGGGCTTGCCGGCCACAATGGCCTCAAGTCCATTGCCCAGCATCTGGGAACCAAGGATTTTCACCGGCTTCGCCTTGGCATCGGCAAGCCGGATCATCCCAATACTGCGGGCTTTGTTCTCAGCCGTTTTTCCGGTGAGGAAGTACGCATCGTGGAGCAGGTGCTGGATGGAGCTCTGAAGGGTATGCTCACCTTTGCAGAGAAGGGAGCTTCCGAAGCCATACATGTAGTGAACGCCTTTGATGCCTCCCCAAATAGTTAGTCAAATTGGCATGGACTACCGCATCGGAATAAGCTACTGTACTTTTTCGCGCTAAGAGAATTGAAGACTTTAAGGAGACGGACGTTGTTCACCCCGGATCAATTAGTGGTGTACCCTGCACAAGGTGTAGGCAAAGTGGAACGCATCGAACGGCAGACCATTGGTGGGGCCGAGGCAGAGTTCTACATTGTCCGCATTTTGAGCAACAATGTCACCCTCATGGTGCCGGTCAGGAATGCCGTCAACGTCGGTCTCCGCGCCGTATGCTCTGCCGAACAGGGCGCCAGCATTCTTGATAGCCTTGCAGACCGTTCCGGTTTCACCGGCTACACAGGCCAGAACTGGAACAGACGCTATCGCGAGTATTCTGAAAAGCTCAAAAGCGGCGAGCTTGCCGATGTCGCGTACGTGCTCAAGGAGCTCCTGCTCATCGGTAAGGATAAAGAACTTTCCTTTGGCGAACGCCGCCTGCTTGAGCAGGCCATGGGCCTGATTACGCTTGAACTGGCTCATGCTCTGGGTAAAAAGCAGCAGGATGTGCAAACGGAAATCGAAGAAATGTTTGCTGATGTCCTTGCCGTCCAGGAAAAAAGTTAGCACGCCCAGTTGCGTTCCGCATGGTAATACGCTAGGTTTTTACCAACGCACTTGTGGTGCACGGCATTACCGCCTCGCAGCACCAATCACTCGCATACATTTGAAGTCTTCCTGCCATGCCCCGTTGGGAGCATCTGACAGTACTTCCACGGACAGCATATACCTTCATGACATGCGGAAATTCATGTTTCCGATGTCCTACAGCCTTACATCATCACCCTACAACGCATTTGAGTCCTTATGGCCACAAAGAAAGACGTTGATGAGAGCAAGCAGGAATCAGCTCCGCGCACGCGCAGCCAGTCCAAACCCTCTCAGAAGAAACGCAAGCAATCTTCCCCGTCCAAGGGCGACAACAAGCAGTCCAAGCCCGCCTCCCGTCCCAACCGAAAAGTCGAATTTGACGACTACGAAGTTGATGCAACTGCCGCACAGACAGAAAGCAACGGTGACAACGGACTTCATCTCTCCGAACTGAAACTCAAGACCGCCGCAGAGCTCATGGAGCTCGCCGATCAGTATCAGATCGAGAACCCGAGCAACCTTCGCAAGCAGGAGCTGATCTTTGCCCTGCTGCAGCGCTGTGCAGCGCAGAACGGAGCCATCTTCGGAGACGGCGTTCTGGAAATCCTTCCGGACGGCTTCGGCTTCCTCCGCTCGCCTATGTACAGCTACATGCCCGGGCCGGACGATATTTACGTCTCTCCCTCGCAGATTCGCCGCTTCGGCCTGCGCAAAGGGGATGTGGTATACGGCCAGATTCGTCCCCCAAAGGAAGGCGAACGCTATTTCGCCCTGCTACGGGTAACCGAAATCGGCTTTGAACCGCCGGAACGCTCCAAAAATCTCGTCCTGTTTGACAACCTGACCCCCATTTACCCGCAGCGCCAGCTTAAAATGGAAAATGGTCAGGAGAACTACTCCGGTCGCGTTATCGACCTCATGGCCCCCATCGGCTGCGGACAACGCGGTCTGATTGTAGCCCCTCCCCGCACCGGCAAGACTATGCTTCTCCAGTCTCTTGCCAACTCCATCAACGCGAACAATCCGGACGTCTACCTTATCATTCTTCTCATCGACGAACGTCCTGAAGAAGTGACGGACATGGAGCGCACCGTAAAGAACGCGGAAGTTGTCAGCTCCACCTTCGACGAGCCGCCGCAGCGCCATGTTCAGGTTGCAGAAATGGTGCAGGAAAAGGCCAAGCGTCTTGTGGAGCGAGGCAAGGATGTCGTTATCCTCCTCGACTCCATCACACGCCTCGGCCGCGCATACAACGCCGTCACGCCCTCTTCCGGCCGCGTGCTTTCCGGCGGTCTGGATGCCAACGCCCTGCAACGCCCGAAGCGCTTCTTCGGTGCGGCCCGAAACCTTGAAGAAGGCGGCAGCCTTACCATTATTGCCACCGCCCTCATCGACACCGGCTCCCGCATGGACGAAGTCATCTTTGAAGAATTCAAGGGCACCGGCAACCTCGACATCTACCTTGACCGCCACCTCGCGGAAAAGCGCGTCTTCCCCGCCATCGACATCAATCGAACCGGCACCCGCAAGGAAGACCTGCTCCTCGACGACGAAGTGCTCAACAAGGTCTGGATCCTGCGCAAGATTCTCTCCCCCATGTCTTCCATCGACAGCATGGAATTCCTGCTCGGGAAAATGCGCGGCACCAAGAGCAACGCCGATTTCTTTGTCGCCATGACAAAGTAGTCCTTCCCCGGTCTCAAACATTGAGCCCGTGTTCGTCAGAACACGGGCTTTTTTCGTTTTTACGCTATATAGCACCCCAGTGACTCCTGCATACGCATTACAGGCATGAAAAACTTTTCACATACTCCAATCAATGGACTGTTCACACAAACAACTATTAATCACTCACAAAAGCGAAGTCACTGCACTCCAACGGCCTTGTCACATCTATATTCGACATGCAACACCTTACAACTGTATTGCCACATATTGAACATTCAATCACCACAGCACTGCCGTAACAATCAATAATTTCTATTGAAATCACCCCAAAAGATTTGCAATCCATTGACACAACACGAAAAGGGATTGTAACTATCTATGCGGTTACAACAAAGCTATAGGGTGTTATATAGCTAGGGGTTTTTCAAAACGCCAAAAAGTAAGGAGGCAGGGATGAGTCTCAGCAGGCGTGATTTTGTTAAAATGTGCACAGGCACGGTGGCAGGCATGGGTATTTCCCAGATGTTCCACCCCAGTGTCTGTGAAGCCATTTCCGGCACTCTGAACGGCAGCCGTCCGCCCGTTCTGTGGTTGCAGGGTTCTGGCTGCACCGGTTGTTCAGTATCGTTGCTGAACGCCGTTAACCCTCACATCAAGCAGGTACTGCTTGATGTCATCAGCCTTGAATTCCACCCCACCGTTATGGCTTGGGAAGGCGAACCCGCCATGGAGCACATGTTCAAGATTGCTGATGAATACAAGGGTGGCTTCTTCCTCGCAGTGGAAGGCTCCATCCCTGTTGCCGAAGACGGCAAGTTCTGCGTTATCGGTGAAGCCCATCACAAGGAAATCACCATGGTTGACGCAATGAAGGAACTCGCACCCAAGGCTGCCGCTGTGCTCGCACTCGGCACCTGTGCCGCTTACGGCGGCATTCCCGCTGCAGAAGGCAGCGAAACCGGTGCAATGTCCGTCAAGGCATTCTTCGAACAGGAAGGCATTTCCACCCCCGTAGTGAACATCCCCGGTTGCCCCCCCCATCCTGACTGGATCGTGGGTACCGTGGTTGTCGCCCTTGAGGCCATCAAGACCCACGGTCTTGCCGCTGGTCTGGGTGAAGTCGTCAAGCTGCTTGATGATCAGGGCCGCCCCACTCCCTTCTTCGGTGAGAACATTCACGACAACTGTCCCTACCTCCCCGATTTCGAGGCGGACAAGATGTGTGAAACTCTCAGCCAGAAGGACGGCTGCCGCATGAGCGTGGGCTGTAAGGGTCCCAACGCCATGGCAGACTGCTTCAAGCGCAAGTGGAACAACGGCATCAACTGGTGCGTTCAGAACGCTGTATGTATCGGTTGCGTAGAACCTGACTTCCCCGATGGGCAGTCTCCGTTCTACGAGTCCCTGTAAGCTGGCTTTGACGTCTTTCATCGTTTGAAGGAGGAACAATATGTCTTCTTGTGCACGCAAAGGTGCAGCCGGCCACGGTAAGACTGCGCACATTGCCATCGATCCGGTTACCCGAATCGAAGGTCACCTCAAGGCTGAAGTGACCGTTGAAGGTGGCAAGGTCGTAGATGCCAAGCTTTCCGGCGGCATGTATCGCGGTTTTGAAACCATTCTCCGCGGTCGCGACCCCCGCGACTCTTCCCAGATCGTACAGCGTATCTGTGGCGTGTGCCCCACCGCTCACGCTACTGCTTCCGTTATGGCTCAGGATGCAGCCATGGGCACCAAGGTGACCACCAACGGCCGCATCACCCGTAACCTTATCCTCGGCGCCAACTACCTGCAGTCTCACATTCTGCACTTCTATCACCTGGCCGCCCAGGACTTCGTTCAGGGTCCCGACAGCGCTCCCTTCGTGCCGCGCTACAAGAACTCTGACCTGCTTACCGACCGTAACAAGGGTCTCGCCGCTATCAACGCCGCTGCCGTTGACCAGTACGTGGAAGCCCTTGATGTTCGCCAGATCTGCCATGAAATGGTAGCCATGTTCGGCGGCAAGATGCCTCACGCTCAGGGCCTCGTGGCCGGTGGCGCATCCGAAATTCCCACCAAGGATCGCATCCTTGAGTACGCTGCCCGTTTCGACAAGGTTAAAGAATTTGTTCTCAACAAGTATCTGCCTGTCGTTTACACCGTTGGTTCCCAGTACAAGGATCTCTTCGCAGTAGGCCAGGGCCATCGCGCCTGTATCGCCTACGGCGTATTCCCGCTGAACGACGAAATGACCAAGTTCATGATGAAGCCCGGCGTATACTACGGCGGCAAGGACCATGAACTTGATCCTTCCAAGATTCACGAAGACGTGAAGTACTCCTGGTTCGACGACAGCACCACCGGTCTGCACTACTCCAAGGGCCAGACCAAGGTTTCTCCCCACAAGGAAGGCGCTTACTCCTTCGTTAAGGCTCCCCGTTACAACGGCGTTGCCTGCGAAGTGGGTCCGCTGGCCCGTATGTGGATTGAGAACCCGCCCCTGTCCCCCATCGGCCAGAAGGCTCTCAAGGAGCACTTCGGCCTCGACGCCAAGAACTTCCGCGATCTGGGCGAAGACGCAGCGTTCTCTCTCATGGGCCGCCACGTAGCCCGTGCTGAAGAAACCTGGTACATGCTCAGCTTCGTTGAGTCCTGGCTGAAGGAAGTAAAGCCCGGTGAAGAAACCTACGTGAAGCCCGAAATTCCGGCTTCCGGCGAAGGTACCGGTTTCACCGAAGCTCCCCGCGGCGCCCTGCTGCACTTCCTGAAGATCGAAGACAGCAAGATCGACAACTATCAGGTTGTTTCCGCTACCCTGTGGAACTGCAACCCCCGCGACGACAAGGGTCAGCGCGGTCCTGTCGAAGAAGCCCTCATCGGCATTCCCGTTCCGGACATTGAAAACCCCGTGAACGTGGCGCGTCTCATTCGCGCCTTTGACCCGTGACTGGGCTGTGCCGTGCACGTGATGCACGCAGAGTCCGGCAAGGTTTCTGTTGTTGAGTGCAAGTAACTCAATGTAGATTCCGCCAAGTCGAGAGGGCCGGTTTATCCGGCCCTCTTTTTACTGGAACCACCTGCATTAATGCGGTGCGTGCCTTCTGCCAGCCGGAGGGAGCAATCCCTCCGGACTGGTAAGGCGCTCGACTTTCCGCGCACGCCTTATGGCTGCGCATGCAATTTGCTGTATACTGCGGCTTGCGGCAAGCCGCCCCATCGGGGTATCGTCCACTCCGTCCAAAGAACTTTTGCCAACTGACAGGATTCACCATGGGAAAACTACTCGTACTGGGCATTGGCAACAGCCTGCTCACCGACGACGGCGTCGGCGTATTTGCCGCAGAAACTCTGCAAAAGGAAACGTGGCCTGAAGAAGTCACCATCATAGAAGGCGGCACCTTCACTCAGGACATTTTCTATCTCTTTGAAGGCTATGACAGATTGCTGGTTCTGGATGTTATCCATGCCGGACACGAGCCCGGCACACTGTATCAGTTGACCGAGGAAGACCTTGTATCCAACGAAAGCCAGCGTATTTCCATTCATGACATCGATATGCTGGATTCTTTGAAAATGTGTGAACTCAAATGCGGCAGCAGACCTCGCATGGAAATCATTGGAATGCAGCCCAAAGACATCACGACATGGAACATAGGTCTCTCAGAACCATGTCAGGCACGTTTTGACGAGTTTATCAGACTCGCGCGCAAGGAAATCGCACGCATTGTCGAAGAAATGCGTCAGGCATAGATAACAACAAGGCCCCGCTACCAAGCGGGGCCTTGTTGTTTCCTACCAGAAGAGTTGTCTTTCTTCTGAAAAAAAGTTTTCGAAACATTCTTTTTCCTCAGCAGAACTGATTGCACAACCAGCATCTCCCCTTATCCTAACTCTTCCGCACCTCACTCATCGACGACAGCGCCCGACAGCGCATTCGTCTGTCTTGCCCCCTCCACTCTGCATCAACACTTGCTCGCCGGACATTGCTCCCGATGTGCCGCGCTTCGGCTTTATTGCCTACCGCAAAGATAGTTTTTCCACCTTCTGCACTGCGCATCCGTTCAACAATACCTACTACAAAATTGAGAATATCTTTTTTTCAATCAAAAATTTCAATCGATACTCCTGCATTACATGCCCCAACTCTATCGTTACTGATATTTTTTATTAAACCCACTTTATCTTTTTGATATTTCTATTGTATAGTCCCTCCGACTCCCGTTTCTGGTTGCTGTTTGAAGCGGGAGGCTTGCGCATACCTATCCTGGCAGAAGGTAACGCACCATTCCGGACGTTCTGTCCGGTCACACTCCGGTGTTTGGGATGCACCGGAGAATGCAGACCCTGTTTTATTCAAGGAGGTTCCTATGAAGTTTTCCGTGGGTCTCGGCAAAGAAGGCGTGGAAGAGCGCCTGGAACGGAACGGCGTATCCCGTCGTGACTTCCTGAAGTTCTGCTCCGCCCTCGCTGTTGCCATGGGTATGGGACCGGCTTTCGGCACCGAAATTGCCAGAGCCATGACCGCTCCCGGTCGCCCTTCCGTGGTATACCTGCATAATGCCGAGTGCACCGGCTGTTCCGAATCGGTTCTGCGGGCTTTCCAGCCCTTCATTGACGAACTGATTCTGGACACCATCTCTCTCGACTACCATGAAACCATCATGGCGGCAGCCGGCGAAGCTGCTGAAGAAGCCCTGCACCACGCAGTGAACAGCCCCCACGGTTTCATCGCCGTGACGGAAGGCGCTCTGCCCACCAAAGACAACGGCATCTACGGTAAGGTTGCCGGTCGCACCATGCTGGAGATCAACAGCGAAATCCTGCCCAAGGCAAAGGCTGTGATCAACTACGGCACCTGCGCCACCTTCGGCGGCGTGCAGGCTGCGGCTCCCAACCCGACCGATGCCAAGGGCGTGAACGACGCACTCAAGCATCTGGGCGTGAACGGCATCAACATCTCCGGTTGTCCGCCAAACCCCTACAACCTTGTGGGCACCATCGTTTACTATCTGACCAAGCATGCCCTGCCTGAACTGGACAGCCTGAACCGGCCTACCATGTTCTTCGGCCAGACCGTTCATGAAAACTGCCCCCGCCTCAAGCACTTCGAGGCCGGCGAGTTTGCCACATCCTTCGGCTCCGAAGAAGCCCAAAAGGGCTGGTGCCTCTATGAACTGGGCTGCAAGGGACCTGATACCTACAACAACTGTCCCAAGATCAAATTCAACCAGACGAACTGGCCCGTTGAAGCGGGTCATCCCTGCATCGGCTGCTCCGAGCCCGATTTCTGGGATGCCATGAGTCCCTTCTACGAAAGCTAGGCCCGTTACACATTGATCTTGAACGAACATCCCAAGGAGGATGACATATGAGCGGTTGTAGAGCGCAGAAGGCCCCTGCCGGTATTCCGGTAACTCCTCAGAGCAATTACTCCGGTAAGGTGGTCGTAGACCCCATTACCCGTATTGAGGGGCATCTCCGTATCGAAGTTGAAGTTGATAACGGCAAGATCTCCAATGTTTGGAGTTCTTCTCAGCTGTTCCGCGGTCTGGAAATCATTCTGAAGGGCCGCGACCCGCGCGACGCACAGCACTTTACCCAGCGTTCCTGCGGCGTTTGTACCTATGTACATGCTCTTGCATCCACCCGCTGCGTGGATAATGCCATTGGTGTGCGTATTCCCAAGAACGCCACCCTGATCCGCAATATCGTACTTGGCGCACAGTACATGCACGACCACCTCGTGCATTTCTATCACCTGCACGCCCTTGACTGGGTGGACGTGACCAACGCCCTGAAGGCTGATCCGGTAAAGGCGGCCAAGATCGCCAACACCATCTCCGGACGGCCCACCAAGGCGGAAGACCTGAAGGCCGTGCAGACCAAGCTGAAGACCTTTGTGGAAAGCGGCCAGCTCGGCCCGTTCACCAACGCGTACTTCCTCGGCGGCCATCCTTCCTACTACCTGGAACCGGAAGTGGACCTCATTGCCACCGCACACTACCTTGAGGCACTGCGCCTGCAGGTAAAGGCTGCCCGCATGATGGCTGCCTTCGGCGGCAAGAACCCCCACACCCAGTTCACCGTTGCCGGCGGCGTTACCTGCTACGATGCCCTTACTCCCAAGCGCATCAAGGAATTCCGTGAACTGTGGAAGGAAACCAACGACTTCATCAATCAGGTATACATTCCCGACCTGTTGGCTGTTGCCGGCAACTACAAGGATTGGAGCCTGTATGGCGGAACCTCGAACTTCATCACCTTCGGCGAGTTCCCCACGGATGAATATGATCTCAACAGCCGCTTCCTGCCGCCCGGCGTCATCATGAAGCGTGACCTCGCCAACATGCAGGGCTTCAACCCTGACAAGATCGAAGAGCACGTCAAGTACAGCTGGTACGAAGGCGACAAGGCCCACCATCCCTATCAGGGCGTTACCGAGCCGCGCTACACCGACATGCACGGCGAAGGCCGCTACTCCTGGATGAAGGCTCCGCGCTACATGGAAGAAGCCATGGAAACCGGCCCTCTTGCTCAGGTGCTCGCCGCCTATGTAAAGGATCATCCGAAGATCAAGCCTCTGGTGGACATGGTTCTCGCCAAGCTTGGCGTTGGTCCTGAAGCCCTGTTCTCGACCTTGGGCCGTACCGCTGCCCGCGGCATTGAAACCGTCGTCATCGCCGAAGAAACCGGTCGCATGCTCGACGAACTGGAAGCCAACGTGGCCGCCGGCGACACGAAGATCTACGAAGAGATCGAAATGCCCCGCGATGCAGAAGGCGTCGGCTTCGTCACCGCTCCCCGTGGCGGCCTGTCCCACTGGATCAAGATTCGCGATCACAAGATCGAGAACTTCCAACTGGTTGTGCCCTCCACCTGGAGCCTCGGACCGCGCTGTGCAAAGGATAAGATCTCTCCCGTCGAGGAAGCTCTTATCGGCACGCCCGTTGCCGATCCCAAGCGCCCCGTGGAAATCCTGCGTACGGTCCACTCCTTCGACCCTTGCATCGCCTGCGGCGTGCACGTGATCGACAGCCAGACCAACGAAGTCCACAAGTTCAAGATCCTGTAATTTTGCAGGATAATCCAAAAAACTCGGGAACCCGGCCTTGCGCCGGGTTCCCTTTTTCAGATAAGGTGACGCATGAGCGAATCTAAACGAATTCTGGTACTTGGTGTCGGGAACATACTCTACACTGATGAGGGGCTGGGAGTCCGTGCTGTTGAACGACTGCAGCAATCATATGACTTTTCCGACAACGTCACCCTCATGGACGGCGGCACGCTGGGCATGAAACTCATGGATTCCATGATGGACAGCGATTATCTGATCGTAGTAGATGCCGTTCTTGGAGGGAGTGATCCCGCTTCCGTATACCGTCTTACAGGCGAAGACCTGCGGAAGAGTCTGGGGTTCAACGATTCCATGCACCAGACCGATCTTGTAGATACACTCATCTACTGCGAACTCGCCGGTAACAGGCCGGAAACAGTGGTCATAGGCATGGAACCTGTGGACTATCAGACCATGGGGATAGACGTCTCGCCTGAAGTGGCCGAACGAATTCCGGCCATGTGCGGATTCGTCCTTGACGAAATAGCTGCCGCTGGTGGAAGCTACAGCGCCAAGGCGCCCTAACGCGCCCACATCTTTCACATACGAACGCCCGGAGGTTGCCATGTGCCTTGCCATTCCTGCTGAAGTTGTTGAACTCACCCCCAACGACATGGCACGCTGTCGCGTCGGCAAAAGTGACACCTATGTCGACGTATCCACAATGCTGCTCGAATCTCCCGCCGAACTCGGCGATTACCTTATCGTCCATGCAGGCTTCGCACTGCGCAAGCTCGACTTTCAGGAAGCACAGGAAACCCTGAGACTGCTGCGTCAGATGGCGAATATCAACGAAGAAACCCCCGGGGCCTTCTAACCCTCATAACAGTCATTGCCATCAGGTGTCGTCGTGAAACGTCTGAAAACCATCGTAGCCCTCGGAGACTCGCTAACCGAGGGCTTTGGCATTCCGGCAGAGGCATCTTTCCCCGCAGTCCTGCAATCGCTGCTGCGTAGTAAGGGACACAATGTGTCCATCATCAATCAGGGACTGTCCGGCGACACGGCCTGGGGCGGCAAGAAACGTCTTGACCGCTACCTCGCCAACAAACCCCGCCCCGATGCGGTTATCGTGGAACTCGGCGCCAACGACGCCATCCAGTTCACGGATCCGTGGGATGTGGAAGCCACGCTGGACAGCATTCTGCAGCGCCTGACGGAGCTGGAGATCCCCTTCATGCTCACCGGCATGAAGATGCTGCTCCCTTCCGACGGCGACTATGCCGAAGCCTTCGAAAGCATTTACCTCAAGCTGGCGGAACGCTACGATCCCGTCTTCTATCCGTTCTTCCTCGAAGGCGTGTTCGGCAATCCGGCCCTGAACCTTGAAGACGGCATCCACCCCAATATTGCAGGAACGGCCCGTATAGCCGAGAGCGTTCTCCCCTTTGCGGAATCTCTGCTTGCGCGGGTGCCCTAGGACGACCCCCCCGTCATGTCATCCCCATTTCGCCTTTTCGTGTACGGCACGCTCAAGCTGGGCGGGGATAATCATGACCGTTACTGTCGTGATGCCGTGGCCATCACGCCCGCCTTGCTGAAGGGCAGGATCGTCGAACGGCCGGAGGGATACCCCACGCTTTTCGTTCCGCCGGATCTGATCATGGCGTATGGCAGTACGGCCTATGAAATGGATGCGGATCTTTGCGGCTCTTCCGTCCCGTCGCACATGTCGCCGCCCCAATACCTGAAGCCCTGTCTGCCATGGGGGCATGTCTTCGGTCACGTCCTGCTGTTCCACAAGGCCCGTCCCTATATGGAACATCTTGACATGCTGGAAGATTTCTTCCTCGACAGGCCCTGCATGTACGAACGCGTGCTTGTGCCCGTCTGGAGCATAGGCGACCTGCTTTCCTGCTGGACCTACATCTCGCCACATACGCACCGTTTCGCCAGTGAACACCGCAGCTGACCTGCCGCCCGCGGCATTGCCTCAGCCTTGACTTTAGGAATGTATTGCAGCATTCTTCCCCACTTGCATCTTTAACGACACCAAACAGGAAAGAGACTTCAATGAGCGACTACAAGAAGACGCTGCATCTGCCCCAGACCAAATTTCCCATGAAGGCCAACCTGACTCAGAAGGAGCCGGAAATGCTCAAGTTCTGGGAAGAATCCAAGGCCTACGACGCCATGATTGCAGCAAGTGGCACCAAAGGCGAATACGTCCTGCACGATGGCCCCCCTTATGCAAACGGCAGCATTCACCTCGGTCACGCTCTGAACAAGATTCTCAAGGATATCATCGTCAAGTCCAAGAATATGCAGGGCCTGAAGGCCGAATACATTCCCGGCTGGGACTGTCACGGTCTTCCCATTGAACTGAAGGTGGAAAAGCAGCTTGGTGAAAAGAAAAAGACCATTCCCGAGCATGTATTCCGCAAGCTCTGCCGTGAATATGCCGCAAAGTTCGTCGATATCCAGCGTAAGGAATTCAAACGCCTCGGCATCATGGGCATCTGGGATGAACCCTATCTGACCATGCATCCTTCCTACGAAGCTGCTACGGCCCGCGAGCTGGGCAACTTCATGAAGGACGACTATGTTGCGCGCAGCAAGAAGCCCATCTATTGGTGCTGCTCCTGCCAGACCGCGCTTGCGGAAGCGGAAGTGGAATACGCGGATCACACCTCGCCTTCCATCTACGTCCGTTTCCCGCTCAACGACGCCAAGCTGAAAGACATTTTCCCCGCGGCTGATCCTGCCAAGGCATTTGCCGTTATCTGGACGACCACTCCGTGGACCATTCCGGACAACATGGGTATCGCCCTGCATCCCGAGCTGGAATACTCCCTGCTCGAAAAGGACGGGGAGTTCTATCTGCTCGCCTCCGGCCTGGTTGAAACCTGTGCCAAGGCGTTCGGCTGGGAAAGCTGGAACGTTGCCGGAACCGCTCTGGGTACCGCCCTTGAAGGGCTGGTGGCAAAGCATCCCATCTACGACCGCGTCTCCCCCCTGTGCCTCGGCGACCACGTAACGCTTGAAGCCGGTACCGGCTGCGTTCACACCGCCCCCGGCCACGGCCGCGAAGACTTTGAAGTAGGCCAAAAGTACGGGCTGGAAATCTATTCCCCCATGAACAACGAAGGCCGTTTCCTCGATTCCGTGGAGTTCTTCGCCGGTTTGACCGTGTTCGAAGCCAACCCCAAGGTCATCGAAAAGCTTCAGGAAGTGGGCAACCTGCTTGGCCTGAGCAAGATCAAGCACTCCTACCCCCATTGCTGGCGCTGCAAAGAGCCGGTCATCTTCCGCGCAACCACCCAGTGGTTCATCACCATGGAAGCCAACGACCTGCGCAAGCGCGCCCTCAATGCCATCCGCAATGACGTGGCGTGGATTCCCGCATGGGGTGAGGAACGCATCCACCAGATGATCGAGAACCGTCCTGACTGGTGTATTTCCCGCCAGCGCATGTGGGGCGTGCCGATCATCGCCCTGCTCTGCGAAAGCTGCGACGAGGCATGGTATGACACCGAATGGGTCATGGACATCGTTTCCCGCTTCGAAAAGCACCCCCTCGGCTGCGACTACTGGTTCTCCACCCCGCTGGAAGAAATCGTTCCAGAAGGGCTCGCCTGCCCCAAGTGCGGCGGCAACCACTGGAAGCTCAGCAAGGACATTCTGGACGTGTGGTTTGACTCCGGCACCAGCTTTGCCGCTGTTGTCGAGCAGCGTAAGGAATTGCGCTACCCCGCCGACATGTATCTTGAAGGCTCCGACCAGCATCGCGGCTGGTTCCACAGCTCCCTGCTTGCCAGCATGGGCACCCGCGGCTGCGCTCCCTACAAGGAAGTGCTCACCCACGGCTACGTTGTGGACGGCAACGGCCACAAGATGTCCAAGTCTCTCGGCAACGGCATCGAGCCCCTGGAAGTCATCACCAAGCACGGCGCGGAAGTGCTGCGCATGTGGGCTTCCTCCGTTGACTACCGCGAAGACGTGCGCATTTCCGACGAGATTCTGAACCGACTCGTGGATGCCTACCGCCGTATCCGCAACACCTGCCGATACATCCTCGGCAACATCGACGACCTCACCGCCGACAAGCTGGTACCCGTTGAGGAAATGGAATCGCTGGACCGCTTTGCACTCGACGTGGCATCCCGCGCTCACGAGCGTGTGCAGGCAGCCTACAACGACTATGAATTCCACAAGGTCTACCACACGCTGCACAACCTGTGCGTCACCGACCTTTCCGCATTCTATCTGGACATCCTGAAGGACCGCCTCTACTCCTCCGGCAAGGACAGCCGCGAACGCCGCAGCGCGCAAACCGCCATGCTGCACATTCTGCGCCTGCTCATCCGCGATATGGCTCCCGTGCTAAGCTTCACCGCAGAAGAAGTGTTCCAGTTCCTGCCCGATGACCTGAAGAATGACGCCAAGACGGTCTTTGCCGTCTCTGCCGATGACGTGCCTGTTTATACCATGCCCGCAGAAGAACGCGCTGCATGGGAAAAGCTGTTGCTTGTCCGCTCCGAAATCACCAAGGCCATTGAACCGGTCCGCAAGTCCGGCGAAATCGGCCATGCGCTTGATACGCACGTGACCCTGTATCTGGACGATACGCTGGCTGCATCGCTTGAAAGTCTGAAGACCGACCTGCGCGCCAACTTCATCGTTTCCAAGCTGAGCACGGCTCCGCTGGCTGAAGCACCTGAGTCTGCCTTTACCGCTGAAGAGGTGGAAGGCCTGCGCATCGGTGTGGCCAAGGCCCCCGGAGATAAGTGCGAACGCTGCTGGATTTACAGCGAAGAGCTGGGCACGGATGCCAACCATCCTGCCATCTGCCCCCGCTGCACCGGCGTGCTGCAGAGCATGACTCTCGAAGACTAGAAAGAATACGGGCCCGCCGGACTGAACGGCGGGCCTTTTTCCCATTCACCCCGCACAGGGATTGCCACATTTCGCCATGCGAACCCGCTTTTACTATATCTACGGGCTTGGCCTGCTGACCGCCCTGCTCGACCAGTACACCAAGTATTGGGTAGTCACGACCATTCCCCGCTACATGACCGTCACGGTCATTCCCGGCTTCTTCAATCTCGTCAATGTGCGCAACAGCGGCGCTGCTTTCGGGTTTCTGAACGATCCCGACACGGAATGGCAGGTCTGGATGTTTGCCGCCGCCGCCGTCATAGCGGTAGGCATCATCAACTACCTCGCCAAAACCTCCGGCAAAAGCGCTGTCATGTTCACGGGCCTTGGCCTGGTGTTAGGCGGTGCCATAGGCAACCTCATAGACCGCATACGCCTGCAATCCGTCATCGACTTTCTGGACTTTCACGTAGCGGAATGGCACTGGCCCGCGTTCAACGTTGCCGACATAGGCATTTGCCTTGGTGCCGGCCTGATCATGCTGGCCATGTACAAACACAAGTAATAACAGGTATTGCAGGACCATTCCATGAACGAGCTGTTTCCCATATTAGACCTGTTCAGCAACGGCGACGCCTCTCCCCTGCTGATGATACTGGCCCTTGCGCTTCCCATTTTGCCCAATCTGTGGTGTATTTGGCACGCCTATGGTCATGAATTTTCCACTCCCGCCGAAAAATACGGATGGATGCTTGCGGGCGTCTTTGTTCCGGTTCTCGGCGGCGTTGTGTATCTTCTGTTTGGCTGGCGCCGGACACGCGGTCTGGCTGACTGGGCAAAACCTCGTAAACGAAAGTAAGGATTCTGCCATGCGCACTTTTCGTAACGTTCTTCTTTCTCTGACCTGCATCGCGCTGCTGACCGCCTGCGTGAAACGCGAGGACATGGATGCCCTCGAACTCAAGGTATACGAGCAGGATCAGCAGATTCAGCAGTTGAATCAAAAGATTGGCAAGACGACCAAGGAGCTTGAGGCAGCCCGCCCCGAGCAGGCCGATATGTGGTCTGACGTGCAGTCAATGCGCCCCCGCATGGCACGGATTGAATCCACTCTCGAAGAAATGCAGCACCGTTCCATGCAGTCTGAAGAAGACAGTTCTGCGCTGCAAAACGATGTCTCCTATCTCAAGAAAATGGTAGCCTATCTGGAAGCCAACCTGCGTGTCATGGCTTCCCAGTCAGGCATTGATCTTCCCGAGCCGCCTGCTGCTGCGCCAGCAGCCGCCCAGCCCGCTGCGACCGAGTCCGGAGCCCCCATGTCCGGCCCTGCCGGAGCTCCCATCCCGGCTACGGACACTGCCCCCGCTCCTTCTGCACAGACACCTGCTGCACAGGCCGCACCGACCGCACCGGCCGCACCGGCCGATCCCAATGTGCTTGTTGCCAAGGATGGCACGGAACTGGTTGTGAATCCGGGCAAGCCTCAGGCCGCACCCCCGGCAGCAAAGCCAGCCCCTGAAGCCCCTGCACAGCCCAAGGCTCAGGCCGAACCGGCTGTGACCGAACAGCAGCTGTATGACGCCGCCTTCACGGCCTTCAAGGAGCGCCGCTACAAGGATGCCCTGCGTATGTGGGAACAGTTCGAAAAGACCTATCCCAAACACACTCTCGTCCCCAACGCCATATTCTGGCAGGGCGAAAGCAATTATCAGATGAAGGAATATGCGCCCGCCATCCTCGCGTACCAGAAGGTCATCGACAAGTATTCCAAGAGTGACAAGTACCGTTCCGCCATGCTCAAGCAGGGCATTGCCTTCGGCAAACTGGGCAAAAAGCAGGCAGGCAGAGTACGCCTTGAAGAGCTGATCAAGAAGTTCCCCAAGACCCAGGAAGCTGACCGCGCCAGAAAAGCGCTTGCCGAAATGAAATAACCGCACGCTCTCGTGCGAGGAACGACATGACTGATAAAGCTTACAGAAAGAACATTCATCTGACTTTTCCGCCAGATCTCTCCGGCAACCCGCTTGTATGCAACCTGACGCGGCTCTTTGATCTTACCTTCAACATTCTGAAGGCACAGATCACCCCCCGAAAGGAAGGCTACATGACCCTTGAACTCATCGGTACTGAAGAAAACTACCACAAGGGCATCACCTACCTTAAGGAAAACCACATCAAGGTTTCCCCTGTTGCGCAACGCATTTCCAGAGACGAAGAATCGTGCATGCACTGCGGCATGTGCACGGCGATCTGTCCCACCAACTCTCTGTATAATGACAGAGAGGCCCGCATTGTCCTGTTCGACAAGGAACGCTGCACCGCCTGCGGCATGTGCGTACGCGTATGTCCGGTCAATGCCATGAACGTGGAAGTGGAAAACGGCCCCTGGTAGCAGGGAATTCCGGAGCGAAGTATGGAACAACGGGCATATTCAAGAATACGGCTCTTCATGAAAGGACGAGTGCGCCTTCTGGCGACAGAGTCCGAATCCCCCAGATTCACGGGATTCTCACTTCCTGAAGCTCCCGTGGACGGCAAGACGCTCGCCAATGCCCATATTCCCGAAGCGCTCGTATCTTTCCTGCTTGATATGGATGCCAAGCTCAACGCCGTACTGGCCCACCTCAAGCAGGACAGGCTTCAGGATGACTTCCCTCTCTGGACGGAAATCTATGAACTGAGTGGCGCCGGCATACGCTGTCTTGACACCGGCGACCTCAATGTCGGCGACCACGTTGAAATCATACTCTTTCTCAGCGAGTTTCCCCTGCGCGTCGCAGGCGCAATGGGGCGCGTGCTGAGAAAAGAGCAAGGTAATGACGGTAGACCTCAATGCGCCATAGAGTTCTACCGCATCCACGAGGATGACCTTGAAAAGGTCGTCCAGCATGTATTTGTTGAAGAGCGACGCAGGATCCGTACCATGCGGCTTGAAGAGAACTGATGCTGCCAACGACTCCAGCGGACATACTGAACTGAGAACGGGGAGGACTGCATGAAAACTCAAGAACAGATCATCGATTCCGTGATGGAACGCGTATCCACACAGGTTGCGGACAGCATCAAGGACGTTATTTCCAAAACCGTGGAAGAGGCCCTTACGAGCAACCTGACACGCGCCCTGCTTGAAAGCGAATTCTACCGCCGCCTCAGCGAAGACATGCGCGAAGGCCTGCAGAGCATCTACAAGGAAATCTCCACTGCCACCAAGAGCGAATGCAACAACGGTGCGGACATTTCCCCTCAGGCTGCCACCAACGAACTGTTCAGCGAAGCTTCAAAACAGCTGGAAGAAGTGCGCGTCACCCTTGAAGAAGCCACCGGCAAGATCATGGATATTCTTGAACTGCAGATGGTGCTGCGCAACAAGGCAACCTCTCACCTTGAAGACATGTCCAAGCGTCATAGCGACGACAAGGACGTGCAGGCCCTTCTCGGGTTGGAAGACCGCCTCAACAACAACCTGACCGACATCATGACCCACCTGAGCTTCCAGGATCTCACAGGGCAGCGCATCAAGCGCATCATCAAGGCCCTGCAGCGCATTGAGTCCACCGTTCTGGATCTCTATCTTTCCACCGGCCTCATCATCAAGGCCCGCGAAGAGAATCCGGAAGAAGATTTCGAAGCACTGGAGGCCAAGTCAAAACAGAAGGTCTCCGAGCTCAAAGGCCCCACCCGCGATGCCTCGCAGAACGACGTGGACGACCTGCTCGCACAGCTGGGACTTGGCTAAACCGATTGTAAAACGCATGCTGGCAACGCCCCTGACAGAGCTTGAACTGTCGGGGGCTTTTTCTTTTTCCGCTTGTCATTTCCACGAAAGTACTCATAGTTTTACAATCGCTTAGTTATAATGCGTATCATTCACATTCAGATAAAGGCAGGCCACTACCATGACCAATATCCCTCTCGCCATCATCGGCTCTGGCCCCGCAGGGCTCTCTGCCGCTATCTATACGGCCCGTGCAGGCATTGAAACCTTGATCATCGGCAGCGAACCAAAGATCGCCGGGGACTACGAAATCGACAACTACTTCGGATTCAGCGAAACAATTTCCGGCCGCGAACTGGTGATGCAAGGAAGGCGGCAGGCTGAACGTTTCGGCGCCACCATCATCGACAATCGTGTACTGGGACTGCACCACGCCGATTACGGCGGCTTCCATATCAAGACCGACAAGGGCGACTATCACGCCTGCGGACTTGTTCTTGCCACAGGCGTCACCCGCGTGCGCCCCGGCATAGACAACCTTGCCTTTTACGACGGGAAGGGCGTTTCCTACTGCGTAAGCTGTGATGGTTTCTTCTACCGTGGCCGCACCGTCATGGTGCTTGGCGAGGGCATCTATGCCGCCAATCAGGCGCTGGAACTGCTTAGCTACACACCCCATGTTTCCATCTGCACGCAGGGAGCCCCCGTCACAATGAACGACGAGTACAGGAACCGCCTCAAAGCCGCAGGCATTCCCGTCATCGAAACACGCATACGCACACTGAAGGGAGAAGGCGGCCTCTCTTCCGTCGTTTTTGACGACGGCAGCGAAAAGGCAACAGACGGCCTCTTCATTGCAATGGGCGAAGCTTCTTCTCTCGACTTCGCCTACACCTTGGGTGTGGAACGAAATGGCGTTTTTCTGGTGGCGGATAATGAGCAGAAAACCAACATCGAAGGCGTGTTCGCAGCTGGCGACTGCACCGGCGGTTTTCTGCAGATCAGTGTGGCTGTAGGCGAAGGAGCCAAAGCTGCAAAATCTGCTATTGCTCATGTGAAAAAGCTATGCAAATAATAGTGGCTAGGTGCCGATCCTCCCAAGGGAATTCTTGACAGGAATCCCCCTTGGCGGTATAGGAATCGGCTCATTGCCAATGAAGTGGGCCTATAGCTCAGTTGGCAGAGCCTCCGGCTCATAACCGGCAGGTCGCAGGTTCAAATCCTGCTGGGCCCACCATTTTTTTGCTGATCAGCACAGGTGCACCGCTTTGGTGCACAATGCAAACGGAATACAGGTGCTTTCATCGGATTGGTTCGCGGAAGCGCCTGTTTTTTTAAGGCAGACCATGAAAGCGCTGGAACTCATCTCCGCCATAGAGCACACCGCCATTCCCGCCGGGGCAGCCTCGTGGGACAAGTGCGGCGTACAGGTGGCGGGCAGACGCAATGCAGTGCGTTCCGTTGCTGTTGCGCTGGATCCTACGCTGGATACGATTGAACGTGCCCTTGCGCTGGGGGTGGATTTCATACTGACCCACCACCCCCTCTCCATGCAGCCCCGCCACCTCGACACCATCGACGATTACTACCGCACCGTGGCGGCGCTTATTGAAAGCAAGGTCTGGCTCTACAGCGCCCATACAACGCTGGACGCCAATCCTGCAGGTCCTGTCAGCTGGCTTGCCGACGAGCTTGCGCTGGAAGAGCGCAGACTCATTGAACCGACCCGTCTCTTTGAAATGGAATCTTTTGCCTTTGCGGTTCCTGCCGGTTTCGACATGCAACTTCTGACAGCATGGTCGGCACTTGAAGGAACGGATAACGCCAGCCGCACCGGCGAGATGATTCTCGTGACCTGCCGTCAGGACAAGGCCGCCCTGCTCAGGGCCCGCATTGCAAACGACCTTGGCGAAGCCCCGGTCTTTCTTGCATGCCCGGCACAGAAGCCTGCCGCCCTGCTCGGTTTCGGATGCATCGGCACCCTGCCGGAACCGATGACCTATGACAGGTTCTGTGATACGCTTGCCAATGCAGTGGAACGTGATTATTGGGTCACCAGCGGACACGTGCCCGGTACGGTTTCCACCGTCGCATACTGCACGGGTTCCGGAAGCAGCCTTGCCGACGCCGCCTTCCGCATGGGCGCAGACGTCTTCATCACCGGCGACGTGAAATACCACACCGCCCTTGATGCCATCGGCTGCCTTATCGACGTGGGCCACTTCAGCCTTGAAGAAGAGATGATGCGGCGGTTCGCCATGCAGCTTGGCGAAACGCTGCCTGACGTACAGATATTTTACCTGCCCGCGCAGGACCCCATGCGTCTCGCCGTACGAGACGCACGTTAACCGATTTTTACCCCTGCCCCGGCTGTGCCGGAAGGGTTACTGTTCAGGAGGAATGAACCTTGAGCCTGTATCTGAAGCAGATCGAACAGCTTGTAGCCCTGCAGAGGGTCGACGATGAAATTCTCGTAATCCAGCGTGAACTTCAGGACGCCCCCAACGAAGTCAAAGGCCTGCAGGAACGTTTCAACGTTCTGGACGAACAGCGTAACCGCATCCTTGAAAAGATCGAGCACCTCAAGGAGCAGGAAAAGCGCCTTGGCGGTGAAATCGAGAACGACGCCCTCAAGGTAAAGAAGAGCAAGTCCAAGCTGATGCTCGTGGGCAACACCAAGGAATACCATGCCATGATGCGCGAAATGGATAACCTTGAAAAGGTTAACCGTCTGCGCGAAGAAGAAAAGGTTGCCCTTGCCGAAGAACTGGCACGCCAGCAGAGCAGCCTGCAGGAACTGGACGAAAGCTACCTTTCGCTGAAGAGCGAGCTGGAAGTGAAGCAGGCAAGCCTGCAGGAACGCATCGATGAAGCCAACAAGGTCATCGCCCAGCTGAACGTGAAGCGTTCCGCAGCCAGCCAGGAAGTTCCCGCTCCAATCCTGAGCCGCTATGAATTCATCCGCGAACGTCTGGACAACCCCGTTATTGTTTCCGTGGATTCCGGCGTATGCAACGGCTGCCACATTGCCATTCCGCCCCAGAGCTTCATCGAACTGCAGAAGGGCCATCAGATTCTGAGCTGCCCCAACTGTCAGCGCCTGATCTACTGGTGTGAGCACTTCACTGAATGCCCCGCTCCCACTCCCGCTCCTGCGGTGAAGGAAATGGTCTTCGGCGAAGACGAATAACATTTTTCCGGAGTTGGACGGGTTATCGCTGCGGACCTTTTGGTCCGGAGAGGAAAGTCCGGGCTCCGTAGGGCAGAGCGCTGGGTAACCCCCAGGAAGAGTGATCTTCGGACAGTGCCACAGAAAGCAAACCGCCACAGGCTCGCCTGTGGTAAGGGTGAAACGGTGGGGTAAGAGCCCACCAGATGCCGCGGTGACGCGGCATGCTAGGTAAACCCCGTTCGGAGCAAGACCAAATAGGGAAGCATTTAAGGTCGGCCCGGCCGCTGCTTCCGGGTAGGTTGCTTGAGGTTATGGGTAACCATAATCCTAGACGAATGATAACCACCCTGCAAAGGGGACAAAACCCGGCTTACAGTCCGACTCCTTTTGGAATTAAAAAGGGCGCTATACGCGCCCTTTTTATTTGGTGCCGCTGCAACGCTTGAGCGGCAATCAGCGGTCGCAGGTTCACGACGGCGCATATCCGGCCTGTTCCGGTTTGGCCATCGCAGAGAAGAGGTTACGCCCTCACCATCCGTCATATACCGGCCGCGCACCACTTACCTTTTGAGGAAATTTATGAAGTGCTGGTCCATCATCCTTGCAGCAGGCAGCGGCAGCCGTCTTGCCGAGGCCGCAGGCGGCAAGAAGAAACAGTTCATTGAATGGAAAGGTGCCCCGCTGTTCTGGCACTCCGCGGTTGTGCTTTCGCGGGTAGCTCGCACGCAAGGCGTAGTTTTCGTCTTTCCTGAAGAAGATCTGGAAGATGCCCGTGAACAGCTCAAGGGGCTGGACAAGTTCCGCTATCTCGGCATGCCGTGGGTAGCAGTGGCAGGAGGCCCTCGCAGGCAGGACTCCGTCTACAACGGTCTTACCGCTCTTCCCCGTGAATGCGAAACCGTGCTGGTGCACGACGCAGCCCGCCCGTTCATGACGCCAGCCCTTGTAAACCGTCTTCTCGATGCCCTGAAGGGTGGCGCCAAAGGGGTCATTCCCGCCCTGCCCGTCACCGACACCATCAAGGCCGTGGATGGCAACACAGTTTCCGGCACGCCGGACCGGGCCACCCTCCGTGCCATACAGACGCCGCAGGGCTTTATCCGCTCCGTACTCCAGCAGGCGCACGATACCTGTCGCACCGAGAACTGGCAGGTAACGGACGACGCCTCCGTGCTTGAGCAGGCCGGCATTCCGGTCATGATCGTGGACGGCGAACCCGCCAATATCAAGATTACCCATCCTGAGGACCTTGCCATGCTTGAAAGCCAGTCTTCTTCCGCCCCTGCCATGGTTCCTGTCGTGGGCTGGGGATACGATGTGCACCGCTACGGCTCCGGACGTCCCATGAAACTGGGCGGCGTGCCTATTCCGGGCGGCCCTGAAGTCGTTGCCCACTCCGATGGCGACGTGCTGCTGCACGCCCTGACCGACGCCCTGCTCGGTTGCATCGGCGGGGGGGATATCGGTGAACATTTCCCTGATACCTCGGCCGAGTTCGACAACATTTCCAGCGGCATCCTGCTCAATGAAGTGGCCGATAAGGCCGCACAGGCCGGACTCGTCATCACCAACGTCGATGTGACAGTCATTGCGCAGATTCCCAAACTGGCTCCGTGGAAGGATCACATCAAGAAAAACATCTGCCGTCTGCTCAAGCTTGAACCGATTCAGGTCAACGTGAAGGCGACCACGGAAGAAAAGCTGGGATTCACCGGCGAGAAGAAAGGCATCAAGGCAGTGGCCACAGTCACGGCCCTGCGCCCAGCTGGTTAACAATCTCATCCCCGAAAAAACAAAAGCCGGAAGCTTGCGCCTCCGGCTTTTTCTTTTTTCATTACCATCAGAATCAGAAGGTCACCACTTCATAACCGGCATCCATGTACTGACTCATGGACGGATGCCCGTGCATGTCTCCGATAAGAGGAATTCCCTCTTCCTCGATGGCCTTGTCCACATTCTGTTTTACCGAGCAGGCATGGCAAGCCCCCACAAACAGGCCCGATTCCTTGGCCTGCATATACAGCCTGTGCATGAAATGATGCCTGTCCGCAATGGCGGGAATGATGGCGCAGGCCGCACCTTCCACAACAATTTTCACGCCGTAGCCCTTTTCATGCATGTCCAGAGCATTCAGCAGAACATGCACAAAGCACATCACCTCACCCGTGAAGGGAAACAAAGCTATCTTTCTCATGGCACTCTCCATTCAAGGGACTTGCCTCTGTCATTCACGCAACTCAGATATACGACTGCATAATACCTGCCAGCACCGCCATATCAACCGATTGCCGGCCAAGCGGGCCCTGCTTGCAAACGGCAACACGCTCATCCAAAGCCATGCGTTCGTTGTTGCGCCAGATAATGCCGACGGGAATGTGTTCGCCGAACTCATTGGCCTTGGCCATGGCCGCGTCCCAATTGCCGGGATCATGGTCGGGCCCGAGTTCATAGCAACGCTGCTTGTACCAACCGAATGTGTTCACCTTATTGAACGAAATGCATGGCGAGAGGATATCCACCATGGCGAAACCGGGATACCGTATCGCCTCCTGCATCATCGTCGCAAGATGCGAAATGTTCCCGGAAAACGCACGAGCCACGAAACCGGCCCGCATGGCCACGGCCACGGCAATGGGATTGAAGGACGCATTGGTTACCCCGTCAGGCTGAGACTTGGTCACATGCCCTTCAGAGGTCGTGGGACTGGCCTGCCCCTTCGTGAGCCCGTAAATCTGGTTATCATGCACCAGCAGGGTAATGTTCACATTACGCCGGATGGCGGCCAGAAAATGGTTGCCCCCCTCGCCATAGTTGCAGCCGTCGCCGCTTTCCGCAATTACGGTCAATGACGGATTGGCCAGCTTGACCGCCTGCGCCGGAGGCAGACAGCGGCCGTGCAACCCGTTGAAGCCGTTAAGCGTAATATAATGCGGTGCCTTGGCAGCCTGACCGATACCGGAAACATGAACCACCTGATGCGGCGCAAGATCTAGCCCGGCAAGCGCCTCCTTCAACGCCTTGAGAACATCATGATTCCCGCAGCCGGGGCACCAGGAAGTATGGTAGTCGCCGTAGATGCTGATATCGAGCATGGTACGCTCCTGAGCTAATCGGCCAGCTTGCCGATGATATAGGATGCGGTGAACGGACGTCCGTCGTAACGGAGTATATTCCTGTGGGGCCGGAAGCCCGTTTCCTGCCGCAGCAATCGGGCAAACTGGGCTGTCTTGTTGCCTTCCACACAAACAACCTTCGGTACGGTTTCCAACAACGGCAGAAACTGTTCCGGCGCAAGAGGCCACACCTGCGTGAAGCTCAGTACGCCCACGCGCTGCCCCTGTCCGTTCAGCACATTCGCGGCTTCACGTGCGGCCCCTTCGGTCGATCCCCAGCACAGCAGCAGCGTATCAGGCCTGTCTGCACCGAAGAATCTGGGGGGCACAACTTCAGAACGCATGCCCTCTTCCTTAAGCATGCGCTTATCATTCATGGCGATGCGCATATCAATATCTTCGGTAATATGCCCGTCTTCCGTATGCTCGTGGCAGTCCGCAAGCACGATGGATTCTCCGTACCCGGGAATTCGACGGGGCGAGAGCCCGTCCTTCGTCAACACATAGCGTTTGTATGCCTGTGCATCGGTGTCGGAAAGATCCGGTCCGGCCACGGGAGGCAGTGCATCAAGATCAAATGGCTCCACACCCATGTGCCTGTCCGCCAGCTCCTGATCGGTCAGCACGAACACGGGCGACTGATACTTCTCGGAAATATCAAAGGCCTTGCGGGTAAGGAAAAAGCAGTCTTCAATGGTGCCCGGGGCAAAGATGGCACGCGGAAATTCGCCATGACCCGCATACAGCACAAGATTGAAATCCGCCTGCTCGGTGCGTGTGGGCAAACCGGTTGCCGGTCCCGGACGTTGTGCGACCACGACGACCACAGGCTGCTCCATGACTCCGGCAAGACTTACGGCCTCCGTCATCAGGGCAAAGCCTCCGCCCGACGTCGGGATCAGAGTCGGGGCGCCTGCGTAGGAAGCTCCAAGCCCCATATTCAACGCGGCAATCTCGTCCTCGACTTGCTCGACATACACGCCCATCTTCCGCCCGTGCGTGATCAGATTCTGCGCAATGGAGGTAGCAGGGGTCATGGGATAGAAGGAGCAAAACTTCACACCGGCAGCCAACGCCCCCAACGCAAGGGACTCGTTCCCGTTAATGAACATGCGGGGGGCACGGCTGACTGCAGAGGGCAACTTTTCAAAGGAAGCAGCATTAGCCTCGCCCCATGCGTATGCTTCGTCCAGCACCTGCAGGTTCTGGGCTATCACGGCTTGGCCCTTCTTGCCGAAACTGTCATGCACCAGCGTTGCAGCATGGTCCTTGGAAAGGCCGAGAACACTGCACAAAACGCCCAACGCCGCAATATTCTGAAACACAGCCTTGGGAGCCAGTGAGGCAAAAGGAACATGAAGAGCTGCCAGCCCTTCTGCATCAAACCCTTCATCCAGAATCAGAATACCATCTGAGCCCAAAGCCCGCTTGTGCAGAGAGACGGTTTCCTGATTCAGTGCCACAAGAATGTCAATGGACTCCGCAGGACCGGTTAATGGCGTAACCCCGGTACGGATATTATAGGTATTGTGTCCGCCACGCACGCGCGACATGTAGTCCTGCGTGACCAACACCTCATACCCTGCCCTCACAAGTCCTTTGCTCAGCATCTGGCCAACGGTGACAAGCCCCTGTCCGGCTGCACCACCGATAACAATATGTCTGTTCTGAACACTCACAGCGACTCCCTTGAAACAATGTTCGCTCCACACAATTACGATGCAGAAGCATTTCAGCAACGTTGGGAAAACGCATGAAAACGGGCGCAACATAGTTTTGCAGCGCCCGTTCAAGAACCTTATTCAGCAACCGGCGGTGTAAACACGCGCGTACCAAGCTCGTTGTTCAACATGAGCATGCCCTGCCCTTCGCCGTTGATCATGCGCAACTTGCCCAGCACATCCTTCACGGAATCTTCCTCTTCCACCTGCTCGGAAATGAACCACTGCAGGAAGATGGAGGTGGCGTGATCGCGCTCATCCAACGCAAGGTTGGCGAGGTTATTGATGCGCGCCGTCACATGCTGCTCGTGCTTGAGGGTTTCCTCGAACACGTCGATGGTGTTCTTCCATGTATGCTGCGGCGCCTCAATGGGCTGCAACTGCACACGGCCGCCACGCTCGTTGATGTAGTCATAGAACTTCATGGCGTGGAAGAGTTCTTCCTGCGCCTGTGTCCGCATCCAGTGGGCAAAACCGGCCATTCCGAGGTCGGCAAAATAGGCGGACATGGAAAGATACAGGTAGCTGGAGTACATCTCCCACTTCACCTGATCGTTAAGGGCCTTGTTCATGGCATCACTGAGCATATGGTTCTCCTTAAAAAATCGTTTGTATGAGTAGCATCTGAAATGACGTTCTGTCCGGCAGCCAGTACCGCCTTTACGCAAGCGACTGGTCTGACCAGCTGATTCTAATCAGGAATCAATACTACACGATAGAAAGGAATATGCAAGAAAAACCCTGCACTGAGAGCGGTTGCCCGACGAGCTTATATCCTGTATGCCACCCGAGTAGAACGGGACAGCAATACTGCAGCCCTTCTGCCAAACCATTATCGGAGAAATCTATGTGGGGAAGCTATCGCTGGGCCCGAAGCGCCCAGACCACCATCCCCTGCAAGCATTGCGGGCAGCCGCTTACCGTGGTCCGCAGTTGTCAGGTGGTGTATATGCAGTGTGAGCACTGCAAGAAGAAAGGGGACTTGAACGACTATATCGCGCAGATGGACGATGCGCTCGAAGAGTTCATGGAAGGCGTTTACTGCGACAGAGTATAGCCTTCCTGTGCCGGATGTGTTCATCGGTACGAATAAATAAAGGCCGCCAACAGGCGGCCTTTTCTTATCAAAAATACCCGAGGCTTCTCAGGGTATCCAGCTTGGATTCCTTTTCCGGATCCCTCCCGGCTCTCTCGTCCCCTTCCAGCACCTTATGGGTGCAGGGAACGCAGCCAAGAGACCGGTATCCTTCCGTATACAACGTGCAATACGGCAATTGCTCCTGCATGATATAAGCCCACACGTCCACTTCGGTAAAATCAAGTAACGGGTGTACCATCAGGCAGTCGGGCTTTTCGCGGCGTTCGCTGTAGGGCCTGTCCCGATCCGGATGCTCATCCCTGCGAATGCCGGTAAGCAAAGCCTCCACGCCCATCTCCCCGACAGCGCGGGCCAGCGGCTCCACCTTCAGTGCAGCACAGCAAGACACCTTGTCCTGTGCCACGGGGAAAGTATCCATATCCACCTCGGGACGGGCGATGGTCAGGTCGATATCCCACGAGGACGCAATCTGATCGCGAAAGCCCATCACCTCAACAAACTTCACGCCGGTATCAAGATTCAGGGCTCTTACATGGGTCAGCCCCATATCGCCCATAACCTGACGCCACAAGTGCAGCAGAACCGTGGAGTCTTTGCCCCCGGTCCATGCCACGGCCACACTCTCCGGCCCGAATTCCAATGCTGTTTCTTCAAGCAGATCCTTCGCCTGCCGTACCTTTTCCTGAAGAGTCATTTCGATTACACTTACATCAAGACCGTCTCTGGAGGACGGGTATCATCCTTGTTAGGTATAAAAAGCCGCGCGACGGTTCGATTCATACGACCGCATTGTGGGCTGGGAGACCATCATGCTGGAACGCATGCAAGCCATACTCCGTGAAAACGATATCTGTGTACTGGCAACCACGGACAGTTGCAAGCCGCATACGTCCCTCATGACCTATTTCTGTGCCGAAGATGCCGAATCACTGTATATGCTGACCCGCCGCAACACCCGGAAATTCGAGAACATCCTCAAGAACCCCAATGTAAGCATTCTTATAGACACCCGCCTGCAACATTGCGGCTCTTCCCATGATAAAACCTGCGCTCTGACCGTCGCTGGTACGGCCAATGTCTTAGACGGCCCTGAACACAAAGACATCATACTGAAATTACTGAATAAAAATAAAGAACTAAACACTCTCACCGACGCAGGCGACACCGCCATTCTTCACATAAGCATCACTTCGTTACAGCTTTTGGAGGGCGTGGCGAATAGTCATCTGAAACAAATGTGATTTTTTTTTAAAAAACGTTTGACACTTCGCGAACTCCCCCTTATACCCTCCCTCGTTGGCGCGGCAACGACGCGACGACAAATGCGGGGCTGTAGCTCAGCTGGATAGAGTACCTGGCTACGAACCAGTTGGTCGGAGGTTCGAATCCTTCCAGCCCCGCCACTTTAACCCTCTCGGGTAACATCGCTTTAGCGAACTAGATTTGACAATTTTACGGGGCTGTAGCTCAGCTGGATAGAGTACCTGGCTACGAACCAGTTGGTCGGAGGTTCGAATCCTTCCAGCCCCGCCATTTTTAGAAACCCTCGCCGGAAACGGTGAGGGTTTCTTGTTTTGTTTGCCTTTGCAAGCAAAAGAAAAGCCCCGCCGTTCGGCGGGGCTTTCTGCTCTACTCTTCCTATCGAAAAACTACTGCTTCTTCCTGGTCTTGGTGCTCAACGAGTTCATCAAGGGTTTCTGGTACTGCCTGACCAGATTCATCTCATAGTCACTTATGAGCGGCATATCCGGCGGGCGGTTGGCTCCCTTGAACTCATCTTTGTGCAGAATGAGCGAGATACCTGCCGAACAATGGGTCATGACATAGAAAAAGCGCTCGGGAGTCCACTCCTTGCCTTCGAACCACCCCAACACGTTCTCATTCCAGACGAACGAGGGGTTTCCTTCCTTGTCCACCACAGGACGGGCAGAGGACGAGTTCAACTTGCTGTCATACATCCACTGCTTGAATTCGGGAAAATCCTTAACAAACCGCTCCACTTCGGCATTCGTCATGGGAGGCTGGTCATGAAAGGTCTTTGCCATTGCCTGTGCATGCACAAGCAAACCAAGAAACAACGCCAGTAAAAGATATCGGTGAATACGCATGCTGCCTCCCGTGCATGAACTGTTATCAGGGCCAATACGCCAGCGTAGCCTTGCGCGAGCTTTTAGCGCAATGACATTTACAAAAAAAGGCCGGCCCTTCACGGGCCGGCCTGACATATCACATACAGCCGGAACTAGTCGTACTTCACCGAGCTGATCTTCATCAGACGGTTGAAGTTGTGAATGGCTTCCATGTAGCGGATGGAACCGGTCTTGCCGCGGATAACCATGGAGTGGGTTACCGCGCCTTCGCCGGTGTACTGCACGCCGCGCAGGAAGGTGCCGCCGGAGATGCCGGTAGCGGCAAAGAGTACGTCGTCGCTCTTGATCAGGGAATCCACGGTGTGGATTTCACGCAGGTCGATGCCCGCTTCCTGAATGGCTTCCTTTTCCACATAGGACTGAGGATCGAGACGGGCAAAAATCTGACCACCGATACCCTTAATGGCGCAGGCAGCGAGAACGCCTTCGGGCGTGCCGCCGGTGCCCATCATCACGTCCACTTCGGAACGGGGATCAACAGCCATCAGCGCACCGGCCACGTCACCGTCGGTGTGCAGCTGGATACGCGCACCGGCCTGACGGATCTGGGAAATGAGCTTTTCATGACGGGGCTTGTCCAGAACGAACACGACGAGGTCGTCCACATCCTTGCCCAGCGCCTTGGCGATATTAACAAGGTTCTCCTTGACCGGAGCGTCAATATCAACGGCGTTGCGTGCTGCCGGAGGAACAACGAGCTTCTGCATGTAGAAGCTGGGACCGGGATTGTACATGGTACCGGCAGGTGCGGTGCCTACAACGGAAATGGCATTAGGACGACCATAGGCAAGCAGCTTGGTGCCTTCTACGGGGTCAATGGCCACGTCTACAGCAGGACCGTTGCCGGTGCCCACCTTCTCGCCGTTGTGCAGCATGGGAGCGTTGTCTTTCTCGCCCTCGCCGATGATGATGGTTCCCTTGATATTCAAAGAGTTGAAGCACAGACGCATGGCATCGACAGCAGCGCCGTCGCCTGCGTCGTTATTGCCCTTGCCAAGCCAGCGGGCAGAGGCCAGCGCGGCAGATTCCGTAACTCGGACGAGGTCTAGGGCAAGGTTCTTTTCCGGGGCTTCCATCAGTATTCCTCCAGCTTGAAAAACGGTTTCGGGTCACTCGAAACGTTCGAATGTATGCATGATATGAAAAAAACGAAACAAAGAAAAGGATCACCATGATCATTTTCGATACGTCGTGGCAATGCTCGTGCAGGCGCTTTCTCCACACGTAAAACGACGCCCCACAAGCCGCGGAATGTACCTCAGCCCTTGTCCGGCTTCAAGATAAAAGAGAGGGCCCCCGGAGAAAGGCATAAAAAAACCCGCCCTCCATACCGGAGGACGGGTTTACAACCGTTATTGCAAAAAGGATTATTCCTTCTTGGCTTCCGCAGGAGCCTTTTCGGCTTCCTTCTCGGCAGGAGCAACTGCCGGAGCGGCTTCGGCGGGCTTTTCAGCCTCATAGGTCACAGTCACCTTATCCATGGCGGCGATGATTTCCTTGGTGATATCGGCAGCCTGCGCAAAGGACATGACCTGCTCGGAAGGCAGAATCACTTCCAGCTTCTTCTCATCGCGGTAGGTGTCCAGAGTCTTGCGGAAGGCGTCGTTCAGCTTGCCGATGACCATCTGCTGTTCAGCATTCATGCGCTGCTGGATTTCGCCCAGTGCGCGCTGCATCTTCATCATGGATTCCTGAGACTTGTCCTGTTCAGCAGCAGCCTGCAGGCTCTTGAACTCTTCCTGCGCAGCAGCACTGATCTTTTCAAGGTAGGCTACGCCGGCCTTACCGGGAGCGGATTCCTGAAAAACCTTGCCGGCATCGACAACAGCCACCTTGGGAGCGGACTTCTCGGCTCCGTTGCAACCACCCAGAGCCAATACGGCAGAAAGCAGCAGAACAACAGACAACGCCAGTTTTTTCATACTATCTCCAAATGTTGCGTATTACACCGCCCGATCGGGCGGCCAGTTTCTACAATCATCAGCGGCCGTTCCTAAACGGCACACGAAAGAGCATCCATAAACCACCGTGCAGATATACACAATAGCCTGTATCAAGACTATCTACTTGAGTCCCACAAATTCCTTGCGTGCATTCACCACTTTCCAGAGATAGCGGCGGGTTTCCTGATACGGCAGATAGCGCGTCAGCTTGTCATACACAGCTTGTGGCGACATGCCGTTAATGACGTCTACAGCCTTTTTCCTGTCTGCATGGAAGGTACGCAGCACGTTGCCTGCTCCGCCGTTGTATCCCGCAATGACGCAGTATTCACGCGAAACAGGATTCTGCACGCCCCCGAGGTAGCGGGTATTGAGCAGGTGCAGGTAGGCCGAACCGTACTGGATGTTCTGTTCCGGCTGATACAGCAACTCGGACGAGGGGTAGCCCTCTTTTCCGTGCAAAAAGACGAACACGTCATGCCCCGCTGTCTTGGGCACAATCTGCATGAGCCCGTAGGCCGGCACATGGCTGACCGCCCACGGGTTGAAATCGCTCTCCGTCTTGATGACGGAATACACGAGGTTGGAACTGACGCCGAATTTGCGGGAGTATTTGTCCACGTGCACCTTGTACTTGAGAGCACGAATATGGCCATGATCCTTGACCATGGGAAATTCGACGGAATGCACCGTGCGCCATTCCCCGGCCACCTGCGTCTGCCGCATGGTGCGGTTGCGCCGGATGAGCATGTCCGCAAAACGCTCGGTGCGCCACATATAGCGCAGGCTCTGCCCTTCGTAGTCGTGCACTTCGCCCAGCAGAAACGGCGTACCCCCCAGCTTGACCTCGCCTGCGGACCAGAGGTCAAGCCCGCGTGGATCATAAGGGGTGAGCAGCGTGGTAACAATGGCGTTCTTCAGGCTCTGCTGGGGATCCTTGGCATCCACGGTCTCAACGGTGATGAGCCCCTTGTCGAAGTCGACCAGGGCGCGGCTGAGATAATTCTGCGTGTACTTCACGTACTTCTTGGGTTCCGGCTCCTTGACTTCCTTGTCGCCCCACACGCCGCCGACAGCCTTGCGGAAGGCTTCAAGCTGCTTGGCAAAACGCTTCAGGTCCGCCTCAAACTGTTTGGGATTCAGGGCATAGCGCGTTCCCTTTTCCGCAGCCCATACACCGGCTCCCTGCGCATCACCCGTGGCGATAAGCCTGCCAGCCCGCACAGCCTCCGAAGCCGTACAGCCGGACATGAATCCCGCAAGCAGCACACCTCCCATCACCAACACATCACGCCGATTCATCAAACCTTCCCGTCAGCTTGCACCTAATACAGACGGACCAGCCGCGTATCAGGATAGTATTTCTCAAGAATTCCTTCATAGGTCGCACCCGCCAGGGCCATTCCCTGTGCTCCCCACTGGCTCATGCCCACGCCATGTCCGTACCCCACACCGGAAAGAACAAGCGAACCTCCCTGCCACTCCATGGAGCACAGCGTGGACCGCATGCGTTCCGCCCCCAACATGAGCCTGAACGCATTGCCCTTCATTTCCACAGACCGGTCCGGCGTCTCGATGACCACCGTCCCCACCCTGCCGGAGCCCGTTCGCCGCCCGACGTGCACAGCCTGCACGCCGTCCACGTTAAAACCGCTTTCACGCATCCTCGCGGCTATGTCATTTGCCGCCACGACAAGCTCCCAACGCATGTCGCGGGCACGGTTCGAAATCTCGTCGTGTTGCACCCGATAGTACGGCATATCCGCCGTCCACACCTGACTATCATCCTCAAGCACCCCGCCGCTGTGCGAATGAAAATAGCTGAGCACCACCCTGCCGCCAAACTGCAGCGCCATGCCGCGGGTCTGCCGCACGGCAGCACGGGTTTGCCGGTTCCCCATGGCAAGGCCGCCGTATACCTGAAAGCCTGTGTCCGCCGCAACGTCATAGGCTTTTTCCTGTGATCTTCCTGCCAGATACAAGGCGTAGGATCGCGCCGCCACGGTCTGCGCCTGCAACGCCGCAGGAGAAAAAGACGCAGGCATCTCCGCTGGCAACACTCCCTCAAGATAGCTTTCCATTCCCAACGTATTGACCACGAGCACCTGCCCGCCTTGCGCAAGCAGAGAAAGGGCTCCGCCGTACTCCGCAGGAGAATTGCCCAGCTTCATGCGTTGGTTCTGCGCAAGGAGGAATGAAGCCGCCTTGCCCGCAGGCCGACCGTCAAGCAACAACGCTCCCTGCCTGACTGCGCAATGGTGCGAACCAGCCTGAAGCACCACACCACCCTGCTGAAGGGCAACCGGCGCGGAAAGATGAAACGTGAGATCAGAGGCGCGGGCAATGGCCACCCTGAGGACTGGCTCCCCTTTGAGGGGCTGCAGACTCCCTTCACCACCCTGCAAGGCGTCCTGCCCAACCTTGGGGGAAGTTTCTGTACGCATTCGTTCCAGCATGAAAAGAGCTGTCTCACGGCGATCTGCCTTGGGGTAGCGCAACAGGTAGGTCTGGAAGGTAGCGCGGGCTTCCGGCAGACGCTCCTGCTCGTACAGAATCATGCCCGCATTGAAATAGGCGTTCTCCAACACCGGAAGCGCGGGGTGCACACGCATGGCGGCACCATAGGCTGCAAGCGCCTCGTCCGGTTGTCCGAGAAACAAGGAGTAGATGTCTCCCATGCGGACAAGAGCCTCCGCACGGTCTTCGGGGCGCGTGCTGAACGTCTGGATCATATTCCACGTATCCACGCATTCCAGCAGATCACCGGAATCGAGCAGATGTGCCGCGCGAGTCTTGAGGGGGACAGGATCGAAGGAAAAGGCCAGAACAGGGGAGGCATTCAGAAGCGTGATGACCATCAGAACCGGGAGGCAAAACGGGACAAACAAGCACTGTTTGATAAAAGGGAGCAGAAGCGCAAGGCCGGAACGTCCGCCCTCACTCTGTTCATCTGATTGCCGCAGTTCAGATACCTTCATTGCCGCTCCTTTCCTGCCCTCACGACCCTCAGGGCTCACAGCCCATCAAGCGTCCGGACTACGCGCAACGCACCTGCAAGCCCCCTACCCGTGTTGCTCCAAAAATTTCTCCACCAGTTCATCCATGACGGCAAAATCCAAGGCCCCCACCCAGTTGATTTCCGCATCGCGCCGGAACCATGTCAGCTGCCGTTTTGCATACGCGCGCGTGTTCTTCAGCCAGAGCGCCTTGCATTCTTCCAAGGTCAGTTCGCCGGTCAGATGGCGGTAAACTTCCGCACAACCAATGCCGGACCACCCCGGAGCCTCAGGATTATCACAGTGCTGACGGGCAAGTCTCCCCTCTTCCAGCGCCCCGAGTTCCAGCATGATATCAATACGCCTGCCCAGCAACGGAGTCAGCTCATCCAACGTGGTATGAACGCCCAGCCGAAGCCCCACATAGGGCGTTGGCTCCATGGGCTGCGCGTGCCACCAGCTGAAGGTCTTCCCCGTTCCCTCATGGACTTCAAGGGCACGGCAGATACGCTGACGGTCATTGGGGTGAATTTTTGCGGCATAGTCAGGATCAATGGAGGCCAGACGGGCATGCAGCGCTTCCGGTCCGTGCAGATCGCACTCTTGTTCGAAACGCACCATGAGTTCGGGATCCACCTGCGGAATTGCGGCAAGGCCTTCCAGCAGCGCCTTCAGATACAGGCCGGTCCCACCCACGAGCAACGGCAGGCGGCCTTCCGCACGGGTCTGCGCAATGGCCTCGGAGGCCATATCCATGAAGCGTCCTGCGGAAATCTTCTCTTCCGTAGCCAGAAAGCCGTAGCCCCTGTGCGGGCAACGGGCCTGTTCCTCGGGAGAAGGCTGAGCCGTGATGATGGGAAAATCACGATAGACCTGACGGGAATCCAGGTTCACCACACTTCCGGCAAAGCGCTCTGCCAGATGCAATGAGGCCGCTGTCTTGCCGGCCCCGGTGGGGCCGACAAGGCATATAACGGGAATTTGTGTCATGATACTGAAACTACATATTCAACGGATAAGGATACCCGTACTTTTCGCGCAGCTTGCGATAGACATTGTCCGGCACCAGTCCCTTGATGTCTCCACCGAGCTTGGCCGCAGCCTTGACGATGGTGGAGCTGATGTAGAGCCACTGGTAGTCGGTCATGAGGAACACGGTCTGGATGTGCCGCTTGAGCTTGCGGTTCATGAGCGCAAGCTGGAATTCGTATTCGAAATCGGAAACAGCCCGCAACCCGCGCAGAATCACGCAGGCCCCGCGGCGTTCCACATAATCCACAAGCAGGCCGGAAAAAGGCTCGACGGTGATGTTGTCATCCCCCTTGAACACCTCTTCCGCCATGGCCACGCGCTCGGTAATGGAGAACAGCGGCGACTTGGGGGTATCATTGGCAACAGCGACAATGACCTTGTCGAATATACGACGGCCACGCTTGATCAAGCTCACGTGTCCGTTGGTCAACGGATCGAAGGTGCCGGGATAGACGGCTATCCGTTCTCCTTGGCGGTCCATAGCAATATCCTTGTCTGCCCGTAGGCCCTGTTGGCGATGAGTTCCAGATCTGGATGTTCGGCTTCCGGCGGCAGCGGGAGCTTGGACTCCACTTCCGCACAAATGAATCCGCCTTCGGCCAGCCAGCCGAAACGGAGCACAGCCTTGAGTGCCGGCGTCAGGAAGTTGAACCCGTACGGCGGGTCTATGAAAATGAGATCAAACGGTTCCGCGGCACGCTTGCTCACGACATTCTTCATGTCTTCCGCAAACACGCGGTAACGGTGCGGGGCAACGCCCAGCTTCACGGCATTTTCCGAGATGAGGGCCGCCGCCTTCTTGTTCATTTCCACAAACCAGCCCTCTTCCGCACCGCGGCTGAGCGCCTCGAAAGTCAGCGCGCCGCTTCCGGCAAAGAGGTCCAGTACACGTATGTCAGGCCAGTAGAGGCCCCGTGCCTCCAGCATGGAGAAAATGGCCTGCCGCACTTTTGATGTGGCAGGCCGATAGCCCGGCCCTTCCGTGGTTTTGAGGCTTCTGCCTCCATATTCACCAGCAATGATTCGCATGTAATCTGCAGTCCGCTATACCTGAGACAGGAAACTCAGGATTTCGCTATTCAGTTCAACAAGACGGTCGCGTATTTCGACCTGTTCCATCCAATCTTTCTCTTCAACCCTTTCAAGACGCTTGCGCAACTGAGCCATCTTGGCCTCGGTTTCCCCGATGAGGAACATCCAGTCCACTCTGGGCTGGGCGCGCAGCTTGTCCACCACGGCTTCCACAATCCTGCCGGGCTTCAGCGTAAGCTCTTCAAGGTAGTCGGGAATGTGCACGGTAAGGTTAAACTGCTCTTCGAGCAGGCCGCCAAGGGTCTGCTGCGACAATTCTTCACCATGCACCAAAAAAACTTCCATTTCGGGACGGGCGATGTTTTTGACCCAATCCAGAATCTGGCTCTGGCCCGCATGCCCCGAGAATCCGCCAATGGTAAACACCTTTGCGCGGATGGCAACATCTTCATTGAACAAACGCACTGTTTCAGCGCCATCAACGATCTTGCGGCCCGGAGTGCCTTGCCCCTGATAGCCCACGAACACGATGGAAGCGCCTTCTTTCCAGATGTTGTGACGCAGGTGGTGCTTCACACGACCGGCGTTACACATGCCGCTTGCGGAAATGATAATCGCAGGCCCTTCCATGGTGTTCAACGCCGTTGATTCATGTGTCTTCTGCGTGAAGCGCAGGTTAGGCAGATCAAGCGGGTCTTCGCCGGACTCGATGATCTTTTGCAAATCATCATCCATATATTTTGGATGCTTGCGGAAAATTTCCGTAGCACGGATGGCCAGAGGACTGTCCAGATAAATGGGCATATCCTTGGGCATCTTGCCTTCTTTTTCCAGCAGATAGAGCGTGTAGAGCACTTCCTGTGTACGTTCCACGGCAAATGCGGGAATGATGACCTTTTCACCGTGCCCGTAACTGTAGGCAATGGCTTCGGCCAGTTCCACACGGCTGGTGTTGCTATCCTTGTGATTGCGGTCGCCGTAGGTGGATTCGAGGAAAAGGTAATCGGCAATACCGGGCTGATCGGGATCATTCACCATCAGCTGATTGGGACGCCCGAGGTCGCCGGAGAAAATCATGCGCGTGCTGTCGCCGTTTTCCTTCACATGCACTTCAAGAAAGGCGGAACCGAGAATGTGTCCGGCGTCACGGTAGGTGACTTTAACGCCGGGGCAGGGTTCGAAGGACTTATTGTATTCCACCGTTTCAAAAAAACGGGAAACACGGGCAGCATCATCCTGCGTATAAAGCGGCTCAACGGGCTTTTTGCCCTTTCGGCTCTGCTTCTTGGTATTCCAGTCCGCTTCCATCTCCTGAATATGCGCGCTGTCCTGCAGCATAATTTCCAGAAGATCGCGGGTAGGCTCGGTGCAATACACCTTACCCTTGAAGCCCATGCGCGCCATGCGGGGCAGCAGGCCGGTGTGATCTATGTGAGCATGCGTTACCAGAAAGAAATCTACCCTCTCCGGTGCATATATATCAGTGTCAACGTTACGTTTTTCAATTTCCTTGTTGCCCTGATGCATACCGCAGTCAATGGCAAATCGCGCGTCGCCAGCCTCAATCATGTAGCAGGAGCCAGTAACAGTCTGTGCAGCTCCGAGAAACTGTATCTTCATGCACGTCTCACAGTAACAGGTTGGACAGTCGGGTTACTCCAGCATCGCAAATGGAGTTCACTATGGCTGCAGATTCCCCCAAGCGCAAGCAATTTCCACCCGTTGCGCCCGTTGCCGGAAACCCCTATACTTGTCGTGCGATCATGCTCTTACACCCTGTTCCGCCCATTCGCAGCAATCATTCGAGCACCTACAGGAGCCAATATGCCATCGTCCAAGCAGTATGTCATAGACAGTCTTTCCATCAAGGAATCGTGGCGACTCTTCAAGATCATGTCCGAACTGGTCGACGGATTCGAAACCCTGAGCGAACTTGAACAGTGCGTTTCCATTTTCGGCTCTGCCCGCGTCGCCCCGGACTCTCCGCTCTACAAGGAGACGGAAACGCTGGCCCGCATGCTTGTGGAAGCCGGTTACGGCGTCATCACCGGTGGCGGCCCCGGCCTCATGGAAGCAGGCAACAAGGGCGCCGCATCCGTGAATGGCACCTCCGTGGGCCTGCACATTCACCTGCCCATGGAACAGCACACCAACAACTACATGAACGTGCGCTGCAACTTCCGCTACTTCTTCGTACGCAAACTGATGTTCATCAAGTATGCCATGGCCTACGTGGTCATGCCCGGCGGCATCGGCACCCTTGACGAACTGACGGAAGCCTTTGTTCTCACCCAGACCAACCGCATAAAGCCCTTCCCCATCATCCTCTACAAGAGCGAATTCTGGAGCGGCCTGCTGGACTGGGTGAGGGACCAGATGGTCAGCGGCGGCTACATCAGTGAAAAGGAACTGGATCTGATCACCATCATGGACACTCCCGAAGAGGTGGTCGCCCACATCAAAAAGCACGTCATCATCTAACCGCATGACCACACGCAGGGAATTGGAACACCGCTTTTCGGAGCTCACCACGCTTCCTCAGGGATGGGATTCATGGGAAGCCCTGATGCGCCTCGCCATGGAGGAAGCCGACATGGCGGAAGCACTGGGCGAAGTGCCCGTGGGAGCTGTGCTGGTAGCGCCGGACGGCAGTGTCATTGCCAAGGGACACAACAGAACCATCACCGCCAACGACCCGACAGCGCACGCAGAGATTCTCGCCCTGCGCAGTGCTGCGACTGCCATGCAAAACTATCGGGTGGAAGATGCCGTGCTGGTGGTAACGCTGGAACCCTGTCTCATGTGTACCGGCGCCATGGTTCATGCGCGCGTCAGAGGCATTGTCTACGGCACCACCGACCCCAAGACCGGAGTGCTTTCCTCGCAGATGGCGGCACTGGAACTCCCCTTCCACAACCACGCCATCTGGCACAAGGGCGGTGTGCTGGCGGATGAATGCAGCGCGCAACTCTCGGCCTTTTTCAAAAGGCGACGAGAGGAACACCGGCAGCGCAAAAGCGAAATAGTCACAGAATGAACCAACGCCCTCCGGCACATCGCCAGAGGGCATTTTTCTATCCTGAACCGCCCCCCTCCATCTGCTGCAGCCTTCGATAATAAAAAGAATTCTCTCCAACATCATTGTCTATAATGGTCTCTGGCATCGTGATATGTATAAAAATGAGAGATTCTCCAGATTTCCTGTCACCATGTGCCGCATCGGAGGAGCAATGGACATTCAGATTTCACGCACCGAACTTGTCAGAACACTCGCTGCCACGCAGGATCTTGTCTGCCCTGTCGTTGCCGGACACGGCAAACGCGTCGCCGTTTTCTCATCGCTCATCGCCGAGGCACTGGGCTATTCGCAAGCCGAACGGGAACGGCTCATTCTCGCTGCCGAGCTGCACGACATCGGCTGTTTCACCCTGTCGATAAAGGAAAAACAGGACCTGCATGCCTTCGATGTCCTCGCTCCGGAAAAGCACTGCGCGGTCGGATACATCCTTCTCAGCCAAAGTGCCATGTTCAATGACATATCCCGGACGGTGCTGCACCATCACGCCCGATGGGATGCTACCAAGGGATTCGACATTGAGGGCAACCCCATTCCCCTGGATGCCTACATCATCCACCTCGCCGACAGAATCGACATAAGCATTACGGACAAGCATCAAATTCTATCCATCAAAGACAAGATCAGCGAAAACATCATCAGCCAGTCGGGAACGCTCTTTTCACCCCGCGTCGTCCGTGCCTTTGAAGACGCATCCGCACGGGACGCCTTCTGGCTGCTCGGCGTGCATTACGAGCACAGCAACCACACCATTCGGGAAACAGGCGAATTGCTCTCGAACAAAGAACTCATTGAGCTTGCGGACATTCTCACGCTTGCCATCGACTACAAGTCGCGATTTACCTCCACCCACTCATCAGGCGTAGCCGCCTCGGCTGTAAAACTCGGAACATTGGCCGGTCTGGAGGACACCCTGCCTCTGCGGCTTGCCGCCCAGTTGCATGATCTGGGCAAACTGGTTGTACCCAACGAGATTCTGGAAAAGAACGGCCCCCTTTCCGATGAAGAACGGGCAATCATAGAAACGCACCCCTTCTACACATACAGCATGCTGAACCAAGCCAAGGGGCTGAAAGAGATTGCCCGCACCGCTTCGCTGCATCAGGAAAAACTGAACGGAACCGGTTATCCTTTTAAACCAGTACCTGAAGAATATGATATCCCTGCGCGCATTCTCGCCATAAGCGACATCTTCACGGCACTCACGGAAGACCGCCCCTACCGTAGCGGGCTTTGCGAAGGCGAGGTGCTTGCAATCATGCGCAAGATGGCCGAAGAGCTGCATCTGGATCCTGAAATCTTCACTCTGGTGGAGAAGAACTTCCAGCAGCTGAACGCAGTTCGCAAGGCCGCCCAGATTGAAGCCACTAATCGATATGAAGAATTCTGGCAGGAGACCTCAGCCGTGATGGCATACATTCGCCCTGCATATCGACAGAACGCATGATAAACCGGACCGATCAACAGCGCTCATACAATTGAAAGGCGGGACACCCAAGTGCCCCGCCTTATCATTACCTCATCAAAAGCCAACGTCTCCTGTCCCGCTTGGCTCCTCGAACCCCGATCCCTATTGTTTTCTGCCCTCAGGCTCCGTCTTTACCGGGCACCCGCCGCCGCACAGGGGCACCCTGTTCCACGGCAACATGACCAGAACGCGCATCATGCCGCACACGCCGGTGAGTCCGGCAAAGACCATCCCGCCGCCCACAAACAACGGCAGGGCAAAGAAATACGGCGATGCCAGCAGGCCAAGCAAGGTAAAGAGCAGCACCATGGTTCCGGCAACCACAAGCACCTGCCGCTCAAGCGGAATGGCTTTGCGCCCCAACACCACAGGCAGACCTTCCTGCTTCCAAGCCACCATGCCGCCATCGAGCACGGCCACTTCCCCCACTTCACGCGCAAGCGCCGCAGCCGCATCTGCCGCCCGAATACCTGACCGGCACACCATGACAGGCAGCTTGCCCGCCCCGCCAAGCCCTTCCACGCGCTCGCGGCTCACTATGTCAAAGGGAAGGTACACGGAATCCGGCAGCCGTTCGGCAACCGCCTCGCCTGTAGTCCTCACATCAACCAGCACGGCCTTGCCCTGCTGAACCATATCGTACGCAGCCTTGGGGGATATTTTTGTTACAGTAGCCATATGATATCTCCTGCATCTTCGCCTGCGCGAAGCACGGGTTGCATATTGAAGAATGATAGAATTGCACCACCTTCAACATACCCCACCCGGGTCTTTTTTCAATATGTTTTGCATAGTGCAGATACGCCCACATAAGACCTTGCTGAAAGGCCTATATTGCAACAGAGGGAACGACATACGAAGATGAGAAAGAGACAAGCACCACCGCTCACAAACAGCAGGCCCCCATCGGGCATGGACAATGAACACTCCTTTCCGCCCCTCTACACACGCCCCGGACCAACGCTGTGTCGTAAGAGCTGTCGTCTCACCACACTTTTCCGCTTGCGTGTGGACGTAAAATATCTTAGAAACCAAGTCCCTTTTGGTGACAGCGCATTCATTACGCCAAACCGAAGGACCATACGGAGAGGTAGCGAAGTCCGGCCGTAACGCGCTCGACTCGAAATCGAGTTAGGGGTTAATAGCCTCTACGTGGGTTCGAATCCCACCCTCTCCGCCATTCAGAAATAATTTGAGCTACTTAGCACACAGCCAAGTAGCTCTTTTTTTATGCCCTGCGGTTCGGTTTTATGGTTCGTGGTTCGATTTGTGGTTCGATTTAGTAAAAACTGCAAAGTTGTGCCAACCGAAGCAAACCAGGCCACAGCTGACAACATCCTGATTTGACATTCATTTCTTCAGCTTCTTCTCTTCCCCCCCCAGAAACACCTCCCTACCCACCCCTGGGCGTGGCACGCAGATTCTCGGGCGGCAGATCATCCAGATAGGCGACACACATTATAGCCCAGCATTAGAGATTAGGCTAACGTGCTCCCATCACGAAGCAAACAGGAGAACCATCAATGTCCCAACTCCACCAACTTACCCAATTCGGATTCCGCCATGCTGGCTACTGGAGCATTGAAAGCCACACCCAAAAGATCAAATTCAACATATTATCTACTGACGACCTCAAGCTTACAAATGTAATATACGCTTTCACCTGCAGCAACGAGGTGCAGTACATTGGGAAAACCGTCAGAGACCTAAAAAGCCGCCTAAGCGGATACCGTAACCCCAAAGAGGGCAAAGGCGGCACAACCACAAACTACGGCATCAACCAAGAGATCAAGAAATCCCCGTCACAGTGGGATATTCATCTTCTCCACGTCACGAGCGAACAGCTTGGATACGGCATAATCGACAACAACACCCTGACGATCGAGCGATTTGGCAACATTCAAATCAACCTTGCCGAGGGGCTAGAACGCTCTCTTATCAGGGCCTTCACGCCTCGCCATAACAAATTATAACAAAAGCCCCGCCGAATCAGGCGGGGCTTCTTCATTTCTTTAAAAAGAACCAACATCCCCCACCAGCTACCTACACCTTTCCCAGCCCCACCACACTGCGTTTACCCCAAATCAATAGTCTGAGCCTATAGCAAAATACAAAAGACATTGATCCATTCAATTGGACAACACCTATCCAGAACAGTACATATCAATGATGGCACTACTCTATGTTACTGCCATAATGAACATTACAAGACCAAACACAATTGCTGGCAATCACAACAGCACGCAATACACAAGCCTTCCCATTCAAGGAATTGTTGAATGATACCCATCGCCATACGGCTTCACCCCGGACAGGACATTCTTGCTGAACTTGAAAGCATTGCCGAACTGCAAGAATACGAAGCGGCCTGCATTCTCACATGTGCAGGAAGCCTGACCAAGGCATGCCTGAGGTTGGCAAACTGCAATGAAGCAACAGAGCTGCATGGGCATTTTGAAATAGTATCATTAACTGGCACACTCTCCCGACACGGCTCCCATTTGCATATCGCCATTGCCGACGGCCAAGGCAAAACAATCGGAGCGCACCTGCTTGCAGGAAGCGCTGTATACACCACTGCCGAAATAGTGATCGGCATCCTTCCTGACATGCGCTTTCTGCGCACAATGGATACACAGACAGGGTTTCCAGAACTGGATATACAAACTATAGTCAAGGAGTAAGTGGCATGAGCTTTTTTGAACGGGTAAAACAGGATTTTTATACATTTACGTGGGTTCTTATTGCTGTTGCTATCGTATTGAATATTGTTGTCGGGCAACTTGTTTCACTTCTCAAGCTGCCCGTCTTTCTTGACTCCATAGGAACAGTGCTTGTGGGCGTGCTTGCCGGTCCTTGGGCTGGCGGTCTGGCGGGCCTGCTCACCAACCTCATCTGGGGCATGTTCACCTCTCCCGTTGCCGCAGCTTTTGCCCCCGTAGCCATGGTTATCGGCATAGCCGCCGGTTACACGGCCCGCTACAACCTGTTCCGCCACTGGTGGCTGGCCATTATCGCCGGTATTATCATCACTGTATTCAATGCCGTTGTCGCCGTGCCGATCCGCCTGTACATGTTCGGCGGCATCACCGGTAGCGGCGCGGACTTTGTCACCGCCTACATGCTCGCGCTGGGCAAGGATCTGTTCGGCTCCGTTGTCGTTACCGTGTTCACCTCGAACATTGTCGACAAGGTCGTCACTGCCGTTCTGGTATGCGGCATTATCAAGGCCCTGCCCGCAAGATTGCAAGCTCGCTTCACCCCCTGCCCCGTGGCTGGCTAGACGACACGGAGAGACACAAACTTGCAACCTGCCAGACTCACCCTCTATGTCGAGGGCACTTCTTGGCTGCATTCCCGCCACCCCTTCAGCAAACTGGCCTACATCCTGCTGACTGGGGTGGTGGTGTATTGCGCTCCCGGAGGATGGATTCCGGATGCAGCCATACTGACACTGAACATTATTCTGGCCGCGCATTGCAGAGTGCTTTTACCGCTCTGGAAGCTGAGCTGGCGCACACTGCTCCCGCTTTCCATATTCATGCTCCCCATACACGGCCTTCTGTTTCCGCATAATCACACGCCTGTCTGCACAGTGTTTACCGTTACGCTGTATGCGGAAGGTCTGCATTTCGCCGCAACCATCCTGCTGCAGCTGGCCGCCATTCTGACCGCCTCACTGCTGTTCGTATACACCACGCACCCCGCCGGCTACATAACAGCGCTCACGCAAGCTGGCTGGCCGCCCTTCGTTTCATACCTCTTGGGCAGCCCCCTGCTCATGCTTCCGGCAATGCGCGCCCGCACGGCAACCATTCAGGCTGCCCAGCGCGCACGGGGGCTGGATTCGGAGGCGGGCATTACAAGCCGGATTCGCGCCTTGGCTCCGCTGGTCACCCCGCTCGTGCTCGGTGCCTTTGCAGAAGTTGAACAACGGGCCATAGCTCTTGAACTACGAGGCTTCAGCAGTACCACCCTCAGAACAAGCCTGCGCGAAGTACAAGACTCTTCGCAGGAGCGTCTTGCCCGACGGCTCATGCTCGTCACATCCACAGGTCTCATTCTTTATGCCCTGACCAAACACTACCTCGAAGACTTCATATAGCGAGCAGCCCAGCAATCCGTACTCGCGCCAATGCGATCAGCTATACGGCGTTCCCCTGAAAGACAGACACCCATGACACGAAAGCCCATACTCGCTCCCCTGCCCTCCTCCGAGCCTCTCAGAGACGCCATAGAGATCGACGATCTCAACTTTACGTATGCCGGAGTCTCTGCGCCCTCGCTGAGCGGGATTACACTGCGCATACGTGCCGGTGAATTCGTCGGGCTTGCCGGGCGCAACAACGCGGGAAAATCCACCCTCTGCCACGCGCTTGCCGGAGTCATCCCCCATCTGGTCAGGGGTTCCATGCAGGGAGCAGTGCGCATTTGCGGAATCGATACAACCAGCATGAATATGCCCGATCTGTCCGCCCGCATCGCCTTCGTGATGCAAAAACCCGATCAACAACTCTCCGGCATGCGGTTCACCGTACGGGAGGAAGTCGCTTTCGGCTTGGAGAATCAGGGAATTGAACGCTCCGAAATGCTGCAGCGAATCAACGCCGCCCTTTGCATGACAGGACTTGAAGCGCTGGCTGACCATTCGCCCCACCATCTATCCGGCGGCCAACTGCAACGGCTGATGCTTGCGGCGGCCATAGCGGGAGACAGCCCCATTCTGGTGCTCGACGAACCCACAACATTTCTTGACCCCGCCGGAGAACTGGCCATGCTGGACCTGCTGCGCCAGCTTTGCGACACAGGACGCATTGTCATACTGACAAACCAGCGCCCCTGCAGCTTAGCCGCCCACGCCGACAGAATCCTCGTCCTGCACGAAGGAAAACTGGAGCTGGATGGCACGCCGCGCGAGGTTCTCACCTCTCAGCGTCTCCTCTCCACTGGATTGGGGGTTCCACGATATACCCAAATATCCCGGCTGGCCCAACAACACGGAATATGGGGAGTCCCCGCAGCCGCAGACGCCACAGAGCCTGCTCCGGCCATCACGCTTGAACAGACGCTGGCCGGACTGAAGCACCTCCGCCAAACGGCTGCCCAGCCGCCTACTCTGGTGCCTGATCTGATGCTTGCGGAAGAAAGCTTTCCTCCCCGCCCTGCTGGCGACACAAGGGGCATTTTCATGGAAAAGGTATGCTTCAGCTACGAAACCGGACCGGAAGTGCTTACGGACATCACCCTCAGCATAGGCAACACGCCGCAAGGAGCCGCTGGGGAAGCATGGGCTTTACTGGGACACAACGGCTCCGGCAAAAGCACACTTGTCCGGCACTTCAACGGCCTGCTCAAGCCCTTGCGCGGCACGGTCCATGTGAATGGCACCCCCACCTCACAACGCAGAGTGGCGCAGGTTGCGCAACACGTTGCCCTGCTGTTCCAGAATCCGGATGACCAGATATGTAAGAGCACCGTGCAGGACGAGGTGGCTTTAGGACCACGCAACCTTGGCTATCAGAAAGAGCAGGTACAGCGGCTGGTAGAAACATCGCTCCATGCAATGGGACTTACCGGCATGGAGCGCTATAATCCCTACGATCTGGGGCTGAGCGAGCGCAAACGCTTGGCCATAGCCTCCGTACTGGCGATGGATACGGACATTGTGGTGCTGGATGAACCGA